>OY970383.1:0-1415691 GCA_963719415.1 uncultured bacterium | reverse complement strand
CAGCCACAATTACAAACACAGCCACAATTACAAACACAGCCACAATTACAAACACAACCACAATTACAAACACAACCACAATTACAAACACAACCACAATTACAAACACAGCCACAATTACAACCCCAATCATCTTCAACCTATACGCACTCTCCGAGACCCTTATCCTTAGAACAAAAAATAAAACTCGATCAACAGCATATTCGATTAGCTTTTGATCATACTCAATTAGCTTTTGAGATTGTTCAGTATTGTCAAAGTCAAATAAAACAAGCTCACGATGCCGCATGGACTAGTCAAAATGCTCAAGCCGCCAAAGCTCGAATTGAACGAGCACAGCATGCTTATACTATTTGGGCTCAAAAAGCTGATACAGCTTGCACCTATTTGGCTTCCCTACTTAATCGAGGAGAACAAAATCATCAAACTACCATCCAGCTAAAAAATGAATATTTCTCCAATCCCCTACAATACAATTTCAAATCAATTACAGAAAAAGCTTACCGATTTGAAACTGAAGAAAAGTACTATACAAGCCCACCAGCGTGCTCTAGCACACTACCTCTACCTCTATTATTCCTGCATCGCACACAAACAATTCCACAGCGACCTGTCCCTAATCTTCAAACGACTGCTGCTGATGCGCTTCCTGATGTACCTTTTCGCTCACCTGTCGCAAAACCTCTTACTTCATTAAGCGAATTAAAAACTCTAAAACGTCGCAGGACAATGCAACAACCATCTGTCTCTAATCTCCAAACTACTGAAAAAAACTTAGCACATTTACTTCTTGATTTACCCTCTCGCTTACTTGCTACAGAACCTTCTCTGCCATCAAGCAAACGAAGCACTAAAAAACAACGCTTAACGACACGATCAGCCACGAACATAGCTCATACACTTGTTAATTTATCCTCCCACTTACCTGCTCCAGAAATCACTCCCGAATCGAGCAGACCAAAAAGTAAAAAACGTCGACTGCTACAGAATACCCAAAACCTGCTTATGCCAAAAACTAGACAAGCAGAACAAGCAGAACAAGCAGAACAAGCAGAACAAGATATAATAGTTGCTGGTACCGCTGCTGAAATAGCGGGACGAATCGGTGAGCCACGTATGCAAACCGCATTTAAAGTTCCAGCTAACCGCTATAAACAAACAATCAGAAAAGTTCAACAACAGACAAGATTAAAAAAACTGCCAACTCCAAAATCCACAACCATATTGTCAAGAATAAAACCTGATTAAAAAAAATAAACACTATAAGCAGAAAGATTTCTATGAAGCTATTACATCACTACTCTCTTATTTATATTTCTTTAATAATTGCCATAGTGCATATTGGGTATGGCATAGCTGGCGAACAACCTTCACCAATCTTGCAACACCCCCTCAAACCAGTTCAAAAGCATGTTGCAAGATTTTTTATGCCTATAGATCAAAAAAAAGAACCATCTCCTATGCAACTATTTAACCACAATTTTGATAGGTTTTGTTTAGACAATTTAAACAATCACCCCTATATGAGCGCTCTGCAAAGCCGTTGCCAACACAAACCTAAATTATTGAGAAAATTTGCAATAAAAGCTAAAAAAAGAAAACGTGCAATTGAAAAACATGTCCAAAATTCCACATTTGCTACTCAAATAAGAGCTGATCTCCAAATAAAAGCCGCTGCATTTCTTCTTTCTCATTGGGCAACTCCTACTGCACCTTTACCCGTAGAAAATAACGAACCTACCCAAAACGTAGTATCAGCACTTCTTAACATAAAATCTGCTACCTCTTCACATCGTGCCGTATCAAAATCTTTAACCAGACACAATCGCCTACCAGGACAAAATATACAAGTGCAATATACACGTACACGCACCTGCCTTCCACCTAAACGCTTTAGAGTCGAGCAAAAAGATACGCCTGCAGATAACCTTAAAAAAAATAGCTCTCGAACCAAAAAACGAAAAAGATCGTAACATGACCTATTTCAAAAACTTTTCACTCTTTATGTTATTATGCTCTTTTGCAATAGATACTATTTCTGCCATGAATATGCAACCAGAAAGCATAGCTAATCAACCACAACAAGAATATAAACAATGGCAACAAGAGCAAAAAGTCAAAGCTCTAAAAGAAAAATTACAAGCATTAATTGGATTAAAAGAACAAAAAGGTCCCTATCGGTTTCAAAAAAAACTAGTTCCCATCCCAGAAAAAATACCTATATATCCCAAACAAAAAAAGAGTATATTTCTAAAAGAACCATTCAAAGCTAATACGTTCCAAGCTATTGGGCCTGACGTACCGGATACAATTACCAAGCCAGACTTATTTTCTTCGTATAAACAACAATCTGTGGGACAATGCTTGTTTTACGGGAAAAACGAAAATCCTCACCCCTGACAAGCATTTCCGAAATAAGTCCCGTTCAGCTCTTAAATAGGCATAGAGATATAGCGTATAGACCAAGAGAAAAAGAACTAAAAGTACGCAAAAAAAAATTAATAGCACCATTAAATCAACAATTAAATGAGCCAATTCATAAAAAACAAAAAATCAATTAAGCATAGTTGCATAGATATATATTAACGACTAAACTTGTACCGAGCTATATTACAGAAATAGTTAGTTACTGGCATAATTAGTTGTTAGGATAATCGGTTATCATGTACTTCAATATACGTATTTTTCGCTATTTCGATTGGATACCTTATACACTCACCTTTCTACTTGGCTGTATAGGCCTTATATTTATTTTTAGCGCGACTTATTCACCAGAAGCACCATATTCAATTTTTTTTAAAAAACAGTGCATTGGCCTTGCAATAGGTTTTTGTATCTATTTTGTATGCGCTTTTCTTGATTACCGTCTTTTTATGTATTGGGGATATATACTTTATTTAGGCCTCATAGCACTCCTTTTTTTCACTCTCATAAAGGGAAGTGTCGGCATGGGAGGACAGAGATGGATAAATCTATTTTTCTTTAAAATTCAACCCTCAGAATTAGCAAAACTCTTGCTCCCTTCTTTTTTCACCTACCACCTCTACTTACACAAAAACGATCCTGTTTCGTCTAAGCTTTTTATGCCTCTTGTAGGTGTACTTGGTATTAGTTGTCCCCTTATCATGAAACAACCAGATCTAGGAACGGCGCTTATTATTCTCTTTTCCGGACTTGTTTTATTATGGCTAGCTGGCATAGGAAAACGATTTTTTATTATTTTAACTTTCTCATGCCTTATTTTTTCTCCTGTATTCTGGTTTCTGTTGCGTGATTACCAAAAAAAAAGAATTACGGTTTTTTTAGGCGCCGGCCAATCACATAAAGAACGATATCAGATTGAACAGTCAATTATTGCAATCGGCTCCGGAGGATTATGTGGCAAAGGTCTGTTTAAGGGAACGCAAAATAAGTTGCATTTTTTACCAGAAGGTCGTACCGATTTTATTTTTTCAGTAATTGCTGAAGAACTTGGACTTATTGGAGTGCTTTCTGTCATTTTACTTTACTGCTTTCTCCTGATACATCTTTTTATTGCTATTTTAAGTATATCAAATTATTATGCTCAAATATTAGCTGCTGGATTATGTATCCATATTTTTTTGTCATCTATTATCAATATCGGCATGACTATGAATATGCTTCCTGTAGTTGGTATACCATTGCCCCTTATCAGCTATGGAATTTCTAATTTATGGATTAACCTAGCAAGTCTTGGTTTTCTACAATCAATTATTATGCACGAGCAAACTTCTTAAACCTAAAAATAGATAAGACAAGTTATGAAAAATTCAGAAACAAACGATTTTTTAGCCTTACATAATACACCAGATCCATCAGAAGAACTGGGGTTAGATTTTCACCCTACATCTTTTGAAGAATACCTTGGTCAAAGCACTCTTAAAGAAAAGTTATCAATCTATACCCAAGCTGCAAAAATGCGTAACGAGCCGCTCGATCACCTCCTTCTTTTTGGTCCTCCTGGTTTAGGAAAAACAACACTTGCAACAATTATGGCTCACGTAATGGGTGTATCCATTAAACTCTGCAGCGGCCCAACCTTAGAACGGACTGGTGATCTTGTTTCAATTATATCAAGCCTAGAGCCTCGCGATATATTATTTATTGATGAAATTCATCGCATGCCAACCAATGTTGAAGAGGTTTTGTATAGTGCAATGGAACATTTTCGCATAGACGTGATTATCGGCCAAGGAGCTGGCGCTCGATCAGTGAGTCTACCAACGAGTCCTTTTACTCTGATAGGAGCTACTACAAAAAGCGGTAAAATTTCTGCGCCACTACAAAGTCGATTTGGCATCACTGAACGAATCGATTTTTATACAGATGCTGAATTAGCTGCAATAGTAGAGCAGTCAGCCAAATACTTATCGCTATCATTTTCTCATGAGTCAGCCCTTTTGATTGGCGGCTGTGCACGCGGCACGCCCCGTATAGCAAAAAAAATAGTTCGTAGAATCCGAGATTACGCACAAGTAAAAGATAAAAATAATAGATCTCAAAAAACAACAAAGTCTATGCTGGATAAAAGCAACAAGCAGCTAGAAATACTTATAGTAGACGACAAACTAGTCGAAGAAGCGCTTACCTTTATCGGCATCGATAAAGAAGGACTTAGCCCATTAGACATCATGTTGTTACGAAAAATAATTGAATATTTTAATGGCGGCCCCGTAGGACTCGAGACATTAGCCTCTCTTGTTGGTGAAGATTCTGATACCATAGAAACGGTATATGAACCATTTTTATTACGTAAAGGCTATTTAGAAAAAACGGCGCGAGGCAGACAAATACCCGCTGCAAGACTGCCCTCATTAATAAAAAAATTATTAGGCAAACAACACATTTTAGGACAGCAACAAATTTTTTAGTAACATTTTAAATTAAAAGTATAATCAGGGGATAGTTAATTAAAGTATCTTATTCATGAATAATAAAAATAGAACAAATAATTCACTCTCAAGCGAGATTTTATCTACTTATACGAGATTAAAAAAAGCGATTAGGGCCATTAACGCAACTAATTTCTTCCAAAAATCCTACGTTATGTCAGACGTTAAAGTAAGCGCTGCTGATATTCTTGCTTATCAAATCGGCTGGGGGGAACTGCTCATTTATTGGTACCAAAAGGGGATACAAGGAATTGAATTCAAAATGCCTGGAGATGGGTTTGATACATGGGACTATAAAAATATTGCTCTCTATTTTTATAAAAAATATTCTCATTTTTCACCTGAAGAATTATTGAACAAATACGATACAACCATCAATACTATTATTCAAATGGCTGATCGCGAGTCTTTATCAGGAAATCTTGATAAACGTGGCGTATGGAATTGGTGTACGTTAAGATCAGGTAAACAATGGCCATTAAGCAAATGGATCAGAGTTAATACTATTGCTCCCTATAAAAGAGCATATAAGCTCTTATCTTCTTCTCGCTAATATTTTCTTCATCAATAGGTACAGAACCCGCAGATCTTGAAAAAAGCTCGTTATACCAATTTCAGGAGATAACGAGGAACAGATTATCCATTAGCCCCTAAAACACCGATGCTATACGACGCATATAAAAATGATTTAGCAACACGAAATTTCTTTAAAAAACTTATTAACTTTACTGCTCAGGGAATTGATCAGCTACGTGAGCATTGGCTTGCTGACAACCCGCCTCCCTGTGCCGATTTTACTATAGCATACCAAGTCTATTAATTAATAATTAAAAAATATAAATAACAGCATACATTATACCCATTTTATTTTGATTATCACCATAATAGCTTTTATTATTTTTTTATGTCGAATAAGTATCTGCCAAAACAACATATCGTCCAAACAATGTCTCTTTATTTAAATTCATCAATTGTGAATCATCTGGCCTTGGAGCATTAGCTGCAAGAATCTTAAGACAATAATTAGTCAATTTTCCCTTTTCTATCAATTCTCCATCTTCATTCAATTCTGAGTCTAGATAATCTTTTGAAAGCAAGAAACCTACACCATGAGGTTTTAATATTCCTTTTAATCCAGACAAATATTCTTCTCTCCCTTTTTTCGCTTTTCTTGCATCAGTTTCTGCGTGTTCTTTTAAATAAGATCTAACAGAAAGTTTTTCTTCTCCTTCAAGATCAATCCCTGTGTAAATATTAGTCTTTAAATTTTTCTCCGCACTATCTTTTGCATACTTATCCAGAGAATCATACAAAAATATATTTAATGTGTGCTGAGGATATACTTTTTCAACCCATCGCAATAATTGATTCACGCGGATACTCGTAACGGTATAATATCCACTAAAATCTATATCTGGATTATGTGCTTTTTTATGCAGCCATTTCAGGCCCTTAATACAATCCTTATAATGAGGGTCAATAAAAACCCCATTAAGAAATATCGGCTTCTTATTTTTTTCAAATATTTTAGTAATCAAAACAAGATTTTGAAATAGATCACCTGAACCAATATCGGTCCAAACCACTATTTCGTCTATATTTGATTGATTCTCTACCTCTTCAAAAATTTTTTTTTCAAATTTATTTCGAGATTCTGATAAATCATACAATCGATTTAAACTACAAAAAACACCATTAGCAGAAAGTCCATAACATTCATTAAACATCCAAAAAGGGTTACCTTTATTTTCTAAACGAATATCAGTGGCTATTTGTCTCAATTGTGCTAAACCAGCACATTCTTTAACACTAATAAATGCTTTTCTATATTTATCTAATGGAGCTTGATTTCTTTCTAACAAGCTTACAGGATTCGAAATAATTTCTTCTTTGCTTTTTTCAATTTCATCCGGTCGCATATCCTGTGGTGCCAAGGCAAACCAAGGCTGCGTAACCCCTTGTATTTTTACCATTTTATTCTTATTATTCAAAACCCATAAACTTCCAACACGTAATGGACTTAAATATTGTGCAGCCTCTTCTGACTGATTTTCTTTAATCTCTTCTTCTCTTGATGACTGTTCTTGATTTTTAAATCCAAAACAATGATTATAAGCATTTATTAACACTAAAGCGGTAACAGCACATACACCTATTTTACTATAATTTAAATTTCCTATATAGGTACGAACATTATCAAATCGTGATAGTTTTATATCTAAATCCGAACTTGAAATCAAATTTGACCCTGACAATGTAACCAAAAAATATATACACATATATAATGGCATAATACGTACCATCATCTTTCCCCTTTCCACATTAACAATTTTTTCACCACTAAAATCATTAAAAATACTATTAGTGCAATTTTTAATGATTTTAGTTATCCCATATATTAAATATACATATAACATCTTTTACGCATTGTCAATTTAGCGGTGATTTTAGGGTGTAATTAAAAATATCAGTCAAAAAAATATCAGTCGAATTGATATCATCTATAAACGAGCTAAAATTGGTTTTGTGAAGTAGTTAAGATAAAAAAAGAAGACTTATCAAATGCAAAACCAAACCATTGAACGAATGAAAAAATAGTTCAAATTAGTGAAACGTAGGGAAACAGGAAACTCAAATCAAGAAAAAGCTAAAGCATTAGCTACTCGCATTAAAGATCCAAGTCTTATTAAACACACAAAAAAAACTAGTTTGGCAAACTAACAATTGAAGAATTTGAATGGGCTGAAGTTCAAAAAAAATAGAACGTGGACATCGTTCTGCAATTCAAAAAAGACTAAAAATACCGGGTGTGTGGTGGTTAAAAGAAAATACTCAAACTATGGCTTTTTTGAGAGTATTAAGATCCAATGTCGGCATTGCACCCAATTATCAATACCCTCTTGACAAAATAAGTAATTCGATCATACTTAACAACAGTATTTTGATATATAAACTATCAAAATATTTATTACTTATTTTTATTACTTATCTATTGATATTTATGCCGGGGTAGCTCAGTGGTAGAGCGTAAGCCTGAAGAGCTTAGCGTCGTTGGTTCAATTCCGACCCCCGGCACCATTTTTTTCTATAATCGATCTTATAAAACGACCACCAATACACAACCAGTCAATATCGCCTGTTATATTACGCGTCTAAATCAGTTACATAAAAAAATGGGGTTCAACACTAACAATATAGTCTTGCGCTTGCTGTTTTACCATTTAAATTGGTAACTTAAAGCAATAAAAACTACTATTATTTTTTTATCTCTATTTTTTCTCTTACTTTTTATTGATACTACTATTATTATTTTTTATAATAACACCGTTCTATAAGAATTATTCTATAACAGATAATAAAAATTGAGAAAAAAAAGTAAAAGGGTAGATATGAAGCTCAATGCGCCTGATTTTTATAATGTAGCATGGTTCAAATTAGCAGAATGTATCGCACGAGGAGAAAAAGAACGTGCTCTTGGTGTCTATAAATTACTCGCTCATTCATTAAATGATACCGCATTAGCAATCCAACTAGAAGCAGATATTCTTCTCTATTTCAACAAACAAGATGCTTTAGCTACCTACCAACGTGCCGCTGAAGAATATACAAGCAACAAAGAACTATTTAAAGCGGCATGCGTCTATGAACATATGCTTACCATAGATCCTAACAATAAAACATATACTAAAATAATTATCGAGCTCTACAAACAATTAGATATGCAACACAAAATCAGTGCACATTATACCAATTTTATGGAATGAGTATAAACTATAGAATATACCAATTTTGCTCAGCGACAATAAAAAAACAAGCCTAGAGATACTACATGCTATCGCTATACTACATGTTATCGCTCTCCTTCAAGATCCGATAACATAGCAAAGCATTTAACTCTCTAAAACCTCCTAAAATTGGCATACTTCTGTAACGAGAAAAAATTGGTATACTTCTGAAAAACTACTATTTGGAGAACGCTATGTCTCACCATTCTTCCTATCCCTCAATACCTATAGGCGTCGATGATTATAAAAAACTTATCGCTAATAAAAGTACTATAGCAAAAATAAAGAGAGTAGAAGGCACTTAATACCTCCTACTCTCTTTATACTAAAATTCGGAATCTATAAAAAAATTACTCCCTCGGTCTTTCTTAGGCCTTCTCGGGGGTGCGGGCCAATATCATTTAAAACGCCTTGATAATTTCCACTATGGGTCTCTCGATGCTCTTGATGAATTTCACGATGGTACTTTTGAAGCCGCTAAAACATTCAACCAATACGATTCTGTTTTAGACGATTGTCCAACCAAATAATTGCTTTTATTAATAATATTGCCGTTCCTAGTCTTGCCAATACTCCTAGTGCTTTCGACCATGCACTGTTATCCTCTGATATTAAGGATTCTGTCGGCTCACTCGGCTTCGCTACATCATCTTCAGAAACAATCAACTTCTCTGGCCGTATTTCTTCTTGTGGATCAACAGATACGGATGTCTCAACCAACGATCCTTCTCCTTCAACAGGCTGTCCTTCAGTCAGCTTGGGTTGCTCTGATACTTCTTGCGCGGCGCCACTCTGTTCAGCCTTCGGCTTTCTCTCTACTAGATTCGATTTATCATTGTGCACAACACTATTATTCTTAAGCTGACGTGCACAAAAAACTCCAGCTCCAATAGCCGGAATAGCAACATACCAATACTTCTTAAAAACACGTTGCAATGTCGCCATACTACCACCCGTAGATGCAGAAACTTGGCTATTCTTTGTACCCTTTTGAGCAATCTGGGCGATCTGCGACTTTGGATAACCACCTCCTACAAGATGACCAAAGCTGCTAAAAACAAAGAGCAAGCCAAGAGATCGACTTACCCATACACTTGTTTTTCTCATTTCCATATCAAAAACCTCTCATTAAATATATATCTTTTCTCTTTTCTTTCTTCTTTTATTATACCTTTATTAAAAAAAAACAAAACAAAAATATTCAGGCAGAAATAATATTCGGACTTAAGCTTATTATAATAGGGTATGTTAAAAATCACCCATTTTCTCAAATTATACTTATCTCTCAATGGCAATGGAAAATTAGGGACCCCCATCTCAATGTGGTAAGCCAGGTAAGATTAAAAAAAACTAGTCAAAATATATGCTAACAACAGAAAGAGGAGCAGAAGGCATTGCGCACCCTCTACTCCTCTTTCTACTAAATAAGTTCGGACTAGTAACTAGTTCTTAGGCCCCCTTGACCTTTATTAACCAATTCTCTTAGAACCCCGCTATAATAAGCCTTTTTATAAGCCTTTTTATAACGATCATCTTGAGACAATTGACTTATAACATCTCGATAACCACCTGCTTGATGAGTATTTTGATACGATTCATGATTTTCAGAACGATAGCGTCGATTCAGGTCACCATTCAGCGATTGATAAGCTTCACCAACACGTTTTGAATAAGCTTCACCAACACGTTTTGAATAAGCTTCAGCTTTATAGTAACCAAAAGTTTCTTTTCCTATTATTAGGAGTAATAGTCCTGTTCCTATTCCCACTACTATTGGTAGTGCTTTCGACCACGCGCTGTTATTCTCTGATGTTAAAGATTCTGTCGGCTCACTGGACTTCGCTACATCATCTTCAAGAACAAACAACTTCTCTGGCCGTGTTTCTTCTTGTGCATCAACAGATACGGATGTCTCAACCAACGATCCTTCTCCTTCAAGAGGCTGTACTTCAGTCTGGTCAGGTTGCTCTGATACTTCTTGCGCGGCGCCACTCTGTTCAGCCTTCGGCTTTCTCTCTACTAGATTCGATTTATCATTGTGCACAACACTATTATTCTTAAACTGACGTGCACAAAAAACTCCAGCACCAATAGCCGGAATAGCAAGATACCAATACTTTTTAAAAACACGTTGCAATGTCGCCATACGACCCGTAGATGCAGAAACTTGGCTATACTTTGTACCCTTTTGAGCAATCTGGGCGATCTGCGACTTTTGATAACCACCTCCTATAAGATTACCAAAGCTGCTAAAAACAAAAAGCAAGCCAAAAGATCGACTTATCCATAAACTCGTTTTTCTCATTTCCATATCAAAAACCTCCTATTATATATATCTTTTATCTTTTCCTACTTCTTTTATTATACCTCTATTAAAAAAAGATTCAATAAAAAGATTCAACTAGAAATAACTCGCCGATTTAAGCTTGTTATGATAGGGTATGTTAAAAATCGCCCATTTTCTCAAATTATACTTATCTCTCAATGGCAATGGAAAATTGGGGACGGCAATAAAAAATCGAGGGCCCCGAAATTGGTGGAGACTCCTGCCAATATAATCAGAGATCTCAATTTAATGATTGTTAGCGGAATGGGTATAGCTATGAAATTAAAGAGAAATACTGAAATTAAAGAGAAATACGAAGAGAAACCCCAAGTGTGGCCAAATCAGCAATCACCTCTTGATCTAATTGAATGCGATGCTGCGTAGCAATTTGCAATAATTTGCCATTTTCAGGAACTACACATTCAAGCTGGACATTTCCCCTGCTTAGCCTCTTTTTAATTGCTACAAGCATATCTTCTGTCACGGTGTCTGGCAACATAAGAGCAACTCTTTCCATCTTTCCCCACTCTTTCAAGACAAGTTCTAATGGCACGCACAAATCAGCCTTAATTTTACATTTGTTGCTGGTCAAATCTAAAGCACCTTTTATAACAAAAATGGTATAATTATCTAACCAAGAAGATACTTTAGCAAATGTTTTAGGAAATAGAATCACTTCTGCAGCATTATCTTGATCTTCAAACTGAACAAAGGCCATTCTATCGCCTTTTTTAGTAAGAATCTCTTTTTTATTTTTCAAAAGACCCCAAGTCACCACTACAAGATCCTGTTGCCCATTATAGTCTGCAGCCTGCTGCACTATCTGAGCAAAGGAGGTGATATTAAATAAATCTAATTGTTTTTTATAAGCAGTCAACGGATGATCACTTAAATAAAAACCGATAACTTCTTTCTCTTTCTCTAATTTTTCTCGATCTGAAAACTCTGCCATAGCTTCAAAAACATAGCCTTCTTGCCCGCCTTTATTTTTAGAGCTAGAATTAAAAAGATCCATCTGCCCGGTTAATTCATCCTTTTTATGTGCAGTTGCTATCTCCATAACCTGCGAAAGAGTTGCAATTTTTTGTGCACGACTACCAGCGAGACAATCTAATGCACCTGCATAAATTAATGACTCAATTACTCGCTTATTTGCCGTTCTCAAATCGATTCGTTTACAAAAATCAAGAATATCTTTAAACGGTCCCTTAGCTCGCTGTGCAATAATACTCTCAATTGCTGCTGAACCAACATTTTTAATACCATTAAGACCAAACAAAAGAGCTCCATCTATAACAGCAAAATCGATTTCTGAACAATTAATATCCGGAGGCAGAATAAGCAGACCCATATCTTTTGCTTCTTGTAAATAGAAAGCCATCTTTTCTGGCACACTTACTTCAAACGAAATAAGATAGGCCATAAATTCTGCAGGAAAATGAGCTTTTAAATAGGCCGTCTGATAGGCAATGAGAGCATAGGCTGCTGAATGCGCTTTGTTAAAACCATAACCGGCAAAATAAGCAACAAGATCAAACAATTCTCCCGCTTTTTTTTCATCAAACTCACGCTCTTTTGCACGCGATAAAAAAATAGAACGTTGCTGATTCATCTCATCTGCTTTTTTCTTTCCCATCGCGCGACGTAAAAGATCAGCTTCCCCTAAACTATAGCCACCTACAATTGCAGCAATTTTCATTACCTGTTCTTGATATACAATAACCCCATATGTTTCTGCTAAAGTAGATTCTAATTCATGAAATATATAATGAATTTTTTGACGGCCATGTTTACGCTCAATAAAATCATCGACCATTCCTGAGCCTAATGGCCCGGGACGATATAAAGCATTAACCGCAATAATATCTTCAAATTTTTCGGGCTGTAGCTTACGGAGCACTTCTTTAAGACCCGTAGACTCTAATTGAAAAACGCCGGATGTATTTCCCGCACAAATAAGTTTAAACGTTAAAACATCGTCAAGTGGCAATCTATTAATATCTACTGGTACAAAATCTGACCCAGAACATGTCTTATTAATAAGAGTTACTACTCGATCTATAAGTGTTAAGTTTTTTAATCCCAGAAAATCTATTTTTAAAAAACCAACGCTCTCAAGTTCACTCATAGCAAACTGCGTTACGAGCTCGTTACTTTTTGGAGGAATATAGACCGGCAATACCTCATCGATCGGTTCTGGTGAAATAACGATACCTGCAGCATGTTTAGAAGCGTGCCGAGTCAAACCTTCAAGCTTAAAAGCTATATCAAACAGATGTTTTACTTTTGGATTATTAGCAATCATCTCTTGCAGGCGAGGCTCCTGATCAATCGCCTCTTTGAGAGTAATTTTAAGCTGATCAGGAATAAGTGCCGTAATAGCATTTGAATCCTCAAACAAAAATCCTAATGCACGAGCAACGTCTTTAATTACTCCTTTAGCAAGCATCGTACCAAACGTGATAATATTACAGACTTTATCATGCCCATACGTCTGTTTAACATAATCAATTACCCGATCTCTTCCTTCAATACAAAAATCGATATCAATATCAGGCATTGATATTCGCTCAGGATTTAAAAATCGCTCAAAAAAAAGATTATATTTAATAGGATCAAGATTAGTAATTTCTAACGTCCAAGCAACTAAAGACCCTACAACTGATCCTCGTCCCGGACCCACGGGAATTCCATTACGCAATGCCCATTTTATGAAATCTGATACAACTAAAAAATACCCAACAAAACCCATTTTGATAATAAGGTCTATCTCTATTTGCAAACGATCAGCATAAACATCCCGCTTATCGCTATCAATTAATTTTTTTTCTATAAGCTGCTCAAAACCAATTTCACATAGTTGTTTAAAATAACTTTCCGGTGTATATAATTCTGGGATAACAAAAGCAGGAAAAAAAAGTTTATCGGTCTGAAACGTAAAATTACACCTATCAGCTATTTTACCCGAATTCCAAACGGCAGTCTCTCGGCCCTTAAAAATGGTTAACATCTCATCTGGCGTACGCATATGAACACGACAATCGCCAAACGTATATCTATCAGTACTTGCCATATTGTCGTGCGTCTGAATAGCAAGCATTACTTCATGTGCCTCATGATCTTGCGCAAGAACATAATGGCAATCTGCAGCCGCAACTAAGGGAATATTCCGTTGTGCACTTATTTCATATAATTTTTGATTTAATAAAGCCTGTTCTTTCTGATCTTCTGGTTGCACTTCCAGATAAAATCGCTCAGGGCCAAAAACATCAACAAACCAGTCTAGACGTTTATGAGCTTCTTCAAGCTGATCCGACATCAATAATTTAGGAATATGTCCTCCTAAGCAGGCAGACGTTACGATTAACCCCTCAGAATGCTTCTCAAGCATGTTATAATCAATACGAGGTTTAAAATAAAACCCCTTTTGATATGAATAAGAAATGAGCTTGCAGAGATTCTGGTACCCTTTTTGATTTTCTACTAATATAATCAAATGATAATATTTATTTTGCACATTTTTTATAGAGGCATCTTCAGTAAAATATGCTTCTATGCCCAGAATAGGCTTAATGCCAGACTTTTTACATTCTTGAAAAAATTTTACTGCGCCAAATACATTGCCATGGTCCGTAATTGCCATAGATTTCATGCCATTTTTAACACAAAAATCGACTGCTTTTTTTATATTAATAGCGCCATCTAACAAAGAATAATCTGTATGCAAATGTAAGTGAGCAAAATGCTGCGATTGAGTATATGGCGTTACAATTGGTGATGCAGAGCGCTGTAAATCAGTGTGTTGTGACATGGTTTTTATGTGTTATTAGAAGCTGTTTATTAACTTACTTGATAAAAATGATAACAGGTATGATAGCGATACGAGAGTATATGCTTACGATATAACGTACTATCTTCTCGCTCTTGCTCCATTCCCTATTGACTCTGCGATAATTGCTTCAACATTTTCTCCTCTACCAAACGCTTCAAGCAATCTTTCTACTGCTTCTCTTCCAATCTCTACTTCAAGCGCTTCTCTTGCTGACACCATTCTTGCTCTATCTCTCTCAACCCTTTCTTCTTCTAGCGCAATTTCTGCTTCTTGCCTAGCAATCTCTGCCCTTCTCAACGCAAATTCTGCTTCTTGCCTTTCATATTCTGCTCTTCTTGCCTCACTTCTTCGCCTTACTTCTTCTATACCCCCTCTTTCTTCCCCTATTTCTCTTTGCCTGCCTCTTGCTACTCTCACTATTTCTTCTCTCACGCCTTCGCTTTTATGTTCACGCGCTTGCTCTTCGGGCAAACTACAATCACCCTGAGAAAAACTAACAAGACAAAATAGCACTATTAAATATAAAATCATAAAATCCTCTCGCCAAAACAATACATAAAAATAGTATAATAAAATGCAACTTCTCGTTATGACTAGCTCTTTTTACCAAAAGTAGCCACAAAAGAAGTTGCATTAAAAAGTATACCAAACAAGCTTAAAAAATCGAGAAATTATAACACAAAAAACTATAGCGAGAAATTACAATATATTTATCTCCGCTTTTTCTATTGTCGAAATCCAAACCTTACCAGTGCCGCTAAAGCTACATATTCTCTTTCGCTTTCGCGCGCACGTCTTTCAGCCTCTCTTATTTCTTTAAACAAATGACCAAAACAATAGAATCAAGCGAAATTTCACGCGAATTCCCTAATAAAAAATTATTAAAAAAAAATGAGCACCTATAAGTCCCCATGTCTAAAGCCAGTTCTCTTTTAAAAAATAGTATAGCCTAAGCTCCCCAAAGGGGGCTTAGGCTAAGTAAGCAAACAATACTCATGCTAAAATTAAGCAGTTTCCATGTTTTCCACCAAAGTGTATACGACATAATATGCACAACTTGCTGCAGCACCAAAAAGACACGTGGTAACTCCCTTGAAAGACGCTTTTTGAGCTAGATAAATCAAAAGATTAGACAAGCTATCATCTTTGTATATCACCGTATCTGGAGCCGGATAAGGATTCCAAGGCCAATAATATGGTCGGTGATAAGTAGTTGTCGTCGTAGTGACATGGGCAGGATAAGCTGAAGCTGTAGATCCTATCAAAGCGAATAAAAGTGATAAAGCAAGTATATGTTTTCTCATGAAACAACCTCCATATATTATTATAGTATATACAAAAACAGATATTCATTACGTCCATTTTTATTTATAAATATATCACAAATACGCAAATTGTCAATTTAGACAGCACGCGTAAATCGCTTCAGAAAAAGCGATAGCCGCCTCTAAGCATAGGATTAAATAGAATTAATAAGATTCTGCAAGCGCATATACCCCAGCCAAATAGGTTGCAAAAATAGGAAGTCCGGTAAAACAAGCGATTAAATACGTGCCTATCACGTGCTTAAGAGAAGCTGAATGCGAACAATCATCATTTTCCAATTGCGTAATACTATCAAAATAACGCATAGAACAAAAATCAGCCACGCAACGAGCAACATAGGCCGCCGGAACTGCTCCAATTGCGGCTATAACAGCTTTAACTCCCGGGAATAGCGAGTGTACATTTTTTTTATGACTGACTACTTCACGCTCACC
Organism: uncultured bacterium; assembly: GCA_963719415.1. Lineage (GTDB taxonomy): Bacteria > Babelota > Babeliae > Babelales > Vermiphilaceae > JAPLIS01. Next base: position 1,399,075 of record OY970383.1, on the reverse strand, counting down.
TCTATTACTTGAAAAAGAAATTAAAGAGACTGATAATGCTAAAAAACAACCAATTATGCGTATATTTCTCATGGTAAAACCTACGTATATAATTATTTTTTTTACGCGATAGAGCAGAGCGTATCAAAAATTTTCGAATTTTATACCCATCTTGCGTCGGGGGCCCCGCTTTTTTTAAACGTGCTGCTGTTCATAAGTTTACGCGTATTGTCCCCTGCGGGGGCAATACAGATCGGGGTTATTTATCAGCGCTTTGCCCCCCTATCTATAAAAAATTATCTCGCAACCATATTCACTATTATTTTCCATACTCAGGTGGATCTGGCCATATGCTATGCGCCCAAACCGCTACAATCATGCCAAGAAGGGTACAACAAAATTTTTTATGATCAATTTTATCAATAATTGTTTTACATATCATGTAAAGAACTCCTTCACCAGAACTATCTCCGAAGCGAACGCCATATGGATCACGATATATGATAGCCGGATAAGAAGAAACTGTTGGTACAAAAAAATAATCGGCTGATAAAGAAAAACTTGATAATCCTACGCATGCTCGTATCAATAGTACCAGTAAGAACCTATATTTTTTCATATATAATCCCGCTATTAATAGTTTTCTTTTACTGCCAATATCTTTTAGTACGAATACTTTATATAAACAGAATATTCTGTTTATACACACTCGAGCTAGAAAAATTATAATTTACTATTCTTGGTGAGGTCTTGGCATGATCACATAAGACATATTTATACAATAAGCCCCGCCAAAAGAGCTATTTTAGAAAAAAACAATATTTCCCATTTGTATTCTGCTCTGTTTTCTATTATCATAAATAGTAGAATATGCTCTTTTGTGCATTTCTTCGTTTATCTCTGCTCATACATAAAAATTAAAAAAAGGTTATATGAAATTATATTTAATTAGTCTGATAGGCTTTTCTCTTATCTTAAACTTACCTGCTATAGATTTTACTCATAAAATGGATTTTAGTAGCAAAGCTAGTTTTGGTATCAAAAATACCTATTTTATGAATTTTTGCGCCACAAAAAACCCTGCTCTCTCAACCCAAACTCAGACCGCCCTTGCTCTCCTGGACTTAAAACGCCAAGCCGATGCCCAAAAAGCCCAAACAAATAGTCTGGCAACCCAAATCTATAGGCAAAATAAAGTGGTACCAGATATCATACGAAAAACCCTGCTCGAAAAAATCTTACTTCAAGAAAATGTACTTGAACAAGTGAAAGAAGAGAAAAAGAAAACCCAAAAAGACCTACCTCTAAAACAAAAAATCCCAAATGTGCCAGAAAAAAAAACTCCCCTCCAAAAAAAAGCCGAAAAAAGAAACAAAAAGCCAATAACTTTAGATCAAAAAAACGCAGTCTCCATTACAACTCCTATAGCCAAAGACCACCCACGTTCACCCCTTAAGGGAATCCTGAAAGACACGAATGCACCCAAAACAGAAAAAAAACAAAACAAATTTTTAAGATTTTCAACAACAGCTAAGTTCAAGCGTGGAAACTTCGAAGGAATAGAAAACAGTATCTTTGATTTCGAAAAAACTCAAGATGCGAAAAAAAGAAAAAAAAATAAATCTAAAAAAGCTCGCCAACATCGAGAAGCTCAAAAAGCCCTAACATGTCCCAGAGCTGCCGATATTCTTTTGTGCAAATTGATAGAACACAAGAAATACCAGCAAAAAATCAGTGATATCCTCATCAGAGAAGGTCTAGTGCTACCTAGACCTTCCAAAAAAACAAACACCAAAACAAAAAAAGTTACAAACAAAAGCCCACTAAAAATTTAATGGTGTCAAAAAATTATTCTGCTTAAAAAAAGTTAACCTATATCTTAAGCTTATACGATATTTTGCACCTGCTCTCTCACTTTTTCAATATTCACTTTAATATTAATCGCATGAAGACTCATTTCTGCATCAGAACATTTTGCCGTAATTGTATTTATTTCCCTACCAAGTTCTTGCAGCGTAAAATCTAATTTTTTACCTTTTTCTACACCAACAGCTCCAAACTGCTTCGTAAGACTTTCTATGTGACTCTTAAAGCGAACAATCTCTTCATGGATATCTATTTTATCAAGATAGGCAAACAGGGCATTTTTACGCGTATCTGCGAGTGCGTTTTCTTGACCCTCAAACTCTTGCATAGCCGACACAACTTTAGCTTTTTGCCTCTCTATTAACCCTGTCGCTAACGCTTCAACATGACTCATTTCTTCAGTCATAACTGCTATACGCTGCTGCATATCAATAAGCAACGCTGCCCCTTCCTGTTCTCTGGCTTCTACCATTTTATCAATAACCGATACAAACTGCTCGAAAAAATCAGCCTTAAAACGAGCATCTATAAAACGATCTTCAGCAATAAAAATATTAGGCATCTGCAATAGATGATCAAGGCGTACTTCTTCTTTACCAAGACCACATTCGGCTACAATAGTTTTCATAGCCTCTCTATATCCATGAATAACCTGAAGCATAGGCCGTACTTCATCCTTAAAAATAGTCGGATCTGCTACATGAATATGTACCTGAACACTTCCTCTGTATAATTTTTTCTTTAATAGCTTATCTAATTCCGTTTCCCAATTTGATAACTGATAAGGAATACGAAAATTAATCTCAAAAAAACGAGCGTTAACAGATTTTAAACTTATAGTAATAGATGAAGAATTAGATACATTACTACCATTATTACTACTATTGTCGCCCGTTGCCAGAATAACTGTTTTGGATGCAAATCCAGTCATGCTCTGTATCATAGATTACTCTTTCAAATAATGAATTATGCTCATAGTTAATTATGCTAGATTAGCGTAGACATGTTGAACATCTTCAAGATCCTGCAATTCTGATAAGAAAGAAATAGCAGTATCCGCTTGTTCACCACCCAGCGGCACCGTCACTTTCGGCACCCATTCAAATTCAGCATCTTCTATTGTTAATCCCTCTTTTTTGAGCACTGAACGAACTTGCTCAACCTCTTTAGGATCACAAAAAACAGAAAATTGATTATCTTCAACTTTAATATCATGAACAGAATAATCCAACAGAATCTCTAGCAATTGATCTTCAGTAACGGCGCCTGCTCCCTGCACAACACCCATTTTTTCAAACATCCAGATCACCGATCCGGTTGCAGAAAGTGCGCAACCCTTCGTAGAAAAGAAATGACGTAACTCAGCTACGGTTCTATTTTTGTTATCTGAAAGTGTTTCTATTATCACTGCCATTCCGTTAGGGCCATATCCTTCATAGGTCAATGCGCTATAACTAACACCAGGCAACTCTCCTGTTCCTCGCTTAATTGCTCGTGTTATATTTTCTGCCGGCATATTAATCAGACGAGCTTTTTCCAACAAAGATCTCAAGCGTGCATTACCATCTTGGTCTCCGCCACCTTCACGAGCTGCTTCTGTTATCTCTTTTATTACTTTGGTAAAGGCGGCCCCTCTTTTTGCATCTTCTTTTGCTTTTTTATGTTTAATTTGGGACCACTTATTATGTCCTGACATTGGATTATATCTCCCTTAACAGACGTAGTTATATTCAAATAATACTTGTAGATAAGAATACCGCTATCTTACTTATCTGTCGATATCCTGCAGCATCTGACCAATACGATACCTAAGACAGGCCAAATCCAGCACATACACATTCTAAAAACCTGTTATCTATGAAAATTGTCTGTATTCGGCCCAAAAAGAATAAAATAGCGAAAAAAATAGGTTACTTATCCCCTCTCCCCCTTTTTTTTAAAGCGCCATAAAAATAGAATCATAAAAAATAAGCCTAATGCAGAGCTTTTTTGGTGATTATTTCTATTTGACGCTTTTTTTATATTGCTCTATACTGTTAATTGAGCAAATAAGAAAATAATAGAGCTAAACAATAGAAATAGAGGAAATAAAGTATGAAAAAAATAGTCACTCTATCGTTACTATTTTGTGCGATATTTTCTACAAAACAGGTATATAGTAACTGGCTTATACCAGAATTTACCGCAAAAGACGAGAAGAAAGCCGAAAAGTTGACCGAAAAAGCGGCCGCAGCTTTCGTGAAAGGTGGCATTGGAGCTGTTAGGAAAGAACTTAAAGACTCAGATCCGATAAGACATATTGCTAAAGCCGTTGTAGAAAATAAGGAAAATATAGCCGAAGCGTTTATGAGTCCTCTTCAGGCATTAGGAAAAAAAGTTAGAGGCGAGTTACGCGAAACAGCAGCTGATTTTGGCGCTGGATTAAATGAAGCGACAGACCAAATAGCTGAAGATATGCAAAAAGCCTTTGTTAATGATGGAAAATTAGCTCAAAGTATCGGAACTGCAGCTAATACTTTTAACGCAAAAATTATAAATAAACTTTTACATAAAAATCTTTTTTTTGGTTGTGGTATAATCGTAACCGCTTGTGGATGTTACTTTGTATTAAAATATGCAATTCCTCATATGATAAGTAATTTTTATTTGCCAACATTGATCATTGAATCATCAAAAAAAAGCATCGTTCAAAAAACTCTATCAATCTTCAAATCTGCAGAACAAGAAACAATGAAAAAAACAATGGAGTTTAGCGCAGCTTTAAAAACACGATGTGCAAACATTGTAAAAACAACACGAATAATTAACCAAAAAATTAAAGCCGGCTATACCAATGTTAAATATAGAAACATAATGTTGTATGGTCCTCCTGGAACAGGTAAAACTATGTTTGCCAAAGAACTTGCAAAACTTTCGGGCCTTGAATTTGCGATGATGAGCGGTTCTTCATTCTCCAAGTTTAAAGATGGAGATGGCATTCAAGAACTTGATAAATTGTTCGCATGGGCCAAGAAAAGTAAGGGTTTAATGATTTTCATCGATGAAGCTGAAACGTTTTTATCAAAACGAGAAAATATGGATCCTCAAAACAAAGCATATCAACTATTAAATAACTTCTTAAATTACACTGGTGAACGTAGCTCACAATTTATGCTTGTATTTGCAACAAATCACCACAATGCTTTAGATTCTGCTATGTATCGACGTATCGACGATTTAATTGAAATGCCGCTTCCATCAAAAGTTCAACGAGCGAATACATTGAAATTATACAAAGATAAAATATTGATGGATAGAAAGCAGAATGAAAAGTCTCTTGTTGATTCTGCACACAAAATTTTAACTGAGAGCATAATCAGCTTAATTGCAGAGAAAACTAAAGGGCTCTCCTATGGTGACTTAGAGGGTATCATTAATACTATCAAAACTGATACTGATATTCTTAATCCTGCGGTGATAACTATAGGACTAGTCAATACAGTTGTTGATCGTGCAATGCAAAAACATGCAACCTTTACCCAGGGAGTAGCTCTGGGAGCTATTGAAGATTAAGTATAGAGACATAAGCTTAGATATTCCTAATCTAGAGGCGATTGTTTGTTTATCGCCTCTAGATTAATTTTTTTTAGCATATATTAGAAAAGCAAACTTAATTCTATAGCAAAGACGAGGTCCCGGCCGAGTAGGTGGGGTATGATTCGAGATCCTGCCGGCTATTCTGGGCTCCCCGGCGCAAGACGGGGTATTGAGGTCCCCGGACGCAAGATGGAGTAAAAAAAACCCCAACTAGTATTAGCTCCCGCAGGGGCTATGCTAGCAAACTTATCAATAATTTTATCAACAATAACAAGTTTAAAAAAAGCGAGAATTCTTAACGCGCTCAGCTCTATCTATCTGTTTATTGGCATCGATCTTTTTTGTTGTATTAAATGCCCAAGCTGCTCGCTAGGGCTATTCCAAAAATTAAAATTTAACCTACTCTTACCCGCGTCACCATTACCCATGCTCGTTATGGCACTTGAATTACCCACAATAACAACGGGCGATACATTCGCTCCATAACCAGCAGCCTGTGGATGACCACAAGCCTGCCCGTGCCTGCCAGGCACACATTTACCCTCTTTTTCCGTACTACAAGGACAAAGACATGTTCCTACGGGACGATAATCATGATACTCATGTGAATGCGCCATACAATGCGGAGAACAATGTACAAAGTTAGAATAACTTATCGATAAAGCCAAACTTAAAAAAGCAAAATAAGGTAAAAAATAATACGTAAAATAGTGTACGAAATAATATATACGCATAGGTACCCTTTTTTTATAGAGCAAAGCGCTGATAAATAACCCCACCTAGTATAGCCCCCTGCGGGGACTCTACTAGCAAACTTATCAATAATCTTATCCACCATAACAAGTTTAAAAAAACAGGCAATTCTTAACGCGCTCAGCTATAGATAGTAAAACTTAGGATAAATAAACCCAAACAGGTATAGAATAGCAACACTTTTACACGTTATTATGGCCCCATGCGGGGCCATAATAACTCTATTTATAAATCTATTTTCCCGACATAAACTTTCTTTAAATATCCCCTCTCTTAAACCTTTAAAGAATGCTTTAAATCTTCGGTAAACGCTTCCCATGCATCTTTTTTATCTTCGTATGAAATACTATCAACGGGTGGTTCAGTCTCTAAAATAACCTGGCAATAAAGATGTTCTTTTTGCTGATCAGATAATTTATCTAGCAGCGATTTCATGTGCTGATGCGTATCACGGAGAAACATATAATATTCATCAAAACGCATAGTTTTAGTATGATTTTTTTTTATAGGTCGTATCATAAGATCCCCCTTTTACGCACAGATAAAATATTCTATCTAGAAATTTCTATCTCTTCATGCTAAAACTGAACACCTCTCATTCTCGTATCTTTTTCCTACCTCAATACCATACCTACTTTACGCCACACGAAGTACAGCCTCCCATTATCGGTTCTACTGGTCTTTCTCCACGCCATTCTTTTCTTTTGTGGTAACTCTGACGATCGCCATGTCTTCGATCACCAAATTTTCGAACACCTTCTTTTGCGTTATGCATATGCTTAAGTGCTTCATCAAAAGCCATATCTTCTTGTGCAGAAATCTCTGCCGGATTAAATTTACCTGGATATTTCACATAATCAAGCTTATCAAATTCGTCGTTTATCAGACGCCCTAGATGATTTAATTTTCTCCACTTGAGGTGATCTCTTAGATTCATATTGTTAATATCTTCTACTTTTTTTATTATTGCTTCATTACCTAATGCTGCAAATTGTTCCTTTTTCATCTTAAGTTTTTCTTGCATTTCTTCAGGTGATTTTTTTCCTCTTTGTGGTGGTGATTCATGAGCTTTCCAGTCTCCTTTTTTACCTGGTTCTGCATGACTCTGACGCCACTGAGGGCGTAATGCCCTAACCAGTTCAAGACGACCCGTTGGGGTATCGATAATCCTACCAGACTCATCAAAAATCGGTAAAATGCCCATTTCTGTTTCGCTAGACATAGGCATGGCTATAGCATCCATTCCTGCCTCATCACCGTACATGGTAAAACAAAATCCACTCAGGCCACTAAGCATAACAACGGAAATCGATAATAACCTTTTTTTATACTGCGACATACTAGTTCTCCTTATTTAATAAAAATAACAGATCTAAAAATTATCTAACATATTTATACTATCATACAAATATTTCAAACTGCAACAAAAGGCTGCTGTTTTTGAATCCTCCCGGCAAAGCTAACAATTTCAGCCATAACTCGTTTGAAAATAGCTTTTTGGCATTAATATAGCTGAGCGCGTTAAGAATTCCCCGTTTTTTTTAAACTTGTTATTGTTGATAAGATTATTGATAAATTTGCTCTATAAAAATAAACATAAGCAAAACTAAAATAAAAACTCTGTTTTTCAGATCGAAAAATATGCTATTCTTAAAATATATTAAAAATAAAAAACATATTAAAAATATACTCATTAAAGAGAATCTCATGAAAAAATTTATGATAATAACAATACTGCTTGTCCTTCTTTTAATGTTCATGCTTTTCTATTTCAAAACAATCACCCAAGTCGCTAAAAAAATAGAATTAACAACGAACAACGATCAAAAAGTAGCGGGATCAATCACCAGCAATTCATTTAATGCTGGCGGCCCTATAAACAAAAAGTATACGTGTGATGGTGCTAATACTTCTCCGGAACTTAGTTGGCATTTTGATACACCCGATGCGATAAAAAGCTATGTATTACTCGTTGATGATCCTGATGCCCAACCGGTGGTCGGTCACACAGTAACTCACTGGGGTCTGCTCATGCCACCATCAGTTACTCAACTTCCAGCGCATATCTCAGGAAAAGATCAAGCGCCAATAACTACCTTTAATCAAGATATTAAGCCTCTCAATACAACGTACAAAACAGACTATTACCAAGGACCTTGCCCGCCGCCAACATCTGAAGCTCACACCTATAACTTCACTGTCTTTGCTCTAAACATGTCCGTTGAACAGATCTACCAAATCATACAGGGCAAAACATATACTGCTCAAGAATTTAAAAATGATATGGATGAGCATATTTTAGCTAACGTTGTTTTGCAAGGAACCTACCGTCGGCAATAATTCAAATACCACGTAATTATAATTGTCTTTCTTATTTAACGTGAAATCGATCTAAGCGATCAGCCTTCTACGACTTTTTTGTGAATTAAATGCTTCTGTAAAGTAAAGTATATTTATTTCTGGCCCCCAAAATTCGGGGTCCCCACCGACATAGGTGGGTAAAAAATTCGGGGCCCTGCCGGCTATTCTGGGGTCCCCGGATGCAAGACCGGGGTATTGACATAGGTGGGGTAAAAAATTCGGGGCCCTGCCGGCTATTCTGGGGTCCCCGGACGCAAGACCGGGGTATTGACATAGGTGGGGTAAAGAGGGGCCCACAAATAGAAAATTTTTAACACGCTGCAAAAGGCACTATCAAAACTACTTTTTATAGTTTTCTTAGGTCGAGCTCACGTTAATTACTCAGCTAATATATACTTATTATAAAAAATTACTTTAACTTTTCCGTTATCATTTTCCGTATAGCCGGTGCATACATTGGATTTTCAAGACCAATAGCAATATTAGTCGTCAGCCAGCCAAGTGGATTACCAATATCATACCGCGCTCCTTTAACAACATAAGCCAATACTGGATGGCCTGATGCGGCCAAATAATGAATCGCATCAGTTAACTGAATTTCGCCCCCCGATCCCGGCTTAATCTTTTCAAGAGCATCAAAAATAAGAGGCGAAAACACATAGCGACCAATAGCAGCCAGACGAGATGGCGCATTATCAATAGTCGGCTTTTCAACAATGCCAGCAATCTCAAAAAGTCCCCCGGAAACTTCTTTTTTTACTAAAACTATTCCATAGGCGCTAACTGCCTCTGGAGCAACCTCTTGCACCGCAATCACCATTGCATTATATTTTTTTGCAACAACAATTAATTGCTCAAGTGCTGGTAATTCAATGCCAGTTTCAAATATATCATCAGGCAACATAACACCAAACCAAGCATCTCCAACTACTTTTTTACCCATCAATACCGCATGTCCAAGTCCCAAGGGCTCATACTGCATAGCATATGATATATGTGCTGATGAAATCAGCGTATCGATACTCTCCAACTGATTACCAGCCTTTCTACGGGCCAATAATGCTGCTAATTCAGGAGACTCTTGTAGATAATCGCAGAGCGTTGGTTTATTCCCATTCGTTATTATGCAAAAATGAGAAACAGCTGAAGCAACTCCTTCTTGTATAATCGAATGAATAGCTGGTCGATTCAAAATAGGAAGCATCTCTTTGGGAACTGATTTAGTAAAAGGTAAAAAACGAGTGCCTAAACCTGCTGCTGGTATAATTGCTGTATTAATCTGCATACAAAACCTATACTCTGTTAAAATTGTTTACAAATAATAGTTTAAAAAATTACGCGAACTTTAGTTAAAATTGCTTCAGAAAATCGATAGAACTTGCATGAAAAAGACGAATATCATTAATACCATATTTTATCATAGCAAGTCTTTCAATGCCAAAACCAAAAGCAAACCCTGAATAGATAGTCGGATCTATACCAGACATACGAAGCACCTCTGGATGGACAAGGCCAGACCCCATAAGTTCAATCCAGCCCGTTTTTTTACAAACAGAGCAGCCAGATGAGCAGAAAGGACATGATGCATCAACCTCTAACCCCGGTTCAACAAAAGGAAAATAGCCAGGACGTACCCGAATCTGCAAATCTTTTTTTTCAAAAAGTATACGCAAAAAAGCTTTTATTGTTGCAATGAGATTGCCAACGGAAATATTTTTATCAACAACCAATCCTTCGCCCTGAGTAAACATAAAGGCATGTGAAGCATCAACTTGTTCATTTCGATAGACACGGCCAGGCGCAAATATTGCAAGAGGAACTCCTTTTGTTTCCATAGCACGAATTTGTACTGATGAGGTCTGTGTACGAAGCAGCATATGAGGTAGATGCATCCAAAACGTATCTTGCATATCTCGCGCTGGATGATGTAAAGGAATGTTTAAAGCGGTAAAATTATGATAATCAGTTTCTAGCTCAGGACCCGTTGCAATCTCATATCCCATTGAAATAAAAATATCTTCTAATTGTTCAATTATAAGAGTGTACACATGCCTACTTCCCTGCAATGATTCATGTCGATATGCAGTGACATCAAAAAGACCTGCCCGTTTATCTTGATTATCTGATAATGCTCGTTCAAAAAAAAGTTGCTTATCAGCAAGTGCTTTTTCTATTTCTTGTTTCAGTTGATTCAGAGATGGGCCGCATTCTCTTTTTTCTTCTAGCGATGCACTTTTTAACAACCCCATCAGCTCATTAATTTTCCCCTGCCTGCCGACAAATCGAACACGAAGTTGTTCTAACTCAATGCCATCCTGCACTCGAGAAATCTCTTCTTGAAATATCTGTGCTACTAACGCTATCTCATCTTTCAACACTGCCATAGTTTATCTGTCCTATTTATTAACATGAAAATATCTCTATAAAATATTTTATCTAAAAAATATTTTATCTATAGTATAATATTCGACTGTTTTTATTGATAGCTTAAGTTATGGCTTCATTTTTTGCAAAGCGAGCTTCATAAGTGCATGGTATGCCGGCATTTGGTCTAAGATTTCTTGCACAATATCATGTGAATACATATGAGATGTCATATTTCGACATTCAATCATCTCAATAGCCAACTGCACTTGTTCTTCAGTCAATATCCCTATTGATGCTGAAAGTCGAATGCTATTTTTAGGACTCGCAATTTCTGGAACTATTTCATGCACTACCTCTAAATAAATTTTTAGATACTTCCAAAACATATCCGTGCAATATTCAAATCGTTGAATACAAGAATCTTCAATCAATAACTGAAGACGTTTTTTTTTAGCTAAAATTTTCTTATCATTCAGATCTGGCACTATTTCTCGATCTTGCAAAATTTCTTGATAATAATCTAAAGCATCACTAAGAGTTGCTACTGCTTGTACAAAATTATCATATTTCAACTTAATTTTTTCTTTTTTTATTTCCATCGATCACCCACTTATTCCCATTTAATACCATCTCTATCGACCTCTTTTTTTAAGCTATCTGGTGCTCTATTAAGATCAACAACATCGACAAAAACAGGCAACGAAGATTCTTCAAGATCCGACCTAATCATTAATAACGTATTAAAAGAGATTGCAACGTCACCTGCAAACAGAGCAATATCAATATCGGCCCCTTCTCGATTGTCTTGGCGAGCGCGAGATCCAAATAAATAAATTATACAGTCCGGTAGATATTTTTTGACTATATCAACTATTATTTTTTTATAACGCTCTATATTTTTATTATTATTTTTCATATTATTGTCCAAATAGTATCAAACATATATTCTTTATCTAGTATACTAAAAATATTCTCTCATTTTCTACTTTATCTATTTTATTTATCTACTTTCCCTCCTTTAATTTTCTCTCCTTTAATTTTTTTACCCCTATCACTAATCCACAACCGAACTATAACCACTATTTACTGCCTCGTTCATGATTCTATTAAAAACTGTATAGAAATTGCTGAAAAAAATAATCCTGATATACTCTAGATAATCTATTTTTTGGTCTCTCGCGCATTCAGAAAGGAACAATCATGCGTAAAGTTTCATCGTCAGACATACTTTCAACAGGCCTTGCTATTTTTTCAATGCTTTTTGGTGGCGGCAATTTAATGTATCCCATAGAAGTGGGTATGCGGTCAGGCACCAATATTGTATATGGATTATGTGGCTTTATTCTAACCGGTGTTATTCTTCCGCTAGTTGGTCTTGTTGGTATGCTCTTATTTGATGGAAATATTGATGATTTTTTCAATAGAATAGGAAAACCAGTGGGGCAGTCTCTTTTATTTGCCTGCATTCTTATTATTGGGCCTTTGATTGCCATTCCCCGTATTGTGACCTTATCACATACCATGATGTCTCCTTTTTTACCGTTCGCATTTTTACAAGAGCAGACCTACCTTTCGGCGGCTGTCTTTGCTCTTATTTTCCTAGGAATCACCTTTCTTGCTACGGTACGTGAAAGTAAAATTGTTTCTATTTTAGGAAATGTAATAAGTCCCATTCTTCTCATTTCTCTTATTATTATTATAGTAAAAGGAATTCTGGGCGCCGAAACAATTATGCCAAGTAGCATGTCGCCGCTACACTCTTTCACTTCAAGCTTTATGGTCGGCTACAAAACGCTCGATCTTCTCGGTGCTATTTTTTTTGCTTCAATTATTCTTACGCTGCTTAAAACAAACTTAGGTAGCAATGTCGGTGAAGATAAAAAATTCTTAGCCCGTATTAGTTTGCAATCAGGTATTATTGGCGTATCCTTTCTTGCTTTAATCTACATTGGATTAGGAATTTTAGGCGCTTATCATGGACATAATTTTGTCACTGTTTATCCCGATATTCTCTTTAGAGAGATTGCCTTTAAAGTTATGGGAAGATGGGGAGCTGCTATCATTGGTGTTTCTGTATTGCTAGCCTGCCTATCAACGGCTATTGCTATTTCTGCTGTTGTTGCTGAGTTTGTACAGAAAAAAATTTTTAAACATACGATAACTTTTGCGAACGCGCTCCTATTGGTAATAGCAACATGCCTTCCGCTCTCTATTGCCGGTTTTGAAACCATCATAGGACTCACCGCTGGTCCTATATTATATATAGGCTACCCGGTACTTATTGTTCTTACGATCTGTAATATTTTGTTTAAATTATACCATTTCACACCAGTTAAAATACCAGTACTTATTACTTTCTTAGTCGCCTTTGGAAGTTATTTTTCTCACTATTTTATATAAAATCTATATAAAGTTTTTGAATAAATAAAAAATCGATACACAAAATCGGGTAGTAAGCAATAGCTCGCTACCCGATTATATTTTATTAACATGAAAACCCCTACCTTATCAACTATAGCAGGCCGCATTAAGCATTTCCTGTGTACTGCTAACCCAAGGCACCTCCTATTCCACCCAATGCTGCCGGTCCATACTTAAAAAGTGTCTGAAGAGTTGCATTTTGACCTAATAGTCCTACAATCGGTAACGAAGTGTTTGTCCCACTTAACCATTGCAAAAAACTTAAAGAATTTTGTGCATAACTCACCATTTTTTTTATTGTACTGAATGATTCTTGATTGATGCCTGCCAAAGCTGCACCCTCATTCGTTGCCAACCCATACAATCCCCTCCTTACCGCAGCAGCTGCCAAACCCATTGTTTTTCTAACAACAAAATTTTCAACATGCGGCCTAGCAAGACCAACAAAAAAATTATCTTCGGACTTTTCACCTGCGACAAGCTGCGTACCGAGCATTGATAACAAACCTACTAACATACCCATTTTATATATATTCATAACCTCCACCTCCCCACTTTTCATAGAACATCATGCCTAAAAACCATTTTCACGCATCTATACTACCATACAAAACTTTTCACCCAACTCGCCCATTGAGAAGCCTTATTTTTCAAGAAACTCAATAAACCAGTGTTTAAAACTTTATTTGCCTCGTTCAAGTACTCCTCAGCTTTTCTTTCAAGAAATGGTATTTTATTTTCTGCTTTTTTTTCATTTTTTTCTGCGTCTATTAAGGCTCTTGCTAAATCAGCTACCTCACGCCACTTTTCACCTTTCTTTAATTCTTCTAGCTCATTTACCCGCAAATCATAATAAATCTGTTTTGGGTCGCCCCCTTGGTCAGCTTCACTAAGAGCAGCTTGAAACATTTTTTTTCGTTTTGCTACGGTAATACCACCCTTCGATTGTTTTTCATTCATCTCTTCAATCAACTTTGTTAATTCAGGAATATCTTTAGAAAGAGCAACCATCAAAGGTGAAAGTGTTTGACCGTATGCAAACTGATGATAAACAACTTGTTGTGGTATAGCTTTTGATTCTTTCAATAATCTTTCTTTAAACGCATTAAGCTTATCTTTAATTTTTTGCCACTGATCTGGAGTACTCACTTGTGCTTTGCCTCCATCTGTTAACGTGTAGGAAATTTCATTACTATTATTATCTTTAAAATGCTTTAACACCACATCTGAAACAGCCAAAAACATCTCATTCCCATCCATTACGCTTAACAGAACTTGTGGCCATTCATCAGCAGGATAGATAGCACCTCCAGTAACGCTTCTTGATGGTGATAACGGTACTGCTGGTGCACGAACTTTTTCTTTTGATTCGCCCACATCCTGACCTTGTGTCTCTTCCAAATCTTGCTCTGCAACTCCTCCTTCTTCAGTCTCTTGTCCTACTGCTTGTTGCCCTGCTTTAGCAGTCGGTGCTGAGATAAATGTCTTTAAAACATTAAGTTTATCAGTATCAGAGTCAGAACCATCAATAATCGATTGTATCTGTTGTGCAAAATCGGTACTCTTTTGCGCTGGCGTTTTACGCACTGCTACTCGCGGCCCTCTGCCCGCCGATGCTACTACTCTTGAAGACGTCTTACGAACTGTTGGTGCTGCTTTACGAGCTACTGCGGGCGATGTTCGAGACGTTGCTTGTCGTGCTCTGCCCGTAAAAATAGTACCCACCGAAAACGTTTGCACTAACATTAGTATCGCCATCAATACCTGCACTGGCGATTTCGACCGTTTCTGTTTCCATAACAGTTTCAAAGATGAGCATTGTTGCATTATTGCATGCAACAATGCTCGTGCTCGCTCAAAAACCTGCTTTACTATGTTAAGCTCTCTTATTTTAAGTACTGTACGCGTTACCATTTTTACATCACCTACTTTCTGCTTTTGCATATCCAAACTCCTCTTTTCACTCAGCTTTTAAAGAGAAAACTCTTATCCTGCAGTATCAGGCCCTATATCAGTCTCCTCAGTAGACGACGTATCAGACCCCGTACCAGTTTCCATATTATCAATATCATTTGACGTATTCGTAAACTCTTCTAGCATCGCCACCTGTTCTGGTGTTGCCAATGCATCAGCTATCTTTGGATTAGCATTCCCAAACCAACCATCCACGAGGTTTGTCCATGTATTATCAATTCCTTCGTCAACTCGTTTTGCCAATCTTTTCAGATCAGTCAGTGCTTCTTCTGATATATTATTATTACCATCAACAAATTGCACCCAAGGCGCCATGTAATTTTCCAAACCATACCAATCACCAAAAGATGACATTATCCCAAACCTCATTAACATTCGTCGTAGCACACCATCCTGTATAGTATCAGGATATTGTTTTAATAATAATTTTCCTTTTTCTTTTGCTTTTTCTGCATTTAATTTTTTTCCTGCCTGCCTTCTGTCTTGTAGCTTTTGTGCTATTACGCTATAAAGAATCGTCCCAGCAGCCACCCCAGCAGTTTCTTTTCTCCCCAAGAGGCTTCAAGATAATTCCCTATGCTGGCAGACAATAATAAGGCAAAAAGCAGTGTTACTCTATATCTTTTCATTATATTTCCTTTTTATCTATATGCGCTTATAACGCTCCATTACTCTCTATTCTAATATTTCTCTCTTACGATCTTTATTACTCGTTCTCTATAATTAAATCTTTTTCGAAGAACCACCAAAATAACGCCACACACTAGAAGCGCTTTCTGAAGCCTTTTGCGCCGCTGCACTCACCGCTCCAGCACCTTTGGTTGCCAATGAAGATGCACCACTTAATAAACTTGTTACCGGACCAGTAGCATACGCTGCTGCTCGACTCATATCTCTCCATATCGTTCGGGGCAAAAGCTTATCCGCTTCTGTTTTATACTCATTAGCTTTATTCTCAAATAGTTTATCCCCAACCTTTTTAGCTTCTTCTATAAAAAATCCTGCTCTATTACTTAATCTTTCCCATCCTAGCCCGGTATCTACTGCCTCTTTCTTAAGATCCGCTAATTCTTTTAGCGCTGCTGTTCTGACAGCATCTTTCACCTCTTTACTATCCATGGGTTTTTGAGGTACCCCTGTTGGTTCTGTTTCAGAAGTAGCCGCTTTTTCCTGGCCTTTTGGCCGGGCTGATATAAGTTTAACGGCAGGAACTTTTTCTCTTTTTTCTTGTTCTTTTTCTTTTTCTACTGGCTTCTGAACTTTTGCTGCTTTCTTTTTATTAGCCTCTCTCTGGGCTACTCTTAACGCTAATTTTGCCTCTTCCAACTCTTCTTGTGCTAATCTAAATCCTTCTTGCAAGTCTGAATCTTCCTGATCTTTAGACAATTCAGTATTCGCTCTTCTTAATTTAATTTTGGCCAGCTGAACCGCATCACTCAACTCTGCCATATCTGGCTCTGCAGCAAATAATTGGCCGCCCATGAATAACAGACTGATCAAGAAAATTAATCTACTACCTACACTATATATCTTCATAATCGTAACTCCCGCTTTTATATCTCTCTTTTTTATTCTATTTTTTAGATAATAACATTAAAGCTCTAACGGCTCCCCCACATACTCTACTCCCGAAGGTGGCTCATTGTTAGCAACAGGATTAGCTGTCGATTGCTTCATCTCATCTACCGCCTTCACTACTGCTGCCGCTGCACCAGCATCCTGAATAGCATAAGCTTCTTTCATGCTAGCAGTTGCCACATTATCAATATTTTTAAAATCTTGCTTTGATAAACTGGTTAATTTATGCATCAGATTTTGCTGTGCGGTCTTTAATGCCTCTAAACTCTTACTCCATTTTTCCACTTCTTTTTTGTTGTTATTGGTAGCGTAGTAGGCCAAAATACTTGAGACCAAAGACATTGAAACCATAATTTTTTTATTTAATGTTCCCGCTATTTTTGCCGTATTTGGCTTAACGTTTGCAATCTCTTGCTGCAAATCTTTTGCTTCTTGATCAGACAAACCAACCTGTTCTGCCTTAATTTGCCTCGTTTGTACTGTTGCTGGCACCTCTTCTTGATCCACATCTTCAGCTTCCATTTCTGTTATTCCAGCTGCTGGTACAGATCTCGCTGTTACTCCAACAGGAGCGGGAATTCTTCGCATCAATGCCGCTAACTTAGAGTCATCAGAACCCGATCCAGTAACAATGTTTTTTATTTCCTGAGAAAAATCAGCCGTCTGCTGTTGAGGCGTCCTTCTCATTGCCACTTTTGGACCTGCCGTTCCCCTTGCTACCGGCCCTCGAGATGCCACCATTGGTCTGCTTACTGGTTGCACTCGTCTTTGCTGCACCGGTCGTCGTTGTCCTGCTGTTGCTGATATTACACAAAAAAGTTGGGCAAAGCCCAACAGACTCATTATCATTTTTACTACTAATCCAACTTTTTTCACTTGCATAACCAGACTCCTTTTTTTAAAATCGCCTACATCAAACTTATTCACCTAATCTTTTTACTCTTAATCATCTATTCTTTTAATTATCTTTTAATTATCCAATTATTTATATAATTTTTCTTGTATTTTTATGTCTTTATAATTCTTATTATATCAGTTAAAATTTTCAAATAGCAACAATTAAGCCTGCTTTGCGAGTACCTATTTTGGTATATATACGTATATTACTGATACCCAAACGAGCTATAATGAGAGCCAGAAGTATGTGCATCAGCAACCTGTTTCAAAGATTCTGGACTCGCGCGTACAAGTTTCAGAAGCGAAACAAGACCTGTTGGGACCCCATACACAATGAGCTTCGGTAGTTCTGAAACCAGTTGCTTAGCTCTTTCTTCAGTGTCTTCTCTAAACTTTCTACCAACACTAGAAGACTCTTGCCCCCATTCTTTAATTATATCACTAACAGCAGCTCTGAACTTATTTCCCAGATGAAGACTAGCTAAAAATGTTGCCGCCACAGCGGCTGCCCTCATTGTATTTTTATATTCAAGCGTAAGACCCTTTAACTTTTTTCCCGGAGAAAGGCCACCCTTTAAGAGACTATCGCCCTCTTGGCTTTCTTGACTCTTAAGATCTGCCCCAAATTTCGGCTTAAACTCTGACGATCTTATCGATGATGTACGCGCTTCTCCTGGTCTCCCTTCTAATCTTGCCTGATTAGGTGTAGATACGGTCACTGCCTTCGAGTTTGCATACTCAACTGCACACACCATTCCTTGACTGATTAGTGCTATAAAAGCAAACCCTAATAATCGCCTATAATATATTCGCATCGCAGACCCCCAATTTCCCCCTATCACGCCACCTATATTATCTCTCCATTATTATCTCTATACTGATAAAATTGCGTTATCAAAATTACGCATCTAGACTATGTATCCAACCATTACTATAACAATAGCTATTTAACTACAACCCGAAGAGTCGTCTAGGATCATACCTTCCTCGCGTTGTTGGTGGCGTTTCTTCTTTTTGCACTGGTGGCTGTGGTGGTGTTGGCATTTGCCCTTTTGACGCTGACGCTTGTGGTACTTGCGCTTGCACTGTGGGCACTGGCGTTGGTGCTGGCGTTGATGTTGGTGTTGATGTTGGTGTTGGTGGTGTTACTGTTTTTTTAGGTTCTCCTGTATTAAGCAGCTGCTGAGCAGTATCAACCGCAGCCTTACCTTTTGAAATCCAAGGCAGCCAAGACATCGCTGTACTTATCGCAGCCATAGTCGCTCCGCCTGCCGTGGCAGCAGCTGTTGATATTCCTGAACCCACCGCATAAGCAGCACCAACCGTTCCTAATCCTGTAATCCCACCGGCTATAACAAGCGCTCCACCTGAAACAAGAGTAACCGCAGTGAGACCTGCCATAACTTTCTTGGTAGTACTCCATTGAGCATTTGCTTTTACCAATTCTTCTTTAGCTTTTTTCAATGCTTTATTTTTCTCTTCCAACGAACTATATCCCCCTTTTTCTATCTCTTCTAACTTCTTTTGTGCTTCTTTAACCTTCTTCTCTTGTTCTGCACTCTCTTTAATAAGCTCCATTGCTTTTTTCTCTTGTGTTTTTTGATATTGTTGTAGCTGCGATGCTGTCATATCAAACATAGATACCATCTCTTTTATCTGTTTCATTTTTTCGCTCTTATCTATATGTGCATAGAGAATAGAACCAATAGACTTTATTATGACATTTCTCTTAACCGCCTCATTAATCCGTTCTTTAGTTATTTGAGAACGACCTGCTTTTGAGTGCGATCGAGGGTCGCTTGCGCGAAATCTCGGCCCACCAGGCATTCTACCCGCATCTAGATTTAAAAATCCGGTTACTAGCGTTAACATTAAAGCCAAAGGTCCTATTTTTTTTATTCTCACAATCTCACCCTTTTTTTATTCTTTTTTTTATGCTTTTTTTATGAGGACCGCGTAAGCCATGACCATGTATCTCATCACCATTCAAGTTTTACGAATAATACAAAAGTTATCATGCACATAAACCAGACCCATCCAATATTATAAACTAGCTCTTTACATGGCTTCCCGCTGCCTTAAAAGCTTTCTGCTTCCTCCTGCGAATATGCCACCGACGCTTTTCTCTCTTCTTCTTCCCGTTCTGGAATCATCTTCCCCCTCCACCGCTTTTGACGAAGTACTTCTGTAATTATTTCGCCTGTGCGAGATAGTGGTGTCATCTGTCCCACTCTTGCTTCTTGCTGCGCTTCTTGCAGCGCTATTTGCTGTTCTTTTGTAATTCCTTCATGGTATACCTTCACTTCTTCTGGCGTAAACTTCTCAGTCTTCGGTTGCTCATTGACTGACTTGCTCGACACCCAGTTACTATTTTGTCCTTGCTCAAGCTGAGACGTTCGATCTGTTGATAACGATCGACGTCCCCCAAAAAGAGACCCTATCCGTCGCTCTAACATTGATCCTGTTGGTTTTACTTGCACGTTTGTTGGCAAAACTGGCGATGATGGTAGTGCTTCTTTGTCCACTAAGCCAGCTGCCCCTGATGGCTGTAAACCTATTTCTGGTGTTTGAGCCGCTTGGCCTAATCCTGCTCCTTGCCCTGCAGATCCTTCAGCCAGTTTTTCTCCTTTTGTTGGTGCAAAATAAGCAGCCGTACCTGCAGCAACAGCCAAAGTACCCAAAGCTGCCAACGCCTTTTTATTATCTACAATAAATTGTTTAAGCGTTTCTAACTGACTTCTAAGCCAAGCCTTTTTACTTCCATTTTTCTCTTGCTCTAAATTTTTCTCTATTTCATCCTTAGCTTGAAGCGCTACCTCATTTCTTTCTAATAATTTACGAGCTTCTTCATTTTTAGTTGATTCTACCTTATCTGATTTCAGCACTTGAGGACCATTCCACCATAGTTTTAATCCTTGTCTTAGCCCGTTCTCTCTTATACTCTCAATTAACCCTTCAGTTACTACAATCTGATTTTGAGCAGCTTGTCCTTGTCGCAAAGAAGGTTTTTGTCCTTGCATAGAACGTACGTCTCTACCTGCATCTAAATTTAAAAATCCAGTTGCTAGGATAAAAACAAAAGCGAAAGCTCCTATTTTTTTTTTACGTATCATGACCCCACTCCTTTTATTATTTTTAATACTTTATATCCTTAAGTCTTTTCAAGTCCTTTATAACTGCACACGTTTTTATTAAAAAAAGTCTTTATAGTACTAAATATACACGCTTATTATTTCAAATAGCAACAATATCAGCTGTTTAAAATCTCAACAGTTTGTATCTAAATAAAATGACAAAAACTCAATACATATAATAAAGCTAGTTGCACATTCTCTTTCCGTGGTAGCCATCAAGAAATAGAAATGTCATCTTTAACTATAGAATTTAGCTCTCAGCGGAATGACTCCTGCAGCCATACCGCGTACTGCTCTTTCTCCCACCGCTTTTCCGCCTTCTGCCGTCGACTTTCTTCTTCTACCTCCTGCTTAGCCTTTTTTTCTTTTTCTCGCCGCTGCTCTTCCACCTCTTTCGCTATCCGTTCCTGCTCTAACCTCCGCCGCATCTCTTCCGGCGGCGTCCATCGCTGCTGCACCGGCTGCTGTTCTGCCTGTTCCGCCAGCCGCTCCTGCTCCCGCCGTCCTTGCTCTTCTGCTATTAATAACCTCGGCCGGCTCTCTTCTAGCGGGGTCAATCCCTCTTCCACGTTCGACGGCTGCTGTGCTGCCTGCTGCTGCAATTCTGTCTGTCCAGCCAGCGACTGCCGCTTTTCCTTGACCTGCTCACCTCCCCAATTGGTCTGCTGTTGTCTCTCAGACGGAAAGCGCTGACCTAATACTGGTGGCGCAAAAAGAAAGCTTGTCCATGACTTTGATCTTGGTTTTTCTTGCACGTTTGTTGACGCTAGCGATGACGTAGATGCCGGAAACTGATTTGTCGATAGTAAAGATGGTAACGATGATGTTGGTGTTTCTTTATCTGTTAATCGCACTGATTCTGGCGACTCTAGACTTGTTTCTGGCATTTTTTTAACGCGCATTTGAGCTACTTGATCTATCGCTTTCTCTGGCGCTCCTTGCTTCAACACAGGCTCTTGTCCAGCCGATCCCTCAGGAGATTTTTCTCCTTTTGCTCGTGCAAAATAAGCAGCCGTACCTGCAGCAACAGCCAAAGCTCCTAAAGCTCCCAACGCCTTTTTATTATCTACAATAAATTGTTTAAGCGTTTCTAACTGACTTCTAAACCAAGCCTTTTTACTTGGATCAGTCTCTTGCTCTAAATCTTTCTCTATTTCATGCTTAGCTAGAAGCGCTACCTTATTTCTTTCTAATAACTTATGAGCTTCTTCCTTTTTGCCTAATTCTACCGCTTGAGAACCATACCACCACGATTTCAATCCTTCTTGCGGCCCCTTTTCTTTGATACTCTCCCATAACCCTTTATTTTGCACAAGCTGCCCAGCTACGTTTTGAGGAGCCTGTTTTGGCAATAAAAGTGGTTTTTGTAATGGTTTTCGAAGTTGCGTAGAACGGACGCTCCTACCTGCATCTAGATTTAAAAATCCAGTTGCGAGAATAAAAACAAAGGCTAACACCCCTATTTTTCTTCTACGTATCATGATTATAGCTCCTCTATTATTTTTAATACTTTATTTCCCAAGTTATCTTTACCTTATTTTTAACCATACTAATTGCACACATTTTTATTCAAAAAAAAGTCTTTATACTACTCAATATAAACGATCGCTATTTCAAATAGCAACAATGCTACGCTCGTTTATGGTTCTAAAGCAGCAATATCTCTGGCATTAAAAGCAAAAAAAAAGAGAGGGCTTACACCTCCTCCCCATCTTTGCTAACCAATTGCGATAACTAATATTAATTAGTTACTCATATTATTATTCACTAACCTTTCTCGATTCCTTTTCTAAGCCATTGTGCTTGGCCCATAACTCCCATTCTGCGTGCAGCTGCGCGCTCTGCTCACGTTCTTTCCGTTCACGTTCCTCCTGACTTTCTCCCTTTCTTTGCTTCGCATCATCTTCTAAGCGACGCTTAAGCCGTTCTGGTTGTCTCTGCTCCCATTCCTGTATTCTTCGCTAATGCTCTCTCCGCGCCTCCACCTTTTGCTTTAGCTGCAAAGCCATGCTCTGCTATTCTTCATCAGACAGATTGTTTGATATTGGCCCTGCCAGAGATTGCTTTATCAATTGCCACGATGTTGATTCTTCTGGCGTTGTTGTTGATTCTTCTGGCGCTGTTGTTGATTCTTCTGGCGCTGTTGTTAATTCTTGACCTTGGCCTTCTGTTAACGCTAGCGATGACGGAGACGCCGGCGATTGATTTGCCGATAGTAAAGAAGGTAACGACGATGTTTGTGTTTCTTCACCTGTTAATGGCACTGACCCGGGCGACTCCAGACTTGTTTCTGGCGTTTCTTTAGCTGGCATTTGAGCGGCTTGGTCTAACGCTGCCTCTTGCTCTAATACTCCTTGCTCCAGCACGGGCTCTTGTCCTACAAATTCTTCAGCAGGTTTTTCTCCTTTTGTTGGTGCAAAATAAACAGCCGTACCTGCAGCAACAGCTAAAGCACCTAAAGCGCCCAACGCCTTTTTATTATTTACCATAAATTGTTTAAGAGTTTCTAACTGACTTGTAAGCCAAGCCTTTTTACTTGGATCAGTCTCTTGTTGTAATTTTTGCTCTATGCCATCGGCAGTTTTACGCGCTACCGCATTTTTTTCTAGCAGCTCACGAGCTTGCTCTCTTTTAGCTGATTCTACCTTATCCGCTCTAACCTCTTGAGAGCCATTCCACCACGATTTCAATCCTTCAATCAGCCCCTTCTCTTGTACACTTTCCCAGAACCCTTTATTCTCTCCCGTCAGCCTGGTCCCGTTTTTAATAGTCTGATTTGGAAGTAAAACTGGTTTTTGAAATGGTTTTCGAAGTTGCGTAGAACGGACGCCCATACCTGCATCTAGATTTAAAAATCCAGTTGCTAGAATAAAAGCAAAGGCGAAAGTCCCTATTTTTTTTTTACGTATCATGATTACACTCCCTCTATTATTTTTAATACTTTATTTCCCAAGTATCTTTACCTTATTTTTAACCATACTAATTACACACATTTTTATTCAAAAAAAAGTCTTTATACTACTCAATATAAACGATCGCTATTTCAAATAGCAACAATATTGCGTTCGTTTATAGCTCCAAAAAACGATATTGCTGGCATTGAAAGCAAGAAAAAGGAGGGCTTGCGCCCTCCCTTATTTTTGCTAACCAATTGCGATAACTAATATTAATTAGTTACTCATATTATTATTCACTAACCTTTCTCGATTCCTTTTCTAAGCCATTGTGCTTGGCCCATAACTCCCATTCTGCGTGCAGCTGCGCGCTCTGCTCACGTTCTTTCCGTTCACGTTCGTCCTGACTTTCTCCCTTTCTTTGCTTCGCATCATCTTCTAAGCGACGCTTAAGCCATTCTGGTTGTCTCTGCTCCCATTCCTGTATTCTTCGCTAAATGCTCTCTCCGCGCCTCCACCTTTTGCTTTAGCTGCAAAGCCATGCTCTGCTATTCTTCATCAGACAGATTGTTTGATATTGGCCCTGCCAGAGATTGCTTTATCAATTGCCACGATGTTGATTCTTCTGGCGTTGTTGTTGATTCTTCTGGCGCTATTGTTGATTCTTCTGGCGCTGTTGTTAATTCTTGACCTTGGCCTTCTGTTAACGCTAGCGATGACGGAGACGCCGGCGATTGATTTGCCGATAGTAAAGAAGGTAACGACGATGTTTGTGTTTCTTCACCTGTTAATGGCACTGACCCGGGCGACTCCAGACTTGTTTCTGGCGTTTCTTTAGCTGGCATTTGAGCGGCTTGGTCTAACGCTGCCTCTTGCTCTAATACTCCTTGCTCCAGCACGGGCTCTTGTCCTACAAATTCTTCAGCGGATTTTGCTCCTTTTGTTGGTGCAAAATAAACAGCCGTACCTGCAGCAACAGCTAAAGCACCTAAAGCGCCCAACGCCTTTTTATTATTTACCATAAATTGTTTAAGAGTTTCTAACTGACTTGTAAGCCAAGCCTTTTTGCTTGGATCAGTCTCTTGTTGTAATTTTTGCTCTATGCCATCGGCAGTTTTACGCGCTACCGCATTTTTTTCTAGCAGCTCACGAGCTTGCTCTCTTTTAGCTGATTCTACCTTATCCGCTCTAACCTCTTGAGAGCCATTCCACCACGATTTCAATCCTTCAATCAGCCCCTTCTCTTGTACACTCTCCCAGAACCCTTTATTCTCTCTAGCCTGTCCGGCTTGCCCGATTACTCTTCTATCAACCATCCTAGTCCCGTTTTTAATAGTCTGATTTGGAAGTAAAACTGGTTTTTGAAATGGTTTTCGAAGTTGCGTAGAACGGACGCCCATACCTGCATCTAGATTTAAAAATCCAGTTGCTAGAATAAAAGCAAGGACGAAAGCTCCTATTTTTTTTCTCTGTATCATGATTACACTCCCTCTATTATTTTTAATACTTTATTTCCCAAGTATCTTTATCTTATTTTTAACCATACTAATTACACACATTTTTATTCAAAAAAAAGTCTTTATACTACTCAATATAAACGATCGCTATTTCAAATAGCAACAATATTGCGTTCGTTTATAGCTCCAAAAAACGATATTGCTGGCATTGAAAACAAGAAAAAGGAGGGCTTGCGCCCTCCCTTATTTTTGCTAACTAATTGCTAACCAAAATTAGCTATTATTGTACTATGGTTGTTATGCTCCCGATTCTGCTTCTGCTCCCGATTCTGCTTCTGCTCCCGATTCTGCTTCTGCTGCTGCTTTTGCTGCTTTTACTTTTGCTCGTGCTGCTCGTGCTGCTGCTTCTTGTTCTTTTCCTAATACCCGTAGTTCTTGTATTTTGCGTTTTCTTGCTGCTTCTGCTTCTGCTGCTGCTTGTTGTGCTCGAGCTTCTTCTACTCTTGGCTCCCGCTGTTCTACTTGTTTTTTAATTTTATTTTGTCTTGCTTCTGCTTGTTCTTTAGGTTCTTCTTTTCTCTGTTCTTCTGTTTTCTTTCTATTTTCTGCTTCTACCGTTGAACCTTTCCACCATTCTTGAATTCTAGTCAAAGCACCCTTACCTTCACCCAGTCCAAGCAAATCTTTAGTCGTAGTTCCCATATTTCTAAATGCATCTTCCACCGCAGGTGCAAATTCTGCAAATCTCTTCGTTACTTCCCAAGAATCCTCACCTGGTTTTGCATATTTATCTACCGCCTTAGACGCTAAATAAGTGGTACCAAAAAGAGCTGCTGTACCAACCGCTGCAAGCATCGCCTTTTGCGCTCTACTCCATCCTGCCTTAGCTTGCACTAATTCTCGTTGTACTTGAGGGTTTTCTGGATTAGCATCAGCTAGTGCTTGTTTTCTTTCCAATTCTCTTGTTGCTTCTTCAAGAGCTTTTACTTTTGCTGCAGCTTCAGAATCTTTATGATCTGCTATTTGACGTATTTCTTCTTCTGATTTTCCAAATAAAGTCGCTTGCTCACGTACCATTCCTATTTTAGTAGTAGAATCTAAATTATCATTATACAATATATCTCTTATCCCATTCACTATAGCAGCCATGCTCTTAGCTGTCTCTCTACGCTCTAACCCGATTGCCTGACGACCAGCCTGCGTACGAGATCGAACATCACTTGCCGGATAAGAAATTCTACCTGCGCGTCTACCCGCATCTAAATTTAAAAATCCAGTTGCTATTATGAGACCAAAAGCTAAAAATCCTACTTTTTTTATACTCATCCTCATGCCCCTTCTCTTTGTAACACAAAACAATCTCTTTTTATTCTTTCTATTTACAACATATCAATATTTAGTTTCAAATTGCAACAAATTACGCTCAAGGCTATTTTTAATATATAGTTCCAAAAAAACGATATACCTAACGCTAAAAACAAGAGAGAGGAGGACTTGTGCCCCCCTATTGCTAACTAATATTGCTAACCAAAATTAGCTACTATTGTACTATGGTTGTTTTACTTGTCCTACTGAGTTTACTGCTCGTTGTTCCAGCCTAGCGTTTTCTGATCGCACACGCTGACGTATTTGATCAGCACGCGCTTTCTCTGCAGCTGTTTGTTCTCCTGCTGATGTTGTTGCTGGTGCTGATGTTGTTGCTGGCGCAATTGCTTTTTCTGCTGCTTCAGCATCTTTACGAGCCCCCATTTGACGTATTTCTTCTTCAAACCTTTCAAATAAACGTGCCTGCTCTCGGATCAATCGTATTTTAGTAACGGCATCTAAATCATCATTATCCAGTATACTTCTTATCCCGTTCACCACAGCAAACACGCTCTTTGCTGTTTCTCTACCCTCAAACCCTATTTCTACCCCATCTGGCATTCTATCCGCATCCACATTTAAAAATCCAGTTGCTATTATGAGAATAAGAGCTAAAACTCCTATTTTTTTTATACTCATCCTCATGCCCCTTCTCTTTGTAACACAAAATAATCTATTTTTATTCTTTCTATTTACAACATATCAATATTTAGTTTCAAATTGCAACAAATTACGCTCGAGACTATTTTTGATAGAGAGCTCCAAAAAAACAATATAATCCGACACTAAAAACAAGAGAGAGAGGAGGGCTTGCGCCCTCCCTCTCTCTCTTGTTAAAATTAGCTACTATTGTACTATGGTTATTCTGCTGCTGCTGGGTTTGCTGCTGCTGGTGGGTTTGCTGGTGCTGGTGCTGCTGGTGCTGGTGCTTTACTACCCCTCCACCATCTGCTAAGCGCATTCTCCTCGCTTGCTGGTGCCGGTCCCTTTGCCGGAGTCTTTGTTGCTCCTAGTGCTCCTGCTCCTGGTGCTCCTGCTCCTGGTGCTCCTGCTGGTGCTTCTGTTCCTGCTGGCCCACTCCACCATCCTTTAAGTCTACTAAAAGCGCCCGGTCCTTCACCCATCCCAAGAAAATCTCTAGTCCTGTTTGACATATTTTTAAATGCTTCTTCCACGTCAGGCGCAACGCTTGCAAATTTACTTGCCCAAGAATCCTCACCTGGTTTTGCATATCTACCTACCGCCTTAGATCCTAAATAAGTGGTACCAAAAAGAACTGCTGCGCCAGCCGCTGCAAGCATCGCCTTTTGCGCTATAGTCCATCCTGCCTTAGCTTGCACTAAATCTTGTTGTGCTTTAGGGTCTGTTGGATTAGCTTCAGCTATTGCTTGCTTTCTTTCCAATTCTTTAGCCGCTTCATCAAGAGCTCTTACTTTTGCCGCTGCGTCTTGATCTTTACGAGCCGCCATTTGACGTATTTCTTCTTCAGACTTTCCAAATAAACTTGCCTGCTCACGGATCAATCGCATTTTAGTAGCAGCATCTAAAGCATCATTATACAATATATTTCTCATCCCGTTCACCACCGCCGACATGCTCTTAGCTGTTTCTCTACGTTCTAGCCCTATTTCTTGACGAGACCGAGGATCACTTGCTCGATAACGAATTCCACCTGTTGGTCTACCTGCATCTAGATTTAAAAATCCAGCTGCTATTATTAGAGTAAGAGCTAAAGCTCCTATTTTTTTTATACTCATCATTCGCATTCCTTCACTTTATACATTATATATTCTTAATATATTCTGAATTTTCATTAATACGTACTTACTCTCTCTTTTTCAATTTATTCGGTTGTTTCGCCTTGATCTGCTGCTTCGCTTTGCGCTTCCACTACTTTTTGTTCTGCTTCAGCTGCTTTTTCTTCTGCTTTTGCTGCCGCCACTTGTCTTCTTGCTACTTTTTCTTGTGCTCTCGAATTTTCGACATTTTGTTTTGCTTGTGACACTGGATCTGCGTAACGTACCATACGCCCTTCCTCGCGATTATCCATGCCAGCTGCACGATTATTCATGCCCCCCGACATACCCACTGACATACCCGCTGACGGTGAAATCAGATCCTTAAGCGCTGCTTCTTTATTTTGATCGCTCATACGACGATCATTCAAAATAGCTGCAATGTCTCTTTGTAACATTGATGCATGATCCGCAGGACTCATCCGAGTTCTGGCCATTGGCTCTTCTTGTTCAACTACCGTTTCTTCGACTACACTTTCTTCTACTTGGTTTGGTCTACGATTTTTTGCAGAACGTCGTCTTCCGCCTGCTGTAAGATCCGTAAGATTTGCCAGCGTAAAAATTGAAACCATCAAAAATGCTATTTTTTTTATACTCATCATCATGCTCCTTTTCTTTGTAACACAAAAATAATATATTTTTATTCTTTCTATTTATAATATACCAACACTTAGTTTCAAATTGCAATATTTTTTAAAAATTTAAAATAATACTGACAACCTCCTTTCTATTCCCACGATTATAATCCCCATCTGGCGACGGGAATCCGATTAATACCCCATTCTCACGATGGGCCCCCGAGTTATATTTAAAATCGCAATCGTGCATATCGTTGTAATTTTACATATGCAGCACGCCATATTTGCATTTTTCGAGAATCTTCGCCATCATCGTTAATGGCATCACGTCCTAATGGCATTGTTCTTACTTTCCATCTTTTAAGCTCACGCTCTTTTTTACTAATCGGCCACTTCAACTTTTTCCAAAAATCAATCATT
Source organism: uncultured bacterium (assembly GCA_963719415.1). Classification (GTDB taxonomy): domain Bacteria; phylum Babelota; class Babeliae; order Babelales; family Vermiphilaceae; genus JAPLIS01. Next base: position 1,369,659 of record OY970383.1, on the reverse strand, counting down.
CGAGCCGATTCGTTTTTTAACGATATATAATAATCATTCTCGCTTAATTGATGAGCTATTGACGCTCTAGGAAGCACCATTGATCTGCTATTATTAAGAGTAAATGTCATAGTAAAGAACCCAAGAGAGAGAAAAAAAATCAATTTTTGTTGCTTATAAGACATGTCTCTTTCCTCTCTCTTTTTTAATCAACATTACTACAGATTATTACTAGACAACATTATTACTAGACAACATTATTACACATGCACCATTACTACACATTCAACATTACTACACATTCAAAGCTTCCTTTAATCCCGCTCTAAATCGCTCCCATAACTCCTTTTTTTCCTTATGATCTGCATCAGTTACTTGAGGCTTTGTATCTTCTACAAGGCCGGTAAATTCTGTAAACCGTTGAGAATATGGTTCTTTTTTAGTCGTTACTTCATCCATTTTTTTATTTAAATGCTGATTATATTCTTCAACACTCATATCCGAGATATCTTCTTCTTTTTGCTCAGTATTATTTCTTCTTGGTCCTCTCTTTGTTGGCATAGTTCCCATTTCCCCTGCAGACATATCTCGTCTACCTTTACCACCTGATTGACCTCTAACGGTACTGCTACTTTTGCCAGCACTACTACTTTTGCCAGTACTACTACTTTTAGCTGAGCTACTTTTAGCTGAGCTACTTTTACCTGCACTACTGCTACTGGTAACAACAGTAACCTCTTTTTTCTTGTCCGCATCAGTTCCTGTGTTATCTGTTTTCTTTGAATCTTGTTCACCAGTACTCGACTTATCTTTTGATCGGTCTGTCTGCCGAGATGCATGCGTATGCCATACTACCCCAAACATACCTACAACCAAAAGTAATTGTACCGGTAAAACATAACCCAAAAGCTTCTTTTTTTTCTGTTTTTCCATACTCTTTATCCTCAACTTTTTTGGTGATTATACGAGCAGTTAACCATCGCCTATCATCTAGCTTCGACCTCTACCGCCTCTACCTCTACCACCAGAAGCTCTCATAATCTGTTCTTCTTGTAGCCGTAAAGTTTTCATATCTTTTGCAAAATCATCATACTTCGCCTTCTTTTCCGCATAACCAGTACCGTCAGTTTTACCTAACGCAGCAAAACCATCTCCTACTAATCCTCCAAGTCTTCCTTCATCTTTATTCGTATTATATCTACTTCCTACAAATATAGTGGAAACACCTTTAACGAGCGCATCAGTAAATTCTTTGTCAGGTATAGGATTCTCTAACGGCTTAGGCAATTTTGGATTTTTTGCGTATGCCTCAGCTTCATCTTTCAAAGCTTTTTGTTTGGCAAGCATTTTTTCTTCCATTGCTTGTACATCAGGGTGTGCTTCTAAATAAAGTTTCGTTAAAAGCTTATCATATGTTTCCACATTGCCCATTGCAGCTTCTCTTGCAAGTTCTTTATCTCTTTCTCTTCTTTTTGCTGCTGCTTCAGCTTTTTCTTTCTCTTCTAAAGCTTTCTTTTCAGCGAGCCTCTTTGCTTCATCAGTCTGCGAAGGGGTCCCTGGCGTTTTTGCCGGTGTTTTTGCTGGTGTTCTTCTAGTTCCCGCTGATAGATCACCTAAAAGCCCAAAGCCGACCAAAGCCACGATCAATAATGTACTGTTTTTTTTATTTAACATAGAAACCCTTCCTTTTGTATAATTTTTAAAATACTTCTAATACAAATGTATCAGTATTTATTGACAAATTGCAACGATTTAAAAAAAACAGATCATCTTATAGTCTTGATTGAATGCTTGACTTAGAAAAAAAAAAACAAAAAAGCATCTCATCTCCCACTACGAGAGCGAATATACAATTAATCCTTTTCAAAAAAAAATAAATATACTACCCTACCTCATGAATAGGAAAGTTTACGTGATACATTCTAAACCCCCATAAAAAAGGAGATGGCGACTAAAATAAAGCAGAATACACGATTTACGGTAGTAGGTAATGATTATTTTTGTTAAAGGAATTAAATATGAAACAAACGTTTACAAAGTATTTTTTTACGGCTTTACTCATGAGCGCTATGACCGCTCAGGGAATAAGTCCAGTAGCTTCTCAAGTTAGAATTAGACCACAAGGCGTAGATATAGCTCGCCGAAATGTTCTCACCGTTCCCGGAAGTTTTGCCACTCATTTAGCGGATATGGATGAGAGCATATACGGTGATGCTTCAGCAACATTTGCTTACTCTCGATCTATGAATGCTGAAAGCCTTGCACGTGAAATTTTTGGTGATAGCTTAATCAGTATGCCAGGAGAAAAATCTTCTTCATGGTTCTGCAACAAAGGATGTGATTCAAGTCTAATGGTCAAAATCCAAGGTAGTGACGTTGAAAATCGTGATGCAATGGCATGGCGTGCTAATGATTTCTATCTAGGTATTGATTTTGATGGTACTTTAGCTTTTAAACCAACTATTTCTAACTTCATAGTTGATCTCAATCTCCGTGTTGGATTTGAAAGATGGCTCAGTGGTGCTTATTTCAGACTCTATGGTCCATTTGTTAGTACTAAATGGGATCTAAAAGTAACTGAAACCGTAAACCAGGTAACTGACAGTGTCGATGTACTTAAAAATGCTCAATCATTCTTTTCAGGTGATACACCACCAGAATCTTTCATAGAGTACGGACCAGACGGAACTGAAGTTAACGTTATCCAAAATCCTCTTCGTTTCCATAAAATGCTAGGATTTAAAAACGATTCAGCTGAATCTTGCGAAAAATCATGTGGCACAGGTCTTACCAGAAATGGTTTTGGTGAACTACGAGCCGATTTTGGTTGGGATTTCTTACTTGAAGACACCTACCACGTTGGTATCTATTTAACTGGTGCTGCACCAACAGGTCCTAAAGTTAGCGCTCAATACTTGTTTGGCCCACAAATTGGCAACGGCAAGAAATGGGAACTTGGTGCTGGTTTCTCTGGTCACTACTTATTCTGGCAAACTGAAGATGGAGACTCACACGCAGGTATCTACAGTGATATCGCTGTAACTCACTTATTTAAATCTAGAGAAAATCGTGTATTTGACTTAGCGGCAAATGGTCCTATGAGTCGTTATATGTTAGCTGCTAGAATGGTTAGCCCAACAACTAACGGTCTCCAAGGTAGCACTGAAGCTGGTCTTACAGAAGGCACAGATCCTGTGTACCAATTTGGTAATGAATTCATGCCAGTTGCTAACTTAACAGCACAAGACGTAAACGTGAGCATTGGCGCACAAATTGATTGGGCTCTATGGTTCAATTACACTATTTGTGGATTCACTGCTGATCTTGGTTACAACCTATGGTTCCAATCTTGTGAAAGAATCAGCTGCAGTGACAAATGTGGCCCACAACTTGCTGCTGACAAAAACACATGGGCACTCGTTGGTGACTCATCTATAACAGGAATAGCAGAAACCGATCAATTTGATTATGCAATTCCATTTTCTCAAAGCAAAGCTACGATTAGCACAGGCGCTAATGGTTTAGATTTTACCAATGCAAAAATTGATAATCCGCAACATGCAACGATTCACCCTACCGACGGCGACCAACAGTTGCTTGGTAATGGTGAAACACCTGCAGAACAGATTTTCCTTTCTAGCCCGGTTAAATTCTTATCTGCAAGCGATATAAACATGGAACAAAAAACGAGTGCTATAAGTCACTCAGTCTATGGTAGTCTTGGCTATGTAGTACAAAGAGAAGAAGGTATAGAACCGTTCTTTGGCCTTGGTGGTAAAGTTGAATTCGGAACTAACAATAAAGTTGGTTGCGAACCAAAAGAAACAACTTCTTGTGATTCTAACTGCCATTCGTTCGCTGTATCGCAATGGGAAGTCTTTGGTAAAATTGGTATCTTGTGGAACTAACGATATACACATAGCTTTATGTTAAAAAAGCAAGACTAAGTACCTAAAAGCGGGATGGCTAAACACCATCCCGCTTTTATTATACCAAACTTATATCCCACCAATCTCTCTCTCGAAAATCTCTCTTTTGCTTACTACTCTTTTGCTTACTACTCTTTTGCTTACTACTCTTTTGGTTGCTACTCTTTTGGTTGCTGATGCCATTCTGGCATGTCTTGACCATTTTTCTCTTCTTCTTTGCCCGATTTTTTTTCTTCTTCAGGTTTTTCTTTTTTCGCTATCTCTTCTTTATTCTCAGACATCTCTTTCTGTGCATGCTCTGCTTTACTTTCAGTCTCTTTCTCTTCTTTTACTTCTTCTTTTTTCGCTATCTCTTCTTTATTCTCAGGCATCTCTTTCTGTGCATGCTCTGCTTTACTTTCAGTCTCTTTGTCTTCTTTTACTTCTTCTTTTTTCGCCATCTCTTCTTTATTCTCAGGCATCTCTTTCTGTGCATGCTCTGCTTTACTTTCAGTCTCTTTCTCTTCTTTTATTTCTTCTTTTTTCGCTATCTCTTCTTTGTTCTCAGGCCCTTCTTTCTGTGCATGCTCTGCTTTACTTTCAGTCTCTTTCTCTTCTTTTATTTCTTCTTTTTTCGCTATCTCTTCTTTGTTCTCAGGCCCTTCTTTCTGTGCATGCTCTTCTTTTTGCTCAAGCTCTTTTTCTTTTTCCAAATCTTTTTCTTTTTCTAATTCTTCTTTTTTGGCAAGCTCTTGTTTCTCTCTTTCGCTATTTTCCCGAGCCTCTTTCTGTTCTTGCATGGCTATCTCTGCAATCCTTTCTTTTGTTGCAGCAATATGTCTTTGTAACGTTCCTATTTGCTCAACCTGTTCCTGTATTTTTAATTCAGAAGCTTTTAATTGTTTTTGAGACTCTGCTCGACAATCTGTTAAGTTTTTTCTTAACCCCTCTATCTCTTTTTGTAATTCAGATTTTAAATTTAAGGCCGTTTCTAATAACTTTTCTTTCTCACCTAACGCTACTTGAGTCTCTTTCAACAGATTATTCAGCTCTTCTGAAGCCTTAATTCGTTCATCAAGCGCTTTATTAGCCAATGCGATAGATTGCTCCATACTCTTAATTTCTTCTTTTTTTTCTTCAACTTGATTATGTAATACATGCGCTTTCTCTTTAAATTCACGTGCAGATGCCGCGGCTGTTCCCTTTTCCTCTGACAACTCATCATATTGTTTTGCAATTAAAGGACTGGAGACAGAAAATCCATCCTCATAAAGCTCATCGGTGATATCCTGTAATCGTTCTGCTAACTCTCTATTTTCCTGCAAACTTCTTTTTCCTACAGGATTTTCCAACATTAAGCCATTAAATTCTGTTAAAAGTTGCTGTATACAATTCTCTTTCTCTTTTTTTGCCTTTCTTGTCCAACACACAAGATCCCCTGAAATAGTTACGACAAGAATCACAAGACCAACTTTCTTAAAATCCATTCTTTTACGCCACATATTCATTACTTATCCTTTTTTATATAAAATTTACCAAAATAGTAATAGCACTTTATATATGATAATCCTACAAAAAAAAGACTTCAATCAGCAATAAGATTTTTAAATTGCGCCGTTTTTATATTCTCACAAGAATTATTTAAATAAATCAAAAATGAGATATACGCACAATCCAGGTTTTTATGAAAGGCTTAATTGCGGCTCCTGAGTAACCAGAAAGGGAAAGTTTTTAATACCGCTTTGCTATAAAAGAAGAATCAGGCAAGCCAAGCTGGCTACAAGCATCCTCATAACTTGGCGGACCGGCTTGGTCTTCTTGTGGTAAAAAATCATCAACATGTGCAAAATAACCTGGCAATTCACCATGAGAAACTAAACCTGGAACACCTTCTTTGTTTAAAAACAGAGGCCGACTCGGCGAAAATTCAGGAACACTTGACTCCAATCGCGGTGATTGTTTTTGCTGCAATAACTGTCGAGGCAAAGCTACCCTCTTTTGTCTCACCAACAACTGAGATTCTGCTACCTCTTTATCTTCTGCAGCCGCTTGCCCCATCCGCTTTCGAACTTTATTCAACTCTTCTTGTTCTCTAGCCTCATACATATTATCCAAAACTTTATCAACATCTACATACTCATTATCGCCAACCACTTTCGACAACGCTATTACTCGTTTCAACTCTTCATCTTCTTGGTCTTCGATGCGCGCTCTTTGTGGCTGCGATAAAGAAAGAGCTAACATTAATTGCAAGCTTTCTTCATTTTGTTGTTCTTGCCGACTCTCTACTGCCATTGGCATTCGTCGACCTGCTACCCGTCGCCCTACTTGCTCTACAGCTACCTCATGTCGCCGCCGAGCTGCTTGCTCTACAGCTATTTCTCTTTGACGAGCTGCATACTCTCTTTGCCTAGTTGCTATCTCTCTTTGCTGAGCTGCATACTCTAAAGCTACCTCACGTTGCCTAGTTGCTATCTCTCTTTGGCGAGTTGCATACTCTAAAGCTACCTCTCGTTGCCGAGATGTATACTCTAAAACTGCTTCTCTTTGCCGGTCCTTTGCCTTCCGTTGTCGAGCTACTTCTTTTCGCGCTACTTGCACAGACTTCCTAACTTGCTTTCTCTGCTCATCGTCATTTATACCAAACACATCATCTCCCGACTCACCTGCCGCCAAAGCTGCCATCGCTTGTTGCCGAGGATGCGCTGCTGTTGCTGATATTGGCTGCTCTCGAGACTCTTTTGCCCACATTGCTCCCCATAAAGACGAAAACAAACCACTTCCATCATCTGCAGACCGTAAATCAGCAGTCACCAAAAATATGACCGCTACACTTAAAAACAATTTAAACTTCATATTTTTCATCCAATCATGGTTACTGCGCATTAATATATGACAACTAGTGTAATATTATCATGCTCATTTACCTTATTGTCAACCACAACCAACTAATAACTCTTTTTTATTTTTAGACTATTTTTTATTATTGTTTTTTTAACGCTTTCGCATTCTGCGCCTACTTCTTCGCTTATGCTTTTCTTCATATAGCTGAGCGCGTTAAGAATTCCCCGTTTTTTAAACTTATTATTGTTGATAAATGTGCTATAAATAACGCGAGCTCGACGTAAGAAGGTTGTAAAATAGCTTGGATACTCGTTTTACAGCGTAGTAAAACTTTCTGTGTGTGGGGCCCCTCTTTACCCCACCGGCTCGGAGGGGACCCCGAATTATACCCCACCTACTCGGCGGGGACCCCGAATTATACCCCACCTGCTCGGCGGGGACCCCGAATTTGGGGGGCCACACAAAATTATATCCTGCTTTACAGAAACATCTCATTTACAAAAAAAGCTTTAAAATACTGATCGTTTATACAGAGCTCACGTTCAATAATAAAAAAAACTCAATAATAAAATAGGGAGAGCTGTCTTTTTACAACAACTCCCCCTGCTTTTTCTCTCTATTGCCGATTCCAGAATCTATCACCTACCCTCTGACAACAATAAATATATATCTAGACTATTTTCTACTTTTTATACCTATTATCTATTGCTCTTATTATCTATTCTGCAAAAGATAAAATCCAACAACTGCCAAACCACCTGCTGTGGCCCCTGTCGTGGCCATTATCAATTTTTTATACTGTTGAGCATAATAGAGCGCTTTTTCCGCCCACATTTGAACTTTACCCTTAACACCACGTAACCCACTATTTTTTTTGTATTGTGAGTAACAATAATGAAAAAGCTTTAACATTCCTGCTGTAAGTACACTGCCTAATGCTGTTTTTTTCACCGTACTCAAAGTTCCATCTGATATAAAACCTGCTGCAGATGACCCTTCTTGAACAAGAGCTTTTTCTACAGCTTCTGAATTCTTACTTTGATATAACTCGCCACCAACTTCGACTAGAGCTTCTTGTGCTTGCCCCAACACTTCATCTAGGTCTGAAGCAGATAGTTCTTTATTTGAAGCTATCCCAGAGATTTTGTCTGCAACTTTATCTTGCGCTAAGACTTGCGCTTGCGCTTCAACTAACACGGGCGCTGCATGTGCATCTGAATCTACTTGAGAATTTGTTTCTGCCAAACTATTTCCACCTACTGGGCTATCTCCAGAGCCTCCAAAAAATTTCTGTGCTAAATACGATAGGGCTCCGACCACTGCTCCAAGTCCTAGAAAACCACTACCAACCCGCGTCCATCGGGCTTGCGATTCGCCTTCTACTTCCAATCGCGCTGCTAATGCCTCTACCGCTATAGCACTATCGCCTTCTTCTGATTCTATAACTATACTCTTCCCTTTAGCAGCTATTTCTAAACGACCACTCTTAGAACACACAAAACCACTTGGATTTGTATAGGTAAAATCGCCATATAAATATTCAGAGTACAAAAGTTTTTTCCTATAAGCAGAAGTCGCTTTCTCTACTGCTCCATTATTACAGCAATCTATCATATGATTGAAGAACACCTGATCTTCCTGACTAATCTGGACCTTCCATTGTTTGTTCTTATGATTTTCCCCACAATAAAGACTAAACCTGTACGGGTCGCCTCTTTTCAGCAAAAAATAGCTACCAGAAAAAGGAAACCGTTCATAACTGAGTTGCTCAGCTGTTTTTCCTTCATCATTCTGTAATGTACGGTCTGCTCCAAAAAGGAGCAACAAATTCACGACTTCATAGTTGCTTTTTAAAGCAGCAAGCATTAAAGCTGTCAATCCATGCTTGTCCTGTTCGTCAATCTTAGCAGAAGCCTTAAGTAATTTCTCAACAATTTCTCTAGCTTCTTGAGTCTCTTTAGCTTCTTCTTTATAATGTTTACTTGTCGCATCTACTGCAAACATCAAGGCCGTCCTTCCTTCGCTATCCTGAAGATTAACATCAACCCCAACTTCAAGCAATGCCTGTACCGTTTCAACACTCCCTGATTGAGCTGCATACATTAAAAAGGTACGATCATTTTCATCAGACCAAGTAAAATCAACTGCTTTCTTAAGCAAATATCGAAAAAGATACCATTTATCAGAGCCCAAAAAATAATTTCTATGGATACATGCAAGAGCCAAAGGTGTATAACCATCTTTATTTGGTTTACTAATATCAGCGCCAGCATCCAGTAGTGCTTTTATACATTTCCAATTTCCACTTCTGATTGCCTCCATTAAAGCAGTTCCTCCATTCTTTTCGCGGTGCATATCTATATATTCTTTAGTAGCTCCAACACCGCCTAATAATGCTTTTACCGCCGCTTCATTGCCACGTTCAGCAGCGATCATTAAAGCTGTGGAGCCATCTCTACCCTTTACATCAACCCTAACTCCAGCATTAAGCAGTGCTTGCAGAGCTCCTATCTCATATTTATTTGCTGCAGATGCTGCGTGGTATAGAGCCTTATAACCACAACCCTCCACATTAACATCAGCCCTGGCTGTAAGCAATAAAGATACAATTTCATTTTTACCAGATTTAATGGCCTTTATTAAAGCTGTTTCTTTATAGAGATCTCCCATATCTACTTCAACTCCAACAGCAAGTAATTCCTCTACAACTTCTTTATGGCCACATTTAGCTGCTATCATTAAAGCTGTAGAGCCCATTTTATCCTTATCATTTTGCCGAGCTCCAGATTTAAGCAATGCTGCCACAGCTTTTCCATAGCCAGATTCAGCCGCTTCCATTAAAGCTGTGCAATCATCGAACTCATCCTTATCATTCACACCATTAAAAGCACCAGCTTCAAGTAATTTTAGTACAGCTTCTTCTGTGCCAAATCTAGCTGCTATCATTAAGGGTGTTCGTCCATATTCACTATGTCTGTTTACGCTAGCCCCTTTACCAATCAAAAACTGCATGACTTCCGATTTTTTATTTTTGATCGCAATCGTTAAAGGTGTATCGCGATTTTCATCTACAATATCCACATCAATTCCATCAGGCAATGTTCGCATAGCCGCTATATCACCAGTTGCAGCTGCTTGCATTATAAGTTGTTGCTCAACGCCCATTAAATTTGCATTAGCACCTACGCTCGCCCCAAAAGTGGGTAATTTAACCATAGTCCCTTCTAAATCCGCCGCCTGCACATAAGTACCAATCATACCACCAAGAACTAAAACGACTATTAATCGATACACCATGAAAAATCCTCCCACCTCAATCTATTTTTATCTCTTATTCGTGTCTATATTTATAATAATCTTTTCCCAATTTTATTTAAAAAGTCTTTATTGTTATAAATATATATTCTATTTTTATATATTTTAACAATAACAGTATATCGATACATTGTAAAATTAGACGGCTAATTCTGATTGCTCGATGGCTCTGGTGGGGTATAAAATTGGGGAATTCTTAATACGCTCTGCTCTATGAGTAACTCGAGCTTAAATACGAATCCATAAGCCAGCAAAGTTTTGAGTAATATGACCATCAAGCTGCATATCTGATAAAATTTGCTGTATCTGTTGTGGGGCAAGATTAATATATTGAGCAAGCTCATCAAGAGAATAGGGGCTTGAACAATAAGACAAAAGACGGGATTCGGTAGAATCTACGGAATAGGCAGACGCATATTTTTCTAGTCCAGGTACCTTTTTTTCCGATACAGCTCCCTGTGTTTCAAGCGTCAAAGACTTTTTTTCTTTCAAGACAACTGCTTCTTTCAAAATACTATTTTTTTCTGAATTAGTGTTTTTTTCTGAATTAGTTTTTTTTAAAAGCTCTGCTGGTTTACCAGAAAATAGATGCATGTTTTTTTCTACAACACTTTTATCTTCTTTTGCCACTATTAACGGCACAGACTCACCCAATTCTTTCAAAATATCTGCCGCTGAAGTGGCAACACACGCACCTTCTTGTAACAATTTGTGACAACCAACCGATAAAGGATTATCGATCATACCGGGCACTGCAAACACGGTACGTCCACTATCAAGGGCATATTGTGCTGTTATAGATGCACCTGACTTATACGCCGCTTGCACAACAACACAACCCGAAGAAAGTCCTGCAATAATACGATTACGCGCAGGAAAATTACCTGCCATAGGATCAATAGTCAATCCAAAAGAACTGACAATCGTACCGCCTGATTCTGCAATCTGATTAAAAAGCTTTGTGTTACTCCGTGGATACGGCCGTAAAAGGCCAGAACCGAGAACTACCACCGTACGTCCACCAGTAGCGACTGCTGCTGTATGAGCCATGCTATCGACTCCTAATGCACCGCCACTTACAATAGACCAACCAGAAGCAACAAGTTCAGGTACAAAAATATCAACAACCTGTTTTGCATAAGCATCCGCTGCGCGAGAACCAACGAGCGCTATAGTTTTTTTGTGTACAGCAAGTTGCGCTCCTTTAGCATACAAAACGGCTGGCGGATACGAAATATGCTTTAACAAAAAGGGATACTCTGTATCATACATAGTGTGCCATTCAATGCCATGAGCATCAATATACGATAACTCTTGGTCTAAAAGAGCCTGCTTAGCTAAGCCAGCCTTTACTAATTCTGCTGTTTTAGGCAAAATTCCCATACGGACAAAGTCAGATACGGTATATTGATATACGTCAGACCAATATTCTGCTGGCCATTCTTGTTCACCAGCTTCTTCGATCAATACCCCTGACAACGCCGGTAGCGATTGCCTACTTTTAACAGTTTCAATAATAGTATCTATAGTAGCTGGTCCTACACCTTCAATTAAAGAAAGGTGTAAGACCAGAAAACGTTTCTTTTGATTATTTAGTAGCATGAGTTTAGTAACATAAGTATTATATCTATTGATCTCTCTTGTTTTTCTGATAGTTATTCAAAATCTATATCAGATTCTTCTGTTTCTTCTTCAAGCATATCTTGGTCATCTTGTTCAAACTCTTCAACGTCTGAATCTGCTCGCTCTAAATCGCCTGACATAAATTCAACATCTTCACGCATGTCTATATCGCCCGCATCACGCATATTTTTCTTATCATTATTATCAGTATTTGTATTATCAACACCGGTGCTCGAACTTGAATTCGACAAAACACCTGATTCAGATTCTGTATTGTGCTCTTCAAACGCTGCTATTGAAGCGAGCTTTTGTCCTTCATCAAACTTAACCAAACGAACCCCTTTTGCTTGACGACCCATAGTTCGCACTTCGCTACCAGGCAGTCTAATAATTTTACCTGCTTGATCAATAAGTAAAATATCTGATTCTTGCGTAACCACCGTGAGACCAACAACAGTGCCATTACGTTTATCTGTTGGAATAGTTCTTACTCCTAAGCCACCTCTATGAGCAACCCTAAAATCAGTAAAGCAAACTTTTTTACCATACCCATTTTCTGTAGCGAACAGAATATCTCCTTGGCCATTCTCTTTTATGACTTCCATGCCCACTACCACATCATTTTTCTTTAGACGAATACCGATTACCCCAATTGCTTGGCGTCCCATTTCTCTGACTTCTTGTTCTTCAAATCTAATACCTTGCCCTTTAGCTGTTGCAATGATAATAGAGTCATTACCAGAACTTAACGCACAGAAAACCAATTCATCTCCCTCTTTGAGGGTAACTGCACGAATTCCTGTTGTACGAATATTGCTAAAATCTTGCGCATCCGTACGCTTAATAATGCCGTGACTACTTAACATAACCACATATTTATTTTCTAAATCTCGGGTACATAATAATTTCACTACACGCTCACCATCTTGCAATGGTAACAAGTTAATAATAGCTCGACCGCGAGCAGTACGTGATGCTTCAGGAATTTCAAATACATTAAGACTATAAATTCTACCTAAATTAGTAAAAAAGAGAAGCATATCATGGGTCATTGCAACAAAAAGATCTTGTACCCAATCATCGGTACCTTCAAGGGTAACCATACCCATTTTCCCTTTGCCTCCACGATGCTGTGCGCCATACACATCAAGAGGAACTCGTTTAATATACCCTTTGGTGGTCAACGTCACTACCATGTCTTCATCAGGAATAAGATCCGCTTCAGTTAATATATCAAGAGCTCCTTCGATACGAGTTTTACGGACATCTCCGTACATCTGCTTGATCTCTTCTAGTTCTTGGCCAATTACCTCTTTTAAAAGAGATTCATTTGCAATAAGGGCTTCCAATCTAATAATAAGCAGCCTGATCTCTTCTATTTCTGTATAAATTTTTTCTTGCTCTAAGCCAGTCAAGCGTTGGAGACGCATCTCTAAGATAGCCTTGCTTTGTTCACTGGTTAATGAAAATCGTTTATACATAAGCGAGATAGCTTGTGATGCATCTTGAGACTGCTTAATGATTGCCACGACTTCATCAATATTTTTCAAACCAATAATAAACCCTGCTAATATATGTTCTCGAGCACGTGCTTTTTTAAGATCAAACAGACTTCGTTTATAAATAATCTGTTTGCGATGATATAAAAACTCTTCTATTATTTGTCTCAAAGTAAAAATGATAGGCTTATTATCAAGAAGTGCTAACATTAAAAATGAGATAGAACTCTGCATTGGTGTATGTTTAAACAACTGATTCAATACAACACTCGGAATTTCGCCACGTTTTAATTCAATCACCAGACGCATACCACGCCTATCAGATTCATCACGAATATTGGAAATACCGTCAATAATTTTATTCTTTACCAAATCAGCAATCTTAATCGCCAGTTCTGCTTTGTTAACCTGATACGGCAACTCAGTTACTATAAGAGCAGACCCTTTTTTTGTCTCTTCCACATCAACAACGGCACGAACAATAAGGTTACCTCGTCCCGTTCTATATGCTTTAACAATCCCAGCACGACCACAAATGATACCGCCTGTTGGAAAATCTGGTGCTGGAATAAATGAAAAAAGCTCTTCTTCTGAAAGAGCATTATTTTTAAGAAGAGCAAGGCACGCATTAATAACTTCAGCAATATTATGTGGCGGAATTGATGTTGCCATACCAACGGCTATACCTGACGTACCATTTACTAAAAGATTTGGTATTCTACTTGGCAACAATACCGGTTCAACAGTAGTCTCATCAAAATTGGGAACAAATTGAACTGTCTCTTTTTCTATATCAGCAAGAAGAGACTGCGTAATTTTTTGCATACGAACTTCTGTGTAACGCATTGCAGCTGCATTATCACCATCAACAGACCCCCAGTTACCTTGACCATCAATCAGCGGATATCGCTTTGAAAAAGGTTGCACCATACCAACTATGGAGTTATAGATTGCTTGATCTCCATGTGGATGGAATTTACCCATCACATCCCCCACAACCCGAACCGACTTATGGTATGATTTATTATAATGGAAACCGAGTTGATGCATTGTATATAAAATACGACGATGTACAGGCTTAAGGCCATCTCGCACATCAGGAATGGCTCGGCTTACAATAACAGACATCGAATAATCTAAAAATGCTCCCTTTAATTCATCTTCTATCAAGACTGGCTTTACGCGAACCTTAACATCATTTTTACCATTAGTAGGTTCCATGGAGCTGTTCCTTTATTCAATGTAGAATTTACTAAAATTGATTATTATATTTCTTAATTTTATATTCTTTAACTTTATATTTTCTCATATCAAAACTTTACCGTCATGATATATGCTAACTAACAAAAATAAGTATAAAATAAAAGGCCATATAACACAAGAAAACAGGCTGATATCGTAGCATAAAAAAACAAAAATTTAACCCTCTCTCTTGCCCTGCTATTCACACCCTTTGAATCGATGGAAAAAAGAACTTGATATAGCGCTGACTGCGCTCCCCAGATATTCTGGCAAAAATCTTTCGTATACTGGATTTTAAAAAACTTTCTCACTCCAATTTTTGCTCTTGCGAGATTCTTTGGTCTTGCGAGATTCTTTGGTCTTGCGAGATTCTTTGCTCTTGCGAGATTCTTTGCTCTTGCGAGATTCTTTGCTCTTGCGAGATTCTTTGCTCTTGCGAGATTCTTTGCTCTTGCGAGATTCTTTGCTCTTGCGAGATTCTTTGCTCTTGCGAGATTCTTTGCTCTTGCGAGATTCTTTGCTCTTGCGAGATTCTTTGCTCTTGCGAGATTCTTTGCTCTTGCGAGATTCTTTGCTCTTGCGAGATTCTTTGCTCTTGCGAGATTCTTTGCTCTTGCGAGATTCTTTGCTCTTGCGAGATTCTTTGGTAGGGCCCCTCCGGGGCCCTACCCTTATTCCCCCTTGAGGGGGCTAGGGGGTGTTAAAAGCATTTGCGACTATAAAGAATAGTGGTTATACTGAAAGCATGAGCTAGAATTATATAATAGACAAAAAAACAACTAAAAGAGGCTAACTATGAATAAAAATAGAACACCTATTTATTGCATACTTATCTTGGCGCTCAGTCTCATTTTTACTTTTTTACCCACAAAATCACGCAAAAACCAGATTACTGATATAGCCACCATAGCCTACACCCCTATAGATTCAATACAAACACCGCTATCAATAGAAGAATTACAAAACATAATACAAACCTGCAAAAAACCCATCTCTATTGCAGGCGCACGATGCAGCCAGGGTGGTCAGATAGCTATCCATAATGGGACCGTTATTGATATGACCAATTTAAATAAAATTATTGCCTTTGATCCAAAACAAAAAAAGATTACCGTAGAAGCTGGTGCCACCTGGCTCGATGTACAAAAACATATCGACCCTTACGGCCTATCGATTAAAGTCATGCAATCATACAACGATTTCAGTATTGGTGGATCTCTCAGCGTAAATATACTAGGCAGAGACATACACTACGGCCAACTAATCGAGACCATACAAGAGATTACCGTACTATTGGCAGATTGCTGTCTTGTTAAAGCTTCAAAAACAGAAAACAGAGAGCTTTTTAATGCCGCAATTGGCGGCTATGGCTTTATGGGCATTATCGTTAATGCTACCCTATCGCTTACTCCCAACATAAAACTTGAACGTAAAATCGTCACCATGCATGCTGATGATTATGCTCATTTTTTCACGCAATACATACTTCCCGATAAAAATGCAGTATTGCACAATGCTAATTTATACCCAAACAAACTACAAAAAATTACCAGTGTAACCTGGTATAAAACAAATAAACCGTTGACAATGACCGATCGTCTGTACGTTTATAAAAAAACTCATCTAAAAGATCTATTTGCAGACCAATTATTGCGCAGACTATCGCCACTCAAAAAAATACGCCCAAGCCTGGAACAAAAAATATTATCCAAACAAGAGATAGTATGGCGAAACCATGAAATGAGCAATAGCATACAGACGCTAGAACCATTTACTCGTGCTATTTCTACCAATATTCTTCAACAATATTTTGTACCTATACATAATTTAAAACTTTTTGTTAATCAATTACGCACTATAGTTAAAAAATATGATATTAATCTTATTAATGTATCAGTTCGCTATGTACCCAAAAATAATGAATCGATTTTGACATATGCACCAGAAGATTCATTCGCCCTCGTTTTATATATTAATATTTTTAATAATAAAAAATCGATTGAAAAAGCTGAACAATGGACACAGAAAATTATCGAAAAAGCTATTGAACTAAACGGTACTTATTATCTTCCCTATCAACTTTGGGGCACAAAAGAACAGCTTTTACAAGCATATCCACGATTTAACGATTTTATAGAATTAAAAAACAAGTATGATCCTGAGCACGTGTTTTCAAATAACTTGTTTAGCAAATATTTGTAAAAACTGCCTTTATCTCACATTTATTCAACGAAAGATATAAGCTTTCTAGATAATTTAAGCAACTTATCGGCCCTTAGGCTCAATAGCAATTTGATAGCCAATAGCATCCAATACTCGATTAAAAGTAGCTAAGGTAATATTAGTTCTTTTACCTAATCGCAGTTCCTGGATTATTGTAGGAGAGACACCGGCTTCTGCAGCCAATTTGCGCACAGAAAGCTGATCTCGTTTCATGGTTGCAAGTAAAAGCTCTGAAAGTAAAAGTTCTTGGTATTCTTGATCAAGCAATCTTTTTTGTTCTGGATCTTCGACAAGAATGTCATACGTTGATTCAACTATTTTCTTTTCTTTATTCTTTTTCATAATAAGTTCCCTTAGCTACACGTATTTTATAATCTTCGTATGCTTTCAATGCTCTATCTTTTTCTTGTTCGCGTAACTTTTGCACTTTCTTTTCAAAAGCATTGGTAACTATAATTTTTTTACCCTCAAAAAAAAAGCATAAATAACGATCAGGTTGGGGCTTAAATGCATAAATATGTGTTCCCTCATAGCGAAACTTAGTCTCGTCATGAATTTTAGCATGGGTTGCCATTAATCTAAAAAGACTCATCACTTTACGCTTTCTTTCATCTGACAAATCTAAGTAATACGACAAAGCCTTACTCTTTCCCCTGCTATCGTAATACCATTCAATTGTATATTCACTTCCCTGATAAGCTATATATTTTCTCATAAAACCTTCTACGATGACCAATCATATATTATAAAACAATAGTAACATTATTATGTTACACCAGTCAAGAAGAGCATTCTATAACAAAGCCTGGCAAGGCGTCAACAAAGCGAGCTATTCACTACAAAATTGCTATAGCAAAGTGCTGATAAATAACGGGGAATTCTTAACGCGCTCAGCTATACCATCCTAAACTGGCATTACTCAGAAAAATCGATACTCTCAAAAACCTGAAAGTGCGTATCTTTTTGTTGCCATGCATCAGCCGGCAATCCCGCCTTTTTACTCAATTCAGTTAAAGTCGTTGGCAAATCCCAGCCAAATTCTATGGCAACTTTAGGTAAAAAAACTGCCTGATTATCCCCATTCTTGAGAATAATACCATGTTTGCCCAATTCAATATCAGAATAGCCCTTAATAGATTTTGGCTCAGTCAACAACGATATAGAAATCGTAATATCGGCTAGTTCGTCTTGCGTAACGGGACTAAACCGAGAATCTTCAAGCGCTGCCGCACGAGTCATTGCTGTAACTGTTTTATATATCGGTTCTTTCGACGTAATACGACCTATACAGCCTCGCAATTCATGCCCTTTCGTATACAACGTTACAAAAGCACCCCCTTGTTTCTGATTAAAGTTCGTCATAATGGGATACAAAAGTTCTGGTGCGATAGTCGGTTTATATATGTGCTCTAATGTAGCCCGTGCGTATTTGAGAAGGTCTTGTTTTTCATACTCTGTATATTGATCACGAGTAGATAGAGGTGATTCTTGTTGATTCGTAAAAACAAGACTTGCATAGCTAACGCTTTCAAAATCAGCGCTATGATTATTGCTGCTGTCACTACTTTTAACGTCTTGCGACGTTTTATAAGCTACCAAATGCGATTCTGTATCAGCACCTTGCTTATCGTCCCACGTTTTACGTTCTAATAAAGCCAACAAAAGAGCGATGGGTATTCTTCCACAAATAGTAGCACCTGTTCTTGAGACATACGATAAAAAACCATTCAGATCATAATGTTGAATTTTCTGTAAAGCACCAGAATCTAACTGCCGTACACGAAGCGATTGATGATCAGAAAATGGGGTATAGTCAAAACGAGGGCCGTAATGCGTAAAGTCAGAACTTACTATTACCAGCGTATGTTCATCAATATACTGAGACAGGCTATCTGCAACTTCACGTATCTGATTAGTATCGAGCGAACCTACGATTAACGGTACTATCGAAACTGAATGAGCACCATTATTACCTATATATCTATAAACAAATGGCAGCTGCACTTCTATCGCATGTTCTTTAGCATAGATACTATGAGTATCAGGCACCATATTACCAGCATTCGCCGTATCGCCATCATACGCCATATCACCATCATACGCACGATTTTCATGATCATGAACCTGAAATAATCTATTTTTTGCAAGCGCTTGAACCACATCTGTATCAATATTCAAGTTACCCAGGGGAATTTCGTATGTATCAAAATTCGGTAACGCTATGCCGATAAAAGATGAAAAATGAGATGGCGCTAATATAATAACACGCCGTATCTGATTTTTTGATTGCGTAAGGTTTGCTTGTTGCGAACTATTTTCTTGCTGGTCCTGTTTCTGCACCTGATTTTTTTGTAACGCCAGCTTCTCTAAATTTTTAGACGCATACCCTAATTTCGGCTGCAAAAGTCGATATGCTGCAGCAGCAACATCGCCTGAATATTCATAGCCAGCATGAGGGACAATAATTGCCTTAATACTCGCAGGATCTAGGATTGCTGTATATTTTTGTTCAGCATTTTTATCAAAAGCATCTATATCTTTGATTAAAGTTTGTTTATCTGTGGGATACCAACCGCTAGATAAATGCGCTTTAAAAATTTTCGCTCCAAAGACATATAATCCAGACAGACTAATAATTACCATCAATAAACAAAAAAAATTTCCCATTTTAAACACCGATATCACTCCCGTTTTTTTCTTCTTCTTTCAATTTTCTCATTATCCTTAACCTCTTTCTACTTTCTCCTAACAGCTTTAAGCTTCTCTATACGTGGCAATTTTGAAAATGCTGCTTTTTCCGCTGGTGACATACTTTTCATAGTTTGAGAAAACCGAAGAAAGGGGGGAGAGCCTTGCTTACTCTTATGTCTCACAAAAGCCTCGAAGTTTCTTTCCACTATATCATCAAATTCCTTCTTTGCTTCTTCTTGCGAACCTCCCCACATCCGGTATTTTTTATCTAACTCTTCAAGCCGATCTTCATCACTTTGTCCTCTGCTAGCCAGATAGGCAGCTCCTCCTCCTAGCACTAGAGCAGAAACGAGATACGGAAAAGCATCTTTCCATGTAACAGGTCTATTTTTGTCAGCATTAAGTTTATGTATCTTTTCATTAAGCACTGCTATCTTTTTTGGCACTTCAGATACATCAAACCCAGCGCAGTCACCTGTACCTGCTAAACAAGCTTGCCATCTTGCCAGTTCATTTGTGGCTGATGCTATTCGTGCATCATACTGGAATAACTTATTGGACCAATGGTTAATCTGATCCTTAAAATAAGATGAGCCCTGAGCACCACTACTGCTACCATCTCCAGAACCAACACGAAATGCAGGATAATCTTCCGTAAATGCTCGACACGATTCTTTTTGCCCTGAATTTTCAACCAAATCTTCACTTGCTCTCAGTTGATACAAGCTACTGAAAACAATAACTAAGCAGAGTAAACGATTTACGATAAAACCTGATAATAAACTAGATTTTTTGCTCTTCATATCAACCCCGTTTTATACATGCATACGTTATTTTTTTCTATTCAATCAATACGTACCCAATATGCACGCCTTTTATTTTACAACTATTTTACAAGCAAACTATCAGTCTACTCATATACAAATATACTCCAAAATGGACCACTCGCTTCACCTGCGTTAACTTTTCTTACATGTTCCATTGCCCGCTTCATCCCTTTATCTGCTAAATCGCCTTGTATTTTATTATTTTGCAAATTGGATAGCTCTTTACTCTCTTCTTGTGTCAGCTCACGCCCAACATTCAATAACTCTTTTAATCGAGGTTCCGATGACTCACCAAGCTGAAAAGCCTTGTTCCATCTTTCACTAACATCTTGTATTTTTTGATGCACAAGCTCATCCTTTAAGTCGCCTTCCCATTTTTTTCCTGCCCACCATTTTGCCCCCTGCACAGCCACAAGCGGCAACAAAATAGGAATTAAATAGGGCAATGAGCTATAGAAAGCATCCTTTAATGTCACAATTCTATTTTTATCTATAATAAGTTGAGCTATCTGTTTATTGATTCGATCTATTTTTATTTTCAAATCATTATCGGTCAATCCGATACAATCTTCTGGACGTTCATAAAAATCGAGCGTTAAACATTTTTTCAACTTGATTAATTCTTTATAAGCAGTTCTTAATCGCGCATCATAACGAAATAGCGCATTAGTAAAATAATGAAATTGTTCATTGAAAAAGGATAAGTTCTCATCCGAACTGCCACCATCTCCAGAATCAACACGAAACGCAGGGTGATCTTCGGTAAATGCTCGACACGATTCTTTCTGTCCTGAATTTTCAACCAAATCTTCACTTGCTCTCAGTTGATACAAGCTACTGAAAACAATAACTAAGCAGAGTAAATGATTTAGGAATCTACCCGCAAATAGACGTGTTTTTTTGATAGACATAGCCAAACCTCCAAATATTTCTGCATATTATATTATTTTTCATTCTATTTTCATCCACTTATTCTATTATAACAATATTTGGACGAAAAATTCCAGGGAAAGATTTCAGACTGAAACAAAAACGTGCTCTTTCATGATAGACCTATAGTCACTTTGCTAGAAAATATTGGAGAATTAAGAATATATTGAAAGACGATCTGTCGAAAATAATAGATTTGATAAGATGTGATTTACAACCAAGATAAAGCATGTGTGTAAAATGATAATGCTGTTCAAAATATGGATACTATGCGTAAATGAACTTTTAATTTCCCCATTTATCCCCTTTCAAGGATAGATAGGGAAATTAAAAACTTATAGCGTAAATCGCGTTATTCTTTTAAATTTTTGCGGGATATGTTAGTAAGAATTTTTAATGCCGAAGGCCTTAAAAATTCCTGCCATTGTACCCCCTTCTAGCTGTGCTCTTGCTTTTTTTGCTGCTCCTGCTGCTTCTAATGCTTCTGCTAATGCTTTTTTTGCTGCTGCTACTGCTGCTACTGCTGCTTCTAATGCTTTTGCATTTTCTACTTTTTTTGCTGCTGCTACTCTTGCTTCTGCTTCTGCTAATATTTTTGCTTTTGCTTCTGCTCTTGCTGCTGCTTCTCTTGCTTCTGCTTCTGCTAATGCTTTTACTCTTGCTACTTGTACTCTTACTTCTTCTTCTCTTGCTTGTTCTTTTACTTTTGCTTGTGCATTTATCCTTGCTTTGTCTGCTTTTACTCTTGCTTCTAATCTTGCTACTCTTGCTACTTCTTCTGCTTCTACTTTTGCATCTAATCGTGCTAATTCTTCTTGATATCTTTTAGCTGCTAGTTCATATGCTTTCATATCTGCTTCCAGTTTTTGTCTATTTGCTTGTGCTTGTGCTTGTTCTTGTGCTCGTTCTTGTCTCAATTTTTCTGTTGGTGTTTTCCCTGCAAACGGCCAGGGCAGCCGCCAGCCTTTCTTTTCACTTTCAGCAGCTTCTCGTGCATCTTCTTGTAGTCGCAGAAACTGCTCATGTTGCTCTTGTTGCTTCTCCAAAAGCCGTTCATGTTCCTGTTGCTGCTGTCGCTTCTGCTCCAATTGCTTTTGCTCCTGCTCTATAAGCTTTTGCCGTTGCTCCAGAAGCCGCTGATGTTCCAGAAGCC
Organism: uncultured bacterium; assembly: GCA_963719415.1. Taxonomy (GTDB): domain Bacteria; phylum Babelota; class Babeliae; order Babelales; family Vermiphilaceae; genus JAPLIS01. Next base: position 1,347,425 of record OY970383.1, on the reverse strand, counting down.
GCTTTTGTTCCTGTTGCTCCTGCTCCTTTTCCAGTTGCTGCGGCTGCTCTGGTTGCTTTTGCTGCTCTGGTTGCTTTTGCTGCTCCTGTTGCTTTTGCTGCTCCTGTTGCTGTAGCCTCAGCTCCTCCAGTTGCTCTGCTGGCTGCTGTGGTTGATTTAATTTTTCGCTTGCCAATCTCCCCAATTTTTCTTCTTCCGTTTCAGGTTTTTCTGCTGTTTCTGATCCAGTCCACCATCCTTTAAATCTATCAAAATAGCCCTTTTTTTCACCATCTCCTGTTCCAGTTGCTGCCGCTTCCAGTTCCTCCAGTTGCTGTGGCTGCGGTTGCTGAACAAGTTGTTGTTCTTTTTGATGCGGTGATTCTTTTTGAGACTGTTCCAATGGCTGTGGTTGCAGCTCCGTTTGCTGTGGCTCTTGTTGTTTTTGTTGCGGCTGCTCCAGCTGTTGAGGCTGCTCTGATTGCTGTTCTTGTTGAACAAGTGGTTGCTGTGGTTGTTGTTGAGACTCTTCTAATGGCTGTGGTTGCGGCTGCTGAACAAGTGGTTGCTGTGGTTGTTGTCGAGACTCTTCTAATGGCTGTGGTTGCGGCTGCTGAACAAGTGGTTGCTGTGGTTGTTGTCGAGACTCTTCTAATGGCTGTGGCTGCGGTTGCTGCTCTGGTTGCGGCTGTGGCTGTGGTTTTTCTAATTGCGGCTCCAGTTGCTGTGGCTGTGGTTGTTGTTCTGATTGTTGTGGTTGCGGCTGCTGAACAAGTGGTTGCGGCTGTGGTTGTTGTTCTGATTGTTGTTGTAGTTGCTCTTCTGGTTGCGGCTTTTCAACAAGCGGCTGTATTTGAGGCTGTTCTGGTTGTGGCGAACTTTGACTCATCATATAAGCTCCACCTGCCAATAAGGCCATAGCTCCAAGTGCCGGCAATGAACGCTTGAACAACTCTTGTGAGGTCATCGTTCTATTTTTATCTACCGTAAGTTTAATTATGTGTTTCTGGAGTAAATCTATTTTTTTTTCTAATTCAACATCTGTTAAACCTGCACAATCACCAATACGCTTATCTTGATCTATATTCAAACAATCTTGCAATACCGCCATTTCATTATGAGCGATCTTTATCCGTGTGTCATAACGAAATAATGTATTAGTAAATGTATGAAGCTGTTGAAGGATATAAGGTAATTTGTCATATTCACTACTATCAACTCCAAAATCTGCCACAAAAGCTGGACACGATTTTCCCTGGACTGAATTCTGAGCTAACGGTTGATGCCCTGCTACAAGATGACCAAAACTATTAACAATAATAATTATGGCCATTATTAAACGCTTTGTAACCACAATAGTCCTTACTTTTAAAACTACCATATTTGACTTTTATTTTTTACTTAAAAAATCTTTATAGAACTCAGCATATCAAATTATTATTTCAAATAACAACAAATCATAGTCATCACAAGTAATAACATACCACCTTTTAATATATCTGGAGGGGCATCATAGCTATTGTCTTTTTCGCTATTATTTAGTGAAACTGATAGTATAGTAGATATTATAGCAAATATTATGATAAGCATTATTGATAAAAACATGTATAGGTACTAAAAATGGACATTAAAAAAGTCGACCTTAAAAATTTCCCTCCTGAACGTATCAGAAATTTTTCTATTATCGCTCACATCGATCATGGCAAATCTACCCTATCCGATCGACTTTTAGAGCTGACAGGCACTATAACTGAACGTATGAAAACTGAACAGTTTTTAGATAAACTGCAAGTAGAGAAAAAACGAGGTATCACCATAAAGGCACAGACCGCCTCAATGTTTTATGAATATAAAGGGGAAACGTATCTTCTTAATCTTATTGATACTCCAGGCCATGTCGATTTCAGCTACGAAGTATCACGATCGTTGTACGCATGCCAAGGCGCCCTTCTTATAATTGACGCCGCTCAAGGCGTACAAGCACAGACAATTGCCAATTTTTATCTTGCCTTTGAACAAGATCTTCTTATTATACCAGTGCTCAATAAAATCGATCTTCCTAATGCAGACGTAGAACGAATAAGCGACCAAGTGAGTTCTATTTTTGACTTTAAAAAAGAGGAGCTCATTCTTGCTTCGGCAAAAGCGGGCATTGGCATGTCTGAAATTCTTGCAGCAATTGTTGAAAGAATTCCCGCTCCACACACCAATGCTGATGCACCCTTAAAAGCACTCTTGTTTGATTCATGGTTTGATGAATACCGAGGCATAGTATGTCTTATTGCAATACACGATGGTAGTATAAAAAAAGGGGACTTGATACACTTAATGCAAGCCGAGGTATCATACGAAGTCCTTGAAATAGGTCTCATGTATCCAGAACCAACATCAACAGGCATTCTTTATTCTGGCCAAGTTGGTTATCTTATAACCGGCATGAAAACAATTAAAGAAGCACGGATTGGTGATACCATACATCTTGCCAAAAAACCTGTTTCAGCTTTTCCTGGTTTTAAACCGGCAAAACCAATGGTTTTTGCGGGAATATATCCTGTTGATAGTGAAGACTTTGAAGCTCTACAATATTCCATAGAAAAATTAATACTTAATGACGCAAGCGTCACCATTGAAAAGAAATCATCTGTTGCTCTTGGTCTTGGATTCCGCTGCGGTTTTTTAGGGCTATTGCATATGGATGTATTTAGGGAACGTCTTGAAAATGAGTATAATCTTTCAGTAATTACTACGGCACCAAGCGTATTATTTAAAGTAAAACTTAAAGGTAAAAATGATACAACCGATATCGAAAACCCTTCTGACTTTCCGGAGCCAAATCGCATAGAAGAGATATACGAACCCGTCATAGATGCAACTATTATTACACCAAGCACCTATGTAGGAAACATTATTAAACTCTGCGAAGATAAACGTGGTATACAAAAAGATTTAAATTACCTCGATGAACACCGAGTTATCATAAAATATCGCCTGCCTCTCAATGAAGTTGCTACCGACTTTTATGACGATTTAAAATCACTCAGTTCAGGGTATGCAAGTTTTGATTATGATGAAGCAGGCTTTGAACCATCCGATCTAGTTAAAATGGATATTCTTATCAATGGCAGACCTGTTGACGCGCTCTCTATCATCGTACATAAAGACAAAGCCTATACCGTGGGCAAAGGAATCACCGAAAAATTAAAAACTGCTATTCATCGTCAGCTTTTTGAAGTCATTATTCAAGCAGCTGTTGGTGCAAAAATACTTTCTAAAGATCGCGTTGCTCCACTACGTAAAGACGTAACAGCAAAATGTTATGGTGGTGATATTTCACGTAAAAGAAAACTATTAGAAAAGCAAAAAGAAGGTAAAAAACGAATGAAAAACGTAGGAAATGTTGAAATTCCTCAAGAAGCATTCTTAAGTATCTTGAAAAAATAATTATTTCTTTTTATAGTATAGATAGACATAATTCTATCTATACTATAAAAATACTCATAAAAACAGACCCCCCAATAAAGGAAACTGCGTGAGTCAAGAAACAACGGGACTAGATTATATATTTTCTGGAAATGTATTTATTTTTCATGCATTTGATATCGGTGATGATATAAATCTTGAAAAAACAAGTAAATTAATATCAATTAATACTATAGCTCTTCCCTTTCTAAAGCATTTTAAAAATTATCATATTCCCTTAAATATAGAACTCCCTCATCCTCATGCAAGCAGTAAAAATATAGGGTGTAAAATTCATAATTTTGGCGCTATATCATTAACGTATAAAATACCCTTTATGGATTCTTTAAAAAATATTCGTGCACAATTTGGAGAAATTTATAATCAGTACCAAGCTCAGTCTATTATTGATGCCCGATCTGTATATAAAAAAATAGAATCTGAAGTCAGCCAAGCACGGTTTTTTCAGACGCATACCTCATATATGATTATTCAAGTTGATCCAACACCTGATAAATTAGACGTACAAGAATTAAAAAAAGTCTTTGGTGGTCTCATTGTATCGACTTTGCGGTTTGAACAAGTAGCTTTGTCAGAAGAACAAAAAAATGAAATTCTTGAAGATGCTATCGGCTATTTCCGTGGCGATCTTATTGTTATCGATACAGAGACTGCATTCATATACGATAAACAGTATGAAGAAGTTCTCGACTTTTTTGAATTTGCCAACGTGCAATTAGTTGAATTACAATATTTTGACCGACTTCTTGACCAACGACTCAATAAAATTTATGAAGGAGAAGGGCGTAATCCATCCTGGAGATCTTATCTGCCCTTTGTTAACATGACTTCGAGCGATCCGATCGAATTACTAGGAAAACTCAAGGTAGATATTTCGGTAATTACTGAACGGCTTGAAAGTAGTATAAAAGTAGTTGGTGAGCCCTATTTTTCAGAACTCTATGAATTACTGGTGAAAAAAATAGATATAACCGCCTGGCGAGCAGGAATTGATAGAAAACTATCTATTGTCCATCATATTCAGAGTACTTATCAGCATAGAATTGATATGATTCGCGAAGATATACTTTCAGTACTTATTATTATTCTTATTTTTATAGAACTCGTGATAGCAATTATAAAATAAAAAAGCCGGCTATAAAAATTCTCCTAAAACTTTTCATAGCCGGCCAAAAAATCTATATATATTTAACTATGAGCCGCCTCAATATCCCGTCCTGCTTTACCAATTAATCCAAAGATCCCAAAAAGAAAAAAAAGACTACCATAAAGAAATCGTGTTTGACGAGTACAAAGAGACATTAAACTTTTATACAAATCACTTTCATTATCAAGCGCATTTTTATAAAGTTTTTCGTATAGCATAGCGCACTAAGAATTCCCCATTTTCTCAAATGCATTACAAGTCGCTTTCCAAATATCATTTTCAACAAATTCAAGCTCACGCCTAATATTATTTTTTAGGTAAGCCCAATGATGTTCTATTGGGTTTAAGTCTGGAGAATAAGCAGGTAAAAAAAGCAAAGAACAACCAGCTTTATTTACAATATCAGAGATTTCGATCCATTTGTGAAACGATGCGTTATCTAAAACAATAGTCTTTCCAGTGCCTATATGTGGCAGCAAAACCGCCTCAAAATAACATTTAATAATTTCTTTATTGCAATAACCATCGAATATTAAAGGCGCACAAAGTTTATTTTCAAAAAGACCTGCGCAAATACTTGTTCTTTGCGTAGAATGCCCGGGTTTTTCAGCAAAAACGCGCTTGCCACGCAATCCCCATCCATATGCATATCGTTCGTTATTGTCAATTCCAGATTCGTCAAAATATACCAATTCTGATTTTTTTATTTTTTTTACTTTCTCTGCAAACTCTATTCGTGCTTTCTCTATTCTTTCTTTGAATAAATATTGTTTTTTTTTCGAGTGTAACCAAGAGCCTTTATAGCTGTTCCTACTGCTGTTTTACCAACTTTCAACGCTTCAGTCATTGCTTTAATGGTCCAATCTTGATGTTCGTCCAAAAAAAGTTTAAATTTAACTAAATCTAATTTTCTTCTGCTTTTTCCAGATTTTGTTCGATCTGATAATGGTGCAATGCGGCCTTCTTTTTTGAATATTTTATTCCATGTATATAATGTTTTTCTGTCTATATCAAGCAACAATGCTACTTCTGTTTTTTTCATTTTCTTCTCGATTAATAAATCGAGAGCTTTTTTTCTTATGTCTACGCTATACATACTATAACTCCTAAATTTTTGTTTAGAAATTAGTATATTCTTTTGGGGTTATTTATCAACGCTTTGCTATAGTTAACACTAACGCTCCAATTATGTCCCAAGAGTTTTTGCTTCTTATCGCGATAGTGTTCCGTTGCGACAACTATCTTATTTAACTCAGAATTTTGTTGTTCTAGACTTTTTCGTTCATGTGTATAAGAAACAAATTTGGCAAAGCATGCTGTCATACCAGAAATAGCTGCCACCATAGATACGGCAAAAAGCGGATTATCTTTTGTGTAATGAGCAAAGCATACGCAATAACGCGCATAACTTGAAGAGGTATCCGCTAAATTTTGCCACAAACTATTACCATGAACAATCGGACAAAACAACAGAATAACAGATAAAAAATATTTTCTTATTTTCATGACCCTATTCACACTCACGTCTAAAATCAGCCCCCATCAAAACTACCCACCATGCTAAAATCTTTACTGAGCAACGCTCACTTTAGCAGGTCTAACCACGACACCTTTAAACAGGTACCCTTTTTCTAAAACTTCAACAATATCATCAGATTGGTGTTCTGGTGAATCGACTTGCATGATAGCTTCATGCTTATTTGGATCAAAAACAAGATAATCACCCATAGGTTCAACACCTAAAGCTGCCAACGTTTTTAGAAAGTTTTTATGAATCATTGAAAAACCAACAAGCAACTGATCATCCGTATCAATTTTTGTACCAATTTTTGCCGATTCTTGAAAAGCTCTATCAAACATATCTATCGTAGGCAATAGTTTTTTAATAATATCTAGTTGAGCATTAGTCGACCATTGCATCTTTTCTTTTTCGGTACGCAATCTAAAATTATTAAAATCAGCAGTCATATGAGCATATTTTTCTTGAATATCAGTAAGCTGTTTACAGCATGCTAAATCATCAGCAAGATCCGGCTGCCACTCCACTTCTACATCGTTCTTGTTTTCAGATTCCTGTTCACTATTTTCAGGGCCATTATTTTTAAACATACGATCTCCAGATAAATTATTTTTACTATTTTTTTCACCACATTTTTCATAACCCATGCTATAATAATCTCCACATTGCTTTAAAATAGCTCTATAATAATATATTTTAATAATTAGTATACCATTACCCCTATAATCAGCAACAATAAGACTTATGAACACTACTAACAATCAGATATATAATCAGAACGTTATACCCCCCATTACTTACACCACTAATAGGTGCCCACCTATTAGTTTTAGCGCTCTTTTTATTGCCAATATTTTGCTATTTTCTTTTTTTGGTTATGGTCACGACGTCTTGCATTATTATCGAGCTGATCCTCTTTTTTCTGAACCACGCTTTGAAAAACCATGGCTTGCTTCATTAGACATTGATGTTGGCAGTGGCCAGACCGCAACTGCGTTTGATTGTCATGGCAAAAAAGTAAATATACTTGATATATATAGATCAGAAAAAAAATTAAAAAAAAAGATCCAAAAAGGATCATTTGATTTTCATGAACTTACTCTAGCTTATACTCAGAATTTCAATTATGGTCTTTTTGTCAAAGCTCATCTTCCCCTGCGAACAGACAGATTTTTTATTCATACTATCACCGACAATATAACCGATCACCCATTCACCGATCACCTACCCTGTATAATAGCAACAGAGTGTATAAAAAATACCGGAACCGGCGACTTAAGCATCATGGGTGGCTGGACCATCAACTATCAACAGACCAAAACACTCGATTTTGTTGATATTACTCTAAAAGCAGGCGTTCTGGTTCCAACCAGCCATAAAAGAAGAACCTATCCTGCCATTTCGGTACCTTCAATACCCTATGGCTACGATAAATTATGGGGCATTCCGCTATCTGCAGATGTAGCAATTGGGTGTTATGAATGGTTAACAATCGGCTCTCACGTAGAAGTTCTCCCTTTATGCGCCAGACAGAATAGAATTACCTATTCTCGCCTTGGCCTGTATAGTAAGGCTGATCATCTCATTCATGGTCTATCTTTATCGTTAGGGTATACCTACAGCAATAAAAACAGTTCCCTTGCTCTGCCTAAAAAAAATAGATCCAACATTAATTCAAACATTCAGCAAGATATCGGCCAATGGAGTATGCATACTATACATTTTGCTATAGAATATGATTTCACGGAGTATGATAATTTTTTTGGACCCCGGATAGGATTTTCTATTAATACCCCTGTTTATGGAAAAAATATTTTCAAAACAACGATGTCCGGTCTTTTTTTTGGATTAGAACTAGCGATCTAAATTTTATCGCACTACATTCTGTACAGAATCATAAAAAGAATCGAGTGTTTTTTTTAAACAAGCACCATAGTCAGAATCTAAATAATAGAAGGGTAATTCAGCGTAGAACGCTATCATGCACTCAACAATACGATTTAAATAGAGCATATCATTTCTAAATAGTTTATAATCATATTCGTTGCTTTTCTGGTATTTTTTTTTCTGAGCGTTCATAAAAACATACTCAACATAGACCAACTTTCCCATAATACCATCAAACATACAGGCTAATTTTTTTGAACCAACATCTTTTTTCTCGCAACATATCTGCATATCACCCCATGCAGACATACAACCATCAAATACTTTTTTTACCCATGATTCGCTTGCCAAACATTCAAATTCTATTGGTGCATGCTGATCCGATGCATAAAAATAAAATGACTGCATAAGTAATTGCACGAATAAAAAAAAAGATATTCTTTTTATGCCCACCATCTCCCTATCACCTTCTTTTATTTCTCCTGTTATTTTATTGCTGAATATACACATTTTATTATTGCACATTTCTTTTCTATTAGTCAAATAATCGCTGAAAAAAGTAAAAAAGTTAGGTTAAAGAACAATTTCAATAAAAATCGTTCTTTAGCCTAATACCAAACCACTATCCTGATACCCCACCCCGGCCTCAGTGGAGATCGTTGAAATTATTTCAGACTGAAACTTTTTGTTGCAAATTAATTTAGTAGTGATACCCTTAGAAAGGTGAGAGAAATAAAATATATGTTTAGTAATAGGAGGTTTTTAATATGAAAATTAAAAAAACAAGAGTATGGATAAATCCATCTCTCGGCTTGCTATTTGTTTTTAGCAGCTTTGGTCTGTTTGTAGATGTTAGAGCGCTAGCTCCTGTATCAAACCTAGATCAATCGTTAGTTAGACCTAAACTTCTTGAAAAAAGAGAAAAATCTACGACAGGCACAAGTCGCGTAGCGACATTACAACGTGTTTTCAAAAAATATTGGTATCTTCCTATTCCGGTTATTGGTGCTGGAGCTTTTTATGCATATCAGCTTCAGAATAATAGTGTTGCTCAAAAAAATAACCCGAATTCAGTAAAGATAAAACTGAAGGCTGAACAGAAACAGAGTGGCGCAGCGCAAAAAGAACACTCACCATCTCGAGAAGAACAGCTGCAACAAAATTCTGTTGATGCGCAAGAAGTATCAGAGCAACCCAAGCTGACTGAAGAACAGCCTGTTAACGAAAAAGAATCATTGGTTGAGACATCGATATCTGTTGATGAACAAGAAAACCCAGGTTTAACGGATGCTGATAATTCTGTGAAGCAATTAAAGCCTAGGTTCACAGAAACTAGTGAATCGAACGAATCTCTCTCCTCAAAACCTTTGTCATCAAAAAATAATGGTCTATCATGGGCCACAATAGTAACACTTGCTTTTCCTGTGCTGGCGGTAGGTGGTAAGATTATATGGCGTCTTTTAAGCGGCCCTAATTCAATCCCTGCAGCTGCAAGCCCTGCGGCAATCCCTGCGGCAATCCCTGAAAAATTTCCTAGTCTTGATTTTAGCAATGATGGTAAGCCGCCGGTTCCACATAGAGAGATAATAAATTTGTAATTATTCTTTTGATTTTTTATTAAATATTTTACCAAAAATTTTTCATACGTAGATCCTGCCCCTTATATAGACCCATTCTGAACGAAATCCCCACCTTTCGGTGGGGAAATAAAACAAAGCAAGTTAACAAACTTAGCCTATTTAAAAAGGCAAATCATCTTCAAATGCAGGTACATCTTTAAAGTCCATTTCTCCAGAAGCAGTATGTTGACCACTTGTATTGGCAAAAGAAGAAGTCGCACGTTGCGGCTCTGCAGGTTTTACCCGTTTTGCAGCGTCAGTAGCTCTTCCTTTTATCTGATCAATCTGCTTTAATAAATCTTTTTCTAATGCACTTTGCGGCTCTTTCTTAACATCATAAGAATCAGCTTCTAGCCCTTCAGCTTCTCCACCAGCACCTGAACCTAAAAAGACAACACGATCAGCTACAATAGAATGCTTAGAGCGCGATTGACCATTTTGATCTTCCCATGTATCAAGCTTTAACCGACCTTCTACCAGGACCGAACGTCCTTTTTGCAAATAACTGCGACAACTCTCTGCTTGAGGACCCCAAACATCAACATCGATAAAACAGACATCCTGCATCATAGCACCTGTTTGACGATTCTTAAACTGACGATTAATAGCCAACCCAAGACGACAAACTGCTTGCCTTGATTCTAGTTGTTTATAATCAGGATCTCTGGTAAGATTTCCTACTAAAATAATACGACTATATCCAGCCATTATAAATCCTCTTCAATAAAATAAAATAAAAAACCATATTTTTAGCATATCAGACAAATAACACTTTTTAAATTATAGCAATATATTCAATTAATTCTATAATTTATTTTTTCAATACAGCAGTTAAAGCATTCAATTTCTTAGCAATCGTCCCATCAACATCTTCTAGGTACTGATTTAATGCTGCTAACAAGCTTTCTATCTCTTTCAGCTTTTCTTTATCTGCACTATTCAATACACCATCACTTGCACCGGCAAAAAAATCAGCCACCTGCTGCAAACAACAATCTTGAATACCTGCTACATGTCTCAAAAGACCTGATACCTTCTGTAAAACACTACTCATATGCTGACATGATGATTCTTGTAAATGTTGCCGTGTAGGACCTCGCTTTTTTTGCTTAGGCTTAGCCACCACAAATTGATTAGCGAAAAAGTAACAAAAAGAAAAAAGCGAAATGCATACAATCATGCATACCATTTTTTTACTGTTTCTTTGATTAAAAAATTTCATAATTAACGTCTCCTAAAAAACCCAATATAAGCATACTGGAACAATGTCATACACGTCATAACTACTACCGAACCAAGCAACACATAATACGTTTTAAGTGGCAACCAATTAAAAAAATAGACTATAAAAAGCCATCCAATAAACAACAACTGCACAGCAGTCGTTGTTTTACTCAATATCGTTGGCTTTATATCTATACGCAAACCAACAAAATAAAGTACCGATATTCCCAATATAAGCGCTATCTCTTTGAGTAACATCAACCAAATAAACCAGCCGGGAATAGTAAACAAAGGCGTTTGTATAAAAGCAACTGTTGCAAAAGAAGAAATTATAAATATTTTGTCGGCTATTGGATCTAAGCAAGCTCCCAACAACGTCTGTTCGTTACGTAACCGAGCCAAAAAACCATCTAAAAGATCGCTCAAAGCTGCTGTTATAAAAACTAAAAACGCTAAGGACCACCAACCATTAGCCATGCATGCTACTAATACAGGAGAAAGAATAATTCGTAGCAACGTAAGACTCGTAGAAAGCGTCAGCCTCTTTTGATGAGCAGGAATCTGATCAAAAAAATAGTTACTCATAGCTGCTACCAATCAGACTATCTTCACCTATATCATCTTTAATAACACTATCCAGCGCACGGCTGCCTATCTCCATAACGCCACCACCGATACAAACACCATCATCATTATAAAATACCGCAAACTGACCTGCTGCTATACCCTGATCATCTTGACTGAGAAAAATATCAGCTTTTTCATTATTATTATATAACGCTATCAAAGCATCATGTACTTGTGGGCCATGACGCATTTTCACCTTTATCGGCCCCGATTTGGGTATATAAGATATCCAATTACAAGCACTGACCGAAAAAACATTCCGCTGCTTATCTGCTGCATAATAGTGCCGAGAAAGATAGACCTCATTATGTATCATACTTTTTGCTACTACGTACCAAGGCCCACCTGCTAAACCAAGCCCCTGCCGCTGACCAATAGTAAAAAACCATGCTCCCGCATGAGTGCCCACTATTTTCCCTGTCTCCATTTCTATTATAGAACCCAGAGATTCTCCCAAATAATGCTTAACGAAATCTTTAAATTTTAATTTTCCTAAAAAGCAGATTCCTTGACTATCTTTTCTGTCTTTATTAATTAAATTAAATTGATGAGCAAGAGCTCTAACTTCACTTTTACACAAAAGACCCAGAGGGAAACTGGCCCGACTTAACTGTTCTTGACTCAATTGAGATAAAAAATAAGTCTGATCTTTAATAGTGTCCGGCGCTTGTTTTAGACAAAATCGGCCGTTTTTTTGAAAAACATGAGCATAATGACCAGTTGCTATTTTGTCATAGCGTACAGATGTATTAGCATCAAGAGCATTAAAAAAAAGACCAAACTTAATACGCTGATTGCAGAGCATGTCTGGATTAGGGGTTCTACCCGCCTTAATTTCAGCAATAGTATAATGTACCACCTGCTCATGATACTCTTTTTGCAGAGAGACTACTTCTAATGGTACCCCTGCAGACTCACAGACTGATTTCACAAAAGAAAGATCATCTTGCCAGGGACACTGATCCCCAAGATACATTAATTCATCTTCAAGCCAAATTTTAAGATAAAACGCGGTGACATCATGCCCCTGCTGCTGCAAAAGTCGCAAGGCAACAGAACTATCAACCCCGCCTGATACTAATACCGCTATCTTCACGCCTATCCATTACATAAAAAAATATAAAAAAATTATTAAAATATAAACAATCTTATTATCAGTATAGCAATATACTGCCCAGGCTAAAAGGGGGAGTTTTTTGTATCTATAGCAGAGCGTATTAAAAATCCCCCCTTTCTTTTACCTGTCTGGCGACGAGGCCCCACATTTGTTCAAACTTACTACAGGACTTATGCGTAGTAACGAATAAGCTGATTTATCCTTGTTTTTTTAACTAAACAAGGGGACCAAAAACAAACTTGACTCGGTAAAAATAAACAAAAAATATAAAAAATTAATAAAATTATACACTATTTTCAAAAACATTCTTTTTATTGCTCTTTTAAGATTCTTTGGTATCATAAAAAGTAACAAAATCTTACTATAACAATAATCTTAAAAGCAGGATTTAATATGAAAAAGTTTCAAATAAAAATATTTTTAGCTCTTGCCATAACTCTCAACGTTACATCGGCTAAAGCCTGTATAGAACGTGCGTTATTTCGAAAAGAATGCAAAGACTTCTTATCTGGCCCTGTTATTCGACCGTACTTCCCTGTAGCCTTACTTCCAAGGATGCAACCGCCAATAAAACCTTCTATTCCACTTTTTAAGCCTATTTCAATACGAGAACAACAAATATATAATTACTTAATAGAAAAATTACTTGATGGCCCAACTTCTCTCGTAGCAGGGTATGCTGTAGAAAAAAACACGTTTAGAAAGCATGGCTTAATGCAACCAAAAGGGATGATAGCAAAAACAACAACTGGAAAAACTTTCACCATTTCTGTTAATCCTGATGATATCTATAGTGATATCTTAGAATCAATCAAACAAAAGACTGGTTGGGATAAACTACGTATATTAGCTGATAATAAAAAAATGAAAACCACTAAATTATTAGCTGAATATCTTAACAAAGGCAACAGTATGCCAACCATTTTCTGGGTGCTAAAATAACAAAAACAACCTTAATTCATATTATAGTGCAGAGCGTATTAAAAATCCCCCCTTTCTTTTACCTGTCTGGCGACGAGGCCCCACATTTGTTCAAACTTACTACAGGACTTATGCGTAGTAACGAATAAGCTGATTTATCCTTGTTTTTTTAACTAAACAAGGGGACCAAAAACAAACTTGACTCGGTAAAATAAACAAAAAATATAAAAAATTAATAAAATTATACACTATTTTCAAAAACATTCTTTTTATTGCTCTTTTAAGATTCTTTGGTATCATAAAAAGTAACAAAATCTTACTATAACAATAATCTTAAAAGCAGGATTTAATATGAAAAAGTTTCAAATAAAAATATTTTTAGCTCTTGCCATAACTCTCAACGTTACATCGGCTAAAGCCTGTATAGAACGTGCGTTATTTCGAAAAGAATGCAAAGACTTCTTATCTGGCCCTGTTATTCGACCGTACTTCCCTGTAGCCTTACTTCCAAGGATGCAACCGCCAATAAAACCTTCTATTCCACTTTTTAAGCCTATTTCAATACGAGAACAACAAATATATAATTACTTAATAGAAAAATTACTTGATGGCCCAACTTCTCTCGTAGCAGGCTATGCAGTAGAAGAAAACACGTTTAGAAAGCATGGTTTAATGCACCCAAAACGGATGATTGTAACCACAACAACTGATAAACCTTTCATCATTTCTGTTAATCCTGATGATATATATAGTGATATTTTAGAATCAATCAAACAAAAAACTGGTTGGGATAAACCACGAATAAAAGATACTCCTTATGAAAAAGGTGAAACAATAGACACCGCTGAATTATTAGTTAAATATCTTAATAAACGGGAGCTCGGTCTAAGCGGTCAGCATTTTACGGCCTTTTTTGTAAATGAAGACAAGTAATCCACTAGTTTTACTAGTGAGACTATCAAGGCTTGGCCTGTAGCGTAGTGATGAGATGACGTTGTTGTAGTTAGCTTCATAGTACTCTTTTTTAATTGGTTAGATTTCTTTTAAAAAAAGCACTTTAGATTTCTTTTAAAAAAAGCACTATTGAAGCTATTTTTTTGCAAATTTCTTAGGTCAAAAAACAGCAACAGGCTAACCTTTTTTTGGTGGGTGTTCAAACAATAAAGAGACTATTGCTATTTTTATAAAACTGGTTATATTCTTGCTCTATTATAAGAGCAAAGTTTTGTTGCTATAAAAATACATAACAGTCAGCAAAAAACTCATGCGACGCATCTAATACCAAACCGCAATTTTTTCCCCCACCGATCTGAGCGGGGATCTCGTACTCATGATACAAAGTTGGGCAAAGGGTGGTGTATTTAAACCGCCCTCTGCCCAACTAAATAACGTATACTCACCTACATTTTTCTTTTTACTAAAACTTTTTTTATTTCTCAACTCCAAACAAGCTACTCTTCTCGCTCTTTTTCTAACGCTTATGCGTGTTCTTCTTGTTCAGAATCTTCTTCTAGCATATTTTCTTCCATCAAACCGTCTTCTTTCTCAAGCTCACTATCCTTTTCAAGCTCACTATCTTTTTCTATTTCTTGCCCTTGTGCTTCTTCCTCTTGCTCAAACTCTTCTTCTGGCATCTTCTGTTCAAATCCCTCTTCTAAAACTTCTTCTTTTCCAAGCTCATTCTCTTTCTCAGACTCTTGCTCTAACCCAATCTCTTCTTCTACTTCTTGTTCATGTCCTGACTCTGGTTCTTCCTGCTCGGACCCCTCTTGAACTTCTTCTTTCTCTAAATCTTCTTCTTTCTCTAAATCTTCTTTTTTCTCAAGCTCTTCTTTTTTCTCAAGCTCTTCTTTTTTCTCAAGCTCTTGTTTTTCTAATACTTCGTGCAACTCTTCTTTTAACTTATCGATTTCTTTTTTAGCTTCAGATAACGATTTTTCTTTCTCTGCTAAGGCGGATTTCATTTCTTGTGCAAGAAGATTGCGTTCATCCTGCGTTGCTTTATCAGCCAATGCGATTGACTGCTGCATACCCTTAACTTCTTCTTTTTTTTCTTTAAGTTGATCTCGTAACGAATCTGCCTGTTTTTCAAATTCACGCGCAACCGATGCGGCTGTTCCCCTTTTTTCTGATAACTCATCATACTGTTTTTCAATTAAAGGACTTGAGACGGAAAAACCATGTTCCTCAAGGGCATCAGTAACCGAACGTAACCGATCTGCTAACTCTTTATTTTCTTGCAAACTTCTTTTAATAGCACCATCATCACCTGTTTCTACCGGATTTTCCAACATCAAGTCATTAAATTCTGCTATCTGTTGATTGATACGATTTTTTTTCCCTCTTTTTGTACATCTTTCCCAACATACAAGCTGTCCTGAAATAGTTACCACCAGTATCATAAACCCGAGACTCTTACCTAAATTCTTGCATTGTATATTCATTACCCATCCTTTTTTAGACACTTTTATATAAAAATTTTACCCTAAACACGGTTTACCCAAGTAACAACCAAACTTTATATACAATAATTCTATAAAAACCAGATATAAAACAACAAGAATAGCTTTTAATAAATTATGATAATTCTAAAAAAAATAGACATAAAATAAAAACTATATCTTTTAATTTTACTACTTTTGTATTCTTACAAAAGATATACAAAAAATATATGTGCAAAAAATATAACGTAAAAAAATATATTTAATAATAAGTATCAAAATAGGTAAGTTATATATGAAAAAATTTTCTACCCTATATTACGCGCTGATAATCAACCTCTATATAATGAGTAGTCTCTGTTTTTTAACAACAAATATCAAAGCTTTACCAAACCTGACCCCGATGCCGCCTATCCCTATGGAACCCGTTACTAATGCATTTAAAATACGTTCACCCGGACTGAATGGAGCACAAAAAATAAGCGGGGAATCTCCTGGCGTTATTACTCATGCATACTATGACCTTGAAAATCAATTTCCCGCTTATGACGATCTTTTACTTGGTCCTGTTCCTTCTCGAATTTTTGGAAGCAAGAGCAACCTTTTCGTTTCTGCAACGGGCAGTTATAATCAGAGCATAAACCCTGCTTCCATTACCCATGCTCTTTTTGGCAATACACTGTTAAATGATGCCTGTGATAGACTTTTAATTCAAGGAACCCATGTAGCCGACCGTAATCCCAAAGCCCTCCTTGCCGACTATTTTTATCTCCCTGACACTTACGAAAGCTTGATATCTTTTAATCCAACTATCGCAACAAGCGTCGTTAATGTTAATCTATACGCCCAAAGCAATAATGTAGTTCCCGGCCTCTATGCACGGGTGAGCCTCCCCTATGTATACAGCAAGTGGAATCTTGCTGCAAAAGAACAAAGAGTAACTACTCAAAATCAAAATAATAGCGAGGGTGATGGCCAAGATAATGGAGATAATCATAACACCGTTGCTGCAGGAAGATTTAGCCCACTTGAAGTACCCGCTGAAAATCTATTACCTGATGCACTCTCATTTTTTGCCGGCTTTACTCCAGAGCCTATCGAGCCACCCCAAACAGGAGTAATAGGAACTGATCCAGTTGCAGACTTTCCCATTACCCGAGAAGGACTCTTATTTCCTCTCTTTAACTGCCAAGATACGCGTATGCATGGCCTTTCAGAAATAAGATATGAACTTGGTTATGATTTTTGGCAAGCTGAAAACAGCCACTTGGGAATCTATCTTGCCGGCGCTATTCCTTCTTTTATGCATAAAAAGCGTTGTTCACTTTTTCATCCTATCATAGACAATGGTAATCATGTTGAATTTGGAGTCGGTTTTTCTGGCCACTATCAATTATGGCAAAATTGTAATGAAAATCAGCAAATGAGTATCTGCGCTGATGCACAAATCACTCATCTGTGTAGCGCCAAAGAATTCCGTAGTTTTGACTTAAAAGATAAACCGTTAAGTCGCTATATGCTTGCTGCTAAACATATGCCTGTTGACAACGGTGGACTTAATGAGCTCTCTGGATCAGTACAACGACAAGCAATAAATGGATTCATAAATAACTTGCCATTAGGTGATCATAAAGCTGGATTTCAATTCGATAACAGGTTTGCTCCTATTGGTAATCTCACCGCTAAACAAGTCTCTGTTTCTATCAATGCTCAAATAGATGCGACCGTATGGCTTAACTACCTGGCTCATGGATTCGCTTTTGATCTTGGTTATAACTTATGGCTTCAGACAGCAGAGAAAATTACTTGTACGAGCAAGTCGCGCTTAGAATCAGAACCCTATTGGGCAGCCCATGGAGATGCGCTTGTTTTTAGTTATTTTCCAATCCTTGATTATTCTCCACCCCAAAACGTAGTGGATCCTGAATCAGCAGGACAAGCTCTTGCAATAGCAGCATCACAATCAGGTGCAATAATTCAGACGGGTACTAATGCTCATGCTCAAAGTCTTCCGTTTCAATCAGGAGGACAGGAAAGCTTTCCCGATCCTTTGCTTCCTCCTATGGCTGGAGAACTCAATGGAGGATCCGATAATGTTCAATTTGCTACTGCTCGTGCTGCTGGCGGCAACACAACATGGCTCTCCAATACAAATATCCCTGCGATTAATGGAGCGCTGCGACAAACAATGATCTCTGTAGACCCCATTTTTTTAAGTCCATCTGATATACTCATTAATCCAAAACAGAAGCACATGTCACATAAGCTGTTTGGCGCTATAGGATACAATTTTGATTGCTATACTATTGCCCCTTATGTTGGCGTGGGAGGAGAAATAGAGTTTGGATCTACTACTCATTATAATGATCACACATGCGAGCTTAATTATGCACTCAGCAAGTGGGGAGTATGGGTTAAAGTTGGTCTCTCTTTTTAATTGAAAATGAAAATTCACCTACAAAAAAACAGGGTTATAACTATGCTTAGAATACTCTATTTAAAAACTACCACATTAATAAAATTTAATCTGACAAAAATCGACTTTCTTCTTCTGCCAAATCTTTCACCCAATCTCTTGCTAGACTATCTACCGACAAATAAGCGTGAAAGCCGCACACACTATTGCCTTCTCTATTGCCTGTTTACTCTTATATTTTGTGCCAATAGCACTAATCTTAATGCTTCACCATCATTTCAACAACGATGCGCTACTTTACAACAATGCCAACCACTTCAGACAATCATCAACACAGCACCCCTAGGCCTGGAACCGTCTCGATTTACTACCCCAGAATTTTCTATGACAGAAAATAATGATCATCATGTTTTAACCGACATAACCTTTTTTTATAAGCAAAGTATGAATAGTGATAAAACAGCAAAAGCTCTTTTTGGTAATTACTTGTGTGGACAAACTCTTTCCATCCAAGGAAGTCACGTTCCCGGCAGAGATAAACATGCGTTACTTGCTGATTATTTCTATCTTGGCGACACTTTTGAAAGCACCGTATCTCTTGCCCCAAGCATACAGACTGCTTTTGTAAATTTTAATATATTTTTTAATCTTGACTCATTTCTAGAAGGCCTCTACCTAAAAGTATACGGGCCTTTTAGCCATACAAAATGGCAACTAAATGCACAAGAATGCGTAATCAATAATAGCGATAGCATTATAGAAAGAGGTAGATTTAGTCCTCAAGAAATCACCGATGAAAATCTCTTTCCCCGTGCCTTAGATTTTTTTACTGGACACACGCCACCAGCACTGACCCAAAATTTCATGGATCCAGATAGCCCACTCTATAGCCGCTATCGTGCAGGCTTTATTACTATCACCCGTAACCCACTTTTATTTCACACATTTGATAAAAATAGAAACATACATGCATCAACCTCAAAAAATGGCTTTGATGAACTCAGAACTGATCTTGGCTACACCATTATAGATAATCAGACTGGTGCTTGCAGATTCTACTTAACAGGTGCTGCTCCTACTGAAAACAGTATCCGATCAAGCGCTCTTTTATTTGGTCCAGAATTAGGTAATGGACAACATTGGGAATGTGGAGCTGGCATACAAGGTGATTGGCACTGTTGGAAAAGTGAGAACGAAAACCATACTCTAGCACTTAATGGCAATCTACAAATAACACATCTTTTTAATGCCACCGAACAACGGACCTTTGATCTCAAAGATAAACCCTTAAGTCGCTATATGCTAGCAGCAGAATTAAAACCGATCGTAGAAGGAGGTATAATGCACCTCACCGGCACCCTTGACCCAGGAATAGATGATGATAATGCCCTATTTGCCAACTACCAATACAATTATACAACGGCGCCCGTTGCCAATCTTACCACACAGAATATAAAAATATCGTGCAACGCTCAACTCGAAGCTGTTGCATGGCTTAGCTACCAGTACAATAATTTTACCAGCCATCTTGGCTATACATTCTGGATGCAAACTGAAGAAAAAATAAAAACCAGTTGTCATTGCCCATCGCTCCTCAACAGCAACAATGGCAACAATTGGGTGCTTCTTGGTGATGCCAATACTTTTGGTTATAAACCAAGTAGCAATCCTAATAACACGCCACCACCAATTCAACAGCCTCAAGTTGCCATACCTCTTCCAATATCAGATAGTAATGCAACCATTACGCATGGTACCAGTCAACAGGAAGGCCATGAAGACAAAAATTATATGGTAGATAACCCTCATTTTGCACAAGCAAGCCAATATAACGCTATAGACCCTACAAGAGTAACTCTATTTGATCAAACCAATTCAGATGAAAATCAGGTTAAAATATCTATTGACCCTCTTTTTATTTCACCCTCAGATATCGATCTCACCGGAAACCCGCTCATCATGTCTCATAGGCTCTTTGGCTCTGTTGGCTACGTTCATGAGTGTAAAAAAGCGTCCCCTTTTGTATCTGTAGGCGGAGAATGTGACTTTGGCACGTTTGTATGGCAATGGAGCGCTTGGACTAAGATAGGGGTAACTTTTTAAGGCTCAATTTAAGGCTCAAGAAAATGCCTGCTAGCTTTAAAATCAAGCAATTTTTTGACAAAAATAAATAAATTTCATATGCTGACTATGTGTGAATTTTAATAAACAGAGCACTTAGGTGCATATCAGACAGAGGAATATATGGAAAATAATAAGAAAAATAATGTGTCATTTTTTAGAAAAAATAGCTTATTTTGTATGATCGCTTTACTTTTTGGTGGTTTATCGTCTGCAGCGCAGGCTAATTGGCAACAAAAAACAGCTCTTGCTACTCTTGGTGGTGTTACTCTCCTTTTATTAAAAAAGAAACCATCAGAAAATCCCATGAAATCTTTCTCCGATTGGCTTGATGCAATAAAAAATAGCACCACCTTTGAAGAAACAGTAATCGCTTGCTTAAAGGGCTATAATGACGCAATTATCGGCTATTCTGATTCAAAAAATCCTGAAAACAGTTACGGTTTACTTGGCGAAAATTGGCAATCAATTGTTGCTGTTCTGACAGCTGCAAAATTAATCAATGACTTCTATGGCATAGGTGCTAAAAAAGAAAGCTTTATTTTCGACTATTGCAGCAACAAGCTTCCAGAAATAGCGGTAGCAAAATAAAATTGCTCTCATACTAAAAATAAACAAACAAAAAAGCGGCTCAAAACTAAGCCGCTTTTTTGTTGCCATAATAAAATATAGCAGTACGTATTTAAAACTCCCCATTTTTTTTAAACTTACTATTATTGATAAGTTTACCTGTATTGCCCCTGCGGGGGGCAATACAGATCGGGGTTATTTATGAGCACTTTGCTCTATATAAAAACTAAATCAAAAGATTAATAATTAACGCTGATAAAAAATTGGTAAGAGCGCCGGCAAATACTGCGTATATTCCCAATTTTGCAATAATATGCCGTTTTTCAGGAACCAGAAGACCAATGCCTCCCACCTGAATACCAATACAAGAAAAATTAGAAAATCCACACAATGCATACGTGGTCAAAGCGGTAGCTCGCTGCGACAAGTGCAAAGAAAGTAATTGATTGTAGGCTACCAATTCATTAACCGCAATTTTTATGCCAATAAGTTCACCAATTCGAAACGCTTCATCGCCAACAAATCCTAACATATAACCACACGGCGCACAGATAAAACCGACTATTTTTTCTAAACTTACCGAATAAGCTGCCCCCAAAAAAAAGGCCGCCATCCAACTTAACACACCATTAATACTATTCAAAAAAGCCAAAAATACGATCAACATAGCACCTATAATAAGTGCCATATGTAGACCATCGCTGGTCCCTTTTGCAATCACTTCAAAAACAGAGCTACCAAGCACTATAGTATCATCTATAGTATCATCATCTTTTTTATCGTTACCATCCATACTTTCTTGAGCATAGATAGACTTTTCGGTTTCAGGATAGACTATTTTTGCTATCACCAGAGCACCAGGAATTGACATAGCACTTGACGCCAAAAGATGCGTTGCTGGAATTCCCATGGCTACAAATACAACAAGGATAGCACCACTGATAGTCGCCATACCAGAAACCATCACCACAAACAATTCTGATTCTGTCATTTTTCCCAAATAGTGACGAATAACCAATGGAGCTTCCGTTTGACCCAAAAAACTATTAGCAATAGCACATGCCGTTTCAGGACCAGTTGTGCCAATTAATGGCTGCAAAAGATAATTAATGCCACGCACGCATCGTTGAATTATGCCAAAATAGAATAAAAGAGCGGTAAAGGCACTGAAAAAAACAATAACCGGTAATACTCGTATAGCAAAAATAAATCCCCACGGACCGGTGTAATCACACAGATTGCCAAAAATAAAGCGAGAGCCCTGCTCTGTAGCCTGATATAACAGATCAACTATACCTACTAATCCCGCTAACAAACGATATCCCAGCTCTGTTTTGAGTACAAAAAAACCAATCAGCACTTGTAGCACAAATCCCGCCAAAACTGGTCTCAGTTTTATGGCTGATCGCTTATAAGATAGTAACCAACAGAGAAAAAAAAGAAAAAATATCCCAAAAATAGAACAATAACGATTATGCGCCAGCAAGTAATCAACAAATATCATAGAAAGCCCCTTACGATCATAAAAAAATATAAAAACCATGATATAAAATATCATGGTCTTTTTGTCTTGTCGAAACTTATGTTTTCTTAATTTTTTTATTTAAATTGCGATAAAAATACCTCTTTCCGCATTGTCCGATCATTCTCTCGCAATGCATCAACAATATCATCAAGCTCACCGGCCATTACCATGTCTAATTTGTTTAGAGTAACATTGACCTGGTGATCCGTAACTCTATTTTGAGGAAAATTATAGGTACGCACTTTTTCAGCCCGTTGACCTGTCCCAACCTGATCTTTCCGCTGTTTAGCCATTGCTATCTGCTCTCTTTCAACCTGCGCGGCTAAAATACGTGACTGCAATACCTTCATCGCTTTTGCTTTATTTTTATGCTGTGAACGCTCATCTTGGCAAGTGACCACAACACCAGTCGGTATATGGGTAATCCGCACCGCAGAATCGGTAGTATTAACATGTTGGCCACCAGCACCACTTGCTCGATATACATCGATACGTAAGTCTGATGGTTTTATATCCACATCTACTTCTTCTGCTTCAGGTAACACCGCAACCGTTGCTGTTGACGTATGGACACGACCAGAGGTTTCTGTTGCAGGTACTCGTTGTACTCGATGCACGCCGGACTCATATTTCAGATGACCGAATACTCCATTACCCTTAATATGAATAACCACCTCACGATAACCACCAAGATCAGTGAAACTTTCACTTTCGGTGCTTACCTTCCAATGATGCCTCAGTGCATAATTAGTGTACATAGTCATTAAATTACTGGCAAAAAGCGCGGCCTCCTGGCCACCGGTACCAGCACGAATCTCTAAAAAAACTGAACGGTTTTCATGCTCATCGGATGCAATCATTAGTTCATCGAGACTTTTTTTCAACATCTCCCGCTTAACTAATAACTCCTCAACTTCTAGCTCAAAAAGCTCCTTAAGTTCTCTATCGGACTCTGTAGCAAGTTGTGCTCGAACATCCAAAAGAGCTGTCTCGAGATGATCTATATCTCTTTTTTTATCAAGAATAACAGTTAATTGGGAAAGCTCTCTTTGCAAAATAGAACGTTTACGGCGATCCAAATTAACATCCATTAAGGTATGTTCTAATAGTGCATACCGCGCATTAATGGCATCCCAATGATTTATAGTACTCATTCACAGTACCCATCGGTAAATAGTTATTTTTTAGAGCTATGGTTTTTATATTTTTCTTTGAATTTCTCAATACGGCCAGCAGTATCAACAAATTTTTCAGTTCCTGTATAAAAAGGATGACATTGCGAACAGAGCGTTACACGAATAGATTTACTCGTTGATTCTGTTTCGAATTCACTTCCACAGGCACAATGTGCTACAACAGGATGTTTTTCTGGGTGAATACCTTTTTTCATTGAAAACCTCTTTTGAATATAATAATATGTAATAAACAAATAATATTTAATAAACAGCAGTAAATTAGATTAAGCTAGTCTCTCTAATATCGCCCAAAAACTTATTTTTGTAAAGTTTAAATTAGGCTATCTCTCATAAAAATAGACATAAAAACAGGTATGAAAACAGATATGGAAGCTGATATAGCTATAAAAAAAGACGACCTTTTCATAAAACCAGGGATCATTATCTCTGCCCATGAACTTATTTTTACCGCCAGTAGAGCTGGAGGCCCCGGAGGGCAACATGTTAACAAGACAAGCACCAAAATAACCCTACGATGGAATATCACTCAATCTCAAGCTTTTTCAAACGAAGAAAAAGCGCGTATTTTAAGTATATTAGCTTCAGAAATCACCAGCGATGGGGATATTATTATCCATAGTAGTAGCTCTCGCAGTCAGCAACAGAATAAAAAAGCAGCTCTTTCCATCCTTGCTCAAAAACTAGCTAAAGCTCTTTATATCCCTAAAAAGCGCATAAAAACAAAAATTCCTAAAAACGTACAAGAAAAGCGATTAGAAAGTAAAAAGGCACGGGGCATGATTAAAAAAATGAGAAAGCCCGACTTTGAGTAATAGCAACCTAATTATATATAAACAATGTATATAAACAATGTATATAAATAGGGTAAATAAATATGATAAAAAGTTTAAAATTATCAAAAGATAAAAATGGTTAAAAAAATAGAAAAAAAAAACATAAAGCCTTCAGTGAAAGAATACACTCTAACACTTGCTATGCTAAAAAAACAAATTCAGGAATCACAAGTAAAAGCAGTATCTTCTGTCAATAAAGAGTTACTCAAATTATATTGGACAATTGGTGAAATCATAAATCAAAAACAACAAAAGTATGGCTGGGGAAGTAAAATTATTGAAAAATTGGCCAACGATTTACAAAAAGAATTTCCCGGCATAGCAGGCTTTTCGCGATCTAATATTTTTCGAATGCGATCATTTTATGCTGCCTATGCAATTGTCTCGGTGGCACCGAGACAATTAGAAGAAATGCCCATGTTTCAGATTCCATGGTGGCACAATGTAATTTTGCTTACGAAACTAAAAGATAATGTACAAAGGTTTTGGTATGCACAAAAAGCCCTGGAACATGGATGGAGTAGTACCATCTTGGAAATACATATAGACACAGATCGCCATGGTCGCCAAGGCAAAGCGATCACTAATTTTACCAACAACATTACCGCTAACAGATTCCGACATGGCACAGCAATCGCTCAAAGATCCTTATTTATTTGATTTTCTTGAACTACATGATAAACATCTGGAAAAAGATATTGAACAAGGACTTATAGACCATATTCAAAAATTTCTCCTCGAACTCGGTGAAGGATTCGCTTTTGTTGCACAACAAAAACATCTGGAAATCGGAGGTGATGATTTTTATATAGATCTATTGTTCTATCATTTAAATTTACGCTGCTATATTGTTGTGGAACTCAAAACAACTGCCTTCAAACCTGAATACGTGGGACAACTTAATTTTTATCTTTCTGCTGTCGATGATCTATTGCGCCATCCCGAAGATAAACCCACTATTGGTCTTATTTTATGCAAGACAAAAAATAATATCACTGCTGAATACGCATTGCGTGGCATTAATAGACCGGTTGGTGTCGCTGAATATCAAATAAAAATCATGAAAAATTTACCTAAAGAATTTAAAAGCAATTTGCCTACTGTTGAAGAAATTGAAGCTGAATTTGAAAAAAAAGACATTTTAAACGAAAAATATCCTCCAAAAAAAACAGTAAAAAAGAACATAAAAAAAAATAGTGATATAAAAAAATAGGAATAGCATGCTACAAACACCAAAGCTGATTATTGTTTTTTTCTTTTCGCTAGCCACAACGAAACTAGAGGCTTGTGGCATACCGGAGTGGTATGAGCATGAACTCGGTGAACACCTTGTGCTAGGTGACGAACCTTCTATAGATAACAAAAAAAATCGCCCAACCGAAAAACAGCCACATTTACCCATGCCATTAACACCTCTGGAACGGAAATTAACCCAATTACTCTATCCACCAAACATACATCCAGCATCAAAACCAGAAGAGTGCATGACAGTCGATTCTCCAATGGACGATGGTAAAGCAAGCAACAATAATTAGATAATTATATTTAGATAATTTGATATTTATTTACAAACAAATTCAATTACCGTAAAAACCATACTGCACGTACTAATGCGGCTAGTATCATGCTCATTAAAAAAATATCTACTATATGAGGCATGCCTAGCGAAAAAAAGACATTGTCCAAGACACTTATAATCCTCAAAAATAATGGTTTATATTGAGCAATAACCTTAACCCGAGAATCTATAATCTTAGCTGCAAGTCGACCACTTTCTACTGCAGCTTCAATACTCCAAAGATCAGTTGTTGTTTTTGTATGAGCTCCTGCAAGAACCAGATTTTGAACAGGTGTTTTTTGAGACGGCAAATAAGGTTGCGTATGCGTTGTATTTACCCATTTTGGTTGTCTCGGCTTAATGCCTTCAGGATTAAACAGCCACTCATGCCATACTTCAATTTTGACGACAGAAAAATTTTTGAAACCTTTGCCACCATTAGATTCTTTAAGCAAAAAATCCAATCCCTGGCAATCACGCAGTTGAGCCAAAATCTCATCAATAAATTGTTCTTTCGTGCATCTATTCAAGGGCAATCCATACACTCGTCCTGGCTGACTCGCTACACATGCAGTGCCTGTCCACAATGATTTAATACCAATGCCAAGATCAACTTGCCTTGGCCAAACTTGTTCTTCAGCAAATAGAGTTAAGTTAAACTCAGAATCAGCAATAATAAGAGCTGTTCGCTCGATCGGCCATGCTATTTCTTCTGAAAAACCGATCCGAAAAGATACCTGCGTATGGGGCCCATCCTGCACCAACGGTTCAAATAGCCGCAGCTCATTCTGTAGAGCAAGCTCTGGTGTTCTTTTTAATACATCTACCGTAGCAAAGGGATTAATAGCCAAAACATAGACATCAGCTTCTACTTTACTACCAGAATCTAAATAGGCAGCCGTGATAGTCTGGCCATCAAAATCAAATGCATGCAAAGCTTCTTGCCAAAAAAAGGTAACCCCCTGCTTTTCTAAATACACAACCCATCTATCAAACCAACATTCATTGCTCGGACCGAGCAACAGCAGCCAACCATCACCACCACTATGCACCCATGCTGCCCCAAACGCATCTGCCTTATGCCAATGTTTCTGACCCGACATAATACATTTTCTAAAAAACTGTCCTACATGATGCAATGAAACATTTGTCCAATCTGAGCCTACCCAAGGGCCAAATAGAGCTCTCCATGTTTTTGCACCTTTATCGCTCAATACTGGTTTCCATGCATCATAAGCATTCAAACGCGCGTAATATTCTGATGACCGACGATCAGCTGTCCATGTTTTAAATAACAGCCATCCTAACACAACCTTATCAAACAACGTCATTCTAAAACATTTTGGTTTTTTAAAAAGAGAAGAATCATCAATACCAGGCTCAATCTTATCCGGTAGCATGCCAAACATTATAGGTCGCGAAAGACCCTTATCATAAACGCTCCCTGTATCATCAAAGGGAATTTGTTTCATTATTTCAAATACATTGTGATACCATGGCCCCATACCGTGCCATGAATATTCAGTGGGCATATGATTAACACTCGTACGAGCGCTCCGAAAAAACCCACCCGGTTCTTTATTAACTTCATATACAGAAACAGTATAGCCCAAACGTACAAATTCATGTGCAGCGGTTAAGCCGGCAACGCCAGCGCCAAATATCACTATTTTTTTCATGATACAACCCTCCAGGCCTATTCAATATCAAAAACAATTAATACAACCCTATTATCCTAACCATTCTATCTGGAAAGGATAAAGATTCTTGCCGAACCAACAAATTAAGGTAAGCTTTTAG
This sequence comes from uncultured bacterium, assembly GCA_963719415.1. Taxonomy (GTDB): domain Bacteria; phylum Babelota; class Babeliae; order Babelales; family Vermiphilaceae; genus JAPLIS01. The sequence continues at coordinate 1,319,445 of OY970383.1, read as the reverse complement.
TAGCATAAAACTCTAACAATGCTTAATTTTCTTTCAGAACACAAGCCAACTACTCCAATCTATGACCGTTATTAAACCCCCCTGGTTTCTTTTGACGTACATTGGACATGTACCAACAGGAAATGTTACCGTTATCATAAAAAAACAGATAGCTAAAGAAAAAATAAGTGCTTATAGTACTGCTTTTTTCAAAAAAGAGTACCAAAAGTTAAAAAGCGAGGACCCCTGCTCAAGAGACAGATCTCGCTACCTATGCTATCAACAACAAAGAGGAGAAGAAAGCGTTCGACGCCTTCTTCTCCTCTTTATATGCTAAATAAACTTGTACAAGTTATTCCCAGACTTGTCTAACAGGCCTAACAGGTTTTCTGACAGCAATTTTAGGTTGAACAGGACGAGGACTCTTCCCTGACCAGAAAAATGCTATTAGTGGTACCGCTAATGCTGCTCCTAGGGCTATGTTTTCTTGGTTGTCTTTCAACCAAGCTACTTGGTGTTCTTGGTTTTGCCACCAAGCACTGCCATTCTCTGCCGTGAAGGATTCTGTCGGCTCACTAGGCTTCACTTCCCCATCTCTAGGAACAGATAACTCCTGAGAAATCAGCTTCTGAGACTCTGACTCTTCCAATTGTTGCAACTGTGGTTCTTCTTGCGCTGCGCCACTCTGTTCAGTCTTAGATTTTATCTCTGCTGAATTGGATTTATCATTTTGCACAACACTATTATTCTTAAGCCAACGTGCATAAAGACCTCCAACACCAATAACCACCGGAATACCTAAAAACCAATATTTCTTGAAAACACGTTGCAATGTCGCCATACGACTGGTAGATCCAGACACGTGGCTCTTCTTTATCCCCTTTTGAACAACAACTTGCGACTTGCTAGAATTAGCTCCTACAAGATGACCAAAGCTGCTAAAAACAAACAGCAAGCCAAGAGATCGACTTATCCATACACTCGTTTTTCTTATTTCCATATCAAAACCTCCTATTAAATATATATCTTTTATCTTTTCCCACTTCTTTCATTATACCTTTATTAAAAAAAAAGCCAACAAAAAAGATTCAACTAGAAATAACCCACAAACTTAAGCTTATTATAATAGGATATCTTAAAAATGATCCATTTTCTCTGATTATGCTTGTCTCTCTAAACGGCAATGAAAAATCAGGGAGCCCGCACATAAAACAAGGTCCTCGTCGCAAGATAGGGTAAGGGGGGTAGGACTTCTCCGCCGAGAGCCACAAAGGGGAAATTTTTAATATGCTCTACTATATCAACAGAAAAGAGGGCTGAAGACATCAAGCGCCTCCTACCCTCTTTTCTATACTAAATAAGCTTGTACAATTTATTTCAAGCTTTCTTTAAGAGCACGAGCAGTCAAGATGGCAGCATTTTTACGCGCATCAAGACCAAACTTATCACTATCAAGACCAAACTCATCACTATCAAGACAAGGCCTCCATGAACCGAAAAATCCCGCTAGTGATACTACTACTGCTACTCCTAGAAGTATGTTTTCTGGATTTTGCCACCAAGCAATGCTATCTTTTTCTGATATTAAAGATTCTGTCGGCTCACTAGGCTTCGCAACCTCATCTCTAGGAACAGAATAATCTGCAGCACCCATCACCGGGATAAGATGACCAAAGCTGCTAAAAACAAAGAGCAAGCCGAGAGATCGGCTTATCCATACACTCGTTTTTCTCATTTCCATATCAAAAACCCCCTATTAAATATATCTTTTATCTTTTCCTACTTCTTTTATTATACCTATATTAAAAAAAACTCAATAAAAAAGATTCAGATAGGAATAATTTACAGGCTTAAGATTATTATAATAGGATATGTTAAAAATCACCCATTTTTTCAGATTGTACTTGTTTTTCTCAATGGCAATGAAAAATCGAGGTCTCCGGGCTGCCGCCAGGTTCAGGGTAACTGGGCTTAAAAGTTAAAATTTGATTATATTTTATTGTTGCTCTTGGTCCTTTACACGACATTTATAACGCACTCAAAATCATTAACGAAGAAGAAGGCGCAGAAGCTGAAGCGATCATGGCCAAAAAATTAAATATATGGTCAATGGGTGGTGATTATCCTCAAGGATACAATTGGCTTATTTCTCCCGAAACAACCGATTATGTATTAAAAAGAGTTCCTACCATGAGCATACCATCATCGTTGATACGCGACAATAGACTCACTATCCTGCCTTGCGAATTTGCTGATCTTGCTGAAATTCCAAACAAAACTCCCCTAGCACAAGCAATTTTTCAAGATTGGTTAAACTGGAATAAAGATGATCAACTAAAAAATGAAAAAAATTTATGCGATCTCGCTACTTTGTATTTATATCTATATCCTGAGACAATAGAAGAAACGCAGCCTATGCATATTGAATTTCCTTGCCTCACCGATGAAAATACGCTTAAAAAAGAATTACGAAAAGGCCTATTGCGCTCCAGGGCTAGAAGGTCGCCTTATCACTATTGAACCCACCGCCCATAGCACCGTGCACTTCGTACAAAAAATAAAAAATGCTCCCGAAATAAGAAACCAACTTGTACGTCTTACCGCTCAGATATTCTCAGCAACACCGAATCAATAGCAAAAAAAATTAAAAAAGAGATAGTAATTTTGCTGTGTGCAAAATCCTTATCTCTTTTTTAGTCTTACAATTATAAGTTAGAATATCTAAATCAAAAAAAGCTCTATACTATTGATATCACTATCCATTATTTCCCTCTTCTACATTTCCCGGATTGTTTCTTTCTTCTAAATGTGCAGCAAGAACTTCTCTCTCTTGTCCAACTGCATCACGAAGACGAATAACTGAAACGTTTGCTGTCTCCCAACTTCCATTCCGCGCAGCCTCAGCAAGCTCATCAGAACGCACAGCAATATCCGAACTAAATTCTAATGCACCCTCAGGACGCGCATCTCCAAGCGCACGTGCAAACAGAGCATTAGCATCAGCACAATCAGCTATATCAGCTAATAATTGATCACCAGGAACAAAATTAGCAACACCTAGACCATTATGACGAGCAAGACGACCAAGGGCGACTTCGAATACAGAGACCGTGTTAAAAAGAGTATTAATTTTATCTCGTTCAGCATTAGAAAGATTAGGGTTAGCAAGTCGAGCATTAATTATAAATTTCATAACAGCAAAGCTACCAGGAAGATCTTCTGCTGTAATATCTGCAGCAGCACACAATAGACTAGAAACAAAATAAGCACCAAATAACAAAACTAAACATAATTTTTTCATAACAGATCACCTTCAACAAGAAAACGGTTTATACATACGAGTTCGTATAGTATTATATCTTGCGGCAAAAATCAATCTAAATCCATTCACCCTGAGTAGCCTTTTTATCGCCCGTATCTTGCGCGCCACCAGTACTTATTGTGTTTTTTGATTCAATAAGCATAACAAAAACTTCTTCATCTGCCACAGGCCTATGCTCAACACCTTTAGGAATAACGACTAGTTCTCCAGCTTTTAAAACAAGAATCTTTTCCCTCAGTTCTATTTTTAAATGCCCACTCATGACAAAAAATAGTTCGTCTTCGTTGTCGTGCTTATGCCAGATATATTCACCTTTAAACTTAGCGAGCTTAACATATACATCATTAAGTTCAGTGATAATTTTAGGAGACCACAAGTCAGAAAATTTACCTAGTTTTTCAGTGGGATTAATAACTAAAATATCTTTCATGCCCTGTGCTTTCAGTTATTGAATTAAAATTTATCTTCAAATTTCGGTGGAATTTCGTAACGTAAAGATGGGACTCTCAAAGATGGGTCATCTGAAACCGGCGTAAAACTCATATTATAAAAAAGAGAATACAGAAAAACTAAATAGACAGTCCCATAAGCATAAAAATCAAAATAAAACTTAAAACCTTGGGCCGGGATACCGAAAAAGGTGCTACCTAAGAACTCTATAGCAAAACCAATAATTAAGAAAACTACACTATTAATAATATGCATTCTCAGCGCGTTTTCATAGGCACGAGTTCTTTTTAAAGAAAAAAACGATTTTAAATCCATAAAATCCTATTTTTACTACTTGCTAACCCCATTTTTCTAACGGGGGGCCTATTAAACTGGCGATAATTTTATTTTGTACTGCCATTATATTAAATGGCGGGGCTGACGAGACTCGAACTCGCGACCTTCCGCGTGACAGGCGGACGCTCTAACCAACTGAGCTACAGCCCCATTCATGGCTCCTCGGGCAGGACTCGAACCTGCGACCTAACGATTAACAGTCGTTTGCTCTACCGACTGAGCTACCGAGGAACAAATTTTCATAACTTTCAAATATGGTGGGCGGTGCAGGACTCGAACCTGCGACCCCCAGTTTGTAAGACTGATGCTCTACCAGCTGAGCTAACCGCCCTTATTCAAGTACTTAATTATAAGTACCAATGATGAAAATTTTAAATGAAAAACAGATTAAAGTCAAAGAATAAAATAAAAAAACTTTTTTTTTATAAAAATAGTTTCTATATCATAACCATATTATACTATATTCTATAGACAGAATAAGTTAAATTGACACTAAAAGAACCTATTGCAGACTCAAACATCCTTGGCTAAAAAAATCCTCGCCTTTGATGGGGCAACTAACGAGAGTGACTAAATAAAATATGTATCTATATATTTATAATTATTTTTTTTTCTACCTTTTTTAAACTGAAAGATTACCTATGAACACGCTTGATCTCATAAAAAACATTTTTTTTCTTCTTCTTTTTTTGTATATTTTTCCTCCCCTTGTTAAAAATGTAGTAAAAAGCTATCAAAACTTTTTAGAACCTAAAACATCGGTTGCTGTTATTACTATAAAAGGAGCTCTCTATGATGCTACTCCTTATATTCGGCAATTGCATACCTATTTTAAAGATAAATCAATAAAAGCAATTTTGCTCCACATGGAATGCCCTGGCAGCGCAACAGGTACGGGTGAATCAATCTATAATGAGATTATACATCTCAAAAAAGAATACCAAAAACCAATTTTTACCCTTGTAGAAAACACCTGCGCTTCTGGTGGCTATCTTATTGCCTGCGGTACTGATTATATCATCGCTCCCGGCATGTCATTAGTTGGTAGTATTGGTGTCTGTTTACCCTATGTATTTCAACTACGTCAACTTCTCGAAAAAAATAGCATAACCTATGTACCTCTTACTGCAGGAACGTATAAATCAGCTACAGATCCTTTTACCGATCTTACTCCTGATCAAAAAACAATATTGCTCTCAATGCTTGATGATACGTACGAACAGTTTAAAACAATAGTAATTGATAATCGTAAACTATCTACTAAAACAGAAAAAGAATGGGCTGATGGAAAAATATTTACCGGACAGCAAGCGCTCAAACTCGGCCTTATTGATGCAGTGGGATCAGCTTCAACGATGGTTAAGATAATCAAAGAACGCGCTATGATAGAAGGCGAAATAGAATGGGTTAAACAGATAAAGCCTCTATCTCTGATTAAATCATTCTTGACAGGCGAACAGACCGATAGCGATAGTTCTTTTATAGAAAGCAGCCTAAACAGTCTTTGTACTGTATTAGAAAATCGCTCTTTAACCCCTCGATTATAAAACTCTTATTTTTGAGATTATACTAAACATATGTTTTATTTTTTATAAACAAAGAAATATAAAAAGAGAGATATAATAATTATGGTTTTTTTAGATCCTAAAACAGATATCGCATTTAAAAAACTATTTGGCGATAGTGCACATAAAAATGTTGCTATCAGTTTTTTAAATAGTATTCTTGATCGCAAAGAAGGCGAAATGATAGTCGATGTTGTTATGAATGATCCTTATAATCATCCGGAAACGATAATAATAAATTCTTCTACTAAAACAGCAGAAATAGATTCTGAAGAAAAACAAAAATCATCAAAGTCCAGCATTGTAGATGTGCGGTGTACTGATCAGGCAAATAGACGTTATATTGTTGAAATGCAAGTTGTCAGACAAAAAGATTATCTAGAACGGGCTCAATATTACAGTGCTTTGGCATTGGGGCGTCAGTTAAAATCTACTGAACCATTTGGTACGCTAGCTCCCGTTATTTTTATTGGTGTTTTAGATTTTGAATTTTTTGCAAATCCTCATTATATTACTCATCATTTGATATTGGATCAAGAAACGCATTCTCATGAGCTCAAGCATTTATCGTTTCATTTTGTTGAATTAAAAAAATTTAATAAAAAACTTGAAGAGTTAACGACATTATCTGACAAATGGATCTATTTTTTAAAAAATGCTCATATCCTGGAAGCTATTCCAAGTCATTTGAAAAATCCTGATATGGAAGATGCTTTTCACCTTTTGAACAAAAGCAGTTGGTCGTTGCAACAACTTGAACAGTATGATCGGTTATTAGATGCTATACGTTCAGAGCCGGGCAAACGTGAGGCTGCAAAAGATGAAGGCCGTGCTGAAGGCTTGGCAGAGGGAAAAAAAGAGGGCAGAGCTGAAGGCATATTAGAAGTAGCTAAACAATTTCTAGACATTCTGGATGTTGAAACAATTGCTAAAAAAACTGGTCTCGACATTGAGATTGTGAAAAAACTTAAATCAAAATAATAGAGCAGTGCGTATTAAAAATTGCCCATTTTTTTAAACTTATACTAGTTTCACTAAATAAGAACGAAAAATAATTCTAGCTATACCCGCCTCCGGCGGGTATAGCTAGAATTATTTTATTCATGGCGATTAACTGAAATTGGTATTACTATTATTGGCAAGCTTGTATAGCAAAGCGTTGATAAATAACCCCAAAAGAATATACTAATTTCTAAACAAAAATTTAGGAGTTATAGTATGTATAGCGTAGACATAAGAAAAAAAGCTCTCGATTTATTAATCGAGAAGAAAATGAAAAAAACAGAAGTAGCATTGTTGCTTGATATAGACAGAAAAACATTATATACATGGAATAAAATATTCAAAAAAGAAGGCCGCATTGCACCATTATCAGATCGAACAAAATCTGGAAAAAGCAGAAGAAAATTAGATTTAGTTAAATTTAAACTTTTTTTGGACGAACATCAAGATTGGACCATTAAAGCAATGACTGAAGCGTTGAAAGTTGGTAAAACAGCAGTAGGAACAGCTATAAAGGCTCTTGGTTACACTCGAAAAAAAAACAATATTTATTCAAAGAAAGAATAGAGAAAGCACGAATAGAGTTTGCAGAGAAAGTAAAAAAAATAAAAAAATCAGAATTGGTATATTTTGACGAATCTGGAATTGACAATAACGAACGATATGCATATGGATGGGGATTGCGTGGCAAGCGCGTTTTTGCTGAAAAACCCGGGCATTCTACGCAAAGAACAAGTATTTGCGCAGGTCTTTTTGAAAATAAACTTTGTGCGCCTTTAATATTCGATGGTTATTGCAATAAAGAAATTATTAAATGTTATTTTGAGGCTGTTTTGCTGCCACATATAGGCACTGGAAAGACTATTGTTTTAGATAACGCATCGTTTCACAAATGGATCGAAATCTCTGATATTGTAAATAAAGCTGGTTGTTCTTTGCTTTTTTTACCTGCTTATTCTCCAGACTTAAACCCAATAGAACATCATTGGGCTTACCTAAAAAATAATATTAGGCGTGAGCTTGAATTTGTTGAAAATGATATTTGGAAAGCGACTTGTAATGCATTTGAGAAAATGGGGAATTCTTAGTGCGCTATGCTATATGTAGTGCCCCTGCGGGGACACTACCTGTATATATTTCTTATTTTTGTCTATCGTTACAACTTTATTGGCTAATTCTTGCATAATCAATTTGGCCAATAAGTTTATCTGGGTTTAATTGCATTTTTTCCTGAGCGCTATACTGCTTTGAAATCGTACCATTTTCGATGACCCATATCTTATTGCCAATACTCAATGCAATATGTGGGTCATGTGTTATTAACAAACTGGTTATCGCATGCTGTTTTATAAATCGGGCAGCATATTGAAGTAATTTTGTTGCAGCTTGAGGATCTAGTGCTGCTGTTGGCTCATCAAGCAATAATACCTTAGGTATATGCTGGGTAGACATCACAAATGCAATAAGCTGTCTTTGTCCGCCAGAAAGAGCATTCATGGGTTTATCTAAAATTGATGGATCCATACCAATATCTTTTATGAGTTTCTCTGCTCGATCTCGGGGCATTGCACTCATGCCATCCACAAAACGCACATGCCGACGACTATAGTGTGCCATAGCAAGATTCTGAGCAACCGTTAATGATCCCACAGAATTCAATCGAGTATTTTGAAAAAGACGAGTGATCATACCTGCTCGTTGTTGCTCAGATAAATACGTAATATCAGAACCATCTAACTCAATAGTGCCCTTATTGGGTTTTTCTTTTCCTGCAATACTATTAAAAAAAGTACTTTTCCCCGCACCATTAGCACCGACAATAACAACAAAATCTCCTTGCTCAACATCACAAGAAAGATTTTTTAATATATGGTTATCACCAAACCAAACATCAACATTTTTAAGCTTTAACATCTTTATTTTTCTCTTTTTATCTTATCTCTTGTTTATTTACTTTTATTTACTTACTTTTACTTAAAAAGCGTTTAATAATTATCAACAAAACAATCAGTGATGCCGTAATTAACTTATTCCAATTTTGGTTAAGTTGCAGTTCAAAGGTGAAGGCAATAATTGCTTGATAAGCAATCGAACCTATTGCCAACGCACTACCAAATTTTGAGCTAAAAGCTTCTGCTAATATCATGCCCGCTAAGCCGATAATTAAAACGCCAACCCCAGTCCAAATTGAAAAATAACCAGCATACTGAACAAATAACGCACCACTGAGCGCTGCAAACATATTCGAAAGAGTTAATCCCAGAATAATATAACCCGCTATACTCTTGCCAACATTAGTTACCATTTGTGGTGTATCACCAACAGCACACAACAAAAACCCAATTTCAGTTTTCAAAAACCAACTTGTTAAAGAAAAAAGTATAACGCAGAGAAACATTAACACGAGCAATGGCTGATACGGAGCTAAAACAGATGATATAGAAGAAGAAAAAATAGTCTCTTGACCTACCAAGGTCATATTTGACCCTGCTATTGAAAGAATGATAGAAAATAATCCCGTGGTAACAACAATACCACTGATTAAATTATTCAATTGTAAGGTAGTGTTAAGTAATCCCGTAATAATGCCGGATAACCCACCAATAATTATTGCTCCCATAAGCCCAAGCCATGGGTTAACTCCCCAACTCATCAAAACAGCCATCACTGCGCCACCTAATCCAAAAGCCCCCTCAACTGCCAAGTTATCAAAATTAATTAAACGAGAAGATAAATAAACACCGGCAACGACAAAAGAAAAAATTAATCCACGCTCAACAATACCCTGTACTATTTGTAGCAATTCAATCATAACTATACCCTTTATTAAACTAATACCAATCCGTTATCTATTATTAAAATATAATAATTGCTCAATATCACTAAGCTTTATTGGATGGGCCTGCGGCCCATCCCCCAACATAACCCCCTTGAGGGGGCTTGGGGTGCTAATAAACTTAGATTATGATAGCGGGTTGGTATAATATACTCTGTTTCTTTAATATATCTGGAATAGTTAGCCCCAGTGCATCTAACACATTTTTGTTAATATATACTGTTTCAATTTTTGGTTCGGCAATGGGTAATTCCTCTGGCTTTTGACCTTCAACCAAAACTTTATACGCTATTTCAGCCGCCTGCTTACCAGTCGCCTTATAGTCAACACCGCGTGCGGCAAGCGCACCACATTTGACAAGCATATTATCGCTCACAATCAAAGGCTTTTTATGTTTTGCTGTTATTGCCGCAATTGCCGCAATTGTTGATGCTACCGTATTATCTGTTGGGGCAAGAAGAAGATCTGTTTTCCTGCAAGCTAATTCAATTATAGCGTGCAAATCAGCTTCACTACCAATTGCAAAATCAGTTGCTGTTAAACCACGTGCTGCAACTTCTTGGTGCATCTGTTTAACTAAAGCGATTGAGTTTACTTCTCCTGCCGTATATATAATCCCAATATTTTTTGCCTGCGGCACTAATTGAGTAAGCATTTCTATTTCAGCGTTCACATCAATCATGTCTGTGGTGCCACACACATTAGTATTTAAAACATGAGTAAGCCCTAAAGCTGATGGATCGGTTACTGCAGCAATAATAACTGGCCTGTTTTTTTCTAGCGAACTTAAAGCTTGAGCAGCGGGAGTAGCTATAGCAAAAAAACCATTGAACTGCTGATTAGCATGAAATTGCTGTGCTAATGCATGGGCATTGGCAATTGAACCCTGTGCATTTTGTACAATAAATTCTACACTATCCCCTAACTTATGCTGAAGCTCTTCCATAAACCCATCACGTGCAGCATCCAAAGCTGGATGAGAAGCTGTTTGCAAAATGCCAATGGTATATGCTTTTGCTGATGTTTTTGAAAAAGTCGATTTTCTTAGCCGTTTAACTATAATCAAACTTACCAATAACCCCACTATAAAAGCTGCGACCAACACTATTTTTTTCATTCAAAAACCTTTCTATAATTATTTTATACGCGTTAACAACGCTTTAATTCAACTTACTCATGAACTATTTTTTCATTACTATTTAATTATTATAATTAATATTTTAATATCAAAAAACCCTAGTTTTTAACCAGGGTTCTCGCATTATAGCCTTATAATTTTTAAAAAATTAAAATTTAGGTATATTGCAATCCCTTATATGCATAATAAAAATAATAAGAATAAATAGGAGAAAAAACACCATTCTGGCCATTAGTTTTCATTAAACAAATAAATAGCGTATTAAAAAATTCATACCCAAAATTTTGTTTTGTAGCCATTAGGCTCCCATCTTTGAAACCTATAAATAAAAGAATATCTACTAACCAAATAGTAACAAAAATATATTTTATATGCAAAAGTTTTCACTTATCGCTAAAGCCAAAAACATCTGCTAACATAAAGCACAATACATAAAGTATAATACATAAAGTATAATACGAGTACACGTTAATACAGACATACAATGAGATAAAAATAGGGGTTTTGTGATATCTATTATACAAAAAAATAGTGTTAGATGTTTGTTCAATTTATTATTATTTGTTTGGTTAAGTAGCTCCGTTTTTCAACAAGGCTTTGCTAGCCATAGAGGTGTTCATAATCTTTATACTGCCAAAAATAGTGAACAAATAGCCAGTCAATCCTGGTGGAGTTCGGGTAGATGTATCATGGCATTATTGGGGCTAAAAATGATAGAAATGTCATATACAACATATAAAAAAGCATCAGCCGATCATACTGCAGCTCATGTTTCTTCTTGCTTTCTAGATCTTTATACTGCTTGGAATAATGAAAAAACTTTTTATAAAGGCGTTTTTAATCCTAAAAATATTTTCGATATTTTTTCTATAGATTTAAATAACGCGAGCATTGAAAGCAACTCTTTGACCTATAGCATAGCGCACTAAGAATTCCCCATTTTCTCAAATGCATTACAAGTCGCTTTCCAAATATCATTTTCAACAAATTCAAGCTCACGCCTAATATTATTTTTTAGGTAAGCCCAATGATGTTCTATTGGGTTTAAGTCTGGAGAATAAGCAGGTAAAAAAAGCAAAGAACAACCAGCTTTATTTACAATATCAGAGATTTCGATCCATTTGTGAAACGATGCGTTATCTAAAACAATAGTCTTTCCAGTGCCTATATGTGGCAGCAAAACAGCCTCAAAATAACATTTAATAATTTCTTTATTGCAATAACCATCGAATATTAAAGGCGCACAAAGTTTATTTTCAAAAAGACCTGCGCAAATACTTGTTCTTTGCGTAGAATGCCCGGGTTTTTCAGCAAAAACGCGCTTGCCACGCAATCCCCATCCATATGCATATCGTTCGTTATTGTCAATTCCAGATTCGTCAAAATATACCAATTCTGATTTTTTTATTTTTTTTACTTTCTCTGCAAACTCTATTCGTGCTTTCTCTATTCTTTCTTTGAATAAATATTGTTTTTTTTTCGAGTGTAACCAAGAGCCTTTATAGCTGTTCCTACTGCTGTTTTACCAACTTTCAACGCTTCAGTCATTGCTTTAATGGTCCAATCTTGATGTTCGTCCAAAAAAAGTTTAAATTTAACTAAATCTAATTTTCTTCTGCTTTTTCCAGATTTTGTTCGATCTGATAATGGTGCAATGCGGCCTTCTTTTTTGAATATTTTATTCCATGTATATAATGTTTTTCTGTCTATATCAAGCAACAATGCTACTTCTGTTTTTTTCATTTTCTTCTCGATTAATAAATCGAGAGCTTTTTTTCTTATGTCTACGCTATACATACTATAACTCCTAAATTTTTGTTTAGAAATTAGTATATTCTTTTGGGGTTATTTATCAACGCTTTGCTATATACAACAGCAGATCGTCAAAAATATCACTATAAAAATTTCGTGCGACCAGAGTTGGTTACCGATTATGAATGTGCTTCTTTACAAAGAAGCAAGTTGGCAATAATAAGACAATGTATTTTAGAAAACCGATTCTACCGAGAATTACAAATCAATCCTACAGGTTTTACCTCTTGGCTGAATGATAAGTCACAAAAATCTAAGCCAGAAAAGCAGATTAGGGAACTTGCAAAAACAATAGCAACTATGACAAATGATGATCCTTTCTCTATTGATATGATACAACAAAACTATTCTCATTACGATCAATGCCCAATAGAAAAAAGAAATACCCCGGAGGCTCCTATAATCTTTGGTATTTGCTTTCGTGGTAGAACAGCAGAAGAAGAAAAGGAATATGTAAGACGTCTTAAAAATTCTGCTAAACGCTGGGACTGTATTTCAAAAATAACTGGCTTAGTTGGCATTGCTTCAATTGGTCTTACTATTTATGATCCTCAACGATTGCTACCTTCAACAGCTTCGATCTTAGCCGCAGCACCTTTGCCTGTACCCAATTAACGATTGCTCAAAAAATTAACGCATTATTACAAGACAGTGCGTCAGCGATTCAAAATCAAGATATGGCTTTACCGTAATCTGATAATGTAACCCATCGCAAGAATATGATTCTATAGAACCGAGGCTAAATCCTGCAGGAAAAATAGTACCCTGCCCACTAGACAATAACGTATCATTCTCAACCATTTCTTTAAAATGGGGCACATATAAAAACGATGCTTCTGTTGTTTTATTACACCCTTGATAGATGCCACTACTATTCGTCTTTGCACAATAGGCTGCCACCTTGCAAAGCTCATCGGTGACTAGAGTAACTCTACTATAACGAGAATATACCTGTTCAATTTTACCGACAAGACAATTATTATAGATTACCACCATATCACAAGCCAAACCTTGATCAGTTCCCCCATCAATTAAAAAATAATGCTCCTGGGGCGAAAAATGTTTACCTAAAATTCGAGCTATTCGTGCGTTTTCCATATCATACTGCTTTCTAAACTCAGCTATTTCCGCTATTTCCTGCGTAGCATTATGGAGTGCCCATAATTTAATATTTTCAGCGCGTAAATCTTGACATTCTTTATAGAGCTTGTACATGGTTTTTTTAAGATATTTCATATCTTTGCGATCGTAGATAAGATCTTTAACTGAATCAACCAAATGTGATTGTATTTTTAATGTGGGATATAAAAAACAAGAAGAAATATTTTTTATCATTTCTCCGGAAAAAAAATAAGAAAAGCATGCACATATACAAATAACAAAAATCATGATCACCAAAGTAACAATTCGTTTTACCTGCACTTAAACCTCTATTTCTAATTTTTTTATTTTTTTTTAAAAAAAGAGACAACTCTTTTTTCTAATATATCTTTATCAACAATACCATCTTTCAACTGAATAGAATATGCATAAGCAAGCATCTTTCCTATTTTTGGTCCTGCCGACACATATTTCAATAAATCTCTGCCATGCAAAAGAGGCTTTTCAGCCGCAACAGCTATACCAAGGGTAGCAATACAATGCTTAAAATAATCTAAGTCAGAAAAATTAGTCGTTAATGGCTCATGATCTTGACCATTTCTCCCTTGCTTATCAGCCAAGCAAAGATCGGCAAGCATAGATAAGGTAATGCCACTAGCGCTAACCTTACAAGCAAGACGCTTATATGACGATTGAGGCGCTTTACTTTTTACTAATTGCATGGGCACCATATGATACTTCACCAAGCACTTTACTGCTAATATAAGATCTTTTTTACGCGTAATTCGTCGCAACAGAACGGGCACCATCAACGCCCCTACATGTTCATGACGAAAACTGCGCCAAACACCATCTATCCACTTCGTTGTCCCCTTTTTACCAATATCATGCACTAAAGCTGCATACATCATAATTAGTTTTATCTGGATATCATCATATAAAAAAGATGCGGATGCATCTAATGCCTGCATAGAATGCTCAAATACATCTCCTTCAGGATGCCATTGCGGATTTTGAGGAACTCCATCCAGCTGAGCAATTTCTGGCATAACGTCTTTTAATCTCCCTATTCTATGCAGCCAGCGGAAAGCTAACGATGGACGGCGAGACTTCAAGAACAATTTTTCACATTCTTTTTCGATACGTTCAACAGATACAGCCGAAATATCCATTACAGCACAAATAGACGCAAGCTCACTATCAGGCGTCATCTCAAATCTACCGATAAATTGCATAACACGATAAAATCGCAAAGGATCTTCTTGAAAAAACACCGGATCAACTACTCGTAACACCCTATCTTGTATATCTTTAATACCCCCAAAAAAATCGATACATTCATACGTCAACAAGTCTATCCCAAGAGCGTTCATCGTCAAATCTCTTCGCATAAATGCTTTTTTCAGCGATAAATGAGGATCTATCATGACATCCGGTTTTCTGCCGCTACTATCTAAGCGAGGTAACGACCAATCGATATCTATTCCTTCTATGCGCAATACTCCAAACGACTTTCCGACTTTATTGACATGACCATACCGCGCTAATATAGTTCCAATCCGCTCAAGATAAAGTCCATGAATTTCAATATCAACATCTTTAATCGGTTTTTGCAAAATCATGTCTCGTACAGCCCCACCAACCAAAAAAATACGGCCGCCTGCCTGACTCACTTCTGGTATTATCTTGATTAAACAGGGATATTTATTTAATACTAAAGCTATCGTGTGCGTTATCATCGTCTGATCTACCTATTAATAGATGAGGAACCATTATGTTTCATTGTACACATAATTATGCACATACTTTTATATATCTTACTCTTATATATCTTACTCTTATATATCTTACTCTTATATCGCCTATTCTTATATTTTATACCATTATATCTTATTTCACTCTATCGTATGCACCTGTATATAGATCATTAATAATCAGTATACTCGTACTGCAAAGCGCATCAATACATGCTCTTTTTTCTCTCGAAAAAATAACAACGATGTTAAAAAAAACACCTGCTACACAAGTAAAACAATACAAATATAATGCTTCACAAATTCAGACTATAAAATTAAAAAACATATCTGGCAATATAAAAGTCAGAACTCATACATCTCAGCAAACTATTTTTATCAGTGCGACAAAAAAGATTACTCACCCAACTTCTACCCATACGGCATATACTAAAGAAGCGGACCCTTCTGGCCCCCATTTAACTCGCCTCTCTAAATGTATTCAAAAACAGGAACCTGCAACACCATTTACCATTAATTCTTACATCAAAAATAATACTCTCTTTATCCAACCCACCACACCCACCGTTGACTGCAAAGAAAATATACAGTATCACCTTATTATACCCGCCACAACAACACTCTTTTTAGAAACCGACAAGGGATCAATCACCACCCAAGATACGTATGGCATGATCACCCTTGCCACCAAAGAGGGAGATATCATATGCACAAATACCCATAACAGTCTTATTGCAACGGTACACAAAAAGGGATCTATAAACGTAGAATTAGCAAGCAGCCCGATCCATGCAACCACCACTAAAGGCTCTATCCATATTTATGATGCTAAAGATAGCATCTACGCATCAACACAGACGGGGAAAATTAACATTCACAGTATATCTCTACCAAGTAACGGCTATCTCGATTTAAAAACGGATACGGGATCTATCTATCTCTCTCTTTCCAAAAAGACATACGCTTCTTTACACGCGACAACATCTTGTGGGAATATTTTTTCAGAACTTCCCGTTACCCTACAAGCTCGCACAACTATACTCAACAATGATGTATGGCACAAAGTAAAACAGGAAGTAAAAGGTACTCTTGGACAAAAAAATTCAGAACCATCAAAATCAATTATTCTTAAAAATAATAAAGGCACTATTAAGATAATCGATTCAGCTCATTTTTAATAAAAAAAACTTACACTTTTTTACTTCTGAGACTCTGACTTCTTTCTTTTATCTGTTTTATCTGAAGCCTTATCAATCAAATAATCAACTACTGGAGGCAACTTTACTTTACCAGCAAGTATCATCGAAAATGCCAGCTCAACCGCAACAGGCAAAATAGATGGGCTCAAACCTTTTTCGATCAATTCCATAATCACTTTGCGCGATAAATAATCGTTATAAGTCATTAACGAAATAAAAGGGATAACTACTTTGTCTTTATAGCTAAATCCTAATTCTTTCGTTGCTCGGTGCAAAAAATTTTGTGCCATTGTTACTTCTTTTTGTGCTCTTTTGATGGCTTCTCCTGCTTTATATTCTTCTACAGCCCTATCTGCAACTGATAAACCAGGCGAGGGATTCTTAGACTTTTTGATCGCAACTTCAAGGACATACTCAGCCTGTTTTACCATAGCTGCAGCTGCCATCATTTGATCTTCTTTTCCTGATAACATATTTACCAGATCGTTATATCCCGAAAGCAAACTCGTGCCCAAACCATCTTCTTGTTGTTGACAGGTAAGCGCAACAGATTGTTGAGCAAACATAGTCAGCGTAAAAACAGACATACATAAAACTAACGAATAAAATGATACTCTAACGCCTCGAGACTGGCCATTTGGTACCAAATTCGATATAAATATTACTGCACGACTTATTAAAAACTTTAATTTTTGCGTATCAATAATGGTCTTCATTTAAACCATCCCCCCTCTATTTAGAACTATTAATCAGTACCAAAAATGTGTATCGGAAGCCAATCGAACCGTTTTTCTACCGTATTTTCATCTGCACGCGCTTTATCTAATTCTTCTTGCGCCTTTTTTATTTCTTCATTTATCATATAATCTGCTCTTATAAACTGTTCCCTTGACAAACTATCCCTTTTTTTCAATACCTTTTCTTTTTCCAACAAAGCTTTGGTGAGCTTTAGTTCAGCTTCTAATTTTGCTTGAATAACAACAGTTCTTGCCTTATCTCTTTGCTCCAGTACTTTAGGCACAAATACCCCAAATGCAAAAAGTGGCCAAGAAAGACCTGCTGTTATCGAACCTTCTAATGGATTAGAAAACGATAAGGGCTCCCCATATAAAATTTCACGTTCATGAATCATCTTTGCAAATGGAAAAAATAACAAACCTAAACCTGCTGCCACACCAAAATAACCTCCTAAGCCCTTTGCCGCGATTGTTGCCATTTTAGCCATAGAAAATTTCAATGCCACCACAGCAGCATTCTTTTTTTCTCTCTTTTGCTTTAATTTCTTTTCTGCGCTCTCTACTCTTTTATCTACTTTATATATTTCTATAATTTCTTCTTCTGGCAAGGTATCTTTTGGCTTACTCGATAATTTTTTTTGCAGAATTTTTGCTTCAACTAATTCTGCTGCAGCCTCTACTAGTTCTTGTTGAGCTTTTTTTACTGCAGCCTTTCTACCAGATACAACATTAACAAACGAATTTAATCCAGCGCATGTACCTACTTCTTGTTCGTTTTTTATATCCAAATCAATCAACTTTTCACAATAAGTATTCCCAACCTTTTTCTGAAGATCTTGTTCTTGGCCCGAAAAAGATTGTTGAGCAAACATAGTCAACAATAAAAAACCTAAAAAAATAATTCCTACCAACCGCCATAATCTACTTATCATAATTACCCTATTTAATTCTGTCTTATTATTACAGAATATCAAAAAACAAAAGACAAAAACAAGTACAGGCTGAAACAATTCTATGGCCTGAGATATCTTAACAAAGACTACTATAGCTACTATTTATACCGACAGCGCCCCCGAGAGGTTTCAAACTGTATATTTTTTCGAAATAAATAAAGTATACTCTAAAAGAGGAACGAAAATAGAAAGTTTATTGTATTTTCATACGATTAGGTCTGCGATTATTAGGTATTGTGCATAAGTATTGTGCACGCGAAAAAAATATTAATTTATTATTTTTTATGAAAGATAAAAAAATGCAAAAGCCCTCACTCTCTTTCTTTTCTTCATTGTCAAAAGCTTTTATAAAACACAAATAGATATAATTAGACAAATGCAACCAATCGCACCCCAACCTGCATCTCCACCAAAAAAATCTACGCAACGCATGCCTCTTGCCACAAAACATAAGCAATAACGTTATCCAAAATTAAAAAAAGGTTTCAAACTGTATATTTTTATGAAATAAATAGAGTATACTCTATAATAGAAACGAATAAATAACAATAGAAACTCTATTTTTTTCGATAGTTTTTTATACATTAAGGTAAAAAAATGCAAAAAACAAGCATAAAATATTTGGTACTTTTTTTATCGATAGCCATCGGCCAACTTGGTGCTAGCAAATATCCTTTGGTATTAAAAGGTCCTAGCCTAGAAGAAATAATGCAAGCAGCTCAAAAAGCAGAAGAAATAAAGCAAGCAGAGCAAGAAGCTCAAAGAGCAGAAGCAATAACGAATGCTCAAAAAGGAGCTCAAAAAGCCAAAGAACTAACACTCGCACAAACAAAAAATCGAGTGGAATTGCTCGAAGAACAAATAGCCAAGCGCTTGAAAGAAGAAGTGAAAAGCAACCAGACCGCAGAACCAACCTTTGACCAAGTAAAAAATAGTATAAATTGGGCATCTCGAGGCGTAGAAGACGCTTTATTCATTACATCTCACGAACCAGGGGAAAAAAATGAAGATACTTTAAATCAAAGCATAGGCCTTCTACAAGGTTATATATTTAATCAAGCCATACCCTTTATCGAAAAAAGAAATAAAGGGCGATTTTCAAGTGAAACTTTAGAACAATCCATTATGACAATAAAACTCAAAACGCAAAATCTTTTTGGAAAAACAATAGCTCCGCCAACATTCAACGACCAAGAAACTCTTGTAAAAATTTTAAACAGTTCAATAGACCAATTAAAAAGTCAAAAAGCAAAACTCACTAAAGAATATTTTCTTCTACCAGATAAAAGAAAAGCTAGAGACCTTGCTCTGATTATTTTTAATGTTCTTATAAATCTTTATACAATGCACAGAGATTATATAGAGTCACAACAATTTATACTTTAAAAGTAACAGAGCGACGCTTGAGAAATATTACTATAAAACAAGGTAAAAAATGCAAAAAACAAACATAAAATATTTGATACTCTTTTTATCAATAGCCATCGGCCAACTCCATGCTGAACGAAATATTAATAAAATAAAACCAGAGATACTAGGCGCAGAGTTAAATATAACAACAATTTTACAAGAAAAACCACCCAGGCTAAGACTATTGGAGCAATGGATACAGACTATACAATCTAATATATCGGATGGGGCCATACCCTTTATCGAAAAAAGAAATAAAGGGAGATTTTCAAGTGAAACTCTAGAACAATCGATTAAAACCATAAAAACTTTTAGCGAAACGCTTCATGAATTAATAACAGAAAAATTTACTGAAACTATTAAAAATCAATCAACCAGACCCATGTTCAAAAAAGCAATAGCAACATTAGAAAATCAAAAAGAAATACTTGCTAAAGAATATTTTTTTGCACCAGATAAAAGGAAAGCTAGAGACCTTGCCCTAGTTGTTTTTAATGCTCTTATACATGTTTATATTCAAATATACAACAAATATTATCCAAATATATAACATATAAAGACGTTCTTCAATAACGAATTAGACGATAATTTAAAACTAACAAAGCAATAATTTAAAAAGTACTTATAAGGTAAAAAAAATGCTTAAAACACCGATAAAATATATTCTTCTCTTTTTATCAGTAGCCATCGGCCAACTCAATGCGAGCAACTTCAGTCTTAAGAGACTTTATTGGACAGACACTGGCGCAAAACTGCCTACTTTTGAGCAAATCAAAAAAAATATAGAACCGCCATCTCAAGGCGTACTTCTCTCTTTGGACAGTTTATACTATCAACCTGAAAAAGTATCCGGCCCACAAAAAAACAATTTAGCACTAAATGTAGTTTTTATAAAAGATTATATAAAAACTCTTATACCAGCGATGAAAAATAAAAATATAGGACGATTTTCAAACACCACTCTCGGGCTATCGATTAACACGATAGAGAAATATAATAAAAAACTTCCTAACTTAATACAAGAAAAATCCATTGAAGATCCAGCAGCCCTAAAGAATTTAAATCAATCATTAGAAGAATTAGACCAAATAATAAAAGAATTGGAAAATCGCAAAAAAGAACTAGCTAAAGAATCTTTTATTATGCCTGGCAAAAGACAAGCGAGAGATGTTGCTCTGTTTCTTCTTGATACTCTTATAAAACTTTATCAAAAATGCCTTAACATGCAATTTCAAAAAAAGATTCCAATAACACAACAAATGACAAAACAAAAATTTGAAAAAAACGTGAACTTGATATAGAAACGCTGTTCCATCAATTTAAAAAACCTAAAGAATAAGGTAAAAAAATGCGCAAAATAACCATAAAATATATTGTACTCTTTTTATCAATAGCCATTGGCCAACTCAATGCGGGCGAAGCCGCTACAGAAACTCCTACGTACCGTTCCGTAAAAAATAAAATACATGAATTATGGGCAGCCATACTTGAGACAAGCTTGGCTAAAAATCCATATGTATATACCACAGCATTGGCTAAAAATCCATATGTATATACCTCAGCATCTGCACGCGAAACTTTCGAACAACATATAAAAAATCTACAAGATTATATGCAAACAACAGCTATACCATGGATACAAAGTAAAAACAAAGCACTTTTTTCCAACGAATATATAAATCGATTTTCAGACAAACTTTCAAAGCCAAATCCACTTTTAACGGAATCAATTGAAAAAATAGAAGTTTTTAGCAAGTCACTTGATAAACTAATTACTCAACAATTTTCTATAGAAATGCTAGACAGCATAATAAAAAGATTACTGAATCAAAAAACAGAACTTGATAAAGAATATTTTTTTGCACCCGACAAAAGAGAAGCGAGAGATATTACTCTCTTGCTTTATGAAGCTATTATAAACATTTATCAAATAAATAAAACTATAATAGCTTCGAGAAAGAAAAACCTAGAAGATGAAAAAATAGCAAGAGCGAAAGTAGAAAAAATACATACAAAAGCAGTAGAACGCGTGAAAAAAGAAATGAAAGAAGAAGAAGAAGAACGACAAAAAACTCTTGAAAAAGCTCAACAACAACGAATTGCACAAATAAAAGCAAAGAAAGCTGAAACAGAACGACTAGAACGACTCGCTGCCGAAAAACAAATGGAGAAAGAAAGACTCGCTAGAATCACGCATGCTAAAAAAAATCTTGAAGCAAAATTTCCTGAACAACGTGCACGCCAAGCTCAAATTCGCGCTGAACAAGAAGCTGAGACAAAAAGACGTGAAAGACGTCTAGAAGAAGTTGACCCTGCAGAAAAAGCAACAGCTGAGAGGAATATAAAAAAACTAAAGCTAGAGCTAGAGCTAGCAAAAGAATTAACTCCTGCTCAAAAAGCTATAGTTAATCCCGAAGAATTAGAATTAGCTCGTACACAAAAAACAGGACTAGCGATGATAAATGAAGCAAAAAAACATCAAGATGAAGAAGAATTAAGACGTCAAGCTTTGAGCAAAAAAAAGCCTCCTACCTACACCCTCCCAAAGCCACAATTGTTCGATGTTTCTACAGCATCAAAACAAGAAGAATTTCCATCAGCATCAAAACGAGAAGAATTTCCATCAGCATCAAAACGAGAAGAATTATCATTGTCAGGATCCTTGCTTGGAAAAGAGAATGAATTAATTTCTATTGCTGCTGAGACAAAAAGAGAAGAAGAAGCAAAACAAGCACAATCTGTCGCTGAATTTCTCGCTCAACTAGAAGCTAAAGAGCTAGAAAATGCAAATGCTGATGCATATCTAAGACTAGTGGGAACACAAAGAAAAGATGCGCCACAAGAGCTCGGGCAATCCCAAGCAGGAAAATCAATATTTGGTAGTCCTGCCAAGTTGCCAGGGTTCCAACCAACACCAAAACCAATACAAAAACCTGTAGGAATACTAAAACCAAGAATATTTGGTCGACCATAAAGAAAAAAACCAACTTGTGGCCTTAAGAATAGAATATTTTGAATACAAAGCTTATAATAATGGTGGAGCTAACCGGGGTCGAACCGGTGACCTCATGCATGCCATGCATGCGCTCTACCAACTGAGCTATAGCCCCCTAAGATCTGTATTATATAGGAATATTGTAAACTTATTTATTAAATCATTCAACTAAAAGTTAATATTTCGCAACTAAAACTTAATACTTAGCAACTAAAACTTAATCTTCGATGACGAGTTTGACTCAAAGATAAATAATCGAATATAAAAACAAGAAAAATTGACAAGCTGTTGATTGTTGATCGACTAAAATGCTAAAATTAAACTAATAAAAACAATTATAAAAATAACTATAGAAAGAGTTATAAAAATAATTAAGTAAAAATGAGAAAAAAACAATAAATGAATTATAACAATAAGGGAAAATTATGAAACAAACAAAACAAAATCACAAAAAAGCTTTATTCCTGGCTTTTATAGCAGGTTTTTGTATCTCGAAAGCGAGCGATACTTTTACTCCTCAACAATTACAAATGAAAGCTCAACAATTAAAAAATCTAGAAACAATGTTTTTTCAACAAAACCCATTTGAATCTTTATCTGTTTCTAACAAAGAAAAACAGGTTATAGCTCAATGGAACAACTTGGTAATGTCTGCGATCCAAGCGCTGCCACAAAATAAACAAAGTACGGCGATCATCTATCAAACAAGCCAAATTATAAACGACATTCTTGCAGACAAAGATATGAGAAAAATACCTGCCCTGCAAAGATCTCTACAAAATCTACAAGCTATCAATGAACCAGGAGAAGTTGTTCACCTTCTTCAAGAACGACTATTCTCTATGGGCCAAATGATTATGAGAAGTGCAAGAAGCGTAGCGTAACGTAAGCAATAGTAAATCATAGCCAAATTATAGTACGCAGGGGGTATTATATTAAAAAGATAGAGCACTATATTAAAAGAGCTTTATAAAATAGGATATTGATAAAATAGGGTAGGTGATATGTTAAACAAAAATAGAAAAACAATGACCTCCCTACCCTTATATCTCGGCATCATTTTCTGTGCTTTCTATGGGACAATAACTCTGGCAAAAAATAACAGTACCATCGATAACGATATTACTAACAATATTATTAATGCGAGCAATGTACTAAGACATGTAATCTTTGCAGCGCCTCTATTTACCACCGGTACAGCACCCCGATTTATTCCCGGAAATACGATGATCGATAATAAACCAGTTCTTAATAACTGGAATATGCTGGTAAATAACGCACTAAAAATATCCCTCGCTCAAGCATCTATCTTTCCTGCAAGCAAGACGCTACAAAACGCTATACATCTATGCCAAGATTTAAAAAAATCAATCAATACTCTCCTAGCGAACAACAACACAACAGAAGCTGACTCAATAAAGAATTTAACAGATACATTAAAAAAGAATATCGAAACGGTGAAACATACTAACTTTTATTTGGGTGTTGCACATAAAAAAAATGCACAAAATACCTGTATAATTATAGGCGAATATTTAATAAAAATCGCAGAAACTATTATACAAAAAGTAAAAAATTATGAAAACATAATAACAAACTCTCAACAATCATTTACACGAAGCACTCAGGCTAAAAACCCTCGTACTGCAAGCTCTCAAACTCCAAACGCTCATCTTAGACCAACTGCTGCTGCCAAGTCCCCTGCACCCACACAAGCAACTTCTGGAAAAGAAAAAAGACAGAAAGCGGGAACCGGCAAAACCATAGTGCAATCAACAAAAACACCGGAAGAAGCTATAGCTTTAGTAGAATTTATAAGAAGAGAAACGGGCGAAACTGGACAACTCACCGAAACACAACCAATAAAAACAGCTACTCAACAACAACAGTCTACTCACCCCTATATCCAATATCCAGCAAAATTAGCTCTTTCAAAAACAGCTCCTCCTACTCGAGCAAGAGCGACCAGACAAGCTGGAACCGTTACCCGAGAAGAATTTGAAAAAAATAAAAAAGAAGAATCTGAAAAAAGAGAGAGAAAAAGATTAGAAAAAATAACACTAGAAAGCTCTGCCAAAAAAGAAAACGAAGAAGAGGACGACGACGAAGGCGAATATTTTGCGTAAAAGAGTATACTCATAAATAAATATATCTTAAATTGGTATATTTTTAAGGGGCGTAATTAAAAAAAATAAAAAACATGATTATTATTAAACAGAAAAAAGCAACTAAATAACACCTAAATAGAGAAATAAAACATGAATAAAATACATGCAATTAAAAAAATACATGCAATTAAAAAAAAATTATTTGTAGGACTTTTTATGGGCTTCTTTATTTCTCTATCGAGCATACACGCCGATCGAGCTACTGAAGCTACTCGTCTACAGAATACGCTCAGTGAAATATCATCACCCATGATAAACGCTCCTCATATCTTGACTTCAGCAAACCTGAATCCAACAGAATGGCATGATTTTATGATCAACAGACTATTTCCCTTTATAGAATCTATGTATTACGATGGCATTATGATGGCGCAAGATCTTGCAACAACAGATCAGCACGCTCAAAATGTGCAACTACTTCAAGATATCATTGAACAATATAAGAAAATAGTTACTCTCATAACTGATTCTTTATTGCTCGCTAAAAAAACAGAGGTTAAAAAAACAGAAATCGATAAGGCTGAAACTAATAATACAGAACCTGATAACGGGAAAGATGCTTTAAAGCAGACTCTTGATCCATTAAAAGAAATACTCTTAAAGCAAATCAGCAAGAGACCAGAAAACGGAAATACCTGGGCACAAGAACTACTAGAACAGAGTATATTTATGGTTGATTCTATTGGTCAAAAAATAATCGTCGATTACGAAGAATTAAACCCAACAGAAGAACCAAACTCTACAGAAGAACCAAACTCTACAGAAAAACTAAATCAAACAGAAGAATCAAACCCAACACATTAAACGTTACACAATAACATATGACCCATAACACCAAAATTATCATAACAAGTGATACTATTATCCATGAAACAGGCGACAATAACAATAACGTTGGCGATCATGCAATTATAATTAATTTTATAGCCAATAACGACAAAAAACAGAAGAGAGTTACTCATAAAATTATAGATACAGCGACTGATAAAGTAACTCTGGATAAAGCAAGCGTAAATAAAATAGCTATAGATAAAATGGCTTATAAAGTAGTTGCTGACGATGATTATATATATCATGACTATCTATCGATTTCAACAGACGATTCGAATCTTTTACTCTCAAATTGGGTTCCTTCAAAAGAACCTATCGATCGTTATGACCCTTTACTGAAAAAAAATAAAAAAATATATATAAAACCGTTTGCTATCACCCTGAATGCGACGAGACGAGATCCTTCTATACCCTATACCAATAAAGCAAATATTCATGTTATCTATTATGGAAAATCAGACAATCAGATTAGACATGAATTTGTGCCATTTATTGATACCCAAAAAAGCTTAGACCCGCAACTAGATATAAAAACAGACTCAGAATTAGATAGATACGTAAAAATAAAACTGGATGCCAAGCCGAATAGAGTACCAAATAAAGAAAGAGTGCTCAATAAAAAAATTCTAGATAAGGGAAATAGCGCTGAACAAAAAAATATATCTAACTATGATCCCGGTCATTACTCTATTAACCAGTCTGCGCACAGCGCTAAACACAGCTCCCCACATAAGCCACGACCTGACTTAATACAAAACTACTATTCTTGTATTAAACAGGTAATCAGGCACGTGCAAACCAACTACCAAACCGACTACTATATACCCTATTCTCTCCAATGGTGCTTTACTGCTAGCATCTTATTGTATTTAGGCTTACGTCAATTACGATCAATTAACAACTCTAGCAAAAAATTTGCTACAACCAAAACAACAATCAGCATGGTTATGATCGCTAGTTCAGTTCTCTGTTATAGTTTGGCATTAAAATCATGGTATCTAATTCACGCAAAAATTAATTCACGAGATACTAAAATTAATTTACACAAAAACTATAAAAATTAACCCCCAAATAATGGGCTATAATAATTAACGTTGCTTTTTAAAATCTTCATGCCTACCGACCTCCTTACGCTCCTCAACCCTTCTTTCTTTTGCCTTTATTAATTGACGATACATGCAATCAATAACATGATCAAGGGCTTGGTAAAA
Organism: uncultured bacterium; assembly: GCA_963719415.1. Classification (GTDB taxonomy): domain Bacteria; phylum Babelota; class Babeliae; order Babelales; family Vermiphilaceae; genus JAPLIS01. Next base: position 1,292,646 of record OY970383.1, on the reverse strand, counting down.
TTCTACACCTTCGTGCTCATAATGAGATACGAGATCATAGTGCGGACTTTTAATTAAAAGCTCGACGCGACTATGCTGCCTTAGCTTTGAAGGTTCAAATATCAGATCTATCGTTACCGGAGTCGGTTCATGCGCTAAAAATTTTTCAATCTTTTTCAATTGCTTATTCGCATATGTTTCGGCAATATCAGAATGATCAACACCCCTGAAAACTATTCTTTTTTCCATAACTAACTCCTTAATAAAATAGACGAGCAAAAAAGATTATTCTATTATTGCTATAGTACTATAAAATTAAACCTGAAAAAAGAATTAATGCTTTCGAGCAATAAAATGAATAGGAACCCCTTTTAAATCATATTTTTTACGCAGCATTGATTCGAGAAAACCAAATTCTTTATCGCCAAAAAACTGTGGCAAATTTACTCTCAAAACAAGGGTTATAGGTCCTGTTTGTACCTGATTTACGCGAGCAACTCGTAGCAAAAGACCTTGCCTATACAAAGGTTTTTTAATTAATGCTTCTTTAAACAAGAAAGTCAATTCATCATCGGCCAATTGCTGTGTATATCGCTGCCTTACCTTTTCTATAAGAGGTAATATAAGACCTATGTTTTTTCCCGTTTTGCAGGATATAGATAAAGAAGCAACTTTTTTCATAATATAGTTATATTCTTCAAGATTGGATTTCATTGTCTCTTTTTCATAGCCTTCTACCACATCTTGTTTGTTAAACAAAATTATCATGGCTTTATAATGCTCTTTAAATGCATAAAACATTAATTTCAATTCTTGATCAGCCATCTGACCCTCTGAAGCATCAACAACCAACAACACAATGTCTGCATCTTTTAACGCACCCATGGCAGTCTTTACCATCATTGTCTCAAGTTGATCATGGACTGCATGTTTTTTTCTGATACCGGGGGTATCAGTTACTTCAATGATATCTTTATAAAAGGTAATCTGCTCACGAATTGGTTCTCGAGTTGTTCCTGCTATACTGGATACAATAGATCGGTCTTGTTTTAATAATGCATTAAGCAATGATGATTTACCTACATTCGGCTTTCCTAAAATAACCACCTTACATTCTGGTTTTTGTTCCACTAAAATAGGTGGCGTATCTGCAATTGCACCCACAATAGCTTCTAATAAATCCGCTATACCGGTACCATGCTGAGCAGAAAGAGGGAACTGTTGTTTGAATCCTAACATATCAAATTCATATAACTGCTCTTTCGCTACATGCGCATCAATTTTATTAATTACTAAAAAAGTCTTTTTGCCCAACTTATGCAACAAATTCATAATTTCTCTATCTTCAGGCAACAGACCAACTTTACCATCACACATAAATAATATAACAACCGCACTTTCTAATTCTGCCAAAGCTTTTTTACGCGTCTGTTCGAGAATATCATCATTTGTCTTTCGTAAACTAATACCGCCGGTATCAATCAATTCAAAGGAATGACCCTGCCAAAAAACTACATCATGAATAGGATCTCGAGTTACCCCTTCTTGATCTAACATAATGCTTTTAACATCAACTGATAATCTATTAAACAAGGTTGATTTTCCAACATTTGTTCTGCCCACAACTACAACCTTAGGGAATATACGCTTACTCATTATCTTTGTGCCTTATTATTTATTGTATTTCTCGAACAACGCCAGGAAAATGCTGCAATACCATGTGCGTTTTTTTCCATAATGACTTATCTGAGATATCTATAACCTGTGTATTAGTCTGTATGTTTTTAACTTTTTTAATCTCTCTTTTATCTACTTCTGCTCCCTGATCCAGTGCCTGTTTTTTACCTATTCGTTGCCCTGATGCCTGCTCTATACCCAGCTCTCTTGCTGTGTGCTGTTCAGCTATTTCTAAATCCTGTCCCCAAGCTTTATTCTCTTCTTTGACTACTGTCCCCGCTATTCCAGCTACAGAACCAGACTTAACCAATTCTTCTCTCTCTTGTATAAAAGAAAAACAAAGAGACGCTCCTTTAGAAAATATATCTTCAAAGCTCGAATACCACAAGGTGCGCGCATCATTAATTACCGCCTCGAAAAAGGTTAGTCGTTTCGGTAGCTGAACTAAAACCTTAACCAACTGATTATTTGGCTGATTATCTAGCTCTATGCGAAGAAATTCCCCTTGGCTTAAAACTGAATGCACCAAAGGTTCACTTTTGATCGCATCTTTCTCTAAAAAAATATGCCATTTTTTCTTATACTCTACTAATCCATTATCTACTAACCCATTATCTTGAAGCGCATTATCTTGAAGCGCATTATCTTGTATAACTTTTTCTTTTTGTATCTCTTTTTTTTGCTCTAACTTATTATCTAAATCAGAACCCAGATTATTATCTAAATTATTCTCAGAAGAAAGACATAATTGAATAAAGAACATTTCCAAAAACAGATGTTGTGCTGTAGTTTTCAAAAAAATTTCTTCATTATTATAAATCATATATAAAATTCGATTAATATCGGCAATATTTATCTGCAAAGCAAGAGTTTTCAAAGCACCTCTATCCATAATAACACCTGAATCATGACCCACTGAATCATCAACCCCATATTTAATCCCAACAATAGCTCTTATTAATGCTATAAATCGACGCCATATATGATCAGCAGAAAAACGATCAATGTGTACATTTTTTAAAAATACCAACAGACCATGCACATCTCTACATATAATAAATGCTATAATCTGAAAATAAGATTCAGTCTCTAAATGATTCAAAACAGATAGTACTGCAGTCCTTACAACTGATCCATGAGCAAATCGAACCTGCTCAATAATATTCAAGGCATCTCGAACCGAACCATCCGTTTCATGAATAATTAACGATAAAGCTTCTTTTTCAAATGCTATATGCTCAGCAGCACAAACCTGCTGCAAATGTTCTAAAAGAAGAGGTTCTTGAACGGCTCTAAACAAAAGCTGAAAACAGCGAGATCTCACGGTATCAATAATTTTTTCTGGATCTGTTGTTGCTAAAATAAAAATTGTGTTAACAGGAGGCTCTTCTAATATTTTTAAAAATGCATTAAAAGCCGCTTTACTCAACATATGAGATTCATCAATTAAATAAATTTTTTTAATCCCCATAAGAGGCAACAATGAAGATGCATCTATGATATTACGAACATTATCCACACCTGTATGAGAAGCCGCATCTATCTCAATGAAATCAGGATGAGTACCTGCTATCATTGCTAAACAAGAATTACATGCCGCACACGGAATTGTATGCGATTTAGGATTTTTTTGAAAAAGCTCTAAATTTTTACAATTTATAGCTGATGAAAAAACACGAGCAGTTGTTGTTTTTCCACATCCTCGTTGACCAGAAAAAAGGTATACCGGAAAATAATGGCCCAAATAAAGAGAATTTTTCAACATACGTACGGATAACGTTTGGCCAACAATTTGATCAAAATTCTTTGATCGAAACTTACGGGAAAGATTAATTTTAGATTCAATCATGTATTATACCAATTTTAATTGATTCTATTTTAGGTAATTGCAGGAAAATTATTCTGAAAAGTTATAGAGTATATATCTCTAGACCTACTTTTTTATTGCCCTTTAGTAAAACAGGTGTTAGCTAGGTATTAGTAAATTAAAATTGGTTATAAAAAAGGAGAAGTCTAATACAAGTTTTTATTACTTTTTGCTGCTTCTTCTCAGACCTGACAAGTTAAATAACAAGCACTTTATCGACTTCTCCACACTTTAAAATCTTTTTGGAGGAGAGAGAGGGATTCGAACCCTCGATACCCTTTTCAAGGTATACATGATTTCCAATCATGCTCTTTCGACCACTCAGACATCTCTCCACAGATATAGTCTGAGCACCGAAGCTATTCCTACTACTACCGATCGCCTATCTCATCAATACTAGCATGATTAACTTTTTTTTCAACTTTTATCTCAGTTGCTGCATCAGCCGCTGTTTCAGTTGCTATAACTTTATCAGCCACTTTTTCAACAACTTTATTAGTCACTGCATTCGTTTCCACATCTGAAACAGTTTCGTTTTTCTTCTGCTTCTCGGGAGAAACTTTATCATTCATCTTTCCAGCCATAGCCGCTTTTTTCTCCGCAGATGCCATTCTAGCTTTTTCTGCTGCCGCTGCACTATTTTTTGCTGCTTCTTCTTTACCAGCTTCAACAAAAGAACTTAAATAGTCACAAATAAGCTTGATAGAAGGTTTACCATCATCATTAGCTGGAATAACATAATCTACTAACGTAGGATCACAATTAGTATCAACTATAGCAACGACAGGAACACCCATAGCTGATGCTTCTAATAAAGCTGAACCTTCTTTGCCAACATCAATAATAACAAGTGCGCCAACTGGCCATTTAAGAGTACGAATACCCCCAACACTTTTTTCTAAACGATATACCATTTTTTGAAATACATTGAGTTCTTTTTTGGTATAAAACGAATGAGATTCAGCTTTAGCCAAAACATCTTCATAATGTAAAAGTCTTGTAACTGATTTTTTAACTTGCTCATAGTTACTAAGAGTACCACCAATCCAACGATGACTTACATAAGGCATATCAAACTTTTTGGCTGTCTCTTCAATAATTTTTTGTGCTGGATTTTTAGTCCCAACCCATAAGATCTGCTTGTTCTGAGCAGCAATACCCTTAAGAAAAAGAGCTGCTTTTTCAAGCTGAAATGCAGTTTTTGAAACATCAATAAGATGAACTTTACTTTTAAAACCCCAAATATAGGGTGCCATCTTAGGACACCAGCGCGATGTCTGATGGCCAAAATGAGAACCTGCTTTAATAAGCTCTCGAAAATCTATCATGCAAAAATCCTTTCTCGTTTCCCCAACAATATCGTTTAAATTCTAACAAATAATACAAATAAATGCAAATTATACAGGTACAAAAATGCTAATTTTTTTATCCCCAAACATATTTAATCAATAAACACGCTTAATCTGCCTGTGCCCCAATAACCTCATTTTTCTTAATAGCCTGATCAAATCGCTTCCCTAGGAAAAAGGCGCTCACAAACCAACAACTTATTAAAGAGGCAAAAGAAAAAGCATATACGGGCAAGAAAAACGCGCCGCCTAATTGTGCTAAAACTATATTAAACAACGATCCTGCAGCTTTAGCAAATTTTCCCCCAAACCCCTCTATCCATGCTTTAGACTTAAACCTAATTTCTTTAATTGTAGGAATATAAAGACTCTCTCTTACCGGTAGACTAAACCCATAATGCAAAGACTTCATTGCCGATGTAACAATAAGAAAAGAAGTTGAACTCTGATCAATAATAAAATATAACAGTAGGATACCATTTAATAAAGGGACGAGCAATAAGCATAGTCGCTCCCCTAATCGAGTAAGCAACTGTGTAGTACCAAAATAAGAGATAAAAATACCGCTCAGGTGAGCAAAAAAAGCGGTCTGAAATAAAAACGCACTAAATCCAGCAATATCTGTAGAATTTTTTTCTCCGACAGCCAAACGCAAAAAGCTAAAAATTGTATCCATTATTTCATGAAAAAAAACTAATCCAAAAATACCAAAAACATAAGGATGCTTAAACAGCAGATAAAGACCAGAAAATACGCTCTCTTTTTTATCTGTCTGGGGTTCTTCAATGCGTTCTTCTTTTTCGCCTTTATCTTTTTCTAGCTGATACGCTGCTTCATATCCATGAAGATATCGTTGTGGAACCTTTTTAACAAGCAGATAAATCACTGGAATAACCAGAACAAACATTAACGAAGAGATCCCTAAAACTAACTGATGTAAAAAAACATGAGACATCAAGCCATTTAGATGCGAGCTCCAGGTAAACAGAGCCAATCCAAAGGCAGCACTTAACGCGCCACCAACCTTAGACGCAGCAACTATTACCCCATAATTACGCTTACTCTCTTCTGGAGAAGTAATGGAAGTGACAAAAGCCCAAAAAACAGAGACCACAAATGGAGAATATCCTTCACCAAAAAAATAAAAAATCCATGCAAAAATACGGTAAGGACTTTTATCAACATTAAGAAGCCCTATTGTTGGATGCCCAATTAAAAAAGTAAAAACAAGACCCATTATGCCAAAAAAAGCACTGCATACCATTAAAACATGATACCTGCGCATAGAATCAACGAGCTTAGAATAGAGCAGGACTGCAGGTATAAGAACAATAAAAGATAAAGCCTTAGCTATAGGCGCAAAATCTTTACCAACCATAGCGGTAAACAACGAACTCTTTAATTCCCTGGCAAGTGTATAGCCTGCGATAATGCAAAAAAACGCTACACTTAAAAAAATAATTTTTAATCGCGAATACTTCTCGGCTTCAAATAGTTCTTCTGGTAATGATGTGAGCCGCGACTCCATAATATAATTCCTTGTACATATATTAAAAAAATAATCAACTAATTATAGATATACTATTCTCTGCAAACATTATATATTTTTTAACATATCACCCTATTCTCCTTAATAGCTTGTTCATACACTTTTGCACCATACAGAGCAGCCAAAATCCATAATCCAACAAAACCCATAGAACATAACGTAAAAATTCCAATAAAAAAAGATAGCTCTACGCCTCCCCTCAAGCCATTTACTACAGCCCCTAGCGATTTTGAACCACGAGAACCAAACACCTCAAGCCACGCCTGCACCTTATATTTTACCGTTGTTGTAGTCGGAATATACAACTGCTTCATGGCCGGTTGACTTAATGCATAATTAATAGACTTAGCTACAACCATAACAAAAAATATTACCGATAAAAGTGAAAAATAGGAATATATGCTTATTAAACCAATAAAAATAAAAAGTGGCAATGCCAAAAGAGAAGCTTTAATTCCTAAATAACGTTGAATATTTTGAATACCCGAAAAAACTGCTGCCGTTGAAACAATACCAACGCATTGCGCATAAAAGGCTAAATATGCTGCGGCATCAACTTCACGCGGAAAAGATATACCAATTAACTGCTTAAAATGATAATCAAACACGGTCATTATAACTTCTAAAATCATTATCATAAAAAAAAGAGACAATAGATATCTCTCTTTTAACAAAAGCGTAAGCCCTTCAAAAAAACCTGGATTGTTCTCTTTAGCAGTCACGTTTTCTTTATCTACCCCTTTTTTGGCCATCTCTTTTTGAGAGTTTACGTCCAAAGAGTCAGAAGTGGCTGGAGTTGGTTGATATCCTATAAGCTGCTGCTTCGAGACAGTATGCATAAAAACCCAAAAAACAATTCCCGTGCTTGCAACAAGCAGAGCGCATATTCCTACAATAGGACCACTTGTTGAAAATCCCAAACTCTTTGCAGTAATAAACGCTGGTCCAACAATATTACCAAGCTGACCTGATAGCGAGATAAGAGGAAACCCTCTGCGAGCAGATTGAGGAGCAGAAATATCGGTGGTAAATGCCCAAAAAAGAGCAACAACAATAGCGCCAAAACTATCAACAAAGGTGTACCAGCACCATCCAAGCAGACGATCTGAGCTTTTAATGGTGTTTAAAAGTCCTATCTCAGGCTGCATAAAAAAGCCCATAAAGGCTAAAAAACCTAGCGTATAAAAAAGGGCAAATGCATAAAAAAGTTTATGATGATCATAAGCATCGACGAGCTTACCATATAAAACCACAAAAGGAGAAAGCACAAAAATCGAAACAATTTTAGCCTTCCAAAGATGCTCTTGCCCTATCAAAGCAAAAAAAATCGAATCTTTGAGCGGCCTTAAAATCCAATAAATACCGATTATTAAGAAAAAAATCAGAGAAAGAAAGCTGAACTTTTTAAGCTCTTCATTACTCTCGAAGTCACCGATAAAACTACCAAGCACAAAAAGAGCCATTTTTTTGAACAAAGAAATTGACACCGCTAAGATTTCCTCTCTCAAAACTATCAGAATAATAATAAAAATTAAAAATCAGCCAAATATACGCCTACCAGGCATCCATCATTCTACAATAACTTTATCTATAATAACTTTATCTAAATAATATCGTAATAGTAGCAGACTATTAATCTTTTGTAAAAATAATATCTACAAAAAATTTTAAAAAAATCATAACCACAATTGTTCAGTTCTAGCCTTGACCCTCTCACCCCACTTCAAGAAAGAGCTATAAGCTAAAGAATACTATCTTTAATTAGAATCCCCATAAAAGATCAATGTATAGAAATTCGATAAAATTGACAAAATAGCGCAACAAACTAAACTAAAGTAAATACTATATTCGTTTTTTTGCCCTAATTTACCTAAAAACAATTTGACAAATAGAAAAAATATAACAAAAGCAAGCAATAAAATAAAAATCAAGATAAAAATTGAAAACAAAAAATAAGGTTGGATTATGATAGAAGCTGAGGTTCGCACTACTGAAAAACTTAATCTTTTTTTGCCCCTTTTGCCCCTTAAAAATGTTGTAATACTGCCTAAAAGTATTATTCCAATCATTGTTGGAAGACAGCTTTCAATCCTCGCGGTTGAACAAGCCCTTAAGGGGAATCGCGAACTTTTCATTACCACTCAAAAAGATCAAATGGTTGAATCGCCAACAGAAAAAGACCTTTTTAGTCACGGAACTCGTTCGACTATTCTCCAGGTTATGCGTATGCCTAATGGTTCTCTCAAAATATTAGTTGAAGGTATTTGTCGCTCAAAAATTACAAAATTTGAAGAAAAAGATGGCCTTATCAGCGTTGAACACAAAGATCTACCGACAACTGACGATACACTAACCGTTAAATTAGAAGCGTTGTGGCGAGAACTACAAGACCTTTATTTAACGTATGCCAAATTAAATGAAAAAGCGCCAGTAGACATACTGACCATGGTTACTGAACCAAAAGATATGGACTACATTTCTGATACGGTCGCCATGCATATTGAAAAATTAAGTATAGAATCAAGACAAGCTATTCTGGAACGTGCAAGCCTCCCTAAAAGATTACTTATGCTGTGCACGCTCTTGAATAAAGAAATCTCTATTCTTGAAACTGCGCAAAAAATTCATGGACGCGTTCAAGGTCAAGTTGAAAAAAATCAAAAAGAATATTATTTACACGAACAGATCAAGGCTATTCAAAAAGAACTTGGTCGCGAAGATCATGACTCTGAAATAGAGGGTCTTAAAAAAAAAATACGACTTTTAAATCTTCCTAAGCTAGTCGCTGAAAAAGTTAATAAAGAAGTGGTACGACTTGAGCAGATGCCTGCTCTGTCTTCTGAAGCCACCGTAAGTCGTCATTTTGTTGATTGGATTGTTTCACTTCCTTGGACAAAAGAGTCACGCGATACTCTCAGCCTTGCAGAAGCAGAACTTATTCTTAACAAAAATCATGCTGGTCTTAAAAAATCTAAAGAAAGAATCATAGAATTTTTAGCTGCCAAAAAGTTTTCAAAAAATCTTTCTAAGTCTCCCGTTATATGCTTTGTTGGGCCTCCTGGTGTTGGTAAAACATCTCTTGCTAAATCAATAGCCCAAAGCTTAGGACGTAAATTTATTCGTATATCCCTTGGTGGCGTACGCGATGAATCGGAAATCAGAGGCCATAGACGTACGTATATTGGTTCTTTGCCCGGAAAAATTATTCAAGCGATGAAAAAAGCTGGTACCCTAAATCCTTTGATACTGCTTGATGAGATTGATAAAATGTCACGAGATCTACAAGGAGATCCTGCAGCTGCTTTATTAGAGGTACTTGATCCGGAACAAAACAATGCGTTTGTGGATCATTTTCTTGAGGTCGATTACGATTTATCTAAAGTTATGTTTATTGCTACTGCAAATATGATCGATAATATTCCTTATCCTCTTTTTGATAGGCTTGAAATCATTAATCTTGCCGGTTATTCAATAGAAGAAAAAGCTGATATTGCACGGCAATTTCTTATTCCTAAAAATCTTAAAGAATATAGCCTTTCTAAACAACAATTTAATCTAAGCGACGAAGTATTAACACATATAATTAACGAATATACTAAAGAGTCTGGTGTCCGCCAACTTGATAGAATTATCTCAAAATTAATGCGCAAATCAATTCAATTATTGTTAAATAATAAAAATATCAAAAAAGTGATAATCACTAAAGATCTTATATTAGAATGGCTCGGAAATGCGACGTTCAGAAAGACAAGTCTTACCACCGGCAACAATAGAATTGGTCTTGTAACAGGTCTTGCCTGGACGGATGTGGGTGGCGATGTTCTTGAAGTTGAAACAAGTGTTATTCCAGGCAAAGGAAGTTTAACTCTTACGGGACAGCTCGGTGATGTGATGCAAGAATCAGCTCATGCTGCTCTTACTTATATAAAATCTCGCAGCGTAGAATTGGGCATTAAAAACACCTTCTTTACCTCTAAAGATTTCCATATCCATATTCCAGAAGGAGCTACACCTAAGGATGGTCCTTCTGCCGGCATAACAATGTGTGCTGCTCTTATTTCTGCCTTTACCGAAACTCCAATCAAAGAAAATATTGCAATGACTGGTGAAATAACGTTACAGGGAAGAGTACTGGCGGTCGGTGGTCTCAAAGAGAAATTACTTGCTGCAAAACAACATGGAATTACTCACGTAATATTACCTAAAGAAAATATATACGATATTGAAGATATAAAAAAAGAGACAAAGCTTGACGACATTGAACTCATTTTTGTATCCTCTATGGATGAAATTCTACAAGCCTGTTTTGTAAATAATCCATCAGACAAAAACAGAATTGAAAAAAGTAAAATAGATAAAAATAAAACTGATAAAACCAGAAATAAAACTGATAAAAACAAGACCGACTTAGGTAAAACTGCTAAAAGCAAAACGAGTAAAAAAAAAACTACTAAAAGCAAAATAAACAAAAATAATGTTAACAAAAATAATGTTAACAAAAAAAATAAGTAAAAATAATCTAGAATAGCTAGAACAGAATAATGATCTCTATTTTTTTATATAACCAGGAGCCTTTTTTATGATGAAAAGATTATTTTCAATACTAATCGTGAGCGCTTTAGTCCTTTTGCCTGCATGCAATGGATGGTGTGATAAAGCATGTTCTTCGTCAACATGCTCAAAAAAACATGAGCATACTTCTCCTGATACTACAAAAGCAACAGACTCAACACCTGATTTTACAGAAGTAACAGAAGAAGAAGTAACAACTGAAGCTCCAGCAGAAAAAATTTAAACATACGTAAAAAAAACTTTACGTACCATACAAATTTCAGTACATAAAAATACTAAATTTAAAAAAAACCTAGATTAATGTCATTAAAAAAACCTAGACATTAATCTAGGTTTTTTTAATGACAAAATTTCCAATTAATAGTGTTTCTCTTATCCTGAAAAAGACTATTTTTATAACAGACTCTACATTTATAACAGACTATTGAAAAATGCATAAGACATATTATACGCTTATATCTAAGTTATTCTATTTTTACTAAATTTTTTTCTAAAAAAGGAGTTGTTCATGAAAAAAGGTATATTAATGATGCTCTGTCTTTCATTATTGATAACTGCCCCTGCGTGCTACAAAAAAAACGTTAGATCAGAAAATGGTCGACCTGCCAAAGTAAAAAAAACAAAAACCTACACCAAAAAAGAAAAGAAAAATGGCAAGGTAATAAAACAGAGAAAAACAGAGAAAAAAGTTAAAAACATCAGACCAAGTAATGACAGACCTATGAGAACTGGGGTAACAACTGCAGAAGACATGACTACGACTACGGTAACAAGATAATACCAATAGCTTATTGTAGTGAATATGTTTAGTATAGCTATTACGCCCCCTGAAGAGGGCGTAATAGCTATACTTTTAAATCTATTTTTTATTCTTAGCTTTTTTTTATAGGTAAACTATTTTATAAACAAAACTCCCGTTATTCATAAGAAAAAGCAATATCAACTCCTATTAATTCAATAGAAACTCTGCCATTCCAATGATTCTCACTAATTCTCACGGCATAATCAGATGATTTTTCAACATGATTACAGAGTACAGAAAACAGATCTGGTCTATTGAAAAAAATAACTGACTGCGTTATTCCATCAGCGACAATCTCACATTTCACATGAGCATCTTTGAGTAAAGTTGGTTTTTGAAGCATCATGGCTCCTTTAACCAAGAATACGGGTTCACTATTTTCATTACCAAATGGCTGCAAAAGTTCCAGATCATGCACCAGTTTTTTGTTAATATCTTCTAATCTTAATTCGGCATCAATCAACAACTTCTGTTTTAAATCAAAGGCTGTTAACTGTTCTGCTATTTGTCGCTCTAAAGATTCTTTCAATAAATAAATATTTTCAACTTTAAGCGATAGCCCAGCTGCCATAGAATGACCGCCAAACTGCTCTAATATATCAGACGATTTTTCTAAGGCATTAAATATATCAAATCCAGGGATTGATCGACATGACCCTTTTGCAATCCCCTTATTCGTTACATGCAATAAAATAGTCGGAAAACCATAAGCCCCAACCAAGCGCGAGGCTACGAGGCCAATAACGCCTGATTGCCATCCAGAACTTGCAGCAACAATAACTTTTTCAACATCAAGATTAATTCGTTTACTTTCAATCTCTGATTGTACCTGCATGAAAATAGATCGCTCAACCTGTTTCCTGGCCTCATTCAATTCAAATAAAATTTTGCCAATTTCTTCTACTTGCTTATAATCAGAACCAATTAAAAAATGTACCCCCTGCCGCGGATCTTCTAAACGACCTAACGCATTAATCTGTGGAGTAATAGAAAATCCAATATCTGTTGAAGATAGCGTAGGTTTAGTAACCCGACTATTCTGCTTTAATACCTTGAAAGAAAAACTTTCAACCTTATTAATATACTGTAAGCCATAGCGTACCCAAAATCTATTTTCTCCTACTAAGGGCACAACATCAGCTATAGTCCCTAATAATAATAACTCATATGCCTTTGCCGGCAACGTTAACCCTTTCTGCTCATAGAGTAATGAAAGAATTTTAAACGTCACTCCAACGCCAGCCAGAGTCTTAAAAGGATAAGAACAATCAGACTGATTTGGGTTAACAATAGTAAATGCATCTGGCACATGGCCATGAGGTCTATGATGGTCGGTGATAATGAGATCAATACCTAGCTCTTTAGCTTTTTTTGCGGGTTCAAAAGCCGTAATACCATTATCTACCGTAACAATAAGTCGATAATTATTCTTTGAAGCTCGCTCTACAATATGGGTAGAAATGCCATAACCATCCTTTACCCTATTTGGAAGAAAAAAATTAATATCAGCTCCTAAGGGAATAAGAGATATCATCATTAAGGCAGAAGAAGTAATACCATCAACGTCATAATCACCAAAAACAAGAATTTTTTCTTTTTTCTCTATAGCACGCAGAATCCGGTCAACGGCTTCTTGTGCTCCTTTCATTTTACTTGCATGAGCAACATCTTTTTCTAGCGAGCTAAAAAGAAATGCATCAACCATTGCCTGAGAGGTAAAACCTCGAGTCAGCAACGTCTGAGCTATAGCGAATGAGATAGCGTATCGTGACGCAAGATCTGCTATAGCTTTATAATCAGCTGGTGGCAACATCCATAAATATTTACTACCTTTTAGACTATCACCCTGTTCTTTATCCTGCTGGCTTTCTTTTTTGTTCTGCAAACTACTCTCTTGTAAATTCTGTTTTTTTAGTAACTCTTGATTCATAATTTTTTGTTTGCTACATATTTATAATTTTTTTATAATCTTTTATTGCGTAGTACCAGTTTCAGGTGCTATTACATCATCTTGGCCGTAACCTTGGGGTGTAATAGCAGTCTCTTCTAAACTTACTTTTTTTACCCAACCTAACGGTTTTGGAGCCTCGACTTTTTCAATGTCTTTGAGTGGAACTGATATAAGTCGTTTATCTATCCAGTCATCGATAGCCTTTTTAATAATATCAAAAGAAACCCTAAAGTTAAACTCCGTTTGATAAATAATTTTTAACGACTGATCAACTGAATATTTAAAATTAGGCGTTTTGCAAAAATATTTTTGCTCACATGCTAGCGGATCAAAATCATCGAGATACGGTACAAAGGCTGCGTAAAGGGGATTTTCTCGATATTGCTTCCATAACTGTTCATCTTTTATTAAAGGCATATAAATAACGACCGGCACACGGGAATCTTCATCATCTTGAAAAACAACCGCAGTAACACTATTTTCAAGTTTGCCATAATCAATAATCGGAAACTTAAGATTATTACGACGCGCATACATCTCACTCTCTTTCAAAGCTCCTTTATCAAACCACATAATATTACTAGAATAATCAAAAAAAATCATAATATCGGCAAATCTATGACCATTTTCACCACTCACTAATGGATAGGGAAGATTAAAATCAATACCTCCATCAACCAGTCGCAACTCTTTTTCCCCTTTAAGTGGGCTGTTTTGCATACCAGCCATAAAATTATTCACCGACGACCATGAGTATTTTATTCGTTTTTTACCAAATTGAGTTATGGCATTTTTAGCAATTTTTTCATCAATAAAAACAATAATTTTTTTAATTATAGACTTATATGGTTCTTCTGTTGCATCTATTATTTCTTGATATATCCTTCTAAATTCTGCCGCAAAAGCTGATCCAAAAGTGCCTAATTCTTGCCCTAAATTTTGTTCTGGGGCAAAATCAATTGATCTGCCACCACTAAATTTACGTCCATATGCCCATGAAGGTATATACATACCAAAAGCAGCGCTTCCTACCTCGTACGGTGAAAACTCCCACCATGTACTACTTTCATCAATACCGCGTCTTACTGCAGAATAAAGAGGAAATGGCATCTGACCATCGCTTATTTTATCAACCTGTTGAGAAAGATATATTTTATGTCGTTTTCCCTGGAAATCACCAAATAGGTGCGTTGCAAGAAGAGCCCCAAAAATATCCACCAACGTTAATTCTTGACTGTAAGCATATTTAACGAGTAAAGCATGAGCTATCAATTCTAACTCTTTAGGATTCAAATCCAATAAGCCACCTTTAATAAGAGTAATCAATTTATCTTTAAATTGAGCTAACTGAATATCACGAGAATAAAAACTACCAATTGTCCAGGTAGAACCAGAAAGCCCCACTAAATACATAACAGAATCTAATAAATGAGTATCTTCCATAGCAATCAGAGAACCTACGGTACCAAGCATTGCCCGATAGCCTCCACCACTAAAAACAGCTGCAATCACCGGAGTAGGGGTATGGCCAAATGACCTGTGCAACACTTTTTCTAGATTATTTTTTACCACTAATTTTCTTTTTGCTACAAATGCAGATTCTTGTTCATTCAATTGATTATCCTGCCGCACATAAGCAGTTTCCGTATTATGTTGCTTATCTTCAGCAGAAACAAAGGTCTTTTTTACTAAATTTCTTACAATATCATCAACTTTTGCTGCAGTATCTTTTAATGGCTTAACAATATGCCACTCTGCAAGATTGTATCCTTCTAAATGCATATCACGTTCAACAATATAAAAAGACATACCTCTTGTTGTTCCTATATTGATAACGCCTAGATTACGATAAGCAGAAACAGGTAATATTTCCGGCAAATCTTCTTTATAGAGCGAAAATACAAGCTGTCTATCATAGTGTTTCGGATAAGGAAAGGTTTGATAACGCCATCTATCAGGACGTGAAATAGTAACTTTCTGCTGTGATGGAATTGTATAGATTTCTTGCTGATTACCCCGCTGATCCTTATTCGTCAAACTATTATTAACTGATTTATAATAATAAATACGAGCATACAAAGTAGCATCTGCATCTACCCCCATAATATCTGAAGCTTCTTGTGGCGTAACATGATTATGAACTGTTATAGTATCAGCATAAAAATTATTACCTGAACTTATTAAAAGTAATATAAAAATATATTTTATTATTATATTTTTTCTTTTTAAGACACTCTTATTTTTTATCATAGGCTTTATCATACGCTTTACCTCACTCTCTCTTATTTTTTTTCATAATCTTTTTTCATAATCTCTATTCTCAATCTCTATAAAACACTCTATCACGCTCTTTTTTAAGTTCATACACTTTCCCTGTTTTATCTACTTTAGATCAATACATTACCTATGACTAATAGATTTTTACGCGTTAAAAAACAGTAATTCTCCTATAAACGGAACATGAATCATTAACCTCAGTTTTAAGCTAAACATCATGTATGATATTTGCATTCCCACCTAGAATGACTTAAGCTTTTATATATAGGCATGAGATTATTTCTTTTCGACTGGTAACCTGATATATTTTTTGAAAAACTACTATTTGGAGAAAACTATGCCCCATAATTCTTACCCATCAATTCCTATAGGGGTTGATGACTATAAAAAACTTATCGATAACAAAAATTTCTATGTTGATAAAACCTTTCTCATTAAAGAATTTTGGCAAGATGGAGCTGAAGTCATTTTAGTACCTCGCCCTCGCAGGTTTGGAAAAACATTAAATCTTTCAATGCTTAGATACTTTTTTGAAAAAACCAATCAAGATACTACTTATCTTTTCAAAAAAACTAACATATGGAATTATCCAGAATATCGAGCTATTCAAGCACAATTTCCGGTGATTTTTTTAACATTTAAAGATATTAAAGTTGATTCATGGGAGCTTGCCTATGAGGAATTCGCAAGCCTTTTAGCTATAAATATAGAAAAATCGCTTGCTCCAATCCACGCATCGCTAACTTCTGTTGAACAAAATTGGTATGCTCGTTTAGTAAATAACAGCGCTACAGAAACGGATTATACCAATAGCCTTTTTTATACAACTATTATTTTAGAGCGCTATTACCAAAAAAAAGTTATTGTTTTAATTGATGAATATGATGCTCCTATAATAGGAGCATATCTCAATAACTACTATGAAAAAATGATAAGATTTATGGATGGCTTACTTTCTAAAGTATTAAAATCAAATAACGCCCTTCAAAAAGGACTTTTAACCGGTATTACTCTAATCGCCAAAGCGGGAATATTTTCAGGCCTTAATCATCTTTCTGTATGTACCGTACTAAATAATAAATATTCTGATAAATTTGGCTTTACTCAAAAAGAAGTCGATACATTATTGACGACCTATAATCTTATTGATAGAAAAGATGACATTAAGCACTGGTATGATGGATATATCTTTGGCCAGACTAATATGTATAATCCCTGGTCACTTCTCAGTTGTATTGAAGAAAAAGGAAATTTGAAAACGTATTGGGTTAATACAAGCAGTAATGATCTTATTACAAATATTATTGCTAATGCTAACCAAGAAGTTAAAGATGAGATAAGGATGTTGCTGGAAGGAAATATGCTTGTTGATAAAGAGATAGATGAAGGCGTTACTCTACGAGATATCGATAAAAAAAATCAAGAGCCATGGAGTTTTCTTTTATTTACAGGATATGTTACCGCAATTTCAAATGTATTTAAAAATAATAAATATTATTATACGCTTACACTTCCCAACCTAGAGATAGCAGAGCTTTATAAAGAGCTTATTCTAACAGCATTAAACACTACTATAACTTTTGCCAAACTTAAAAAGCTTTTCGAAGCTTTTATTATAGGTGACAAAAAAACAGTTGAACTATATTTACAAGAATTTGTTGAAAACAGTTGTTCTTCTCATGATGTACGTAAAGATAATCTTGAGTGGCGCATTCACCTGTTTGTATTAGGGTTATTGGCAGGGCTTTCAGATCGCTATATCATTCAATCAAATCGCGAATCAGGCGATGGCCGCTATGACATTATGCTCATGCCACGAGACTCCAAAGATCCTGGAATTTTAATAGAATTTAAAAAAGCAAAAGACAGCGAACAAGCAACACTTGCAGCTGCAGCTCAAGAAGCGCTAGAACAGATAAAAGCCCTCGATTATGGAACACAACTAAGAACTTTTGAATATCATGGGCCCATTATTTGTTATGGTATTGCTGCTCACGGCAAGCATCTTGTCGTGAATATGGAAACTATACAATAAAAACTAGATTTTAAGTTTTTCTTACTCTAAAAATTAAAAAAATCAGTTTATAAAAAAGCACCTGCGTAAAACACAAGTGCTTTTTTATAAACTGATTTATACAAATACACACCAATTTGTACCGGTAGTTTATTTGTTGCGAGGGCCCCTGAAGGGCCCTCGATTCTAGCTTTTTAATCTTTTACAAACTAATTAGCAAACAACACGTTTCTCATCAACTGCTTTCTTGAACGTTCTACCCAAGAAAAGAGCTACAACAAACCATATTATTACAAAACTACCACCAACACAAGCACTCAAATTAACATGGTATAATCTACCAGCTATTGCACCAAACTTAGTTTGCAATGGCTTAAGCAACATATTAAAAATTGAACCACCCTCTTTAGATGCACGTGACCCGAATGTTTCAATCCAAGCTTGTGCTTTAAAGCGCGTATCGTGACTTGTTGGAATATAGAGTTGTTTTAATGCTGGACCATTTAAAGCGTAGTTAATCGCTTTTGATCCCGCCATCAACCAGAATAAGAACGTTATGCTATCATAACTGATAAACCCAACAATAGCTCCACCAATAACAAGAGGAACTAAGCAGAGAGATACCGTAATGCCCAAATAACGAGTAATATTACTTACACCACATAACAAGCAAACAAGAGCTACCATATTTACCGCACCGCCATACTCACCCATGAAAACACCAAGTGCATTTCCTGAATAAGTTAAAGCAGCTAATTTTTGAAAGTGAAAATCAAACACCGTAACAATAAATTCAAAGAAAAAGTTAACCGCAAAAATACCCAATAAATATTTGTGCTCTAGCAACAACCATAGACCTTCTAAAAGACCCGGCTCTTGTTCTTTTTCAACAGTCGCTTCATTTTTACCTTTAAAAGATACCAATAAATTTTTGGGTGTCGCTGTTAAAAAATAATTTAAAAAAAGAATAGAAAAAAATATCATAAGCGATGCAACTGCTACAGCAACCGAAGGGTTGTGTAAAAATGGCACATGAGGCAAGTGATGTATAAAAAAATCAGGAAGTTTATTGATATATTTAGGTCCAATAATAGCACCTACTTGTCCTAGAGCAACAACGAGAGAAAAACCTCTTTTTGCTGAATCTGGCATAGTAGTATCAGAAGCAATTGCCCAAAACAGAGCAATAGCCAATGAGCCATAACTTTCTACAAACACATACCAAAGGTAACCCAAAATCCAAGTTCCCCAGAATTCCATACCAGTACGAGCTGCAATCACAGAGCTTTCAGCCATACCGATACTTTTTGTATTTAAAAGAATCGCAAATAATAACGTGAAAATGCCATAAAAAAGAGAAAGGCCATAGAATGTTTTTTCACGAGAATAATAATCAAGAATCTTAGTATAAAGCATTACAAGAGGCACAAGAAAAATAATAGAAAATGTCTTTGCAATAGGCTGATAGTCGGCTCCAACAAGAGTGATAAACACCGTTGACTTTAATGTATGAATTGTCCAAAGAGCGCCCAGGATAAAAGCAAACAAAAGCCCCATTCTTAGGAATTTTTTAAACTCTTCACGCTCAAACTTCCCAAATATGGGTTGTAGAACAAACTGAATAGCCAAAATAATCATAAAATCCTTTCATCTAATACTTTGTATGATATTGCATTCCCCCTTAGAATCACTTAAGCTTTTATTGTAAACATAATACCGTTTCTTTTCAATCTGGTAAACTCATATAGTTTTTGAAAATTAATATCAGGAGAGCGCTATGTCCCATCATTCTTCTAATCCTACTTATCCATCGATTCCTATAGGTGTTGATGACTATAAAGAAATTATCGATAATAAAAATGCTTATGTTGATAAAACCCTTCTCATTAAAGAATTTTGGGAAGATGGGGCTAAAGTTATTTTAACACCTCGGCCTCGAAGATTTGGCAAAACGTTAAATCTTTCAATGCTCAGATATTTTTTTGAAAAACCCGATCAAAATACTGCTTATCTTTTTGAAAAAACTAATATATGGAACTATCCTGAATATCGAGCTCTTCAAGGACAATTTCCGGTAATTTTTTTAACATTTAAAGATGTCAAACTCGATTCTTGGGAATTAGCCTATACAAAACTTGCAGCTATTATAGCCGAGGAATGCAAACGACTTTTACGTTCTCTGGCAATAGACAAAACTAGCATTGCAAATGATGATATTGATATTTTTAATCGACTTGTAACAAAACAGGCCCCTGAACAAGAATTGATGGATAGCATACAATTTCTATCTCGTATATTATTTGAACAAACAAAAAAAAAAGTTGTCATTTTAATTGATGAATACGATGCTCCCATAACGTACGCCTACCTTAACGGCTATTATGAAAAAATGATAGAGTTCATGAGCAACTTACTTTCAGCAGCATTAAAATCTAATACTGCACTTAAAAAGGGACTATTAACTGGCATTACCCGTATAGCAAAAGCAGGAATATTTTCAGGCCTCAACCATATTTCTGTATGCACCGTACTCAATAATAAATACTCTGATAAATTTGGTTTTACTCAAGAAGAAGTAGATGAATTATTAACTCAATATAATCTTTACGATAAAAAAGATGACATTAAGCGTTGGTATGATGGGTATGTATTTGGCAGAACAAATATGTATAATCCCTGGTCACTTTTGAGCTGTATCGAAGAAAAAGGAAGTCTAAAACCATATTGGGTTAATACCAGTAATAACAAGCTGGTTACAAATATTATTGCCAATGCTAATCAGGAAGTCAAAGATGAGATAGAGCTATTACTACAAGGAAATAAGCTTGCTGATAAAATAATAGATGAAGGAGTTACGTTCGCGGATATTGATAAAAAACATCAAGAACCATGGAGTTTTCTTTTATTTACGGGCTATGTGACCGCAATTTCGAATATATTTAAAAATAATAAATTTTATTATACACTTACACTTCCCAATTTAGAGATAGCGGAACTTTATAAAGAGCTTATTCTAATAGCATTAAGCACAACTATCACCTTTGCCAAACTTAAAAAGCTTTTCGAAGCTTTTATTGCCGGTGATAAAAAAACAGTTGAACTATATTTACAAGAATTTGTTGAAAACAGTTGTTCTTCTCATGATGTACGTAAAGACGATTTTGAATGGAGGATTCATATGTTTGTGTTAGGATTGCTTGCAGGGCTTGCTGATCGCTATATTATTCAATCAAACCGTGAATCAGGCGATGGCCGCTATGACATTATGCTCATGCCACGAGACTCCAAAGATCCTGGAATTTTAATAGAATTTAAAAAAGCAAAAGACAGCGAACAAGCAACACTTGCAGCTGCAGCTCAAGAAGCGCTAGAACAGATAAAAGCCCTCGATTATGGAACACAACTAAGAACTTTTGAATATCATGGGCCCATTATTTGTTATGGTATTGCTGCTCACGGCAAGCATCTTGTCGTGAATATGGAAACTATACAATAAAAACTAAATTTTAAGTTTTTCTTACTCTAAAAATTAAAAAAATTAGTTTATAAAAAAGCACCTGCGTAAAACACAAGTGCTTTTTTATAAACTGATTTATACAAATACACACCAATTTGTACCGGTAGTTTATTTGTTGCGAGGGCCCCTGAAGGGCCCTCGATTCTAGCTTTTTAATCTTTTACAAACTAATTAGCAAACAACACGTTTCTCATCAACTGCTTTCTTGAACGTTCTACCCAAGAAAAGAGCTACAACAAACCATATTATTACAAAACTACCACCAACACAAGCACTCAAATTAACATGGTATAATCTACCAGCTATTGCACCAAACTTAGTTTGCAATGGCTTAAGCAACATATTAAAAATTGAACCACCCTCTTTAGATGCACGTGACCCGAATGTTTCAATCCAAGCTTGTGCTTTAAAGCGCGTATCGTGACTTGTTGGAATATAGAGTTGTTTTAATGCTGGACCATTTAAAGCGTAGTTAATCGCTTTTGATCCCGCCATCAACCAGAATAAGAACGTTATGCTATCATAACTGATAAACCCAACAATAGCTCCACCAATAACAAGAGGAACTAAGCAGAGAGATACCGTAATGCCCAAATAACGAGTAATATTACTTACACCACATAACAAGCAAACAAGAGCTACCATATTTACCGCACCGCCATACTCACCCATGAAAACACCAAGTGCATTTCCTGAATAAGTTAAAGCAGCTAATTTTTGAAAGTGAAAATCAAACACCGTAACAATAAATTCAAAGAAAAAGTTAACCGCAAAAATACCCAATAAATATTTGTGCTCTAGCAACAACCATAGACCTTCTAAAAGACCCGGCTCTTGTTCTTTTTCAACAGTCGCTTCATTTTTACCTTTAAAAGATACCAATAAATTTTTGGGTGTCGCTGTTAAAAAATAATTTAAAAAAAGAATAGAAAAAAATATCATAAGCGATGCAACTGCTACAGCAACCGAAGGGTTGTGTAAAAATGGCACATGAGGCAAGTGATGTATAAAAAAATCAGGAAGTTTATTGATATATTTAGGTCCAATAATAGCACCTACTTGTCCTAGAGCAACAACGAGAGAAAAACCTCTTTTTGCTGAATCTGGCATAGTAGTATCAGAAGCAATTGCCCAAAACAGAGCAATAGCCAATGAGCCATAACTTTCTACAAACACATACCAAAGGTAACCCAAAATCCAAGTTCCCCAGAATTCCATACCAGTACGAGCTGCAATCACAGAGCTTTCAGCCATACCGATACTTTTTGTATTTAAAAGAATCGCAAATAATAACGTGAAAATGCCATAAAAAAGAGAAAGGCCATAGAATGTTTTTTCACGAGAATAATAATCAAGAATCTTAGTATAAAGCATTACAAGAGGCACAAGAAGAATAATAGAAAATGTCTTTGCAATAGGCTGATAGTCGGCTCCAACAAGAGTGATAAATACGGTAGCTTTTAGCGTACGAATTGTCCAATAAGCACCTAAAATAAAAGTAAACGTAAGACCCATTCGTAGGAATTTTTTAAATTCCTCACGCTCAAACTTCCCAAATATGGGTTGTAGAATAAACTGAATAGCCGAAACAATCATAAAATCCTTTCATGAAACATGAAAAATTAGAACATTTTGTATTTTTACCTACTAAACATAAGGCAAATTCAAAGAAATTGCAACTGAGCTAAAAATGCATGTACCCAAAAAATAAAATGAGCACAATAAAAAGGCAGTTGCGAAAAAACAACTGCTTTTTTAGTAAGTCTATTAACCAATAACTTTATTAACAAACAACACGTTTTTCATCCACCGCTTTCTTGAACGTTCTACCCAAGAAAAGAGCTACAACAAACCATACAATAACAAAAACATACCCAACACGTGAACACAAGAAAACATGATATGCCCTACCAGCCATTGCTCCAAATCTATTTTGTAGCGGTTTAAGTAGGATGCTGAAAATTGCACCACCCTCTTTAGAGGCACGCGATCCAAATGTTTCAATCCATGCTTGTGCTTTAAAGCGTGTATCATGACTTGTTGGAATATAAAGCTGTTTTAATGCTGGGCCATTTAAGGCGTAGTTAATCGCTTTTGATCCCACCATCAAATACAATAGGAAAGTTATACTATCGAAGCTGGTAAATCCAAAAATAGCCGCGCCGATAATAATCGGCATTAAACAGAGAGATACCGTAACTCCTAAATAACGAGTAATATTGCTCACCCCACACAAAAGACAGATAAGAGTTACTGCATTTACAAGTGCGCCATAATCACCCATGAAAACAGCTAGTGTATTCTGGTTTGTGTAGGTTAAAGCAGCTAATTTCTGGAAATGGAAATCAAATATCGTAACAATAAATTCAAAAAAGAAGTTCACCGCAAAAATACCCAATAGATATTTATGCTCTAACAACAACCAGAAACCCTCTAAAAGACCCGGCTCTTGTTCTTTTTCAACAGTCGCTTCATTTTTACCTTTAAAAGATACTAATAAACTTTTTGGTGTCGCTTTTAAAAAATAATTTAAAAAGAGAATAGAAAGAAATATCATAAGTGATGCAACTGCTACAGCAACCGAAGGGTTGTGCAACAAAGGCATGTGTGGTAGCTTGTGTATGAAAAAGTCAGGCAACTTGTTAATGTATTTAGGTCCAATAATAGCACCTACTTGCCCTAAAGCAACAACAAGAGAAAACCCTTTTTTTGCTGAATCTGGCATAGTAGTATCAGAAGCAATTGCCCAAAAAAGAGCAACTACTAATGAACCATAGCTTTCTACAAACACATACCATAGATAGCCCAAAATCTGAGTCCCCCAGAATTCCATACCAGTACGAGCTGCAATCACAGAGCTTTCAGCCATACCAAAACTTTTTGTATTAAGAAAAACGGCAAATAAAAGCGTAGCAATGCCATAAAAGAGAGAAAGGCCGTAGAATGTTTTTTCACGAGAATAATAATCAAGAATCTTAGTATAAAGCATTACGAGAGGCACAAGAAGAAGAATAGAAAATGTCTTTGCAATAGGCTGATAGTCGGCACCCACGAGCGTGATAAATACGGTAGCTTTTAGTGTGCGAATTGTCCAATAAGCTCCCAAAATAAAGGTAAACGTGAGACCCATTCGTAGGAATTTTTTAAATTCCTCACGCTCAAATTTTCCAAATATGGGTTGTAAAATAAACTGAATAGCAGAAACAATCATAAAATCCTTTCATCAGGCACCTTGCCTGAAACTTTTTGTATTTTTTTATACCTTAAATATAAGGCAAGTTCGAAAAAATTGCAACCTAAGCTAAAAAAAAACCAAAAAACAACCACCGATTAGATCTTCTCTTTATGAGCCTGGCAAGCTACCATTGGCATAATAAAAACACGTAAAAACAAAGGGCCTGGCCTGCTAGCAATAGGCCTACTAACTGATTGATTATTGCATTTAGACGATTCTGATACGCTTGATAGTTTAGATGGTATAGATGGTGACGACTCTGCTGACTCAACTTCGACTTCTGTCTTTATTTCTGACTTTGCTTCTTTTTTTACCCCTGACTTTGACAATTTAGGCGATTTAGATGATTTTCGGTACGCCTTAATCAATTTTTTTATCTCTTTGCCAATAGCGGTGACGCCTGCAGCGCCAACCGCAGCTTCAGCTAGGTCTAACAACGTTGACTTTGAGTTATTATTACCATTATTATTACCATTATTATTACTATTCTTTTTGTCACTATCAGATGACCCAGAATCAGATGGCCCCAAATCAGACGACTCTTGCTTATTACCATCTTTATTAATATTTTTATCAATATGATTATCTGGCTGCCCGCTATTTAACTCTTCATGGCCACTATCACTATTACTCAGCAAATAGTTCCCAACAAAACCTATAGCTCCAGCACCAGCCGCTAAAATTGCTTTCGACAATCCACAACTTGCTGCCAAACAAGCCAGGCTATCATAAGCAGCAAACACCAGCCCACCAGCAAATGCAAAATTATGTACTAGAATCCCCTCTTTCTGAATCAAAAAATTATGGCAATTTTTCACTGATATATCGTACAAGATACCGTCATTTTCAAATTGCTTAATCTGTTGAATGATCAACGATTCTTTCTCCGCCTGCTTACCAAAAAGACAATCTCCAACACGTAAATCAATCGCCCTTTTCCATATTTTTTGATCTGGCAGATAAAATCTTTGTTCTTTGGCCGTAAAAATTTCTATCTCATTACTTCTACTTTCAATCTCTCCATTATTAACGACTAAACACAAAATCTCATTGGCCATATACATTTTGATAGCTGTAATCGGCTTTTCAGTATAACAACCAGTCTTAAAATCATAACAGGTAACCAAATCACCAACATGCAATTCTTCTAGGGGAATATACATAGGAATATGCATATCGCTACTTTGAATAAGAGTGCCTGCGGGAAATCCACTAAAAGCTAAGAAATTAACTAAAAAAAGTGCATATAAAAAAATAGACCTTATTTTCGCTACTAGCATCTTTACTACCATATTTTTTACCACAATTCACTTTATTCCAATACCTTTTATTTATTCTATTAAATATCCAACTATAGCCCCAACAATACAACCAACTATTTGCATACTAAACGCTGATACATATTGCCTACCAGTTAAAAATTCTATGGCCAATGCTACTATCAATCCTAATCCATACCCGCCGAGACAATAAGAAACAATGTTTCCCGTCTTTTTTTGTATAATTTCTACGTCTGTATCAGCATTAAAAAAAACTATTCCTACTCCCATTACCGCCCCTATTGTAGCTCCCAAACCTGCCATTAGACCTATTTTTATTACCTGCTCTGCGCCACCGGGGCCTATTCTTCCAATTAGTTCCGCTACTCCAAAGTCTCTACCTATTTTTGCAACTCTATTATCTATGCCTCCTGCGCTTATTGCTCCTCTTATTCCTCCCATTTTAAACCCCATTAAAGCTCCAGCTATAACTCCCGCTTTAACTTTATTCAACAAACCATTTCCAAAATCGTTAAATTTTGAATCATAAAAATCAATACAAGATGAAAAAAAGAACATAACAAAAACAACCAATGACATAATTATTTTTTGAATACGTAATTCCATAAAAACGTCTTTCATAATAGTATGAGCAATTACAATCTACTCTAAACCTTGAATTATATAACGACAATCTTTCAATGTAGTTTACTAAATATATTTTCTGCCAATCGTAGCCATAATTGAGCTGTTTCTTTTGGTAATGTTATTGTCCAAAGAGGTTTATACGTAGTTGCCATCCATGCTTCATAGACTTGTGCCTCAGCTTCTTCATCATCGCCTTCATCAGTCCAATTTCCAGGATACACTGGAGTAAAATGTAAAATTATATCACCATCCGCATTATTATAGATCCACATCACATATTCATAACCCCATAAAAGATGCCTATCTCCAACCCAACATTCATTTTCATTTAGCTGTTTATATACGAGACCAGGCTTAAATCGTAAGTCTTCATTATATAGATAGCCTATATCTTTATTTATTGAGGGGTGCAACAAAAATTGATTATGCAATGTTTTTGTTAATATAGTTTTCAAAATAAACATTTTATCTTTAAGCCAACAACGACCTAACTCGTATTCTTTATTATCTTTTAACAAAACCATAGAAACATCCTCACAACATTCCATTAGCTTTAAATTAGTATCCAAGCAAAATCTTATTGATGCTGATTTATTTACTATAAAATTAATATTGTAATTAATCATAAAGGCACGCCTCTTTTATTTACTAATCCATTTTTTATTAATTTATTTTTTAATTTTAAATCTTTACAAATATCTTGCCATGTTCGCACATATCCATGATATTCTCCAGAACTTGTTTGCTTGAGCTCAACAATTTGATTTTCACTAACACCAATACGATGACGAGATGAATCGCTAATTGGGAACGAATTGTTCAAAGCAGCTTGGCCATTTATTGGTGCAGGACTTTTTCTGCCAACAGTATGGCCACTTCTAGAATGATAACCTGCATTTTTACTACCATTTACTTTGTTTATTAACTAAAAATACTTATACTTAAAAACAAAAAACACCTTAATTCATGAATATATATACTTGTATCATATGAAAGCAACATCGAAAATACGATTTTGGGAACTCGATCTCCTCAAGGGAGTAGCATTGGTGTTGATGATCATATTTCATATTATTTTTGACCTTAATCTATTCGCATCAACTGCTATTGATCTTAATTATTGGCCGCTGAAAGCTATTGGTTTTATCGCTGCTTCGTTGTTTATTTTTGTTTCTGGCATAGCTAATAGTATAAGTGTCTATAAAGATATAAATAGACGTACAAACGATAATAATAATAAGCAAGATAGTTTTTACACACAAAATACAAAACGATCTTTATATCTTTTTGCACTCGCACTTTCTATTACTCTAGTCACTTTTATTTTTTTTAAGACGTGGACTATCTGGTTTGGTATTTTGCATTTTTTTGCTCTTGCCGGATTATTGACTCCGTTTTTGTACCATCATACAATAATAAGCATACTCCTCTATAACATTGGAATGCTTATTAAATACGTAACCTCCTCTTGGAGTATCAAAACCTATTCTCTCTTATGGCTCGGTTTTATTCCCGATACCTTCAAAAGTTTTGATTACTTCCCTCTACTACCGTGGCTTGGGTTCTCTATATTCGGCGTTATTATTGCACATATTTTTTATACATCAGGAAAACGACAACAATATATATTCCCAAAACCAAATACCAAAATCGCTAAATGGTTAATTTTGATGGGAACCAAAACTCTTTTTATCTATCTTATCCATCAACCCATTATTATTGCTCTACTTTATCTAATCAACTGCTTTTTAACAAAGTAAAACTAACTTTTCAAAGTCTTTTATTTATTACTTCATCCTGCAATAACTCTTTTGCAAAATACCGTCAAACACAAAATACCGTCAAACAGTAGATTTTGACAACATATGCTGTTCAACTTTTGATGCAACAGCTCTGAAATTCTTAATCTCATTTTCTTTAATCCATAAAAGAAGATCTTCTTGCAATATATCTTGATTTTGAGCTTGATTTTCGACCAACACTTTACTTCTTTTTATAACATTCATAGCAGAAGAAGCTAATGATGCCGCTTGTGGAGTAGGAAATTTAATAGTATCAAATCTACTCGCCAATGCAGGATCAGTTATATCTTCGTTACTTGCTACAAAAATAAGAGTTGGAGGAAGTTTTAAATCAACACCAGTTCCATCCATACCTGAACCGAAGTAGCTTGTTGATAACTTTGATTGATTACCATTGAATACTCGTTTTGCACAACTAATCATATCACCTTTATTAAGCCATGTTGCTTCATCCATAAAAACAAGCGACCCTCGTTTTTTTCCTATAAGCTGATTGCGTAAGATGCGAAGCATAGCTCCGGGCTTTTCAGGAGTTCCTTCAAGTTCCCGCTCGCTGGTAATTACCAGATCATTAAAACAGATCATATCGGGTAAAAGTTCTTGTATCCATTGTGCAAGCATGCCAACAAAATGAGTTTTTCCAATCCCTCCCGGACCATGTAGATATATGTACCGTGGAGACTCATCACTATTTCCGGTCAATGCCAATATAAATTTGGCAATATTAATTTTTAACAATCCACGATATTCACCATTCGTTTCATCATTATAACCAGCAAAAAAAGCATCAATGCGACTGTTAATTTCGTGAATCACCAATTCAACTTTTATTCTATCTACAGATGACTGTAGCGGCTTCTGATAGGTAGTAAACCCAAGAGAAAATTCGATAAAATTCATAGCATTACGTTGCTCAAATTGATTTTGACGTGCTAAAGTAAATTTTTCGACAATAATAGGCCATAGCTCTCTAGGAATAAAGCATTTATTTTTTGCAAAAAATTCTTCAAACATATTTAAGGGATGCGTAGGTAAATAGACATAATTAACTCCTGAGCGTATTACATCAGCAAATAAAAAAACTGCATTATTAACCGCAGAAAAAACACTAAAACTGTTTCCTATAGTATCTTTCCTGGTTAGTCTATCTACAGCTGCTGCTGCTAATCCTACTAATGCCATTAAACTAAGACTTTCATAAGCGGGACTCATGATTGCTGATCGTCGTGCTTTTTTAAGTTGAAAAAGACAAGCTTCAGCATATTTCTGACGTGATTTTGCTATCTGTTCATCTGTCATAGTAACCGCACAATTTTCATCGTTATTATTATTATTGTTAATAACGTTTAAACGAGCATTATTTACGCTAGTGCTATTTAAGCCAGCAATATTCAAATCGGCTCCTACATCAAATACATTGCCATGACACCCTAAAGCCCACATCAAATTTTCAAATTTGGTATATAATTCTTCTTGATTAAAGGCATTTTTATAATTGATACTACCCAATGCATCTCCAGAAGCGTTGGAAGAAGACCCACCACGAGTATATGTTTGTGATGGAACTAGTGCATATAATAATACAGCAAGAAATAAAAAGCGTTTGTTTTTGTTTAACATGAAATAAGCTCCTATTATCGAATCAAATATCCCAAAAAGCCTGCTATAATATTCTATTAATGTAACATATTTGTAAAAACAATAAAGGGCCCTAGGCGACTGCAAAGCCCAAAATTATTGCTTTTTTCACTCTATACTTCTATAAATTCATACTTCATTTGTCCTGCATCAAGAATTAATTTTTTAATCGGCTCTGATTGCGCTTGTATTGCCCAACCACTAAATGGCTGATCAACCATAACTATAATGATAAGAATTTTAGAAGAGTTACGGGGGTAAAGCGTAGTACATTTACCAAAATGGTGAAAGTAATTACGTTGGCTGAACGAGTTAAAAAAGCAAAAGGGAGAAGACCAAATTCACTTTCTGTAGAAGATAGAATTTTAATGGCCTTAGAATACTTGCGTGAATATCGAACTTATTTGCAT
Organism: uncultured bacterium; assembly: GCA_963719415.1. Taxonomy (GTDB): domain Bacteria; phylum Babelota; class Babeliae; order Babelales; family Vermiphilaceae; genus JAPLIS01. Next base: position 1,262,100 of record OY970383.1, on the reverse strand, counting down.
ATAGCGACATCATATGGCTTAAGTGAAAGTGCTGCTTTTCAATGCATACGCTGGATTGAAAATATGCTTATTTCCAATAAAGAATTTAGATTGCCAGGAAAAAAGGCACTTCTTAAAAGCGACCATGAATTTGAAGTTATTCTTATGGATGTAGCTGAGTCTCCAATTGAAAGACCAAAAAAAAACAACACCAATTCTACTCAGGCAAAAAAAAACATACGTTAAAAACACAACTTATCGCTGATAAAAAAACACAAAAAATTATTTGTACTAATTTTGCGAAAGGGAAAACTCATAATTTTAGAGTTTTCAAAGAATCTGGAGTAAAGTTCATGCCTAATATTACATCATTAACTGATACAGGCTACCAAGGACTTCAGAAGCTGCATGCAAATACTTTAATGGCGAAAAAAAAAGTAAAAAGCGACCATTGACCTTAGAAGAAAAAAAACAATCGAAAAATTTCCAGCGAAAGAGTTTTAAATGAGCATATATTTAGCCGTCTCAAGCGCTTTAAAATTATTGCTGACAAATATCGTAATCGAAGAAAGCGCTTTGGATTAAGATTTAACCTTATTACTGGAATCTATAATTATGAGCTTTAGATAGTTTCAAAAGAAGTCTAGTATATTAAAAGTATATTAGTATTCTTACTGTTGATCGTAACAGAAAACAAATGAAAAACAATATTTTTTTATCGAAAAACGATATTTTTTATTTGTATACGTTAAACCAAGATGAAAAGTTCCCATTTAATACAAAACAACTACAAAAATCAAAAAATAGAAGTTTTAAGTTTTATTCTAAAAACAGTCTACCTCGCCACTTGGGGCTTTCAACCATAAACAATAAAATTAGCCTATGATTTTGTTAATACATACTATTATTCATAATTATCTTCGACACTTACCATAGTAATTTTTACTTTTTTCCCTATTACGTAAGCGGCACGATTTAGTGTTAAAAGAGTGACCGAATAATTATCAGGATCAAGAAGTCTTTCTAGTCCCGATCTGCTTGTTTTAAGCTGCTTTGCCATATCCGTCTGCGTGATAGCATTTTTTTGCATGTATTCTTTTATATTACGAGCAAGAATAGCTTTGATTGCTGCCACTTCTACCTCTTCTTGAATACCTTCTTCTTTAAGAAAATCTTCAAAATGGGAACCTATGTTTTTATGTTTCATAACCTTACCTCTCTGTGTTTTTAGCTCTTTTTTTGGCTAAATCTATCTCTTGCTGTGGCGTTTTTTGGGTCTTCTTAATAAATCCATTGAGTAAAATGATTTCACCATTCAAAAAAATAAACAAAATTCTCGCGATTCTATTTTCTAGCTTACTACGAATCTCCCAAAGCCCACTGCCTAATGGCTTTATTAACGAGCCTTCTACTGGCCAATTTATTTGAAGAATTCTTATATCACGACCAATAACTTTTTTATCTTGAATAGATAATGAACAAATTTTTACTACTCACTAGCAACAATTGTACCATTTTTGGTCCACTCCAGTCAATGAACATTGTTAAAACAATCTAATTTTACCTAATAATAACGTAAAAAAAACTGTTTATCGCTGATCTTTTATCAAATCTTCCATCGTTAATTGCGCATCAGCTAATGACTTTTGGCCCCGCTCTTTTGCTCGTTTAACAGCCGAATCTAGTCGCTCTTTATATGTTGGATGCGAATAAAACCAGCTACGCTCTTTTTCTTTTTCTTCATTCGATGAAAGCAACAAATGGGCATTTGCAAATAATGCAATACCATATTGATTCCAAGCTCCTTTATCAGCACGACGTTCCCGATAACGTCTAGAAGCATTTAAAATTAATCCATTCATCTTATGTTGCACATATCCCAAAGCCATTACACTACCAATAACTACTTTCGCTGATATCAAACCTTCTTGCAGCGAACTTTTCGGCGCCCCTAATAAAAATAATGCATATTTTCTGATAATAGGCGTCATTTTGCGATGTATGCCACATCCTACTAATCCTGTTACCATAGGAACAACAAGGCTAGTCGCAAACTTCTTCGAACTATCTCTCCAAAAAGTATGCGTAACTTCATGCCCAATCATACCGTCAATATAGTCTAATGAATCACGGTAAGATAAAGTAAGGCGAGATCGAGAATTTGCTAGTATTAAAGCATCTGCTTTGCTTTCCAATATATCGCATGCATAATCAGGAATTATAACCGTATAATAGGATGAACAAAAAGAATTAAAATCTTGCCCATATAGTGCTGCCTTAGATGGACTCCCTCTTTTTACTATGATTTTTTCAAAATTTGAATAGTTCATGCGCATGGCATTACTACGCACAAAATCGATAACAATTGGATCAGCGTTTTCAAGTTCTTGATCAAGAATAGCTGGCGTTTTATAGATATCATAAGCAGAGCGCCAATGCGGCTTGGCTACTATTAGAGCTTGTGTAACTTCACATGCCGTAAGTAAAAGATTTGAACTAGCTTGAACCCCGCTCACTATACAAACAATACTTAAAGCAATAACTTTATATTTTCTCATGCATGTAACTTTCTGTTTAAAAATTTAAATAGTCTGAACTATTGCACTATCGCAGAAAAAATATAGATGCTATTATTTTTTCGATTATACTGAATATATGCTTTTATTTTTATAAATAAAGATTGAATCCTAAATTCTAATTCTATAATTTTTTAAATTTAATATAATCGAAATAGGGTAAATATGACAAAACAAAATAACACACCTAAAGATACTCTCGTCTCTGAAACATCATTAATAACTGATACAGGATCGCAAGAACACCAATTGCGCCTACAAAAACTAGAAGAGTTGCGAAAAATGGGTATCGAGCCGTGGCCAATAGGCAACCCCGTAGACGCAACTACGCACGATATACTAAGTGAATTTAAGCAAGACACGCAAGCTGAGCAAAACGCAAAAACAGAATCTGAACAAGAGCTAAAATCTAAAGTATATCATATTTCTGGACGACTCATGTCGTTAAGAGAACATGGAAAAACACTGTTTGCTCACCTACAAGACAGAACAGGAAAATTGCAAATCTATGTTAAACAGGCTGATATTGGCCAAGAACAGTTCGATATTCTTACTAAACTGATTGATATTGGCGATATTATCTGGGTTACTGGTACTGCATTTAAAACACGTATGGGTGAAATCACTTTAAAAGTATCAGCGTTTTCTTTACAAAGTAAGTGCTTATTTCCATTGCCGGAAAAATTTCATGGACTTACTGATATTGAAACAAAATACCGTCAAAGATATCTTGATTTAATAGCTAATCCAGAAACAAAAGAACGATTTTTGAAGCGTTCTTTAATTATTAAATTAATGCGGACCTTTTTAGATACCCATGATTTTATTGAAGTTGAAACGCCTATGTTGCATCCAATTCCTGGAGGCGCTGTCGCTCGTCCTTTTATTACACACCATAATACTTTGCATACTGACCTTTATCTTCGCATTGCACCAGAACTCTATCTAAAACGATTAGTCGTTGGTGGCATAGAACGAGTATATGAAATTAATCGTAATTTTCGTAATGAAGGGGTAAGCACACGACATAATCCCGAATTTACCATGGTCGAATTTTATGCCGCTTATTTTGATTTTCAAACTATGATGACATTTGTTGAAACCATGTTGCGCACTATTGCAGCTGAAACAACCGGTTCAACTACCCTTAATTTCGGCACGCATGAAATCGATTTTGGCAAACCATTCGCCCGTTTAAGCATGAAAGAAGCGGTAATCAAATACGCTGGCTGCTCCGAAGAAGATCTTTCAGAATCAAATATCAATACCCTCTTTATCAAGCATGAGATATTCTTAGAAAACAAAAACGTGTCATGGGGACATAAATTATGCACATTATTTGAAGCATTAGCAGAAAGTTCATTGATACAACCCACCTTTATTACCGATTTCCCGGTTGAAATATCTCCACTTTCAAAAAGATCTGCACATAACCCTGCAATTGTCGATCGCTTTGAACTGTTTATTGCTGGCATGGAATTAAGTAACGGATTTAATGAGTTAAATGATCCTTTTGATCAAGCAGAACGATTTAAAGAACAGGCAACGGCTCATTCTGGCGGTGATATAGAAGCTCATCGATACGATGCTGATTATGTTCATGCGTTAGAATATGGTCTACCACCGACCATTGGCGTTGGTATTGGCATTGATCGTCTTACTATGCTACTAACAAACACGACTTCTATTAAAGATGTTATTCTCTTTCCAACATTAAAAAGTAAATAGTATGCTTAACCCTATTAACTTATTACATCTATGATATAAGAATAATACGTGTATAAAAAATTATTATCTGGAGAACGATATGTCTCGCAATCCCTCCTACCCTTCAATGCCTATAGGTGTCGATAACTATAAAGAAATTGGTTGACACTCTTTCGGTGATTTTAGGATCATAGGCTCTATTGTGGGGCTCAATAAGTTAGTGGATAATGGGTTAATTGTAGGAATAGCGAAATGTATAAAAAATTGTACCTACTCAATAATTAAATAACTTTAACTATCGAAAAAAATTTTATGAAATTTCCCTCACACGCACGAATTATATTATCAATGATTTTTACTCTCTTATGCATCTCTTCTATTAGTTTTTGTAACCAACAACCTCTTAGCGCCGATCAAGTTAAAATGAGACACAGAATGGTAAAAAGTGGTACTATAGTCGGAATAACAATAGGAGCAGTGCTAGGAGCAATCATAGAATCACAAACAACAACAGAGACAGAAAAGCCATCTATAAAAATATTCAACATGGCAACAGGAGGATTATTAGGAGGAGTATTCGGAGGAGTAATGGGACTCGCAGTAGGATTAATGATAGCAGCATTTAGATTGGAAGAATCTACCGAAGCAGAAGCAGAAACTACAAAAGAAAAAATAAAAATACTGCCCTAGACTAATCCGATCTTCCATCCTTCACTGCTTTACCCGAAAAGCAAGTATATTTTCTGGGAATACCTATACCAGAATAGCAGTGTGTGTAAAAATTAAGTCGGCATAATACTATTTTTTTTTCGACGATGATGGCAGTGGACAAACATCTTTTATAGAACAAAACGCTTTATCAAGATCATCAGTTACTATAAAAAAATCTAAATCTTTTTCATCAATCAATCCATGGGCTACCGGTCCTTTTCTAAGCCATTCAAAAAAGAGATTCCAATATTCTGTACCCACCAAAACAACGGGTAACTGATTCAAACTTTTTATTTTAATAAGGGTAAAAGCTTCAGTTAATTCATCCAAAGTTCCAAATCCTCCGGGAAAAATAATAAAAGCTTGAGAATAATTCATGAGAAGCATTTTTCGTGCAAAAAGATAATCTAACTCAAAATAATCTTGTACACAGGTATTGCGTGTTTCTCCAAGCGTTTTAACTCCTATTCCTATACTTCTTCCTTTTCCTTTTTTGGTGAGCCTTGCGCCACAATTAGCAGCTTCCATTACGCCAGGACCACCCCCCGTTAATACAGAAATATTATCATCGGTAAATCGTTGGGCTAGTATCTGTATCTGTTTAACATATACAGAATTTTTTGCTAAATTAGAACCACCAAAAATAGTGACTATCGGCCTAGGAATCGATGAAATTTTCCATGCCCCATATAATATTTGCCAAAGAACACGATGTAATTCAAAAAAAAACGAAATAAATTTTCTTATTTTATCAAACATATATATTCGCCTTTCTAAATAACTTTATTTTGATACCGGCGGTGGCGACAATGGACAAGCATCTTTTATAGCACAGAATGCCTTATCAAGATCATCCGTTAACACAAAAAAATCCAAATCTTCTTCGCTAATCAAACCCTCAGCCATAGATTCCCGTCTAAGCCATTCAAAAAAATGATTCCAATATTTCGTACCAATTAAAACGACAGGTAACTGATCCAAATGTTTTGTTTTAATAAGCATAAAAACTTCAGTCAATTCATCAAGAGTCCCAAATCCTCCGGGAAAAATAATAAACGCCTGAGAATAATTCATAAGAAGCATTTTTCGTGCAAAAAAATAATCTAATTCAAAATAATCCTGAACATAGATATTACGTTGATCTCCAAATGCTTTAACCCCTATTCCTATACTTCTTCCTTTTCCTTTTTGAGTACGACTTGCACCAAGATTGGCCGCCTTCATCACACCTTGGCCTCCACCAGTCAATACAGAAATATGATTATCGGTAAACCTTTCTGCAAGCATCTGTATCTGTTCAACATAGGGAGAACTGCTCGCTAGATTGGCACCACCAAAAATAGTAACAATAGGTCTTGGAATCGAGGAAATTCGCCATGCTCCACGTAATGTTTGCCAAAAAACACGATGCAGGTTAAAAAAAAATGAAATAAATTCTCTTATTTGACCAAACATATATATTCACCTTTCTCAATAAATTTATCTTAGTTTGTATCATGATAAAATATTTACTATAAAAATTACAATAAAGAAAAAACACGCTTACGATAGTTTTTCACCTTTATATATGATAAACTGTGTACAAAAATTATCTAAATTTTTAAAAAAAATTATGTATACTTATTTATCAATATACTTACTATTTACCACGCAGAGAGTATCATTATGAAATTAAGCATATACAAAAAAATTATAACATCAGCTATTTTTACTTTACTGTTTATCTCTTCTGTTAATTTTTGCAATCTACTACCACTCAACCCTAACCGTATTGATTCTACTTCTGTTGTTTTTGATAACCCTCTTCTTGATTCCACTCCCAAAAACGACTCTAGCCCTAAAAACAACAAAAGAGGCATAGTAAGCCGAACTGTAGCCGGAACAGTAAGAGGAGCTAAAATAGGATTTAAAATAGGAAATTTTTTAGGTGAATCAATAGGAACATTCGTAGGAATAATTATAGGAGCAGCAGGAGCATACCTGATAAAACCACAAGATACTACAGAAGGAATAACGACTATCTGTATAGCAGGAGGAGGAATATTGGGAGGAATAGCCGGAAAAAAAATAGGAGGAGTAATGATAGGAGTGCCTTGGGCAATACAACTAGCACCCCTAGGAGCAATCGCTGGCGCTTTCGACATTCTACCAAAGGAAAAATCTTCGAACGAAGAAAAAAAGTAAACTCACCTTTTACCTCTTTTTTGCTCCTTACAAAAATTATTTTTTTATATAAGTACGCATCAGATTCTCGATCGAATCAGCTACAATAGCTGCTGAATCTTTACTATAGCCACCAGATAAAACCATCGCAATAGGTATATTTAAAGCTCGGGCAACAGAGAAAACATGAGCATCTCGTTCTATTATCCCTTTAGCGCTCATTTTCATACGCCCCAAAGCGTCCCCCTCATAAGGATCTGATCCGGCATTATAGATAATTAAGTCGGGCTTTATTATATCGACCATTGGTATAAGATTATTTTTTAATATTGTTAGATATTCTTCTGTATCAATAAAGTCTCTGAGAGGGATATATCGATCATCTCTATATTTAAATTTCAAGTCTAAATCGCCAGGATAATTACTCGCGCTATACATATCAAATATAAAAGTCTTCTTATCTTGTAGATAATCACGAACTTGAGCAACGCCATTACCACGATGAGCATCAAGATCCACCACTAAAACATTCCCAAGATCTGGATATTTCTCTCTTGCTTTTAGTATGGCAAGGGGAATATCGGCAAAAAAGCAAAAACCGCCAAACTGTCGCTCATACCGAGCATGGTGGTATCCTCCTGAAAGATTGAACGCTATCCCTTTTTGCAACGCAAGCTCAACGGCATCTATAGTCCCTTGAGTAGCATATCGCATGGGACTCAAAACATTTCGCTGTAGATAGCTATGGGGAAACCAGTTTAAAAAACTAACCTCTGCTATGTGAGCTATTGTAGATGAGCTTTTGAGAGAATCAAGATACTCAGCAGTATGTACTTTGAGTAAATCAATATCAGAAACCATATCTGGTTTATACAATTGTGCATCAGAAAGTGAAAAAACTTTTTTTAAATGTGATGCTATTTTCTTATACTTATAGCCATCAAAGAGATGCATCCAGCTTTCTACGCCTCCAAAAAGAGAGATTGTGTAGTCTGAACGATAGATAATAGGTAATTTAGGCAATTCTTTGATACGCTTTTGCTTTCTGAGCTTAGGCCATGAAAAAACATGAATATACGTACTGCATCCAACAAATAAAAATAAAGCGCATATTTTTACTATTGATCGAGAATATAATCCCCAATATTTTTTATGCATAATTATTATCCCATTATTATGACTCCATTATTCCAAACCCATAATTATCTCTGCAAATAAGCCCGACTGCGCTATTTTTATTATTCGAATTCTATTCTTACCGCTCTACTATAACCTATTATAGAACATAAATTGCGAAATTTTCAATCTTTTTGCCAAACAAAATATTCAGCTTGTAATTTTTAATCAAAATTTGGTACAATAAATCTGAATTCAAAATATACAAATAAAAAGCTAAACAATCTGCATGCGGCCTCTATTTTTACGGCTTACATCTTTTGTTTTTACCATTTGTGTATTAGAATAAGTGCTGTTGATTAAGGAATAGATATGAAAAGACCTAAAAATAAGTTTATCACTAAGTTTACCACCATGACCAAGCTTACCTATGCACTATTAATTGGACTTATATTAGCTCATACTCTGATAAAATCAGATATATCGAACAATGCTGCCCATTCTCCTGCTCTTTCTCCTGACACCTGTCCTGCCCTATGCCCTGCTACCAGTTCTACAAGCCAAACCTATAATCCTGCTATTTCACCAACCACCCCGACTTCCCCCAAAAATAGCTGTCTCTCTTTTGAAACATATGATTATAATAACGACGAAGATCCGCTCTGGTTAACTGTTTTTGTGCACGGTATTGTTAGCATTCAACCCTATCTTTCATTTAATAATTTTATGCGTTTTATGCGTGATGACATAAAAGGAACTTATTATGAAAAATCAGTAAGCCTTATCCGTGAAAATGAATTTTTCTATAAGAATCAGGCCATGGGACCCATCGGCCTTCATTATGTAGACACACGTCAGCCTCACAACGCAACCAACAATAGTTCACTTGCAATGGCCTATGCCTTTGAACAGATGCAAAAATTAGCTGGTGATGAAAAGGCAGCTCATCGCTATTATCTTTTTGGCTGGTCAGGCCTTTTAAGCCCGAGTGGACGCTATGAAGATGCAAAAAAATTATTTGAACTCTTAGATCAAGAAGTTCAACGATTAAAAAACACCTATAAAAATAAAGATATACGCATTCGCCTCATAGGATATAGCCACGGTGGCAATGTTGCATTAAATCTTGGCGCCATTCATCAAGATCTATACCCCACTTCGCCTCTCTCTATAGACGAACTCATCTTAATTGGAACGCCAATTCAACATGATACCGATTATATGATCAATGACCCTATCTTTAAAAAAGTATATAATATTTACTCTTATTCTGATCGAGTACAAAAAATTGATTTTTTTTCCTGGAAACGCTTTCTATCCGGTCGTACCTTTATTCCCTATAATTGCTTTACGCTGCCTAAAAAATTGACACAAATTCAATTAAAAATCATGCGGCATAAAAAACAAAGAAAAAAACATACCCATCAACCAAGAACATTTGACCCAAAAAAACGGGGTATTGTTTCAGGTCACTCATCTTTATTAAGAAATGCTTCTCCTGGACATGCTGAATTATGGATGTTTGGCTGGACACCATTATTTTACCGTCCTCATTATCCCTTATATCCATTACCTACCATAAGCATACTCCCTTTTATTCTAAAAAGCGTAAAAGAATATCATAATTTTAACCAGTCCCCTAATCTCGCACAGTCTCATATAAAAAAACATAATTTTGCACGTAATCGATCAGAACATATCATTATGGATATACGCCCCGACGATGAATATATATTGATAAAAAACCAGAAAACCAAAGCTTTAAAACTCATTCTTCCTTTTATACCTACCAATATATTAAAAGATTTACAAAATAGAATTGCCTTATGTGCTGCCCAAAATTACACGAGACAAGAATATGAATACAATATAAGAAAAGCAATTAAAGAATCAAAAAAAATATACCAATGCACCTATAGGTCAAAAAAAGGGAAAAATTGTGGTAGACGGTGTAGAGTTAAAGCTGTCGCACTAGCTCCGCAATCGATCTTGCAAAAATCTCTATCATACTTAACGTGAGCTCGACATAAAAGATTGCAAAAATAGTTTTGATACTCCTTTTTACAGCGCGTTAAAAATTCTCTTTTGCGGGCCCCTCCGAGGAGCCACAATCAAACATATCTTAATTTACGGGGCAAATTTACAAAAAAAGCTGTATTACAGAGCATCTTAAAAATTATCCATTTCTTTTACCCATCTGGCGACGAGGCCCCAAATTTTTTCAAACTTACTCTTATTGACAGCTTAATTATAGTGGCCTGCGGGGCACTATAATTATATACTGTTTAGTCTGTTTGGGGTTATTTTTACCCCACCTACTCGGCGGAGACCCCGTTATTTTTGCCCCACCTACTCGGCAGGGAATCCATTATTTTTACCCCACCTACTCGGCAGGGACCCCATTATTTTTACCCCACCTACTCGGCAGGGACCCCATTATTTTTACCCCACCTACTCGGCAGGGACCCCGTTATTTTTACCCCACCTACTTGGCAGGGAACCCGTTATTTTTACCCCACCTACTTGGCAGGGAACCCGTTATTTTTACCCCACCTACTTGGCAGGAACCCGTTATTTTTACCCCACCTACTCGGCGGGGACCCCGTTATTTCAGCGCTTTGCTCTAGTCCTACTTAATAAGCTGATATATCTTGTGCCATAAATCAATCAAATCCTTTATATCCAACTGCTGGGCCCGAAGCGCAAGCAGCTCTTCTGGAAACAGATTCATAGGATAATGTGATTGAGAAACATTGTTACGCAACGTCCTACGCGGCTGCCTAAAGCATATTTTGATAAACTGCCAAAATTTTTCTAGTTCAATAATTTCCGGTCTATTTTTTCGTGGTTTAAAATAAAGAAGCCGAGAATCGACTTTTGGCTGCGGAATAAATGCATCGGGAGATACTTTAATTAATAACTTCCAATCAAAATAGAATTGAAAATAGATAGATACAAACCCATACCCTTTACCCGATTTTTTAGCGATTTTTTGCGCTACTTCTTCTTGCACCATGATCACCCCTTCTTTGATATATTCTCGGTGATCTTTAAAGCGCTGCAAAATAGGAAAAGTAACCTGATAAGGAAGATTAGCTAAAACAGTATAGGGAACACCTGTTTCTAAAAAACGTAAATCTGCTGTTAAAAAGTTTTCTTGAAATACTTCTAATCGCTTATCCTGTATAGTAGATTTTATATGAGTTGCCCAATCAGAATCAATCTCAAAAACAAAAAGATTTGCTATCGGTTTTTGCAAAATATGGCGCGTCAAAAAACCCTCGCCACAACCAATTTCTAATACACGGGTCTGAGAATCTAATGTTACCTGATCTAACATAGCATGAACAACAGAATCTTTCTGTAAAAAGTGTTGTCCATATTTTTTTTTTAATCGAATGCCTTTTAAATGTGCCACAAATTATTCCATCAATGCTTCTCTGAAAAAATCAATCTCTTCTAACACTTTACCCGCTCCATTAACTACACAAAATAGCGGATTTTCAGCAACTCTTACGGGTAATCCGGTCTCTTTGGCAAGCAATTGGTCAAGGCCACGTAACAATGAACCACCACCAGCCATAACAATTCCTCTATCTACCAGATCTGACGATAATTCAGGCGGTGTATTTTCAAGCGCTAACCGTACGACATCAACAATGCTCACAATAGTATCAAGCAATGATTCATTTACTTCTGGAGCGGATAACGTAATTGTTTTTGGTACACCGGTAACTAAATCTCGTCCCTTAACTTGCAAAGTCTCTATGTTACTATGTACATCTATTAAAGCTGATCCTATTTCTATTTTAATCTGTTCAGCAGTACGTTCACCAATTAATAGATTATATTTACGTTTAACATACTGCACAATTGCTTGATCCATCTCATCGCCACCGACCCGAATTGATCTACAAAAAACAACTGACTTTAATGATATAATGGCAACCTCAGTAGTTCCTCCACCAATATCAACAATCATATTCCCTACAGGTTCTTGCACTGGTAACCCCGCGCCAATTGCTGCGGCCATAGGCTCTATTATGGTATACACTTCTCGAGCTCCCGCCTGCATAGCTGAATCTTTCACCGCTCGCTTTTCAACTTGCGTAATGCCAGATGGTACACCAATAATCATGCGTGGCCTGATAAGTGTGCGTCGATCATTATGTATTGTTCTAATAAAATAACGAATCATACTCTCTGTTAATTCAAAATCTGCAATTACTCCGTCACGTAATGGTCGACAAGCGATAATATTTTCTGGCGTTTTACCAAGCATCTCTTTTGCGCTTTTACCTGCTGCCAATACCACTTTTGTATGCAACTTAATGGCTACAACTGAGGGTTCATTAAGCACTATACCTTTATTTCTCGCATATACAACGGTATTTGCCGTACCAAGATCAATTGCCATATCGTTGGAAAAAATAGAAAACAACTTACGTGCAGGAAAAAATCTCATTGTTACACCCCTATATCTACTTATATCTTATCTATTTTTCTAATCTTATCTATTTTTCTAAAAATTTTATTATATTGCTCGCGCTTTTTGTATTTAAAACAGACACGCTACTTAAGACCCACATTCTCTATTTAAAACAGACACTCTACCCCAAGAGAAATTTTATGCGTTTTAAATATATTGTCTGTTGCAAATAATGAAACAGGAATATCCCATTTAAAAGAGATTATAGGCTCTGCCCGCATATCCCTTTCTAAGGTACCAAAATTATAGAAAACTTGTAAGGTAAAATAATCAGAACCCCAGCTAGATAATCTTTCTATCTGTTCAAGATTTACTGGAATATACTTTTTCTTATTTTCTGCAATATTCACCTTTGAACAATCGTCAGAACATACCAAAGAACGAGCATCACACCATGTATCTTTTAGATGTCTCGTCATCGTATATGAGAGACTTGCGCCCAATCCTTGACGAAGATTTTCAAGAGCAATGATAGGTGAAAAAACAAAAGTAAACCCAGGATTTACTCGTGCATCACCCGTAATAACACCGAAAATACCCGGTTCATTTTGTATCGGCAATCGTTGCCGATCTGTTAAGGGAAAACGCTTACTCATACGAAATAAAAATCCAACTTTTAAATCTTCGCGTAACTCAAACAGTCCATCGAACGCTCCATACATACCCCAATGGCCGTTCCCTCCGAATGGAATAGAGCTTGGTATACTTATATCTCGTTTTTTACCCGTCGGCACTAATACTCCTATCCGTGCACCAATGTTGAAAGTACGAAACTTAAAATAACGAATTTTTTCATATCCAAAACGTAACCACCAATCAATATCACCAAATCCATAACGAGTAGCCTGGTCTCGACATAAACCAACGTCATGAAGCATATGCCGCACATAATCATCAACAGTTGGATCTAATCTAAAATCATGAAATGTATTAACGCGCATAAAAAGACTATTTATCCCCATAGAAAACCAATCACAAAAAAGAGGCGTATAAAATGAAAGCGCAACCCCTTGTGCCTGCATTTTTGCTGTCGGCTTTATAAATGTTGTTGGTATTAAATCTCCTGGTGTAATAGGATTTGGATGGCCTGCTTTTATAAATGCTTGTACATAATGATTAAAGTCAAAAACACCGAAAAGAGCAGGAATTGCTGTGGTCTCATCATTGCGGACAGCTTCATGCGCTGTAGCAACAAAAATATCAAAAAGAGCAGAATATTTTTTATCATTGTTCAAGTAAAGATTCGGCCTTGCAATAAGCGGAATAAACTGATTATCATAGACCATAGCAAAAGAAGAAAAAACATTACTCAATAAAAAAATATATAAAAAAAAATTACGGATAAACATCTACTGATCCTCGTTCATGCTTCCCCGCCGAAGGGTGGGGTAAAATAGTTATAGAGCTCAGCCAAGGACATTCTATTACTACATTCTATTACTTATAAACTATTACTACAAAACTACTATTAACGGCCGATATATCATGGTATATAATAGCGTATTCTCTGCTTTTGAAAAGAACTTTTGGAAACTAAGTAGTTCGTAAGTTATCGTAAATACTTTTAATTTTGTGCTTGATTATATTAGTATGAAGACATAATAGCCTTATAGTCTCGACACATACATAGCTTCAAAATAAAAGTTTCAAAATAAAAGCAATAAAAGTAAGAAAAAAAGGATTTGGACTATGCACGCTACTCCCAATACTCCTATTCGCTACACTCATTATACTCGCTACATATTATTATTACTTCTTATGTGCATAAACAACTATAGCAGTACACAAGCCCCGACCAGCACCAACAACAAAATAGTTACCGATACCAAATGGACAATAATAGGAGCCGGACCATCAGGCACGGCTTTTGCTGGCGTATTAATTGACGTATTGCAGAATAGTGACATGGGTGCAGAATCAATCACCTGGGTTGATCCCCATTTTAATGTAGGACGATTAGGAGATTATTATTATAACGTACCAGGAAATACAACAGCAGAATACTACATAGCCTTTGTAAACGAATGCGATACTTTCAAAAATATATCTTCACCTGCCCTCGATTATTTACGCAACTATTATCCTTTTGAATGCTGTCATTTAAGCGTAATAATTGATGCCCTAAAAGATATTACTGAATATCTAAAAAAAGAAATAAAAACATATACTGATACCGTTAGCAAAATAGAATTTCAAAACGATAAATGGTACATAACCCTAAAAAGTGGAAAAATATTTACTTCATACAATGTAGTATTAGCCACCGGATCCCATCCCAAAGTTTTGGATTATACAAGTCCTGCACTGATAATTCCGCTCGATAATGCCTTAGATAAAAAACGGTTAAGCTGTTATATTACGCCAGAAGATACGGTAGCGCTCATTGGTGGTTCACACTCTGCCATGCTTATACTAAAACATTTATATGAATTAGAAATTAAACGTATTATCAATTTTTATAGAGATGATATAAGTTATGCGTACGATATGGGAGAAGGAAATATACCTGATTATAATGGACTTAAAGGAGATATTGCGGATTGGGTATTTAACGTATATGAAAAAAAAAACCGACATCGATTATTCGTGTAAAAAACAGTACGCAAGCCCGGAATTCATGGATCCCTTTGTGTACCAAAATTATCTATGCAATTGGCTATGAACGTAACCAGATTACTTTTGCCGGCATACATAATAATATGTTTGAATATGACCCATCAACTGGCATCATCACCCTTCCTGATTCCTACAGTCCCCGTCTATTTGGAGTTGGCATAGCTTTCCCTGAAAAAATAGTTGATCCATGGGGAAAAAAACAGTTTGCGGTTGGTATAATAGACTTTTTACACTATGCACAACGAACCGTACCCAATTGGGTTGCAAAAAAGCGACAAACTTCTTATTTGACAAAATTTGATCATATTTTTGATATCAAAGTACTAGCATAATAAATAGATAAAAAGCGGGAGAAAAGCGGTGAAATATGCAAAAGTAATCTTATTTCTCATTGTAGTAATAGCCTGCCTAGCTTTTTTCCATTTTTCTGGCTATCTTGACTTGCTCTATCTACAACAACACAGCCGCTACTTACTATCCAAAGTACATGCTCATTATGGTGTTTCGTCTTTAATCTATATATTAACATTTCTAGGAGCTGTTTTTATTGGTCTACCCATTACTATGCCTCTCTGTTTTCTCGGAGGATATCTGTTTGGATTTTGGCATGGTATAATCTATTCATTGATCGGCATTATGATGGCATCTATAGCATATTTTCTCATCATGCGCATTATTATTTCAAAAACTAATACTACTATCAACGGCAATAAGAGCATACTAGACAGTACTAATACTCATGATAATAATAATCCCACACTAACCCCACAAACGACAGACAGTATTCATAACACAGATCTTACCAAGAATACAGGTCCCACAAACAGTACGCCAAATACTGGCATTAATAAAGACGCTACAAGCAGCGATTATATTAATACCAGTAAATATAGTAAATATTTACAACAATTTAAAAATTCAATGCACAGATACGGTATCTGGTATCTTCTTTTCTTACACTTTATCCATATTGTGCCCTACATTGTCATAAATACACTTGCCGTATTTGCAAATGTCTCTCTTGCTGTATTTGCAATCTCTACTTTTATAGGCGCAATTCCTGCCGTTTTTATATATAGCTATACTGGCCAACAAATAACTACTCTTAGCTCACTATCTGATATTTGGCAGCCAAATATTATTTTTTTATTTTTATTATTAATCGGTTTTGCTCTCCTACCAATGCTCCTCGGCAAACAGCCTTTAAACTCACGTTAAATTTTTAAACTTAAAAAATAAATATACACGTTAATCGGACAATTTTTTGTCCAAAACAGTAAAATCAGGATAAAAACTTAATCCTAAAAAACCAGGCTTGCTTGGAATTAATACACTTTCTAATCCGTAGGATAGCGCCGCTTTATACTGATTTTTTTCAGCTTCTACCAAAATAATAGTTTCTCCATACTCTTTTTTACGATCAAGAAAAAAATTATACGCTTTTTTGTCCGGCTTTATCTGATGCGTATCGCAGGATACTATAATTTTATCAAACAAAGAAAAAAGTTCAGGAAATGTTTCTTTTAAAAGCGCAAATGTATCTGAATCACTATTGAAAAAAGCTATAATTGTATGATTTTTATTTTTATACCGCACAAGGGCGTCTAGCCCAGAAGGTACTATTTTAAGCGTAGAAACAAACAGCTCAGGCGTAAGCATATTTGAGATCAATAGACTAACAATCTCTTGTTCTAAGGTATTTACAAACCATTCAGGATGCTCTTCAATTTTTTGTAAAACGATTTTCTTAAGTTCTGAGCCACTCTGTCTACCCGCCTGCCAATCTCTAATACAATCAGGAGTTTGGTTAGAAGCTTGAGCAGAAACCTGATTTTGCTTAGAAACCGAATTTTCACTTACTTTATGCAGAGTCACATACACTATTTGTGATAGTTCTGCTCCAACGTCAGAAAGACCAATCTTTTTGCTGCGTGCATATGACATTGCCCTGGAAAAACCAATCTGTTGTATCATTTTTTTTGTATCAATGGTCAACAAGATATCATTTAATTCAAAAGCAAGAACCACTCCTGTTTTGGATCTGGGAACAAGATTTAAAGTAACGGGCGAAACAGTTTCTTTTTTTTTTAAAAAAACAATAGATATAACTAAAAAAATAGCGAGTATCACAAAAACAAAATAAGCCATAGATAACCATTTTGCCTTCTTAGCCATGATCGCCCCTCTCTCAAACTTTTTTATATCTATACTATAATACGTAAATAATTATTTCGCTGAAACCGCCAAAAAGCTATTAGCTGCGAACTTACCTTTATTAATAATAGAAGAAACAGCTTTTTCGATAGCCATAAAGTCAGGCTTTGCCGCAATACCAAGAAAGCTTGATTGTGGTTTACACCAAATACCGCAAAGGCCCTCTGAGCACGCTGCTTGAACATTTTCTTTCTGATCATCGATTAAAATAAGAATTTCATTATACATATTTTTACGTTTAACAAATGGAGCATATGAATCTTTCTCAGGCTTCATGCAATGAACATCGCCAGATATTAAAATTTCATCGAACAACTCAAAGAGATCAGGAAATTTTTCTAACAGACGTTCTACTGATTCTTTATCCCAATTAGAAAGCACAAAAAGTCGATGTCCCGCTTTTTTACATTCTTTTACAAAAGCAAGTCCTTCAGGAATAAGTCTAACCGTAGATATAAGACGTTCTGGATTAAACATTTTATTAATAACACAACGAACCAGCTTTTTTTCTATAGAACTTGAAAACCAAGCTGGATTTTTAAGAATAGCAGTGTTAACATAAACAAGTAATTCTGCATTTGTTTTAAGGCTTTTTTGCCAATCACACATAATACCAGGCATTATACTGCCATAAGGATCGCATGCTTTAGCTCTATTGCCCTCTTTTTGTATCTTATTGAAAATTTCGTATGTTTTCTTAAGCAATGCTTCTTTAATAGATAATGGATTAATTCTGTGCCAAAAAGAATAATAACTTAAATCAGAAACCCCCAATTCATTCATTGCTTTTGTAGTGTCGTTATCAAGAAGCACTCCACTCAAATCGAAAACAATAGAAACTCCTGTTGAGGAAACTGGAACTGATTCTATTCCTTCATGGCTCCGAGAAAAAATTTTTTTGATAAATCTTAATGTGCTTGATTCTAGGCCAAATGCTAAAGGAAGTATCGTACCTAAAAATAATATAACTAACACAATCTGTTTTTTATTCATTGTTAAACTTTCCCGATTAAACTTTCACTTTTTATCTATTAACTATTTTATCTATTGCATAAAATCTTTAGTTATATTTTATTATAGTATAATTAATATAATAAAATATAGCAAACAGGGTTCTTTTATATTAAAAATTGTTATTCTAGTTGAATTGTGTATAATAAAATATTTTTATTATCTATTTAATGCTATAATTAATATTAAATTTAAAAAACGTGAGCAGGCTTATATACCAGGCATATACTATGTATAAAATAGTCCTTTTTGACCACTATAAAACTCCCCGCAACAAAGGAATACTTGATTCTCCCCACTTTTCCTCACAGCTAGCCAACCCATCATGTGGTGATGTAGTAAGTTTTCAGGGCAAAACAACACAAGAAATAGTTACTGCGATCGCTTTTTCTGGCACAGGATGCGTTATTAGCCAAGCAACAGCCTCTCTTCTTGGGGAGTATGTTCTCAATAAACCGATATCCCAAATCTTATTACTCAATAAAGACTTTATCGAAAAATTAATAGGCATGCAATTAGGGCCGTTGCGCTTAAAATGTGCCTTATTGCCTCTTGAAACGTTACAAAAAGCAATACAAACGTCCTCTCTAAAAACAGATTAAAAATAGAAAAAGAAAAAATAATGCTGGATCGCGCCAAACTCATGCAAGAACTATCTCGCATATCAAACAATCTTTTTAAAGACTGTTCTGACGAAATAGATAAAGCAAAATCTCTCTGGGATCAAGCATCCAACGATCCTCAGCTTGCTTTAAAAATTAGTTCTCTGGAAATGCCCTCATTACTTCTTCCGATTTGGCAACAAGAACTCATTAATAAAACTATTCTTATACAAAACAGAATAACTCAATACACAATCCTATCTGTTGATGGTTCACAAATATATCCTGATAGGCACCAAGGCCCTTCTTGCTTTTTAGTTAATATTGGCGGCATAGCCCTTTTATACGCAGACAATTTTTCTCTAACCAATAACATTTCTATACCCGGTGGCGCTTGCCCTGAAATCTTTTCTGAGGCCCACCTCTTTTCAAATCCCTATATTTTCAGCTCTTATGATCAAAATAGCTTGCACGCATCAACCGATCTCGTCAATTGCAAACGACAAGAGCTCGAGTTTTCAGAAGGCTTAAGCAACGGGCTTTTGTGGCAAAAAAAAAGAGCCGACAATCCATTCTTACTTCTTTTTGATGGATCCCTTGTCTGCTGGCTCTTAGAGTCGAAAGACACACAACTACAGGAGCATTTTTTACCAAAATATATTGATTTATTAGAGCAAATGCGCGAACAAAAAATACCTATTGCAGGCTACATTAGCATGCCCAAAAGTAGAGAACTAGTAAATGTATTACGCTTGATAGAAGCTAATTTTGATCAACGTAAAATAAAAAATGACTGCTTAGAGCACATTTTCGATACAGACATAGCTCATTTTTTTTTACAACCATATGAGCGAACCACGGTGTTTCAAAACAGAGCCACAACCAGCATGCTCTATCCCACCCAGATAAGACCCTATTTTTTCTATCTCAATGTAGGTTCAGAAATTGCACGAATAGAAATTCCCGGATGGATAGCCGGCGATAATGTGTTAACAGATCAGATCGCACAAATTATTATCGATCAATCAGACAAAGGATATGGATATCCTGTTGCCATAGCAGAAGCACATGAAGCTGCCGTAGTAAAAGGCCCCGACAGAGATTTTTTTTATCACCTTCTTGACAAAATCAGTATCGATAAAGGGAAAAACTATGATGTTTCTCAAAAAAGTAGACGTAAAAAATATATTGGCATATAATATTAACTGTTCTAAAATAAAATAGACATTAAAAGAGAGTAAAAACCTCATGCATATACAGACAGAATATTTTTTAGCTACTAACCAAGGATCTCTTATGAAATTACGGATAATCACTTTTTTAGCTCTCTCGCTTTTTTTTGATAGCTACACAGCACACCAAGCAGTCGTTAAAAAAAATGCAGCTAATAATGGCTGGGGCGAAACAGAGGATGGAAT
Source organism: uncultured bacterium (assembly GCA_963719415.1). Lineage (GTDB taxonomy): Bacteria > Babelota > Babeliae > Babelales > Vermiphilaceae > JAPLIS01. Next base: position 1,241,498 of record OY970383.1, on the reverse strand, counting down.
AGAAATTTCAGGACCCCCTTCAGATAGCTCGACCATAGAAGAAGAACAAAAAGGCGCAGCATACGACGAACAAGAAATACCCGTTTGTCCCCCTTATGGTGGAAAAGGCGCTGTTCCCACAGAAGTTGCTGTAAGACTTTTTGCAAACTTGGAAATTAGAAAAAAAAAATTACACGGTGAAAAACTTCCTGTTCCTCGAGCTCCTCAAGCTCCTAGGTCTTTGCCACAAAAAGCAAGTTCTGAACAAGTGCTGTTCGTCACGCCTAATGCTTCTGGCAATCACTGGGGCATAACAGAAAACGGAGAAGAAATCTCAGGACCGCCTCAAGATCATCCTACTCGCCCCTGCCAGCCTTATATTCGAAAACATATCACCGATGATGGAATAGAGGTTTGGGATTTTTAATATAATTAGGCACCATTTTGATTGCCATAATATATCGCAAAAAAAACTCCCCGCTTAAAAAGTGGGGAGTTTTTTTACCTGCTTTTAATTATCAATTTACTTACTCTGCTAACTTAATTATAAACAGACTAAACTAGCCCAAAAATTTCTTAAAAAAGGTAGCTATATAACCATCATTGTTTTCAGCAGACGTACCAATTAAAGCTGAATAATCAATTAATGATTTTTTAGCTTGCGCATCTAACTTTTTAGGAATAGAACATTGAGTAATAATAACTAAATCTCCGAAGCTGCTACTACGCAATGACTTAAATCCTTTACCCTGAACAACTATCTTTTCTCCAACAGGAGTACCTTTGGGAATTTTTATCGTCTGAGTTGAGCCATCTAAACTTTCAAACTCAATCTGGCAACCCAAAACAAGTTGAGGATAGGTGAGCATAACAGTGCATTCCAAATCATCTTTAACTCGTTTAAATTTTTTATCTGGCATCACTTCTATTTTCAAAAGAAGATCACCGGCTCCGCCTCCATAAACACCAGCATCACCCTTACCAGATATCCGAAGCTCTGCGCCATTAAAAATTCCCTGAGGAATAGTTACCGTAAATTTTTCATATTTTTGTAGACGAGATTGTCCTTTACAAACATCACAGGGGGACTGAATCTTGTATCCTTGTCCATTACAATCACCACACGCTTGAGAATACATAAAAAAGCCCTGCTGGAAATTCATCTGGCCAACTCCCTTACAAGTGGTACACGTCTTAATCTGTGTTCCCGCCTTAGCCCCTTTGCCTTGGCACGTATCACAACTGAAAAAATGATAATAGCTAACTTCAATTTTGGTGCCCAGAAAAGCAGACTTCAAAGAGATGCTCTCTTCTTTAAAAAGATCATGGCCACGAACGGGAGACGGTCCTCGTTTTTTTGGTTTATGTTGGCCTTCGCCAAACATAGAACTAAAAATATCTCCAAAATTACTAAAAATATCATTCATATCCGGATGACCAGTATGACCACTAAAACCAGCATCAGAAGCCGCATCACCGAATTGATCATATTTTCTCCGTTTATCCGGATCAGAAATAACCTCGTATGCTCCAGCCGCTTCTTTAAATTTATCTTCTGATTCTTTATTACCAGGATTTCTATCAGGATGATACTTAAGAGCTAATTTTCGATAAGCAGCTTTTATCTCTTCAGCAGATGCATCTTTAGATACGCCTAAAATATCATAATAATCTTTTTTTTTCATGAGGGCTCTTTATCATAATAAAAGTATGGATAATAAAAAAACACTTGTCTGTATTAATAGTATAACCTAAAAAAGAGATTTTAACAAAAAATCTTAGTCTATTTTGTTAAAAAATCTGACATCTCCTACGACTAGGCAATTGCTATTTGTCCATTTTACTGTATTATGAAATATATACTCTTAAGCAAAAAGTACTAAATCAAGTAAAAGACACTAAAAACAGGGGGTTTTTATGAATATATATATATATATGAAAAAATATATATTGAGTGTATGTGCATTATTCTTAACTCTAAGCATTACAAGCGCAACGTCACCTACAAACGTGCCTACCTATATATTGTATGGTTTCCCCATCAGCGAGACTGAAAGCCCCGAAAAAATAACTATTTTCGCTCATGGATTAAAAGGATCAGCCAGCGAAGCAAAACATTATATAGCACATGGGTTGATCAAGGGTGCTTGCGTATCAGTTAATATCTATGATCATCAAGCGCCACAATCAAATATAACTCTGGGCCAAAACAACGAAATATTTCATCTAAAAACAATAATTGATCTCGTTCATTCAAAATATCCTACAAGCAAAATCATCTTACGCGGTGTTTCTATGGGTGCGGTGACAGCACTCAACTACCTTGGTAGCCATAAAAATACCTGCGTGAATAGACTAGAATTGGAATCGCCCTTTGCCTCAACGACAAGTGTTTTAAAAAACATAGTAAAAAATAACATTTTTTACCGAATACTTAATTACCCTCTTGGTTGGGTCAAGTATAAATTGCTAAAAAAGTACTATCCAAAACATGATATAAATGGCATACAGCCTATAGACGCCATAAAAAAAATACAAATTCCAATTCATATTACTGCAAGCAAAGAAGATTTATTAATTCCTTATCAAGATGCAGAAGAATTGGGTATGGCTGCTAAAAACTCTGGCAATCCTAATTGTACGGTTTTAATCGTAGATAAAGGTGCTCATGCACAAGTATGTTTTAGTGATTGCAAAAAAATAATAGAACAATCATTAGAAAATTTTCGAAACCAAAATCCACTTTAATTCACTTATCTTACCAATGCAATAGTCACAAAATATGCAACAAAAAAGAGTCTATAAAGCCCTGCTTATTACGCTATACGTAGGCATAAGCTTTACCGCTAACAACATAGTCAAAGCTATACCACAACAAAGTCGTACCATTTTTGTACATGGACTGGGAAAAAGCAAACAACAACTAGAATATTATACAAAAAGTAAATATATAGAAATTGATGCTCATGCTTTTAATTTTTACAACGATTTTCTGAAAATTTCTCTTGGACAAATGAATGAGATTAATACTCTTATTGATACTTTGGAAAATTGGCCCCATGCTCATAATAATTGTGATATTGTATTATGGGGAGTCTCTATGGGAGCTGCAACTATAATTAATTTCTTTGGAAGCGTTAGCAATAATTTTTATGCTATTGATGCCATAAAAGGTATAATTCTTGAATCTCCCTTTGCAGATGTCCATGATGTTATCGATTGTAAAATATGTCACAACAAATGGCTTTCTCTGCTCAACTATATTCCATATGCTAAAAAATTGATAGTTAAAAGTAAATATCCAGCCCACTCTCTCAATGGTCTTCAACCCATTAAATGTGTATGCCTGATACCAAGGCGAATACCCATTCTTTTTATAGCAATTGAAAACGACAAAATAGTTCCCTTTTCAAGTACTTTAAAACTATACAAAGCATTAAAAAATAGAGGCCATAAAAAATGCCATCTATTAACAATAAAACAAGGGGTTCATGCACGATTATCAAAAAACGAAAAAGAAAACCAGATTCTTGGTATTGTTCATGCTTTTCGTAAATTCTATAATTTGGGAAATTATATTGAACAATATGCACAAGCTGGCCGAATAGACTTTCTTGAAAATACGCAACCAGTCTTTGAGTAAATATAAAACCTAAATAAACTTGACTTAAAAGTCTAATATATTGTACTATATAAAATATGATAATTAAAAAAAATTATAAATTTTACAAAACACGTGAATATCAAGAATGGCTTCAAGGAGAAACTGAAAAATCTCAATTTCAAGTTGAAGACAGGTTGTCTAAAATTGAATTAGAAGGCCATTTTGGAAATCATAAATATTTAGATGACTACGTATGGGAACTAAAATGGCTAAATGGAAGACGAGTGTATTATGCTTATTTAGCTGATTTAGATATAATTTTACTATTAGGAGGCAATAAAAATGGCCAAAAAAAAGACATCTCTCAATCAAAAAAAATCTTTAACAAATACAGAGATAACAAGAATTAAAAATAATCCCGATCTACAAGAATATAGTCCCTCAGCTGAAATTATGGATGAAAATAGAATTGGTAAAGCAATTCTGGAATGCTTACGTAATAATGACCCTGAAGGGGTCATGGAAATTATTCAAATATACTTAGAAACACTTGAAAAAATTCAATTTATGAAAAAAGCTGACGTACCAAAATCAACTTTTTATCATAGTTTAAAAAGCAAAAATCCTACTATCAAGACTCTCGCTAAATTAGTACATGCAACAACAATTGAATGCCGAAAATAAATACACCTAAAAAAAAATTTCAAAGAATAGCATATTCTTTTCTCTCACCCTAACCATAGTACATAAAAAGAACGAATTGCCATCTCAAACAATTCGTTCTTTTTATTATCAAAACTATTTATAAAAATAAAACCCAAACTATTCTATTAAAATCAGACTATGAAATTAAAGCACTATAATTCTCTTCAATCTGCTCCCAATTAAGCACATGCCACCAGGCGTTCATATAATCAGCGCGTCTATTTTGATAATGTAAATAATACGCATGCTCCCACACATCTATCCCAAAAACAGGAAAAAGACCGTATGATAACGGAGAATCTTGATTACACGTAGCATAAATCGCTAATTTACCCTGAGGATCAACCACCAACCAAGCCCACCCACTACCAAAAACAGACATTGCCGCTGCACTAAATTGTACTTTAAACGCTTCATAGGTGCCAAAATGAGTAGCAATTGCCTGCGCAATTTTTCCCATTGGCTCTCCACCACCATCTTTTTTCATAATAAGCCAGAAAAGAGAATGGTTACTATGTCCTCCTCCCTGATTACGAACAGCTAGACGAATGTCAGCCGGAACAGTATCAAGTGTTTGTAAAAGAGAATAAAGAGGCCTATCCTGAATAGAAGGATGTTTTGCAAGAGCATCATTTAATTTATCTATATAGCCCTGGTGATGCTTAGTATAATGAATCTCCATAGTCCGCGCATCTATATATGGTTCTAATGCACCAAAATCATAAGGTAATGGTGGTAGCATATATTTCATATTTTTATCCCCCTTTATATATTTTTATTATAATTGCATAATACACAACACTATTTACGCTATTTTATTTTTTTACTCTTTTTTCTTACTGTTTTTTAGCCAGCATAACTATTTTATCTTTTTAACACGATAGCATAGCTCAATAATATATTATTTTAATATCCCCAAACTATCAGGTCAAATAATATACTTCATCCCCTGGATATGCCATCTGAAGATCCTCTCGTACAGCTTTTTCCTTTAAAAAATCATTCTGCTGCCAAGCAATAATTTCTTTTGATAACCTACTATTATCGTCACGCTGCCGTTCCAGTTGTTCTTGCAAAACTTGATTCTGTAATCGTTTTTCATAGAGCAGATTAATCCCCTGGCTTCCGGCTACATAAAAATAGACATAAACAATAACTTCTATAATTAATACTAAATAAAACAGATGTTTTTTTTTATACATACTTCTATCAATACTTTGTGTATAGTTTTTAAAATTTGTCGAAGCTTATTCGCCTGCTTTAACGCTCAATATAGCCTTGTGTATATTGAATTCTACTAAAAAATCTTCCGCTTGAGCTAACCAAGCCTTGGCAGTAGCAGCGGATAATATCGTTGTCCAGAGAGGTTTATATTCGGTCGCCGTCCATTTTTCATAAGCGCGATCATTAGCTTCTTCTTCATCGTCCTCACCCGTCCAATGGTTTTGATAAATAGGAGTAATATGTAATAATATATTGCCATCAGCATCATTATAAAGCCATGTAGCTAATTTTTTATAGCTCCACAATAAATAATCATCTCCAACCCAAAAATTTTGTCCTCTTATTTTTTCGTATACAGGTCCTGGTTTGCTTTGTAAGCATTGATTAAAAACAATACCAATATCTTGTACTATAGAAGGATGTAGTTGATATTGATTAAGTAAAGTTTTTTTAAGGGCCCTTTTTAAAATAAAGATATCTTCTTGAAGTGGGCTAATAGTTAATAAATAAGTCTTATCATTTTTTAATAAATACATAGTAATATCTTCACAACAATTTAATAGTTCTATTTTTATATCAAAGGCTATTCTTATTATTGCAGAATCATTTAAATTAAAGTCTATAATCTCGCCGGTCATACTATTTTTCCCTTATGGATAATCAACCGACCATTCTGAAATTTTCCTACCATAAGCCTTGGTACGCCTTGGCGATATAAAATCATAACACGTCTCTCGATTAAATTCTTTATCTCCTATTTTTTTTTCATATATCTCACCAACAAGCATCTGATTTTGTATATATATTTTGCTGTCTACTTTATATAAAATCCACCAATTAATATATGGCCTAATAGCAGGATTATGTATAGCAACCACCAAACATGATTGATTACAAGTTTTTATACGTCCTAATCCCTCTCTCCACTGTTTTTTATAATCAGTAATGCTCCATAAATCAAGTGGGATATGAAAATTTTCTTCATAATCATTAATAATTAACTGCCCATAAACAATAAATACATTGTTTATTTTTTCGGGTTTTTTATCAATAATTTTTATTGTTAAATTCATAACTAAATTCCAATCCTTTTTTTAAGACAAGCGCTATAAGTTCCCAGTCGATCTCCCAATCTATTAAACATTTTCCACACCCCACCCTTATGGCACATATTATCAGGAGAAATAAATGCATTCTTTTTTTGAAAACTTAATTCTCCATGAGTGTTAAATGATGGTACCATTTAGTTTCTCTTGCATAATAACTTGCCACTGCATGAAAAACTTTTTTTTCAGCCTCTTCTATCCTCTGAAAAATAGTTTTTTTGCAATAAAAGTTAACACAACGAATAATGATATCTTTATGAAAACCATGAGATAAGATAGAAAAATTAAACAGAGAAAAAAATGCTAAAAAAAATAGGTGTAATCCAATTCGAACCCGTACTGCAGAATTCGTTAATTGAGGTTTGGTCATACTTTGCCTTTTTTAAACAATAGTTTGTCAAAGAATGTCTATGCATAGAATATTACAATAGTGTGAACAGCTTTAAAACAAAATCTTAACATATGAACTGTTTATTGATATTCACTAAAATGAAAAATAAAATTACCCTATGATTTTGAAAATATTTTATCTGTCAGCAAAATAAATTTTAAAGATTAACAAAAAACTTGTTCATCGCATTGTTCTATTATTTACTCCATAAATTACTTCTATTCATAAAAAAACTACCGTTATCAGCTCTGATTATGCTAATCTCTTTTATATAGTACCTATAAAAAAGGATCAGAATGAATAAAAAAATGCCTATTCTTGCTCTCTTTTTTTTATCAATCACCTTTTCAATAGATCCCATCAAACAAAAACTCAAGTTTCATCAAAACAGACAAAAAACAGCGATAGACCCTCTTCTTGAAAAACAGCTACATGAATGGTCTGGCAACTTTGCTCATGTTATACATATAGCAAAAGAAAAACATTTTAAAATAAACAATATAGAATCAAGCATGTCAAAATCTATTAATAGTTTTTTAAATGAACTTGATCCCTATTCTGCTTATCTAGAACCTAAAGGATATCAGAGCATTCTTGAAACAACCCATGGCGAATTCTGTGGCATAGGAACCTACCTTGATAATACACGAAGCAAACAAGATAAATATCTTACGGTGATAGAAACTATTCCTGATGGACCAGCTGATAAAGCTGGCGTAGAAGCAATGGATAAAATTGTTGAAATTAACGGTACGCTTTTAGAAGATATGACTACAGAAGAAGCAATATCTCTCCTCAAGGGCCCACGTGGTTCTTCGGTGACTATTCTCGTCATGCGAACAGGTCAGCCAGAACTTCTCTCTTTCTCTATTATAAGAGATACGGTCAAAGAAGAAAATACGCTCGCTTTTTATCTTCCTGAACATAACATATACTATGTATCCCTGACTATTTTTAGCGAAAATGCAACAGAACAAATCAAACAATTACTACAAAAAGCAGCACAAAAAAAATATAAAGCTCTCATTTTAGACCTACGAAATAATTCAGGAGGACTTTTTAACGTGGCTATTGATATATCAAATCTTTTTTTAGAAAAAAATAGTCTGGTGGCAATCACCAAAGATAAATCTGGCAAAGATATTGAACGCTACTACACCAAAAATGATCCTGTTGCCAACTCAACTATTCCTATCTTTATTTTGACCAATAATTATACTGGATCATCGGCAGAAATACTTGCCGGAGCTCTCAAAGTCCATTCTCAGAACTATGCTCTTACATCACCAAATACAAAACAAAAATTAGCAGTTTTTTTAGTCGGCACTAAAACGTTTGGCAAAGGATCTGTGCAAGAAATTATTCCGGTGAACAAAAATCATGCCTTAAAATTAACCACTTCTCTTTACTATTTACCCAACGATACCACCATTCAAGGAATCGGAATCGAACCAGATTTAATCATCGAACGAACCTTTCCTCCCCCACAACAACTCACCTGGTTTACCCAAAATTATGGCCGAGAAGAAGCTATATGCAACCATATTAAAATTACCAAAAAAGAAAATTCTGCAAAAACTAAAAAATATGAGAAAAATAGAAAAAGAAAGTCTATGAGGCAAGAATGCATGCCGAAGAAAAAAACATGGGCTGATCGAGCACATAAAAAATTAGAACATGATAACCAGATACGCTCCACTATATCCTTAATCAATCTACTTGATACAGGATATAGGCTGTGTCCAGAACAGGTCTGCAATCGAGACAAAGCTATTGAATTTTTAAAAAGACATCATGTCTCTCATGGGCCCTTACAGATAGAACAGGTAAGTTCGTAAACAGATCAAGCTATATCAATCTTTGCAATAAAGTGTAAACGCATGGTAATAAAAACTTATAGCATATATTCAGCTGCTATAAAGCTATCCCGTGCTCTAATATATCTATCTTTATTTTGAAAGATCAAAATCTACAATAATCGATAAATGATTATTCAGTTGCGAAGAAAATAGATAACTCCCATCGCAAACCAAATTCCAACTCTCTCTATACACATAGATACCATCAACAATATTTTGTGCTGATGACAATAACGGCCGCATCATAGTAGTTCCCATCATATCAAAACTATTAATAAAACCATGAGCTCCTAAATAATTAATCGCTCTACCCCGCTCTTCATTAAAGCCGGCAGCAAAAAGAATATTTTTACCTTGATTATCCTCTTTCTGTAACAAATTTACGAGGTCATTTGCTTGCGATAATCGTTTTTTCTGACTCAATTTATCAAATAGAACACCATACATAATGAGATTTTTTTTGCCATAATTTTTATCATAAGAAGAAAAATCTACTTCTATTTTTGCAAACGCTGGAAGATGCTTATATGCATAAATCTGTTTTTTAGATATATTCGTTTTTATAATAGGGATCTTAGAGCATATGATATAATTTTTTGCTTGAGAATCGACAACATCACAGCAAGCACCAGCAGAAGTAGCTTGAACACCAGCTTTAGCTGATACAACAGCAGTGAAATAGGTATAGCCCAACACAGAAAGAAAAGCTCGCACCTCGCTCTTTGTTAGCATAACTTCTTGCAATACCAAAATATCCGCATTTATATGCTTAACTGCCTCAATAATCTCTTTTTTAGAACTTTCCGATTGATAATCACCATCTCCATTGCTATCACCACTCCGGATATTATAAGTGGCTATCCGAACAATAGCATCATTTTTTTTTGCAGGAATTATCGTACTATAGCCGGATAAAGACCCCGATAAAAATAAGTTAAAAGAAAAAAAGGCGAGTACAAAAAGACACAATTTCTGTATACTATTATTATTATTTTTAAGGCTTTTTTTGAGATCGCTTTCAAAACTCTTCATAAGCACAAACCTCCACTCTATAATCTAACGTAACAGGTAAAAAACCTAAGTATAAAAAGTTTATACGGGCAAAACGCTACATTATATAGTATATAGAAATACGCCAAAAAGACAATTGGGTTACAAATTAGCTTTAATTTGCTATCTTAACCTGCTGGAAGAGCACCTGGGCCAACGGGAGCAGGAACATTGTTTGGTGGAGTATGAGTATACACAAGATAGAGAGTAAGACCAAGACCAAACCAGCAGGCTTTTTCCCTTACATTGTTAGGATTAGATGCCCATGCACCAGCCGCCACATCAATGGTTCGATGTTGTAATCCAGTCATAACTAGACCACAAACTTCTCCCAAAATAGGGCCGTGTGTCCGCGTAACACTTCGAACTACGGGATCAATATAATATCCACAAGCGACTTTAGCGATAGAGGATGCCACAATTAAACCCAAATCCGTAAAATCATCGGCAAAAATAGATGATGTTGAAAAAGTAAACAATAGCAATAACCAAAAAATTCGCAGAGTTCTCATAAAACTTTTTTTCCTAAATAATTCATTTTAATTTAATCATGAATTAATATAGTAAAAAAAGTTGCTTCTGAAAACAAAAAACTCACTTCAATTTGACACAGAAAAATTTACTTACCCAAAGTCTTGATAAATCGCTTTGGTTAGACTCTTTTAGACAATCTTTTGCTTTTTTGGAGCTAATCTTGATCTACTTCTTGACTACCCAAAACAGCTGACTATTGCTCGCGCTGCTGATATTGGCGATATAAATCTGATGCAGCGCCAACACTTCGCTGTCCCAATTCAAAAGCCTCTTTATCTTCTGCTTTTTGACGGAATAATCGAGGACTACCTAATCCAAACCAATAAATAAGCTTTGAAACTACAACATTTAAATAGAAGTGAGTTGGAAAAGTTTTTTCCGCACAAACAGCTAAACCGCTACAAACCGGTCTCACCAGAAACTTAGATCCTTCCGCCGCAATGCCCAGCGCAATACCATATTTAACACCTCTTTGTTGTTGCTCTTCTTGGGCTTGCTCAATTACTTGCTTAGCCAACGGAGCCAGACAAAGACCTACTTGTGCAGCTTCTTCAAGTAACATTTTAAGCGTTCTTTTCGAACCCTCTTTATCATCGCCAAATACAACCTCTCGACTCAATACAGCGACAAGAGCAGGTACGTTGTCTAAAGATGGATTTCGCCTCTCATCAGAAGACATTCTTTGATCTTGATTTATTTTTTCAGCTTCTAATTCAACTTCTCCATCTTTATCATGCCCAGAATTTTCATCATCACTATCACTCCCATCTTCAATAAAAACGCCATTCGAAGGCAACACTTGTATCGCAGTATAAACAAACGATGGTAACGATAGTCCAAAAAATAATAATCCTGCTATATACATATATTTCATACTGTATCTCCAAATAAAAATATATAAATCTATTTTAACATTCTATTTCTTCTAAAATGACCACAATTCTTGTATTAAAACAGGATCATGAACGGCAACAGTAGGAGGAATAATAATAGAAGGAATAGTAATAGGAGCAGGCCTCATTGTGGCGACAACTGTACAAACTGCCAACAAATTAAAAAAATGCTTATGCACCCATTTAACAATATTAGGATTATGACCCACTCTCACCAGCACACCATTAACCACAGGAACAAAACAATCTTTTACCGCACCTTCAGCCACAACTCCTACAATTTTTTCTGTTGCTTCTTGAGCTCGCGCAGGGACTACTCTTTGAGAAACTTCCCTCGCCACCCTATCAACAGCCTTCCCACTAAACTGTTCTGCTAGCGCCCAACTAATACCTAACGAAACATCAATAGCATGCTTTACCGGTGATGGTAGTGATGCATAATTGGTTTTTATGAGCAATGCACATTTACCACGCCATGTAGCTGCATATACTGCTTCAGCCACCTTTTCTGCACGTATAAATCGAGCAAGCTCAGCTTGATTTTTTTGAAAAAATGATGCTTTAAGCAACATCTCCTCTTCTCGAGTTATTCTTACTCCTTTACCTGATTGAATTGCATGTTGAGCCTCTAATTTCAATAGAGATTCGCTTTTTTTAGGCTTACCCGAACGTGCCGCCTCTAACATCTTCTTTTTGGCTACAAATGGGATCAATAATCGGACAAATTTTTCTTGGTTTTGTTCTAAAAATGATTCTTTGAGCCCGGCCATGTCTTCTTCTGTTATCCTCCCTGATCTCAAGTCAGCAAGGATGATTGGCCATAACTTTTCATCCGATAGCCCTGCATCTAGCAACGATTCGTCTTCTCTGATTATTAATGCCGGCTTTTGTTCACGCACAAATCGAATAAAGTCGACTACATTTTGTTGCCAGAATAACTCTGTCAATGCATGATTTTCTTGTGCGGTTATTGGTAGCCTGCCTGATGCACTTTCGCGTTGAATCTCTGATCGCAATTCAGAATAGCTCTTATCCTTACCCGATCGCACCGTCTCTAACAGCTTCTTTTCGAATACAAATTGGTCCAATGAATCGGTCAGCTTTCTTTGATTTTTCTGTATAAATGACTCCTGTAGCCCAGCCATCTCTTCTTCAGTTATTACCAATCTACCTGATTCTATGTCATCATTATAGATTGCCAACAACTCTTCATCTGACCACTGCTTATCTCCATTGAGCACCAATTGAGCATCTCCGGGCTCCCCATTTTTATGTCCTAATAACTCTTTATCTTTACGATCTCTATCGTCTCGCGATGGGAAAGATGGGAAAGGGGAAAGACCTAGATGCTTAAATGATTCAGGCAACGAAGCTTGATCTGCCGGTACTGGCTGCTCTTTGCTCGCTTTCTTCGACTGAGGAAAAGATGGAAAAGGACGAAGGCCTAGACGCTTAAATGATTCAGGCAATGAAGAATCTATATCTGCGGCTGCTGGCTGCTCACTGTCTGCACCTTTCTCCTTCGACTGTCCATTCAATGGCTTATCGCCTACCGATGGCGCAGGAGCCGATTTTGGGTGCAATGGATTATCAACTGGTTTTCGTGAGGAATGATTACCAAACATTCCATCAAACCGTTGATCTACGGCCGACAATTCATTACCCGGCAACAAACATACGAGTGACAATCCAAACAAAAATGATCTTATTATACGTAGAAATTTCATAGTATCTCTCTTAAGTAATAAAAACCATAGTAATATATTATATTCTACATATTATATTCTACAATACATTAACGCATTAGTCTATTCTTGTTTAAACTGGCAAAATGTAATTAAAACAATAAAATATAATTTAAATTATTCGCCGATCCTGGAACCAGATAAGGAATATTTTCCAAAATTACCCACTATTTCTCTCTGTTGGCCACCATTATCCAATCTAAATTATTCAAATAGAAACCAATTTCCCGCTCTGCTTATCACTCTACCGTAACGGACTTGGCTAAATTTCGGGGATTATCGATTGGATGCCCTAATTCTCGCGCAATAGAATAGATAAAAAACTGCATCAAGCCAGTCATGGCTAGCTCACCAAGAAGTGGCGCAACACGGGGAATCACAAAAAAAAGATCCGCTATCAGCGATAACTCAATTTGACCTTCGAAAAGAAACGCTACGATATGCCCCTTGCGTGCTTTTACTTCATAAGCATTGCTCAATATCTTCTGGTAAATAAGAGCGTCTTGATGAGAAAAAATAAACACCGGTATATGCTCATCTATTAATGCGAGGGACCCATGCTTTAATTCACCTGCCGGATAACATTGTGCAAAAATATACGCAATCTCTTTTAATTTTAGTGCGGCTTCCATGGCAAAAGGATAACTCCCATTACGGCCAAGACAGATAATCTTAGTATAAAAAGCATATTTTGGTGCATGATGCTTAACAATATCTTCTTTATATAGTCCAATAGCACTCTCTAAAACATCTGCTGCATATAAAAGATCAGTATACACTCGCTCCATTTCTTGCGCTGATATACTCTTTTTTTCAAAAGCTATGCGATGAGCCAACCAATAAAGCACTGCAATCTGAGTAGAGAAACCTTTTGTGGAAGCAACGGCTATCTCACGTCCTGCTTGAGTCAACACAAAACCATCTGCTTGACGAACTATACTACTGGTCGCCACATTAGTAAGCGCCATTGTCGATAGACCATGCATTTTTATTAAATTCAAAGCCTCAAGCGTGTCTGCCGTCTCACCAGATTGAGAAATAGCAATATGAAGTCTGTTTTTAGAAGGAAAAAAGGGCATATATCTAAATTCTGAAGCCAAAGATACCAAACAGGGTATTCTAGCAATAGACTCAAAAAAAAACTGTCCTATGCGACCAGCATACCAAGAGGCACCACACCCAACAAGATGTACTCCCTCTAATTCGCCTATCTTATCAAGAGAAAGACCTATATAATCACCCACCGTGCCATGAATAGTATTTAAATAGGAGATAGTTTTATAAAGAGCGGCTTTCTGCTCATAGATTTCTTTGAGCATAAAATGCTCGTATCCCTGCTTATCATGAGTTTCCCAAACAACGTGAGAGACTTCTGATTGCCAGGCGCGCTCGTTACCCTGAAAATCATATAATGCAAAGCCATCTTTTTTTACAAAAGCAAAAGTCTTATCTGGTAGAAAAAAGAGCATATCTGTATGACCAGCAAATGCATATGCATCTGAAGCAACGAACAATTCACCATTGCCAATACCTATACAAAGAGGGGGACCGCTTTTTACTAAAATAAGAGTATCTGGATTATCTACTGAAACGAGAATAAATGTATAGGCGCCATGCAACTTACTTATCAGCTCGACAATAGTGTCTTTTATACGATCTTTTATATCGCTATCTTTTGTATTACTAAAAAAAGATAGCTCTTCATACAGGTGAACAATAACTTCAGTATCTGTATCTGAAACAAAAAAATGCCCCTTACGCTCAAGCTCTTTTTTAATCTCAAAGTAATTTTCAATAATACCATTATGAACAACAGCAAGAGTTTTTTGACAACCAATATGAGGATGGGCATTTACCTCTGTCGGGTTTCCATGGGTCGCCCATCGAGAATGTCCTATACCGATACTTCCCTCTCTATTGAGATCGGAAAAACTATGAGTACTCGCTATTTTCTGATGTAAAGAAGATAAACCACCAACCGCTTTTGCATATGCGATGTTATTGTTTACTTGATCTACAAAGGCAACGCCGGCTGAATCATATCCTCGATATTCTAACCGAGTAAGCCCTTCTAGGATAAAACGTTTACCGTTATTTTTACCAACGTACCCAATAACACTGCACATACCACACACACACTGTAAATAAAATAATCTATTAACGTTTTACGAATTGGAATTTACGACGAGCAGCTTTCTGTCCATACTTTTTACGTTCTTTTAAACGAGAATCAGATGTTAATAAATCATGCTTACGCAATGTTACTCGCAAAGACTCATCATCTTTTAAAAGAGCTCGAGCAATGCCTAGCTTTATCGCATCAGCTTGACCCATTTTACCGCCACCAGAAACATTGGCCATAATATCATATTGAGAAGCTGTTGGACAGACTTCAAAAGGCATGTGTACCGATTTACGAGAAAGAATAGTATCAAAATACGAAGTAACACTCATGCCATTAACTTCTATTTTACCTGATCCATGCGTTAACCATACACGAGCAACAGACGCTTTACGTCTTCCAACGCCATGAGCAAGCTTAACGCTGCCTGATTTACCTGATTTATTCGTAACATTAGTAGCTTTTTGATGTACCATACAATATTATGCCTCTTTATAATGCAAAACAATTTATTTATATATTTATATCCATTAAAATAATAATAACTTTAGGTTAAAAAAAAGTCAAAAGACACACTTAATTAAAAACTGGTTATTCACCTTTTTCTTCAAATATTTCCTGACACATAAGACAGCGAGAAGAATTTGGATTATTTCTAAGCCGCCTTTCCCCTATCTGCTTACCGCAATCTATACAAATACCGTATGAACCATCTTCTATTTTTGCCAAAGCCCTAACAATGCGATCATATTCTTTTGTCTCTGCATCTTGCAAAGATATCTTAAGAGATTCCATCGTTGAAGTTGCTGCCATATCGCCTGGATCTTGGACAATATCATTCGTCACTTTCTCTCGAGAAAGGCTCGTTAACTTCACCTCTAGCTCCTTTTTTCTCGCTATCAACTCCTTTTTTATCTCATTATAATCAAATTGAGTTTTTTCACTCATTATTTACTCCTCTGTCTATTAAAAAAAAATTTCAACATCTCTTGCGATCTTTCTGATTTAACGCCACCAACAATAAGCATAGTATGCACCGCCCCCTCTTTGACCGTTATTTTCGGCGCTATCTGGCAACTCGTCTCGTAATAGCCCGACTGACATGGCTGCTCATTCATACCATAACCAGCATGATACTCCGAGCTATAGCCAAATCGCGGAGAAGCTGCACCATACACAACTCCGGCCAAACGACTCTGCTGCGCAAACCCCATACACATAGTACATGGTTCCAGAGTAACATAAAGCCAGCAATTATTAAGCCGCCAATTACCCACTACTGCACACGCAGCTTCAATAGCTATCATTTCTGCATGCGCTCGCTGCGTACCAAGGGTCTCCACCTGATTATATGCTTGGGCGACAACCGTCCCCTGAGCATCCACGACCAAAGCGCCAATAGGAACCTCATTCTGCAAAAAGGCTTCTTGCGCCTGGTCTAAAGCACTTTGCATATACACATCGTCCATTTCTTTACCAAAAATAGTTATATTCAAAAGAATTCACCTAAATATAGTCATGTATTAAATCATGATTTAGTAAATATATATTTAATCACGATTTAATAAACATATCAAAAAACATATGATATAATAATATTTGTTATATATTATACTACTATTTTTATAAGTAAAAAAATGCCTAAAAAATGCATAGGGAACCCGTATGGATAACGACGAAAAAACAGACAAAAAAGTAGGGTATGGAGCTGATTCAATTAAAGTAATGGAAGGCCTAGAAGCCGTAAGAAAACGACCGGCTATGTATATCGGCTCAACAGGATCAAAAGGTCTTCATCACCTCGTCTACGAAGTAGTAGATAACTCTGTTGATGAAGCGCTTGCCGGGTTTTGTGACACTATACAGGTAGTTCTTCATGAAAATGGTAGTTGCTCTGTGGAAGATAATGGACGAGGGATTCCAACGGGAATTCATTCAACGGAAAAAATTTCTGCTGCCGAAGTTGCCCTTACTAAATTGCATGCTGGGGGTAAATTTGATAAAGATTCTTATAAGTATTCTGGCGGACTTCATGGAGTTGGTATATCGGTTGTTAATGCCCTTTCTACTTCGCTTGAATTAACCATTTACCAAAATAATACCATCTATACACAATCGTATCAGATAGGCAAACCGTTAGCTCCCCTTAAGGCTGATGGTAAAACAACCAAGCGAGGTACTCTTGTCTGCTTTACCCCTGATCCTACAATTTTTCAAGAAACAGTAGAATTCAGCTTTGATATTTTGTCTGCACGTTTACGAGAACTCGCTTTTCTTAACAAGGGCTTACGGATTACCATTGCCGATGAACGCCTTGATAAAAAACATGAATTTTATTACGAAGGTGGCATTGTCTCATTTGTTGAATATCTCAACAAAAAAAAGGATCCTCTTTTCCCTGAAGTCCTTTATGTTGAACGCAAAGACGATACCTATATGTTCGAATTCGCTATGCAATATAATGATGGCTACGGCGAACAGATTATGTCGTTTGTTAACAATATTAACACCTTCGAGGGCGGTACTCACGTCTCTGGATTTCGTTCTGCGTTAACTAAAATATGTAATAAAAAAGCAACTGATTTTAATATGCTAAAAAATGGTGACAGCTTTTCGAGCGAAGACGTCAGAGAAGGGCTTGTTGCTATTATCAATATTAAAGTTCCAGAACCACAATTTGAAGGTCAGACCAAAGCAAAATTAGGCAACAATGACGTCAAAGGAATAGTTGATTCTTGGCTCTTTTCCTATTTAGATACCTACTTTGAAGAAAATCCTGCTATTGCAAAAAAAATATTACAAAAAGCAGAAACCGCTAAACGTGCCCGAGAAGCTGCTAAAAAAGCGCGCGATCTTACACGCCGAAAAACAGCGCTCGAATCAACCGTTCTGCCCGGAAAACTTGCTGATTGTTCAAATGAAGATCCTGCAAAAACAGAATTATTTATCGTTGAAGGAGATTCTGCTGGTGGCAACGCTAAAACGGGAAGGGACCGAGACAATCAAGCAATTTTACCCCTCAGAGGTAAAATATTAAACGTCGAAAAAGCCCGCCTAGACAATATGCTTTCCAATGAACAGATAAGAAACCTTATTGCTGCTATTGGTACCAGTATTGGCCAAGATTTCGATGTAACGAAAGCTCGGTATCATAAAATTATTTTAATGACCGATGCTGATATTGATGGCGCTCATATTAGAACGCTTCTCCTTACTTTCTTTTTCAGATATATGAAACCATTAATAGAGAGCGGCTATCTCTATATCGCTCAACCACCATTATATAAAGCAAAAATTGGCAAAAAAGAAGAATATTTAAAAGATGACCATGCTTTTAAGGCATTTTTATTTGATTGGGCGCGAGAGCAGACATCTCTCACTATAAATAGTGAAACAATAACGCATGAAGATTGGTTAACAATGCTTAATCGTCTTTATAAGTATGAAGAGATGTTAACTGGCTTAAGTCATCGCTTTAATATTCCCAATGAGCAAGTACATCAATTAACCTACTTACTCTATACCCATAAATGGCAAAAAGCTGATGGAGTAGATCAACTTCTCTCGCTCCTTCAAAAGGCATATCCTCAATATACCGTCTCATACAACAAAGCTGATAACACAGAAAATGAAGACACTATTGACGCTCAACAAGGGCTTATTGAATTTAAACATCTCAGTGTATCGTGGGAGACTCCTTTTGCCTTTTTTAGCTCACAAGAAGTAAAAAAAATATTTGCTTATCTTGAACCATTGATAGCCGCAGAACAACATGAATGGAAACTCTTTATCACGGATAAAGATAAAGATGTAACAGGCACGGGAATTACTAAACTCATTAATGGAATAAGTACACTCAGCAGACCATTTATGTCAATCCAACGATATAAAGGACTTGGTGAAATGAACGCAGATCAGTTATTCGATACATCTATGGATGCAACAAAACGAATATTGCTACAGGTCTCTATTGAAGATGCTATTGAAGCTGATAAATGGTTTACCATGCTTATGGGTGATGATGTAGCAGGAAGAAAACAATATATCGAAAAATATGGCCATTTTGTAAAAAATCTCGATATATAACTAGATATATACGAGATAATAATCAAAAAGTAATAGTAAAAAACAAGCTCAAAAACTCTAAACTATTACCCCTCTGGGGGTAATAGTTTAACGGTAATCACCTGTATAGATAAAATTATCGTGTATAGATAAAATTATCGTGTATAGATAAAATTATCGTGTATAGATAAAATTATGAGGAAATAACTATGATTTTTTTAAATCCGTGTAACGACGTTGCATTCAAAAAAATTTTTGGGTCAGAAGAGCATAAATCGATTACTATTTCTTTTTTAAATTCAATGTTAGAACTTACTGGTAATAAAACAATTATTTCGATTACCTTTTTAAATACTGAACAATTACCACAAACACCCGATAAAAAAGACAATATTCTTGATGTTTTTTGCCTTGATCAAGCCGGCACTAAATATATTGTTGAAATGCAAGTAGCTCGCGCAGAAGAATTTGGCAAACGAATAGTTTATTATGGCGCCAAAACCTATAGCATGCAACTAGGCAAGGGAAAACCATATCTTGAACTTATGCCAGTTGTGGTACTTTCTATTGTCAATTTTGTTTTATTTCCAGAAAAAAAAAATTATAAATCAATTCACGAAATTTTAGATAGAAAAACACATGAGCGAGACTTGGAAGAGCTTACTTTTGCTTTTGTTGAATTGCCAAAGTTTCGCAAAACAGAGCATGAATTGGTAACGACTGAAGACAAATGGCTATATTTCATGAAAGAGATTAAAAAACGAGATCAGATTCCTGCAGCTTTAGATCGCCAAGAATTAATCGAAGCATGTGGTATTGCTGATCGAATGACCTGGTCAGAAGCAGCATTGTATAAATACGATGAAGCATCTATCCGTATAAGCTATCAACAAAGCGCAGTAAGACTAGCCAATAAAGAAGGAAAACAAAAAGGTTTAAAAGAAGGCTTGCGAGAAGGCATAAAAGAGGGCTTACGAGAAGGCATAAAAGAAGGCATAAAAGAAGGCATAAAAGAAGGCATAAAAGAAGGCATAAAAGAAGGTTTAAAAGAGGGTTTGCGCGAGGGTGAAAAACATGGCGCAAAAAAAGCTCTATTGATGACAGCAAAACAAATGCTTTTAGCATCTTTTACCATTGCTGATATTGTTCGCCTTACCGGATTGACAGAAAAAGAAATTACCGAGCTGCGCGAAAAAAAATAATTATGCTTTCTAATCCATTTATTAAACGCATTATCTCCTTTATTCAAAAACATGAACTATTACCATCCGGGTCTCTGATAATAGTCGGTTTTTCTGGTGGTCCTGACTCTGTTTTTTTACTGCATCTCCTTAAAAATTTACAAAAGCAGTATAATCTCAGACTTATTGCTGCACACTTGAATCATGAATGGCGCATAGAATCCGAGCAAGAAGCTCTTTTTTGCAAACAAGTCTGCACTCATTTTGATATACCCATTATTATAAAAAAAATATCAGAACTGACAGAGTATACACCTAAATATAATGGTTCAAAAGAAGAATACGCACGTCGCATGAGACGCTATTTTTTTAAACAAATTAAAAACGAATATAATGCTGATCTCGTCGCTCTTGCCCATCACGCTAACGACCAACAAGAGACATTCTTTATTCGACTTCTGCGCGGCACCACGCCAACAGGACTTGCTTCAATATATCCTAAAAATAAATGGTATATCCGACCTCTTCTTGAAACGAAAAAAAGCGACATTCTTGACTATTTACATAATAACGCTATCTCTTATTGCACAGATCAGAGCAATGCCGATGTTACTTTTTTACGCAATCGCATTCGACACGAGCTCCTTCCCGTGCTTACCAAATGCGATAAACGCTTTGAACTAAACTTCCAAAAAACGATAAAACATCTTCAAACAACAGACCAATTTCTTGCTCGCTTAACAGAAACATTATTTAATCAAATAGCTCACGAAAAAAATGGCTTGATTATACTATCTCGCACGCTTCTATTTAAACAAGACCCTTTTATGCGCTATCGCCTTATTCTTTTCTGGCTTATCAAGGCTAACGTATCCTTTACCCCCACTGAACGCTTTTTAGCAGAAATTGAACACTTTCTTGTACAACCTCTTACGCACCCTCTTACACAATTCCAAAACAAATCCCAAAATAAATCTCATCAAATAATGCCAACCTGGTCAATTGTCAAAAAATCTGACACAGCCTTTATATTAAATCAATCGAGTTAAATACATAAAAAACAAACTTGCTTTATATCACAAATAAAAATAAGTTATTATAGAATAATAATAAGTCTAGAAGCAAGACATCAATTAAACACATGAAAAAAATGGGTACTATGGAAAGAACCATCTCCCCTCATCGCAATAAAATCGTTAGCATAGTTATCTCGATTATATTGCATCTCTGCATACTTATTTTTATTTTCGTGCATCGCTACGCCAGATTTGATTCAGAAAAATCCGAATCCCAAGCTCATCGTTCTGAAGCCGAGATTGTTATTCTCCCAGAAAAGCAAGAAGAATGGGCTACAAGACATGCTCCATTAAACCCAGCACTCATAAATAATCCTATTTCAGAAACCATACATAACACACAAGAAATTTTAGATAATACAGAAAATCTAGATAATACAGAAAATTTAAATATCATACCAAAAACTTTAAGTTCCAGCCAAGAAAGCACAAGTTTAAGCGATGTGCCTGCACATGAAACAGAAACCACCAGCCAAACGCCTGTGCAAACAAACATGCTTCCACATCCCACAAAAACTATAGCCCAAACACCAACAAAGGTCGATACTACAGAAACTGTTCAAGCCGCAGAAACTACGCAAGAAAAAGCACCTATTACAAAAATTTTAAATTCTGTGCCGGCTATGCAAAAACCATTAATGCCCACAACACCAACAAAAGAGCAAAAAATTGCTGCTCAAAAAGAATTACAAGCCAAAAAAATGCAAGCGGTTCGCGCAGACCTAGCAAAACTTGCAAAAACTTTAATGGGGTATGGCTGCGATCAGACGGGAGATAGCAGGCTTTCTATTCGCGGTAATCATGATGGACCACCCACGGCAGAACAATTAAAACAAGAACGATATATGGAAAGAATAAGCGGCTGCATCCTTCAAAGTATGAGAATGCTTAATAAAGAATACCCCAATGCAAACCAAAATTTTTCTACTAATCCAAGAATTATGCTCACGATTGGCGCTAATGGCTTTCCTCAAAGCATACAACTCGTCACTTCTTCTAGAGATAGGGAGATTGATGCCTTTTTCATACATGTCTTTAAAGACGCCGGAAAGTCTTTTCCCCCGATACCGTCTTACTTAAACAAAAAAACTTTGACTATGTCCTATGAAATAGTCCCTACTCCTAGCAACAACTCCCACTCGAGTAGGCAGTTCTTGCCCAGACGTCGATAATTATCGCCAAATCACGTAAATACTTTCTGTTTGCCCACCTTTTATGATACCGTATAATCAACTATCATAGAAAAGCAAAAAAATAAAAAAGTATGTCTTAAGCACGTAGGCCATAACAGGACCATAACAGCACAATAAGCAGGAATAGTCATGAAAAAAAATAGACTTATTTTTGTATTACTTTCTATAATAATCACTCCTTTTACAGCCTATATTTCAAGCGCTATCGACGATAATAATTTTAAAATAATACTTGAACCAAAATGGGAAAATTTAGAAAATGATCAAGATCGCATCGCGCATTTTGGTGGCAAATGGATTTTAGCAGGCAGCATAACGTTTAAAAAAAAAATCAAAGATTATATTCGTCTTTCACAAATCACTCTTCAGTGGTTCGGGCCTCATCTTGAAAAACTAACCGGCTCATTATACGAAAAAAACTTTGAAAGGACATTCTATCCTATTCAAGATTTTTTCATCTCTGACGGTATTTGGAATAAAAAAACACAAACGCTGACATTCCCCTTTGATCGTCACTGTTGGCTCCAAGCGGTTAACACTTTTTTTCTTGTTTTAACAATCCCGGTAGATCAAGAAGAAAGCGTAAAAACAGGTTCGTTTAGCATAGCTGATATGAATTTACCTGAAGAATTTAAACAATCGATTAATACACAAAAACTTTCGCTATCTTTTAATACGCTACAGCATAAAGCGTAAATAATACAAACTCGATCTAAGCGCTCAGCACTCTACCGCTTTTCTTGCAAATTTTTTAGGTCCATCTCATATGCATTACCGGATAAAGAGCTCACACTCTTTTAATTTTGATCTTTCCTTTCTTCTGCTGAAGAAAGTTTTTCTAACTCTTTTTCATCTTGCTCATCTTGAGTCTTTCGTTGTCCGTATAGACTTTCCACCAACCACTCTCTTATTTCTGCTTCTTTTTCTGGTTGTGAATTTTGTTGTTGTTGCAAACCTACTAATAGCTCTTCGAGCAAGCTTTCATTTCTATATAAACCTTTTAAGTTTTCCCTTGTTTTTATATATCTGTTAACTTGATTTTTGAATGTCTTATCCCAAACCAAATTTTTATAAATTTCTGCAACATTTTCATCGTTGAATGTTTGACCTTCATACTTAAGAAAAAATTCTTCAGATAATGATTTAGGCAATAAATAAGGTGCTTTTATTAAAATATCTACCTTTTGGCCTCGAAAAAATTGTAACTCTTCTTTTCCCCTATTCGTTAGAATTTCTAATAAGTTCAAACCTTGTCTCGTTGCACTCATTGCTTCTGCTACACTAGATAGCTTTCCCTTGAGATATTTTTTTATAAAATCTGCCCGGGCGGCTTCATCAGAATCCATCTCTAAGCCTGGCCTGCGGCGGCGGCATTCAGGATCTTTTCCATGCCCCGAGACCGCAAGCCTGTTTGCAGCAAAGCTTGATTGTACAACAGTACTAGCAAATAAAAATATAAATGACAATTTCAACAACAATTTCAATGATTCCATATTTTTTACCCTATTTATACGATTTTTTTCTCATAACAAGACGCGACAAAAAGCAGTCAATTATTATACGCTAATTCTGAAATATAATTCTGAAATATAATTATACACATTTTAACAACAATAACTACAAATTTGCAAAACTGCATATTTTTAGCTAAGTCGACCTCTATCTAAGCGATCAGCTTTCTATGATTTTTTATACATGAAGATTTTTTGGCAAAGTAGACTAGATTTATTTTTGGTCTCTTCGAAGCCACAGATGGAAAGTTTTAGTACACGGTAAAACTAATATTCAAGCTGCTTTTACCATCTTCTTACGTCGAACTCACGTTACTTTACTATTCTGCCACCTATAAACTTAATTACTTACTTTAACATAATCTCTATAAACATATGAACCTGAACGTAAAATTCTCGTTTTTTTAGCTGGGTCATCAGATAATGTATCAACTTGGTACAAACCAAATTTTTTATTATGCCCCATGTTCCACTCATAATTATCAAGAAGAGACCAATAACAATATCCAATCACCGCACAGCCATCGCTGATCGCCTTTTCAACTGCATTAGCATACCCAATAATCCACCGTTCTCTGCGGTCATCCTTGGCATCACAAACGCCATTTTCAGTAATAAACATAGGAACTTTCAAAACCGTCCCAACTTCTTTAATTGCATCATACATATCGCTTGGTCGCATTGCCCAATTCATCATATCAGTCATAACTTCGGTATCATCTTTAGTTCCCGGAGCTGGCCCTACATACACATCTGAATACACATTCAGCCCAATAAAATCTAAGCTCCTGGGTGCACGTGTATCCACATATTGGAATGCTTTTTTACCAGGGATAGTATACGTAAAATAACCAGTTTTAAAAAAATTCATAAACGTTTCATGGGCAAAATTCTTATTAAACTGTTCAGCAACAAGATAACTTACTCTATTGATAGTAGCAAAGCCAAATTCATCTCTTATTTTTGGATGAAACTTAACTTTCTGATGAATAATACCGATCTGCGCTTTTTTGCCATGAGGCATATGCTTTAACGCTTCATAAACGTCTATATGCGCTCTAAAAAGATTGGCTAGCACCTCTGCTGCCAAATCATAATTATGTGGCACATAGGAAAGAGCGCACGTTGGCAAAAAAAGACGCGACATTGAAGCAAAATCTTTTTTTCCTGGCGAATGTGAACCTAAAATATATCCACACGCACTCATCACTGTCGGCTCATTAATAGTGCACCAATACGTTACTTTGTGTCCAAAACGTCTAAAAACTTCTTTGCAATAGCGAACAAAGTGGGCAATATTCTCTTTATGCTCCCATGCTCCTAATTTTTCAAACCAAGCTGGGTGAACCCAGTGATAAAGCGTCACTATAGGCTCAATACCATTTTCTATGAGTGCATCTATATAAGCATCAAAAAAAGCGAATGCTTCTTCATTAAAAAGACCCAATTCTGGATTAAGGTCTGTCCAAGGCATCTCAAAACGATGACCTGTACAGCCAAGCTGTTTGATTAATGCTATATCATCAAACATCCGATTCCAGCCATCAGCAGCTATCCCTACCTTTTCTCCCCGATCAATAGGAGGCGATTTTTTAAAGGTAAACGATGGCCCGCCTTGACGATCTCTATTGATAATAAACCTAAAATCAGACCTATTTTCAAACATAGTCCAATTACTTTCAGGTGTATAGCCAAGACTATCCCAATGCTTATGCCCACCATTCTGATAAGTTGAACCTGCAGTCCCTTTAATAAAACCTTTGGGAAATACCACACCCCCCTCTTTTTTAATAAAAAAGGAATTTTCAGCCTGCAAAACTGAGCTAAATAAAAAAATAGGTAAAAAAAATAGACTCCCTAGAGAGAAAAATCTATAGTTAATACTCCATATTAGCTTCATATTATCCTCACCTCTATTTTAAAAAAATTCAAATAGACCTATGTACAAGATAACAAATATCTTATTTTTTATCAACCGCCTACGCTCAATTACCTAATCCCAATCAATTAAGTTTTCTAGTTGGATCTTCTAGAAGCAGAAAGCCTCCCTATAGTGAAAGCAATGCCCATTGCTAAACTCAATAAAAGTATATTTTTACCTAGCTTTAGTCTCAAGTTAGACGAAAAGCCATCAGCAAAGACTATTGCTTCATCATATGGTGGTGGCAATAACTCTTCTCGGTTCCTCTCTTCTGCTCGTTCAGCCCGAGCTCCTGCTTCACGCTCAAGTCTTTGACGAGGTCCGTGTTCAATTAGTGGCCGTAAGCCTTCTAACTGCAAAAAAAGCCCCTCTACCAACCTTTCTGGAGGAATCGTATAGTTACCATTCTCTCCAATCCCCTCCTTATAAATTTCTATTCCATGCTTGTTTACACATTTCACCAGGTTACTTTCACAATCCAGCGTATATATTGTTCCTTTGGGCGTTGTACAACTTATTGTTTTCCATAACCATTCTCGAACTTTCCAAGCATTCCCTTTAAAAATTAAAGTCCGTGAAATCGCTCCTGGCGAATTTGATAAACGTCTAAAAGCTGCTTCAGCCTCAGTACGAAAATAGTCAGGATGCAAAAATAAACTTTCTTCTAGTGCATCACTTTCTCTAGCGCTAGAATATAAACGAGTAAAGAAGAACCTCCTCCAACTAGCGCGCTTCAATTCTTCTAGTTGTTTTAGGTTTTCTTCTTGTAATTCTTGAAATGCTCGTTCTCGTTTTTCTTTTTCTTCTTCTAGTTGTTGTAGTTCTTTTTTTGTTGCCTCTATGTCTTTTTTTTTCAATTGCAGTTTTTCGACTGACATAGAACCTTTTTTAATAGCTTTTTCTAGCCAGGCTAGTTCTTCTAGATTTTGACTTATTCGACCTGGTACTACAAAAAGTCCAGTTAAATTCATACCCATTAACGGTGCACATGAAATCAAAATAGATAACGCTAAAAAACGACGTACAATTTTCATAAAAGACCTACTACTATAACACTGCATTAAAAATATATAACAGAAAAATAATACCATTTTATAACGCTTTACACAATTGTTCTTGCTTTTTCAAAAGTAACAAATTATCAATCTTCCACAAAAAACTATTATTATAGACCCACCAGCTTAAAACACTAATTAAAGTTTTATAGGCTATGGCCCCCGAGGGAACCATAGCCTATAAAAAATTTTTAATGCGCTGTAAAAAAAGTACTATCAAAGCTGGTTTTTATAGTTTTCTTACAGCGAACTCACGTTATTTTATGAACAATTTTTACGATTATACTTTGTAAATAAATGATACAAGCCAACAGCACCTAGAACACAACTGACTCCGACCCCTACCGCAACCGCCCTAGAATTACTACCTGAAGCTTGTATTCCACCACGTCTACAATTTTCAAATCTCATATCTCCTTCACTGTGTTCCAAAAAACCTTCTCCCGATAATGGATTAAATGTACAAATCGCCTTTCCTCCTGCCAGCCCTACATGTAATCTAGCTATTGGTCTTCCTCCACCTCCAGGACCGTCAAAATCTACGCTTCTTGCAGGACTCTTTCTTCGTTGTATGAATCTTTCAAAAAATGATAGCCCCCTTATTGGTTCTGCAACTACCTGAAAACTTTCCCTAAATCCTTCTTCTGCAGGTCCTTTAAGATCCATTAAGGCACCACCACGACAATCAGTGCTACGTGTCGATGCACCAATACCCAATAATGGTGCACATGAAATCAAAACCGATAACCCGAAAAGATAACGTATAACAGACATAAAAAAACCTTTCATTCTTACTCTATTAAAAATATATATCAGAAAAATAATAGCATTTTATAGCACTTTACGCAGTTATACTTACTTTTTCAAAAGTAAGAAATTATCAATCTTGCACAAAAAAACTACCTCCATAGACCACCAGCTTAAAACACTAATTTAAATATTTTTTGATAACAGAGAAAAAGCAAAATCTCCCCATTTATCACTTCAAATTAGCCAAAGTAGCTCTGGCCACCATTGCTTTAAAACAATACCAACTGAACAGAATTCCCGCTGCAGCAACAACAGGAAAAACAACACTTCTATCTGCCTCATACGATCTCCCTGGCTGCTGGCTCGACCCTGCTGCTTGTGATGGTAGTTGTGGCGAATATTCTTGGTATCCTGGCTGCCCTTCTCCTGGCGATGGTTGCTGCTGTTCTTGTCGTTCTGCTGCTGGTGATGGCAGGACTTTTCCTAACTCTTCAGGGTTTTCATGGTTCGGTCCTGGATATGGTGGTGGTAAATCGACTCCTACGTCGCCGTATGCTGGAGGAGCATCGACCGCTGGTGCTGCTAGTGCTGCTGGTGCTGCTGCTAGTTGGCGCTTTAATTCTTGGACCTTGGATTCAAGCTCTTTTTGAGTTGCTGCCAAAGCTGCTAAACATTTTTTTTCTGCTTCTCGTGCTCGCGCTTGCTCTTCTCTAAAAAACAAAAGTTGAGATTCCTCTTCTGCTTGTTTTATTTCTGTGGCCTGCCCGCTGGCTGAAGCACGCCCGCCTCCATGCTGCGACTGTCGAGACGCTTCCATAGCTTTACGTTCATCTTCACGCTCTTGGCGTAACTGATTTAAACGCTGAAATCCTCCACCCCGCACTAACTGTTCTGGTCGAACCACACATCTTACTGTTCCGCCATACCCATCTTGTATCCTATAAATTTCCACTCCATGATTAGTTGTACAATTCACTAATCCATCAAACCCGTCTTTCATCTTATAGATCGTTCCCCTAGGGGTTGTACACGTTACGCTTCCGTCAATCCCATCCCTAACTTTCCAACTATTTCTTTGACTATCTATCCTATCAACATCATCCGCTCTACCAACAGTTTTCCGAGCGACTTCTGCAAAAGCTTCTGGACTCAAATATAACGCGTTTTTTCCTTCATCACTAATATCTTCCAAGGCGCCCGTCACTCTTTCTAACAATCCTAACGCTGACCTAACTCCTTGGGGCAACAAGCCAGCCAAAGAAGATATTGATAAAGGGGCTAAAGAAGGTAGCGAACGTAACGGCGATAGAGAAGGCAATGGCGGGATAGGTGGCATTGGTGGCATTGGTGGCATTGGCGGCATTGGTGGCATTGGCGGCATTGGTGGCATTGGCGGCATTGGTGGCATTGGCGGGATCGATGATAAAGAGGACAGCCAACCCCTACCCACATTTCTGCTTGCCCTTGTGCTTATTCCACCTCCAGAGAAACTCATACCT
Source organism: uncultured bacterium (assembly GCA_963719415.1). GTDB lineage: Bacteria > Babelota > Babeliae > Babelales > Vermiphilaceae > JAPLIS01. The sequence goes on along the minus strand of OY970383.1, from coordinate 1,212,035 downwards.
CGCGTATTGGACGTAGTACACTGACCCCCTGAATCAAAACCAAAACGCCCCCTTCCTCCGCGCTCTACAGTTCCACTACCCACGCAAATACCATCACAATAAAACTCTACAGTCCCACCTCTATTTGACGACACATCAAACATATTATGGCCACTTTTCCTAACGGTTACACCACCGCTACAATGCGGCACAACTGTTGTGCCACCCATACCTATTAATGGCGCATACGCAACTAAAATAAACAATCCCAACAAACTACGTAAAACTTTCATAGAAACAACCTCTTATATTAACTAAAAAAAATTATTTAATTCTACCCTATTACTTTATACTAAATTCAGTGCTAAATCTTTTTTAGCTTTTTGCAAACATAAAAGAGAAAAAAATAATCCAAAAAATAAAAGATTTCGCCAAAGAAAATTCTTCGGCAAAATCTTTTATCATACCCAATAAAAATTCTGTCTAAATCAAAATTTTATTCTAATTCTTACCAAACTGCTCTTATTTATTAACCTATTTGCCCTCACCATCACCTTTTTCTATGTCTCCCACTTCTGATTCTTCCTATGCTGGTGGTAAATTATCTTCTAATTCTGGCAATTCTTGAAGTGCTTGTTGCTCTAATTTTCTTTGTTGCTCTGCTAATCCACTTCGCTGTTGCTCCAACAGATACATTTGCTCGTCTAATTGCCGTTTTTGACGCTCAAGTTCAAGTCTTTTTTGCTCAAAAATACTGGCTTCTATTGCTAACACTACTGCACCATCTTGTTCTTCTTTTAACTTTACCCGACTTTGTTGCGCACGTTGCTGCTCAAGTAAAGATTGTTCTTTAGCTTCTTTTTCTCCCGGAAACCATTCTCCCGATTGTTGTTTAAGTTGAAGCTGTTCTTGCTCGAAAGATACTTCTCCCCACTTGCCCCAACTTCCCCAATTTCTCCAACCTCTATCCCTATCTCTAACTCTTGCTCCTTCGCCACGCTCCGGAGACCTACCCCTCATTATACCTCCATGCCCTAATACCGACCCGTTCCCTGAAGATACACGGCCACTCCTATTACTGACTACACTACCTCGAGGTATTCTACCGCCCGAAATCCTACTACTTGTTCCTCTGCCGCTACCAGCCGACATTCTACCATGAGACTTTGGCACCACAGTTCTACTCTTCACCGAAACATCATCCTGCAAATCGCCCACTGAACAGTTATCGATTTCTCCTCCATTAACAAAATCTTTGAACCTAACGCTTCCTTGACAAGTATTGATTAAAAGATTCCCCTTTCGCGGATTAAAACCAATATCCATCTTTCCTCCTTTGCCCATCGTTAACAACCCAACAACATCGCCATTCTGATAAAACGTTGCTGTTCCATCTTCTGTTGCTCTTATAGCAAAGGTATCTTCAGATGATCTTACCGCCACCACGCCAGGTGTGCATCGCGGCGAATCCATACCCATTAGTGGTGCGCTCAAAACTAAAATAGACAACCCAAACAAACGTGTAACATTCATATAAACCCCTTCGTAAAAAAACAATTATTAGATCACACTACTCTTGCTTTATCTACTCTCTCTACTCTCTATTAATGTTAAAAATTACTGGTCTTGTTTTTCATCAACTGGTGATTTTGGCTTCATGTGTTCCGTAGAATATCTATCAAGTATTTGATCGAGGTCTCCAACCCCTCCTAATAATGTTTGTTTTAGTGCCTGCATGCATTTTTCTTTTTCGTCTCGACCACAAACTGTTAAATTAGGACTATCACCTGTTTTTTGATAGATTGTGCCTCTAGGAGTTATGCATGTCACTAGTCCAGATGAATGAAACCAATTATTACCATTTCTATCTATCGCTACCCCTTTAATTTTATGGCTGTCCAATATTGCGTTTTTTCTTTCCTCAAATTCTTCTAATGACCAATTATTCGAACTATTACCTCTACCGAATACAAAATTAACAGCCTTTTTTGCCTGATCAATGATCGACCAACTGCCCAATAAGGACGTACACGAAATTAACATTAATAACCCAAAAAAACGTATAGCTTGCATACAAAAACCTTTCTTAAAAAAATAACTTTTAATTATGCCCAAAACATAAAGCAAAAAAAGAATAACGATTTATCCTAAATCATGCAACAACTTTTACCTGTTTTTTTAGATACAATAATTATCCATTTCACAACATAAAAATATCAAAAAAACTATTTTTTAAATCTTTTAACTATTCTTTAATAAAACTGATATAATTTAATCTTAAAATCATGTAAATTTTAAAATCATATACGTAATATGTTACTTTAGTTTTATTTAATTTTTGTTACTTTAATTTTGCTCTTTTATCTTAAGAAAGAATTTTTTATGATCAACAATAACTCTAGCCATAATTTCAATAATAACTCTCACGATAGTTCCCTGAATACTACCATACAAGCAATTATTCTTGCTGCTGGAAAATCCTCTCGCTTTCACACAAAACAAACAAAATTACTCGCTCCCCTATGCGGCCAACCCATGATTTTATATCCCATTCAACTTTTACAATCTTTAGGTATATCAATAACTCTGGTCCTGGGCTATCAAGCAGAAGAAATTGCACACGCACTAGCAACCAACAAAAGCATATCAGAAAAAATAAAAACCGATATTTCTCTCGTAATGCAAAAAGAACAACGTGGCACCGGTCATGCCCTTTTATGTACCCAACAAAACTGGTACGCTGACAATATCCTGGTCATAAATGGTGACATGCCTCTGGTATCTCAACAGATAGTTGAATCTTTGTTCAAAAAACATACTGAAACCAATGCTTGCCTAAGTTTAATTACTGCAGAGTACGAATACGCTGAACATTCCGGATATGGTCGCATTATTGAAACCGACAACCATATCTCCATAATTGAAGCCAAGCACCTTGATACAACTAATTATGCTGAGCGTACTATTAACGCAGGCATCTATCTCATTAATCGCTCATTCTTACACCAATATATAGATAAACTTACCGCTAATAGTGATACACAAGAATGGTACATAACCGATCTTGTAGAGATAGCAAGCAAAAACAATCTGGCAGTCTGTCTTGTATCAGTTCCTTTTACAACTATTTGTGGCGTTAACACGCTAGCCGAACTAGCCATAACAGAACAGATCAAAAAAACAGAGATTATAAAAAGCTGGATGGATAGAGGAGTCCGCTTTGCTATGCCTCAATCAACGCATATAGATCTAGCGGTCACTATCGAACCTGATACGTATATCAAAAGTGGTGTACATATCACGGGCAACTCCCATATCGGTGCTCATTGCAAAATAGGTGAATATAGCATACTCCACAATGTCACGCTTGAAGATCATGTCTCGGTGCATGCACATTCAGTAATCCATGATTCTCTCATTAAATCAGAAGCAATAGTCGGACCATTTGCGCATCTACGAAACAATACAATTATTGAAACTAAAAGCGTTATTGGTAATTTTGTTGAGATAAAAAATAGCAAAATAGGGCATGATACAAAAATTAAACACCTGAGTTTTATTGGTGATGCATACGTTGGCAATAAGGTCAATATTGGTGCCGGTACTATAACATGCAATTACGATGGGGTAAACAAAAACAGAACACATATCGGCGATAATAGCTTTATCGGCAGCAACAATACTCTTGTTGCACCAATTACTATTCATGATAATGCGTATACTGCCGCGGGTTCAACCATCACCAAAACTGTCCCAGAACACGCACTCGCTTTTGGCCGAGCGTTACAGATTAACAAAGAGAACTATAAAAAAAAACAGAATACTTTATCTACTAAAAACAGAGACACCAACCCACAGGAAAATAATAGACTATAATTAAACGTTGCCCATTTGTAACACTCCCTTTGGAGTGTTACAAACAAGTATTACAGATACGGGATTAGCGTGCATAGAATCAAAACCTTACTACATGATAGAGAATAAAAAAATTTATGATCACCTTTATTCACACCGCAGACGTCCATTTTGGCATGGAAAACTACGGAAAAATAGATCCAAAAACAGGGATTCATACACGTCTTCTCGATTTTGAACAATCATTTAATCTCTGCATAGATGCTGCCATTGAACACCAGATAGATTTTTTTCTTTTCAGTGGTGATGCCTATAAAACAGCTAATCCGAGCCCAACACAACAAAAATTATTAGTAAAAGCTCTGTTGCGACTTCATCAAGCAAAAATTCCTACGATCATTATTGTTGGCAATCATGATAATCCACTCAGCTTTGGGAAAGCAAATGCATTAGATATTTTTGGCAATCTCCCTCTTGATAATTTTTATGTCATTGCAAAACCAGAAGTAGTACATCTTAAAACAAAAAATGGTCCCGTTTCTATTCTCGGTATTCCCTGGCCCACACGTAATTCATTATCTATTGATAACAGACATCTCTATAAATCAGCTACAGAAATTACCTCCTATATATCAGACGCCGTCACTAAAATTATAGCTGAAGAAGCCCGTCACCTTGATCCGACTATTCCTGCCGTACTTGCAGGACATCTTACGGTGAGCAGTGGTATATTTTCTGGCTCAGAAAAACGAGCTATTTATGGCACTGATCCCATTTTTTTACCATCGCAACTGGCAATACCACCATTCGATTATGTTGGCCTTGGGCATCTACACCGCTATCAAAATCTTAATCCTGGAGGCTACCCAGCCATCATCTACTCTGGCTCTATTGACCGTATTGATTTTGGTGAAAGAAAAGAAGAAAAAGGATTTTGTTTGGTTACCATTGAAAAAAAAGGGGTTACCAATCATACGTTTATTCCTATACCAGTGCGTCCATTTATACAAGTCGAACTAGTTCTCAATACCTATGAAAATCAGACTGAGCAGATACTCAAAGCCCTTTTGCCGCATAAACTAGAAGAAGCAATCGTAAAAATTATATATCATATAGCAGAAGCAACACCAGACAAAGTAGATTTGAAGTTAATTCAAGCAGCATGTCATCGGGCTATGTATGTAGTTGGCATTATCCCTATTCGCAAAAATTCACCACGGGAACGACGAAATAATGCCATTAAAACGACCATGGATTTCCCTGATCTACTTGCTACGTATTTTGATAACAAACCAGAACTTAAACACAAAAAAGATGAACTTATTCAAAAGACATTACTTTTAGCTCAACAAATAGCTAACGAACAAGAAGATCAGTAAACACGATTAATTATTTCCATGCTCACCACCAGACGTTTACCATGAGCTGCAATTCCGTAGCAAAAAATAGAACCCTTATAGTCAAAAGTCCTTAGTTGCGCTTTATAATCAAAATCTTTTATCTGTTGCAAAGCTTTTTTAGCTGTTCTTACAAGCGTTGTTGGCTTATCGCTTGTGGCTCTTTTAAATTCAATCAAAACGCCAGGATCTTGCGATAATCGTGGTATGAGCACAATATCATAACGTCCATCGCCTGATTCTCGGTTTGACTGAATTATATAACGATTTGAAAGTCCGGCTAACAACCCTAAAACAAATAAATGTATACTGTTACCCCACTTATCCAGTGGGGACCCCGATTTGCGTTCTAAATCGTTATAGGGTAGATCATAAAAACTGCAACTATTGATAACAAATTCTTGTAATAGAGTTGTCAGTCTATATTGATTTCCTGTCATAAGCGCAGTAAATAATTCAGTGATTTGACCAGATTGTAATGTTTGGTCAATAGCTTTAGCAACAAGATCTTGGTAAAGAAATGAGATTTCTTTGTTAGGAATAGCTAGAGTATAGCGATATCTACCATCAATTATGGTATGAGATGTTGCAGTAAGATAACCCGTAGAAAGAAATAACCCCCAAAACCCTTGAGTATTTTGGCTGTTATCTTTAAGATCTCGCAATGAAACACTCTCATCTATCTCTTTATCGACAATTTTTTTCCCTTGCAATAGAAGCTCTATATCATTTTTAATTGCTTGTCCAGATCTGGCAATCAGATCCCTGATAAGATCATTATTGCTGGTATTAGCCCAATAAGTTTGAAAAACACCTTTATTTTCAATACAACTAAGTAATGACCAAGGATTATAAATATTGGTTTGACCAAATATATACCCATCATACCAATTTTTAATATCATCTCTTTTATCAACAAGAGCATAATTAACTAATAACTGATCTACTTCTTCTTGAGTGAAACCAAATTTATCAGAATACTTAGTACTTAATATGGTGCATACAGAAAGATTATTAAGTCCTGAAAATATTCCTTCTCTAGCTGTGCGAGTTATACCTGTTAAAAAGCCTTTTTCGAGCGCAGGATTTGTTTTTAATACTGTTGAAAGTAAGTTACGCATAAACTCTATCATCTTTTCATAATAACCTTGCAGATAGGCGTATATTATAGGAGCATCATATTCATCAATTAAAACGATAACCTTATTTCCAGCCTGCTCATATAGGTAGACGTGATAAAAACTGTAAACTGTCCATCAATTCTTGTTCAGAAGCTTGTTTATCTACAAGCCGATTAAAAATAGCAATATCAAAAGTTCGAATTTTCTCTATGTTGATACTACGTAAGAGCCGTTTACATTCTTCTGCTATAATAGCTGCAAGTTTTGTATAAGCTGATTCCCAAGAATTAACCCTAATATCTTTAAACGTTAAAAAAATAACAGGAAACTGTCCCTGAAGGACAGGGAATTCTGGATAATCCCATATATTTGTTTTTTCAAAAAGATAGGCCGTGTTTTGCTCTGTTTTTTCAAAAAAATATTTGAGCATCGAAAGATTTAACGTTTTACCAAATCGACGAGGTCGAGGAGTTAAAACAACTTTAGCTCCATCCTGCCAAAATTCTTTAATGAGAAGCGTTTTGTCAATATAAGTATTTTTTTTATCGATAATCTCTTTATAGTCCTCAACTCCTATTGGTATTGAAGGATAAATAGAATCGCGAGACATATAATTCTCCAAATAATAGTTTTTTAAATATTATACCAATTTCAGGTGACTATAAAAAAATAAAAAAAAAAAGTAACTAATATTTTTATAATTAATATTTTACCTACAAATACTTAACATAACTTTTTGCCATTAACTCTTTCATAAACCCATCAAGAAGTTCAATATAGCGAGGCTTTCTTAATATATCTGCTATATCTGCATATCGCTCTTCGAGCGTTTTTAGCCTTCGCTCTTGTTTAGCAACGAGATAGAATAACTCAAAACCACCCTCTATTTTTATTGGCTCTGATGTTTCTTCTAAAGAAAGATTTTTTATCATATATTTATCTTGTGCAAGATCACTATCGAGTACCGTAAATGGTAATGACCAAATAATATCTTCTGTTTTTATTGTATCATTTTCTACTTTATCACTGGGAACAAAGGCTCGCTTTAATGTATATGATACATCAAGCCACTCTGGGTTTTGTTCATAATACGCAATAATAGCCTTTCTCGGTACAACAAGATGAGATTTAATCGTATGATCAATAAGCATTTTGCTTGCTTTCATCCGTTTAAAGACTTCTTTCATTTTTTCCCATGATGATCCCATGCCAATAAATAGATTTTCTAAATCATCACGCGTCATATTATTATTTTTCTCAATTTCCACAAAACTTCTATCTATCTCTTCGTCTGGTATACTAATTTTACGAGCTACTGTTTCCAAATAAACAATTGCCTTGTCTCTCTGTTCATCTAACGATTCAAGCACTCCAGTGATACTTGGGCTATTAAGATCTGAAAGTGTTATAATTTCTGTGCCTTCTGAATTCATAACTACTGCCTTAATGGTATCTATTATTTCCAGGCCCTCTAAATCTGCGTCTGTTCCTTTATCTAACCCTACATCTTCTGACACTACCACTACTTTTGTATCTGGTACTTTTATGTCTGACGTTATATTTTGTGTTACTTTCGATTTTAATCCAACAGTTACTCCAATAAAAATAAAGAGTATAATTGCGCGTGTTTTTTTATTCATATTTTGATCTCTCCTACAAAAATAGTATATTTTTTTATACCAGAAGTGTAACACATGAAAATTAATGCGTATACAAGAAATGCGGGAATATGTACCTACACATATTCCCGCATTTCTTATCTTTTTTTTATTATAACTATTCTTTATACACCGACTCTTGATCGATATCTTCAACTTCTACTGGTACCATATCAAGCTCTTCTGATGCTGGTTCTTGCGATCCGCCAAAATAACTCTCGTTAATTTTTACGTTATATTCATCACGTAACTTTTTAACTTCTTCTTCTATAAGTTTTTCATGTTCTTTTGCTTCCAACATCTTAATTAAGTTGGCCTTAATCTGTTCATAAGGTTGATACTTTGGTTCTTGTTTTTCAAGCGCTTGCACCACCCAGAAAGCCTTATCATCAACTTTAATGATTTCAACAGTAGGGAATTGAGTCAATTCACCTATGGCAAGCTTTAACTTTGGATTCAAGCCGACAGACTGATCATTTACCAATTTAAAATCTTGTACTTTATCTGCTAATTGAGCTGCTGCTGCCGCTTTTTGGAAATCACCTTGATATTCACCCACTTTTGCCGCAAATTCTTTTGCTTTAACTTCTGAATCAAATCGCACTCCTGACGCTTTTACACCACCCTGAGCAATAATCATATTTGGCATACACTCTTTATTTTGTTCATAAAACTTACGCGCATCAGCGTCTGAAACGTGAACGACTAGGTTTTGACTAAAAAATTTGGTATTTAACATGTTTTTTACTGAACGCATCACTAAACGCGTCATACGCTCCATCTCTTTAGTATATGCTTCTGATTGATCAATTTTTTTATCAACAATATAATGATCAACAATTGCTTGATTAACGAGACCATCAACAAAATCACGCTTAAATCTATTCATATCTATAGATTTCATTACATTTTTAAACTGAGGGTTTGATTCAATAAGAACGTCAATCTCTTCTTGTAAAAATGCTTCGGTAATAAACGGTTTACCATTCATAAAAACAATTGCGTTTGCATCTTGGCCGCTGACACTACCAGCACTGCCTACATTATCTGCTATAGGAGTTGTTCCAGAAAACGATTCTTTTTTATTTTTAGAAAACCAATCACAACCAGATAGTCCCACTAATAATATAACTATGGTAAATCCAGTAATCTGTTTAGATATATTGTTTTGCACTTGCATAATAAAAATCCCTTCTTAAAAAAAATAATTATCCTTCTTTTACCTATAATACTTTGATCATGATAGCACAGAACAAGTAATTTACAATCCATCTTATTTTTTTTATTTTATTATCTCGCCATTCTATTTTACCAACTCGTTTTTTTGTTTTATCAGCTCATTTTTTTTCATTTAATCTTTACATTAATCTCTACAAAAGCCTTATTAAACTCAACTAAAAAAATACTTTTTTCTTGCTCAATTAATATATTATGCTAGTGTACGAATTATATATATTTTATGTACCAACTAAAAAGGAGTCCTCAATGAACAGATATCTTTTCATGCTTTTTTTTACACTCAATTTTGCCCTATCTCCCCTACTCGTTAATGCTGCGAATGCCGTCGTTCACGCCGCTAAACCTAAAGCGATAACTCTTGTTAAAGCATCTGTAGGTATCGCGAATCGAGCCGCCTCACCTAAAGCAACAATAAAGGCCCTTGCTACTTCACCTAAACCATGGTCCAACGAAACCGTTCCCCATCTTTTTGGTGTCAACAACGTAGCCGCACAAACAGCTGCTCCAGGATCGAATGATCAAATCGAAAACGAAACCGATCCAGAGAGCGACCCAGAAAGCGATGATGAAAGCGATGAGAATGGTGGAATCGAAGCAAAAGTCACACCATTCCCGGAACAACCAAAACCAATTACAAGATCACCTAGACAATCACCTAAAGGGTCATCTAGACGACCAAGCATAAGCTTGCTCGTTACGACTCCATCAGAAGAAAATAAAGAACTCGTAGAATCAAAAACAGTAGGTGAAGAACTACGGATTGCGTCTGAACAGCCACAACCTATTTCATTTTTAAATACACCACTCATTTCACCAAAAAATGATGCCCTGCCAGAAATAACTCCTGCAGTTGCTATCGAAAAAACGGATCGTAAAAAAGCACCTCTTGGCGCTACTTGGTGGTGCGGCACTCGCCGCGGTCGTATTAAGCATGCATTCGAGACATATCCAGACTCACCACGATCAAACACTTACCGTGAAGAACTTCGTGGCCTACAAGAAATTGAACAAGATGCTACAGAAAGAAGTCTGGTATTAAAAGTAAGTCGACCAGAATTAATTACAGCCGACAATATAGATCGTAAAATATTAGATAGGATTATAAATGGCTGTACCACATTAGACGTCGCCCTAAATCCGACCGTATTTTTCCAAATTTGGGAAGTATCAAAACAATTAAAAGATCAACAGATACACTATGTTGACACTCATTCTCTAGCGCTCATACAAGATTGTCTTGAGAAATTAGCTCATTTTATGGGGGATAGAAATCCATTAACTGCAGACATGACAAGAAGCCAACGTGCAGCTAACGCGTTATGTAAAGGAGTAAATTACGACCCAGAAAATGAGTCTGATGACGAAAATTCACCATGGGGTCCCGAAGAAATATTCAACTGCTCAAAAATGAAAAAGCCTGTTTCTATTAAAATTCCAGGATCTGATGATACACTAGAACTTCTTGTTACTTTCAAAAAAGCTAAAAAACCAGTAGTTGAACAATCAGCATTAGAGTTTAAAGAGTAGCTTGTATACAACTAAAAACAAGATAAGCGCAATACTCTCATGTACAATACTATTAGATAAAATTATAGCTTAAATTGATAATAAAGAAGAGGATTTGCGATCGCAAATCCTCTTCTTTATTATCATGATCAATTAATAGAGTATGCTAATGTGCTGACATATATACTTCATATCCTAACTAAAAAGAGAGTTTTAGAATGAATAACTATTTTTTTTTGTTTTTTTGCACACTTACCATGGCAACATCTACTCTATTCATGAACGCTTCTGCAGCAGCTCCTGCAGCCCCACCTAAAAAAACATGGAAAAAGAACGCCGTTCAACATCTTTTTACTGATCCTAATCATCCAGCAAAAAAATCTGCTGCCCCTACCCGAGCTCGAGTTCAACGGTCTTGGAACTGGAGGAACAAGCACAATTATGATTTTGTTAATCCTGTATTGGCAAAACCATCTGCTAATATAAAACAGCCTGCTGCTCCTGCCCTAGCTCCAGCTCCAACTCGATGGCCTCTTGACCCCCCTTATTCTGCTAATCCTGTACCGGCACAACCATCTGAATGGTATGCGGCCCCTCCTCAAAATCGATATCCTGATCCAGCAAAAAAATCTGTTGCACCAACGCCGACTCCTGCTCAACCTCACTTTAATCTTAATGCTCGTGATTCAGTAAAAGAATCAGCTAATGTAAAACGACCTGCTGTTGCTGCTCTTCGATCTTTTTGGAATACCCCTAGTTCTGCTGACCCTGTACCGGCAAAACCATCTGCTAATATAAAACAGCCTGCTACTCCTGCCCTAGCTCCAGCTCCAACTCGATGGCCTCTTGATCCCTTTGATTCTGTTAATCCTGTACCGGCACAACCATCTGAAGCTGCTATTCCTGTCCATGCTGAACCTAAACCTTTCTGGGATATTCCGATATCCGCAGAAGCATCTGACAATAAAAAAATCCCTGCAGCTACTGCTACCATTTGGGGCACTCATGAACCCGCAAAGGAGAGCGAAAAATATGATGCGGTTATCCAACCAGAAAAAACATGGTTAGAAGAAAATCAAAAATATATTGATCGCGTACGACGAGAAAAAAAACGCAAAGAAGAAGCTTTTAGGCGCCATTCACTTGCCAAAGTTAACAAAGCACGGTATGAATATGAACTACAACTAGCAATGAAAAGCTCTAAAGCATTACCGCAAAAAGAAAAGGCCGCTCAACATCTTTTTGATAATCCTAATCCTGCAAAAAAAGCTGTTGAATCCTCAACCATAGAATCTTCAGATGCAAACCCAAAAACTCCTGAGTTCCCTGTTTTGATTACCATGGTGCCTCTCATCAATCCCGAGGGGTCGCTATCTATAAACCTACAAGTTTCTGCTATACCTGCTGCCAATAGCGAACCTGAAAATGGTGAACCATCAAAGGAGCGCGAAGAATGCATAGTACTTGAAATATCGGCAAGCCAACCATCAACACAAAGCGTGCTCGAAGCATCCTTGAGTCCTGGGTCTTTATCGTCATTAACACAGCTTGCGTTTGAAACGTCACCAAGTTCTAAGTCGCCACTTTTAAAATTATCACCTAACAATGGCACTCATGAAGAAGAAGAAGAAGAAGAAGAAGAAGAATTAATCGCAGTTGAAGCACTAGTAAGTTCTAGATCATTATCGCCACGAGCGCACGACTTGTATGAACAAGCATCATTAGAAACCCACCCAATTCTACAATCACCTAAACAGTCTCCTAAAGCATCTTCTAGACGATCAAGCATGGACTTAATAGTTACAGTTCCATATAAAGAGACTAAACAACTCGTAAAATCGAAAACGGTACCTGAAAAACTAACAGTAGGTGAAGAATTACCGATAGCGCAAGAGCAGGCGCGTGAGCCGCAACCAATGCCAATTTTGTTTTTAAATACGCCCCTCACTTCTCCAAAAAATGATGCCCAACCAGAAACACTCTCTGCGTCCGCTCCCCAAGAAACAGGCCTTACCGTTACTATTCAAAAACCAACTCGAAAAAAAGGACCTCTTGGCGCTACTTGGTGGTACGGCACTCGTCGCGGTCGCATAAAACATGCATTCGAAACATATCCAGACTCACCACGATCAAACACTTACCGTGAAGAACTTCGTGGCCTACAAGAAATTGAACAAGATGCTACAGAAAGAAGTCTGGCATTAAAAATAAGTCGACCAGAATCGATTACAACCGAAAACATAGATCGTAAAATATTAGATAGGATTATAAATGGCTGTACCACATTAGACGTCGCCCTAAATCCGACCGTATTTTTCCAAATTTGGGAAGTATCAAAACAATTAAAAGATCAACAGATACACTATGTTGACACTCATTCTCTAGCGCTCATACAAGATTGTCTTGAGAAATTAGCTCATTTTATGGGGGATAGAAATCCATTAACTGCAGACATGACAAGAAGCCAACGTGCAGCTAACGCGTTATGTAAAGGAGTAAATTACGACCCAGAAAATGAATCCGATGACGAAAATACACCATGGGGTCCCGAAGAAATATTCAACAGCACAAAAATGAAAAAGCCTGTTTCTATTAAAATTCCAGGATCTAAAGACACACTAGAATTCCTGATCACCTTCAAAAAAGCTGAAAAACCAGGCCTAGAATTATAATAGAAAGAGTAATAAACATGAGCTCGACTTAAAAATGCTGTAAATTTTACCCCGCTTTACTGTCACGGGGACCCCAGAATAGCCGGTGGGGACCCCGAATTTTTTTACCCCACCTATACCAATACCCCGGTCTTACGTCCGGGGACCCCAGAATAGTCGGTGGGGACCCCGAATTTTGGGGTCCATAAATAAATATACTTTACTTTACAGAAACATTTAATTCACAAAAAAGCTGTAGAATGCTGACTGCTTAGATCGAACTCACGTTAATAAAGAAGAGAACTTGCAACAGCAAGTCCCCTTCTTTATTAAAAGCTATTTTTTTATTAAAAACTTAAGTTTTTGACGCTATTTTAGTTATACAACTCTGCATGCCACCAATACCGTAATCGATGCGGGCTTATACTTCAAGAGCACACGTGCTGCTGATTGCACTGTGGCACCTGTTGTCAGGAGATCATCAACCAAAAGAATATGCTTATTTTTATAGATACTCCCATCACCCACCAGAGAAAATACTTCAGCTACGTTTTTAGCACGCTCTGCATGCGTCAATAGAGATTGAAAACGAGTATACTGAGCTCTTTTAAGACCTTTTACTACTGATTTTCCAATACCAGCTGCTACCACCGAAGCCATCTCATACGCTTGGTTATATCCTCTATAGGCAAAGCGTGTCCAAAAAAGAGGTATGGGTATAACATAATCTATCTGAGCATACTTAATAGCGGTCCGTTCTAACATGAGCTGTCCCAGGTGTCGGCTTGCAGAAATAGACGATCTGCTTTTTGCTAAAATAAGCGATCGAAGTGGCTCTTTGTATGCTGACACTGCAAAGACCTTTATCGTTTTACCTGATACTACCAAACTGCTTGATACTACTGGATCTATTTTCTGAACACATTCAGCACAAAAAACAGTATTATCCGAAAATAAGTTATCTGAAAATAAATCATGTGAAAGTAATATCATGCACCAGGAACATCGTGGTGGAGAAAGTATATTCTTAACGAAACTAACTATCTGATTGCTTATCTTTTGCATACTTATCTATTAATCTTCTATTACCATTTCTTGAGATCGTTTACGCGCCTCTCTATTCATAGTAATAAGTATAACACCAACCCCTATAACAATATAGGCATCAGCACAATTAAATGCTGGCCAAAACCAACTGTTCCATGAAAATTCAATAAAATCCACTACACCAACATATAAAAAACGATCTATTATATTTGATAAAGAACCGATAACTACTAACAATTCACCCAAAATAGAATATCCTGACTTAAACTGATCATATGCATAATAGATAACAAACAGCGTTAAGCTAATAGCTATACCGGTAATTAATACAAATGCCCCCTGATCTTGCGAGTGACCAATACTAAAAGACATGCCCCGATTAAAAGAGAGAGAAAAAGACAAAAAACTAGTTATCATATAATACGATATACCATACACACGATAGAGATATACAGCATAATATTTAGTCATACGATCAATAAAAAATAATATACAAGCTAAACTAAAAACCTGAAAAAGATACTTTTTTTCTTCTTTTGTACACATGTTTATTTTACCTAATTTCTGCTCCATAAGCACCCAACTCTGCTATAATAATACCAACCAACTCATCAATCTCTTCTTTCTTCATTGTCTTATGCTGATCCTGCACTTTTAAACGAATAGTGATAGACTTTTTATCCGGCCATTCTTTTTTTTCAAAAAAATCTATTAAAGTAACTGATCCTACCCGATCATCAGCTTTTTCAACAATCTTTTTAACCAGATGAATTACCTGAGCAACTGTTATAGGCAAGGGAATTAACATACTTATATCACGTTCGATAGCCGGATATTTAGGAGTCGGCACATAACGAAGATCAGTAGACCGATATGAACGCAATAGTTCTGCATCACATTCAAATACATAGGCGTATCCATCAGCTATTCTATGAAGCACTTCAGATGGCACCATACCTACCCGTGCGACACAGACTCCCTTATGCATCACATGAGCCGTTTTATACGGAGCAAACCACATTTCTGTCGGTGATTTTACCGATTCCCAAGAAATTTCACTACCTTTATTACTACTAACACCCATACCTACAAAATCAATAATCTTAGTAATAATAGATTTAACATCATAAAAATCAATTTCATGATGCTTATCAAAAATAATACCTGATAAAACCTCTTTTTCTTCTATAATCTGGTTATGAAATCGCCATACTCGTGCTAATTCAAAAAATCGCAGCTTATCATATTCATTCGATTCATGTTCCACTGCATTGAGCATATTAGGAATTAAAGAGGTGACCAGACGTTTCCAATTTTCTGATACCGGATGTTGTACTTCAAGATCTTCGGCTGGTTGCCAATGTAAGCGCTTTAAAAAAGCTTCATCAAAAAATGAATAGGTATAGAGTTCTCGCATTGCCGCACCATCAACAAGAAGACGCTTTATCATGCGCATACGCATTAACGATCTATTATCTTTAGGAGTCAACAAAAAAGAAGGAAACTGCTCGGGAATAGATCCATAACCATAAAATCGACCAATTTCCTCTACAATATCTTCTCTGCAAGAAATATCTTTTGTAGCCCTAAATGGAGGAATACCAATTATATAAACCAGCTTACTCTGTTTTTTATAATCACCATTAACAGTGTCGCCTATTTTTTCTTTACGGGCTAATTCTTCTCTGCTAACTAATTTTTCTCTATTAACAGACTCTTCTTTATTAACCTGTTTCTCTCTATTTTCAGTGTCCACACAAAATTCTAATTGCTCCAGAGTCTTTTGCACAAACGATGGGTCCACGCTGACACCAAGCCGCTGTTCAATAAACGCATGTTCAACGACAACAATCGATGCCGCAGGAACAACTCCTAAAGAGAGTATTTTTCCAGAAATAGTATACGATATACGAGCCCTATCACACAAATACACAAAACGTTTTAGAGCATCAATATTCGTAGAGCCATCAATACTTTTTTCAAAACGAATCGATGCTTCAGTCCTATTTTTATGACGCGCTGATGATAATCTAATAGTTGTTGCATCCCAATGACCTGCTTCTAGCAACAAAGATTTCGTATCTTTCTGTACTGCTGTTTCACTGCCGCCTTTAATTCCGGCTAATGATACAGGTATTTTGCCATCACACACAACCAGATCATGCTGATTTAATTCAATTTTTTGACCACCCAATAACACAAGAGTCTCTGTATTATACGCTCTACGTATTACTATCTGATCAGAAATGAACCTGTCAGCATCAAATGCATGCATTGGCAACCCAATATCAAACATCACATAATTAGTAAAATCAACAAGAGCATTAATAGGCTTACTATCAATACGAGCAAGCCGTAAGGCTATTGCAAGTAACGACGATTTTTGTTCAATGTTTGTTAAAGAAAGACAAGAAAAACGATCACAACCATTATCTTGGATATCGATAGTTCTCGCACCCCCCACAACACCTTGCATATCACCTAGCATAACCGGTATATCAGTGAGAAAAAACGATAATGGCTTAAGTGATATATCAAAAAAAGCCCCTATTTCTCGAGCAAAGCCCCGATGTGACCACATATCTGGCCGATGAGTAAGTGATTTATTATCGACATGTAACACATAGTCAACTGATTCGACAGCTTTTTTCCAGTCGCCGCTACTCAAATTTTTACTATTCCCATTACCTATATTCCAACTACCCCTATTACCATGAGCTGTATTACTATTCTGGCAACTCCTGTTTTCTTTATCAGAAAACCCTGAAGCAGCAACGTCTTGCTGGTCAAAACAGAGCGCTGGCAAAGATTCACTCTTTGTCCCGCCAACATCAGCAGAGGTAGCCCATCTATAAATAGCCTTATCTCTCATAATAAGAGCAGAATCACCCACTACAAGATCTGAGCGAAACGGCAATTCTAATTCTTGACCTAACTCCTGACAAAGTATTATTATTTTGTCTTCATTAATTGTCACTATCCGAGCTTGAAATAAATGCTCAAGGGCAAGCTCAATTTTCTCATACCCTTCAATTTCTGCAGTAATTTTATTAAATGTATCAACCAATACATTAATATCTATTGAATGCATATCTGCTTCTAGGTGATCAAAAATCCATCTTAAAGAAATTTTCATATGGTAATGCCTCTATTATCTCTACTGCTATTGCTCTGTATTTATTATCTCTATATTAAGCAAAGCGCTGATAAATAACCCCGACCTGCATTGTCCCCGCAGGGGCAAACTTATCAACAATAGCAAATTTAAAAAAATGGAAAATTCTTAATACGCTCTGCTATATATAGTTTTTAGCATACGTTAAAAACTACAAAGCTTCAATAAACCATGAACTAACCGCAGCCACAAACCAACGTGATCATAAACCAACATGCCATAATTTAACCCGTACAAAACAATACAAACTAATCTATTAACTATAATCACTTGAAATTAGCTTTTCAGGCAAACTATTGCTTTATCAAAATCAATTAATAGAGACTAAAAAATAATTTAAATACCATAAAAAAAAAGGGGTTCGTATGAATAGAATTAGAATTAAAAGCTATGCAGCATTTGTATACTTATTGCTTTTTTCTCATCAAATAACATTACCATTAGATACACTAACACCACAACATTCTGCTTATACCACACAATACGCCCCCCAAAACACGTCACAATACACTGCTCAACCATCTACTATGCATCCATCTAATACATATGCAAACACCATGCATACGCCATATACACCGTATACACCGCAACAAGCTGCAAACAAACCCTTTTCATCAGTAATGCATAAACATAGTCATGATCAATCTGATAATCTCGATACAAGCTTTGGAGACGGTAAAGGGTATGTGGTTACTCCTGACACAGGAAAAGCTTATGCTGTTGCCGTTCAATCAGATAAAAAGATACTTGTTGGTGGTAGCCATGCAAAAAAAACCGGAAATGAGCCACATACATTTTCTCTTGCTCGCTATCGTATTGATGGATCACTAGACATGAGCTTCGGTCCAGAAAATACAGGTCATGTCACTACAGACGTAGGAAGCGATGCTTTTATTAAAACAATAGCGATACAAAATGATGGCAAAATAGTTGCAGCTGGATCTGGCGTATTAGTACGATATCAATCAAATGGTGAACTAGACCAACAATTTGGCACTAATGGTATTGTCTCTAAAAGTCAAAGCGGCATGCAAGACATTACAACAATGATAATACACGATAATGGAAAAATAATAGCCGCAGCAGGTACAAATATCACTCAATTTAACTCAGATGGTACAAGAGATAAAGTTTTCGATACATGGGGAAAAGATAATATAAGTAGAATAAAGAATATAACAGCTCTTATAAAAACTGGTGAAAAAACAATAGCCGCAGCAATAGGAGACGTCGAGGTTTATTCTAGACGCGCACGCAGAAATATTGACTTAGATTTACCGGTCGTCATGAAGTATAATTCAGATGGGTCATTGGATAGTAGTTTTGGAAACAGTGGCATGTCATACTTCCATGATGCTGATGATAACTACATTCGTATTGTATCTTGCGTATTAGATGGAGGATCTATTTTAGTCGTCGCTAAAGAAAAAAACAACGATTATTATGCAGCCCTTACTTTTGATTCAAATGGAAAAGCACCTGATTATGCAAACGCTGAAGAGCTTATTAGTAAACCTATAGAGCTAGCTATACATCAACACAAAGCCTACCTCATGGCACAAGGACCTCACTTTGAAATAGCAAAACGTAACGAGCGTCTGCAACTAGAAACAAGTTTTGGAAATAATGGTGTTGCTGAACTTAAAATTCTCGGCAAAGAAGCTATAAAAATAACTTCTTTATGCTTTCAAGAAAATAATAAATTCATTGCTATAGGGTTTACTTATGATGATGAGTTTGTTGTTGCCCGATATCATAATTAAAAAATAATAAGTTTAAAAATCTCGATAATAATTTTAGACAATATTTTAGATAATATTTAAAATTAATGGTGCGTATCTAGAAATAACTAGAACTCACCATTAATTTTAAAACTCTTTTTATATGCCATAATTACGAGCAAACTATTGCTTTACCTTAACCAATTTATAGAAACTAAAAAAGTAATTATGAGATTTGCAAAAAAGGAGACTGCGTGAATATAAAAACAATCTTTATTCTACCTATAATTAGCTTATCTGTTCTTGCTCTTATTGAAACTATCACTCTCTATAAAAGAGAAAATATAACCTTTCCCCAACGTAAACTTATGTTACAAAACTCATGTTTGCCTATCTCTAACACTAGCCATACTATTAGCTCTAAAACTAGTCATAATACTAATAATCATAACGATAGCAATACAAGCGATATAAGTAACGATATAAGTAACAATATAGGTGATAGCAACACTAAAAATAATATATCTAAAGATGCTATACATAAAAACAAAAATCAGATAGCTACGCCATCATTTTTAGAACAAGAGTCAATTCAAGCCCCGGATCAAAAAATCGCCATTCTTGATATAAATCATTTTATAACTGAAGACACAAAACAGATCATTCGCAAAATAGGTGTCGGAAAAATCACCAGCTATACGCTTACTCATTGGAAAAATCCCGTTGATGTCTGTCTTGATGCGCTGGAAAAAATGGGTAAGGATAAAGATTATGCGTCCCCCATTACCTTTATGTACAAAAATCGCCGCATGCCACATTGCATTGTTGCTTGGCAGATGGGACAATGTACGCACGAAGAAGTAAAAAACACACTCTCTTCATATTTAGAAAAAATAGATCAAGAAGGTTTTTTTGCAAGTGCCAAAGAAAAAGATATTGCCCTCGACATCCTTAAAGTTGCTCTTGACCCAACACAACTTGATATCATTTGTAAATCAATACCACCTATGATCAAAATAGCAATACAACTTAAAAAAAATGGATACAAACTCTATGGAATTGCTAATATTACTCAAGAATCACATGAACATATTGCAAAAACTTATCCTGAGATACTCAATCTTTTTGATGGCTTAGCGCTCTCATATAAAATTCATAACCTTAAAGATGACAAAAAAACATTCGAACATTTACAACAAACCTTTAATCTAAATCCAAAAACCTGCACACTTATTGATAAAGAAGAAAATACGCTCAAAGCAACATCCAATTTTGGCATTGAAGATATACTATCATTTACTAATCATAAACAATTGCGGCATGCGCTTAAAAAAAGAGACCTGTTATAGCGGTGAATAATTTTCTACTATTGCTATTGGCTAGGTACAAGCGATAACTATTGCTTGATAAGTTTTTATAGTTGCGCAACCAAATTACAATTCTGATTTAAGTTTTTTAACTATTTCAATATCAAGGCCAATTTTTTTAGCGACTGTTTCAATATCAAGAATATCTAAAAATTGCTTAGCCATATTAATTTTTTCTTCTAATTTGCCTTCTTCTTTGCCTTTCTCTCTACCTTTTTCTTCTGCAGTATCAATTGTATCATTTTCTAAGCGTATATGATTTAAAGTACGTTCGTATTCATCAAGCTCTTTAAGGGTCCAACTATTTTTATTTAAAATAAGAAAAGCTTCTTCTAATTCGGTTAAATTATTTGGTACTTTGTATTGCTCGTGAGCATTGCTTAAAAAGTAGATCCATTTTTCAGCCAGAGTTGTTAGTTCTTCAACTTTTTTTGTAAATTTTTTTAATTCTACAAAGTGAAATTCAAAGCCCTTACATTTTTGTTCACCTGTTTTAGTATCAAGAATAAGATTGTGGCATAAGTAATTATTGTCATTTTTGAAAAGATTAAAATCAAGAATACCAACAAAAATAACAGGAACTGCTATATCGAAACGTTCGCTTTTTCCTAATTGTCTACTAAAAGCTACAGCACTATAATATTGTGCTCGGGTTGCAAAATATCTTTGTGGAGCAACCTGCATTTCAATAATATACTGATTTTTTGCTTGATCAGTGCATCGCACATCGACAATGCTTGATTTTTGATCTTTATTATCAGCTAAATTGTTAGGGTCATTAATAACAACCTCAATTATTTTCTCACCTTCTTTACGTTCGAGTATGCTATTTAAAAAACTGATAACGATATCTTTATGAGCCATATTGCCAAATAATTTTTTAAACGCTATATCATTTGTAGGATCTAGATAAATCATCAAGTATCACCTTTTCCTATTTATATCACTGTATTCATATTTTTCTATTTATAAAAATAAAAGTATATATTTAGTATAATTGAAAAAATAACAATATCTATTCTCTCATTTTCTCTGTTGCCGAAAAAACCATTCTATTTAATCATATATACTCAAAATAGATTTCTAGCCCCACCAACCTAAACCTGTATTAAGTTGGTTCAAAATACTCGCTATATCTGATTCCTCTTGACGATCACCATCAGACTTTCGATCTTCTTCTATTCCTACATTTTTTTGCTTTTTGGGATCACCCTCTCTA
This sequence comes from uncultured bacterium, assembly GCA_963719415.1. Lineage (GTDB taxonomy): Bacteria > Babelota > Babeliae > Babelales > Vermiphilaceae > JAPLIS01. The sequence goes on along the minus strand of OY970383.1, from coordinate 1,190,100 downwards.
TGCCTGTTTGGGCCAATTACACAAACTTCTTGATCACGACTCTTTTGACCACCAATATCTTGAGCATCAGGGTTATTGTCGCCTGCGAAAGAGCTGTTAACGAAAAGCGTGCTAAAAAACATAGATAATAATAGTAAATTCATAGACTCTCTCCATCTTAATTTTCCATCTTATAAAAATAGTTTTTATTTTAATTCGTCATCATGATTATCGTAATTATCATACATAAAATAAGTAATAGGCTCTGCGATTATATCTGATGCCCATGTCGCAATATATCCTTTTATCAGTAATTTAATACCTTTCCAGATTACAACGGCATTCATACTGGTGTCGAGAGTCTGACATGTTTTTGAAACATATGGTGGCATAATTGCTTCGTTAATTATTACGTTTTCATACAATAGATCTAATCCCGCTAAAAATGCATAAAATGCACCAAAAGCAACAATATCTTCTTTAACAATCATACGCGTTGATTTATCAGCTGCCCATGCATCAGCAATACCTACACCACATTGCATTCCTACCAAAGCCGGATCTGAGACCGCTCCATTATAACCTATGGCGCGCAGACATTGAGTGTATATCTTCTTTCTTAAATCAACTACTGGACTTTCCTGACCGCAATTTAAACAATAAATAAGGTTATCTATCGGATATATAATTTTTTTTCTCAGATTATACCATAGATGCCAACAAGCACTCAATAACGAGTATTTATTGCCAAAACGATTATCTTTTCTCTTATAATGAGTCTGTTTTTTATTTATCTGTTGCTGATCAGTTTTTTTTAGGCCATTTTTTTTCAGGCTGGACTGTTGTTGGTCATGCTTTTTCTGAATAATTTGCTGCTGCTTTGTATCTAATTTCGTGTTATCAGATAATCGTGTGTTCCCTGCGTTAAAATCAAAAAAAGAAAAACTTAATAAAAAAAATAAAAACGTACGTCTATTATACATAGTTTATACCCCACTACTACTACCGCTGCCCAGCTATAAGTCATAATCTATATTTTATTCTACTTATTCAAGCTCTAATTCTATCTATTTAGAAAAAAAATTAAACTTGTTTAATAAAACCAGATTTTGGCAATGCTGCTAACGCTTTAAGTAAAGTATCAATTTCTGTATAGGTAGAATAGAGAGAAAAACTGACCCGTACACTCGCATCATAACCCAGTGTCATTGCCAACGGCTGCGCACAATGATGCCCCGCCCGAACACAGATACCATACATATCTAAGTAAGCTGCAACATCGTGTGCGTGCATACCATCAACTACAAATGCGACGATATGCCCTTCTTTTTTTAACTGCTCAATGGGACCTAAAATATGAATATAAGGTAGTTTGCTTAAGCCATTAATCAGATAAGCGCATAACCCTATTTCATGTATTTGTATCAAATCAAAATCAATGGTTTGAAGATAGTTGATAGCTGCCGCAAGTCCAACAGCCTGCGCTATAGAAGCAGTACCCGCTTCAAGCAGGTGTGGCATTGGTTGCCAGGTAGCTTTATCTGCCAATACGCTGTGAACCATACCGCCCCCAAACCTATAGGGTACCAACTGAGCATGTATCTCTTTTTTAATATATAAAACACCAATGCCCATTGGACCAAACATTTTATGGCTAGAAAAAACTAAAAAATCAATATCTAATTCATAAACATTAAGGCGGCTATGCGCGATAGATTGAGATGCATCAACCAAAATACGTGCACCAACAACATGTGCTTTTTCTGTTAATTGCTTAATATCTATCGTCGTGCCAACCGCATTAGAAACATGCGTTACGGCAATAAGACGTGTTCTATTCATTATTAGACTATCTAAAGAACTATAATTAAGGTCACCATCTTGCGTTAGGGGAATATATTTTAACTGAGCGCCAGTTTTCTGGGCAACCCATTGCCATGGTAACAGATTAGCATGATGCTCTAACTGCGTAATCAGAATCTCATCACCGGCCTTAAGATTGTCAAGCGCCCATGCATGAGCAATCATATTAATACTTTCTGTTGCACCGCTCGTAAAAACAATTTCTTCTAAATTTTGCGCTCCAATAAAATCAGCTACCGTCTTACGTGCTGACTCATACAGCATTGTTGCACGTTCGCCAAGAGCATAGATGCCTCGACCTGCATTCGCATTATCATGGGTATAAAAATGCACCATAGCATCAATTACTTGTTGCGGCTTTTGCGTTGTAGCTGCATTATCTAAATACGATATTTGCTTATTTAAGTCGGTGGCAAAAAAAGGAAAATCTAATCGCCATTTTTGCATAATTTTTTTATTAGCCTCCTTTAAAATCTACTTCTGGCCCTCCATCTTGAGCCGCTGTCCAATTTACTACTCTCGCTATTCTTTCTTCTTCTCTCCTAAATGCTTCTAATCCTGCCATTCTTCTTTCGTGTCTTTCATCCATTATCATAAAAGGCTCTACTATTAGTCCTAATCCTGCTGCTATTGGTGGTCCCACTGCTAATCCCATTAAAACTCCCTCCAAAGCTCCTTCTAATACTCCTTGCACTGATCCTAATTTTGCTGCATGTCTCGTCGTTAATGGTACAAATGATAAAGCAGCCATTACTCCTCCCATTGCTGCTCTTTGTAGCGACCGTTGTCCCGCTTTTTGTGCCGCTCTTACGATCCCTGTTCCTGCTTCACCTCCTCCCCGCGCTACTAATTCTCCTGTTATTCTTGTTGCTATCGATACTCCTGCTCCTACTGCTGCTAGTCCAATTGTTATTCTCGCTCCATTTAGCACATCCTGCAAACTAAATATTTGTGCAGCTTGGACTTCAAAAACACTGTTAAACACCAAAACAAATGCAAGCAACAATATATTTGCTTTTCGAGTAAATAATTCCATAAAAATTCCTCAATAACTATATAAAATAATAAACATATCAAAATTAGGCGTCTATTGAGGTTTTTTGCAAACATAATTCATGCAATCAATTTTATCCACTACTTTCTATTAATCTCTCCGCAAAATACATAATTCACGAGATAACGAACATAACTATGAGTGGTAGTTTTTCAAAAAGCTAATTATGCCGATTGCTAAGCTGCTGGCGCAGTTTGCCACTTCAATGCTTCTCTAAGTACCCTATCTACTCTAGCATCTATTTCTCTTCTAGGTTCTACTCTTTCTCTTTCTTCATCATTTCTAACAAGTCTAGTAGCTCCTATTAATACCGCACTCGCTCCAATTACTAATAAGTTTCTTCCATCTTGTCCCACAGCTGAAATAACTAATGAATTTGCTACTGCTCCTGTCCCTCCAAATACTGCAGCTGCTGCTAATAATCCTATCGTTCCCCCTGCTTCTTCTCTTCCCACAAATCGTCCAGCTCTTCTTCCTGCTCCAAACCCTCCTACAAAAACTCTCTCTACTACTCCTTCTACCCTTCTTGTTCCCGCATATACTACTCTTGCGCTTCCCATTAGGTTTCTTCTTGCGTATTCTGATACCCTACCACAACAGCTATTTCTTCCCTCTCTCGCTGCGAACACAGTAGAAAAAGATAAAAAAGGCACCACAACAAGGACAACCAGTAATCTTACTGTTACTTTAATAGATAATTTCACAAAGCCTCCCATAATAATTATATAAATAATAAATATAGTAATATTCTATATTTATTGCGGCTTCTTTGCACATATGATTTTACTTCGCTTCTTCTGTTTCCCGCGCTTGTCTAGCTACCAATTCTATTGTGTTTTGCCTGACTATCTCTCTAGCTATATCAGCTGCTCCTATTGCTATCGCCCCCATAACTAGCTCTGCTCCACCCAATATTCCTAACGCAGCAAAGCCTTCTATTCCCACTGCTCCAGATAGAGCTACTCCTATCTCTGCTCCTAAACATACTCCTCCTATTCCTGCCACCTCTTCTTTTATTACTATTTCTCCTACTACAATTGCCCCTTTTTTCGCTTGTCTTAATAACCTGTCAAAACAGCTATTTCTTCCCTCTCTCGCTGCGAACACAGTAGAAAAAGATAAAAAAGAGACTGCTATTAACCCAACTGATAATAGCGTTGTCGCTGCATTATCTAAGTAAAAGATATGCTGGCCTAACGAGGTCTTAAAAAAAGTAAAATCTGATCGCCATTTTTTCATAATCTTTGATTAATCTCTGTACTAAACTTATCATCTTCTGTTTGTTAAGCTTATTATTGTGCCATCAAATAATCCATCGTTAATATCCTATTATCTCTATTACTACAAGAACTAAAAAAATAGATCTAAAAGACATTACCATTATCCTCCGCCTAGAGTAATAATTTCCCCACAGTCACATAAATTTAGTATTATCATTACTCAAAAATATTATTCCGAAATCTTCACTTCTTCGCCGCTTTTTCCAACGTATTTTAGAACATAGCTGTCCGCCAAGATACCAATTTCAGATGAGCTTTACGGCTTAGCAGCTATCTGACTCCATACCTCTTCCACTTCTTGTCCACTAATATTATTATTCTTAAGAATATTGATTATTTTTTGTTCCAAGCGAGCTAACTCAATAGGTTGCAAACAAGTAGCCCACTCACTGCGCAATTCTCTGATCTCTTCAACTACTGACTTAATAGGCTTCCTAACCGCCAATCCCTTCTCCGCTCCATTCTCATCTACTATCCGCATAAAAACGAACCCTTTTTCTTTAAAATCAGCTCGCTCCGGTGCATCATATAAAGCTTTTGCTTCAGCATCAGACCAATCTATTTTTTCACTTAAGTAAACCTGCTTCTTCAACAAAGTTCTATCTTCTTTCTGACCACTATATGCAGCAAATAAATTCCAGGAAACAAAAGAAAAAAGTAACAATATCATCAAATACAATCGCATAAAAAACCCTTAAATAAAAAAGTTACACAACCAATTACACAACCAATTACACAACCAATTACACAACCAATTACACAACCAATTACACAGCCCACAAGCTACTTTAAACCCAAAAAAAATTATTATAGCAATTATACAAAATATTAAAAAGCTATACATAAACTTCATAAATATAATTATTATATTTTAATTGCTAATTAATAGCCAATCATATATTGGCATATGAACCAATAAAGCCATCTATAAGTACCTGCGTTGCCCGCATAGCTTATAGCCCTCGTGATTGCAATACAAATAACTGCTCTTGATCAACACCGCCAACGGCACTTCCATGAGCACATCGTAGTTGATTATTCAGAATCTCTAGACTTGGTATCGAATAAGCACGGGCGCTACCACCTATCTACTTATTTTTAAAAAAAAGCTTATCGCCATTTTTGCAAAATTTTTATTAACCCCCACGCAGAAATTCTGGCAAGCGATTTGTCCTTGCTGCTCCTCTATCATCTAATCTCTGATCGGGCATAACACGCATAGAAACCATTCCTCTATTAAAACAATAATCGCTGGCTAACCAAGCTGATCCTGTTAATAGCGTTAACGCTCCGAATCCTGCTAGCGATCTTGTTCCATCTTGTCCTGTTGCTGAGCGAGTAACTCTTGTTGTTGCTACTCCTGCCAACATCCCTACTGCTGCCCCTACTGAGGCTGCTGCTGCCAACATCCCTGCTACTTCTCCCGCATTTTCACTTCCTGCTAAACTCCCCACACTTCTTCCTATTGTTCCCCCTAATAACAATAGTGTCCCTGCTTCTCTTCCTACTCTTCTTGTTCCCCCACCCACTACTCTTGATAACCTGTCAAAATAACTACCTCGCTGTCCTTGCGCTCCAAAAACGCTAAAGCTAGATAAAAAAAACACCAAAACAAGCATATTTGATAACGTAACTACTTTTCGAATAAAAAATCCCATAAAAGCCTCCCTCATAATTGTATAAAAATAAATATATTAAAATTATACGTTTATTAAGGCTTTTTTTTAAAAATGCAATTCACGCAGTCAATTTTTATCTGCTACACTCCATTAATGTTTACGCAAAGTTAGATTTATGACGCTGTGGCCAAAAGTAGTTGCGCTGCCATTCCAAAAGGTACAACTCCTTCTGCTGCATATGCTACAGCTATCACTACCCCTCCTCCTGCAAAAGCCCCTAGTGATGCCCCGTCTATTTCTCTCCTTATTCCTTCGCCCCTTACTCTATTCATTCCTACATTTGCTCCTACTCCAGCAGCTGTTGCTATCGTTAACCCTGCTTTTACTACTTTTACTAATTGCCCTATATCTACTACTTCTCTCCTTGCCACCTTTTCAGCTAATCCTGCTACGATCACCGCTCCTCCTGCCGCTCCTGCCATTAATGCTTCTCCATATAATACTGTTCCCGTTATTTTTTCTAGTTCTCCGGCCCCAACAAGTCCTGCTACTCCTCCAGCCCAACCTCCAACTACTGCTCCCACTACTACTGCTCCCACTATCCCTTCTCTTGCAGCTTCTTGCGCAAACAGTTCTGCAGCTATGCCTCTTGCCCCTCTTAATTTTCTTAAAACCCTACCCAAACAACCGACTCTTTCTTCTCGCACTTCAAAATCGCCAGCGAAAGATAAAAGGGATATCAAAACAAATACCATTAATAAAACAGTTTTCCCTGCTAATAGTTTCATAAAACTTTTCCTCGTAACTAATTAAGCAAAAACACCGATGATTCGAATAAATTTTTGTCTTATTATGCTATAAACTATTAAAAATATAAGCCGATAAAGCCATCTATAAGCACCTGCGTTGCCACTAACCGATCCAAACCACGAGACTGCAATACAAATAACTGCTCTTTATCGATAGGACCAACTGCACTGCCATGAGAACAGCGTACGTCGTTATTAAGAATTTCTAAACTTGGTATTGAATGAGCGCGGGCACTAACGTTATCCCAAGCACCAGCACTATCTATAGCATTATCTATACTATTACCGATATTATTGCCAACAAGTATATTCTTATTTTTTTGTTCTGCGTCAGTATTAAAAGCATTAACGCCTATATAAATAAGACCTTTATAACATATATACGCTGAATCTTTAATTACTCCCTTAATCATCACATTACTCGATGTGTGAGGAACTAGATGCTCTTGATAAACAGAAACAGTAGCCTGTTGTTTGTTTTGTAATAGATAAGCACCATCAACTTTAATATCTGCATATTCACCCAGTAAATAGCAGTTAATCTCTGAATTTGGCACTAGCCCACCCTGCACTAAAAAATAGAAATTCAAAGAACTATGACGCCCTGCATAACAGTTTATTTTGATTAATTCTCGACAATCTAACTTTATACTATCTTCTTCTTTTCTATCTTTTTCTCTATTTTTTGATATCGCACTCTTTTGTTTCGTGCTATTTTGGACTAAATTTTTCTGCTCTAAGCCATTTTCCTCTGAGCGTCGGCTATAAAACACGGTACACGTCGCCGATTCATCTATCCAATAACCAATACGAGAACTACCATACTTTATGCTATCACCTTCTAAACTGTCATAATCTGACACAATATCATGTATAATAACCGATACACGCTGCCCGACAATTACCAATATTTTTTCTTTTGCTAAACTCTCGATCTCTTTTTCTTTTTCCAAGCTATCCGTATCACCGTTAATTTCTTGCTTAATTATTGACGCTACAAAAAAATCTGCGATATTAATCGTTATTTTGAAATTCTCTCTGTCAATCGACTGGGGCTTAATATATAAAATATACGAATAATCTGCCAGAGACTCATGAGTCTTTAAAATACGTGCTGCGTATTCTGGATACGTATCTATAAAAAAACGGACACCACCTACAAAAATATTTTCTAAACTACCAACAACCTTAGACGCGCTCATTTCCATTACCTTCATCACCCTATCGATCCTTCCATTTCCATCGCAATCAATCTATTAATCTCAACCGCATATTCCATAGGCAATTCTTTAACAAATGCATCAATAAAGCCATTGACGATAATCGCCCGTGCGGATTGCTCAGAAAGTCCTCTACTCTGTGCATAAAAAAGTTGCTCTTCGCTCACTTTGCTAACCGAAGCCTCATGGCCAACATCAGCTCCAGACTCATTCACTATAACTGTCGGATACGTATCAGAACGAGATAGCTCATCAAGCAATAGTGCATCGCATTGAACTTTTGATTCAGCAAACAAAGCCCCTTTTGTCACCTTCAGCAAACCACGATAACTAGAACGACCACCACCTTTACTTATCGATTTTGAAATAATATTTGATTTAGTAAACGGTGCACAATGAATAATTTTGCCACCTGCATCTTGATGTTGCCCTGAACCAGCAACGGCAATAGAAATAATCTGCCCTTTTGCATGGCTACCTTGTAATATAATTGATGGATATTTCATGGTCACTTTACTGCCAAAATTTCCATCAACCCACTCAACATGCGCTTTAGCATGCGCAACTGCCCGTTTAGTGACTAAATTATAGACATTGTTAGACCAATTCTGAATTGTCGTGTATCTAATGTGAGACCGTTCTAACGCGACTAGCTCCACAACAGCACTGTGAAGTGAATTAGTTCGATATAATGGCGCACTGCACCCTTCAACATAATGAACTGAGCTTCCTGGTTCTGCTATAATTAAGGTTCGCTCAAATTGTCCCATTTGTGCTGCATTAATACGAAAATAGGCTTGTAATGGCATATCTATTACAACACCCTGAGGCACATATACAAAACTTCCCCCAGACCATACGGCAGAATTTAATGCCGCAAACTTATTATCATGAGCAGGAATAATCGTTGCAAAATATTTTTTAAAAAGCTCGGGATATTCTTTTAATGCAGTACCGGTATCTAAAAAAAGAACTCCTTTTTCTTCCCATTTTTTTTTAAGTTTTTTATAGACCATTTCTGATTCATATTGAGCACCAACGCCCGCTAAAAATTTCTGTTCAGCCTCAGGAATACCCAACTTATCAAACGTATTTTTTATTTTATCAGGAACATCTTGCCATGAATTTTTTTGAGACTCTATCGGCTTAATATAATAGTAAATATCAGCTGGATCTAAATCAGAAAGATCTGCCCCCCATGTTGGCATCGGCATAGTTTCAAACAGGGTTAACGAATGCAGGCGAAAATCAGTCATCCACCCCGGCTCATTTTTCTGTTCTGATATCTGCGTTACAATAGATCTATTAAGACCTTTTTTGACTTTAAACGTATTTTTATTATTCTGTTTTTTTACCGTTTTTGTATCATTTAACATGACATGTCTCTAGACACCGTATCTCCAGCGCTACTTGTTTCAGGACGATATGCTTCGTATCCACGCGATTCTAACGTATCAAGCAAACTAGAATCACCCGAAGCAACCAGAACACCCTTATTCATAATATGTACTTGATCAGGACGTACGTAATCTAAAATACGTCGATAATGAGTGATAATCACCAGACTCATAGCAGGGTTTTCTTTTCGTACATAAGAAAGACCTTCGGCGACACTTTTTAATGCATCAATATCAAGACCGGAATCGATCTCATCTAAAATTGCTATCTTTGGTTTTAATAAAGCGAGTTGCAATAGTTCAAATTTTTTCTTTTCACCACCAGAAAAACCTTCGTTAACATTACGCGATATAAAGGTATGAGAAATAGCCAACCGCTCCATAAGTTCTTTGAGTAATGTGTCAAAGTCGGGCACAGAGATCATATAGCCAGTTACTGCCCGATAAGCCTCAAGCAAAAAAATATCGGTACGAACACCAGCCAAAACCAGCGGTTGTTGAAATGATAAAAAAATACCCGCTTTTGCTCGTTTATCAGGAGATAAACTTAATATATCAATAGCCTGACCCTGATTTTGATCTTGATCTTGCAAAGATACAGTCCCAGCAGTTACGGTATACGCTGGATGGCCCATTAACGTATACGCCAGAGTACTTTTACCCGACCCATTAGGACCCATAACGGCATGAATGCTACCCGGCTGGATAGACAGATTAATCCCTTGCAAAATTTCTATATCATCAACCGTTACTCTAAGATTTTTAATTTCCAACATATTTTTTTTACCCACACCTACAAAATTTTTACCCACACTTATTTAAGAATACCATACATACATGATATAAACAAAAACTGCGCTACCTGATTATAGTGCCAGTTGAGACATATGGACGCACGGTATTAGATTTATGGTTCTTTGGGTACATTGATTGTTTGTTAAAAATAAAGGATAATTATTAGTAATAACCTTGGTTTTAATCTATAAAAGATGGAGTTTTTTATGCTTATCAAATTTAAGAGTTTTTTGTTTTTGAGTACTTTATTATTAATTTCAGGGAGAGGTGAGGCTTCTTTTGAAGCTGAATATAATAAAGAAATAAAAAGCTTGCCTCAGGACGCTGCTACTAGATTATTAATTGCAAGGAATATTGGGACTCTTATTAAAGATCAATATAATAAAGACACAAAAAGTTTAGCTAATAAATTTGATGATATTAATAATACGTCAGCAATGAAAGCTTTTTTTGAAAAAGAAATAGAAAGCTTGCCCAATAAAGTTGATGATATTGATAATAGGTCTAGTTCTGCTATATTGTCATTTTCTCCTAGTTATTCTGTACCAAAAATAGTATGCGAACAACAAGAAGATTTAGCTAAAATTTTATTAGAATCAAAAATAAATACTGATGGTTCTACGACGATTATAATTCGCCAGACAGAACCTTTATGTGGTAAATGTCGAATTGAGTTTCCCTATGAATCGGGCGGTAATTTACCAAGCAGAACTGCCAATGACGTAATGATAGCTCTACACAACGCATTGGCGAACTACAATATTACCTTTAGCGGGAATATTAATCTTGTGCCATAATTCTGCCTCCGCAAAACATTAAAAAAAATCTCTACAGACCAATTGTTTGCATAGTTTGATTGTTTTAAATTTCGTAATCTTATCGATGGTTAATCCAAGTCCGAAGTGGAACTTCCTTACTTTCGTAAAACAATTCTGTTGGTGTTTGGCTTAATCAAATTCAAAACGTAAAGCCTGTGCTCTCATAAAGCCATTCTGCCGGTATCCGACATCCAAAAATTTTTCTAAAAATAATAGTTAATTTATTTTGAATATCCATTAATTTATTTTCATCCAAAGCAGAGATACTAGATCTTTTTTGCATAAAACGCCCTACCTTAGCATTGGCTTCCTCAATTTGTCTCTTTTACCGCTATGATTATTTTTTTTCGAAAACAATGTACCCCACAATAAAACCCTTACGCTTCGTTATAGAATTTTGCTAAACCACTACACTTCCCTTTTTTGCATAATTCAAATAGAATAATTTAAGCAAAAAGCGCCTTGTTCCTGTTGTTTTTTGAAAATATTTGTTATAAACTAATTTAAACTATAAAAAATATAAATTAAAAAAACAGTCACAGGAAAAATCATGCTTACCCAAAAAAAAGCCACAAAACACTATCATCTCTACTCTCTTTTTATAATACAAATCTTAGTTGCCACCATTCCACTGTCAGCGCCGATGACGCAAGAAGATATAGCACTAGACGATGCAATAAGCGAAAATAATATTGATAACGTAAGAATAGCTATCGCTAAGGGTGCCAACATTAACACCCCGCTCTATGGAACAGATCTTGGAGTAAATCTTACTGCAATACAATTAACTGCATATTTAGGTCATTCCAATATATTGGAAATAATAGCTAGCCAAAAAAGCGCAGACCTCAATCAACTTGCATATAACCAAAGAAGTCTATTGCATTTAGTTAGCCTTTTACATATAGATTCATCAACCATACAAAAACTAATTCTGCTTGAAGCACCAATTGGATTGCGGGACCATGAAAACAAAACGCCCTTAGATTATCTAATAAAAAATTTTGGGATATTCGGAAAAAAAGACGTAGGAAATTCTGCCGAGATGATCATTTTTGCAAACCCGAACCCTCATGAAATTGACAATGCATTAAGCTTTTGTAATCCTCAGAATAGATCTAATCTTGTACGACAATATGGCGAAAACAGTCGTAATCGATTAGCCTGTACAATCTTTTGCCGATCACCATTAGCCAACCGAATCCCCGTAGAAATACAAAAATATATCACCAGCTATTTAGCTGCACCATGGGAAGCGAAACTTTTACCTATACGAACTAAAAATATAAGTAATCGAAACAAAAGGCTTGAGCTTAACTAATTTGCTGTACTACAAAAGCTATTGACGCTTAATCAAACGAGCATAACATACTAAGCAAAAACCGTGGAAAGCATCCCAAATAAATCAGCCGACCTTCCCAATAATATACAAGAATCTATTGGCAATTGTTTGATATCAACAAGTTGGCAATAGCTTGCACATCTTAAAAAAAAAATCAGCATTTTACTCAACAAGCTGAAAATTTTACTCAATATGCTCAAGACTGTCTGTATGTAAAAAGGTTTTTTCAGCTCACTATAGCTGCTGCTGGAATTTGGACTATAGGCAAATAACGCAAAGATCTCCTTTATCTAACGCCAATTAAGTAAAACGACGAATTAAAAAGTTGAAAAACGGGAATGCTGAATATACCTCAGTGGTCCCGTTTCGCTATTTATATTGCTTATGAATATTCGCCTGCTTTTACGCCACTCTTATACCTACTTGATAAAATCCTAATGCCATTGCTTACTGTGAATCCTTAGGTTTTTCAGTAGAACCACAACTAGAGGCACAACCACCTCCGCCGCTACAGCCGCTGCACCCACCACAGTCAGCCTTACAAATCTCGCCCCAAACATTAGTAGAGGGCAATCCAAAATGAGTAATATAAAGTTCTAAAAATTTTGCACGTGCTGGGTTATCATTACGACCATCAGCAACTCTATCGCCAGCAAAACTAGACGATATCTGACGAACAATTTTTTGTTTTTTAATGGAAGATATCGATAATAAAGGGCGAAGGAATCGTGACGTTGATCGCACCGCCGTTGGCAATGCCAGCATAGCTTCTATTCTGCTTGATGAAACTAGAATAAAAAAAGAGACAATCAAAAAACTCTGTTTATGAATACTCATAGCGCTCCTTTTTTGCATGATATACATATTTTTATAACCCATCAACTTTATAATTTTTTACACACAACAGTCAACAAAATATCTATCAGAAAATACTGTTTAAAGTATCCGCTAAACCAAAATACGCATAATACTTATTTTTCTACATTTTTTATTGCAAGATTATCCCTCTACATTCCATTCTCTAGATTCTGTGAACAAAATTTATTTTTTCTTACTGCTATTTTTGTCTTGGCAAAAATAAACGCGATAAAAAACGCAAACACCATAACAACACAACACAGCAACACAAATAGCATAATTATTGCAAAAAAACCGCATATTGCTTTGTTTTTAAAAATATTTACTATAAACTATTTTGTATTATAAAAATTATAAAATAAAAAAATAGACTCTGGAAAACCATGCTCATGCAAAAAAATATCACAAAACGCTATCACCTCTATGCCCTTTTTATAACGCTAATCTTTTTTATTATCCCCCCGCTATCGGCCATGTTAACGCGTGAAGAATTACTAAAAAAAGAAACTCGCAAAGCACAACTTAGAGGTGAACGAATAAGCACAGTGGTAGCACGTGCGACAGGAGCGGGAGATATTACAGAAAATTTATTGACACCTGAAGAAATAGAAAAACAAAATAACAGTTTATTTAACGCTATACGCAATAATGATCCAGAAGCTGTAGAAAATGCAAAAAAAGCTGGCGCCGGTGATAATGAAAATTGTGGAAAAACATCCTGGCTTCGTTATACAACCGCCTCAGAAAAAGCGGCGAGTTACGGATGTTTTCCTTCTATATTACGAATGCTCTATAACAATAATGATACCTTCGCGAACAACACTCTTCTCTTTAAGTTATTTGACCTTCGAAATCTAGAAAAAAAACATTTTCGAGACTCAGCACAAGAATTGATAATGCTTGGAGCATCCACTCAAAAAAAAGATAATTTTGATAAAATGGGCCTACTGGAATACGCTATAGAACAATATAATACAGCAGCCTTCCATTCTTCCAAAGGAGGTGCACATTCATCGGATTTGTCTGCTCGCTGGAAAGCAATAGCTGAAAATTTTAGCGCCGTTGCAGGTATGATCGCTTATGTAAATTCAGTCGATATTAAAAACGTATTAAGCCATGTTGCTCCAGAACATAGAGCTACTTTTGAGCAGGAGTATGGTGAATATGATCGCATTCAATTAGAATTACACACCTTTTTTCAAAAAAATACCACAAAAGTTCCCCGACCTTTGCTGGAGACAATTATCAACTATCTTGCTCGACCATGGGAAAAAAAATTAGAAGAAAGACGAGAACTAAATCAACGAGAATATCAACGAAAAGAAATACTACGGCGAAAACAAACAAGCAAACAACGATTACAGCATGCGCTACAGCGGCGACAGTGGCGACGTCTACGAGCAGAGCAAAAGCAAACTCAAAAACAACAAAAAATAGAATAACAAGCAAAACGGTAGGGCAACTACTAGAAGAACTAATACAAAAACAATTACAACGACAAAAAAATACAAAACAAAACAGTAGCAAAGTCTTAGATTAATACGGGGTCCCGCTGGCAGCGGGATGTGGCTGTGGGGTAAAAAAATAGCCACACCTAATCAATAATGTCTAGTGTTTATGATTGGTAGGAGATTTGAGACCCTTTTGGGGACCTCACATAGAAAGTTTATTACGCTGTAAAACGAATATCTAAGCTATTTTTACCGTCTTCTTACGTCGAGCTCACGTTATCTAAGCTATCTAAAAAACTGAATACCGTAGAAAACTCTATTGATCCTGGTTGAGAAGTAATTTTTTGCTTCTGCTCTCCCAACGATCCTTTTTCAAGAAGCACACCCTTTCCACGACGAGCAGCCAATGATTTATTCCTGAATGGGTTGCGAGGGGTAAGTTGCACAGGCCTTACAGGATTTATCTGAATTTTCCTCCACGCAGGGTTATCTTGCTGCATTCTTAATCGGTCGTAGTAACCACTATTCTGAACTGACCTACGAGCTAAAGCTGATGATTTACCGTCGGGCGTACTAGACTTCTTAAATGGGTTAAAGCTTACAACATGCGAACCATATGAACTAGGCACTATTAAAACAAGCAAACTCATTAAAATAAAAATTCTTATAGTGACTTTTTTTTGACAAACTCTCAACATAAACCCTTCCATTTGTTTATTATATTATTACTCCAACACAATAACAATAATGACAGATATAGAAAATAGTTCAAGAAGTGCTCGAACAAAAGCTTTTTTTATTTCAACAAAAACCGCTTTGTTCTTTCAAAAAAATTTCCGCCACGAATAATAAAGAACTTTGACAAGATTATGCCTACAGATAAAATAATAACCTAGCACCCCATATATTATTTTTTTAACTCATATTAAAAAACAAAAAACATATTAAAGTAAACTTCTGTATACATGTTATACTCAAAATGATAAAATCTGAACGTAAAAAACTAACCTATTTGCACAGCTAACCATAAAACCATACATAAAAAATCCAAAAAAAGTATGCTTATACCAAAAACATTCATAAAAAACTGCCTACTCTACTTTCTTTTTATAATCTCTATTTTTCTTACTTTTCTTGCAACTAGCCGACTACCAGCTACAGATCCATCACCACTACACATGCTAACGCCAACAGAACAGACAACAAGTGAGTTAATCATACCTAAACCTACTATAGCTATTTTTTGCGGCGGCCATGAAACTACCCCATCTTTACATACTACCTCATATGCATTAGGCCGCTATTTAGGAGCCAATACATTTGGCCTTATAACCGGTGGTAGCACGTTCGGACTTATGAAAAAGGTTGCCGATGGTTATATGTCACAAGCGGTATCTCGAGAAAAATTTTGGAATATTCTACTTAAAAAATATGAATCTGAATTTCATCCCAACATGCATAAAGAAAATATTATGATGGTAAACTCAATATATGAACGCTTAAATCTTTTTTGTACTAAAGCCGACGCGTGTATAGTATTACCTGGTGGTTTCGGCACGTTACACGAACTTATCTTTTACCTAATTCATAGAAAAAAAAATAACACCGTTATTTTACTCAACCTTGACGGCTTCTGGGACAATATCATTCAACAATTCAATACGATAACAACAAACAATCCCTCATCATCTAAGCATTTAGGCTCTTTTATTGTTGCCAATACACTTGACGAGTGCATAGAAATTTTAGAAACCAGGAAATTAAAATAGAGCGTATAATACCACTGTGTGCGATAAAATAAGGCAATTATCATGAGTACGTTAGTTTACGTTGCCAGATTTCTTCAAAAATTATTAGCATATATTCCCAAACCTATTTCTCTCTATCGTTTTCCATTTTCACTCTCCTTATTTTTTGCAACCAATACCTTCTTAACAAGCACCATGCTTTATCCAACAGCAATTTTTTTTTTAGAAGGAACATCAAGAAGCGGTAAATCAAGCATCGGCAACGCTATAAAAAAACATAAAAACTGGAGTGTCGTAGGATCAGTCTATTTTGATTATTGCCTTCAAGAATTTAACCTATTATTTCCTGAATTATTCGCCTGCATTAAAAACGGCATCGAAGAAAATAATATCCGCCATGCCGTAACTAGAAATATGTTTGTATTCAAAAAAAACATACAAGAAAATGATAAAAAATTAATCATAAACGCTGCAGAGAAAATACAAAAGCAGTTCGCTGACCCTGCCGCGTATGCTCATCATAAAAAAAAGTTTTCCCAATTTTCGTTAAACAAAATAGAAAAATGTATTACCCATGGCTTGCATGTGTTAGCCGATGTAGGTTGGTATGTAACACAAAAAGACATACAGACACTCAAACCAAAACCATCCGTATACCATGTCTTGGCCTACTGTCCTCTTGATAAAGTGATTGACCGGCTCATACAACGTAATCAAATATGTTTAGAAACAGGCATGATCATGAATTACCGATTTTTTATCGAACCATTACTATCTTTTATGTCATTATATGAACTCAAAACAGAAAAGCAAAAATCAATCGATACTATCGAAAAATCAACAATTCTTACCTGTCTTGATATAATAGAAAAATATCTTACTAAAAAGCTCGAAGAACCACAAGAGGCCAAACAGTCTGAAGCAAAAAATTTTTCACTATTTATAATGCAAGAATTTACCCATCAAGAATTCATAGAATATCGCTCCGCTATAGCAGAAAAATTCAAAAACCATGAAATACTCTACGTTATCCCCAAAAAACCATATAATTTAATTATTAGAACAGACCAGCACACACCTCATAAATGCGCTCAACAGGTTATTGATTATATAGAAACTCAAAAATAATACCAGTTTCAGTTAATCACCGTGAATATAGTTTGCATGTTATCACCCCCTTCGGGGGTGATAACATATCTCTTTTTCATTGCTATCTAGTGAAATTATAGCAAAGCGTTGATAAATAACCCCAAAAGAATATACTAATTTCTAAACAAAAATTTAGGAGTTATAGTATGTATAGCGTAGACATAAGAAAAAAAGCTCTCGATTTATTAATCGAGAAGAAAATGAAAAAAACGGAAGTAGCATTGTTGCTTGATATAGACAGAAAAACATTATATACATGGAATAAAATATTCAAAAAAGAAGGCCGCATTGCACCATTATCAGATCGAACAAAATCTGGAAAAAGCAGAAGAAAATTAGATTTAGTTAAATTTAAACTTTTTTTGGACGAACATCAAGATTGGACCATTAAAGCAATGACTGAAGCGTTGAAAGTTGGTAAAACAGCAGTAGGAACAGCTATAAAGGCTCTTGGTTACACTCGAAAAAAAAACAATATTTATTCAAAGAAAGAATAGAGAAAGCACGAATAGAGTTTGCAGAGAAAGTAAAAAAAATAAAAAAATCAGAATTGGTATATTTTGACGAATCTGGAATTGACAATAACGAACGATATGCATATGGATGGGGATTGCGTGGCAAGCGCGTTTTTGCTGAAAAACCCGGGCATTCTACGCAAAGAACAAGTATTTGCGCAGGTCTTTTTGAAAATAAACTTTGTGCGCCTTTAATATTCGATGGTTATTGCAATAAAGAAATTATTAAATGTTATTTTGAGGCTGTTTTGCTGCCACATATAGGCACTGGAAAGACTATTGTTTTAGATAACGCATCGTTTCACAAATGGATCGAAATCTCTGATATTGTAAATAAAGCTGGTTGTTCTTTGCTTTTTTTACCTGCTTATTCTCCAGACTTAAACCCAATAGAACATCATTGGGCTTACCTAAAAAATAATATTAGGCGTGAGCTTGAATTTGTTGAAAATGATATTTGGAAAGCGACTTGTAATGCATTTGAGAAAATGGGGAATTCTTAGTGCGCTATGCTATAGTATAATATACTATCAGTTTATCGCAAAAATATATCCCCAAAACGCGCTTCCATCATAATCTAATGCTGCAAACTCTTCTATTGCGTCCACAAGCTCAGGAGCTGAACTCGCCCACTCTTTTTGAACATTAATATAATAATTACTTTCAAGTATAAACGCTGGAATGTCGCGCGCAGAAAAATTAAACTGCTTATAGCCCTCTGACGCTACATAGTCCAAACAAGCTTTCCAACTTGCCTTGTCTCTTATATCAAACTTATAAGCTATAGCGTTAATTGGTTCTGATACTGTTCTTAAATAAGCGAGTGAATCTTTAGCTGGTCCATGAAAAACACAAAATTGTGGTCGGCCATAACGAGAAATCAAACTATCCAGATTCATCCTATCGTCAACAGCTTTTGGCCCGAAACAATCACCAGTTATACCAATTTCAGATGCTTGTATCTCTAGACCTCTATTTCTATTGCCATTAAATAACGTTGGCATAACTATCTGAATATTTTCTACTTTTCGAGTCTCTTGCAAAGCATCAATACAGTCCAAGCTTGGATTATAGCTCATAACTTTTGCACCATACCCTAAACACCTGTCAATAAAAACAGTATCAACAGTAACAAGTGAGTCGATATCAAAAACTAAAGAAAATAGAGGAAAAAGTTGATTCAAAAATTTAATTGTCTGCCGCTTTGATACGGGTATTTTCACCAGCTTATGCCAAAAGTGATGCTCTACTTGCATTGGATCATCAAGATCAAAAATCTCTTGATTTGCTTGTAAAAGCTCTGGCGAAAAGTACCGCTTACTCAATGAATCATCTCCATCTATCAACGTAATATTATTTCCCTGTACAATCATATTGTTCATTATCCAATCTGAATGTGTTGCATCTTTAGGCAAGACTTTTTTTAATTGTTCACTCGTAGGATATACGCCACGACACATCTTAAAAGTAGATAGATTAATGCCTGCAATCCAAGGCACTGTTTTAAAAACGCTATGCGGCCACTGCATTGGCTTAACCAGATTTTTTTCCAAAAATGAACTTTCAATGCGGTACCTATTTTCCTGATGCATAACGGAGCGCATCCAGGTTTTTCGCCGCAAACATGAATTATTTAACGTAATACTATAGAGGGTCGATAGAATCGGACCATCGCGACCATTAGAATCAACAAAAATATTGCCCATATTTTTGCCGCCATGCGTCATGACATAATCTCGCAAATCATTTTGATCTGATAAAACTTCTACTATCAGATAATCGCCCAATCCTAACATAGCTTCAAGATTTTGGCGCCATTGCTCACCAAATTTACGCATAACACTCAAAACAAGTATAACATCAAAGTGTTCACAATCGCCTAAATGTTGCAATATCTCAGGGGTAAAGCATGTGTCAAGTAAAACAATATTGACAAGTTCGTCCTTTTTTGTTTTCATTTCGCCATATCTTTTACAGGTATCCAATAAAAAATTATTTGATTCTATCATAACGCATACTGCATTATTATAATCTTCCGCTATTTGCAACGAGTAAAAGCCGCGATCAGCACCAATATCTAACAGAGTAATCGATCGCTGATATTGATTTAAAAAGGTATGTATCAAATCGTAACAGCGTTTATCATGTTCACGATTATTCAGCTCACGATATTTATCCAGTGGCGCTGCAGGTAGAGCAATAAAACTCGATAAAAATAATATACATTTAATATACATAACCCGCATAACAATTATCTCATAGCATAAGGAATAATATCCAACTCTTTTAACTCTAAACCAGGGTTAAGCATTTTTGCTCCAATGCCTTGATACGATCCCGGCGCTATAACGAGATTACATTGAGAAAGAAGTAAAAGCGTTAACAGCTCATGTTCTCCTCGCTGCGCTGGCGTTGTCTCTCTAGTATTCTGCAGACAAGAAACATAATCATATAGGTGGTGATATGGCGATTGTACATCAAAATAGTTACTGAAGTTTATCGCAAAGTCAGAAAAAGACGAAAACAACAGAATTTTATCTACCCCCATTTTCTCAAGCTCTTCTTTCACTCGCTCATACAACGCTCGAGAAGTCCATGATTGCTGCACCTCTGGCATTATTGTGTCTTGATAATAGATACCAATAACAAACTTATTATCTTGGGTATTATTCGGCCAATAACGCGCTTTAATATCATTAAGACGTTCTTGCAAAACAGGTTGAATAACCACATACGTATTCAATAAATAATAAGCACGCTCAGGTTTCATGGTACATGCCGTATTAAATCGTATAATACTCCGCTTATACCGAGCAAGTCTTATAATTTCACTTTGTTCTGATGAGCCAATGCTCGTAAAGGCAAAATAATACGTCCACCAATTTGCACCACGCTCAGCACTAAAATGCTTGCCGTCGTGATTAAAAACAATTTCAAAGCCGGCAATTAGACCTTTATCATACTCATCAAGAAGACCTAAAACCGTATACCAAAGCTTTATGACACTGTTATCTTCATGCAAACCATCGATACTATAATAATTTTTAGCAGTACCAATATCCGCAACAACAAAAGATCCTACAAAAATAGAAGCCCCAATAATATACGCAAAAAACAAAAACCCTTTTATCATAAAAATACCTATTCGCTATAACTTTTGTTAAGTCTTATAACCGGCATATCAGGATTAAACTGTAAAGAGCAATCGCTTACATTAGATGCCATCTTAATTAACGACGAACATTTTGATAACAACAAACAATCGATTACCACATCTTCTCCCTTTTTATACGGATCAAAATCAGCACGCATATGAACCCCTTCGGCATTATCACTTCTTAAAGCATCTCGCATAACAAGATTCTCTGGAAACTGATTTTTCATATATAATGCAAACCCGGCATCATCAGTGGCTACAAATATTTTAATGCACTTGTCTTTATGCTCAGCGATAAGATCATGCACATGGCCAATAACGATATCATAGGAAACTGGATCAGCCTCTAATTTATCTGTTCCTCTGTAATGTACGCCAATTACAAAATATCCTGCACAATGTTGACGCCAAAATGCATCAATCTGCTGCATAATATGCGGACGAACATGGATATATTTTTGTATCAGTTCATGAGCTCTTTTAGGTGGCATTTCAAATTGACTCTCGTAAGCAAACACGATTTTTTGATACGTAGGAAATAGTTGCTCTGAATTTTTATAACAAAACTTAGATAAAGTAGGTAAAATAGCGGAAGTTTGTGATATAGTTTTGTTGTGGACCCCGACGGGATCCACAACGGGGAAATTTTTAATATGCTCTGCTGTATCTAAGCTAAACCCAACAGCGATTGGATCAAAATAATAGTGCCACCAATTATCCCCCCGTGAAGCATCAAAATACCAACCCTGCTTGCCAAAATCGACACGCAATCCAGAGATCAATCCTCGATCATAATAATCAAGCGCTCCAAGAACCGTATTAAAAGCAGAAAATAAACCAGGATTATAACAAGGCAGCGTCAAAACATACGGCGCATCTTGGGTTGTCGCCATACCAGTTTTTTCCATGCAAGCTATCTCCATACAAACCGTTTTTGTAAACCAACTTTGAGGATCTAACAATGCAATTTTTTGCATTACTTCCGACCATGCTGGGCCATCCCAAATACCGAAATCCTTTTCATCAATATAAAAATTAGATACATGAGGTATATTCCATGGCTCTTTAAATTCTGACGTCATTCCAATTACGGCAAGCTCAACTCTTGCATAAGGAAATTTTTGCTTGAGCAATTCAATAAATTGCTCTGCCTGGTAACGATCCATTTCATTATAACGTACCAATGCAACCGATTGTCCCGTATTTAACATATCGAATAATCGCTCAAGACGACGATTAAATTTAGCCTTAACAATGTCAATTGAATCTCGCCAACTTGGCAATAAAGTATGTACTGGCATTATTTCATCATCTTCGAGAGCAACAGGATAACGAACAGTAGGAAAATCATGGATATATACTATTCCATACCCATCAACAACAGATTTTCTATCCTCATTTTCATGCATCTGCTCTGGCACAAGCAGTTGAACAAAATCATCTTCAAAAGCTCGCCTTAAGGCTGACATAGAAGTTATTGTCCAATCAAATGGATAGGCAACTGTACGGAGATTATTATGGCGTGCTGCTCGCGCAACATTGCATGCACTCCCGATACTAACAATCTGAACAGTTGCTGATATATTAACAAATAAAAAAAATACAGAAAAGAATATAAGCAAAAATATGACCAACAAAAATATACTCTTGCCCCACAGACAAAGTGATCGAAAACAGTGTCCATTCTTCATAACCATACTTCCCTTTTTTGCTTTATTTCTTCTTTTTTTTTAAACACGTAGCTTTAGGTCGCCGATACTAGATGAGTAAATACCCTTTTTTTTCAAAACTACTCCATTTATTTTTTTTTGCTACAAAATTTTTTATTACGAAAATTTGACAAGCAATATACGAGTAAATAAAATACAAGCAAGCATAAAATAATTCATAAAAAAGGGTTATATGAAAATAAACAGACTACATATACTATTGTCGACCATAATTTTTCCCCTAATTTTGCTCTTAACGTTTGCATATACAGAAATTTGTTACGCAACAATTATATCTACAGAATTAAGGAATAAAAAAATACTCATAATGACGCCAATTGCCAATCAAGCTGAATTTATAGAAATACAACAAAAAACACTGGATAAGTTTTTAAAAGATGATTATGAGTATATCGTCTTCAACGATGCTTTTGACGATAAAGAAGAGCGAAAAATAACAGCCACTTGTGCAGAACTCGGGATCACCTGCATACGGGTGCCTCAAGAAAATCGCGGGACACCTTCGTGGATGTTAGAAGAATTCCCTGAATTTGTTCAAAAATATCCCTGGTGGTCGCTTGCAGCATTCAGACATGATCAAGCAATAGCATACATGATGGAAACAGTAGGATTTCAGTATAATGGTATCGTTGCTCTTTTAGATTCTGATCTATTTTTAACCAAAAAATTCAGCATTATTGATTTTCTAAAAAATTATGATATCGCAGGTATACGATTAGGTTATGAACCCGATCGTCTCCACTTCTGGCCAGGACTTATGTTTTTCAGAATGGATAAACTACCCAACAAAAAAAGCATGCTATTCACTCCCGTCATGACCAAAACATTAACGCTCAATACAGGAGGCTCTCTATACAAGTATCTAGAAGCATACCCAACGATAAGTAAACTTTTTTTCAAACAAAAAGGTCGTCTTTTAATAAATCAAGATCTAAGCTCCTATTTTGTACTCGCGGCAGGAACCTATGAGCAAATACAATGCCAGTCATGCCACGGCACCGATACACAGTGTTGTCACCTTTCTGACATACTCAAGGAATTTGGATTTCGCCAGCAAATTCTTGAACTTATAAAACAACAAAAATTCCCTGGAAGCTGCGAATTTGTATTAGACGATATATTTTTTCATTTTCGAGGAATCTCCAACGCTCCAACCTTCACCCACTATGATGCTCGCATAAGCAAAAATGAACTTAATGAAAAATTCAGCAAGTTTTACTTATTCATAGATGCTATTTTAAACGATTCCACAAACAACTAAAAAACGTAGAATAAGTTAAAATAATTTTTGTATACATATTAGACTAAAAACGATAATATCAGATCGAAAAAAAGCAACCTACTTGCACGACTAACAATAAAACCATAAATAAAAAAATCGAAAAAAATATGTTTATACAAAAAGCTATCACAAAACATTGCCGGCTCTGTATTTTTTTTATCTCCCCTATTTTTTTTACTTTTCTTTTACCCATCCAACTATCAGCAGCGTTAACAACTAATCTGCAACAACATGAAATAAAACAACCACGACAACTATCGCAAGCACAACCACGACAAAGACGAATAGTCGCACAGGAGCGACGGCAATTACGAGTAGCAGCACTACTACAGCAAGAAGAAGGTATACAAGAACAACTAGAAGCAACACGACAGCAATTAGAAGAAGAACGACTACTAGGGAAACAACAACAACAAAATATACAACAATTGCAACGAGTATTAGAACAAGAACAATTGCTCATGCACCAAGAACAAGAGCGACAAAAGACTCTACAGCTAGAATCCGAAAAAGATGAGCTAGAACTAAAACTGTTGATTATACAGTTGCAGCAATTACAAGAAGAGCAACAGTTAATGCTGCAAACAATACTAAAAGAAGAAGAAAACAATCTCGACTAACTAAATGGCTAAATCGCCAAACATATTTACCATCTCATCCCTTTGAACTTGATCCTTATGAAGTGTAAAAAGTCTCGCACATGCTCGTCTTTGGTTGCCCAGCTGCCTATTCACTTCCTCAAAATTCACACTTACTCCGTTAAACCTCGTATTCAAAACTGTTAATTACCCGGCGATCTCAATTCTCGCCATCTTATGCATCTTATCTTGTTGCACAAAACCAGCTATCACCGCGCACACGGTGAGCACATAACCACCCAAAGCCAACCAACACCTTTTTTTCGAATTTTTTTTTATTTCAGCAATCGACTTTTGAGCTTCTTCAAGTTGCGCTATTACAAATCGTGTTGCTGCTAATTGTGCTGCTAATTGCGATTCGATATCACTAATCGTCTGCGTAGCAATCTTGCTATCTCGAACTACACTATCTCGAACTAAAGCATCTATCTCACCATCTTCAACTACACCATCTTTAACTAAAGCATCTAGCTCACCATCTTCAACTACACTATCTCGAACTAAAGCATCTATCTCACCATCTTCAACTACACCATCTTTAACTAAAGCATCTATCTCACCATCTTCAACTACACCATCTTTAACTAAAGCATCTAGCTCACCATCTTCAACTACACCATCTTTAACTAAAGCATCTAGCTCACCCTCTTCAACTACACCATCTTTAGCTAAAGCATCTAGCTCAACAGAAAAAGAAGCTAAAATCTGCGTTACGAAAACAAATAAAAATAAAAAAATTTTTAACCGGCTACTTAAACTCATATTATTTTACACTCCCAACAATTCTTACTTCAGTTTTATAGTTATATTTTATACGTATATTTATATATACATGCCTGTACCAACAACGAGCCACCTATTTCTGAAACATTATTTAATAAAAAACATTGCAATATAAGTATACCTGAAAATATAATTATACCTGGTCTAATAAAATAAGCAATAAAAGGAGTGTAATTAAAAGTGTTAGTTGGGTTGATATGGCATGAAGATAGACTAAAATTGATTTAATGAAGGCTATGGAGAATGATGGAAAATATATCGCTCAGCTGACCTCAGAGCTAACTAACACTTTTAATTGCACCCAGATCATCCCGACAAGATAGACGAAACATCTGACCAAGTCATTCTTCTAATAGAATAATAAGCCCTAAAAATCCTGAATTATATTGATTTTTTTTAAAAAATATAACACCTGAAGCAGTAGAAAAAATAGAAAAAGCAAATGAAGCATTATTTAGCGCATTTCTGCAGATAGCTCTGAAGCCATCATAATTGAAGCCGCAAAAAAAGCAATTGCTGAGGGTGCTGGCGACAATAAAGAATACCCCCACCAAAGCAGCCGCTGCTATAAAACTGCCATGGAAGATGCTGCCCTCTTTCTATATCCGCCTCCCGCGATATACATGCTACATGATCTTGATGGGACTAGCATTAAAAATAACAATATACTCGCATGTTTAATTAAAAGTGTGCATTTCCGTAAAAAATATTTTTGTACATCAGCATTGACATTTCTGGAGCTTGGAGCACCTACTGATCGAAAAAACTGCAACGGAGATAGCCTTCTAGATTACAATATACAAGAATATAATAAAATCAAAGCAAATGGACGTGCCTCATGGCAAGAAGCAGCCAAGAACCTTGGTGCTTTTATAAGTATGCTCTTTTATATAGATGAACACAAAATCGATTTTAAAAAAACATTAGGCCTTATTAAACCTGAATACAGAAATGAATTCAAGCAAAAATATTGCGAATCTTTTCGAGATCAATCAGCTTTACACTTCTTTTTTATCAAAAAACCAAAACCGAACCTCACCAATCCTTTTCGCCTACTACCCTCAGCTTTACAAACAAAACTTGCAAGTTACGTGGGTTCACCATGGCAAGGTAGATTGAAAAAAAGACGAGAACTTAATCAGCTTGAATATCAACTACAACTAGCGGAACAAAAAAAAGAGAAGAATTTAAAGAGAAAAAAGAATCAAACGACGCAATAACGAGAAGAATAAATCATTACAACACGCGACAATCAAAAAGACTCACACCATAAGCGATGAGAGCGAGCTGAACGTAATAAAATTCTAAAAATAGTTGGAATCCTAATTTTACAGCGTACTAAAACTTCCCATTCCAACATCTTTTCTACAAATATCTTTTTATACATAAAGCTCTTTCTCATCATATACTCGTTTTACATAGATGGTGTTATTTACAGCAACACAAATAGGGAGATAAACCATATCCCTGATACAGATACTAAATAACGCACTAACTGTTTCTGAAACCGTAGTTAATAAATAGTGTTGAAACAAAGATATGGCCGAACTAATAAAATAAGCAAAAATAAACAATATAATCCAGATGGGCGCATTATAAAAAACAACCTTTGCTGTCCGCTTTAGCGCTAAAGCTATGCTACCCAACCAATTGCCATCTGCATCTAGAAGAGAAAAAATAAAAATTCTATAAAACTCCCCTAAAATTAAAAGCAAACAACTACCTATAAATTGCCCAATAGAATCACCTACAATCAACGCATCACACTTCGTCCATCCCAAAAGAAAACGCAAAAAAAGAAAATTAAATACTAAAGAAAAAAATAGCGACATAACAAGAATAATTGCCGAAAAAAGAAATATTAAAATTAACGAAAAAAAATACAACTTCATAAAATAAAAAGAAAAAAAAGAATTCATTGTTTTTCTTTTTAGCGAAGGATGAACAGCAAAACATAGCGACAATAAATACAGCCAACCAAATAAAAGAGGTGGGTCTGCTAGCACTGCAATAGAAGTATAGCCTAAAAAAACCATAGCAATAAAAAAAACAATAAACCAGCTCACTATAAAGGGAAGTATAAGTCGTAATGCTTCAATAGCAGCTTTAAAACTCACTAAAAAAAGAAGATACGCATTATTAGGTTTTATTAATAGATTGAGTGAATTTTTCCAAGACACCAATAAAAACATGCTTATCTCTTATATATATTTTTTTTACTAACTTTTTTATATCTACTCAATTAAGAACTTATATTACCTATTTTATATATAAAGCTCTTTCTCGCCATATACTCGTTTAATATAGACAGTATTAATTATAGCAACCAAAACAGAAATGCTTACCATATACATACCAATACCAAATAATACACCAATAACTTCTGACACAGAATTTAATAAAAAATATCGCAATAAAAGTATGCAAAATTTAATAAAATAAGCAAAAATAAACAATATAATCCAAACAGGAGCATTATAAAAAATAATTTTTGCTGTGCGTTTTAATGCTAAAGCTGTGCGGCTCCAAAAGTTGCCATCAGCGTCTAAAAAGGAAAATGCAAAAAGGGCAAGTAAAAAATAGGTTATCAGTGATTGTTGCATAAAATCTCTTGCAACAGAGTCTTTCAGCAACAATGCGGGCACCATAAACGACCCTAAACATAAAATAGATACTGGAAAAAGCGTATACATTATCATCGCTGCGTAATATAGTTTAATACTTTCAAAAGAAAAAATTGTTTTTCTGATAACTGAAGGGGGAACTGCTAAAGATATTAAAAGCATATACATTACCATCGCTGCAAAATATAGTTTAATGCTATTAAAAGAAAAAAAAGAATTAATCCTTTTTTTGGTAACTGATGGATGAACTGCTAAAGATATTAAAAGTAAAAATAGTAACGTGTAGTGATCATAGTCAAACGAATAAAAATGAGGCGAAGTCCCCCATGATTTTCCTGAAAAATATTCAAAAAAAATAAATTCTTTAACAAAAAATACGAGCACTATGCCAATAAACCAACCGATTATAAGGGGTAAAAGCAAGCGCAACCCATCAAACGCCGCTTTAAGGCTGACTAAAAAAAGGAGATACGCATTATTAGGCTTTATTAATAGATTGAGTGAATTTTTCCAAGACACCAATAAAAACATGCTTATCTCTTATATATATTTTTTTTACTAACTTTTTTATATCTACTCAATTAAGAACTTATATTACCTATTTTATATATAAAGCTCTTTCTCGTCATATACTCGTTTAATATAGACAGTATTAATTATAGCAACTAAAACAGCAGCACCTATAATATACATGCCTATGCCAAATAACGAGCCAGCTATTTCTGAAACATTATTTAATAAAAAACATTGAAACATACGTATACCTGATCTAATAAAATACGCAAAAATAAGTAGTATAATCCAGACGGGAATATTATAATAAACAACTTTTGCGGTACGCTTTAACGATAACATTAGGCGATTTAAAAAACTGCCCGCTGCATCCAAAAACGAAAAAATGAATAATAAAATCCCAAAAGAATAGACAAGCGATTGATAAAACAAATCTGGCTTTATAAAAATCAAAACTATCTCCGTTATACCCGTTATACCGAGAAAAACAAAATATAATTTCAAATTATCTGCAGAAAAAATAGAATTAGCTGTTTTTTTTCTCACCGAAGGATGAACGGTAATAGCTACCAGAAACAAATAGATATAGGCATAGAGCGGCGACCTAGAAAAAGGGTATCTAACAGAAGCTTCTGCCAACGTTTCTAGAGAAACATAACCAAAATCAATAAAACTATCATAAAGCAAATGAGCAAAACGGGCTATAAGCGCACCTAAAAGAAAAGGCGATATAAGGCGCAGCCCATCAAACGCCGCTTTAAGGCTGACTAAAAAAAGGAGATACGCATTATTAGGCTTTAATAAATTGAGTGAATTTTTCCAAGACACCAATATACCCATACTTATCTCCTCTATACTATTTTATATATATATTTTACTAACTTTTTATATCTACTCCATCAAGAACTTATATACCTATTTTATATATAAAGCTCTTTTTCATTATACGCTCGTTTAATATAGATAGTGTTAATTATAGCAACCAAAACAGAAATGCTTACCATATACATACCAATACCGAATAACGAACCAACAAGTTGTGACACAAAATTTAATAAAAAGTATCGCAATAGAAGTATGCCAAATTTAATAAAATACGCAAAAATAAACAATATAATCCAAACAGGAGCATTATAAAAAATAACTTTTGCTGTGCGTTTTAATGCTAAAGCTGTGCGGCTCCAAAAGTTGCCATCAGCGTCTAAAAAGGAAAATGCAAAAAGGACAAGTAAAAAAAAAGCTATCAGTGATTGTTGCATAAAATCTCTTGCAACAGAGTCTTTCAGCAACAATGCGGGCACCATAAACGACCTTAAACATAAAATAGATACTGGAAAAAGCATATACATTATCATCGCTGCACAATATAGTTTAATGCTATTAAAAGAAAAAAAAGAATTAATCGTTTTTCTGGTAACTGATGGGTGAACTGCTAAAGATATTAAAAGTAAAAATAGTAACGAGTAGTGATCATAGTCAAAAAAAATAAATCCTTTAACAAAAAATACGAGTATTATGACAATAAACCAACCGATAATAATAATAAGGGGGAAAAGCAAACACAAGCCATCGAAAGCTGCTTTAAGGCTGACTAAAAAAAGGAGATACGCATTATTAGGCTTTAATAAATTGAGTGAATTTTTCCAAGACACCAATATACCCATACTTATCTCCTCTATACTATTTTATATATATATTTTACTAACTTTTTATATCTACTTATACCAAATTTCATGTGATAGTATATATCTTTTTAGCAAAACTAATATTATCCGGTAATCTACTTGATGTATGGTACCCTCCGGGGTACCATACATGATAAATTCTTAAATACTTAGTCTTGTTTTTTACGCAGATGCGGCTTTAAGCCCTTTTTACGTAACCGAATATTTTTTGGTGTTACTTCAATTAATTCATCAGGACGAATCCATTCAAGACACTCTTCAAGTTTCATAACATATGGAGGCATTAATTTAATAGCATCATCTGAACCAGAAGCACGCATATTAGTTAATTTTTTACCTTTACATGGATTAACATCCATATCATGATCACGGCTACTTTCACCAATAATCATACCTTCATATACTGATTCACCAGGAGATACAAATAGGGTGCCACGAGCTTGCAATGAATCCAGAGCAAATCCTGTTGTAGAGCCTGTTTCCATAGAAACAATCGCTCCTTTAGTTCGTTGAGGAATCGCTCCCTTGTATGGCTGATAGCCGCTGAGACTAAAAGTCGCAATACCTGTACCACGAGTATCGGTCATGAATTGACCTCTAAAGCCGAGTAAAGCTCGAGATGGTACTTCATATTCCATACGAACTCGACCATCATCATAACTGGTTAAGTTTTTCATTTCAGCTTTTCTGATACCAAGATATTCCATAATAGCACCCTGATATTCTTGTGGAATATCAATAACAAGGTCTTCAATCGGTTCATATTGCTTGCCATCAATGGTTTTATAAATAACCTGTGGTGCTGAAACTTGTAATTCAAATCCTTCGCGACGCATATTTTCAATAAGTACACCAAGGTGAAGTTGACCTCGACCTGAAACCTTAAATGAATCTGGAGAACCTGTCGATTCAACTTTAAGGGCTACGTTTGTTCTTAATTCTTTATCCAATCTATCTTTAATCTGACGAGAAGTTAAAAGAGTACCTTCTTTGCCATTAAAAGGAGAATCATTTACCGACAAAAACATAGTCATTGTTGGTTCGTCAACGGTAACATACGCATGCGGTAATGGCTTATCAGCAGCACAAACCGTTGCGCCAATAGTTACTGATTCAACAAAACCAGTCATTGCAATAATGTCCCCAAACTCAGCAACATTAGTCTCTATACGATTAAGACCAACGAAAGTGAATATTTTGGTAACTTTAAATGGTTTTCCAACAAAATCATCTTTACAACAAACAACAGATTGTCCAACAGAAATTGATCCACTAAACACTCTACCGATAGCAATGATTCCTAAGAAATCTGAATGATCAAAACTAGTAATTAAAAACTGTAATGAATCCGCATGAGAAACTGGCGCTGGAATAGATGAAATGATAGCATCAAAAAGTGGTTTTAGATCACCATCCATTTTTGTTTTATCAAATGAGGCAAAGCCATTTCTTGATGAAGCATATAGAATCGGGAAATCAAGCTGATCAGTATCAGCAGCAAGATCTAAAAATAGATCATGAATAGATGATTCTGTTGCATCGATATCAGCATCTTTTCTATCTATTTTATTGATAACAACGATAGGTCTTAATTTAAGCTCTAACGCCTTACGCAACACAAATCGAGTTCCTGGCAATACGCCTTCTGCAGCATCAACAAGAAGCAAGAAGCCTTCTACCATCTGCAAGGTACGTTCTACTTCTCCACCAAAATCAGCGTGACCCGGAGTATCTACAATATTAATCTTGTAATCTCCATAGGTAACCCCTGTATTTTTAGCCAAAATAGTAATACCGCGCTCTTTTTCTAATTGATTAGAATCCATAGCACGTTCAGTTAAATCACCTACAATAGTGCCCGACTGAGTCAATAATTTGTCAACCATAGTTGTTTTACCATGATCAACGTGGGCAATAATTGCTATATTACGAATAAAATCACGCTTTGTCGTATTCATTGAATTTTGTTTCTCCATACCAAATCATAAAACTAAAATAATCCTTTTATGTTACCACGAAATACAATAATAGCCAATAGCTTTAGCGAATAATACTAATTTCACGAAAAAAAGATCTAAAAAATCAATCTGGCAACTAATATTAAAATATAGTTTTTTTTACCCCATAAATAAGTTGCAAGCCCCCTTATTCGTAAAGAATTAGCTGCGCAACGCCAATTTAGCGGATGGGCCGCTGACACATCGTGCCCCCACAATACCCCTTAAGGGTGACTGATCCCTATCGCCTAGATAGAGTATTAATTAGATATTCATTTTTTGATAAAAGAGACCCTATTAGAACAAAATATTTGACTTTTTGAAAATATATTGATTATTATAAGTTAAAGATAGCAGAAAAATTAATTCTTATATTTTACACACACTATCACTTTCACTATGACATTCTGCGCCTACAACAAAAAGAACTATAAAAAAAGAACTATAATTTGAAAGATATAATAAACATGATACAACTAAATAGATAATTTTAAAGCATCATAGGATAAACGTGAAACATTTATTAATTGTAGAGTCTCCAGCAAAAATAAAAACTATTCAGAAGTTTTTGGGAAATGATTTTGTTATCATGTCCACAATGGGTCACGTAAAAGACCTACCAACAAAGAAAATTGGGGTCTCCATCAACCTAGAGCCCAATAATCATGACGAAGTGGCGATAGAATATGTACCCATTAAAGATAAAGAAAAAGTAATTGCCGATATCTGTAAAGCTGCTCAAAAAGTTGATGCTATTTATCTTGGTACCGATCATGACAGAGAAGGTGAGATTATATCTTGGCTTATTGCTCAAGAGATTAAAAAAGTAATAAAAAAAGAAAAGCCTATCTACCGAATCCTCTTTAATGAGATAACAAAAGAGGCTTTATCAAACGCCATAAAGCATCCTGGCTCTATTGACAATAATAAAGTTGCCGCTCAACAAGCACGTCGCGTCCTTGATAGATGGGTTGGTTATGAAGTCTCTCCCATTTTATGGAAAAAATTAGCTCCTGGTCTTTCTGCTGGCAGAGTACAATCAGTTTCTTTACGTCTTATTTGTGATCGTGAAAAAGCTATCCGTAGCTTTAAGGCTGAAGAATACTGGTCTATTGAAGGAACATTTCAACAACCAGGCCAACGGACCGGTGACCCTTTTATTGCCCTTCTTACCCATATTGGCAAAGAAAAAATTGATATTAACAATGAAAAAAAAGCAAAAAGCACCCAAAATGCTATCTTAAAAGAATCTTTTGTCATAGATTCAATCACCAACAAAAAAAGAGTTCGAAATCCAGAACCCCCTTTTATGACGAGCACGCTTCAACAAGCTGCTTATAATCGGATAGGGTTCGCCGTAAAAAAAACAATGATGGTTGCTCAAAGACTCTATGAAGGGGTCCCTCTTGAAGATCCTAATACCCCAGTCGCTCTTATTACCTATATGCGTACTGATTCATTACGTCTTTCTGATACAGCAATCACTCAAGCCCGAACCTATATTAAAGAACATTTTAGCCCTGAATATTTACCCAAAAAAGCATCATTATTTGAAAAGAAAAATAAAAGTAAGGGGGCGCAAGAAGCTCATGAAGCAATACGACCTATTAATGTCAATATAACCCCCGAACAAGCAAAAAAATATCTTCCCGCTGATCAAGCAAAATTATATCAACTCATCTGGCAACGATTTGTTTCCTGCCAAATGGAACCTGCTCAATATTCCCAACAGCAAGTCGTTATCAAAGGTGGTACCTTCACTTTCAAAGTAACCGGTTCAACCCTTATTTTTGACGGTTTTCTCAAAGTCTACGGAGTAGGCAGCGATGATGATGATAAAAATGCAACTACTACAAAATTGCCATTCGGTCTCGAAGAAAAAAAAGAAGTTTCTTTAAAAACGCTGGTTCCAAAACAACATTTCACCCAACCTCCAGCTCGTTACACGGAAGCCTCTCTGGTCAAAGAGATGGAAAAAGAAGGAATTGGTCGTCCAAGTACCTATGCAACTATCTTAAATACCATTTGCGCTCGCGCTTACACTCAGCTAGACGCCAAAAAAAGATTTATTCCTACGGAACTAGGTATGACGGTAACTGATCTATTAGTGCACAATTTAGCAACTATTATGGATACCAAATTTACCGCCCTGATGGAAGAAGATTTAGATAAAATCGCCAGCGGCGATTTGGAGCGAGACAAACTTCTTAAAGAATTTTATACGACGTTTCAAAAAGACCTGGAAACATTCTCAGGAACGGCAAAAAGTTTTAAAAAAGAAGCTTTAACCACCGATATGGTATGTCCTGAATGCGGCAAAGAACATGAAGGTAAGCTGATTATTCGTTTCGGCAAAGCGGGAGAATTTATCGGTTGTTCCCGATACCCAGAATGTACATTTACTTCAAATTTCAAGCGTGATGAAAGTGGAAACTTAGAACTTGTTGCTGCAGAAAAACCGGCTGTACTTGATGAAACGTGTCCAAAATGCGGCAATCCACTTCGTAAGGTACGCGGCCGATTTGGGGAATTTATCGCCTGTTCTGGCTATCCAACGTGCGATTATATTCATCGTGAAGTTGCATCATTTGCTTGTCCTCTATGCAAAAATGGCGAACTTGGCAAAAAAGGTGAGGTTGTACGTCGGTCTTGGCGTGGTGGAAAATTTTGGGGATGCAGCAATTATCCAAAATGTAAGTTTTCAGTTTTTGATGAGATTGAAGAAACTGAATGCCCTCAATGCAAAAAGATGCCTTTCTTAATCAAAAAAACAGCTAAAGATGGCACCGTAACTCTTCTTTGTTTTGATAAAGAATGTGGCTATAAAGAAGTAAAAGAATAACGACTCGCAAAAAAAAGCACCTGTATATACAAAAATACAGGTGCTCACAAAACGTATACCAATTTCAGTTGATCGCCGCAGCGGATATAATGTCTTCGATATCACCCCCGCTGGGGGTGATATCATGCTTTACTTTTTCATTACTATTTAGTGAAACTGGTATTACATGTATATAGAGCAAACGTTATACTACTCAAATCTTCATAAAATAACACAATTATCCAGGACAGCCATACCCATATTTATTAAAAGCGCTTCAATTATTACTTTATTATCAGCAACTCGATCGAGAGACGGTTCATCTTTCTTATCTGCTCTATATTGTTCCATAAGCTTTCCTGCCAATCTCTTTTGATATTCACTCGCCTCTTCATTCTCTTTTCTAATATGATATTTTAATTTATCCCAACGAGCAGATTCTTTTCTTAACCCTTCTATACCCCGCTCCATTTCCTGTAATTTATCTTTTTCTCGAAGTAAAGCTCTACTTTTGCTACCTGATTCCGCTTTTACCTTAACCAACTCTTGTTCTAATGCATGAAGACAAGCCAACTGCTCTTCAGATACTGCCTGTTGCTCGCTCGCATTCATATAAAAAATAGATCCTAAACTTAATAAACCAATTTTTAATACATTATTAATTAACAATAATTTCATATAAGCCCCCAAAAACTTATAATTATTTCTTTAATTTATTATTGTTTATATTCATTTAGACCGAGCCATTTTGCAATATCCTCGGTACCATTTAACAATAGATCTATCTCTTTCATAAAAATAAGTTCAACAAATGATTGATCGTCGTAATCAGAAGCAAGAGCTATGATCATCCTCTTTAAACCCGCTTCAACCGATTCTAACTTTACTTCTTGCAATAGCTCTTCTTCCAGCGATTGTTGTCGCAAAAGAAATCGATTATGATCTTTTGTTCGATACAATTGGACGTTTATTGCCGCCGATTCTTCTGTTATTTTAATTATTTCTTCTTCTAATGCTCGCTGATAAGCTATTACTTTTTGATTATTTAATTCTTTTTTTTTTGCACTGTTATCTACAAAGCTATCCATAGATTGGATATCAAAAAACAAAAAACAGACCGATAAAGCTACTCGTTTCAATCTCATGAAAATCTTTCATATAAAATAGTACCATTTTCTACTATCTCACAAAAATAGCTCACATAAAACAGAAATATCTCTTACAAAAGAATACAATTTTCTATTGCTGCATTACAAGTATTTTTTACCCTATCTTAAATGTCTAATACTTAAGAAATAGGACAGTATCCCTCGCACAGAGTCCCTTGCGCGTCTTCATTCGAATTATTACGCTGCGGCACCCTTATTATTGCACCCCTTCTAGACTTACCTAACCTTGCCATCCTCCTCTTGTGTCTTATTGCCATTGTCGCCGCTTTCGCCGCTCTTATTTCTGCAAGTTCCCAGGCACTATTTTCTCTAACCCTACTTTCTCTAGCCTTACTTTCATGTTCAGAATTCTCTTCTGGCTCGCTATCATATCCATCTGCCCATCTTACGTTTTTTTTAATTAATACATTTTCCTTCGTTATATCCATAGGCTTGGTAGTCAAAAATAAAAAAATTAAAAACAAAGCTGCTAGTTTCAAGTGCATGATATCTTTCATGTAAAATAATTTTTGTGTAAAATATGATTTTCTCTGCTGTTTTTCAATCGATCTTTAGGAATTCTCAATAATTATTTTTACTGCCTACCAAATAACGTGTAATCAAAAGAATTTATTCACTTCCTGATTGAGCCCTATTTGCTATAATTCGATTAATCTTATCCAATAATCCTTCTTCTTCAAAATATCTCTTTAATAATTTTCTTCTACTTTCAGGAACACACACAGGGTTCTCTTCTCGTTGCCCTCGAGCTCTACTAGCTTTTTCACCATTTGCTGGTTCTAATAAAGCGTTTCTCTTTTGTCTCAAATCTATCTCATGCTGAATTATCTCTTCTGTCATTGCTCGAGCTGCCAACAAAGCTTCATTCTTTTTGTTTAATTCTGATCTTTCCAAAACCAATTGTTTCTCTAAAGCTTGTCTTATTCGTTGATCATAGCACTCATTGCACTCATTACTTTCTCTGTTAAAGTCCATAGCCTTAACGCAAAAAATAAACCCTAAACTCAACAAACAAACCAATAATAATAATTTCATGCAAAATCTCTATCAATTATAATTATTTTTTTTATTATTTATCGTTTTTTTTAACCCTTATTATTGGCATTATCAATCCGTCTACCTGCGACCCAAAACCACGAATCCTTGCATCATTTATAACCCTACGCAATTTTACTTGTTGTTCCATAAAAGAATAGCGCAGTGAATCGGGATCCATATCGAACAAACTTAAACGCCGCTCTTCTCGATGCCATTGTTGGCAAAACTGATTTGCAAGCTCCCATTCTTGCACCAACGCATCACTTACCCGTACAGACTCTTCTTTTACTGCAGCTATTTTTTGTATTAATTCTTCTATTGTCAGTTGCCCCTCTTTTTCTGCGGGGTCGTCCATAGCATAAGCACTAAAAAACAAAACTAAATTTAACAAACAAATTAACGATAATCTCATGTACCTATCCCAGCCAACAAACTATTATAATTTTTTTACGATAGAATACAATCAGCCTTATTCCTATCTGCTTGTAATCTTTTACGGAAGCGTACAGTTTTTTTTTGATTTCTTGTTAGTTCCGGTTTTCTCTGACCCTGACCATGGAGTAACGCGCTATTATGCGCTACCGGCAATTTTTTTAAATTGCCTCTTTGGCCGACTGCTGTTTCTCCAAAACTATCATATCTTCCCGCGCTATCATGTTTTTTCTCACGACATTTTCCCTCTAGCTCCATAGCTTCAACGCCAAAAAACAGGCCTAAACTTAATAAGCACAATAGCACCAATCTCATGCAAAAATCCCCTTTTATATTAAATAATATAAAAATACTATTTTAAACGAGTGCCATTAGGAACTGCCTTGGCAATGACAGTCATGCAGGGAGTACCATCAGCAGAATCAGCCATTAACATCATGCCCTCTGATGCCAAACCTGCCATTTTACGAGGGCTCAAATTAAATACAAAAATACTCTGTTTACCAATAAGATCTTCTGGGCTATAAAACTTTTTGACCCCAGCCAAAATCTGCCGCTTCCCTTTAGATCCAAAATCAACCTGCATTTTTAATAATTTTTCAGACGTCATTACTGGTTCACAATCAACGATAGTACCGACTACTAAAGCAACCCGTGCAAAATCTTCAAATTGAACTACCGGTATCGTATCTCCTGTTGCTGATGCTTGATCTACTATTACATTCTCTTTATTCATAATTTCTACTTTACTTATGGTTTCTGCTTTGTCCGATACCGCTATTTTTTTTTCTTTATTTTTATTATCTTCTGCAACTCTATTTTTTGTTCCATTTTCTGAGCTATTTTCTAAGATAACCTCAAATTTTGTAAATAAAGGCTCGATCTTTTGCAGCGTAAATGAATGATGCCACACATCTAAAGCAAGACTATTCAGGAAATCACCATGTAAATCAAAAGAGACTCCAATACTTAATAATAATTGTTCCATTTTTTCTGGCATAACCGGCCATAAAAGAATGGCAATAGCTCGTAAACTATGTGCTGTTGCTGATATAACTTCTTTAAATTCAGCACTCTTTTTATCTTTTATTTTCCATGGACTGGCTGCATGGAAATAGGCATTTACTTTATGAATAAAATGCCAGACTCGCGATAACGCCAGATGAAAAAGAGCGTCTTTCATATGTAGACTATATTCACCTATAATATCCCATAGCAAACTACGTAATTCAAGCGCTTCTGACGACCAAACAGCAGGCGCATCTATCGTATAAAAGTTACTCTGATTATCAGTCGAATTATCATTCGATTTTAATGCCAATAATGTCATACGCTGTACAAGATTACCTAAATCGTTTGCAAGCTCAGACGTAATTTTCTGCTCTAGATCAGCTCTACTAAATTCGCCATCTTGATTAATCGCCATATAGCGTACAAGATAATAACGGACTGCATCAGCACCATACAATGCGTGTAACTCCATAGGATCTACCACATTTTGCAACGATTTAGACATTTTTTGATTATTTACTTTAATCCATCCATGAACCAAAAGTTGCTTCGGTAACGGCAATTCGGCAGCCATCAAAAGAGCAGGCCAATAGACTGCATGAAAACGAATAATATCTTTACCCAATACATGCATATCTGCCGGCCACCACGTAGAAAACTTTTCAGGATCAGTTGGATAGCCAATGGCAGTAATATAATTACAAAGTGCTTCTATCCATACATAAACGGTATGTTTTTCATCATCTGGAAATGGCACACCCCACGATACAGAAGTCCGAGAAATAGAAAGATCTCTTAATCCATCCTGCACAAAACTAATAACTTCTTGAGCTCGTTCACGAGGAATAATAAAATCTGGATTATCCGCAAAAAATTGCAATAATCTATCTTGATATGCTGACAACCTAAAAAAATAAGTCTCTTCTGCAAGAAAATGAGTCTCTCTCTGACAGGAAGAACAAGGGGGCCCTGCAACCAAATTTTCTTTTTTTTGCCCACCTACTGCTTGAGCAGCAATTGCTTCGGCCACAACTGTTTCAGTAACAAATGTCTCACAAGGAGTACAATACCATCCTTCATATAAAGATGTATAAATCCCACCGTTTTTTACCAACCTTCTCACGAATTCTTGTGCACCAGAAATATGCTTTTTATCAGTTGTTCGTACAAAAAAATCATTGGTGATACCATATGCTTGCCAAGCTTGTTTAAAAGCAGGAATAAACTGATCTACAAAAAGCTGTGGCTCACTATTTTGATTGCGAGCGGCTTGAGCTACTTTCTGCCCATGTTCATCAGTACCGGTCACAAACATAACCTTTTTACCCTGAATTTTTTGCCAACGAGCTAATACATCTGCTAAAAGAGTTGAATATAAAGATCCAAGATGAGGTTTTGCTGTTACATAATAGATAGGGGTAGTAATATAAAATTGTTCACGTTCCATATAATAGATACTCTTTTCTTTGAATAGATAATAAAACAGTTATCAAAGTAAAAGCATAAACCATCCATTATTATTAATCAAAACAAGATTAACATTAATCAAAAAGACTATAAAAAATTCCGACCAACTGATCATTCAATTTTTCAGTATCATACTCTTTTTGTACATGCTCGTGTCCTGCGAGTCCCATTATAGCAGCCTCCTGCTTATTTTTTATTAAATATTCGATTTTTTCAGCAAGCTCTACCGCCGATGCACACGGTACCAAAAGACCTGTTTTACCATTTTCCACTAATTCACTAATGCCCGCATGATAAGTGCTTACGACAGGAATGCCCACTGACATAGCTTCTTTAAGTGCATTAGGAATCCCTTCTTCATTACCATCCTGATCAGTCAAGGATGACAATACAAAAATATCTGCTCTATTTAATAATTCCAACACCGTATTATGATCTCCCGCCCCTAACAAGGTGATATTACTCCCTGCTTTCTGCCTATAAATAAGGCTCCTTAATTTCCCTTCCAAAGAACCGCCCCCCATAATAAAATATTGAATTTGGGGATATTTTTTTAACAGTGAAGCAACAGCCAAAACCGAATAATCTAACCCTTTTTTAGGAACAAGACGACTTACCGTGACTATCGTTATTTTTTCATCTTTTTCATTTTTACCTATAACAGCACCCATATCTTTGCTATTTTTGCCTATACTGTTGCTATTTCTATTATTTTTACTTTTATCACTTAAAACAAATCTTTTTAAATCAATAGCTGAATGATGTACTCGAATTTTATCTTCAGGACAACCGAGCTCAATTAAAATATCTTTAAAATAGTTACATACAGGTAAAAAATAATCTCCTTCTTTAAATAGAGAATCATACGTATGTCTTCCCCCTAATCGTATTTCTAGAGAAATATCAAATCCTCTAAAGCAGGTAACGATTTTTGCTTTCAGGCCCAATTTTTTTTTTATTTCTAAAAAAACTTTTCCTAATGGTCCAAATTGACACATAATAATATCATATTCATGTATATCTGCGGGCAGCTCTTTGTAATAAGCACGTTCGAGTAATTTATATTCCGTAACAGCTGGATGAACAATAGTTTCATCTTTGCCAACATAGGCATAAACATATACATCATGGCCTCTATCAATGAGTCCTGTTAATATATTTAATGATGGCACTTCTGACAAAAGAGGAAAACCACCAAAAACACATAAAATTTTAAAAGAGCGCTTTTCTATTAATTTATTTTTTTTTATTTCTTTTCTCTCTCTTATTTCTCTTATTTCACTTCCAAAATCCGGTACTGCGCTCACTACTCTACTTATTATAATTAAAAGCATTAACACTATTCTTGGCAATAAAACTTTCCCACTCATCGCTTCTATCCTC
The DNA here is from genome assembly GCA_963719415.1 of uncultured bacterium. Taxonomy (GTDB): domain Bacteria; phylum Babelota; class Babeliae; order Babelales; family Vermiphilaceae; genus JAPLIS01. The sequence continues at coordinate 1,148,473 of OY970383.1, read as the reverse complement.
TTAACCATTTTCACTCTCTCGTTTTATTTTTTATTATATTACACTTGAAAGTAAATTAATTATGGGCCCCCAAAAACTGTACAAAAAAAGAGAGAACTATTTTTAAAATAAATTCTCTCTTTTTTATAAAAAAATTAAAATATGCCCAACTAAAATCAGAACTTGTATCGTATTAACCTATACTTAACGTGCCTGTTTTGATCTTAATACCCTTACTTCTTCTTCTAAGGCAAACAGTCTTTGTACTATGCTAAAAAGGTACTGCTTTATATCTTGCATATCTGCGCCCAATTCCATCCCCGCCCCAACGGGGAAACCTGCATCACCTAAACGAACCCCTCCTGGACGAACTTCTATATTTCTTAACACATGACGCGCTATGCGAGCAGCCTTTCTTGGACTCATAGTACGCGATTCAGCCTGCAAAGAAAAACTAACTAAAGCTATAAATAGTAGACTTAATAGACTTACTAATTTCTTCATACTAGTATGCCCCCTTTTTATGCGAAATACTTTTATTCACACTATATTTACTTACACCAACTTTATTCACTCTATTTTTATTTCTATTTTTATTCATACTATTTTAACTAAAAATAGATTTTCATGCCTAAATATCCTTCTGATTCTTTCATAGCATTTTTACCCGCAAATACTTGCGCACCACCTGCAAATATTTCACAGAATGACCATCTATGAAACATCTCACAACGTAATTTATGTGTCACTGAATTAGTATTGCGCTCTAAAATGCTCGAATCAACTCCTTGAATATTTTCTGGCAAACTACTATTATCTCTTCCTAAACAATCTGTCGGTGCTGGACATTTAATGCACACTCTATCTTTTTGTTTTGCAAAAAGATCATAGCCTACCATACCGCCAAGTTCAGAATTATAAGGATGGAAAAAATTCAGATTAACGTGCCCGGTAAAATATCCCCACGAAACGTCAGCCATAATCTCCGGACCAATATTTCTAACCGTAGCGCCAGCATAAGGCACTGCACGATGCTCAGCTCTATTAAATGCATAATGATAAGCTGCATCAAGCTCAAAAGCGAACCAATCACAAACTTTCCAACCACCATCTGCTCCAAGCTTAACTTCTACGTGACCATTGTTTCCTGTTGATTGCGCAAAAATACGATTAGCATGTTTAGTTCTTTTACCAGTCGGAAGACTCATGCCAAAAATACCATCCACGAACCAATCATCTTGAACATAACCACTGTACACTTCTGCGCTAATATCACCCTGAGCAGTAATTTGTTCTGATCTACAGAAATCGATGTCGCATGATTTTTTAAAGAAATTAACCGGAGAATTAACTCCCAAAGCATTAATCTGATAAAGAAGATGTTCTAACCGTACAGAAACCGCTCGCGACGTTTCCGTTAATGTTCTGTCTTCATCGTCATTTGCACTAGGAACTACAAAAAGCCCTGATTGATTTGATCGATCAGTTCCAATCCCTGCTTTATAATCAATACCATCTTGAAAAAAAGCAATGGAATTATTTCCGAGCACGCCATTAGCTGACAATGATTCAATCGAATTTCCTTCTATTGTTTTTCTATATGGTTGATTTGGCAAGTCACGATTAGGTCTTCCTATTACAAATACCCCCGCATTCTCCGGCGTATTTGCTGATACCATTGCAGTTCCGGGCATCCCTAGCGCTGTTACATCACCTTGATCATCCTCATGTATATTATACTGAACAAACGACTCACACTCTGGCCCCCCAGCATCAATCTGATAATTGAGAGATGTTAAAAAATCGAGACGAGCAGCAAAATCAGCAATCGGTGTTTCTTCATCTTCTTCGTTAATCTCTCTCATTTTCACTACATCATCGACAGTCTCATATAATTTACAACCTTGATTATGTTCAACTCGAATCACCTTAATTGGCATATTACCACGAACCCCAATATGGAATCCATTGCCTATAGATCGCTCTGCTGTTAACCCAAAATAAGCTCCATATTCATTATATTCAATACGGGGAGTAATATGACTAAATCCTAAATAAACATTTTCTTTAGCAACAAGGGCCGGCTGACAAGGATCTGTCATCAACGCTCCTCCGGCAAATGCTTCTTCGCCTCTAAATGCTTCCTTGCCAAAAAAAAGATTCGATAAAGAAGCAGTTTTTCCCGTTACTCTGTTACTCTTACACGGATCAGCACACGGATCATAAAAAGATTGTGTTGCTGTGCGACCATATACACCTTTAAAATTGTTTATTGTCCACGTACATTCTGGTCTACCTGAATCCATTTTTTCAAACCACCATGTATCTTCAACCGGGGGCAATGGGTAACTCAACGATCCTCTATCTAAAAAAGTCAGTGGCGTTCGAAATTGACTCGTCGTTGCGCGTATTACCCCATGCATCACAAAGCCTATCATGAGCATAATAAGTATCTGTTTTTTGTTCATTACTCTCCTTATTCTTAAGGTATCTATCTTTTAAGCTTTTTTCTCTTAAATTTTTTTGCGTCTACTTTTCATACTTATATAAACTATTAAATAACACGTTAAATAACAGTAGCAGTTACTATTCGTGCACCGGGAACATTAGCCATACTAAGCCCAACACTAACAACCCCATATTCAGATGCTTTACGAACATGGTGAGCCTTTTCTCTTTTAACAGAACCAACAAAATTAGAAATAGAATCTCTAACAATATACTCACCATTGACACACCCACCGCGATAAAGGTCAAGACAACGATCTTGTTGCATAGAATCATTTGCCAAATTAATAGAAGCATTTGCCAAATTAACCGATTCGCGTGTAGCATGTACTGTTGCACTGTGTGTTTTAAGTGCTTCAAAAAGAGCTTTTGCAGAATTATTAGTCATAGTTGTCGAATGCAATAATGGTCGCGATGCAAGAAGACCAACACGCATATTTGGATGAATAAGGGGTGAATTAACAGCCTGGAAATTAGCTCCTGAATTAAGAGCCGCTGTATTCATAGTAGATACATTAATAGAGCGCTTGCCTCTGTTTACACCACTGTTTTTATCTCTATAATTTCCATTATCATTGCCAGCAGAACTAATATCTACATAATTATCTTTGTCTGCAACAACGGGATGATATGCTCCTGGCCCACTAGTTATAAATACCATATTGCCACCGCCTTTAAGATTGGCATTAGTTACCCGAGAATTACCTTTTCTAAAAACAACATTGAATTTAGTCTTATTTGGTTGATCTGACCGCTCACCGATCATCAATAATGATGCTCGCGACTTACTATCAGCACCATGATACTTATTAAACGGTTGTAAAGAATGACCGCTCTCTTGCCCCATAGTAGCGCCAGTAATACCGCCAGTGGTGCCGGTAGTCGTGTAGCCGACATAGCGAGCCAAAGTGATTTCATACAATCCATCACTATTAATACTGTAACCACCACAAATTATCGAATTATCATCATCTATTCCAATTGCATTGATTGATGCGCCATTCGGAGAAATATTTGTCGTTACCCAACCTGTATTTTGTCCAAAACTCTTATCAAGAGTACCATCATTAAGATAACGGGCTACTATGAAAACAGAATTAGATGTTTCTGTTTCTATAAACTCACCAGCAACAACTATTCTCCTATATTTATCTATTGCTATCGCATGGGGAATTACACTCACTCCACCAAAATCTTCTATAACTTTACCTTGTGACCCGAATAAAGAATCCGGCGTACCATCAAGATGATACCGAACAAGCGCTAGTAATTGCTTGCTACCTTCTTTAACCCAACCTGCTGCTACTATTTTTTCTCTATCTCTCCGCCCTTTTACCATAGCTATAGCATTGGCAGAACCTTCTTGATCAGGAAAAGGAAATAACTCAGGAAGGCTACTATCTAGTGTAGCGTTCGGCAAATAGCGCATAAGTAAAAACTGAGAATAAGAATTTATTGTCGCTTGTCCTGCAGCTACTACACGACCGTCTGACTGCATAGCAATGCCATTTAATTCAGAAGGTCCATCACCATAAACATTTCCATAATTTTTTACATTGCCAAAATTAGAAAGGTTGTATCGAGTGAACTTTAATGATTTTTGAGGATTTGAATCATATCCTGCTGCATACACATATTGATCATGCTGAATAACAGCATTAAAAGCACCCGCTAAATCTCCATGTGCCATATCACTCATCTTAGCATCCATATTAACACCTGTATGAGATACTTTTTTTAATAGAGGAACATCGCCCTGTTGCGCTTGATGCTGAGCTTGTAATCCTGCCAATATTAAACCATGCTGCCCATCTCTTAAAAACGAACTTACCGCATTAAACTGCCCGCCAGTCGTTACACTAAAACCAGGCTGAGAAAGGGTACCAAATCCATCCGTATTGAGACTACCATCTTTTTTTCTATAACTTGCGACTAATGACTGACCACTAACAGGTTTGTTTTCGAACATTTGCACACTAGAAACTACTATATCATTGTAAGGCAATTTTCGTAATGCAAGACCAGTAACTGAAAAACCGTTATGAGCCACCATGCTGGAATTTATACCTGATTTTACAACACCGTTGGTGCCAAAAGTTATGTCTAGATCTCCTGCTTGATTCGCAAAAATATGCAAACTATGCACATAGAGTATAAATAGCAATATATATACTTTTTTAACTTTTATTTTTTGTATCATGTTTTTTCACTCTCCTTTTTATTTTTTTACTCGCTCTCTATTTTATGCGTATCTAATACATATTAATATCGATTTCTTTTACTCTGCTGGTCATCCCCTGTAAAAATATTAGCATGCTTAAATGTTCCATTTTTAACATCAATAGTAACAGTTTCAACGTTATAAGGAACATCGACAAGCCAATAATTTGGCTGAGAAGCGCCTTTGCTAACAATGGCACCATTCAATCCAAAGAAACCTTCTGCGCCAATATTAAATATCGCATCTGAACCATCTAACTCAAGAGCAAATCGAATAGTATGATTAGGGTAATTTTGTGTATTTCCAACTTGGAAAGCTCCACCTTCTACTGACTGATTACCACCTAACGAAAAGAGCGCCTTATCCTGTAATTGAATAGTAAGATCAGTGTGTGCAATTTCACCATCATCCTCTTTGAGAGTTTCAACACCTACAAATGCATTTTTATCAATACTGAATTTTGCATTATCAACAAATTGCATAACTCCTCTACCTATTATCTTCACTCTAAACATGTCGGTATTTTGAAGTCCTTTACCACTTATAACCGGCGCATACATATTATGCCGCTGATGTGCTGCACTTAGCTCTAATGGATTTAAGCTGTTATCCATAGCACCCTTATCAAAGTAATCAAAATGTTCTGGTGCCTTATTATAAGGAATAGCAACAAGATGAGCATTTTGAGCAAATTGATACAGGCCACCACCTAATAAAATACGAGCGCCTGGTTCTAACTCTATTCTAATATTACCACCAAAAGATACCGTACTTCCGTGCGTAAATGATTGTAAATCTAAAATACCCTTTGAAGTAATTCGTAACACGCGGGGAACAGTAGATGTTATGTGTAGAACATCTGGCCCATGCGCACCGAAGTGAGGTCCTTTCAAAAATACTGCTCTATTATCAACAACAATATCTTGATTTAAATCAACCTGCCCACTTCCTTCTGCGATAATAGTAACTCCATCCAAACCTAATGTTGTTGAAGCAAACAATGACTCAGCTGCATCATCAACTGGACCTATACCGATGCGAGCATTATTTTTAAGAACAAGCACCGCAGCCGGTACTTCACCAACATGATTTGTAGGTATAAACACAAGTTCTCGTATATGGCCACCATCAATCATAACCTGCGCTTCATTACCCATTTGAGAGCCTTGAACCTGGAATTGATCTACCTCTCCTTTTACAACAGGAATAAGAGAAAGGTGTTCAGCTTTTACCAAAGGCACATCAAACACATTATATAATGGCAACGCGAGAGAAGCTTTACGTTTTTTATACACAGAAGAAACATAAGCTGGATCGATACTATCATGCTGAACGCCTAACCAATGCAATGTATAATTTGAAATATGGTCATTTTTATCTACTAATACTCGTTGACCATGTTCAACTATATTTAACTTCCAATCAGCAATACCATATTGATCTCCAAAAACAACCTGACCTGCTGGCAGATCTACCTTACCACCCATACTACGAGTAACCATAGTATTCATAGTTGCTCTAAAATTTTTACCAATAGTAAACTTGCCTCCTGCATCTACAAAAACGCCTCCTTGACCAGTTATATGAGCAGTTTTTGAGTCAGACGAAGATCCTCCATAAGAACTAATAGAGAAAAAATTACCATTCAATTTCATAATTGCATGAACATCTTTTTGCAATTCAAAGACATCCCCATCAAGTAGATTGTTACCTATTGAAATGTTACTCTTGTGACCAAGATATAGTGAATGAACTGCTGGCTTTTGAGAAGATATTCTATATGATTCAACATCCTCGAGAATATCTTCTGTATTAGCATCATTTTCTAAAGATAGTTCAACTTTTTTGGCATTACTGGTATCTTCTTCTTCTTGCTCAAAAATATCAATATGTGCATCACGGCTTAATACCGTAACATTATCTGACGCAAAAGAACCTATCAACGTACCCAAAACCATATGTCTACCAGCGCCACTATTTAAAGATGGTGAATTTTGATAAAATACCATTTTAGTATGATTAAAATTAATACCATCTTCATTATCTGTATGAGTTGGTACTTTTAAATCCATCCCTGTAATAGCAACATGTGAATGAATGTTAAAACGAGAATTATAGAAAGCGATATGTGGTCGATTAAGAAGATAGTGATCATTTGCAAATGTTAAAAGACCTGAATCAGGAAGAATATTAAATGTATTTTTTAATCCATACCCTGAACCATACCCTTCATGCGATCCATAACCATAAGAACCACCATACGATGAAGAACCATAGTTCTCTTGCCTGCTGCCAAATGGATCACTATTAAGACCATTTTCCACTATGCTCATAGAACTATTTTTTTTATTCACAAATTCGATAAGCCATTTTTCTCCACCAACGTACGTTGGCTCTGACTGTGAATCATTTTTTTCATATACTTTATGGTTCATATCCGTATGCACCAAGGAAACATTATGCAATTGCATACTGTCATTAACAAGGAAAGCTGCTTTATTATACATAAAAAGTTTTTGACCCAAAGCAGACTCATCCCCAGGGAAAACTACTTTTTCAAAACTTCGTTGAGGAAATTTCGCAGATTTATCACCATAAAAAAGATCGCCACCATGCATATCTATATGAGCAGAAAGTATTTCTATTTTGCTTCTCTGATCTTTGTCTGTATTGCTTCCATTCACGTGTAACGGTGCTTCAATAGCAAATACATAAGCACCCGGGCTAGAAAATGTCGATGACGGTGCTAATGATCTGAAAAAAAGACCTGACTGTTTACCTAAATTAATGCGAGCTTTTTGGGCTTCAGGATTATTGTTACCATCAACAATAAATGCTGACGGATTTCTTTTTTTTACTAATTGACGAACATCCAAACCTTTAAAGCCTTCTATTTTCCTTAACGATCCAAAAGAATTAGGCATACAATTTTCTGCATAGCAATCGTACATAACAAAAGTACCATGATCTATATCAAGAACACCATTGGCTCCCAATACCCATCCATAGCGATTCCCTTTAAAAGAACCTTTAAAATCATGTGTATCTTTGCGAGTTTTCAGATGATAAAAGGGATCGGATAACAACTCTGAAAATGAATTGTTATGATTTGCAATAATTAATCCACCATGAAATGTGTCATGTGAAAAACTTTGATTAACCGTAACTTTCGTTATAGCTTTATGTCCAGCTGCGACATCTAAATGAATATCATCAAGACTGAATGATTTTTTATACAAATGAGTGTTATAATTCAAAATAGAATCAGATTTTTTAGATGCTTTAACCCAATGACCAGCGGTGATACATGCTGCTTTATCGTCCACCACTAAAACCATAGAGCCTGGAACAGAACAAACATCTGACGCTGGAATATTACCAACATCAAATACTATGCTTCCTGTATCTTGAGCAAACAACAAATTTTTATATGCTGACAAATAACTTAATGTTGAACCTTGACCAACATTAACAATTATATCTTGCATCGCTGCAAATTTTTTCCCATGAAACCGTTTAAATTGTAGCGTTGGACACTGTCGAGGCTTACCTGCAATTGCTCCATCATTTTCCATTATAACAAATGCTTTGGTATGACCATCCTTGGTCCCAAAATTAATTGAGTTACCGCCAAGAACCTCGAAAACCGTAGTACCTAATCCGCCAAAAGTAAGCAGAAGAGGCTTATCTGAAGAAGATCCGGCAAATGTTAAGTTTTGATCAACTTGAATAGTGATAGTGTGCCCCGCTTCAGCTATAAAACGCAGGTGTGCATAACCCACTAGTTCGCTACTATCTTTACCTAAAAAAACATTAACATCTTTTGATGTTGCTCGAATAGTATACACATCATGATTAAGCTTAGTTGTACCTGATTCGATAACAACAGAACAGTTTTCATAATTATATTTATCTGATTTAAAATCAACGGATTCTGAAAATAATAAACTGGTCATTAAAACAGACAATAGCGAAACGGCAACGTTAACATGCCTCCATACAGTTTTTTTCATAACACTCATCCTTTTTTTGAATTGTTACAATACTATCATCATATTAGTTTTATTATTAGATCATTTTTAACCTTTTAAAATCAAGCTATTTTATTATTGCTCTTTTATTATTAGTATAGATGCTACTATTCTTATATTGTTTAATTATTAAAGTCAAGATTAAAAAACATAGATCATGATTTTAATGCAACCCACACATCACTTAATATATCAGGGGAAATAACATTCCTAAAAAAATCAATTTTTTTAACATCAGAACCTGAAGGAATTTTTAATGATTCATGCTGAAATGCTGGCTCTACATCGGTAGTTGCAGGAAAAAACATAAAAGTATCTACATACTTTTTTAAAACATCTGATCTATAAATATAATTCAAAAATTGATATACAAAATCATCTTTTGTCGTATGTGCAGAAAGAGCAAAAGAATCTATAAGCACAAAGCTACCTTCCTGCGGAACCATAAAATCGATATTGGGAAATCGTTTCATAATTTTTGCCATATCAGCACTTAACAACACCACCAAAGAGCTCGCCTTAGATGCGAGTAGATATTCTCCATGAGATTCTGTATATAATTCTACCCATGATTTTTGATCTATTAAAAAATTGGTAATACGCTGAATCTGCTCCTTTGTTAAATTATCAATAGTACCAAACAGATACTGCGCAGCTATGAGCACCAAATAATGTGCATCATTAGGCATAGCAACCAGAGCATTTTTAAATCGTCGATCAAAAACCATCTGCCATGATATAAAAGGAATTCCCTCTTTCCAAACATTTTTGTCATAGCCAATGCCATAAACTCCCCAATAGTAGGGAATCGTATACTGATTTTCTGGATCAAAATAATGTCCCATTAATGAAGGACGCAAGGAATCCCAAAAAAACAACTTTCTCTTATCTATTTTCTTTAACAATCCCTTTTTAATAAACACTTCTGCAGCATAATCAGTTGGCATCACCAAATCAATTTCTCCTGGCGCCATAGCCATTAGTTTCATCATTAATTCTTCATTGTTTTCAAAATAACGAACATAAACTTTAATACCAGTCTCTTTCTCAAACTCTGCAAATTGACTCGCATCAATTTCTTGCGGCCAAGCAAGCAACGTAATACTTTTTTCTTCATAAAAAAATTTCACAATATGAGAAGCATACAAAAAAAGTGCTATACTCGTAAGCACTAAAAAAACATAAAAAAAACGTACAAAAAAAGTAGTCGCTTTAACAAAATATTTCATGAAATCAAGTCCATTTTTTTTATTTGTAAACAAAAAAAGAGCAACATTAAAGAACTACTTACTAAAAGCAACAGCGTTGAAAGAGCATTTACTTGTGGCGAAGCCCCTGCGCGAATGAGAGCAAAAATATAGACTGGTAATGTTTGGGAAATAATACCTGAACAGAAAAATGATAATAAAAAGTCATCAAAAGATATAATAAAAGCAAGCAATCCTCCTGTAATGATGGCAGGAGTTAACAAAGGAAGCACAATAAAAAAAAATGTTTGCTCCTGAGTTGCACCAAGATCATATGATGCCTCAATAATCTGCTTATCGATTTCTCTATAGCGAGAATATAAAATAGGTACTACGTATCCTAATCCAATAAGCGTATGTGCCGCTATCAACGTAGTCAGCCCAAAAGGAACAGAAAAAAAAGAAAAAAAACTAATCAATCCAACAGCTAACACTATTTCTGGAATAGCCAAACTAGCATAAAAAAAACCGACGGATTTATTTAAATAATATTTTTGCCCATAAAAAACACAAAGCGTTCCCATAGAAATAGTTAAAAAAACGGTGCTAAAAGCAACAATAAGAGAATTTCTTAAGGCCCCCCATAGTTCAATATCTTTCCACAATAGCTCATACCATCGTAACGAAAAACCGGTCCAATCACCAATAAATTGATTTTCATTAAAAGAAAAAACAATTAACAAAAAAATAGGAATATACAAAAAAAAATAAACCATACTCACAAAAAAAGAAAATAAGTATTTAGAGACCTGATTAGATCGCTTGTTAACTCGCCTATTGGCACACCTATTGACTCGTAATTCTTGATTAGATCGCTCATTAGATTTTTCGTTAGCTTGTTGGTCATAATTATTCTGAGACATAATTAATAATCCCCTTCTCTATCCTGCGACATAATAGGTAAAAAACGATGAAACAAATAAGCAACAATCAATAAAATAAACCCACAGAGCATTGTAAACGCTGATCCAATGCCATTATTTCGAACAACTAAAAAATAATAAGAGATTAGAGAACCTGAAAGCATATACTTAGCTCCACCTATGAGCTCAGGAATAACAAATTCGCCAAATGAAGGAACCATGACCAATAAAAAACCGGTCTTTATGCCAGGCATTGAAAGCGGCAAAGTAACATGTATAAATGTCTGCCAGGGAGTTGCTCCAAGATCAGCTGATGCTTCACGTAGCTGGTGAGGAAGTCTTTCAAGGACCGTATAAATAGGTAAAATCATAAAAGGTATATAGCAATATACCATGACCAAAAAAACTGCTGTTAAACTATGCGCTATATGCCATGAATTTTGTATCAATCCCAGTTTGCGCAAAAACAACTCAAGAAAACCATTCTTACCCAATAGAAAAAACCATGCATAAACCTGCACTAGCATATTAGTCCAAAAAGGAAGCACTAATAAAAAAAGGAGAAAATTTTTAAATCGCTTTACCTTTACCGCTAAAAAATAAGCAACGGGATAAGCGCACAGTAAGCAAAAAAATGCATTTGCTAACGCAAAAACCAAAGATCTACCAATAATTCGCACATGAGGCCTGTTCAAAATTGCCCAATAATTTTGCATAGTCCATACAGAATCGGATACAAAACTAAACCATAAAACAATAAAAAAAGGAATCCACAAAAAAAGTATCTGCCAGATATATGCCGGCAAAATATATAAAAAAGAAAGTTCTTGTATAGACTGCTTGTTTGTGTTTTTCATATCTACAAATTGTATCTAATTTTTTTCCAACTTTTATCTAGTTCTCGTTTTTATCTTTCTAACAAAACTACGCTCTCTTTTTGGCCGTTTTTATCTTTCTAACAAAACCACGTTCTCTTTTTGCCAATGCAAATATACTACATCGTCATAATCAATAATCTCTTTAGGAAAATGTTCCTCATTTTGCTCAAATACCTGCACTAGAGAACCATCTTCGATTATTACATTATACTGAGTTGATCTTCCATGATATACAATAGATTTTACCGATCCGGTTAATACATTAGAAAAATCAGAAATTTGTTTTTTACTAATATAAATCTTTTCCGGACGAATGCTCATAAAAATAAATGATCCATTAGCTATCCACGTTTTGTCTTGCGGAATAGAAATAACAAACGAACCTACTTTATCAATACCTATCGTGGCTCCATCTTGTTGCATGCTGACTATGCCTTTAAAAATGTTCGTTGTTCCAACAAATGTGGCTACAAAAGATGATAAAGGAAATTCATAAATATCTTTTGGTGTACCAACCTGCTCTATCTGCCCATGCTTATTCATAATTGCCATATTATCAGCTACCGTTAATGCCTCAAATTGATCGTGGGTAACATAAATAAACGTTGTGCCTAACTGACTCTGTAATTCAATGAGCTCAATAAGCATCTGTTCACGTAATTTTAAATCTAATGCTGCCAGTGGCTCATCCAAGAGTAACACATCAGGCTCATTGACAACAGCTCTTGCAAGGGCAACTCTCTGTTGTTGGCCCCCTGAAAGCTGACTTATTGATCTATACATATATTTCTGTAACCCAACGGCACTTAATATTTTAGTAACTTTCTGTTCAATAATATCTCGTGCTACATTACGTAACATTAAGCAGTACGCAACATTATCAAAGACATTCATATGTGGGAAAAGTGCATAATGTTGAAATACCGTATTAATTCTTCTCTGATAGATAGGAACATGAGTAATATCTTGCGAACCTAAAAAAATAGACCCCTTATCAACTTGTTCAAATCCACCAATTAAACGCAACAATGTTGTTTTACCGCTACCACTAGGGCCCAATAAAGCAAAAAATTTACCACTCGGAATGGTAAGGTGTAAATCTTGTAAAATAATTTCACCATTTAACGACTTACCAACACCACTCAAAATGATACTTCTCATGCTATCCATCTTTTCTTTTAATTCGTGCCAATATCATTGGTAATACAATATCAGACAATGTACACGGAACAACAACCGCTATAATTAAAAATAAGAAAACTATACCTATAGAATCAAGCCAATTAGTACATCCGTATGCAACCAGATAGAATAGAGATGCAAGAGAGCTTACCAAAATATGAATTAGATGGGAAAAAAGAGAATAAAGTACACGACGATCTTCATGATGATCATTCAAAATAAAACCATTCACTAACCCTATCACTAAAAATGGTAGCACATTCCGCCATTCAGTAAGAAAACAAAGATGAAAAGCCATAGGAACGCCCATCAATATACCACTAAAATAGGGAATAATCGCATCAGACAGAGTACAAAAAATCATTGGACAAAAAAGCCCCAATAACAATGCATGTAATTTATTTTGCGAAAAACGAAAAAAAGTAATTAAAGTACCAGTTGCCGCAAAAACTATATGCATAAAGTGAAACGCGTGAAAAAGTCCATGCGCAGTAGCGCATAAGCGAGTTATATTGGTCTGACCAACACTAACAAAACTCAAAATAGCAAGACTAAATGCTGATGCAAAAATTGCATAGGGTAAATGACAAACTATTTCTTCGTACACCGTATACGTATGCGCATGTTGGTGGGCGGATTGACTAGCATGCTCATGTTTGCTGTCATGCTGATGAGTCTGACAAGAATTAGGTTTGCTTATTTCTTCTCTACACATGATATTAATATCCTAAAAAAATTGCTAAAAAAAGAGTGATTTTTCAATTGTTATCATTAATAGTATCACATATGCAACATAAAGAAAGATTTCTTACAAAAAAATAGCCTTAAAAAGGCTTGTTTAAGCTTGCTATAAAAAACTACCAATTTTTATGACACTTTCACCCAAGGGGATAGTTACGAGCAAGGGTGACTATATGGTCCTAATCTTGGCATTTATCCGTCTACTTTATCCTCTTCATAGACGTCTGTATATTGAAGTTTACTAAAAATATCTTCAGCTTGAACCAGCCAAGCCTTCGCAATAGCAGGAGGTAATATAGTTGTCCAAATAGGCTTGTATTTAGTGACCATCCATTTTTCATAAGCTCGATCGTTTGCTTCTTCGTCATCATCCTCATCATTATCTATCCATTTATCACGATAAACTGGAGTAATATGTAATATTATATTTCCATGAGCATCATTATAAAGCCATGTTGCTAGCCCGCCATAACTTGATAATAAATACTTTTCTCCAACCCAAAAATCTTGCTCCTTTGTTTCTTTATATATAAGCCCTGGTTTTAATTGCAAACATTGATTCCAAAGAATGCCTACATCTTGCACAATAGAAAAATGAAGCTGTAATTGATTAAGCAAAGCTTTTTTGAGTAAATTTTTCAAAATAAACATATTTTCTCTAAGCAACTCGGTGCTTAATAGATAAGTTTTATTGTCCTTTAATAAATACATGTCAACATTTTGACAACAATGCAATAATTCTATTTTTACCTCAGCAGTAACTCTTATTATTGCAGAATCATTTAAATGAAAATCTATAATATCGTCGGTCACAATGTTTTTCCTATGCTATTCGATAAAATAAGTCAACCTAACAAAGGAAAGCTAATTTTTTAATATTATTAACTATAGCAGCCCTTTGACCCGTTTATGTTCTTCTTTTATCAAAATCAATAAGTCCTTGTATGTCTCTAAGTTTCCAAAAAATATCTTCAGCTTGAGCTAACCAAGCCTTCGCAATAGCAGGAGGTAATATAGTTGTCCAAATAGGCTTGTATTTAGTGGCCATCCATTTTTCATAAGCTCGATCGTTTGCTTCTTCGTCATCACCTTCGTCATTATCTATCCATTTATCACGATAAACTGGAGTAATATGTAATATTATATTTCCATGAGCATCATTATAAAGCCATGTTGCCAACTCACCATAACCCCATAATAAATAGCTTAATCCAACCCAAAAACGTTGTCCTTTTATTTCTTTATATATGAGTTTTGATTTGTCTTGTGAAGTTTGATTCCAAAGAATACCAATATCTTCTGTTATAGAAGGATGAAGCTGTAATTGATTATGCAAAGCTTTTTTTAATGCACTTTTTAAAATAAATATATCTTCTTGAAGTGGGCTAATAGTTAATAAATAAATTTTATTATCCTTTAATAAATACATGTCAACATTTTGACAACAATGCAATAATTCTATTTTTACCTCAGAAGTAATTCTTATTATTGCAGAATCATTTAAATTAAAGTCTATAGTCTCGTTGGTCATTTTATTCTCGCTTTATGGATAAGCAACTGACCATTCTGAAATTCTATGCTCACTACTTCTTTTTTTTCTTTTGGGAATAAAATCATAACAAGTTTCTGAATTAAATTCTTTATCTCCTATTCGTTTTTCATACGCATAGCCAAAAATTATATGATGCTGTAAATAAATTTTATTTTTTATTTTATATAATAAATACCATTCTATAAATCGACTTTCTGCTGGATTCGTGATTCTTGATATCAAACACGATTGATCATGGGTTTTTATACGTTCTAATCCTTCTTGCCATTGTTTCTTGTATTCTTCTATTGACCACCAATCTAGAGGCATCAAAAAATTTTCTCTATGTTTATCAATCCTAAGTTCGCCATGTATATATAACAATCTCTCTGTATCAGTTAATTTTTTATCAATAGTTTTTATAGTTAATTTTTGAATTTTATCATTTTTTACTGACAATCTAACTGACCACTCTACATTTTTCTCACTACTTTTAATTCTTCTTTTGGGAATAAAATCGTAACAAGTATCTCGATTAAACTCCTTATCCCCTATTCGATCTGCATAAGTATCGCCAAATATTATATGATTTTGTAAATAAACTTTATTTCTTCTTTTGTACAATAACCACCACTCTATAAATCGATTATCGATAGGGTTACCGATTGATACAATTAAGCACGATTGATCATGTGTTTTTATACGCTCCAACCCCTCTCGCCATTGTTTTTTATATTCTTCTATTGGCCACCAGTCAAGATCAGCCAAAAAGAATTCTTTATGCTCGCCAATCATAAGTTGGCCACGTATTTGCAACAACCCTTCTGTATTAATTGGCCTCTTTTGTAAAATTTTTATTTTTAATTTCATAGTTAAGCTCCAAGCATTCTTTTAAGATAAGCACAATCCAAATCGAACTTATATTGCAGAATTCATTAATTGACGCTTAATCATACTTTGCCTTTTTTTAAACAATAGTTTATCAAACAATCTTTACGTATATTTCTACAAATATCACTACACATATTTCTATGCATACGATATTATTCATGCATACTTTTTTTATGCATAAAAAAAGTGGATATAAAACTTTAGATTTATTATCGGCACAAAATCAACTCTAATGAGAAAATTATAGAAAATTTATTTTGATAAAAAGCAACCCTGTTCTTCTGCCCAAAACAGAATAAAAAAGGATCCTGTGATCCTGGCCACAAACGGTCTCAACAAGCCCAATTTCTCTTACTATTCGTAGCACAATGATTTCTTTTAATGAAAAAAAACCGGCCAAAATCACTTTGCGTTGACACAATCAAACAATATTTTACTCAAAAAAAATCGAACTTTAACGCTCACCATAGCATTATTTTTACTCACTACTATCGCCAAAAACCTTTTTGTGCCAAAATGCTTTTTCATTATCGAAAAACCATTTTTTATTACTATCAGTTAAGCATTTTTTTAACTGTTTCATATCAACTTTATATCGATAAAAAAGAGCTATAATATCTTGTAAATTATGATCCGGCATGTCACAACCATATAATTCTAAATAAAGGTCTTTGCCCGAACCATAAAAGTTTTCAATCCAATCAATTTTTTTAATCCATTCAAAAAAGGCATCTTCATCTTTATGACAGTAAAATTTAACGCTTGTGCAGATAAAAGTTCTTTCGTTTTTTGACACCGATCACCCTCTTTTATTTTTAATTTTATTATTTTGGAAAAATAAACACTATCGCACCATCAACGCGTTGCGTTTCCCAATGAGGTCCCAGCAAATGATCTGGACCACTCGAAACCCAAATACTCCCATCCGTATCTTGCCATCCATATCGATACCCATAAAAACTTGGTACCATTAACTCATTTTTCGGATCATTAGATATAAATCCATTTTTAGTGGCAGGTTTTCCTGGAATTTGATAAAGTGGATTATAGTATTCCATTATGACGCCTCAATATTATTTTTCAATGGCCAAACATTTGAATGCCAAGACATATGCCTATATTTAAAAAATATTTTTTTCTCATTATCTGTTAAAAATCGTTTTAACTGCTTTATATCAATATCATATCGATAAAATAAACCAATCAAGTCTTTTATATCTTCCCAAAAAATAATGTCTGAGACTATTTCAAGATATATTTTATTTTTTAAGCTATAATAACGACCTATACAGGTTATTTTTTTTATCCACTCGAAAAACGCTTCTTCATCGTGGTTATTTAAAAAATTAATATTTTTACATACTAAATCTTTTTTATTTATTTTCATTTTTGTCCTCGAATTTTTCCTCCAGGCAAAACATTATCATATGTTTTGCCATCAGGATATTGTACATCCCAATGCGGTCCACCGTGTCCATTAGCACCACTAGGGACCCAAATTTTGTTTTTTTCGTCTTTCCAACCATATTGCCCTGTCTTTGGATGTTTCACCATTTCTCCATTACTGTTTTTTTTAGGAATAAAACCATCGTTTTCTGTTGGTTTGCCTGGCGCCTTGCCTTGAGATTTTGTTCCTTCAGCTGCACTTTCATTTTTTAATACAAAATTATCAACATTTAATCCATCACATGAGAATGAATATTTTGGAGCCATAGCTGATTCTTCACATAAAAGCGAATACTCTGGTACCTTTGATGTCCCGCATGGAAGCGATTCCGACGGCATATTTGGTCCACCACATGAGAATGAATATTCCGCAACTCTATCCTGAATACAGGCCTTAATAGCAACACCAATTAAGCCACCAATAACAGCCCCACAGGTAAAACCAATTGGCCCAAAAGCAACTCCTGCTACACCTCCTTCACACATTCCAACCGGAATAGAAAGACTCGCAAATACCCCTATAGGAACAAAACAGTTATGTGCCACTAAACCATATTCAGTCACTAGAAAAACATGGGTATCTTTAATTTGAATGGTATAAACATCAAGAGGTTCTTGGACCACCTTAATACCAGCTAATCGAATATGTTTATCTTCTTGAGCCAATAACAGATCTCCGATATTAAGTTTGCAAACAGGGACCCATGCGTTATCAGGTATTCGATAAAAATTTTGTATCGGCGTACAGGTGACGGTAAAAAGCTTTGAAGGGCTACCGGGAACATTAAATGAAAGCACACAATGTACTGGAGTGCGACTATAGCCACCAGCTTTTATATTTTTCCCAACCCATTTTCTTTTATTAAAATGGTACCATTTAGTTTCTCTTGCATAATAACTTGCCACCGTATGAAGATCTTTTTTTTCAGCCTCTTCTATCATTTGAAAAATAGTTTTTTTGCAATAAGAGTTAACACAACTAATAATGGTATCTTTATGAAAACCATGAGATGAGATAGAAAAATTAAACAGAGAAAAAAATGCTAAAAAAAATAAGCCCAACCCAAGTCGAACTTGTTTTGAACTTAATATTATTTTTATTGCAGAATTCACTAATTGACGCTTAATCATACTTTGCCTTTTTTTAAACAATAGTTTATCAAACAATCTTTATGTATATTTCTACAAATATCACTACACATATCTATGCACCTATCTCTATGCATACAATATTACTTATGCATACTTTTTTATGAGGCAAAGTCATGAAAAAAAGTGGATATAAAACTTTAGATCGATTGTTTATACAAAATCAACTTTGCTAAAAAACAATATTAGAAAGCTTGGCCAAACGATAAAAACCACGCAAATCGAGGAATTGATGGATCTAATCTATTCCAATTAAACCCAATATCGAATCGTAATGGGCCAACTGGTGTATGCAACCGTGCTCCAAAACCAGTTGCCGCTAATAAATGCTCTGATTTTATACATGAAAAACCTTCCTTGCTGAGCATACCAATATCTTGAAAAAGAACCGCACTTAATTGAGGTATAATGGGTATCCGTATCTCTATATTACCATTTATCATCGTCTTGCCTCCTTGAGGAACAATTTGACGCACCCCCTCTTTATCAACAAAACAGCCCAAGGGAGGAGCTGCATCAGTATCATAACCCCGGAGTGAATGACTACCCCCCAGATAAAAACGCTCTGTCGGCATAATAGCGCTAAATTGTTGATAAAAAATATGACCAAATCGCATCCGCAAAGCCAATACCGATCTTTCAAGTGGGAAAAAAAATGCCTGTTCAGCCAACAATTTAACAAAAGAGCTCTCAGCCATTTTTTCTTTTAAAGATATCATCCCCTTACATGAAAGAAGAGAATAGCTACCTCTTGATGGATTAATTTTATCATCAAGATAATCAATATAAATCGTTGGCTCGATAAAAAAAAATGGAACTAATTGATCTTGTAAAATAGGAGTAAAATTAATCGCACGCGCAACATTGGCAACATAATCACTACTAGCACCATTATGCAAACCGGAAAAACTAGAAGAAATCTTAGTATTCATACCCTCTATTCCTATATTAATACCTCCATCAACATGTTCTGTTTTTTTACCTACCCCAACTAAAACTCCATGCTGCATCATAGTATATATCCTATGATCACTTCTTAAAGACCCCACCTGATCATGCATAATACTATATATTTGCATCAACCAATCAAAGGGCAAACCAAAAATCCAGGGCAATGAATATTTTAAAACCAACTCTCTATGTGATCGAGCACAATCAATATCAAGAGCAAGTAAATCACCTGAGTTTGTCACATTTTTACCTATAAACGACCCTCCTAATTTATACGTAAACCCGGCAAAAGTTTTAAACTTAACAACAGACTGCAAGCCTAAACCAACTCGTAAACGAACTTCTACTGGATCATCATCATGCAACCGCAAAAGAACAATTTTCTCTTTGTTAATTATATTGTTTCGATCATACAGCATATAAATTTCATCAAATAATCTCCTATTTTTAAATCGCAAAAAAGTGTTTTTTATCGCTTCTTGATACCATAATTGTCCCCGCTCATACTGCAGCTCTCGTATCAATTTATCAAAAGGATAAGCACAACAACCTTGAAGAATAGTTTTGCCAAATTGCAGCGGAATTCTATCAGTCTCAATATGCCACACTATGACCAAACAATCTTTGTATAGACAATTTTTATCTTCAGGAGCAAAACCTATTACTGCATCTTCTGTCTCTTTTGCTCGCAATTCTGAATCAAGTCGCGTTACCCTGTATCCCCTTTCTTGAAAATATTTCTGTAAAAACAGACGCTGTTCTTTAAGTAGTTGTGGCTGAAAAACAACACCATCTTTTACATTTTTAATCTGGCAAAATGGCTCCTGATCACATAATTCCATAAAACCAGGAATTTCAACAGCAACAATCCGCTTAGCCCTACCCTGCTCAATACCAATACGGACTAGGTAAGAATTATTGTCAGCTCCGATACTATAGTCGCACGATACTATTTTAATATCCAAAAACCCATGTTCTTCATACACTTTTTTTATTTGTTCAAGACTCGCATTAAGTAATTGCTGATCAAAATAGCGATTTTTTAAAAAATATCCAAAACAATTATTTACCAAAAAAGAGTCTGCCAAAACGATTTCTTCGCTAAATTCAACTTTTTCAATCAAAGCACGAGGTCCTTCGGTAATCATAAAAAAACAACGATCCTGTTCTTTTTGAACCTCCACAGAGACCCTCCAAAATCCCTTATCTTTATATATGCGTTCAATCTCTTGCACTAACAACGAGATTGGTATTAATCGAGCAGACCGACCAAAATCAATAATACATCGCTGCAATTGATCGTCTGAAAAAAAAGAATTTCCCCAAAATATAGATACATACTTGTATTGCACACCGATATGCCAATTAAGCTGTATTGACGCCTTATCTATATCAAGCTGATCATCAAACGTGATAGTTGTTGTTTCATATCCCTCATCCAATAAATATTTTTGTATTTCAACAATAACAGATTCTAAAAATTTTTTATTATATTTTTTATGAAGTAATCGTTTTAGAAAAGTACGATATATTTTTTTTTCTAAATATGCTTTCTGTTCGCCAACCATTAAACCATTAGCCGTTACACCATCCCCATCAACTTCCACAAAAATAGACTCTATGCTAAATTGCTTTCCTCTATTAACCGTGATAGTCGGATTAATCTGATGAAAAAAAATATTATGAGAAAAGCTGGCAGCAACTAACGCATTAAAATATCCCTCATCCCGACACAGGTCCCTCATTTTTTCTAAAGAACGCTCATGACGATCAATATCAAAACGATCTCCTCTATCAATACCGTAACAATGCTGAAAAACCTGCTTATTCGTAAAAATGCCTTTCACTTTAATACGACCGAGAGTCAAAAAACTTTTTAAATCAAAATGCAATTGCATACCATTTTGACCATGTTTATTCCGACCATGCTTAATAAAAATCGTAATATGACTAAAAATATTTTTTTTAAAAAGATACCAGAGAGAATGGGCAATCTCATCTGCGGTAACGAAAGAATTTTTTTGTATGTCAACAAGATAAAAAAATTCTTCCGGTTGCATCCAAATATCGGTAGAGAATGTTATTTCTTCAAAAAATTGTGGTTTAACTAATAGCTGATTTAATCGCGCTGCATATGTTTTATAAGAGTCTGCATAATTAATCGCTAAACAGATATTTTCAGGCGCGATATCTTCTACATATTCTAAAATAGAATCTTTCCCTGAATCGCTATTTTTTAATACCGTACCATCTGTATCTTTTAATACAATACTACTTGCACAATTACTTGCAATAGAAGTTGCACAAATTTCTTGCGCAAAAATTACTTGACCAGCAAAAAACAAAAAAAACCACAAAAGAAAAATTATAAAAAAAGACAAAAAAAATCTAAAACTAAACTCAAGCACACAGATTCTTTGGACATTAAAATTTCAATATTAAAACTATTTTTATGTAATAATAGCATACCATAAAACAGAAAAAACAATAACCAAAACTCCAAAAAACTCTACAAGCTTCCAATAAGCCCCCTCCAAGAACTCTGTATGCCTAATATCAATATTACCCGCTATATAAATTCTGAAACACTCACCAATAATGGTTTAAATACTCAAAAACCAATCCAAAAATATTTTATAACAATTATTTAAATACCCGGCACTTCATCAGAATAGCCATATAACCAGTTTACCTATCTAAGAAATAACCCGAAATACGCCACGATAATCTCTATCTTTTAAAAAAGGCTCTATTTCCAAATCTTCTGGCACCCAACCATCTACCCCTTTATGCAGAAGATCTAAAAAATTATCTACATTATCTTTATTGCCACATACCACAATTAATACATGCTGTGTATCATCAACCAGACGAGCTGTACCCTCTAGCTCCAACGATTGTGCCAATTTTTGCACAAAATCATTTAAAATGTTTATAGTGCAAGCATCAAAAATAGTAATGCGAAGACACTTATTCATAGGACCAATATTCATTGCTCTCACCCTTTATTAAATTATTACTCTATCACTTACTCTCTTTTTATCGCACACTCTTTATTATATAATACTCTCTCTCTATTTACTCTAAGAAATTAGGTTATAAAATTTACACTATACAGATTTATATAGTTGAAGCAAAAAATAACAAAAAAAATTCGGGTATGTCAATTTCGGGTATGTCAATCGCGCCCATCTAATATGCTCTATTTCTAATTATTGAAAAAACAGTCCTCTTTTTTTTAAAAAAATAGACCTAACCTTGAATTAACGATAAAATAAAAATCTCATACTATAGATAATTTATCTATAATTAAATTATCTATAGCTAAATTATTATTTTTTATACTTAATTAAAAGAGTGGCTACCATTGGCAAATACTAGCACAATACGTAATACGACCGAAAATAACATGGAAAAAATTCGTGTGCGATTTGCACCAGCACCAACAGGAATGATGCATTTAGGCAATATAAGAACTGCTCTTATGAACTATCTTTTTGCACACAAGAAAAATGGCACCTTTGTTCTTCGCATTGAAGATACTGATACCCAAAGAAACTTCGATCCTCAAGCCGAACAGATCCAAAAAGATCTTCACTGGTTAGGTCTTATCCCAGACGAAGGGCCCTCCAATGGCGGACCCTACAAGCCTTATTTTCAATCCCTACGTCTTGATATTTACCAAGAAAAATTAGATGCACTTAAACAATTAAACGCTGTTTATCGTTGTTTTTGCACTCAAGAAGAATTAGAAAAAAAGAAAAAACATCAAGAACTATTACGCATCGCCCCGCGCTATGATCGTACCTGTATGCGATTAAGCGATACCGCCGTTGAAGAAAAATTAAAACAACAAAATCCCTTTATATGGCGATTTAAGCTCAATCATGAACAATCGGTGAGAGTAGATGATATTTCTCATGGTACTACCATTTTTGAATTAAAAAATTTTTCAGATTTTCCGCTAACCCGCACTGACGGGACCTTTACCTTTTTATTTGCCAACTTTGTTGATGATCTTACCATGCATATTTCCCATGTATTCAGAGGAGAAGACCATAAAAGCAATACCGCAAACCAAGCTGCTCTTTATGAGATTTTTAAAGCTCCATTGCCTCGCTACTGGCATTTACCCATTCTATGCAATAGCGAAGGGAAAAAACTGTCAAAAAGAGACTTTGGCTTTTCACTAAATGATTTAAAAAATGCCGGCTTTTTACCCGAAGCAATCGGTAATTATTTAGGCATTATTGGCGGTTCTTATCCACAAGAAATAATGACTCTTGATGAACTGGCACATACCATTAATCTCGAACATCCTTCTGTAACTGG
Source organism: uncultured bacterium (assembly GCA_963719415.1). GTDB lineage: Bacteria > Babelota > Babeliae > Babelales > Vermiphilaceae > JAPLIS01. The sequence continues at coordinate 1,124,523 of OY970383.1, read as the reverse complement.
TCAGATCAAATATGATGTGGAAAAATTAAAATGGATTAACCATAAGTGGATAGCTAAACTAAGCCCTACAGAACTCGCCACTGCGTGCAGACCATTTTTACAAGCCGACTATCCCATACTCGCTGATCTTGATGATGCATCTCTTGGTGCTCTTCTTACCCATGTTCAGACCGATCTGGTTCTATTGGAAGATGTTACTCGTTTGCTCTCTTTTTATACCCAAAGACCAACCCTATCAAAAGCTGATATTCGAGCATGCTTTATCGAAACACCAGATAAAAAGTTTGCCCAAATAATACAAGAACAACTTGAAACATTGAGTGAAACTGGCGCTACTTCTGATGCTCAAAGTTTTGTTAGCAAACTTAAAAAAGAATGGCAAACCAATAATGGAGCCATAAAAGAACTATTCTGGTTTTTACGCTTAACTCTTATGGGAAAAACAGCGGGTCCGGCTATTCATAGTCTTATTGAAATGCTGGGCATACCTGAAGCAAAAATAAGAATCGCTACTGGGCTAGACTTATTAAAAGAAATCGAATAACTAAATAATTTAAACTTGTTCAGTAAAATCAAATAATCGATTAGGCATTTTTTCAAGCCGATCGACCACTCCCTTTTTTACTAGTACGCCTATAATCTCTAAAAAATAAGGCTCCATACCTTCTGGTACAAAAAACTCAAATATACTTTGAGAAACATCATATGTTCTATCAAATGAAACGTGATCAAAACTTCTTAAAATAGCTACAAAAAACCAAGCTTCTGCTTTTACCACATGAGCTCTGTAATATAAAGAATAGGACTCTTTCTTATTCATGCTTTTATTTTTTACTCTGATTTCTTAGTTATCTATTGAACTTATTATACCTGCAATATAGAATTATACGCTAAAAAAAGATTTAAGTACAAAATCACTTTAGTAATTGACCTGCAAATTATAAGAATGCTATACCAATAGAAGAGAAATAGAATAGGTAGACATACAATATTGTTAGCCAAATATTATGAGCGGCAAATGTCTGCATAGAATATTCTATCTACACAAAAAGGAGAATAGTAATGCGTGTCTTTCTAAAATGTATACATTTTCTTATCCTAACAACAGCGTTACTTATAACCGATCCTAAACAACTTCAGGCGATCTCTTCATTATCCAAAAATGATCCCTATCCTGTTTTTTCTAGTTGCGATCCACACAATTTTTTATACACACATATCTATCCATATGAACAAGATCCTTTTTCAGAGAAAGAAAAAACCCGTAAATTCAATTTTGCCGTTTCTCCCTTTGGACAAAGTGCATACCGAGGTGCCAATTTTCATGGTGAACGATTTTTGCCAACCCAACAATGCGCGCTACCTTCATTTGCCAACAGAACAAACATACAGACGGGTACCAACCAAAGTGCAACAACCACCACAAATCCTGGCGACAATCTTCAAACCGATCTTTTAGGCAATCTTCAAATAAACCCAAACCTTCTTGATAACAATCCAAATCCCAATCTTTTTGATAACAATCAAAACACAAATCTTTTTGGCAATCTTCAATCAAACACTAACAACCTCCAAGGCAATATCAACAATTTTCAAACGCATCCCAGCGGCAATCTTCAAACGACAAATATTGGCACCTTTGAAAATACTACCTATGCGCTAAAGGCGCCTGGATGTGGTAGCTCAATAATAGGTCCTGTATCAGGAGACCGAATAGAACTTGGCGATCTAACCGGTCGTATTAATATGCTTGCACTTCTCTATGGAAACGTTCCAGACAATCAAACGTTACCACCGGCGCTACAAAAAGCTCAAACAGAGCTATTCCCTCCTGCTGATTTTCCTCTTCCTCTGAATGCTCCCGAATATATAGATCCAACCGAGCGCTACGCGAGTCTCACTTTTCCCTTAAAATATGATAAGCGTGGCGTACGCTTTGATTTATCTGCTGATCTAGGTCGCGGCTTTGGTGTTAATATAAATACTGGTGTTGCCCACATTACACAAACAGTAAGAAAAATTCGTCTACGCAGAACAAATTCTTCAAATGAGTTAACTGACCCGAGCAATATGGAAAATGATCTTTCCTGCCAGGCTGAGACCCTATGTAATTTTCAAATACCAGACGGTGTTTATACTAAAAGAATGCAAAAATTATTAACCGGAAACTTTGAACAAATAGCACAAGAACTTGGTGTCGACGTATACGATTTTAATGAAACCTCCCTAGAAGAGATACGCGTTAACGCATTCTGGCGTCACCTCTTTGCCATTAATGAAGATAGGGAAACAGGACCCTATGTACAATGTATGCCATTTGTAATCCTTTCAGGAAGCATTTCTCCGGGCAGCGAAAAATGTTCAAACAAGCTTTTTGCGGCTTCCTTTGGTAACGATGGCCATAGCGCTATGGGTTTTTCTACTGGTCTTAATTTTGATTTTGTAGACACCATTGAAGTTGCCGCCGAAGCTGGACTAACTCACTTTTTTTCTAAAAGTGTTCACGCTCTTCACGTACCAACAAATCAATACCAAAAAACTCTCTTTCCATTTACCACAAATGCTCAAATATATCCGGGCAACAACTGGCATTTTGCCGCAAAACTCGGAGCTCACCACTTTCTAGATAGACTATCAACCTACTTCCAGTACGTTATGATCAACCACAAACCAGATGTGATATGTCTTAAAAACGCAGACCCTGCTTTTATGCCTGAAATCCTTGCCAGAACTACAGCATGGAAAGCTAAAGTAGCAAACATAGGGTTTACCTATGACATTTCACCAGCAATTGCTTTAGGCTTTTTATGGCAAGCACCCCTATCACAAAAAAATAGTTATCGAAGTTCTACCATCATGCTTTCATGCAATGCCACGTTTTAACTTCTTGTAATAACCAAAAAATATACAAACACAAACAGAATAACTTAAATAGACACTCAAGCATTCTTGGCTGAAAGTAATAGATAAAATATTTTGTTTATACAAACACACAAGCAATTGACGCTAAACACTATTAAATATAGAATTAAGCGTTTTGTTTATGGATCTTGTTAACGTATATATTTTTTACCTTTACTTAAAAATAAACTTCGGGAGTCTTTTTATGAAATCATGTTTAATGATGTTATTTAGTTTTTGTTTGATTGCCAGCAATCTCCATGCTGCTGCTCCAGCACGAACCCTAGCACAAATAACTACTCGTACTGCTGTTAGACGACTTGCAGCAAATCAAGCTAATCTTACCCCTGCTCATGCCATTTATGCTCAAACTTGTAACTTTACTCGCACCCATTATTCTACTTATCTTGAATCTGAGCAGGATAATTATGATAATGGGGACAATAACGATCAAAAACAAGAACAGCAAAAAAATGATCCCACTAATCCTACAGCAGCTTTTGATGCTGTTAGGGTTGGCATAGACGGTGTGACTGCTCGCCTTGAAAACGCCGCGCACCACGCTCATACTGCCCATCCTCCCAAAACGGCTGCTCGCACAGCTATTGATGACTGCGGGGCTAATGGCGATGCTGTTGATACCGCCCCTCACGCTATCATCGATACAGTTCCTGTGGCCACAGCTGGAGAGACTATTGGCGGTGCTGATAGCGCAGCCGATGCCGGTTCTTCTGCTGCCAGTGGATTTGAATTTCCCAATATCGATGGCGAATGCTGCATCCAATAAAAAAAATCACAACTTAAACACGGTTTAATTAGAATAAAAGCTTTGCTATGGTACTCTCGCAGCTACGAATTACTGATTGTTGGCCACATTTTTGCAAAATTATCTGCATACGCATGCCACACATCAGCCCAAAGACCGACCGATACCTCTTTTATTGATGACTGGGGATGACGCATAAAAAAATCCTCCAGAGCACGTGCTGCTGATTGAGCTGCTACCTCTTTTGGACAAGTAAAAATACCCGTAGAAATCGATGGAAAAGTAATAGAAGTAATACCAGCAGAATCGGCCACCATAAGCGCATTATACCAAGCATCATACAAAAGAGATCCTGCACAATCACGTTCTTTTTTAACCCTGCAATCAGGTCCTACCGTATGAACAATATGCTCAATGCCTCTTTTTTTTAAGTCAAAAGATGGAGAAAGCACCGCTTTACCAATACCAAGACGCTTACCGTCGACCATAATGCGCTGAGCCTCAGACCACGCTCGCAGCTGTGAGCCTGCTGCATCGCTAATAGCACGCGCTATACCACCACCATGAGCAAGCATACTATTTGCAGGATTGACAATAGCCGGAGTCTCTGCGTGAGTAATATCAAAGTCTGGTTTAGTAAAAATAGTCACTATTGTTGGACAACAACTACCACCACTTTTCCCTACCTGATGAACGCCAACATTAAACTGCATACAAGCTGATCCTGTAAATCGATCTGAAACTATTGCATACGTTACTAAAGAAAAAGTTAAAAAACTTATCAAAAATAAAAAACGAGAAACCAAAGAACCCATAATCAACGCTTTTTTCATATATTACCTCTATTTTTCAAAATAAAACATTAAAAAAATTAAATTTACAACCAAAGAAAAACTAAAGCATGCATATATTTACAGATTATCATATTTCAGGATAAATAAGCAAACAACAAACTATGATCTATAATCTATCCGAAAAGGAAAAATCGATCATTTTTTTGCTCAACTATAGTTCATATTTTTCCTATTCATGATAATATAACAATATAAAACTTAATTTTTCGGGTTTACTCGATAGACTTATATGGACAAAGAAAAAACAATATATTACAAAATAAAACAATCAAAAAATGGTACCTCTATATGAACAGTTCTATAAACGAAATATCTTCCATAAATCCAATATCTTTTATCAATGAAATATCTGACGAGGCACCAACGCCCGCAGAAGAAAATCGCTTTAAAAACGGCCTTATTCAGCTACTAGAAACACTTAATCAGCCTGGTAGAGTCCCTGCTGGAGTTATCAATTCCCTTATCGAGCAAGGCCAAGATCTTTCGCCCCTCTTTCTTGACTTAATCCAACATATAACCGCCAATTTTCAGACAGTTGGAATACAATACCGCATTGATCACATAACCATACTCTTTATTCTAGCCAAATTTAAGGAACAAAATACTTTTCCGTATCTTATCAAAATAGCGAGCCTTTACCGAGATTGGCCTGAAAAATTTCTCGGCGATATGATAAATGACGGACTAGCAAATTTATTAGTCTCTACGTATAACGGTGATTTACCAGCAATCAAAACTGTTATTGAAAATCAGTATGCCGATATATGGTGCCGTATTGCATGCTTAAACACACTTCAAGGTCTTTTTGCACTCGACATATTAAAGCGACAAGATCTTCTTGATTACTATTCCTATTTACTTCAAACAGAACTCGTCAAAGATGGTGAGTTTGTTTTATTTTTAATAATAAATATTAATGCTCTGTATCCAGCTGAATTATTTGATAAAATAGAACCATTTTTTTCTAAAAAATATTTTGATTCTTCTTTTTTTAACAAAAAATGCGCAGAAGATACTCTTGCCCTTGGCTTAGATGAATGCCTCAAAAAAAATATTTATTCTAATAAATATATATTGCCCGTTGATAACGTTATTGATCATGTCTCATGGTTGTATAAAAAAGAAAAAAACAACAAAAACGAAAATATCAAAATTGGCCGCAATGACGCTTGTCCATGCGATAGTGGAAAAAAATATAAAAAATGCTGCTTAGCCATCTCCAATCTATAATATATACAGGTCTATAGGCCATTCACCTTAACAATTACTTTATTCGCAGGCGGCTAAACATCGCCTCCTACCCACAAACATAGAGCAACTGGGGGGGGGGGGATTATGATCATATAAATGTACCTATATTTTTTGCAAGAATTCAGCAAACCTATTAATAGGTTTGCTGAATTCTTGCAAAAAATAACTAAATATTAATAGAATCATGTCGATTAAGTAACTTGCCATATAATTTAATGCAAAAAAGGAAGTTTATTATATGAATAAAGCGTACAGTTTTTTATTGCTTTTTCTAGCGCCATCTATAGCTTTTCCTGCTGCTCAAAAAAAAAATATTGAAAAATCAAAAAATGAATTTGAACTTCAAAAATGTAATCCCCCCTCACCAACAGAAGTTGAAAGTGAATCTAAAATAGCCGAAGCAAGTATCTTAGAAGCTCTAAATGAGATAGAAGTTTTTGACGCACAATTAACTACACGCCTAGTTTATTTCGGCGAAAATAAAGGCCTTCATTATGATCATAAAATTCGATTTACCGTCAAAAACGCGGAAAAAGTGAAAGCTCTTATTTACGAAGTGTGTCCAAGCAATCAAAAAAAAATCATAGAAACTGCTTTTAAATTAGCAAAAGAAAAAACTTTAATAATGCTATTTCCTATGACACAAAAAATTGCCGATGATTGTGCAAAAAAACATATATTTTTCATGCATGAATTGCAAAAAAACATAAAAGACGCCTTCTTACCTATGCCTATACCGGAAGTTAAAAGAAAAAAAAAAATAAAGAAGTCAGGCTTAAAGACTTTTTTTTGTGATAAAAGCATACAAATAGCTCTTTCTTTACCATCGAAACCAGAATTAAAACCACGAAACAAGTGGCGCTTTTTATCCTAACACTAGCTTCACCAAAGCGCTAGCTATATTATTTTGACTGGCACAATAAACATGTTTGCAGCCTGCTGATTCCCAAGCCCTTATAGTTTCTGGAGCATCAACATATGATCTTCATAGTCTTAAATAGGCACAATAAATAATCTAAAAAAATGGCAAAAATAGAAAAATAGGGCTATTGCTGGACAGTAGGCATAAAAAAGCTTAAACTTAATTTACGTATCATATTATACTCATGCTATACTCATAAAAATAAGTGTGGCATGAAACAAGTAAAACGTGAAATAAGCAAACAACTGTTTTATACCTAAAAATTATTATTTAACTATATATAAAGAAAGGCACTGAAAATCTCATGGCGAAAAAACCTAATATTCAGATCAATGTCACCGGAAACGTTGAACGCGCTTTAAGACAATTGAAAAAGAAAATTGAACGTGAAGGCGTTGTTCGTGATCTAAAACGTACTGTCTATTTTGAGCCTAAAACACAAAAAAGACGCAAAAGACTCGTCCGTGCTATCAAACAAAATCTTATGCGTATGATTTCTCAAGGCACCCTTATTCAAGATCAAATCGTTAAGTAATAATCTATGACAAGCAAACGACAACAAGACGTAAAACATGCCCAGCGTGAATCTTTTCTATATCGAGAGGTTGCGCCCTTAGTTATGCAACTAATAGCGGATAACCCTCTTTTATCGCCTATGTTTATTAATCGAGTGAAGCTTTCATCTGATCGCGGTCTTTGTACCATATATTTCCATACCCCAGGTGGTAAAGAAGAATTTGGTAAAAAATTGCAGACGCTCATTCTCTATAAGCCATCGATACGAACTGCTATTGCAAAAGCTATGGAATCTCGCTATACCCCAGAAATACGATTTGCATTTGATGATTCATATGAAAAACAACGCAATATAGATGATCTTATTGAGAACTTGAAAAATGAAGGAAAGCTATAGTTTTACTATTGGTCTTACTCAGCCTGCTTTTTCTTGCCTGGGGTTCTTTCTTAAACGTACTCAGTTATCGGTTAATCCATGAGATCTCTCTGATAGACAGATCTCACTGTATCAAATGCAAACAAAAAATCGCTTTTTACGACCTGATTCCCGTGGCTTCTTGGATAATTCTTAAGGGAAAATGTCGTTGGTGCAAAAGCCTCATCTCTCCTCTTTATCCCTGTATCGAATTATTAACATGCATTTTGTTTATGGGTATCTATTTTTATATACCTATCCAATACTGGTTAGCTGCTGGTATTTTTTTTTCAGCGCTTATTGTTACTATAAAATCAGATATAGAATATATGCTTATTTCTCAATACACAACACTTTTTTTGGTTCCTATTGGCTTTATGTTAAGTGCTTTAAAACTGCTTCCCATTTCACTTTATGAAAGCATTTTAGGCGCCAGCCTTGGTTATGGCCTTTTGTGGATTGCTGGCAAGGTCTTTCTTTTTTATAAAGGAAAAGATGGAATCGGTGATGGAGATTTAGATCTCCTCTGCTTAATCGGTGCTTTTACTGGACCCATAGGATCTATGTTAAGTCTAGGAATAGGATCTATTATAGCTTCTCTGATAAGTATCTGTTATGTAATAATTAAATATTTTATAACTAAAAAATTATCCTATGATATCAAAGTTCCCTTTGGGCCATTTTTAGCTTTTGGCGCTATTATGGTAGTCCTTCAAGGCTACTCTATTTTAAACTTAATCTGCCATTATTAAAATCATTACTAAAATATGCGTACTTGAAAAACTATACCTTAGAAGAACTACGCATTAACTGACTCGCGCTAGCGGCGAACATTAAAGCACCACCTAGTGCCATTATAAGCCCAATCCGCATACCATTTTTTTGTAAAAATGAAGGACTATCAGGAGCAAAAAACCGACTTTCGTATTGTGGCACTTGCTGATGATCATGAGACAACACTTCGGGCCCCTCTGGAACTTCCTTCTCTCTATCTATAACGGAAACCCTATCACTAGAAGATCCCTCTACGTCAAAACTTGGTTTTTTTGGCAAAACAAACTCTTCTAATTCTAAAATTCTTTCAAGCTTTTCTAATCGTTGCCTATATTCTTCAGGTAAAATTAACATTGGTTTTTTTAGTTTAAAAATTGCTTTTTCTAATTTTAAAGCCTCTTTTTTCTTAATCAAAATTTGTTTTTTTAAGCTTTCAACTTGTTCTCTTTCTTTAATAACATAACCAAGCATTCTTGAAATTACCTCTTGCCCCGTTGAAAGTTCTAATTTATCGCTTTCAGCTTGTCCTTTCAATCTTGAATTTATTTTAATGCGCTCATTCATTCTCAAAACTATTTTTCCTGTTCTTGAAATTTCTCTTTCCCATTTTTTAATAGCTTTTTTGCTTGCCCTGACATCATATTCGATTTTTAAAATTATTTTTTTATCTACCTGATTTTCTTTTACTTGATTTTCAAATTTTGCTAATTTTTTATCTGTTTCACCACATAGCTCTCTATATGCAGCTTTTTTATCTTTCTGTACTTTAAAATAGTGATCCATTGTTTTTATATATCTTCTCTGTTCATAACCAAGAAGAGTTCTGCGATTATCATATAAAGAAGAAATATTCGTTTTTACGTCTTGCGACAAATGTTTTTGATCACCAGTACCATATTGTGATGGCCTATCTAAAAAGCCTTTTCCTACAAAATCTGACAAGGGGGTAATCTTGGCCATCTTTTTAGAGCACACAGTACCCATCCCCTCAGGACGGACAGCACTTATCTCTTCCAAACTCATAGCATCCAAACTAAAGCAAAAAACTGAAAAAAAGAATATAATTAGATGTGATTTCATATAAGACATTTTTTAACCTCCGAGGCTGCAAATCTGACCTAAGAAAACTTAATAATATATATAGTATATACTATTAACCACAAAACGACAAAATTTATATTTGAAAAACTGGAACTATTTAGTCTGATTTATGGCGTTACTTATTTTTAAGAACACCTGCGAATTATATAGTTCTCACTTGCGACAACGAATAATAAAATAGCTTCCAAAGGGATAGCGCTGGTTGACAGATTAAATAATCTCTAAATAATCTACTGAGCAAACCTGCCTAATTAGCCAAGTCGTCACGTTCTATACGAATCGCTTTATTATGATCAATAGAGAGTATGTCTAGATCGCCATCTCCATCAATATCGCCAGCAGCAACAATTAAAAATGCGTCTTTGCCTGCATGAGACTGACTTAAACTACTTTGAGGAGCTAATAGTTTGCCCGTAACGCATTGCTGGCCTTCTGCTCCAGGAAATCCATAGGTGTAATAGAAGTTTTCTTGCGCCCCACCACCTTTATATCCTTCTGGCTTCCAACCAAGACCATTAGGCCCTAATAACGATGTTGAATAAGTACCATGTTCAAGCCAATGAGCTTTCTGCGCCATATACAAAGAATTTAGATTAATATACGCTTCTGAACGTTTTGCCTTAGCTAAAAAACGCATAAAATTGGGTTTTGCAATCATAGCAAGGAGAATAATAATAGAAATAACAACCAGTAATTCTATCAATGAAAAACCATGTCTTATTCTCCAGCTCTTACTTGCCATCTTTTATCCCTTACTTTTTAAATAATGCGCTTCTTACTATTTTACTTACTTCTCTATTCTCGACAGCGACTTTAACGCGCATACTCTATCATAGAAAAACATACTAAAATACGATAACGCAATACTTTTTTTAAATTATATCTAAGCCTGTTTTTTCTTGGATTAAAGAAATTGGATATGCCCCAACACGAATTACTTTTATTATACTACTGCTCTGCGTACAATCAAGAATAGTAGACGCAAGAATAGTAGACGCTTCCCGGCTATCCGTCCCACCATTTCTATCACCTCTCCCTCGATTACTACTATTTTTATCGACACCTTTGCCAACACTTTTGCCAGCACTCTTATCTGTACAAACGCCTTTATCACAACAATCTCTATCATAATTCAAAACTATACAATCAATAGACCCTAATAAAGATGAATCTACTTCTTCAAGACATGCCGGCACCGAATCTCCAGCTTTGTTAGCGCTTGTCGAAAAAAGTCCATCGACATGGCGCAACAGAGATTGAAGGCCTTGATGATCAGGTACTCGAATAGCAATAGTTCCATTCTCTCCTTTTATAAAATCAGGAAGATCTGATCGAGCCTTACAAACTAAGGTCAATGGGCCTGGCCAACAAACATCCATTAGTCGTTGTAACGATTCACTTATTGGTTTTTCTATTAAGGCTAACGCCTTTTCTTTATTTTCAACCAATACCAAATATGGCTTATTGTGTCGTCCCTTAACCCGATTAAGGCTGGTCACCCCTTCAAAAGAGAGTTGCGCTAAGAGGCCAAAAACAGTATCTGAATGCCCAAGAACAACACCTCCCCTTTGCAAAATAGTGGGCAATAATACCTCTAAATACGAGTCTTTCCAAAAAAAACGACTTTCCATACTTTTCTCTTTTGTAAATAAATGTAGACCTATGGGTCAAAAATTGATTGATTGACATTTTTGAAATATAGCGTATCTTGAAGATAAAGTCACTCACAAAAATTAAATATAAAAATAGGAATGATATAATGAAAACGATGAATATAAAATCAGGACCATCGACAGAAGGTCTCATTATTCCTGGGTCACAAAAAAGTTACAATGAAATCATAGACTTTTTAGACAATAATTGGAAAACAAATCTTAGCGATACGACGCTAACTGTTATGAAACAGCTGGATAATGCTTTCGGCAATATAGCACAAAAATTAAATACCGTTCTTATTACTGGTACAAATGGCAAAAGTCTAACAACACATTTTGCTAAACGTCTCCTTTTCGAAGAAGGAATTAATGTTGGAGCATTTTCTACACCTCATATTCTTTCCTATAACGAACGCTTTTCAATTAATAAAGACACCATTAATAATAAACTATTCACCGAACTTGCTAATGAAGTTATTAATACTGCTGAAACATTGAACGTTAAAGCTAATACTTTTGAATTACTCACTATGATGGCATTATTATATTTCAAAAATAACAATGTCGACATTGCTCTTCTTGAAGTAGGTTCTATTGGCGCTCATGACGCAACTAACATCTGTACGCCAAAAATTATTGCAATTACTCGTATAATCAATCAGTTAAAAACAGAGAGTGATAACTTAAAACTTATACATGAAGTTCTCAGTATTGTTAAACCCAACACTAATGTAGTTTCTGCTGATCAGAGCAAACTTAACCTACAAGTAATGCAGAATATTACTGAACAAATAGGTGGCAACTGGTCTATGCCAATCCGCAAATTAGCCCCATTACAATATCCATTTGAACAGTTACATGGAAGATGTGCAGCCCTAGCAGAACGTATTGCTCATCTATTCATTAATGGCTTCACCGATTTATCTGAAGACTCGCTGACTAAAAGTTTGCTTGCAAAACAAAAAGGTCAACGTGGCCGACCAACATTAGAAGCAAAAAGAGAATCAGAAACTAATCCTAAAAAAACAATCGAACAGTTTTGGAAAGAAACTTTATCGACTCTTTCTGGTCATTTTCAGTTACTCGACAAAGAAAAACCAACTATCTTACTTGATAATGCATCAAATATAGATGCCTTTTCAAACCTTCTTCTTGGTGTGAGACTTCTTCATTATCACCGCCCCCTTAAAGGTTTAACATTGCTCCTTGGTTGCAGCGATGTAAACTTAGATGTACCAGAATTACTCAAACTGCTTCGTTATTTTTTCAAAAAAACATCAGGACAAATAATAGTATACCCTGTTGCAACTGATAGCAACGGAATATCTATTGCACCATGCGATGTTGAAAAAACAACTAATGCTATCAAAACAATGAAAATAAAAGCTAAATCAGCTAAATCGTTTGATGAAGCATTTGAACTAGCTCAAAAATCAGTTGATGAACGCCATGGCCTTGTAGTAATCACCGGATCTACCAGCGCAATAACTGAATATTGGAAATACAAAGGTATCAAAAAAATTTAGTTATTCCTGTTAAAATTCATAAAATAACTTATTTAGATACTCGCAAAATAAAAACTCGATAGGAGACGGTTAGACTGTCTCCTATCGCACTATAAAAACACCCAACATCCTCACCCAAAAATTATAATTAACAATGCAAAAATCAATTATCTTTTTTATAACGGGCTGCGTCGGCGCATTAATTGGCTTAGCCTATGGACACTTTTTTATAACAATACAAAAAAAAACGCTCAACTTTGAACACGCCTCCACCCTACAAGCTGTTGCCTATTCTCTTTTGACCACCATTATCCGTATTGGATTTTTAGCCTGTGCATGGTTCTACTTATTGCATTTACCTACGATACATAGTATACTTCTATCATTTACTTTCATACTAATGTTTCTACTAGCACTATTTAACACCTAGTGCTCTTTAATAAATAGGTCTAACATGATAGGAACAGATGTCATAACAACAGATCAATGGTCTTTATCTACCATTATCGGATATGATCATCCTCTTTTTATTATCAATAAAGACACGCTCATATATACATGGGCTCTTCTTTTTTTACTCTTAGTCATTAGCCTTATCTGTCGTTTTTTAATAAAAAAGAATGGATTAAGCTCTTTTATTATACTCAGCGGCATTGAATTCATCATCAATATGACCAAAAACGCACTCGGTTTTTTTTCATTCACTCATTGCGCATTTATAGCTACCCTCTTTTCATTTATAGCGCTTGCAAATACTCTTTCAATTATTCCCCTTCTTGACGAACCAACAACAGATATAAATACCGCCTTAGCTCTTGGTTGTTTATCTGTCGGTTATGTGCAATTAGCTTCTTTATCAAAAAAAGGTATACGAAATTTCTTTTTCCCTCTATCTCCTATGCTTCCACTGGATATCATAGGCAAACTATCATCCATTATTTCGCTCTCTTTTCGTCTGTTTGGCAATATAGTAAGTGGTTCTATTATTATAGGTATGTATCTGACTTATTTAATACGTTCTCCTCTATTAAGCGAAAAAATGGGAATACCTTTTTATTTTTTAGGTGAACTTTTTGGATTGGGATTAATAAGCGTTATTATCGTTGTAGCAAAAGGACTTTATAAAAAACGTTCAAAAAAAGAGATCCTTCATTCTTCTCTTATTGCTCTTTTTTTAAGCCCCAATATACTTATGATTATATACTTTACCCTCTTTGAAGGATTGCTCCATGCCTTTGTATTCACCATGCTCTCATGTACCTATCTGGCAACAGCACTGCAGGGCGAAAGCCATACATAAAATAAAGGCATAGAATTATGTTTGAATATGCAGAATTTTTACATTATGGCACCATAGCATTAAGTATAGGTGTCAGTGCACTTGGCGTTGGTATTGGTCAAGGACTTACCGGAAAATCCGCACTCAAAGCGATAAATACACAACCACAAGCACGTCCTGAAATCATAAAAACAGCACTTCTTGGTATTGTATTAATAGAAACTGCCGCCATATCTGGAGGCATTACCGCCATTCTTTTATTAAGAACAGTACCAAAAAACTATTTTTCTAGCTTAGCTGAATTAGGAATAGCTTTCGCTATTTGTATTCCAAGTCTTGTCGCAGGCCTTGTTTCTGCTTGGCCAACGGAAAAGGCTTGTATGGCAGTTGCGCGACAACCCTTTATTGCACAATCGATTTCACGCCTTATGGCTATTTTGCTTGCCTTTATACAGGCTCCTATTATTTTTGGCTTTATTATCGCCCTTTTTATCAGCAATCAACTCGCCTATGCTCATACTCTTTTTGACAGCCTACGCTTAATCAGTGCTGGACTGTGCATCGGCTTAGGGTCTGTAGGTCCTTCAATTGGACTTGCGCTTTTTGCTCGCAATGCTTGCCAAGGTGCAAGTCTCGGTGTAAAAAGAATTAATTCTATTTTTTCGTTTACCTTTGTAAGCGTTCCTATGATAGAAACACCACTTATCTTTGCCCTTATTATATCGTTGTTACATCTTTTTGCGCCCAATACTCATAATGCAACCATTGATGGCATTGCTCTCTTGGCCGCAGCACTCTGTATCGCCTTAAGCACTATAGGAACGGGAATTGGAACTGGCCTTGTTTCTGCCGCCGCGTGTAGAGCAATAGCCCATAATCCTGATTCTTACAGCGTTATTTCTAGAACAAGTATATATGGCCAAGTTTTTATTGAAACCTGCTCTCTTTATGCCGTACTTAGTTCGTTACTTTTAAGATATTTAGCTTAACTTTAGAGAAAATATCTTGTATAAGCACAAAGCGCTTTTATAGACTATAAAAAGCAGTTTATATTGTTATTATAACTATAGTAAAACACTGATAGGGCCACCCCCAACCAGTGTATTGCCCCTGCGGGGGCAATACATGCAAACTTATCAATAATAGCAAGTTGGGGTAAGAAATTGGGGAACTTTTTAATGTGTTTTGCTAGAGCCTACGAAAGAGAGTAAGTTTAAGCATGCAACAAATACCTGTATCACGATCACACTTATTTTTTAAATATATCCTGCTCTGCCTATCTCTTATAAGTATCGCCTATACTACCTATATTATTATTACCTTTGCTCAAAAATATAATAATAATATTGAAAATATGAAAAGTGATGCTAAAAAATCTTCACTCGCAGCAATGAAACAGATTGATAATTTTATGAGCCAGCTCAAGCCGCTGGTAGACACTTTAGCAGACAAACTCAACCATACAAAAATGAGCGCCAAAGAAATTGAAGACTACTTAGAAACTAAACCTGTCGGCGTATTTAGTTTCGGGGTTGCTTTTGCCCCCTATCAATTTGACGCTCAGAAAAAACTATATGCTCCTTATTATATCGATAAAAACGGTCAAAACGAACTTGTCCATATTGAAAATTTTTATGATTATACTATGCCAAAACATACGTGGTTCACTGATTCTATTGCCAATACCGGCACAGAGGTAAAATTTTTAGTTAATTATAAAGATCCAGCAAGTAATAATGTCATCGTAAACACCTACAGCAAGCCATTTTATGATCCAGCAGATCCCACAAAGCTTATTGGAATCGTTTTTGCAAGTCAATCTGCTGATTATATAGACCATGTATTAAGTATCTTTTTTGAAAAAAAAAGTTTGATTATAACCACCGCTGATGGAACTATTCTTTCCCATCCCTATCTCTATTTAATAGATAAATTTACTAACATTCTTGATTTTGAAAAAGCAATTAACAATAACAATAATTTTTTTGCTATTATGCGGGATTTAATTAGTGACCCTTCCACGAATTTAATAATATCCGACTATAATAACACCATCACCAATTCTACTTCATGGATTATGAGCAACCGAATGCCATCAACCGGTTGGTTTCTTCATACTATTTTTCAAAAAAAAGAATTACCAATCGATAATCCAACAACTAAAAAACAGCGCATGTATATTGCTATACACATAATCATAAGCCTTCTTCTGGCTACTACCTTTATATTATTTTTCATATTCCCCACTCCATTAAACAGAACTCCATTAAATATCTGGATCAAACCATCTATTTACTCACTGATTTTCATACTAGCAGTTAGCTTTATATGGTATATCGAAAACCATTGGTCAGACTATCAAAACAAAATAAGTATTGTCCAAAATGAAGATCAACTCTACGAGTTATTAGATATAAAAAAACCAGCGACAGATAAAAAAGATATCCCCTTAAGCAACAAAGAACTACTTGAAAAAAACTTATGGCAAAGTAGAGATAAAAATCACATTCAAACAGGTATATATCTTAATAATATTGACTTTAAATCGAGTGACGATATAGAAATAGTTGGTTATATATGGCAACATTACTCCAACGAATTCCATAAAGAACTAAGAAAAGGCTTTATATTACCTCAAGCAAAAAACATAAAAATCAAAGAAATACATCGACATACTACAAAAGAATATGAAACCATAGTCTGGGAAGTGCGTGCGACGATAGCCCAGAACCTTAATTATGAAACGTATCCATTGGATGCCGATACGCTCAGTATTCAAATCAGTCATGAAAATTTTGATAAAAACATTATTCTTATTCCTGATTTTGACTCTTACCATATTATTGATCCTTTTGCTCTTCCCGGCTTAAATATATTAATAAATATCACTGATTGGCAGTTGACCAGTAGCTTTTTTGGTTACTTAAAACAATATTACAATACATCATTTGGCTCTTATGACGTTGGTCAATTTGGCCCTTATAATTACATTAATAAACCCTACAAACCAGAACTTTATTTCAATGTTACCATTAAGCGTCAGCTCAGTGGCATTTTGATAATGCAACTATGGCCACTTTTTATTTTAGCATTTTTCTTGTTTGTTGCTTTTATTACTCTATCAGACTTTACCGTCTTTGCGGCGTACGCATCTCTCTTTTTTACCGCTATTGTTTCACATCTTAATTTTAGTGATAAAATAAAATTTAATAAAATTGTATATTTAGAGAGCTTTTTCTTAATACTTTATTGTATGATTTTTCTTCTTACCATTTTTTCCCTTATAATATTATTTAATGATAACTTCAAAAAACATTTTCTTGATCTAGTAACTGTTCTCTATTGGCCTATCATGTTAAGCATGATTTATCTAGTAAGTCTCTGGTATTTATATTGATAGCTGTGCTGGTATTTATATTGATAACTGTGCTGGTATTTATATTGATAACTGTGTATGATACCCTATACTAAGCAGTAAATAATAAATAAATAAAAAATAACAAACAATAAAAAACAATAAATTATGTACAACAACCTACTTGATGCCATTGGTAATACCCCGCTGGTTAAACTTAATCTTAATACCTCTGCAACACTCTATGCCAAACTCGAATATCTTAATCCAGGCGGTAGCGTAAAAGACCGATCAGCTCGATTTATGATTGAACATGCAGAGAAAACAGGTCTATTAAAACCAGGCGGCACACTCATTGATGCTTCATCAGGAAATCAGGGAGTAGCAACAGCAATGATCGGCGCTCTTAAAGGATATCGCGTTATTATTTCTGTTTCAGAAAAGATAAGCCAAGAAAAATTGCACACCATTAAAGCTTATGGTGCTGAAGTAGTTATGTGCCCAGCAACAAGCACCATTGATGATCCAAGAAGTTATCATGCAGTTGCCAAACAGATCCATAAAAAAACACCTAATTCATTTATGCCAGATCAATATTTTAATATCCTAAACGCAGAAAGCCACTACCGCTCTTTAGGGCCTGAAATCTGGCAACAAACAAATGGCACCGTTACGCATTTCTTTGCAGCCGCTGGTACCGGGGGAACCATTAGTGGTGCTGGAAAATATCTTAAAGAACAAAATCCCAATATCCAGGTTATTGGCCTCGATTCGATCAACTCATTTCGCGCAACAAAAGGTAATCCAAAACCATACAAAGTTGAAGGAATGGGTATCGACTTTGATTCACCGGTCATGAATTATAATGTCATTGATTCTATTCTTCCCGTATCTGATGAAGATGCATTAGCAATGTTAAAGCTGTTAGCCAAAAAGCATGGCCTCTTGGTCGGGCCAAGCAGTGGCGCTGTTGCTCATGGAGCATACACCCATGCTCAAACATGCTCAAAAGACGATGTTGTTGTCATGATATTTGGTGATTCTGGTCGTGCGTATTTAACTAAAAATTTTTATGGCGATATAGAATAATAATAATAAAATAGCCTGGGTTTCACTCTAACAAGAGAAAATTAGTATACTATAAAAAATTACTATCCGGAGACCGCCATGTCCCACCATTCTTCTAATTTCCCCTATCCTTCGATTCCCATAGGGGTCGATGATTACAAAAAACTTATCGACAACAAAAGTACCTATGTTGATAAAACCTTTCTCATTAAAGAATTTTGGCAAGACGGAGCTGAAGTTGTTCTAATCCCTCGACCCCGTAGATTTGGCAAAACATTAAATCTTTCAATGCTTAAATATTTTTTTGAAAAAACAGATCAAAATACAGCGTATCTTTTTGAGAAAACTAACATATGGAACAATGCAGAATATCGTGCTCTTCAAGGACAATTTCCCGTTATCTTTTTAACTTTTAAAGATATTAGAGTTGATTCATGGGAGTCCGCTTATGCAGAATTTGCCAGTATTATATCAGAAGAATGTAAACGACTTTCTCCGAGCATCATTGCTATAGAAAAAATGAGAACTTATGATGTTGATATTTTTGAGCGCCTTATAAATAAGCAGGCTCCTGAACAAGAACTTGTTCAAAGTCTACAATTTTTATCACGTTTATTACATGAACAGGCAGAAAAAAAAGTTATTGTTCTCATTGATGAATATGATGCCCCCATAACGCATTCCTACCTTAAAGGTTATTATGAAAAAACGATAAACTTTATGCGTATCTTACTTTCAAAAGTATTAAAAACAAATCCTGCACTTCAAAAAGGACTTTTGACCGGTATTACTCGTATCGCAAAAGAAGGAATATTTTCAGGCCTCAATCATCTTTCTGTATGCACCGTATTAAATAATAAATATTCTGATAAATTTGGCTTTACTCAAGAAGAAGTAGATAAGTTATTATCTGATCACAAGCTCACAGACAAAAAAGATGACATTAAGCGCTGGTATGATGGCTACGTATTTGGCCAAACGAATATATATAATCCATGGTCGCTGCTTAATTGTATCGAGAATAAAGGAGTTTTTCAAACATATTGGGCTAACACGAGCAATAACGATCTTATTAAAAATCTTATCGCTGAATCCAATAAAGAAGTCAAAGATAATATAGAAATTTTATTGCGAGGCGAGGTTATTGTTGATAAAAAAATAGATGAAAGTGTCTCGCTGCGAGATGTTAAAAAAAATAATCCGGGGTTCTGGGGCCTATTTCTTTCTACTGGTTATCTAACGGCAACATCACACACAATAATTGATGAAGACTATTGCTACACTCTAGCTATTCCCAACAGAGAGATTGTAAAACTCTATCGAGAACTTGTTACCAGAGCCATTGATCAGACGTTGCAATCTGGCCAGATTACTGCGCTATTTACTGCTCTTATAAAGGGGGATCTCTATAATTTGACAGCTCTTTTACAAGAGTTTGTTACCAATAGTTGTAGCTATTATGACCTACCTGAAAATGATTTAGAACGTAGTATGCATTTATTTGTTTTGGGACTATTGGCAGGTCTTTCAGATCGTTACATAATACAATCTAATCGTGAGTCCGGCGATGGGCGATATGATATTATGCTCATCCCTCGGAATAAGCAAGATCCTGGCATTTTAATAGAATTTAAAAAAGCAACAAGCGATAAGCAAAAAACTCTTGCAACAGCAGCCAAAAAAGCCTTAGAACAGATAAAAACCCGCGATTATGCAACACAATTAAGGGCTTTCGATTATCCAGGTCCCATTCTATGTTATGGTATTGCAGCTCACGGCAAACATCTTATAGTAAGTATGGAAACTATATAAAACGATAGCAACTTTGCTAAATCATGAATTAACTAGTTTTCTGAAAAAATAGTGCCCATCAAAAAAAGAGCTCTAAAGTTAATATATACTTTTGTTATAGCTATAGTTTATGGTGATATACGGAATACAAAAATAGAATATAAGCAAAAAAACGAGAACAATAGTATGCATATATCTAATACAAAACCGCAGTCTGTCATAAAAAATTGGACTCTTGGATTATTGGGCCTCAGTCTTATTATTATTGTACATGAAATGGGGCATTTTCTTGTTTGTAGATTGTTTAACGTAACAACGCCTCTTTTTTCTATCGGCTTCGGTCCGCGACTAGCCAGTTTTTATACAAAATACACAACATTCCAGCTAGCTGCTCTTCCTGTTGGTGGCTATGTAGAAATAGATCCAACAAGTATGGCTTTACAGCCTTATAGCATACAGATGCTTATCATGTTTGCGGGTATTATTTTTAATTTTTTATTTGCTTATATCGTTTTTGCATACCTAAAATATAAAAAAGTACCTGCATCAAATTTTTCCCAACAAGAAAGTTTTCAAACGCAAAATCATGAATTAGAGACTGCTGTACCAGAAAATGGTTCTACACCCACACAAACCACCCAGTTACGTATAATCCGTAAGCAAGCAACTGCTCTCTTTAATCAACAAAGCAATGGTCGCTCAATAATAGGACCCATAGGTATTATCTCCATTATAGGCACAAGCATAAACCAAGGCTTCGATCTTTTTATTTTTATTCTCGCTATTTTATCAATTAACATAGGGTTATTTAACCTACTTCCTATCCCTGGCCTTGATGGCAGCCAAATGCTTTTTTTAACAATAAAAAAACTAAGCGGGCCCCTATCGGCTACAAAAACAGCTACATCTACCATTGCCTCTCATAACTCTTATTATAATTCAGGCCAGACGCTTATTTTTATATTTTTAATCATATTTTTTATAATTATTACGTACAAAGATTATATGCGTATTAAACCTAAGCAATAGCTTTACGTGCTCACAAAATACATAACAAACGTATATAATTACTTATCTCTTAGCCCCCGCCGCGAGCAATAGACGTACAATTACAGCATTAGCATACATTAAAGCGGTAAGCCCATAATTGTTTCGCGCATTAACATCCGCCCCTGCTGCAAGCAACAGACGTATAACTTCATCTCTAGTGAAAACAGCTGCATACATTAAGGCCGTGACTCCATGATTATCCTGTATATTTACATCTGCCCCTGCAGCGAGCAATAGTTTTACAACTGCAACCTTGCTATATCTAGTTGCAAACATTAAAATCGTGCTTCCTTTTTTATCTTGCAGATTCACATCCGCCCCCGCTTTAAGCAATAACCGTACAATTACATCCTTCTCAAACCAAATCGCCCAATTTAAAGCAGTGTCGCCATATATATCTTGCATATTTACATCAGCTCCTGCCGCAAGCAATAAGCGTACAACTTCCTTATCTCCATAAGGAGCAGCATACATTAAAGCGGTAAATCCTTGTTGATCCTGCGCATTTACATCTGCTCCGGCAGCAAGCAAAAATCTTACAAGCCTAGGAAATCCTCTTCTAGCAACCCACGACAAAGCTTTATCCCGCCATGATGACGTATTATATGCAAGAATAGATTTATCTTGTTTGTGAAGTGACGGTAATATTGGTTTTGTATTGTTAGCTGACCTAACCACAGATTCAGAAGTGATCGTAGTAGCTCTTGGCGTGTTTTGCACCAAGTTGATCGATTTCTTCTCATCAACCGCGCTTTTAGTACTAAAAAATAGACAGAAACTAAGAAAACAAAACAATAATGGTTTTCTCACAAAAATTCCCATTTTTATCGTAAAAACATACCCAATATAACGCTTATTTTTCAGCCCCAGCTTCTAGCAATAAACGTATAACTGCATATAACCCCCAAAAGCTGCTTTCATTAAATCTGTTTCTCCATCTTTATTGTGCTTAAATTTTTTCTCACAACACCCCTGTTTGTCGCAATAGTGTACTCGAAAATTTTCTACAAAATCAGTTTTTAAAACAATTTCTTTAAAACTATACCTCTTTTTTCATCCATCAAGTAAACTGCTCTAAATCGAAAATATCTAATTTTTTTTCGATATTTTCGATCTTTTTTACCATTATTTCAAAACCATTTTCACCAAAAAGTTCGTGTTCAAGATCTTCAGATTTTTCTCCTAACTTCTTAAATTCTTTTTCACTAATAAGCGAACGTACTTGAGGAAATAAAACGGTATCTTCGCGTGCTTCATGAGGTCGATACATTCTGATAAATTTTTGTAACAAATTTTTTATAAGTTTTTTATTAATTTTATTAAGCTCATTTGTAGCCAAAAGCTTTTGAAGTTGAGCTGTTATTTCACGTCCTTTATCGTGTTGATTTTTCAATGTTTTAATAAGCCGCATTTTTTTCTTGTTTTTTTCAAATAGAGGAAATACATAATCTTCTTCAATTTTTTCATGATAATCTTCAATAAAAGACTTTATAATCGTTATTACATCCCTCAAATCATCAATCAAAAAATCAATATTGTTATCAATTCTTTTTATAATTTCTTCATACATTAATAAAACTCGATTCAAAATTCCATGCTCACGCATCAGGTCTTCTGTTAAAGGTATTTCGGATTCCTCTTTGATAGGAGTCCCAGATACATCTTGCACCGAATTAATTGGATTTTTAGTCACAACGACACTTTTAACACCAAAAAACAAAGTAAAACCAAAAACACAAAACAATAATAATTTTCTCATACAAACTCCCGTTTTATCGCAAAATTATATTCATAAAAATTAAGACTTTATATGAAAAGTATATTATTCTTATTGTTTGGCTCCTGCTTGGCGCAATAGATGAACAATGTCATCATTGCCACGATCTTGTGCATGTTCTAAAGCTGTCTTTCCGTCTTTGTCTCGCCTATTAATATCTGCCCCGGCTGCAAGCAATAGACTTATAGTTTTATTTCTACCAAAAAAAGCTGCTGACATTAAAGCTGTGTCTCCATTATTATTCTGCATATTTACATCAGCTTTCGCTTTAAGTAATAATCCTACGCTTTCATCATGACCACGCCTAGCTTCATCCATTAAAGCTGTATTTCCATATTCATCACGCTCATTCACATCAGCCCCAGCTGCAAGTAATCGCTCTATAACTTTACCTGAACTGCTGTTAAAAGCTGCATAATGTAAAGCTGTTTGTCCATTTCGAGCCCGACTATTGAGAGAAGCCCCAGCCTTAAGTAATAATTCTACCATTTTATCTTGACCCTCCATAGCTGCATCCATTAAAGCTGTTTCTCCCAATAAACCTGATGGTTTATTTATATCAGTTCCAATTGCAAGCAATAGACTTACAAGACCAGAGTAGCCTCGGCCTGCTGCCCATACCATAGTTTTATCGCGCCATGATAACGTATTATCTTTTTCCGGTTTCATAGTAGCAGCAGCAGGAGACTGTGTAGTTACAGCTGGAAAAATAATGATAGCACTCGGTGCAACTTGCATTGAGCTAGTCGGCTTTTCAGAGGCAAATCCAGCTTTAGCGTCAAAAAATAAGCCAAAATTAAAAACACAGAATATTAATAGCTTTTTCATAAAATCCCTATTTTATTGAAAAAATATACTTATAAAGTTAAAACTTTATATTAAAAGTATACTATTCCTATTCCTCAGCTCCTGCTTGGCGTAATAGACCTACAATTTCATCATTGCCACGATCTTGTGCATGTTCTAAAGCTGTCTTTCCGTCTTTGTCTCGCATATTCACATCAGCCCCAGTTTCAAGCAACAAACGTACAATTGCATCTTTATTACCAAACGAATATTTAGCTACCAACATTAAAGCCGTCAACCCATTATTATTCTGCATATTTACATCTGCCCCTGCTTCAACCAACAAACGTACAATCTTATCTCTACCATACTCTGCTGCATACATTAAAGCTGTCTCTCCATATTTATTCTGCATATTTATATTAGCCCCCGCTGCAAGCAATAGGCGGACAACGCCCTCTTGATTTTGAGCTCCATAAGTTACGCTAGTTAATTTAAGTGTATGCATTAAAGCTGTCCACCCATATTTATCCTGTATATTTACACCTGCTCTAGCTCCAGCATCAAGCAATAAGCCTACAACTATAGCATCACGTCGAACGGCTGCACATATTAAAGCAGTAAAGCCATTTTTGTCCTGCATATTTATACCCACCGTGGCCCCTGCTGCAAGCAATAATCTTACAATTTCATTTTTATTGTCCCCATATACAAAAAGTGCATTAACTGCATACATTAAAGCTGTCCGACCATCTTTATCCTGCCTGTTTACATGTGCCCCTGCTGCGAGCAATAGACGCACAACTGCAACATGGCCATGACCAGCTGCATACATTAAAGCTGTATAACCATATCCATCCTGCTTATTTATATCATCTCCTGCATTAATAAAAAAATTTACAACTCTAGAAGATCCTTGCATCGCTGCCCAAAATAGAATTTTATTTCGCCATGAGAACGCATTATCTTTTTCGGGTTTCATAACAGTAGCAGTGGTAGACTGTGTAGTTACAGATGGTGAACTAACTGTAGCTCCTGGCGTAACTTGCATTGAACTAGTCATCTTTTCAGAAGTAACTCCAGCTCTAACGTCAAAAAATAAGCCAAAACTAAAAACACAAAATATCAACAATTTTTTCATAATTACCCCATTTATCGTACAATATACCCAATATAACGCTTATTTCTTAGCCCCCGCTGAAAGTAATAATTGTATAACTACGTCCCGGTCAATATCAAAAGAGCTATTTTCATAATCTTGGGCATACGCTAAAGCTGTCTTTCCGTCTTTGTCTCGCATATTCACATCAGCCCCAGCTTCAAGCAACAAACGTACAACTATAACATTCTCTTGACCATCTGATTGATATTGAACTGCGTACATTAAAGCTGTCTTTCCATCTTCGTCTTGTACATTTACATCTGCTCCCGCTGAAAGCAATAATCGTACAGATACATCATTACTACCAAATTCATATTGGGCTGCATCTATTAAAGCTGTTTTTCCATCTTCGTCCCGCACATTTACATTAGCCCCAGCTTTAAGTAATTGTCCTACAACTACATCATTGCAAAAATAAGCTGCACGCATTAAAGCAGTACGGCTATGTTCATCTTGCGAATTTACATCTGCCCCTGCATCAAGCAATAATTGCACAATTACATCTTTCTCTTTACGGATAAATATATAACTAACTGCTGTCATTAAAGCTGTACCACCATATCTATTTTGCATGTTTACGTCTGCCCCAGCATCAAGCAATAACCGTGTAAATTCAACATCCCCAAAAAAAGCTGCTGACATTAAAAGTGTCCAACCATGTTTATCCTGTTTATGTATATCGGCTCCAATTTTGAAAAAAATTTTTGCTAGTCCAAAATACCCTTTTCTAGCTGCCTCGAACATAATTGTATCTCGCCATAATATGCTCGCACCCAAAACCAGACAGAAACTAAAAACACAAAATATCAACAATTTTTTCATAAAAATTCCCGTTTTATAGCAAAATAAAACTAAAATTAACTATTTAAAAGTGTATCATGAAGACATGTAAAAAAGCAACGCTTATCCTATTTGTAATTATCTGATCCAAAAATACTCACAAGCTCAAAAAAAAAAGTGATCAAATATGGTGTGAAAAAATATGTTGCCTTACCTCATTAAATTATACTAATTTCAGGGTTATTATGAAAAAAATATAGCAGGGCATATTAAAAATTCCCCATTTTTTAGGCCTTAGCGAAGACCACAAGCATCTTACAAGTTCTTAATATCTTACGCGCTTGAGGCTTTTTATCTAAGTCTTGCTATATAAAAAGGAGAACAAATGAAAGACCTTTTCTCTTTCATCAACCTAAGTGGAGTTTTCTTGTTTGCCAGGTCTAATTTGTTTTCTGCAAGTAAAGCAATGGCAATAAACATAACAAAAAATAAAGAAAGTATAACAATGAAGTACGTTTTCGCTCCCACTAGTCTAATAATAATTATTCTGTTTTCTATTACTAGTCTATTTGCTGCTGATGAATATAAAGGAGCAAGTGCAAAACAATATAATATAACCAGATATGATGATGCGTTAACCAAAGAATTAATGGAATTATATGATAATAACCCTATCTCTGTTGATTGGAATCAAGAAACAATAGACAAAATACAAACATTAATCCATGCTGGCGCTGATCCCAAGAGTTATCTTTTATTACATTTTGCATGTCAAAATAATAATATTCCACTTCTTGAAACATGCTTAACTCATGGGGCAGACGCAAATACAATTAACCCTGAAACAGGAAAAACTCCTCTATTTTCTACTCGTTCTTCTCATGCAGTACAATTACTTTTAAAGGCTGGTGCTGATATTAGTGCTAAAAAAATCGCAGGAACCGCGGATACTACATTTACCGGAACAAGTGCGGTGCACGATATTACTCTTCCTTTAGAAGTAATAAAAACATTATGTAATAATACCCCTGCTAATCCGATACCATTAGATGATAAAGGTCGCGTGCCCTTACATTATTTATGTACAAGTACTGTTCCTCCAAATCCTATTCGTTTTTGTCAAGTAGCAGCAACGCTTTTATGGTGGTCGTTAGAACAAAAAAATATTCGTGATACGATTTTCAATGAACTTCCTCTCAATTACCTTGTCAGAAAAAACCCTCATCTTGTTAACTACTTTGATGCTATCTACGCTGACGTGCAACAGGCTCAAGCGACATTGTCTCCTCTATCACCAATGTCATTTACACCGCCTATGTCAT
This sequence comes from uncultured bacterium, assembly GCA_963719415.1. Taxonomy (GTDB): domain Bacteria; phylum Babelota; class Babeliae; order Babelales; family Vermiphilaceae; genus JAPLIS01. The sequence continues at coordinate 1,097,493 of OY970383.1, read as the reverse complement.
TAGAGGAATTTGATCAACATAGAGAATGGATTGAAAAAGAATCACTTAGAAAACTTTTAACTAAAAAATTATCTCTTGCATCTGAAAATGTACCAACCAATCATATTCACTACATTTCAGATACTATCATAGACTATGCTGGTAGAAATACACCATATCCCATCTATCCTGCACTTTCATTTCGAGAAGAAGAATATATCAAACCAAATACAACTTACAATGATCCATTAACCAGAGAATTGAACGTATTATGTCATTCTAATTGGAATCATTGGACCCAAGAAACGACCGATAAATTGCAAGAATTGATTGATACTGGTGCTAATCCAAATAGTTTTCCCTTACTGTATTTCGGTTGTCTTAAAAATAACATTCCATTCATTAAAACTTGTTTAACTCATGGAGCAGAAGTAAATTATGTAGTCTCACAAGAAGGAGCAACCGCATTGTTTGGTGCTCGCTCTTGTGACGTAATACAATTACTTTTGGATGCTAAAGCTGATGTTAATTTTAAAAAAATTTTTAGCCGCCTTGGTAATATTGACAACGATCATGTAGGAGGGAAAGCATTGCATTTTACCGTTCTGGATAATGATAAGCCTCTAGATTCAATAGAGCTTTTGTGTAACCATACTCCCGCCGAGCCAATGCCAGTGACAGATAATGGCCACACACCTCTTCACCTTTTATGCTTGAAAAAAAATATAACGGAAGAAAATAAAGAAACGGAAGAAGAAGAAGAAAATAATAAAAAAAATATACAAAATTTTCTACAACGAGCAGCAACCTTAGCATGGTGGAGATTAGGCCAAGTAGAAGTTCGAAACAAAGAAAAAAAAGCGACCCCTCGAGATATTCTTGAGCAAACAACTCCAGGTTTACTTGATAGATTTGATGCAATGATTCATGATACCCAACTCGCTTATACTCAATTATCTTCTATATCACCTATGCTATTTACACCACCTATGCCATTAAAAAAATTTGAACAAGATCAAGAACAAATCGAACAACAACAGCTATATGAACTTATGCCAGAGCGACTACTTATTCGTGGCATTCCAAAAATGATTACTAATTATACCGGTCGAGATACACCACAACCTCTGTATCCAGCACTAGCATTTCGAGATTAAATTTATCGACTAAAAAAAATAGGTTATGAAAAAAGAAAATTATTCGTTTTTCATAACCTATACTGACGCTATAGAAAAAATTTACTTACCACCATCAGCATTAACACCATCAGCATTAACACCTTGCTCAACATTATTAATTTCACCAATATAGGGAGCTAAAGGTCTCGCAATAATCGCAATCAGTTCATGAGAAAGATTTTCCTGTTCTCTTCTTCCTTCTTCTCCTCCTTTACCAACAGCCAAATCCATTTTATCTATCCAAGCATTCAATTGTTCTTTTATGCTTGCTTCATTATCCTGCACGACTTGTCGTATGCCTTCTATATCAAGTCCCTCTCGTTCTTCAACTAACAACCTAAATCCATCAATTTCAATAGCTACTTGCCCTGGTTTTGGATCTTCTTTTTCGGCCGCCAACATACTGAATAGCACTAATGCGAATAACAATCCTTTTTTCATCACAGCTAGTCATGTTTGTCTTGACAAAAACAATCAGGGTAGTAGGGTAGAGCAATGTTATTATAAAAATCATGTTACACACAATTTATGTAAAAAAAAGTATATGAAGCACATTTCAAACTTCACTAGCCTAACAATAATTATTTTATTTTTTATGCCTGACTTATTTGCTGCTGATAAAGCGAAAGAGTCTAAAGCTATAGAAAAAAGACAAGTACTGGAAGATATAACAATTTTTGTACAAACAAATAATATTAACCTACATGATCAATGCATGAAAAATATAAACAATATAATAGCAGATTATTTAAGCAACCCTGAGTCATACTACCCTGAGTGGCTCGTAGAACGACAACTACTATCAAAGCAAGCAAGTCCAATAAATAACAAAAACAGCATTTCAACATTAGAAAAAAACATGACCACTTATTTAGAGAAATCACGAAAAATGAGTGTATTAGGCATTAGAATAGCGGTAACTTTAGGAGCAACAAGCCGAATAATGCTACCTCTTCTCTTAAATAAAAAATTGTTTTCATAATCTCATAATTTCATAATGTATGTTCCTTGACATAAAAAAAACAGTTTAGTAAAATGCTCCTGTTACGAAAAAAAAGACTAGTATAGGCATATGATTTAGGTTAAAACTTCATGAACACACCTTCCTATTTTCACTTCTCTTTAGCTGATAATATGCATGCTGCCTATTTTGAGGGTGCAATTATTATACTTGACGCACAAGAAGATAACTATATTAGTCTTATTGATGATGCGGCAGACTATTTTTGCTTGATTCTTAAACAGCAATTTATGCAAAACAGTGATAATCAATACTATTTTTCTGATACTCTGGATAACACTGATACCTATAATTATTGGATTACCTATTTCATTGAAAAAAAATTTATTATACGCTCTAATCAACTAACTAATAACCCAACATTTTTAAAAGAACCGTTAAAATCTGGCGGCCTCATTCAATATCATTGGGATTCTAAAACGCCTTCTTTGTGGAATCCATTTTCTGAAAGCTCTATACTCGATATTATGAGAGCTTATTATCTCTTATTTAAAATAGATAGAAGCATAAAACGTTCCGGAATATCAGCAATAATCGCTCTGCTCAAAAAAAAAAATTTTAAAAAAAATAGCTATACTCCTTCAGAACAAGAAATAAAAAAATTATCCGCAGCCATTGATGCTGCATCAATACTCTATCCAAAAAAAATATATTGTTTAGCATGGGCAGCAACCTTTACCATTCTTGCTTTAAAAAAAGGATGGCGATGTAATTTGGTAATCGGAGTACAAATAAATCCATTTTACGCTCACGCATGGGCTGAATGCGAAAACAGAGTTATTCATGACAATCCAGTAATTGCTGAAGTATTATCAATTATTTTTAAAGAACCCTACAGATGAAAGTTATTTTATGCCATTTTTAGTAGGTGAATTTGGACTACCATTATTACATAAAAATCGACTTGCATATACAGCGCAGCAACAAGCGAAACCTGATACATTACATACCATGATTTTTGATAATTGTCTGATATATGCCGGATATAAAAAAAATGAAACCTCTATTTCCGATAAAATCCTATCCTTAGCCGATGATTGCGGCATGTTTATGGGAAAAATGTTTGACAGCCATGACAACAAGCCCGCTTTTTTTAATACTTTAGACAGTCAAGTGATTGTCAATGATCCTGCAATAGTTTTGAAAAATTGGTGGGGACGGTACGTCGGGGCGCTGTATGATAAAAAAAATAAACAATGCACCTTGATACGTGATCCTCAAGGCTTATTCTCATTATTTTATATAATAAAACCCGACAGCGTTATTTTTGCTAGTGAAATTAATATTCTGTACGATCTTTTAGAAGAAAAACCTTCTATCGATTTAACGTATTTTGCCGAATATGTAGTCGGTGAAAATTATGCATCAGCGCTAACACCCTTTAACGAAATCAGAGAGTTATTGCCAGGAACAGGGCTTACCATACACCATAATGGTACCAACTCAATTAAAACTCTTTGGGACTTATCAGCATGTAAGGGCTCTTATATCACTCATGAAAAAGATTTTGAAGAGGAGCTCCTTGCTACGTTAAAATCATCGACTAAAGCATGGGTTGGCGAAAGCTCCGGAGTCTGCCTAGAACTATCAGGCGGCCTTGATTCTTCTGCGGTTATGATCTTATTACGTGAAGTTCTATCCGAAAGTAAGACTATCATTGGGGTAAACTACATTGATAGTAAAACGCCAAGCTCAAATGAAATAGAACATGCTAAAAATGTTGCTGATACGTGTAACGCATCATTACATTATATAGATTGGCAAGACGCTTCATTATTAGATCCATTACCTGATTCATGGAGACCGGATAAACCGAGTACATTTTTGTTGTTCCATCAAACAAGCCAACAACTCAGCGACTTGGCTGCTCAGTATAATTGCTCTGAGATCATGAATGGCCAAGGAGGTGATCATGTTTTTCTAGCGCCACAACCAGTAGAATGTCTTGCTGACTATTGGCTTGATAAAGGATTTACCGGCATTACCCATCCTCTAAACGAATTAAGTAGCGCTAATCGTATGCCATGGTGGGAGCTTGTAAGCCCCATGGTTAAAAATATTTTACACTATTATGGCGTAAGAAAAAAAAAGCCCCGTACAAAAATAGAATCTACAGAAACACCTTTTTTTGATTCTAACTTTAACTATACGTATAAAAAACATGCATTTTATTTAGAAAAAAACTTAAAAAACTTTTATCCTGCAAAAATAAGTCATGTAGAATCTCTGTTTCATGCAGTTTCTTTTGCTGATCGCAATCAACGAATTTTTGGGCAAACCATTACTCATCCTTTACTTTCTCAACCAATTATAGAATTAGCATTAAAAATCCCGACCTATCAATCATTTAATAATGGTTTTGATAGGATATTTTTTCGTAAAGCAGTCAGTAGTATCAAAAACCCCCAATCGCTATGGCGTACCGTGAAAGGAGAAACAACCAGCTCTATGGCAAAGTCTTTTGCTCATCATGCATCGATTGTTCATGATATTTTATTAAATGGCCGTCTCTCTAAAGAAGGGTTTATTAATAAAGAATGGCTTAACGAACAGATGGCAAAAATTCGTCATGGTAATATAGAAAATCTTTGGCCAATTACGCGTTTATTAACAGCGCAGCTTTGGCTTAATCAATGGAAATTATAGCAATAACCACTATTTTTTAAATTAATAAAACTAAACACAAAAAAGAGAATCATGGAAAACAAAACACACGTTAAACAAGTAAATGCACAAAATAAAGAACCAAAAATAGTAACTCTAGGTAAAGTTTCTAGTCTAACTCTTGGTATACCAGGTGGTAATTTCGAAGGTGCTAACAGACCAATAAATACAAAAAGTTAAAATAGAGTAACTTTTATACATACTATAAACAACTTAAAAACTGGTAATTTAAAAAGGGAAAACCATGGAAACAAAAGTTCAAGTTAAACAAGTAAACACTCAAAACAAAGAATCAAAAATAGTAGTTTTGGGCAACGTTTCTGAGCTAACTCTTGGTAAACAAGGTGGTGGACTAGAAAGTAATAACAGACCATATCGTGCTTGGTAAATACAAAAACTTATAAATAAAAAGGGGAATTATGAAAAACAACGTTCAAGTCAAACAAGTAACCATACAAAATAAAGAACCAAAAATGGTAATTTTAGGTAAAGTTTCCAATCTAACTCTTGGCAAACAAGGTGGTTCTCTAGAAGGCAACAGCAGACCCCATCGTTCTTGGTAGATACAAAAAATTGTAAATAAATAGATAAGTAGGTTAGTTATTTCAAATTAATCTACTTATCATGTTGGTATAGGTAACTTACCATAGTCTTCAATAGTCAAAAAGAGAGAATTATGGAAAACAAAATGCAAGTTAAACAAGTAAACGTACAAAACAAAGAAGAAAAAGTGGTAATTTTAGGTAAAGTATCAAACTTAACTCTTGGTCGTTCTGGAATTGTTCATGAACTCCTAAGAGTAAGAAGCCTTATAACAGATTAGATACTCTCAAATTAAATCGAGCATCCTTTTGGGATGCTCGAAAGTAAAGATTCACATTAAATGCCGTGTAAAAAACATTCGTCAACTAAAACTATCACCAGATTATTATCTCTTATCTGGCTACCAAATCGAGATCTTCATCAATGCATCTACGCATCAATATTATTCACCTTTTGTATGATAGCACTCAACTTAAGCATCCCATTCATATTTAGAAATATTATCAATACACTTTCTGAACCAACATTACATTCAACCTTACACGCAGCACAACATTCAAGCTTTTTTATATCATTTCTTCTTATTGGCTACGGCCTATCATGGATGGTTAGCCAACTCATCACGCAAGCACGAACATTACTCGTTTTTCATGTACTTGCACGCAGCATGCGAACGTTAAGTTTAAAAATTTTTGATCATCTTTTATTATTATCAATGCGATTTCATTTTGATAGACATACCGGATCTGTTATAAGTTCTATTGAAAAAGCCATCAGCGGGCTTGAAAGCATTTTTTACGGCCTTGTTCTATTTATAATACCAACTTCTCTTGAAATAATAATTGTCACGCTATTAATAAGCTATCTATACGGATTATTGTATGGATGCGCCCTACTTATTGTCATGGGAGGATATTTAGCTTGTAGCATTGTTGCCATGAAAAAAGAGATGATCGCCCAAGAAATATATAATCAAAAACGGGCACAAGCGACAGCTCGCATAGTTGATGGTCTATTAAATATTGAAACCGTTAAGTATTTTAACAATCAACACTACGAACACGAACAGGCTGATTCTTTACTCAAATCACAAGAAAGCAGTGGCATCTCTCAGTTTGTAGCCAGCGTAAAAATACAAGCAGGACAAGCTTTATTTGTCGGATTAGGTCTCATCTATTTCACCTGGGTAGCCGGCAAAGCAGCCTATATCGGCACTATTGGAATAGGAGATTTTGTCCTCATTAACGGATATATTCTGCAATTTATTGTGCCGTTAAATAATTTTAATTATATCATACATCAGGTAAAAAAAGGGGTTCAAGATCTATCAACCGTTATTGATATTTTAAATCTACATCCTGAAGTTCAAGATTCTTCGGCAGCAATAGATCTTATACCTAACAGATCCCGTATCATATTTGATAATGTCTCTTTTGGCTATCAACCTAACCGTATGATTCTCAAGGGAATCTCATTTACCGTTCCTGCAGGCACAACACTTGCCATTGTGGGCCAAACGGGATCAGGAAAATCTACCATATCACGCTTACTGTTTCGTTTTTATGATATTAATACAGGAAATATTAAAATTAACGATTATGATATTCGTCACATAACCCAACAATCACTCCATGCAGCTATTGGTATAGTGCCACAAGATATCGTCTTATTTAATGATACACTCTACTATAATATTGCTTACGGCAATCCTTGTGCATCAGAAACAGAAGTTAAAAAAGCTGCAACATTAGCTCATCTTGATTCATTTATTAATGCACTGCCAGATGGATATAATACTATGGTTGGTGAACGTGGATTAAAATTGTCGGGTGGAGAAAAGCAGCGAATAGCAATTGCTCGAACATTACTTAAAAAGCCATCAGTTTTTATTTTTGATGAAGCAACGTCTTCGCTTGATAGCAATACAGAACGAGAAATTCAAAAAAATTTAGAAGAGATTTCCACCGGAGTAACCACCATTATTATTGCTCATCGGCTTTCAACAATAATAAAATCGGATAACATTATTGTTCTCGATCAGGGAAACATTGTTGAAGAAGGAACTCATGCGCAACTACTTAATCTCAACGGATTATATGCACAGCTTTGGTTTATGCATAATAAAAAAAATAATTAATCTAACGTGAGCTCGACGTAAAAAAGTTGTAAAAAAACAGCTTCAATAGTACTTTTTTAAAAAACCTCAACAAATTAAAAAAGGGTACTATGAAGCTAATTACAACTTTTTGCTATTCTGACGATTTTTGCACATTTATAGCTGAGCGCGTTAAGAATTCTCCGTTTTTTTAAACTTGTTATTGTTGATAAATAAGCGCTTTGCTATATAGAACGTGTTAGATCTATATATAACAAACTTTAATCATCTAGTAATTCAATTTTTTGCTTTCTTTTCCAAATTTCGTATTCACCCACCAATTCATTAACTTCAGTCGCTATATCTGCTCTCTCTTTTTCAGTAGATTTATTATTTTTTAATAATTTTTCTAATTTTTCAAGTAATATTTCAAATTTCTGCAACAATTGCTGAGGGAAATTTTTTTCTTTACGCCCTCGCTCAATTAATCCAAAAATAGTAGTATGTCCCAATTCCAGATTTTCACGTACATCTTTGTCTAGCACACTAGCCACTTGCTCTGGTTCTGGGTTACGTCTTTTCTCACGAGCCGACTCTCTCGATTTTTTTCGTACTTCTTTTTGACGAACTTTTTCTAATTCTTCGTTTCGCGCCTCTTTCTCTTGTGCATCTCTCTCTTCTTGCTCTTTTTGCTCTCGCTCTCTTCTTTCTCTTTCTTTCTGTTCTCGCGCTATTCTCTCTTTTTCTTTCCGAGCAGCGATCAGTTCTTGATCTTTTTTAATCAAATCTTCAGAAACACCATCTTCAAGAAATTTGAACTTGTTGTCCTGTACCATCTGTTCAAGTAACTGATTCCATCTACTCTCAAGGCCAGATTCTTCTTTTTGCATAAAAGCTGCATAGGTAAAATCAATACCGATAGCCCGACTTCCACCAAATGCCTTTGATACCAGCTCTAAAGCGGTTGGTATATTGTCATTAATTAAATAAACAAAAATTCGATGCATAATATCGCTTGCACTTCTATAATCCGCATCTAAATGCTCTTGCACCCATAGACTATTATCTTGGTATGTATCAGATTTTTCATATTGTTCAAAGATGCGACGTAGGTTTTTACGCAAAGCACCACTCATATTTTCCTGATTATATAAAATACGAATTAACTCTTGGGCTGTATGATATCGTTTTTCTACTTTCTCTTTGTCATCAACAGAAATTAGAGCTCTTGGAGCCTTTACGGCGCTATCTATACGCAAAATACGAGCAAGTTCTTCTTTAAATAGTTCATATTCCTCTTCAGCTTCTTTCTCTTGTCTATTATTTGCCTGATTATATATATTGCTTAAAACGGCAATTATTTTTGATTCAAGCTGACTAATCATAGACTCTACAAGTTCGTATACCATCTTATCCGTTACTATAACATGCAGATGCTCAAATCCTTCTCTAATAGATACAATAAGTTGAGGAACAATACCTTGCAAAAGTATCGGATATAAATCATGAAATTGTATCTGTTTTTTTAGTGCACCATCAGCGACTTTTCTAAGTACATGATTTTCAAGATACATAATCAAAGGTGATAAATTAGACTTCATTTTTCTCTGTATTGCTCCTTTAATAGATAGAGCCTGCCGTGCTCCTATGCCCGTACTTGCTCCCGTTTTAATATCTATATCAAACGTAAACTGTTTTAGTTTTTGTATACTATCAATATACCCTTGATCCAAAATAAGGGTTTCTGCTTTATTAAGTAAATCTGTATATTCTCGAGTATTTTCTACTCCCATTTTTGCTATTGAAACCAACTTATCCACTTCTTCTTTAAAAGCACGAATATCATACTTTTCTACTGCCGCTATAACAGGATTCAGAAAATCTTTATACAGACCTAGTTCTAAAATGTCAGTAGCAAGGGTTCCTGATCGAACCCTTAATAATTTACTTAAATTTGATTGTTGCTCTGATACTCCTTCTTTTGATATATCATCGCTTTTTCTTATTCCCGTATTTAAAACAGTTAAATCATTAACTAAGTGCTTATATACTTTTGTCTGATTAAAATCATCTATTATAGATAACAAAACTCCATACGGGGCAAGCATATATATAAAATTTTCGGCTGTAATGCCAACCTTATTTAAGGCATCAACTGAGGCTATCTGATCTAAATAAAACTTTTTATAAAGAGCAAAAAGCTTTCTCGGATCTCTTTTTAAATCTTTAAATTCTTTTGAGATTACAGCAAAAGAACCACTCTTTCTATCTGGCATGATATCGTACAAATTATGTCCCTGATAAGACGACTCTAGCACATTCTTAACCTCTTCCGGCTTTAAGTCTCTTATTTTTTCCACCATTTTTCTTACTGTCTTCATTATTTCTTTTAAAAAACTAAAAACTTTTATATTAACCGAATACATCTTATAAAGACTAGCTATAAAATCACTATTTTGCGTAGCAACAAACAATTGTTCAAAAAGAGTCATTACTGCTGCTTCGTTTTCTGGCTCTTGTTTGAGCGTATGTATCAATGCCTCTAATTTTTTACGATTTTCTACCGTATCAGTAGCCTCTTTTTTTACTCTATGTTCTAATGCTGTAACAAGTTCTCTTATATTTTTAACAGGAATACAATATTTTTTAAATAATTCATCATACGATAAAGCGCTTTTTATTATCTTATCTTGTCCGAACAACGCTGCTGATTCTTCTTTGTAATCAGTAAATAGAGTAATTAATTTTGTAACAATTTGATCTTTTTCTTCTACGCCAAATTGAGAAAACATTAACTCTTTTTCAATAACATCAAACAGCAAGTCTACATAGCCTGAAACCCCTTTTTTTTCTAAAAGGTCACCATCAAAAAAAGTTTTCATAACATTATATCTATTTGCTGCTTCCTCTGCTACGTCTTTACTCGGCAACTTAAATAGATTTCGATATTTTTTGAAATTAATATCAAGTATAAGTTCATTCATATTCTGCACAAGCATAGAGTGAGACTGGGCATCCAACAGTACAGAAACCACCAACAAATCAGAATCATTTTCTTGATAGTGATCTTGTGCTTGATCTACACGCGACAGACAAACAGTATGCAGTAAGATAAGACGTATACAATCAACTACCTGATCACCATACTTTTGCCAATTGAAAAAAAGCGGCTTAAAAAGATGTACGCCTTTTATTACCAGTTCTTCAAACAACTCATATGTTTTGCCTGCCGCTGTTTCTTGATTCACTATCCTTTCTATATTTTTCGTAAGAACATCCCAATCTGTCTTTTTAATTTTTTCCAATTCAACTATATACACAAAGTCTGACTCATCTAATACGTGGTCAAAACCAGTTTTTATATATTTACTAAAATACTGACCCAAGACTCTTGCCCTCTCTGGACCTTCTTGTGGTATTTTTCCTGGCCCTTCTTTTGGCTCTCCAGATAATAACACCAATTCTCGTAATAATATCTTATCCGAGATATCCTCTTGCTCGGCATTCAGCTTTAATTCTTCAGATAACAGTTGTCTTCTTCTTCCCTTTGGACTTTTGCCTGGACCTACTGGTTTCAGCACCCCTGGTGCTGATGGTGCTGGTGGTGCTGGTGGTGCTGGTGGTGCTGATGGCGCTGGTGATGCGACTGCCCGTGGTACATCCAAGACAGGTCCTGCTACTGGCAGTGCTGCTGGTGCAGAAATTGATGGCACTAGTGATGCAGCTGGTACTGCTGGAATTCTTGGTGCTAATAATGCTGGCGACGGCACATCTTCTAGGCCTTTTTGTCTTAGCAAGGGCTTTTTTTGCAACAGTTGTGACTGTGACGGATTTAAAGGCCAACCCCAACCTAAAAATTGACGTTTTGGTGCCGCTGCTATTACTTCTTCTCTTGTCATTTGAGGATGAGAAAAATTCCATCGTTCTTCTTGTTCTCGTGCCAATTTTTCTTCTTGCTCTTTAGCTTTTTTTTGTTCTTGCTCTTTAGCTTCTTTTTGTTCTTGCTCTTTAGCTTCTTTTTGTTCTTGTTCAGTAACTGGTTGTGGCGATCGTACTGCATTAGATTCTTCTGGATGGAAAAAGCTTCCCGGAAAGCTAGTAAAAAAGTTTTTTATACTAACTGATGTCGGAGTCTTAATAGGTTTTTGTATGACCTTTCTCTTTAAACCGCCGCTTGCCACCAAGGTTATTTGTGGAATTAATATTGCAAGCCACAATAGCGCAAATAAAAAACAAGAATATTTGCGAACCATACGCTCTCCATAATTATATTTTTTAACTCAATGTTTAATTTCTATTAGCATAGCATTTATCTTGGGTCTTAATAAATAATTTTTAATTAGAAGCTTGCTAAGTCTATTTAAAACAAACAAACTTTGTTAGGTTAACCTAACAAAAAAGAGACCATTTTAAGTCTTTTTCTTTGACAAAAAAGGTAACTAATTGTAAAATATTTTCGCTATTAAACGGTACAAAAAAAGGAAAATATATGAATATAACCAAGAACACAACATTCCTATTAATCATGGCCACGATTATTATTCCAAATACACATGGCATGATCATACCATTATCAGCCGCAGCACGACATACTGAAGCAAAAGCTATATTACATGAAGTAAAAATATCTGATTTTAGCGTACGCTCAGAAAGCGAACGTACTGGCATCGTATTCCCTCATCTTTTGCCTCACGATCCTTTACACTTTAAGTATGTATATCGAGGTGACGTCGATCCCAAAAATGCCTATATCAACCCTCGAACGAATGAATTCATAGGCCTTTATCATCTGTTTCCTGGACCAAATCCTCGCCTTGCCTACACTGAATTTTTAACCAAAGAACAAGAAAAACTAGAGACCGCCGATATACATATTCGGACTGCTATCACCCTAGGATGTCCTCAAAAACAAGAATCCCAACTTCTCATAACCATGGAAGAAATTAACCAAGAAACAACGTTAATTCAGGAAACTAAAAATCATCTAGAAAATACAATCGATATAGAAAAATATAATCAAAGAATGTTTACCTTCAAAATACTCTTGACTCAACAGCAGCAAGCGAGGGCCGAAGCTGCCTTAACTATCGCAAGTTATTTTCAACAAACTCCACGATACCAACCTCAACAATCTCAATCACAACACAACCAAATACAAGCCAATTTAGAAAATTGGAACAAAGAAAATCTAAACAGCTGGGAAAAAATAGAGCGTCACGAAGTGCCAAAACAGAGTGATCTGCAAAAATACCATGAAGTAATACGAAAAATACAGACACGATTAGACAGAGAAAAAGCGCTAAAAGAAGAACAAGAACAGCTTGATCAAGCACAACTTGCTTCTTTGAAAGAACAAGAAAAACAAGAAGACAGCGATGACGAAGAAGGACTTGATGCAGCGCTAGCTCTTTCTTTAGAGCCCTCCCCTCAAGAGTAACCGACTATTTTTCTAAGCTTTACTATAATTATTTAATGCCAATGCGAGCGCTGGATAATTAATACCCTCGTTATCATTTTTTCTTAAAAATTCCCTTAACGAAAGAAACAATGGCAATCCTGAAAAGTCACTAATAATTTTTGCAATGTCAGAAACTGGTAAGTATCTTTCAATTATTATAATTCTTTCTTTAATTTCTTTATTTTGCAATTCATCAAACACTGCTCGAGCTCTTATAACCTCTTTATTAATAGGATCAAAAGCAGAAAGATAATCTGGATAATAGCTAGGAGTGCCAGAATAGGGTATCACCCCACACCAATTTTTCATAGTTAGTTGCTGCGGATGCAACCATAAAAATTGTGCGCTTTTTGGCAATATACTCTTTTCAGGATACCGCGATGCGCTATGACATAGCCAATTATGCAACGGTGTATTTAGAGCAACATTTAACGGCAAAGAGCCTGCATCCATAGTAACATTACTTATTAATTCTAGTACATCTAAAGGACATTCCATACTTTCGGCAACACGATGAAGTTCTGCACCTCCATGCCAATCTTTATGAAAAACATCAGCTTTTGCATTCAACAATAATTTCGCTACTTTTGCTGATCGAGCGCAAGACAATGGCGTTTTTTTAGTATCATCCATTGCATTCGGCGATGCTCTATGATCCAAAATACACTGAACAAAAGCAGCATCATTGCACCCACATGCCACAGCTAATAAAGAGCGACGACGTCGCTTATTTGTTGGGCCAACGTCCGCGCCTGCAATAATCAAATTTTGCATTTTAGAGCTATTTTTATGCCACACATCAGAATCAATAGTCGACCACCCGACATCATTAATAATGCCGTTATATAATTCTTCTAATTCCTGCGTTAGTTTTTCTTTTTCGTTATTTACAAAATCTTCGCTATAGTTCTCTTGATAATCTTCTTGATAACTATTTTCTATGTGATCTCTTTTAGCCTCTTGCGCAGAAAATATTACCTGCGTAACGCACAAAAACAGAGTTATCAAAATACTATTTTTCATATAATCCTACTCTATAAAATCCTGCTTATAAAATTAGTCTCATACAATTATTACACTACAATTACTATAGAAATTGCTATAGGCAAAATATTCAATTTAGACTCAAAAAAAGCTTTCTCATAATCTTGACAAAAAAAAGCAGCCGTATACCAATTTTAGCTGATAACGATGAAGCTCACATTGGGCAACATGGCACACTTACACGAATATGGGCTAAAACCGGTACAAAAACCTCGAATAGTTCGATATTGTCGCTTTTAATCAGCTTATATTTATGAGGCAATATGTCCCACTTTAGGAAAAGCCTCGGCGCTTATTTTTAGTCAGGGGGGATCAGACATGTGGGATCAGAAGAAATGAACTTACCTCTTAAAAAAATAAGCAACGCGGTTGCACAAGATGCTCATGCTGTTATTATTATGAATAAAGCTCCATGGCGCCGATCTCTTATGGTTTCTAAAAATATTACTATTTTATATCTTCCACCATATGCTCCAGAACTCAATCCTGTGAAACAAGTGTGGGATTTTTTACGTTCAAATCATTTTTTCAAACAGAGTGTATGATAATCTCGAACATATTATATTGTTCAAGTTTGCTTGGACGTTTGGAATTTATTTGCATCAAATGCCAAAGCTTATAACCTCAATTGGAACAAGAAACTGGATTCATTATGATTAAATGAAAATGATATTATTATTCAATATTTTCCATAATCTCAATATTCCGAACAATATAATTAAAATCTAAATTACTAAAATCTAAACCAAATTTTTTCGCAAAATCTAACATGATTCGACGCGCATCCTCCTCATTCTTTTCCTCTTCTTCGCTTGGCTCTTGGCCTCTCATTCTTTTTTCAACAATCGGCTGCTTTGCTTTTTCATATCGAAGTACGTTTTCAAGAGCATCTCCATTCTCAACTGCACGCCGCAGACCATCCATATCAAAATTAGTCCTCTGATCAGGTCTAAGCACTATCGCTGCAAGGGCACGTACTGCTCTGTTTTCCTCTTCTTTATCCATAGCCAATATACTGAAAGGCATAAGCCCCAATAACAGTAATCCTTTAATCATAAACATTTTCACCTTAACTTTCTTTTCCATCATAACCCTTTTTTGTTTGTATAAAACTACTCAGCAATACTTTAAATTTCACTCTTTATACTATAATTTTTACCCATAATACCATAATCATTATCAATACGTTAAAAATATGTCAATAACAATAAAACAACAATAAATTAGTTATAAAAAAAAATTCCCCCCCTAGACCGAAGTCATAAAGAGGGAAATTTGATTTACTATTTTTATCTGCGATTACTATAAAAAATAGTTACTTAATGAGAATCGATTTTAGGAACATGATGAATAAACCTTCCAAAACATTCTTCACAAAATTTTTGATAATCTTGAGTAAAAAGCAAAAAAGTATGCCACAACTCGTCAACTTCTTCACTAAACATATCTATTATTTTATCTGGATACATTCCTACCACAACAAACCATTTTTTTAACTCTTGTTCATAAACTTTTGCATCTTCTTCCGATACACCTTGATCTTTACAATAACGAGCACGAATATGATCCATTGGATAGTCCATAATCTTTTGCTTGTCAATATTAATTGCGTATATATTACCAAGAAGCGACGTTATTATAAAAAGCATAACCATAATATAATTTTTTCTTATACGCATCTAACATACTTTCTTTTATATATTAAAATTATAAATCTTTATATATAATTTTATGGTTGTTTAGTTTGTTTTTTTAGGCAAAGCACAACTACTCTGACACTTGCTGCATTTACTAACACTGCAATCGGGGTTTGCTTTCCAAACTTTCTCATTAGGCTTTTGTCCATGCACAGTTTCCCATTTTTTATTAAATTCTTCCCTGCTTTCTAAATATTCTCTCATAGATGTGCATTTAGCAACAGATACAATTACTATATTCTCTGGCGACGTAGAGTCCACCGATGTACCATAAGATAAATTGACACCTAACAATAAAGCTATAACGAAAACTCTCTTCATCCCCTGTCCCCTTATAATAAATAAACATATATTTAACATTGACGATCTATTTCTTAACATACAAAAAAACCCTTGTCAAAATTGATACCAAACTTCACCAATTTAAAATTTAACAAAAGTTATTTTGCTTACTAATGTGTAAGCGTTCAAAACAAAATACACTTATTTAAAAAAAGAAAAAAGTATGCAAAAAATTATAGTGATATCGTCATACCTAAAACAATCAATCCTACCAAGTCGACAACGTTACTCCAAATTGTTTCGTAAAACCTATCACTTCTTGCATTATACGAGCAACTTGTTTCTCGTCTTGTGGAGTAAATTCTCCCCTTTCTTTTTTACTCTGCAACTCACCCAACTCTCGTTTTTTAGAGGTCCTATTTTTTGAGTTATTTAGATTGTTGCATTTCTAATTATAACCTAAAAAAAGGACCTTTTTTTATACAGGACAAAATCCTTTGCTCTACTATAGGACATTATCACTTTGCGCTAACACAAACTTTTTCACTTTTTCATAACAATTGACAATAAAAACACATTTTAGTAAAGTGCTGATATCATAAAAAAGGGCACATCTAATATACATACATAATTTAATGTAAAGAGATAGTATGAAGCAGATTCTCATTCTCAAGCACATAAAATACATTCTCACGCTTAAAAGCCTGACAATAATTATCCTGTTTTCCATAACTAATCTATTTGCTGCCGAAGAAGGTAAAGAACCAGACAAAATAAAATCTAGTGCTCAATTGACCGAAATCCTAAACAAGCTATATGAAAATTGCAGCGACCGAAAACGCAATACTATTGGTTATCATGGATGGAATCAAGAAGCAATGGATACTGCACAAGCGTTAATTAGTGCCAAAGCTGATCCCAATATATCATATTACAATGAGCATTCTTTATTATCTGTTGCCTGTTTAAAAAACAATATTCCCCTTATTGAAACCTGCTTATATAATGGAGCACAAATACAAGTAAAAGCTACCACCTTACACTATGCTCGCTCTGTTGAAGCAATACAATTACTCTTAAACGCTGGTGCAGATGTTAATGTTAAAATACCTCATCAATCTAACCAACAAATACTGCATATTGCTTGTGAGTTACACTATCCTCTAGAAGCAATAGAAGCATTATGTAATCATACCCGTAGCGATTCCATGTCATTAGATTTATCTGGCTATACCCCTCTTCACTGTTTATGCTCAACGGCAGATTCAGAAAAAGCAAATAATGTTCTTTTAAAAGCAGCGGCATTGATATGGTGGTCATCAAGACAAGTAATTGTTCTAGACAGAATACATTGGGCACCTCAAACGCCTCGCGATCTTCTTGAAAAAACAGCTCCTCATTTAACTCAATCGTTCGACGCAATTGTTAAGCAAACAAAACACGCTAAAACTCAATTTCCTCATCTTGCAGCTTTACCCCTAAGAACATTTGATCAGCATATGGAACAAATTGAAAAACCAGCATTTAAAGCAGTTGAAACATTCATCACTGGACAACTAAAGCTGTCTATTAGTATCTCAAATATTATTCTGGGTTATAACAGTCGAGATACACCACAGCCTACATATCCAGCGCTTGTTTTGCCGAATTATGCCGATAAAGATACGCCAGGTCCTACGTACTCGCGATTAAACTTGGCCAACCTCATAACAAAATATATGCCATAAAAATTGCTTAACGATTAGCATTAAATATGCTCACCAAAACTTCTCGCCTTAGTTTGACAATGATTGACTTTGCCGTTGTCTTTATAATAAAAACAGAATAATATGTAAAACCATATATATTTAACGAGAGCTCGACTTAAAAATGCTGTAAATTCGCCCCCTTTAATCCCCCATCCGGGGGAAATTGTGGGGTCCCCGCCGGGGCAGGTGGGGTAAGAAATTGGGTGGGCCCTGCGGGCCCATTAAGCCCGCTATACAAAAAATATTGTAGAAAGCTAAGTTGTTAGATCGAGCTCGCGTTATTTAATAACTTTTTTACTCCAGGATCCTATTATGCAATTACCTTTAATTATATTGTTTAGTTTTTATTTTATTTCCAGTAGCTTACTTGCTGCTGCCTTTCCCGATCGTGCAGCTCATGCACGCTCTCTTGCGACTTCTCATTTTGCCGCTGCCGCTGATTTTGCTATTCGCGCTAATGCTGCTCTTGTTGCTGCCGATCCTGCTGCTACTAATCTTACTATTCGTGCTATTTCCGCTCGTGTTGCTGGCAATTTTGCTATTGCTGCTAATTTTACTGCTCATGCTGCCATTTCCAATGAAGCTGCTGATCTTGCTACTGCTGCTGATTTTACTATTCGTGCAAATGCTCGTATTGCTGCTGCTAATGAAGCTGCTGCTACTGTTCGTGCTCTTATTGCTGCTCCTAATGCTGACCGCGCTAATACTGCTGCTAATCTTGCTATTGAGCTTGGTAATCATCTTGCTGCTGATCTTGCTGCCGCTGATATTGTTGGCCTTGCCGCCGCTAATGCTAATCTTGCTGCTATTGCTCATGCTCTTAACGCTGACCCTAATGCCGATCCTAATGCTAATTTTAAGTCGCAAAATTAATATTTTCTATAAAAAAAGGAATCATATGAAAAAACATGTATTAACACTTATTGCTATCCTATATTTAACTAATAGCTATTGCGCTATAGAACTACCAGCACCTGCTCAAAACCTTGATGAAGGAAATCTAAAAGATTTTCTTGATAGCGAAGACCAAAGAAAACTTTTGGTACAACGACTAGAAAATTTAAATCCTGTAGATTTAGCTGCTGCCGAAGAATTAATAGACGAAGTAAACAGATCCAGCGATCTAATAGATGATCTAGAAAAAATAAGAAACTCTAAAAAAGAAGAATTACTGTGCCCTCTAGATGATCCCAGACTTGACGAAATACATGCAGACATACAAATAATAAAAACAGAGGGAACACGCTTGTTTAAAAAACTGATTTCTCTTGTTGGTGGTAAAAATGAAAATGGAATTTGGAAATTTTCGGAATAGATTAATAAGCATAACTAGCTAGATAAACACTAAAAATATATGCTTTAAATTAAAATTGAGATTAGGTAGAAGAATAATAACTCCTACCTAATCTCAATTATTGTTACTGGAACTATAAATACAATATTCTATCTATATCTATGCAACATCCTACATAGCTGCATCAGATATACACTGCAATAATTTAATCCATTGAGTCTGTTGTGCGAATAATGAAGCATCTCTTTTTCTATAATACGATAATTTTTTTGTATTTCTTTTATTAAAAAAAAAGGTGGACCTGATTGAAGCCAAAAATTTTCATAATTTTGTTTATCAAATGCATACATAACAGAAAATGGATTATAAACTGCTGTGACATCAGCTCCAAAATGATAACCATTATACCAATCCTTAATTTGCAAACGCAGTTTGTTATAAGAGACTTTGTGTTTGTCTGCCCAAGCTTGAATATATAGCGCAAAATAATGATCAATTTCTTGATATGCTAAAATACAAAAAAATTCCCCCACCTAGACCGAAGTCATAGATAGGGGAAATGGAGGTTATCAACGTTAAATAAAAAAAATAAAATTAAATGGAGAGAATAAATCAAAAACAATTATATTAAAATAGATTTATTTCATCGATCAATTTCAATGTTTACATGATACTTTATTCATTTTTAAAAATCAATACATATTTTTAAGCCATTCTCTCAGTATTTTTTTATCCACTTTTCCTGTTAGTGTCATCGGTAAATTTTCTGTTAAACAGATAAAACGGTGAGGAACCTTATATGTAGCAAGTCGCTGCATACAAAACGATCTTAGCATCTTTGACATTAATTCCTCTGTCTCTTTTTCTGCTTGTCTTCCTGATTCTTTTAATATTACAAATGCGACAGGAACTTCACCTACTTGATCATCTTTTTGACCAATCACCGCAGCTCCCATAATATTAGAATGACACAACAATACATTTTCTATTTCTTGTGGATAAATATTTACCCCTTTAGAAATTATAAGATCTTTTAAGCGACCGGTGATAATTATAGCACCATCCTTATCGCAATAACCAAGGTCGCCCGTTTTGAAAA
Source organism: uncultured bacterium (assembly GCA_963719415.1). Lineage (GTDB taxonomy): Bacteria > Babelota > Babeliae > Babelales > Vermiphilaceae > JAPLIS01. Next base: position 1,077,391 of record OY970383.1, on the reverse strand, counting down.
AACCATCTGACATTACTTGATCAGTAAGACTTTCCTGATGATAGTACCCAAGCATTACCTGGGGGCCCGAAACCCATAATTCTCCAATTTCTCCCTGCTTTAATCTTCCTCCATGCTCATCACATACTATGCATTCCGTATCTATTACTGGTCTACCAACAAATCCTGTCGGCTTTAAAAAACATTCAAGATCAGCCGATATAACCGGAGATGTTTCAGTTAATCCATACCCATTAACTATTTTTCTCCGATAAATCAAGCTAAAAGCAGTACTAATTTTGTCTGGCAACGCATCTCCTCCCGATACAAAATATTCGACTGACCCTAACGGTGCCGTTTTCAATAGACATAAAAGACCGTATAATGCGGGCACTCCTAAAAATAACGTCGGTTTATACTTTAAAGCATCTACTATAAGACGACGATCAATTTTTTGTACCAAAATAATAGTACATCCCATTATCATAGGAATCCAAACACACGTATTTTGCGCAAATACATGAAAAAGAGGCAAAACAGCAAAAACTCGTTGCCCTAAACCATCCATTTGCAAACGAGCAACAACCTGTAACATATTACTCATTATATTACGCGAACTGAGCATAACTCCTTTGGGCGTACCAGTCGTGCCTGAAGTATACAAAAGAACAGTAACCTCATCTTGATTAGGCATTATGCTATCATCAATAGTATCTTCAATCTGCGCCTGATCATCCATACCCATTTCTCCTCGTATCATATCTGCAGGCGTCAATACGGTAACACCAAAATCAGCAAACTGAGCCGTTCTATCGCTACTGGTACATATTAAAACAGGCTGTGCATCAGTAATAATATGTCTTAATTCATATTCTTTTAAAAAAGTATTAAGGGGGACGACTACTGCACCAACCTGCCATGCCGCAAAATAAGCGACATAAAAATCGGGCGAATTTTCAAAGCTTATCATAACGCGATCAGCTTGTTTAACCTGTAATTTTTTAAATACCTGAGCACAAGCACAAGCTCGTTGATAAAGTTGCCTAAAAGAAATCTGCTCATCAGCATATATAAGAGCTATAGTATCCCCAAAATTGCGTGCAGCATGCCATAACAGTTTGCCCACTCTCAGTAAAGAATTTTTTTCTGCTATTGAAGCATAAATCTCCTGAAACTTCTGTTTTTCTTTCTCTTGCCACTGCATAATCAATTACTCCTGGAATTTAATCACTTGTACAGGACAGCGTATTACTGCTTTTTCTATTAATTCTTTTTGAGATTCTATATCGATATCTTTTTTTACTCGAGAAACATCGGTTACTTCAAAAACCTCGGGAGCAGTAAAAGCACACGTGCCACAAGTAATACATCCTGGCTCTACGGTAACTTTTTTCATAAGACAAACCCTTAACAATTATGTATACTATTATAGACATATATAAACAGAATACTCTATTTAAAGACTTTTATGCTAACAAAATTTGTGGGGATTTTAATCGCTATTGAAGGAATTGATGGGTCAGGCAAAAGCACTTTTGCTTCTGGATTAGCTGAACGGCTACGTAATTCTTTAATTCCAACTACTCTAGCAAAAAACCAGGAAATTATTTTAACAAAAGAACCTGGTGGCACGCCACTTGGCAAACAGCTACGAGAAATTTTGCAACAACAGACAACACCCTTAAATCCCAAAGCAGAATTTTTATTATTTGCAGCTGATAGAGCACAGCACTTTCAAGATGTCATTATCCCGGCACTCAATAATAATCATATAGTTATCTCTGATCGCATGCATATATCATCTCTTGTCTATCAGGGATATGGACGTGGCCTTGATTTAGAACTACTCAAAACTATTAATAGTTGGGCCATGAATGGCTACACCCCTGACCTGATTTTTTATCTCAAAATAGACGAGGATACCGCAAAACAACGTATTATGACACGCAACAAAAAGTTAACGAGTTTTGAGAAAGAAAAAGAATCTTTTATGCAAGCATTAATTACCGGCTTTGACGATTTATTAATAAATAACTCTTTAATAAATAACTCTTTAATAAATAACTCTTGTTGTATCGTGCTCGATAGCACACTAGATTCAGATATACTCATAACACAAGCAACCGAAAAAATAATCGAATGGCAAAAGAGATCAAAATAACCGAAAATCATGCGTACCTATTCGTTGGCGAGCAGAATACAATACGCTCGCATGCTACCACCTACATACAACAAAAAATATGCCTTAATAATAATGGGTGCCGAGTATGCGTATATTGTCTCGGTATAGAGCAAAAAACATATTACAATATGCGATGGCTCACCACCGAAAAAATATACACAAAAGATGATATTGCGACTGTTTTCAAAGCGCTCTCTTTTGTCCTTAATAAAAATGAGACATTTTTTATTGTAATAGAAAAAGCAGACTACTTAAGTCATGTATGCGCCAATAGTCTTTTAAAATCAATTGAAGAACCACCACAAGGCTATCACTTTATATTTCTTACCGATCGTCTTGATCAAATACTGCCCACTATTAAATCACGTTGTGCAGTACAAAATATTGCTTCTCTTCCGTCCTTAGCAACCTATGACCCACTCGAGCAGATATTCATGTCTAACACCAAAACAGATCCAGTCTCTTTTTTAAAATTACTTGATAAAAGCGATTCAAAAGAATCACATACGTATCAGCTTCTTAATAAACTTCTCAGTTACTGGATTACTCTTTATAAAACAGCTTTATCTTCTGGAAGTAGAGAAACGCAACAAAAGGCTTCTGCTATTATTGAAATACTAAAAAACTCGATCAAGCACCCACCAATGCCCGGGAGCAGCAAAATTGCCTGGAAAAATCTATTTTTGCAAATCCAACCCATTTTGAAAGCTGAACGATAACTTAACAAAAACATGCTCATGAAAAAATTCTAACGCTAAATTCTAATATTTTGATACTTGGGTTCAGGCTCAACATAACAGGTAGAATTAGAATAACTATGTGGCACTACTGGATGATATTCTGGCTCTATTGGATCTATTAGCTCTGTAGGATCAACTGGAACGATTTTTTCTGGTTCAGAATTCTGATCTCTTGACAGCTCTTGACCGCCTAAACTAGCAACAAAATTTTGCTTTTCTTCCTTAGCCACAAGAAGATGATAAGCTGTAGCAAAAGCACGCGCTAGTGCCACATGAGCCGCACGTTTATCACCGATATTACATTTAGCAAGAAAAACATGTTCTCGAGTAGCCTTACGAAGACCATCAAAAGTCAAATCTGCTGCCAAAACAGCACTGCGAGCGAAGCGATTATAAAAATCAGCTCTATTAAAATTAGAACTAGAATCAACTGAAGAACTATTCGTCGTAAAAAAACGAACAGGAATACGAATAACAGAAGTGCGAAAAATGGGAATACGTAAATTAAAAGTGTGAGCAAAACGGTTAAATCGAGTAGCTGCAGCTTGTAAGCTATTTGTAGCAACCAAAGCACAACCAAATAACATAATTAAACGTAATCTCATGAAAAGCTCCGGATAAATATACTCACACATATTTCTATATTTTAAAAACTATTTTATATTACAAGCTATTTTATACTCCACAATACTTCTACACCATCCCACTTTTTATACTATATTACTTTTATACTATATTACTTTTATACTATAACACTTCTATGTCATGCCAAACTATTACTATACTAAAAACTATGTAGCTCTGAATATAAGATATTTTTCTAAACCTGAGTAGACGCATAAATGCATTGCAAAAGCTTAATCCATTGTGTGTTTTCTGCGAATAACGTATTTTTATAAGAATCATGAATAGTATATGTTGGTAAATAAATCGCACATGATTGAGCTCCTGCACCACCACTTTGAACGCCAGCACAATGCGCTACAACAAACGGCTGTATCTCAGCATAAAAATCTTGGATATTCTGTTTTAATTTTCGCGTTAAATCATCAGTTATACTATTATCTAATAACTCATGATCTAATAATAACGATTCTAAGTTTTTCACATAAGAAACAACATCCGTATACATTGGAAACAGACAGAACCGTGGACTCATAACATGCGCTTTTAAAGCTAATGCATTGGCATCATTTCTCTCTAATAAAGATACAACAATGGCATCTAATGATTGGCATACAGCTGATACTCGTGATGCATCTAATGCGGTATGTGAATAGATTCCTTTATCATCATGTATTGTATAATACTTATCAAAAATCTGCACCAACTCTACTGCTAAATCTTTCGCTGTTGGCCCCTGATTTAAAGCCTGCGTGATACTTTCGTAATCAAAACCATCTCGCAATGCACATACCTGATTTCCCACTAAATAATGAGTAAATGGGGCTAGCTGATAGGCAACTTCAAGCATGCCACCCATACACGTATCAAAAGCTATCACATCTATTTTTTTACCCTGCATCGCTGTATCAATAATAATGGCAAGTCCTTCAATAATATCTCTATTATTTAAATATGACCGAGGTTCAAGGCTAAAAATAAAACCTCTATGTTGCTTATTATGCAACTGACGTAAATCATTTAAACTATGTCTCGATTTATTAATAAAACAGGTATTACCCTCTGCAGTGCATACGCCCATCTGACCACTCACTTCAGCTTGATTATTAAAACAGATATTGTTACCTAAATCATTATTATTTAATTCTGTTTCACTCTGATTAGCAGAACAAGAATTATTCAAAGCATTAGTTCCTGCTTGCCATTCAGAAGTAACAGCATTCCATTCTGGATCCAAAATTCCCCACCCATGTCCTCCAAAAATAAGCATCGTGTTATCGGCAGTACAATGAGCAAATCCCCAGGTAGCAGCATTAACAAAATTCTGCTTATCGCTACCAGTTAACAAAACTTGTTCTACAAAAGAAAGACCATTTTTAGTGATTTTATAGCGAAGACCAACATTATCATATGCATGTAATTGAATAAAAAAAGAAACAGAATCGTTAACGGGAATTTTTAATGCATCAGTAATATTTTTAATAATCATGTCATTTAAATCATCACTTGAGTCTAGATACATAAAAACATGCCAAGATTGAGGAATAGATTGTAAAGTAGATTGAGAATTGGACGGAAAATTAGATTGAGCGTTAAAAGAAAAAAAAAGACCGAATACATACATACCTATAATGACAGATAACGATATATTTTTCATATAATTTTCCCCTAATAAAATATATATACATAATATTATTATACAATTATAAAATAAACCACATCGACTATGTCAACGTTTTGGTAAAATAAGAAATTTTTAATACACCAGATTATAAAAACAATAAACAACCTGATCATATAGCTGAGCGCGTTAAGAATTCCTCGTTTTTTTAAACTTATTATTGTTGATAAGTTTGCTAGTATAGCCCCCTGCGGGGACCCCCAATCATACCCCACCTACCCGGCGGGCCCCGTTATTTATTAGCGCTTTGCTATACATAAAACAAAATACGTCTAATTCCGAAAAGCAAGAGCTGGATATTTCGGCTCTGGCGTATCTCTGCCGGCAAAATCGCTAATCATTTCTGAAATGCCACGAATACATAATTGTTCCGGCATAACTTCATATAACTGCTGCTTTTCAATTTTTTCTCTTTCTAAATCAAAAATACTTAATGATACAAACGGTGCAGCAAATAACATAGGCGGTGTAAATGGTATAGGAGATAATTCTGCTTGAGCACGTTTCACATCACGAACAATCGCATCAAAGCCATTAATTAAATGAGAAGCGCATTTTTCAAGAACATTGCGAAAGGTGAACCCATTTTTACTTTTAATGCTTACTTGTTCTTTTGACCACCACGCCAATATCGCCACTTTTAACAAGATATCGTTTGTTCGCCTTTGCTCTGAAACAGATAAATAAAGAAGAGGCGTCCATCCCCAGGCGGTTGTTATTGGTATAGGATCAGCAGGAGTATGTGCACACATTAGCTCTATTACTTTTGGATCAAAAACTATGCTTGAAGCCATATAATGTAACGCATGTGCATCTGTATATTTAGGTTCGTTAAATTTATTATTAGTTCCTAGAATTTTTTCTAACATTAGCATCTGCATGAGCGTCTAAAAGCAGCTGTAATGATTCACCGGATTTAACAGTAAGCAAAGCTGTTTCTCCCAAAGGACCTGCTACTTCGTTTACTTTTGCTCCATACCTAAGGCAAGTTTCAATAAGAGAAATATGATTGTCATTACATGCTAAATATAATAGTGGACAAGAACCAGTATTCGGATTCGCACCATTGCAAATCAAGATTTGTATTTTATCTATTACTTCTTGACTCCATGGCAGAGGGTAAGATTTATATAATTCCTCCAATTCTTTAGTCAACTGATTATCATATTCCCATTTTGCCACAAGCTCTTTACATTCTTCTTCAGCAGCGATTTTACCCTCTTCGGCTGCAACAAGATTAGCTATAAGAAAAAAATTAACTATGGCAAAATTAGTTACGATAAATAAAATAATTGTTGCAAACCTACCCAAAATAAAAACCCGCTTCATACTACAACCTTTTACCTAATTATATGTATATATGCCTTTTTTTATGGCTCAAGCATTTTACTAAGTTGCCTAAAAAATATCAACAAACGAAAGCTATTTTGCTCTGCCCTGCTTAACTTAATAATAACAAAATATTCAGCGATGCACTTCAAACGTGATAGTGCATTAGTTATAGATAAAACAAAATACGCCTAATTCCGAAAAGCGAGAGCTGGATATTTAGGCTCTGGCGTATCTCTGCCGGCAAAATCGCCAATAATTTCTGGAATACCTCGAATGCATAATTGTTCCGGCATACCTTCATAATGCTTACTTGTTCTTTTGACCACCATGCTAACATCGCTACTTTTAACAAAATATCGTTTTAAATTTTTTTTTTAATTACATGCCAACCCAAACTAATTTTGCAGCTTTACACAAAACACAAATCCTAGCTTTTTCACCTGCAGTTATGTTCTAATAATTGCTAACAATATAACGATACAAGTACCAGCTTACGTAAAACCACATACTCTAGTCACAGTTAACCATAGTTTTAGGAGTTTTATGTTTACACATTATTTTTTTATATTTTTATTGCTAACAACTGCACCAGTTTTTTCTGCTGTTCAAGAACCTATTATTGAAAAACCTGCTATTCAAGAAGCTGAATCTGAAAAAACTTTCTTTGGCTTAAAAGCATCAGATTTTTTTGTAACACATTCTTTTTTCAACGAAGAATCTTCAGCACAAATAGCCTTTTTAATGAACATTCATAATCATGATGATAAATATCTCATAAAACAAAGAACTACAAAAACTTATCCTGACGGGAAACTTCTCCGCATTTTTACGTCAGTACCAAGAGAAAAAATTCTTGCTAACATGGCAGAAGAATTTTCCGCTATGACAGAAAAAAAACATAAAGTTATTGCTAATAAAGTTGAGATCGTTCCTGCTCATTACCCATTTCCTGGAAAATACAATCTAGAAAAACCAGCTTCGCTCATTGCTTTTGTTCCCGGTATCGCCGTGTGTGATTTGCCAGAAGGCTACCATAAACCAAATTTAAAACAGTTCGATAGCGATTATCCTCATAGTCGTGCTCCTGAAAAGCTGGGATTACAAAGGAGAATGATTAACGATATGGCTCGTCATCCCAATTTGCCACCATTAGTCGCCTTTGATACTTTTACCGCCTATAAAGATAGAAGACCTGCTAACCTTATGTATGAGGAAAAAACTAATCGTTACTATGCTATTGATATGGAAAATGGATTTGAACATAATCTTGCAAAACATGCGCTGAGACTTGTTATACAAATGATAAAAGAAAAACAAGAAGAAAAAAAACAAGAAGACGAAAAAGAAAGCGCAAGCTTATCTTTGCAAGAGATTGATGCTCTTAAAATATACCAATCTACCCTAAAAAAATTAATACCGATGTATCCACCAGAGATTATATTTTCAAAAATAGCTCAAGCGAGAATCGAGGCTGGCATAGAAGATCATGAAGAAAGTAGTGAAAAAGAAAAAGAATTGCAGCAAACTATTCAAGATAATTATAATTCGTGCATACAAACCGTTGCAAGCCTTGATGCTTTATTGAAAATGTATGCAACGGTACCGGCAGAAATACTCTCCCAAAAGCCGAATAGGTGAAATTTAGCATTACTCAATTAGGGTCTACTGGTTCCACGATACCATAATTTGTTGGCGTTATTAAACTAGGGTTTTCTGACCCGTAAAATAGATATCTTGATACTTGGGGTCGATAACCATTATATCCTTGCCCTGAACAATAAACAGAGCTAGGATCCCTACGTAAATCTTCCCGCTCTACCAAAACCAGTTTTACAGGTTGAACTTTCTGATCACCTGATAATTGACCATTAACCTCACCTTTTAAATCGATAACAGGATCAGCAAGAGCACCTGCTCCACAGTAATCATTTGAAACAAAAGTATCATCAAGATCTACTGCTCGATTAACAAGTGTGCTATAAGCAAAAGCTTTTCTAGCAAAAGAAGCTGCTAAATTAACCCCTGAAGTAAGTTTAATCATAGTACCGCTAACGGTATTACGAGCAACAATAGAAAATTCTAAACGCTTAGCAGCATGTAAGCTATCAAAAATAAAAAAACAACTAAATAATATGATTAACAAACGTAATTTCATAAAAAATCTTTCGAGGTAATTAATAAAACAAACTTAAAAATAACATATTTCTCATAAACTTCACACAATCACACGGGCAAAATCGGCCAGCGAGATGATACCTGCCGATACTTTTTTAGCTCCATCCTGTTGCAGTGTAGACATCCCATCAGATAAAGCTTGTGTATAAATATCCTCTACAATAGGACGAGAAATAATGAGAGAACGGAGTTTATTAGAAAAAATAAGAAGTTCAAAAATACCAATTCGGCCTTTATAGCCGATATTATTACACGAATCACAACCGACTGCTCTATAAAGATTCTTGGGATCTATAGACATACGTTCACAAAACGCTACCTCATCTATCGTTGGCTCTTCATCCGAAGATTGTGCCAGTTTTTTACAAAACTCACAAAGCTTACGAATAAGCCGTTGTGCCAACACCCCTGTCAACGACGCATTAATCAAAAAAGGCTCAATACCCATATCCATAAGCCGCACAATCGCTGACGGAGCATCATTCGTATGCAGAGTACTTAACACAAGATGGCCCGTTAAAGCTGATTCTATGGCAACTCTGGCTGTCTGCTTATCCCGAATTTCTCCAATCATTAAAATATCGGGGTCTTGTCGCAACAATGCTCGAATACCCTTTTCAAAAGTAAAACCGGCAGTGGGATTAATATATCCTTGGGTAATGCCTGATACATTGTATTCTACCGGATCTTCAAGGGTTACAATATTTTTTTCTGGAGAATTAAGTGCTGAAAGCGCTGCATACAGAGTTGTCGTTTTTCCTGAACCTGTCGGTCCAGTCACTAAAAAAAACCCACTTGATCGAGCAAGTAGCCCTTGAAAATCTGCTAACATCTGCGGTTCAAAGCCTAACTGCTGCAAAGTAATACCATGGATAGAATGATCCAAAATTCGAATAACCATTTTTTCGCCATGAAGAGACGGGAACGTTGAAAGACGTAGATCAATCGATTTATTTTTATAGGTAGTATGAAATTTACCATCTTGAGGAATCCGTTTTTCAGCAATATTAATAGAACTTAAAACTTTAAGGCGAGAAATAATCTGTTGGGCGTTATTTTTTGTTAAGGCTGGTTGATCGTGTAAAATGCCATCAAGACGAAATCGTACGCGCAGCTGATATTCTGTCGGTTCTAAATGTATATCAGAAGCATTCATGCTAATAGCTTTTTCGAGTAGTTCGTTTACTATTGCAACTACCGATATATCATGCACCGATGTATCATGTTGAATATTACGCATTTTATAACTTTCTTTCTAGTTCTCTTTTACGCCCAATATCTTTTAATCACTTTCTAATTACTTTTTGGTCAATTTCGTGATCATCTTCTATATCATGTATCTCATCTTTAATATGGGCATCAAGTTCTGGATTCTGATATAATTCTTCGTCTGGATCATACAGCGATATTTCGGTAAGCGATTCATCATAAAATTCTTTTACAGCGTCACAAATATGTCTTTTTAACCCAACATTAAATACAATATCATAAGAGACATACATGCCAATATCAGACAATAAATCTGGATTGCTCGGATCACTTGCCACCATAACCATACTCGTATCGCTTTCTACGTCGAGAGGAATAAGAGCATTTTGTAATAAAAAACTTTTCGGAAACATGCGCAATAAATGATGATCAAAAAGATGGCCAACTACGTCATAAAATGGTAGTTGATAATATTGACCTAGTGCACGAAGAATATTAATATCATCCACCAAAGATTCTTCCATTAAAAATTCTTCAAAGTTTTCAATCGATGAATCTTTGAAAGCCTTGATGATAGCAGCTTCTTCTTTTTTAGGAAAAACCTGATATTTAACAAGAATAGCCGCAAGTGCTTCTACATATACTTCTTCCTTTTTCATAGCTCTCCTTATTTTTTTTATCTAACTGGCCACTACTCCAAGCATAAATCCAACAAACAACATAAAGGTGATAAATATATTATTTTTTATCCATCCAACTAAACACATAATTATTTCTTCATACGACATAGCCGATTTAATTCCCAACAACGCTTTAATTTTAAGAAAATTAATACTGATCGCTATAATATCAAAACTATGCAAAGCAAATAAAATACCCGATACCAGCAATAAAATAACAAGATACCGACTCAATATTTTAAAAAAAAATCCTGCAACAAAACCAACTCCTGCATAAGCTACTCCCCACAGGAGCATCTCTTTTGATTCTTTAAGAGCTTTTACAACAATATCAATCGTTGTTGAATTTTTTGCCATATCTATTAAACTTTCTGAGCTACTTATTTCTTGGTGAGCCATTATTCTTTTCCTAATTTTTACCTATTTAATTTTTATTATACTTATATAATGATACCAGTTTTAGTATATCTGTTTTATGTCAGTATATTTTTTTATTTTAAAAAAAAACAACAAAAGAGGCATGTTTTAAAACATGCCTCTTTGAACATAACAAAGCTTATCGGTTATCTGCTTTATAAACTATTTTTATTTTATTTTTACTATTTTATTTCTACAAGATCGTTAAGATCTTTTCCTGCTTTAAATTGTGCAACGTTTTTAGCTAATATATTCATTTTTAATCGTGTTATAGGATTAATACCCACACGACTTTTCCTACTTTTTACGCGAAAAGTACCAAATCTTGTTAATACTACCGTTTGATTAGATTTCAAAGCTGATCCAACCGTAGTGATAAAAGCTTCTAAACATTCTTTACACGTTGATTTCGGCAATTTTGATATCTTTGCCATCTGCTCAATTAATTGTGCCTTATTCATACAAAACACCCTCTACCAGTTTGGCAATGCTAAATAAACAAGACAAGTACCTAAGTTGTAAATTATTGATATAGAATTTTTTGTCAAGATTATTTTGTTGCTGATGAAGTGATCAAACAAAAATCAATAAGACTATTTTGTTTAATATCGATAACAAAGGCTTTAAATCAACACAACAAAAGTCCACAAAATTATCTAATTGGTGCCGAGGGCCGGACTCGAACCGGCACAGACAAAAGTCCGAAGGATTTTAAGTCCTTTGCGTCTACCATTCCGCCACCCCGGCAATCTAAATAAATAATTATGGAGGCGGCACCCGGATTTGAACCGGGGATCAGGGTTTTGCAGACCCTTGCCTTACCACTTGGCTATGCCGCCAATTTAATTATTATCTATAATCATATATTTCAAATCAATTATACATAAATGTACCAGAAATAATTATTTCTGCAAAAAATTTATTATCTATTTATTTAACGACCTGAAAAAAGCGATTCCATCTCATCTGTTTCCAAAAATTAATAGGGTGGGTGATAAAATCCACAATCCACCATGCCCTACTACTATCTATAGACCATATTCTCATTCTAATCCGACCATGAATAGTGTTTCCTTGAATAGGTCCAAATAATCGACTATCACCACTACCACGACGATTGTCTCCCATCACCCAATATTCACCATCGCGAAGCTTTACATTAAATTCATCGGCATTGTTTCCATAAAAACGAGTTGATCCTTCTGGCACACCCCTAGCCGACTTGTCAGCCTGATCTGGATATTCTAAATCAATACTACCATTGGCATTCCGCAGAACTCGTTGTGTATCCAACTTATAAAAAGGCTGCTCATCGAATGACTTTGATGGATCATATGATTTTTTTTCATATCTTTTATATCTATTACCGGTATCAGCAACAGCTTCTTTAATTAATGGATATTTATTAAGATATGGTTCATCAAATTTTTTACCATTCAAATAAATAACTGGCTTACCATCTTCTATGACACCACGTACATGATCACCAGGAACGCCAATTACACGCTTTGTCCAATTATCAGGACCCCATACGTACATCTCTATTAACTTTTTAATAGAATTTTTTGAATATTGATAGGTCGGCTGATTAAACGCTATAATCTCACCCCGAACAGGAGACCTAAACCAATAAGATAACTTATCCGCAAAAAATCGTTCCCCTACTAACATTGTTGTCTCCATCGAACCTGACGGAACCTGATAAAGGCCAAAGCCAAACGTTCTAACTAAAAAAACTAACATTAATAAAAAAACTAACTCTAAAGCTTGTCCCCAGACTGTTTTACGCCATGTTGCCATCGGTTGCATACTATTAAATCCTCTCTTGTTATGCATATTTAAATAACTTTTTTTTACATTAATTCTATTTTTTTCTTAATTACTTATATTAAAGTAACTCTCTTTTTAAAATAGCTCAAAATTTTTTTTATTCTATTCTTTTATTTTCTATACTATTTATCTCAAAACGGGCAAAATAGCTAATGGATTAATGCGAGTATTATAATTATAAACCTCAAAATGAAGATGAGAACCATCTTTCCCTTGTTTTCTGATTCTCCCGGTATCTCCCACCACACCTATCACCTGCCCTTTTTCAACACGCTCTCCCCGTTTTACAAAAATTTTATCTAAATGAGCAAAGCGCGTTTTATAAACAACGCCATAAATAGTACCATGATGCAATACTATCATGTTGCCATATCCTGATGCGTAACGAGATTCAATAACAATTCCTGCGGCTACTGCTTTTACCTCGGTTCCCTTGTTGGCAGCCATATCTATACCCCCATGTTTATCCCATGTACCATTTGCTTTCTTTCTAAAGCCGAAAAAAGAACTCAACCAAAACTTATCTCTATCTATCGGCCAAATAAAAAAAGATGATGCTGGAGATCGTACTACGTGCTGCCTTCGATTCACTTGAGTACTATTTTGATTGGTTGATTGATTAATTGGTCGATTAGTTTGTCTCGTTTTTTTATTTTGCAGTTTACCTAGTCTATTGTTATCTGGTCTACTACTTATCTTATTATTTTTTATTTTATGTATCTGCTTATTTGTCTGATTACCTGCTTTGGCTCGTGTTTTAGCACCGGCAATAGGAGTATCAATACGCATACTGCCCGAATAATCTTCCCAATCATGAATATTAATGCGAGATAAAAGATCTTGCAGGTTTATTTTTTTCAAATAAGAGACCATCGATTTTTTTAAATAACCAAGATCACGATCTACCACAATAAAACTGTCTCCCCGAACACCCCAATAATCTTGATTTTTATCTATTCTATCTTTATCTATGCTATTTTTATCTATATCTTCAAGAACAAATTCAGTCTCTAAATAATTTTTATTTTTAATCTTTTTACCATAACTTCTATATTGTTCTTGCAGAACAACCATTGCCTCTACTTTTTTATACAAATAACAAGTCTGAAAAAAAAGAATACCAACTAACACACTTAAGAAAAAAAACAGACCAATAAAAGTAATTGCTACATAATTATGATTAAAAAATTCTCTAAATCTCATATCTACTATTAACTCTTTGCTTGTCTATTATTATTTTTTTACTTGCTTGAACCAGAGTTCTACTCGTTGCTTAAAATCACCATCAGACTCACTAGAATCCATTTTCATAGGATCACCAACAACCACGTTAATCGAATGCGACTTAACCCAAAAATCTCCTCTAGCATAGACCTTATTAGCATTAAAAATACGTACCGGTACAATAGGACGATCAATTTTTTTAGCAAGCATAACAAAACCACTAAAAAATTCATGAACCTCATCATCATCGTATCTTTGTCCTTCAGGAAAAATAAGCACGTGACACTTTTCTCCTTTGACCAAGTGTATTATTTTCACCAACGAACGCATCGACTTAACTGACGAATTAACATCCGTTACGATTGCAAAATAAGGCAAAATAAATCGCAAAAACCAAGTATCCATTAATTCACTTCTTGCAATCCAAATATGAGGATGTACTCCCAACAAAGAACCAAGCAAAGGAATATCAAGCGACGATTGATGATTTGCCACGATAATAACCGGGCTATCAGGAATATTCTCTTTTCCTTTTACAGTAACTGGCACTAAAGTACACCATAAAATACCCCTATAAAAACAAGACATAAGCCAAGCGATAAAATGATTATGCCTACGAAATTTTTCAGGCATAATCACCACAATAATTATAGGTATAATAAAAAGAATCAAAAAAATAATCACTAATAATCGAGCTAGTAACGTTCGAATAACCATTATATTATTTCGCCTATATTGTTTCACCCAAAAAGTTCTTATGGAAAATTTTTATTATTATATAACTTAGCAAAACATATGCCCAATTAAAAAACCTATACATGATACAAAAACAGGAACAAGATCTTTTGGCAGAAGAACAAACCAACCTGGATAAGTATAGGCAATCAAAGGTATGCTCATAAACCCAATAAATCCTGCTATTACTGCCCCATAAGCAGCCTGTTTTTTTAAAATATCAGAATAATAAGCATATACGAGGGGAACAAATAAGCAACTGACAGAGAGCGCATAGCTTTTTATTATTATTTCAATAATAGTATAGGGAACCAAATACGAGGAGGTCAATAACGTTATTCCAATACATAATGTAATAATTTTAGATTGAAGCAACCCTTTCTGTATACCAATCCAACTCATATCAAAATCTTGTGCAAGATTTGAACTAATCGCACACAACAAAGAATCAGCTGTAGAAGAAATCGCTGCTATAACACCACAGGTTGCTAGCATAACGACAAAATCATTAGTTAATATACTAATAACCGGCATAAGCGGATTAATATCAGGAGTAATAGGTAGTCCCAGTAAACGTGCTTTCATGCCAAAATAGATAGGAATACAAGAGAATAAAATTAACAATATCCCTGCACATAAGGCTGATACCGTAGCAACTAACCGAGTGCGAGCTGCAAAAAATCTTTGTGCTATGTCTTGTTCTATTAAAACAAAACAAGCAGTAATAATAAAAGCTGATATATAGTATGGAAAAGAAATAGCCTCATTAACAAAAGTAGTTTTTTGAACATTCATGAGTACCGAAATAATATTAATCTGCTTAAGCGCTGGAAACCCAAGCGCTGACAACTCAAGCCCCATACAATATAAAAAGATACCCAGAAATGTTAAAAATATAAAAAAGACTTGATATGTTTCTACAATGATAACTGTTTCTAAGCCCCCTATCACCGTATGCGCTATAATAAAAAACCAAAAAATTAAAAAAACTGATTCATAATTAATGCCAATACCAGCGAGTAATGCCTTAGAAGCGACTATCTGACTCACCAGAATACCTGAAAGCGTAATGATAGAAAGAAAGGATGCCCACTTTTTTAAAACAAGAGAACCATAGCCTACTTCAAACAATTCTGCCGTTGTTGCAATATTAAATGATCGTAAACGCGCTGCAACCCCCGTGCTTAATATAAAAAGACCAGTAACCATGCCAAGACTATAAACTAAGCCAAAAAATCCCGAATCATAAGCTAAGCTGGCCGTTCCCAATAGCGTACCGCCACCAATCTGGGTTGCAAGAAGTCCGGAAGTGACTGAAAGAACTCCTAAATTTCTTCCGGCTAAAAAATAATCGGAAATATTCTTAACATCTTTTGAAGCATACCAACCCAATACTGAATAAATTGCAATAAAAACAGATAATAATATAAGAAAAAAAACTAAATCCATAACAAATCCTATTAACAAAAGACCATCAATATTATAAATAATTATTGAGCAACTACCAGTAATTTTAATATCCACAATTTAAAAAAACAAAAAAATGTTCTTATTTTTTATCAAAAAATTTTCTTGCCATAATACAGTATATATTATATATCAATAATCGTTATAGATTTAAAAAATTATTAAAAAAAAGTGGGATTTTTTTATGAATAAAATAAAAAAAAAGATATCGTGTCTCATGGTTGCTGCAAACATAACAGGCCTATCGTTCTGCGGAGAACAACCAGATCTTAACGAACGTTTTAGCGATCATGGAGTAGATCAACAAACATATGTTTGGGTAAAACTAGAAGCTACCAACTTAGGCGAACTCGAATCCGTTGCTTTTACTGTTGCTCCTAGAGAGAAGCTTGCTGCTGTTCTAAAGGACTTGGAGGATTTAACAAAAATTCCCGTAGAAAAACAAATATTTACGTATACTGATGGAAAAGAAGTGCCCCCAGCTGATCTCGTAAAAGCATTAATAGCATCTCGCTATAACAATAATTTGGTATTACATCAACAACAACCGCAATAGTTATCTTATTCGTGTATTAATACGCGCGTATTAAATAAAATTTATTTAAACAAAATAAGTATATTAAAAAAAAAGGTACTTAATGATGCAATTTAATATGACACAATTTGATAAACTTTTTTTTATATTATTCTTTTGCTCTACTCTCTCTACAAATGCAACCCATATCAATATTGAAACTATAGGTTCACATAAAAAAATAGAATATACACTTCCTTTATCATGCTCCCAACAGTTAAATGATTTGCTAAAAAATAGCACAATTGATCCGTATAAAAACTGGGAATCATGTCGACATGCAGCGGAAAAACTTCTTTTTTCTATTTTACCTGATGACCTAAAAGAATTGCTATCTACTATGCGTTCTAACAATGAACCTACTATGCTTATTATTCATAATATGCCGATAGATTCATATATTCCGCCAACGCCAAAAAATGGAAATAGACCTCCCGCTAAAACTTATTCTATTGATGGCAATGAGATATTTAACGATCGTGCAAAAGGATATGTCTCTGAAACTGTGTTGTTAGGATTATGTAATTTTTTTAATGCTTATCCTGGTTTTGATGAAAATGAAAAAGATGGCACTTATATCAATCAGATTATTCCTGTTGACGATATAAACAAAAAAAAAGCTTCTAGTTTAGGATCAGAGATTCCTTTTGAATTTCACACAGAAAATGTTTATCAAAGTCCTCCTCCTAAATATTTAGCTTTACTCTGTTTGCGGGGCGATCCAAAAGTTGCAACACGACTTATTTTTCTCGATGCACTTTTGGACTATCTTAAAACCAATCCCCACCCAACTTTAACCTGGCAAGAGCTACTTGATACTATGAAAAAACCAGAATTTATTATG
The DNA here is from genome assembly GCA_963719415.1 of uncultured bacterium. GTDB lineage: Bacteria > Babelota > Babeliae > Babelales > Vermiphilaceae > JAPLIS01. The sequence goes on along the minus strand of OY970383.1, from coordinate 1,059,698 downwards.
AAAACTGGTCCAAGTTTTAAAGATACCGTTATGGAGGCTACACTACCCATTTTGGCTACTAATACTAATATCGATACCAATATCACTACTAATAATAAAACGCTTTTTAGATTTAATGCCAATGATGGCAGGGTATCTGGAACAACAGAAACTTCCCAAAGTATTGTCGACTATCTAAGAAATATAGTTAAAAACGATAGTTTTAAAAAAAATTATGCTACAAAAATTACCTTCAAATCGGGAGATCTATTATTATTTAATAATTGGGAGGTGATGCATTCGAGAGATTCATTCGTTATTGATTTTGATAATTGGAGATGGCTACAGCGATGTTATATTATGCTTAACTAAACCAAGTCTATTAGCCCCCTGCCCATAAGTTGGTGGCATTACACATTGGTATAGATAATCAAGCATAATTAATACGATTTCATAAAATAATATATAAAAGATAGTTGTTATTAAGGGAAAGTCATGAAAAATTTTTTAAAAAAATTAATATATTTTAACGTTTTTATATTAGCATGTCAGGCATACGCACTTGAAAACCAAAAAATAGAAAACCAAAAAGCAATAATTTTGGTCGGCTATAATAATACACGCATATATGATGTTGGCAAAATAAGAGCATACGCGGCTGAATATTTTGGCGCTAAAACAGTTTTATGCAAACAGTCACCAAGCGCAGAAGACTTTTTAGTCGCCGATTATGTTATTGATACAAGCCTTGATGCAAAACAAGAATTAGCAGATCAGGTCATCAATCAATGTGAAACTTTATCAGTAAAAATTATTGCCGTACTCCCTTTCTCTGATCAAGGAACTCAGCTTGGTTCTGTACTTGCTCATACCTTGAAATTACCAGGAGCAAACCCTGAACTGGTTGGCGCTGGTCTTGATAAAGGCGTATTTAGATCACGCGAAAGTGAAGCAAGCAATCTACCCCCTTCTTATAGACCTCTTTTTTCTACAAGAATCAATTCAAAAGAAGAATTAGTAAGTCTATTTAATACATATCCTGATGGTCTATTTATTAAACCATGCCAAGAAGGCAATAATCGCGGATGCCTCAGCGTTGAATCATTACAAGAATGTGATTCTGCTTGGTCAGAAGTTGAAAAATATAAAACAGGCGGTATCCTCGTTGAAGAATTAGTGTTAGGAGCGCAAGAATATAGTTGTGATGCGATAGGTGATTATACCTGGTTAACACTAAAAGATACCGCTATTTACCCTTGTGGCGGCAGAGGAGAAATTCAATTTATCCTACCTGCTCCTGAATCGGCAGAAATGACTGCTAAAAAATTGGCCGCTGGTCGTTTTATGGCGGATTTATGTGGAGCATTCGGCGGAGCATACCATAATGAAATTTTTGTAACAAAACAAAATAGCATCATGGCTGTTGAACCAAACTTAAGACCTGCAGGTATGCATATTTGGGATGCTGCTCAACTTGCTTTTGATAACTTTAATCCATGGTTATTCTGGATGCATTCAAGAATTGGTCAACCAATCACCAACTTTGCTCTTAAACGGAATTATTATGTAGGATTACGTCGCATAGAAGCACCTAAAGCAGGTGTTATTACAAATCTACCTGATTTGACAACAAAAATGCACGGTACCAGTGAAGTAATTGAATTAGTATGGTCAAAAAAAGTTGGTGATATAGTAGTCACCGATATTCATGACAACGCTGATTATCTAGGTCATATTATGGTACGTAACGCTGATAATGCAGCTGAATTAGATAAAGCATTAAAAGAGCTTACTTCTCGTTTAGCACAAGCAGTAACTATTGAATAATAGTTAATAGTAATACCAAACCGCAATCTTTTACCCCATCGTAAACGACGAGGGCCCTGAACTTAGATTAAGCTTTTTCGCCCCCCCGATAACCGGAGAAAAGTAGAAGCGGGCCCCTGCAGGGGCCCGCTAAAAAAATTGGTTATCTCGAGCGCAAATAACTATTTTTTAGTAATTGTTAGCCGTTTGGTATAAATACTAAATTATGCAATTAGCGTAAGTCCTGATAATATATGCAAATAATTGTTATATATTTAAAAGCTACTAAACAAGGGAAAGTCTCTTATGAATAAAATAAAAAAACAGATATTGTTTATTATCGCTGCAGTAAACATACCTAGCATCTCTCTCTGCGCAGATGTAGAAGCAAAAATTGAGAATGAAACAGTTACTATAAGAATATTTAATCCATATCATGCTGGTATCGCTATATTTGATATTAATGAAAAAGACACCTTTGAAGTTGTTAAAAAAAAAGTTGCTCGGCTAACTGCTATTCCTGTCCAACAACAAATATACAGAACACCCGAGGGAAACTCAATACCAGACGCATCTCTAGTCGAAAGAATAATGCAACATAACGCTCTAGGTAAAGAAATATTTGTATATGATATTAAAATCTGAAAAATAAATATAAATTTTTTATCTAAACAAATTTTCTACATCTATAGCATGATATGCATCTACTATAACGTGCGATTTTTGCACCTGATCTCTTTTGCCTGTGCCATTAAAGCCTATGCAATACATACCGGCTATCTGAGCAGCCTGAATGCCATGAGCTGAATCTTCTATGGCTACACATTCTGCTGGATCCACTCCTATTTGCTGTGCTGCATGAAGATAAATTATAGGAGAAGGCTTTCCTATGTTATTAACATCAGAAATAGAATATATATGTTCTCCAAAAAACTGCTTCAGATTCAATTTTTGATCTGTAATATGTACCGTCTCTCTTTCTGCATTAGTGGCAACAGCTGTTTTTATATTATAGGTTCTTATTTTATTATGAAAATCAATAAAACCATGCATAAATCTCACCTGTTGGACGTATAAATCATGAGCTAAAAGCGATTTTTCTCTCATTAATTCATCAAGAGAAATAGGAAAAGCAAACATGTCTATAATTAATTGGCATGCCTTGGCATTATTAAGACCAGCTATGGCTCTACGAATTTCAGCCCTTTTTTCAACCGTTATATCAATAGTGCTATACCGTTGCAATACCTGTTCCGTAGCATGCTCCCATATATGATCAGTATCAATAATGGTGCCATCCATATCAAAAATAATAGCTTTGTATTTCATAATTTTTCTTCTCTGATAAACTAAATATAATAATTATCATGATAACGAATATAATAATATAATAATAGGGGTATAAAAGTATATGATGCTAGATAAGGGTAAAAAATCCAACAAATTATCGCCAACAAGCCCATCAACCAGAAAACTATCAACCGCTGCATCCATAATCACCGCTCTGGGTATTGCTCTTCTTCCGACATTTAAAACAAGCTGGGTAGTCGGTTCTTATTTTAAGTTTTTTTCAGCCAAACAACTATTATTGCCCATTTTTGGTCTTTCTGGCACCATTTTAGTATCTATTATTGCTATAGTGAAAAAATTTTTTATGACGGGAACTTTTGTAACAATGCCTTTCTTTACAGCTGAATCTGTTTTGTTTTCTATACCTGCATTATATCTCTCTACGCTCTATTTTCCTACGCTGGCTGGATCATTATACTGGAGTTCATACTCTTGGAATTTCTATTTGGCAGCCCTTATTCGACTTGGTATACCAGCAACCTGCATGCTTCTTTTTGGCCTACACCCCCTTATTGGTGCATCTGCTTTTTCCTACGCATTATTGTGGCTCATTCCTATTGCTATCTATTGCGCATCACTAATTCCTCAAACAGCTTTCTCTCGAGCAGCTTTTCACTCTGTATTTCTCCAAGCTCTGGGGTGTACATATACTGTTCATGCTCTTGGCTCTGTCATATGGCTCTATACCAAGCCTATGCCATCTGCGCTATGGATTAACCTTATTCCCATTGCTTTTGTTGAACGTCTCTGTTTTGCCCTAGCCATGACATGCGCCTACTCTGTTGTTACCTCTATAGCTGACTCTATAGCTAACAATATAAACACATACAATACCCAGCTAAAAAAATCTCTTCTTACTTTATTACCAATAAAAAAACATGATTAAACATCTTGCTTGCATGATGGATGGCAATAGACGATGGGCGAAAAAACGTAGTTTACCAACATCACTCGGTCACAAAGAAGGCCTTAGTGCGGTAGAGCGTACCGTAGATTTTTGCCTAAAAAATTCTATCTCCTATCTATCTCTTTATACCTTTTCTATAGAAAATTTTAAACGATCATTTGAAGAAAAAAAGTATATATTCAATCTTATGATCAATTATTTTAAAAAAGATGGAACTCTGCAAGAATTAATAAATAAAGGAATTCGTATTCTTTTTATTGGCGATCGATCATTATTTCCCCTAGAGTTAGTAGATCTTTGCGCTGATATAGAACAAAAAACAGCCCATAATACAAAACTAACGGTCAATTTCTTATTTTGCTATGGTGGCCGACAAGAAATTGTAGCCGGGGTAAAAAAAATTGCTCATATGGTTGCAACCAATAAACTCTCTTTAGATCAAATCGATGAAAAACTTGTTGCCAATAGTCTCTGGCTATCTCACATTCCTGACCCAGAATTAGTCATTAGGCCTGGTGGCCATCAACGATTAAGTAACTTTTTACTCTATCAACTTGCTTATAGTGAGCTCTATTTTACCGAAACTCTCTGGCCTGATATCACAGAGATTCATCTAGCTGAAGCATTAAAAAGCTTAGAATCCCGTCAAAAAAACTTCGGCGCTTAACATTCTGAATCTGAAAAGACACAATTACCCGAGATTTTATATGCTTTTTAACTATAAATATTTATTATTATCTGCTTTAGCTATTACTCAACTAATTCACCCATCAGAAGACAATTGCAATCTTCAGGCTACTTTGACGGTAGCTGCTGCATCTTTCAGTGGTGGAATAGCAAGCCTAGGAATTCAAAAACTAATCTGTAAAGCAGGAATGCATCATGCAAAAAAAGAACAGCAGCGTAACTCTAATGAATTAGCAGTAAAAATTCACGATTTAAATCAATCAATATATTTGATTGATCAAGAAAATCTTAACTTTCATGCTCAGCATATAACTGAACAACTACCTCTTAATCATCCGCTACCAAAGCAACTAGTTCATCACATCAGCACATTTTCAGTAAGACCCACTGAAGCATTGCGAAATGTTCTGGTACAGCGTCAAGCACAATTAATTGCTGAAAAAAGTAATTGGGATGACATATTTCAGACAATTGAAAATAACCATAATAGGATGACTAAATATACCTTTCGGTTCAGCGCTGTTACCGTCATACTTGTTGGTACGGCTTGGACAGTATTATCAAGTGGGTGCATTTAATATGAAAACAAACAAAAAATCCTATTTTAAACTACTATTTTTCAACTACAGCCCTTGCTCTCTTATTGCGATACCTATTTTAGCAATACACATGTTACTGAGCACTACCCCCCTATTTGCCGCACTTGATATTGTATATGTTGCTGACAACGAAAACGATTATGAAAAATTCACCGAAAGAGAAAACGCTCTCTATCCCCAATGGAATAGAGTAAAAGGTTCCCATCGTCGTAATCTTATGGAGCAGGATAAGGCCTTTGCTCTAGTTAATATGCGTCTTGCTTGTGCTATTCATAACGATCAGACAGAACATATATTAAAATACCTTGGTGAAGGTGCTGGAGATAACAAAGCATATCAAATAATGGCGCCTATAGGAGTATTGCCATCGACACCCCTTCAACATGCTGCCATATTTGCAAACAAACCCGCTTCAATACAAGCTCTCGCTGATTATGGCTGCGATTTTAAAGTGTTGGACTGTAATGGCTATAATCTATTGCATCTATTATGCGGAGCAAACAGTTTCTCGGGTACGATTAAGCACTGTTACCAAAAACATAATTTTGATGAAATAATAAAAAAATTTATTATCTGTGGCGTACCCACTCTGCTTTGTGATTATGAAGGAGATAGCCCCCTAGATACGCTAGCAAAAACATATAATGGCCTCTTTGAATCTTCGTGGCCTTTTAAACCCAAATTAGATAAAAAATATAGTCTTGAAAATGCAAAAAGAGCTCCTAAAAACTGTGCTATTGGCGTTGAAATTCTTACGTATGTTAATGACAGCACCGAACAAGAAATTAAAACAGCATTTAGCTATATCCGATCAGTGCCTATGCATGCTTTGCAACCATATATTGGTAGTACACTGGAAATGTTGGCTTTTAAAACTTTTTTATTGTTAACCCCAAAAAAAAACATTCTTCGAAGGCCTTGTGAAATATTACCTGAGATAATACAAGAACATATTCTCAGTTTTCTTATTTCACCAGATAAATTGAAGTTGAAAGCTGTTAGAAATCAAAATCAAGCACAACGTAACAAATACAGCTCTTATAAAAAATTCTGCCCAATCCCACAACCAATGTGGTTTGAAAGAAAAAAAGAAAAAAAGCTGGATCAGCCGGAACAAAAAGAAAATTCATCAACTACCTGTTGCATCCAATAGACATAAAATCTGAGATAGAATCAAGCTAGAAAACAAATAAAAGACAGACAACTAACATGAGCCTTACAAGCATTTTTATAACAATTGATGACGCACCCTCAATACACATGCATAAAAAAGTCGATTTTCTAAAAAAACAGAATATATCAGCTCTTTTTTATGCACGAGGAGAATTCGTAGAAAAGCATCCAGAACAGATTGTATACGCAATTAAAAACGGTTTTTTAATCGGTAACCATTCATATTCCCATCCTTATTTTTCAACCATAAGTCTTACTGACTGCTTTAATGAAATTAAAAAAACAGAAGCTTTACTTGATCAATGTTATGCAAACGCAAAAATAAAAAGACCTATGAAAATCATGCGATTTCCATTCGGTGATCGTGGTGGAACCCATCAAATAGCTCTGCAGCAATTTTTAAAAGCTCATAATTTTACGCCTTTTGATTTTAGTACAATTTTTTCGCATAAAAATCGAACTCTATCTTTCCCTAAACATAAAACCATGGATTTGAACAATAATTCACCTAATAATTCTACTATCTATTCAGACAATCTTGATACGTATATCGATTCTTTGTGGGATTGGGATACGCTAGATTATAAGTCAAAATATATTCTAAATCCAGCGTTATATAGACAACAATTAGAACTATTTTTTAACGCCTATGAGTCTAACTCAGCTGTTATTCTTATACATGATTTTGAAAACAATCACCATTTATTTGAAATAACTATGGATTTTTTACTTTCAAAAAATATTGCCCTATATTAAACACACAAATAAAGTACCACGAAAGTACAACATGCACATAAACAAAAAATCCTATTTCAAGCTCCTGTTTTTTAGCTATAGTCTTTGCTCTCTTATTACGATACATATTTTAGCAATACACGTGTTACTGAACACCATCTCTTTATCTGCCGCGCTTGATACTGTGTATGTTGCCGACAATGACGACGATTATGACCGATTCACCGAAAAAGAAAGAAGCCTCTGTCCTCGGTGGAATAATATAAGATTTTTCTATCACGATAATCTTATAAAACACGATAGAGACTTTGCTCTGACTAGTACAAATCTTTTTTGTGCTATTCATCACGATGAAACAAAACTTATATTAAAATGCCTTGATAGCGGTGCTGGAGACAATAAAGCATATCAAATAATGATACCCATAGGAGTGTTGCCATCAACACCTCTTCAACATGCTGCTATATTTGCAAATAAGTCTGCTTCGATACAAGCTCTCGCTAATGCCGGCTGCGATTTTAAAGTGTTGGACTGTAATGGATATAATCTATTGCATCTATTATGCGGTGCAAACAGATTCTGGGGTACAATTAAAAACTGTTACCAAAAAAATAATTTTGATGAAATAATAAAAACATTTATTATCTGTGGAGCTCCAACTCTGCAATGTGATTACAACGGCAACAGTCCACTTGATACACTAGCAAAAACATATAATAGTCTTTTTGAATCTCAGTGGCCTTTTAAACCGAAATTAAATAAACAATATGATCTTGAAAGAGTCATTAAAAATTGTAGCATTGCTTTTAATATTCTTACCTATGTTAATGACCATACTCCAAAAGAAATTGAAAAAGCACTACACTATATTCGCCCATTACCTATGTCTTTCTTAAAACCATATATCAAAGAATATACATGCGACAAATTAGCTTTTAAAATCTTTTCCAAAAAAATTATTCAAAGCACGGGTAACCTATTGCCTACAAACATGCAAACTCATATTGCAAGTTTTCTTGTTTCACCATATAAATCGGAGTTAGAGATTTTTCAAGCTCAAAATCAAGCACTTCGTAAAGAATACAGCACTCATAAAAAATTCTGCCCAATCCCACAACCGATGTGGTTTGAAAAGAAAAAAGAAAAAAAGCTGGATCAACCGGAACAAAAAGAAAATTCATCAACTACCTGTTGCATCCAATAGACATAAAAATTTAAAAAAATCGGGCTCCAAGCAATCGCTCAAAATATTATCAGTTCTTGTATGAAATATATCAAGCATATACTAAATTTGACTGGAGCTTGCGTAATTCCTGACGTAATTGCATATGATTTTTATAATGAATTCCTATAAAACCAATTTTTCTTGCAGCTTTTACATTTTCCTCTTTATCGTCAATGAAGATGACATGCGTTTTTGTAAGATCTATATTATTTTTATCAATAAATTCTTGGAAAAATAAAATACTCGGCTTACATAACTCTCTTCCATTGTCGTAAACAGCAAACTGTGATCCTGTTAGATTAAATAAATCGTCATTAAAAATGTCAGACATTCGCTTTTGAAGATCAATAAAAAATTCAGGTCCAATATTTGATCCAATATAATGGGTATATCCTCTTCGTTTTAACTCCTGGAGAATATTTACCGTAAATGTCATAGGCTTTTCGATGGTAGCAAAAACCGATTTAATTAATTCAGCCAATTCTTTATTCTCATGCTTAATGGCAAGTCGCGCATATGCCTCACCTGATTTATGTGAAAACAATTTCATGCAAAGCGCTTTCCATACATAAGCTGATGTATGTTTTGTTTTCTTAAATATGGCCCACCTATTTTTACGTTTTCTTAATTCTTCAACAAATGAACTTCTTCCTACGAGAACTTTATGAATATCCCATAAAAAAACAGTGTTTTTATTGGTGATAGGCTCTTTTGTTAGGAAAAATCGTGCATGTTTTCTCTGCCCGATAGAGCCCTGTAGGCTATTAATTTGTGTACTATTAACGTGTGCCCTACTAGCTTTTACATTACTAACTTTTGCACTAGATGCTTCTAATATAGGTAACGAAATACCCAAACTCATACTTAAACAAAAAGCAAATTTTTTATACCATTTCTTATACCAAAAATCTAATACCATATAATCTCCATTTTTTAAGACTTATAGATCTATTTGAAACTGTTGCTTAAGCGACTCTTCAAGCTGAGCTGCATTTTTAAAGTGTATCGCGTATAACCCTGCTTTGATAGCTGCATCAATATTTTTTTTACTGTCGTCTATAAAAAGCATATTTAACTCTTTCTCTTTGCCTACACTATGTTTACCTAAGCCCAGCTTACTGTCTGAGTTTAGCCAGTGACGTATGATTTTATTTTTTGCTTTCTCAAAAAAAAGTAAATCTGGCTTGCATATCACTTTCCCTGGTTCATAACTTGCTACTTGCGAAAATTCAAGTTCAAAAATATCCCTATTAAATAGTTCTGGATTCATTTTTTGCAACTGAGCAAAGCACCTTGGCCCTATATTAGATGCTACATATATTCTAAAACCACGAGCTTTCAATTTTTTAATAATTTCTACCGTACCTTCTATTGGAGATTGAACGTTAGCAAGCATAATAATAAACTCTGATAATGCTTCGTTATTGTGTTGCAAAGCAACATTTGCAAATAGTTCACCAGTTACATTTTTCTGTTTTCTTAATTGATACAATGCTGCCAATAGCTCTCTACTAACCCCTCTTACCATTTCACATTTTCTCGGAAAAGAAGCTGCTGCTCGTAGCATAGGTCCAATAAACTTTTGCATGATAACATCATGGATATCAAAAAGAATAGCCGTATTTTCAGGCGTTATCGATGCTATAAGCTCTTGAACGGGCAAAATAAGCTCTTGGGCTCCTAAAATAGTCGCATTATTGGTCCCCAAGACCATAGCCATAGAAACAACAAAAATCTTATACAATTTACCTAATTTCATACAAATCCCCCTTTTCAAGGTTAAAGTTATTCTATTTTACTTTATTTAAATCTATTAAATAAAAAAATAATTTCAAAATCCCATATAAATTCAGTTTACCTCTAAAAAAAGGGGTTGGCAAATGCCCAAAAGCCCCATAAAAAACACGGAATAGACTCAAAACAGATATCCCCTTCGGAGATTAATTAAGATTAATCGCATATCCCTCGATCTTTTAGACTTATTTTTTGATCTCTATCTGATAAAACGAGTATAATAAGATTCTAGTGCCTAATAATGACAATAGTTTAAAAAAAGACCTGGAGTGAAATAATGAAAAAAAATAGAGTAATATTTAGCTTTTTAACCGTTATATTAACAGCTTTTATTTCTTCTTATGCCGCACAAGATTCTTACCCACCAAAAGAAAAAGACTTTACTTTTCTAAGAGCCATTGTTCATCTAGTAACGGGAAACCATATATCTCTCGAAGCTCAAAAAATTATTTTTGATTATCTTAAAACACCCATACTCTGTTTTGGGTTTAAAGCGCTCATTAATGGCATTGAAAGAAGGGAATATAAGCTTCCCGATTCTGATATAATAAGAGTTATAAAAAAAATCAATATCTCCCAAGAAGAGATAATAATGATTATGGGACACGATTATAACTCAAAGCAATATGTTCTCAGTAATGGCGTTATTCCTAGCGCACCTGCAACAGAAGAAAATAAAATTGATTTTGCTTTTAATCCAGAACACCCTGGAGCATGGTTAGTACCCGGCGAAGAAGAACCGTTACTGTCCTGTCGTCTGCCTAATACCGATAATATCGACATTGAACGTTTTTTAATTGAAGGAGCTGAAAAGGCAATAATAGAAGTACTTACAAAACGTAAACAAAAAATGCTTGAACCGCCAAAAGATCAAAAAAATGCAACATCGACTCACGCAAGATGGAATGATGCAGATTTTGTTAAAAAAATATTTCCAGAACAATGTTGTGCACCAACCCCATTATTATTAACGTCACCTTCTGCTCAAACAGAGCAAACAACAATACCGGTTAACCGCAAAACTCGTCTAGATGCTATAGTTGCCCGCATTAATCACACAGGACTTCCATTAGAAATACAAAATATTATTTTTGAATATTTACAAACCAAAGTACAAAAAAGAAACATACTATTTCAGACTCCGGAAGGCCTCAGAGCTCCGGTAAGCATTCATCGACTAAACATAAATGATCAAAAAACTCGTTATAAGTATCCTTGGGAATTAGTTGATTCTGTACCAGGTATAGATGAATATGGACGTCTCCATATCGCTGTTGATAAAACATCAACATGCAAAAAACCTGATTGTTTTACCTCTTTACAAATACTCGATCAGGAAAGTTTATGTTCTTTTGCAAAATTAGAGAAAGAATTCATCGTTCCCGGACCAGAAGAAGAAATGTTAAAAGAATTAGTAACCGCTGAAGAAAAACCTACACAATTAAAATCAAAAAAAAATAGACGGTCAGGTGCACATCGAAAACCTAAAGAATGTGTTATTCAATAGCACTCAAATTTAAACGCTTAATTATTCAATGGCTTAATTTAAAATATCACTTTGCTCATTATAACGTCAGATCGGTTTAAACGATCAGTATTTTAAAGCTTTTTTTGTAAATTAAATGTTCCTGTAAAGCAGGTATAATCCTGTGTGGCCCCTCTTTACCCACCTATGCCAATACCCCGATCTTGCGTCCGGGGACCCCAGAATAGCCGGCAGGACCCCGAATTGGGGCCACACAGAGAAAGTTTTAGTGCGCTGTAAAACACACGAGTATTCAAACTATTTTACAACCTTCTTACGTCGAGCTCACGTTAATTACAACGATTCTTCTTCTCTATTTAATTTTCGTTTTTTTCTTTCACGGATATGAGCTTCTAGAATCTCTTCTGCTTTTTTAGCGAATTTACCTATCGCACAGGACTCATGCGTAATTCTCTACAAAGCTGATTTTCCCGACGGTTTCTTTGAAGCCATACCTCTTTTTTAAGGCTTGAGTCTTTCTTATTGTCTCTTCTGTCGATTTAAGCTTAAATTTTTTCATTACAAACTGCATGAGCGCATATGCATAAAAAACACATTTAATATGATTAAGATAAATACGTGCAAATTGGGAACAAGAGCTTTTTAATCCAAGAGATTGTTTTGCTGATCTAAAACATTTTTCAATTGTCCAGCGAGAATTATAAATTTTTGCATACTTTTTTGATTTGGCTACAAAATTTGAAATTAAATAAATAGTCTTAGGGCCAACGCTTTCCATTCCTGCGCACAGCAGTGAAATTCCATTGTTTGCCATCCCAATCAGCAGCAATTGTTTTAGCGTTTTGATTACTATTTAATCTCAACGCACTGCAATTTTTCAACTGCATTTTGTTTCCCTTAAAATAAACACTTGTCGTTGTTTTTGCTTTGATAACGAAGTTTATTTTTTTTTCATATAACCAATGCAAAAATTCTTTAGAAAAATAAAGGCCATCCATTACAACAGCTTCAATGTTTAAATTTAAACTCATCACTTTTAAAATTAATTTTTTTGCGATATCGATCATCTTTTGGTATGCATTTCCCAGGATAAACTGTGCGATCCATTGCTCAACATATATAGGCAAAAAAAACGAGCCATCTGTTAATCCACCTAATACAATTTTGCAGCCATTAGCAAAGCTTTTTGTCGAATGGTCAACCATAGAACTAATGCCCTCTGTGTTTTCAGAATAAAGCCTAATGAGAACAGTTTCGTCGAGAATAAAAGTTAATTTTTTGTTACCAAATAAACATTTAACCATCGGTTCAAGTTTGATATCATCAAGATTAATTTTATCTAAAAATCGACTCGTAGTACTTTGATGAACGCCAATTTCCCTAGCCATTGCCGAAGAATTTTTTTGCTTTTCAAAAGTTGTTACAAGTGCTAGACTATATTTTTGAATATTAATATTCATAAAACGATCCTTTTTTTTGTTTCATTTAGCTTTGACAACAAATTCAGGATCGTTTTTTTATTTAAAAAATCAAGTTAAAAAAAGTTTCAATTTTAAAATCCAACTATAAATCAGAGTCAAGCTCTGTTGTTTTTTAAAAAAACCAAGCATAAATCAGCTTATTTATTGGTTCGCATGAGTCCTGTCTCTATAGCAAAGCGCTGAAATACATAACTCCAAACAGACTGAATAGTAATCATTGCAGCGCCTCCAGCAGGCACTGCACACAAGTTTTTCAATAATAGCAAGCTTGAAAAACTTCGCGAGCCTCATCGCCAGATGGAATAAAAAAATAAAGAATTTTTAATACGCTCTGCATAGAGCAATAAATGCCAATTTTAAAAATAATTTTATATACGTTCTCGTCGTCCAATTTCTATGATTTCATGTGCAGACTTTATAGTATGGATCGCAGGAGTCTTATCGTGATCAAAAAAACCAAAGCGTCTTATTATTTTTAATATCGTTGTAGTAATCATATCAGAATGCATGCTATCAAAAAAACCGAAGCGTGCCATTGTTTTTAGTATACTTGATGCTTTTTCAATTTCTTCTGATTTTCTATATTTTATTGAGCCATGGAATCTTTCTAGAATTATTTCTAATATTCGTTTATTTTCATTTTCTTCTTGGTTTTTGTTTTTATTTGTTGAATTTATACTATTTGCTTTTTTATGTTCAAGAAATAACTCAACCATCTCGGGTTTCAAACATGCTACCGCAAAATCCAAACTTTCTGCAATATTTTCTGTGTTTATTTTTTTGCCATTTTTGAGTAAAAATTGCATAAACTGCACATCCTGTTGTAGATATAAATTTACACATCCACCTAGGCCTAAAGTAGCTGATGGTAATGCAAGCCCTTCAGTAAATAGTAACTTAACAATATTTAAATCAATTTTTTTGAGACTATGAATAGAAAAAAAATCAGGTATAGATCGACTTGCTAAAGCTCCATTTTTTAATGCATTTTCAACATCTCGAATACTGCAAGAACATATGCTACTACTTAGTTCGTTCTGCCATTTCTTTATTTGTGTGTCAATTAACACATGATGATAATTTTCAACTAAATCAACTATATTAAAAATAGGTAGATGAAACAATAATGATCGATTTAAAGGTCTGGTATAGCTACTGGTATATAGGTCATCCTCATAACCTTGAATTATCGAATGAATAATTGAAAAATGGCCTTGATTAGGAATACATGTATAAAGTTCTTTTTTTATAGTTTTATCACGAGCCTTTTTAGCGTTTAGCCAACTATCATCGCTGAATTCATAGATTGGCTCAGTTTTTTTTGTTTTCTTTTCATGTAGGGAATTCCAGGGTCGTGATGGCTCCATAGAAACACTTGCAGCATATTGTGATTGTGTCAATTGGGAACATAACATAGCATTAATACTAAAAATAGAGAAAGCGGTGATTAAAAATAAAGTTACACAAATAGTTATGCGTATACTTTTTTTGTTGAATTTTTTCATAGAAAACCCTCCGTAGATGTTGGTTATTAATGTTACGTCATAGAGCTTCAAAAAACAGTTTAATGTATGAAAATTTTTTTTGAAAGTGAAAAATTTATGGTTATTAAACTATTACGGGAAAGCTTTTTTATTAACAAATCTTTAAGTCGCCGCTTCCTACCAATAAATATAGCCAAAGTAAGTAAAAAATAATTCTCTACTTACTTTGGCTATTTACTCTATATAATCTAAAAAATTATATATAACCTAAAAAGCTTTAGGCACTTTTCACTCTACTACTCAGCCTGTTGAGATTGCTCAGCTTTCTGAGTTTCCTGAGCCGCTTGTTCTTTTGCTTTAGTTCTTCTTCTTGGTCCATTATTCGGTCTATTCGGCCCGTTCGGTCTATTCGGCTGGCTGCATGGGCATTTTTCTACATTAGTTTTCTCAGTCTCCTCTGTCGCAACTGTTGCCAATTCAACTGCAAGTTCAACTTGATCAACTACGGAAACAGTATCGACTACTTCAGTCGCCACTACCTCTTGTTCTTCACTTTCAGCATACAAATTAACACCTAAAACAAGAATAGATAATAACATATATCTTTTCATACAGATTCCTCTTTCTTTGAAAGATTAAAAACAGTTTTTTCACTACAACAACAAGAGCATAGAATTTTTATTACTATTTTGTCTATACTCATTTTTAAATTATATATAAAAACAAAGGGAAATCTATGAAATTAATTTTACCTATTACTTTACTCATATTATTGATGTCCAATATCTTAAAACCTAGCCCATCACTAGACGAACTTGAAACAAAAGTAACAACAGATATTATCTCCTATGAGCTTAATCCAGGAAGACTAGGAGACCATCTCCTCACCTATGTTAAAGCCAAAATCGCTTCTCTTTTTTCAGGATTACCTAATCATTGTCCTCAATTTGAGTGGTCAGACCATCTTGCATTAAGCCAACATGAAAAATATTTTTCTCTTAAAAAATACGACAAAGTAGATTTAGTTTGTTATACGAGAAAAAAATTTAACAAAAAAACTCATGACGAACACCAAGCGACTAAATCATCTAAACCAACCGCTTATATATGCAGCTTAAAAACAAAAATAGAACAATTATCGGGTTTTAATAGCATATATGAATATGTACGCTCAAACCAATCGTTTAAAGATGAACTATTGCGCATGATTGCTCCTATAAAACCAGTCAAACAATTAGATATCCCTGAGGATATGATCTCTGTAGCCATTCATGTTCGTACCGGAGGTACATTTGAAAAAACGTCTCTTCAACAATCTAATCCTCAACAGTCCAATACAAAACTGCAAAAAAATCTTGGCGTTGATAGAGTATATCCAACACGATTTCCTCCTGAAAAATACTATATCGAACAACTAAAATACATAGCTGATATCCTTAAACAACCCTTATTTGTTCATATTTTCACTGACGATACAGATCCATTAGCCATGGTTGCTCGATTTAAAAGCCAATTATCATCTAAATACCCGATCACTTTCTCTTGTCGTACCAAAAAAAATGGGCACAACCTAAACGTACTGTATGATCTCTTTAATATGGCCTGCTTTGATTGTCTGATTAGACCGGCCTCAAGTTTTTCTAAAATTGCCCAACTCCTTGGTGATCATCGCATAATAATATATCCAGCAAAAGCTATCTGGGTTGACAATCAAGTTATCGTCAAAAAAGTTGCCATTATTAACCACTATAACGATTAGCACATATATAGCAAAGCGTTGATAAATAACCCCAAAAGAATATACTAATTTCTAAACAAAAATTTAGGAGTTATAGTATGTATAGCGTAGACATAAGAAAAAAAGCTCTCGATTTATTAATCGAGAAGAAAATGAAAAAAACAGAAGTAGCATTGTTGCTTGATATAGACAGAAAAACATTATATACATGGAATAAAATATTCAAAAAAGAAGGCCGCATTGCACCATTATCAGATCGAACAAAATCTGGAAAAAGCAGAAGAAAATTAGATTTAGTTAAATTTAAACTTTTTTTGGACGAACATCAAGATTGGACCATTAAAGCAATGACTGAAGCGTTGAAAGTTGGTAAAACAGCAGTAGGAACAGCTATAAAGGCTCTTGGTTACACTCGAAAAAAAAACAATATTTATTCAAAGAAAGAATAGAGAAAGCACGAATAGAGTTTGCAGAGAAAGTAAAAAAAATAAAAAAATCAGAATTGGTATATTTTGACGAATCTGGAATTGACAATAACGAACGATATGCATATGGATGGGGATTGCGTGGCAAGCGCGTTTTTGCTGAAAAACCCGGGCATTCTACGCAAAGAACAAGTATTTGCGCAGGTCTTTTTGAAAATAAACTTTGTGCGCCTTTAATATTCGATGGTTATTGCAATAAAGAAATTATTAAATGTTATTTTGAGACTGTTTTGCTGCCACATATAGGTACTGGAAAGACTATTGTTTTAGATAACGCATCGTTTCACAAATGGATCGAAATCTCTGATATTGTAAATAAAGCTGGTTGTTCTTTGCTTTTTTTACCTGCTTATTCTCCAGACTTAAACCCAATAGAACATCATTGGGCTTACCTAAAAAATAATATTAGGCGTGAGCTTGAATTTGTTGAAAATGATATTTGGAAAGCGACTTGTAATGCATTTGAGAAAATGGGGAATTCTTAGTGCGCTATGCTATATCAAAAATAAAAATTTGCATGTAAAGTTAAAGTAAAGTAACCTTTGAGATGCTAATAAAAAAGTATAGGATATTCTATCTAATTAAAGGGCTTTTATGAAATTACATTTAATTATATTATTCTGTGTTTGTTCTACTATCAGTAATCTACATGCGGCTACTCTTTTAGTTGATGCTGCTGACGCTAATCAAGCTACTCTACTTACCACCATTTTAAGTGATCCCAATAAGACTCGTCAAAGTATAGTTGATGCTCTTGTTTGCGCCAGACAAAATAACCTTCCCATTCCTATTATCATTGATGCTTTAAACAATGCTGCTGATCAAATACGCACGGCTGGCTTCTTTAAAGTAGCCGATGACGATGGTGGCGATGGTCAGGCATTTATTCATCATCAAGCTCGTGCTCAATATTTGGATGATATAAGCAGTGGTCTTACTGGAGCCATATCTACTTCTGACCCTGATCCTGAAACAAAAGATTCTAAATCAGAAAACCAATAAAGCCATTAGCTTCTCCAAAATAGTGCAAGAGCTATTAGTAGTTTTTCAATCTTTCTACTTCTGAAACTCTTGGCGCTCTTGACGATACTCTGCGACTGCTAAAAGCAAAAAAAGTGATTTTAATGAGAGTGCTTACTTACAAGCTTATTATCTTGCTCTTGCTCGCCATAAAATTAAGAATGCCCCGCCTAAATAAAAAAACAGCCAACTATATATTTTAAACTTTTTTTGGCCCGTACTCACAAAAACAATACCAATTTGAGTTAATCGCCGTGAATAGAATTATCTAGCTATACCCGCCGGAGACGGATATAGCTAGAATTATTTTTCGTTCTTATTTAGTGAAACTAGTATAACTATGAAAAGTTTGTCGAGCAGCAGGACCAAAACGACGAGCATGGCCAATAGCTAAACCAGCAACAACTAAAACAGGAATAGCCGCCGCTGCTGCAAAAACAGGATTAATAGCCGGCTCTTCAGAAGCAATATTTACCGGAATAGCGGGAGCAGGGGGGAGATCTGGAGCTGCAGGTGCAACAGGTACGGCAACTTCTACCGATTCATCAGCTGGAGCAGGATCAGGAGTGCCATTATCCATAGCAGATAAAACACCAACAAAAAAACAAATACTAAACAGCAGAACCAAATAAAATTTCATGACCAACCAATCCTCATCTTTTCTAAATATTTACTTACCATTCATTCTGTTCAAACATTAGCACAATCAACTATGCTTTTCTAGCTTTTTTAGACCGTCTTTTTTCAACCACTTCACGCACATAGTTCTGCAACGCAAGCTTATTTTTAATCCCCCCCGCCCAATTAGCATGCAACATTGCAACATCTGATGGAATAAATAATTTTTTACCAACTTTCCAACAAGTACCAGTAAATGTAGCTCCACCAAAAAATTCTTTTGGTAAATAATCCCACACTACTCCATATGAATTCACGGTATTATTATTATTTTTACGTAATAACTTATTTAATGTTTTTTGATCCGAACGCTCATTATGCGCAACCATATAATTTCTTATTCCCTTCCATAATGATTGCGTTCTTTCATTTGCTCGCAACGCAAAAAAACCTGCACATACAGTACCGGAAGGAGTATCCCGCTGAATAATAAGATCTTTATTTCCAATTAATTCCATAATTTTTTGACCTATTGATTGAAAAAATTCAATATCAATATCAGAATAGATAATTACTTCGCCCCAATTGGTATGAATTGCTTCAAGGATCATATCTACCTTACGCAGCATTGCACTTTTCCATCCTTTTGAAAAAACTTTTCCCGTTTTGCATTCCTGAGGAAACTCTTTAATAATAAGCTTTATATGCTCATCGTCTTTAATCGAATTTTCCCATATATCTTTAAATTCTGTATGAGACGACGTATAAAAAGTATACATTTTGACGTGATTTTGTGCCTGTAATAGACTTGTCTGACTCAACACTATATATAAACTCAACCCAATAAATAGACTTTTTTTCATTCATCTGTCCTATTTTATTCATCTATCCTCAACCTAGATCTCTTTAGATCTTCTTTTTTTGACTACTTCACGTACATAGCCCTGTAACGCTAACTTATTTTTGTTACCACGCGTGAAATTAGCATGGAGCATCATAATATTCGATGGAATAAATAATTTTTTACCAATTTTCCAACCAATACCGGTAAAAGTCCCTCCCCCTAAAAAGTCTGCCGGTAAATAATCCCATATTACTCCATAGGGATTTATCGTCTCAAGGCCACTTTTACGCAACAATTTATTTAATGTTTTTTGATCAGAGCACTCATTATGCGAAATCATATAATTTCTTATTCCCTTCCATAATGATTGCGTTCTTTCATTTGCCCGCAAAGCAAAAAAGCCTGCGCATACAGTACCGGAAGGATTATCCCGCTGAATAACAAGATCTTTATTTCCAATTAATTCCATAATTTTTTTACTTATTGGTTGAAAAAATTCAATATCAATATCAGAATAGATAACCACATCACCCCAATTAGTATGAATTGCTTCAAGAATCATATCTACCTTGCGTAACATAACTTTTTGCCATCCATCATCCCAACCTTTTCCTGTTTTACATTCTTGTATAAACTCTCTAATAATCATCTCTATATTTTCATCATCTTTAATGGAGTTAACCCATGTATCTTTAAACACAGCATGAGACGGCGTATAAAAAGTATATATCTTGATATTGTTTTGTGCATACAATACAGGTATCTGATATAATATAATGAATACAATTTTTATAAATATAATTTTTTTCATGCCGCTGCCCTATTTTTAGACTACTCCCGCTTTATTCTACTCACACTGTATGCTACTCACACTTTTCTATTTTATTTATTAACACCACGCTTTTTCATCATGGGTAAATATTCTCGAACATACCATGCATACATATTTTGCAAACCTTTTTTAACTGACACCTTAGGATCGTACCCTAAAAGAATCCGAGCTTTATCAATATTAGCATGGGTTAAAAAAACATCGGCAACAGACATCTGCACATGGTTGATAATTGCTTTTTTCCCAACCACTTCTTCCATTATTGCAATGAAATCTTTTAACACAATGGGTTCTCCTCGACCAAGATTTATAACTTGATACCCTGAAGGATAATCAAGTGATCTAATAACACCATCAACAATATCTGCTACATACGTAAAATCTCGAACCGAACTGCCATCACCAAACACCGAAATTGCCTTATCATGATAAAGAGCATCCATAAATATAAAAGGCGCCATATCTACACGACCGCGAGGACCATATACCGTAAAAAACCTCAAGCCTGTTGAGTGAATGCCATATATATGATAAAACGTATAAGCTAATAATTCCGCTGTACACTTGGTCATAGCGTAATGACTCACCGGACGCGATGTATCAAAATTTTCAACAAAAGGACCCTCAGTACAATTACCATATACGGAGCTACTGGAAGCATAAGAAATATGTTTAACTCCATGAATATTAGCAAGTTCAAACATATTCATAGTGCCAACAATATTTGAAGTGATATATTCTTCAGGCATCTCTAGACTAGGCCGTACCCCTGCACGAGCGGCTAAATGACAAATGGTGTCTGGTTTATGACGTTCAAAAATAGAATTCATAACTCCGTAATCACGAAGATCAACCCCATATATATAAAGAGAATTATTTCGATTATCTTCTTGAACATGCTTTATATTATTTTCTTTTAAATGCTTAGGATAAGCATTATTAAAATTATCTATTAAAATAACCGTATCGCCTCTTTTTAAAAGAGCTTGCGCAACATGACTTCCTATAAAACCCGCACCCCCGGTCAATAAAATTGTCCGAAAAGTGTAACTCATATGAAAAGAAAACATGAATAATATCATAAAAACATAAACTTTTAAATCTATCTTCTTGTACGCCATAATGTTCCCCTTTTTTATTAAATCAACACTATATAGCACTATCATACATAAAAATGAATATAGAATAGATTTTTTTTCAAAGTCTACAAAATACCCCGTATATATTGAATAAGCTATTATGCCATTGATTAAATAGACTTTTTTAGTTATACTTATTTTATATATATGTATGCTTAAATTTGAAATAAGGTACTTATCGTGACCAAAAAATTATTCCCTTTTAAGCGTGATGGTCGTTTTTATTTTGATAAAAACCATAAACCAGAATCATTTTTATTTGAAACCATTCCTTCAAGCATACGCTCCCTTATAAAACATACTTTTAATGCCCGAAATAATGATTCAACCATATGGATCAATAGACAGGCTACACAAAACCATTTTATTGAGCCTCATATTACATGGCTTGGCCATTCTTCTTTTCTCATTCAAATAGAGGGTGTTAACATAGTAACGGACCCAATTTTTGACCGACCTTCTTTTATATATCCACGCATATTACCCTTTGGTATAGATCCAGATCAGCTACCTCCAATCCATGCAATATTAATTTCTCATAATCATCGCGACCATATGGATGAAGCGAGTCTTTGTTACCTAAAAAAAATCAATGATAATAAAACTCATATTCTCGTCCCTATGGGCGACAAAAAATGGTTTCAAAAACGCGCGTTTGCGCATGTATATGAATTTGAATGGGAGCAGGAACTAAAAATCTTTAATCACGATCAAACTGGCTCTGTAGTCTGTACTTTTGTACCAGCACATCACTGGTCACAACGAGGATTATTTGATAAAAATAGATCTCTCTGGGGAGGTTGGGTAATTCACACTGCAAATCAACAAATCTATTTTGCTGGAGATACTGCGTACGCCCCCGAATGTTTTTCTCGTATACGACATCTTTTCCCTTCCTTAAGCCTCGCACTATTACCTATTGGTCCCGGCGAACCCCGTTCATGGATGAAGCATTCTCATGTTGATGCTGATGAGGCTGGCAAAGCTTTTTTAGAGGTTGATGCTCAAATTATGATTCCTATGCATTGGGGAACTTTTTCTTTTGGAAACGATCACTTTCAGACACCTATTATTAAAATACAAGAATGGTGGAAAGCGAATAGCCATCTTCTCAAAGACAAAAAATTAATCTCTTTAAAAATAGGTGAACGCTTTAGCCCTATATCTAAAAACAAATAACCATACATTTTAATATATTACTACTTTAATATACTGTTATGGCGTTATTTATTACACGAACTATATTGTTCTTTGTCTTAAATCATGCGATCCTAAAAATAAACAAAAAAAATTATATCGAAGACAAACTGGATAAAAAAAATGATTTACAAAATAGATACGTGGCAAAAAACTAATAACGAAGGTAATGTAGTTCAAGAAGTATACTGCTTAAGTGATATGCATGCCTATGAAGGAGTTCGGCCTGAACAACTTATAGATTTTAACAATACTGAACAAAATCAAAGAACTACATTTATTAATGCTTTAAAGCATATACAAAAAAATAAAGCTCTGTTTATCGTTGAAGACCCATACTCGGTAAACACACACACTCATCAAAAAATAGCTGCCTATTTACCCCTTTTAAAACCAGCCTATTTTGCCGAACCTGAAGGCAAACGACCGCCTTTTTTACTTTTTTTAGACGAAATTTTACAAAGCCATAATCTTTCTGTGTTCAATGCCGAATGCCGCCAACAAAGAATAATTAGCCATTTATTTCTTTCAACATTAGTAGCCCTGAGACAAAGTCGTTCACCAATACTAAAACCATTTTCTGTTAACATCAAAAAACTTTACGGACCAACTCTTTGCGATATTGGCCATGAATTTATCACTGTACTCAATACTGTTAAAGAATACCAAAAAACTGATGGACCCATTTTAGCTGAATACTATGCTGGTATTATTACCAAATTAGAACAAACACAACCATTTATAGATCTTTTATTACAAGCATCTCCCTCTCTTTTTTATTGGGATATTTGCGATGCAGCTAATGCAACCATTTTACAAGAATTTTACAGTGCTTTTTTATTATGGGGTCTAGAATTGGTTGATGCGTATGCACTGCATGCGCTTTACACGGCTGGCAACAAAGAAAAAGTATATATTATCATGGGCGGTATCCATACCCATAATGTACAGTTAATGTTACCAAAACTTGGCTATACAAAAGTTGAAACAATCGGTATAGATCCCTTAACTGAACAAGAATATGCTGATCTGGCAACCATAAGGGCTGCGCTATTTGATATTAGCCAATTTGTACCAAGCAGACCAATCACATGGCTAGAATCTCAAAAAAAACGTATTCGATCTTTGTGGAGCAACAACATTCTTGCAAATACTATTAATAAAGAAGCTCAAAAAGTGGATGCTCATAAAAAGCTAAACGAAAAATTAGCCTATGTTGAACCAATCGACGCTTTCAGCTTTAAAATGCTATCTACAGAAAAAGAATAATTAAAAAAGGCGACAATGTATAACGAAAAAAAACTTACAACTTTGCCAGAAGCTGCTTCTCATGACTATATTGCAACGATTGAATCATTGCTCAAAGCTGGAGCTAATATAAATATATTAGACAATAATGGAGACACAGCTTTAATAAATGCTGCTACTCATGGATATGATAGCATTGTACACCTATTGGTTACAGCTGGCGCTGATATAAATATACAGAATAAAGATGGCGATACAGCTTTAATGAATGCGGTCGGTTATGGTTATAAAAGAGATATAATCGTTCCCTTATTACTTAAACCCAATGCTGATGTGAATAAACAAAATAACGAGGGAGAAACCGCTTTAATGAAAGCTATGGTTAATAAAAAGGAATATAATAATGTAAATATAGTTGTAGAATTATTACTTAAAGCTAAAGCTGATGTTAATGTGCGAGACAAAAGAGGGAATACTGCTTTAATGTATGCAGCTTTACACAGCAACAATGAAGTCGTAAAACTATTGCTTAAAGCTAAAGCGAATGTAAACATACAAGATGAAAATGAAGAAACAGCTTTAATGCATGCAACTAAATATGCTAAATATATCATTATAGAAACACTCCTTAAAGCAAGCACTAGAGTTGATATAAATAAACAAGACAAAGATGGCAATACTATTTTAATATATGCAACTGTCTATGGTAGAGATAATGTTGTACAATTATTACTTGCAAGCGGAGCGAATGCAAATATACGAAACAAAAATGGATTTACTGCTTTAGAATATGCTAAAAAAAATCTTGAAGGTAATATCAGCAAAGTAATTGTACGTTTATTAGTCAAAGCTGGTGCTGTATAAATATACAAGATAAAAATGGAAAAACAGCTTTAGAGCATGCAATAAGACTTGATAAAGATAAAATTGAACAATTACTCCTTCAAGCGAAAGCTGATACTAATACATAAAACAAAAACTCTTAAAATCAATAATCGCAAAATAATTTCAAGTATATTAACCTAAAACTAAAGCTCCTAATAAATACATAAAAAAATATGAAAAATCTTTTTACTTTGCCTGCATACGTTGGCATTATTTTATAAAAAGACAATAAAGTTCTTTTAGTCAAACGCCACAATACAGACTGGGCACTGGGACAATGGAATTTTCCCGGTGGCTTATTAGAAAAAAATGAAACGCTATTACAAGCTGCTATACGTGAAGCGAACGAAGAAATTGGGGTTACTATAGATAAAAAAAATCTAGAATTAGTACATGTTCTTCAAGTGCATGCAAGTAAAACTAATACTAAAGATATTTTAGGATTTTATTTTTTGATAAAAATTTGGGAAAATAAAGCTATCAATAATGAGCCTGATCGGCATTCTGCCATTGAATGGTTTCCTGTTGACAATTTACCAAATGATAGCACTACACATGCACAAAAAGCACTGGCTGGAATCAAAACCGAAGTTCGCTATTCGACAGATTAATTACAATTTATATCTGGCTCTTGGATTCTAAACTCAATACTCTTCTTTCTCGTATTTTCTCTACTAACCAAAGTAGTAGCCCCACCGCTACGCCCCCTGCTATCCCCGTTATTGTTCCTCCCATTATTCCTATAATCATGCCATCTCTTCTTGCAGCTTCTATTATTTCTGTTTCTATCTTCACTCGTCGCGTTTCTCTCACCGCCGCCTCACCATACGCTCCTTCTATTCTAGCAGCTCTTATTTGCCCAGCTTGACCTACTAACGTAACAAACAATAAAATCAACAAAACTAGCCTTTTAGCTTTTTTTCGGATACATAATTGCATACTATTTTCCTGATATAGCATAGCGCACTAAGAATTCCCCATTTTCTCAAATGCATTACAAGTCGCTTTCCAAATATCATTTTCAACAAATTCAAGCTCACGCCTAATATTATTTTTTAGGTAAGCCCAATGATGTTCTATTGGGTTTAAGTCTGGAGAATAAGCAGGTAAAAAAAGCAAAGAACAACCAGCTTTATTTACAATATCAGAGATTTCGATCCATTTGTGAAACGATGCGTTATCTAAAACAATAGTCTTTCCAGTACCTATATGTGGCAGCAAAACAGTCTCAAAATAACATTTAATAATTTCTTTATTGCAATAACCATCGAATATTAAAGGCGCACAAAGTTTATTTTCAAAAAGACCTGCGCAAATACTTGTTCTTTGCGTAGAATGCCCGGGTTTTTCAGCAAAAACGCGCTTGCCACGCAATCCCCATCCATATGCATATCGTTCGTTATTGTCAATTCCAGATTCGTCAAAATATACCAATTCTGATTTTTTTATTTTTTTTACTTTCTCTGCAAACTCTATTCGTGCTTTCTCTATTCTTTCTTTGAATAAATATTGTTTTTTTTTCGAGTGTAACCAAGAGCCTTTATAGCTGTTCCTACTGCTGTTTTACCAACTTTCAACGCTTCAGTCATTGCTTTAATGGTCCAATCTTGATGTTCGTCCAAAAAAAGTTTAAATTTAACTAAATCTAATTTTCTTCTGCTTTTTCCAGATTTTGTTCGATCTGATAATGGTGCAATGCGGCCTTCTTTTTTGAATATTTTATTCCATGTATATAATGTTTTTCTGTCTATATCAAGCAACAATGCTACTTCTGTTTTTTTCATTTTCTTCTCGATTAATAAATCGAGAGCTTTTTTTCTTATGTCTACGCTATACATACTATAACTCCTAAATTTTTGTTTAGAAATTAGTATATTCTTTTGGGGTTATTTATCAACGCTTTGCTATAATTGCAAAAAAACAAACATATAGAAAGTCCCATTTTTATTATATTTTAGCTATATATATCCTAGCTTAACGTTCAATCATTCTGAGTATTTTCAAAACCAATCAAGAGCAGGATATTATTCACATACTGCTCTTGATCATCTATTTACTTATTATCTATTTATTCACCAATTGCTCCTTTGCAACTCGAGCAAAAATCCAATCTGATATTACCTGTAAAACTACGGGCGCTATTGTTTCTTTAATTGTTGCATATTCTTCTATCGCCCCACTTATAGCAGTTTGAAAGGAATGATTAAGCATTGGTAGTTCAATAATAGTTGAGTGCCTATTTCCCGCCTGCTCCATGGCACTTTTAATATAAGGAAAAACTATTTCTGGCGCCATAAAATCTAACCCACCATATAATGCTAACAATGGGGTATTTATATTTGCAAGCGCTAAAAAAGAATCATAGGTAAGCATAAAGCGATAATAAGCAGAATTCATAAACTTAATTCGCGACTCAATCTTTGTTGGAGAAAACGCAAAAAGAAAAAGCTCTGACTCTCTTTTTTGATCTTCTGGCAATACAACCCAATATTCTGTAAATAACTGCTTAAGTTGATTCTCTGCTTTTTCAATATCACCTTCACCCTTTATCAGCTCAAGAATTTTTGAACGTATTATGCCATCCTGTTTTATCATTTCAGCAGATGCACCATCAAAACCAAGCTGTACGGCAGTCTGTGCAAGAAGAGATTGTACGTCATTCGCCACCGCTCCTGCCATGAGAATTACAAAAGCTATATCGTTAGAATGTGCTGCAACTATGGTCGCAACAAGGCCGCCTTCACTATGACCAATTAAACCAATACGATTAATATCAATTTTTTCACAAGTTTTAAGATATTCGATACCAGCAAGTACATCATTTGCTAAATCTTGACACGTAACAGTCTGATCAAGTACCCCGGTGGACTTACCGACACCGCGTTTATCGATGCGCAAAACGGCAATTCCTTGGCGAGTTAAATGATCAGCTAAAACAAAAAATGGTTTGTGACCATAATAATTTGTTCCATCTCGATCAACTGGCCCCATGCCAGCAACCAACATTACTACAGGAAAAGGACCATCTGTCAATGGCAACGTCAACGTTCCTGACAATGTTATACCAGCTGACTTATTTTCGTACGTTACCTCTATTTCACGATAAGGGTATTCAGTCACTATTTTTTGAACTTTTTTTTCTTCGTTCATTTTTTTCTTTCAATATTTCGAATTTCAGACTTTTATGAAACGTAAAAATTAACTATTAGTGTGTCCAAATTAAGATAGAACAAAAACGTTATACTTAAAACAGAGCACTGTATCGTTTTATTATTTTACGAAAAGACTATTTTACTGCATAAAAATATTCTATAAAATACTCTATGCAATAAATATATACAGAATTTCAGTATACGCAGTGTGAGCCACAAGGCTGAAAATTAGACAGAAAATTAAGAAATAAAGTTAAAAACTTTCATAAGAACACCCTTGAGCTTCATAAAAAAGGAATTAAAAATAAAATTATTATAATAATAGTATAATCGATTTTTTACCCAACACAAAATAACTACAAAAAAAAGAGACCTCAAATTACTTTGAGATCTCTAAATTAAATCTGGCACTACTTATTTTCCCAGGCCGTTACCAACCAAGTATCTTCAGCGCTAAGGACTTTACTTCCGTATTCGAAATGGGAACGGGTGTTTCCCCTCAGCTATATGCACCAGAAAATTTGTGTCTTGTTTTACCAAGAAAATTTTTTTTACTACAAACTTTAAACTTTTTTTATTAAAAAAACAACAAAATTTAACTAAAATTTCTTATTTTTTTAACTATTTTTTCAAATATTCTATACTTTTTCCAGCATAAACGCGCCTGGACGAGTGAAAAATCAAATAAAAAGCCAAATTTTACTATAAAAATCAGATAAAAAAAGAGATCCTAGATTTCTCTAAGATCTCTAAATTAAAT
Organism: uncultured bacterium; assembly: GCA_963719415.1. Lineage (GTDB taxonomy): Bacteria > Babelota > Babeliae > Babelales > Vermiphilaceae > JAPLIS01. The sequence continues at coordinate 1,031,074 of OY970383.1, read as the reverse complement.
CTGGCACTACTTACTTTCCCAGGCCGTCACCAGCCAAGTATCATCAGCGCTAAGGACTTTACTTCCGTATTCGAAATGGGAACGGGTGTTTCCCCTTAGCTATATGCACCAGAAATTTTATCATTGTTTTACCAAGAAAATTTTTTCAATTATTTTTCAATTCTGTTCTTTGAAATATATATAAATTAAATACCAATATTAAAATAGTGATTAAAACATTCGATCTATTAGTACTGGTTAGCTTAACACATTACTGTGCTTACACACCCAGCCTATCAACCTCGTAGTCTTCAAGGGATCTTAATGTACTAACTTACGTCTATACGGGGTATCTTATCTTGAAGCGAGTTTCCCACTTAGATGCTTTCAGCGGTTATCTCTAATAAGCTTAGCTACCCAGCGTTGCTCTTGGGGAACAACTGGAACACCAGAGGCTTACTCATCCCGGTCCTCTCGTACTAGGGACAACCCTTCTCAAATACCCTACGCCCACGGCGGATAAGGACCGAACTGTCTTACGACGTTCTGAACCCAGCTCGCGTACCGCTTTAATTGGCGAACAGCCAAACCCTTGGGACCTTCTTCAGCCCCAGGATGCGATGAGCCGACATCGAGGTGCCAAACCTCCTCGTCGATATGGACTCTTAGAGGAGATCAGCCTGTTATCCCCGGCGTACCTTTTATCCGTTTAGCAATGGCCCTTCCATTCGGAACCACTGGATCACTAAGTCCTGCTTTCGCACCTGCTCGACCTGTATGTCTCGCAGTCAAGCTCCCTTATGCCTTTACGCTCTACAGACGATTTCTATTCGTCTTGAGGGAACCTTTGAACGCCTCCGTTACAATTTAGGAGGCGACCACCCCAGTCAAACTACCCACCAGACACTGTTTTTCGCCCGGATTACGGGTCGAAGTTAGATTCTTCAAATTAATAAGGGCGGTATTTCAAGGATGACTCCACCACAGCTAACGCCGCAGCTTCAAAGTCTCCCGCCTATCCTACACAAATCAATCCAAAAATCAATGTCAAGCTATAGTAAAGGTGCACGGGGTCTTTCCGTCCTGCCGCGGGTAACCGGCATTTTCACCGGTACTACAAATTCACTGAGTTTATCATTAAGACAGCGCCCAACTCGTTACGCCATTCATGCGGGTCGGAATTTACCCGACAAGGTACTTCGCTACCTTAGGACCGTTATAGTTACGGCCGCCGTTTACCGGGGCTTCAATTCAAAGCTTCGCCCTAAGGCTAACCTCTCCTATTAACCTTCCGGCACTGGGCAGGCGTCAGACTCTATACTTCCTCTTACGAGTTAGCAGAGCCCTGTGTTTTTGTTAAACAGTCGGTTGGGCCTCTTTGTTGAAACCTAACAACGCTTCTTATAGTAAACTTAATAACATCATAGGCACCCCTTCTCCCGAAGTTACGGGGTCAATTTTGCCGAGTTCCTTAATGATAATTATCTCAACGCCTGAGCATTCTCAGCCCGTCTACCTGTGTCAGTTTGCGGTACGATCACTCAAATAACTCGCTAGAAGTTTTTCTAGTCAGTGTGGGATCAATTGAATACATCTCTTCTTATAGAATTGAGACACCCATAACACTTCAAGGATAACAGCTTTGCGGATTTACCTACAAAGCTCCTCTTTGTGCTTAGCTTGGCATCCAAACACCAAGTCAACCTACCCTACTGCGTCACTCCTTCGCTCAAACGTTATCAAGTGGTGCAGGAATATTTAACCTGCTTTCCATCGCCTACTCCAATTGGCCTCGGCTTAGGGATCGACTAACCCTGAGTGGATGAACCGTTCTCACGGAACCCTTAGACTTTCGGCGAACAGGAATCTCACCTATTTTTTCGTTACTTATACCAACATGCTCACTTCTCTGATCCACGACACCTGTCCTCACGGTCAAGCTTGTATCTATCAGAGAACGCTCCCCTACCCCTACATTAAAAAATAATTTTAACATAAGCCATAGCTTCGGTAATTCGTTTAGCCCCGTTCGTTTTTCAGCGCAAAAACACTTGACCAGTGAGCTATTACGCTTTCTTTAAAGGATGGCTGCTTCTAAGCCAACCTCCTGGCTGTCTGTGTATTTTCACTTCTTTTACCACTTAACGAATATTTAGGGACCTTAGCTGATGGTCTGGGCTGTTTCCCTCTCGACTATGAAGCTTATCCCCCACAGTCTGACTCCTGTCTTCTAAACATACTGGCATTCAGAGTTAGTAAAAATCTGGTAAACTTACGTCCCCAAAACTTCAACTGTGCTTTACCACCATAAATGAATTCAACAAGGCTATACCTAAATATATTTCGGGGAGAACCAGCTATTTCCCAGTTTGATTAGCCTTTCACTCCTATCCACACCTCATCCGAGCAGTTTTCAACCTACACCGGTTCGGACCTCCATCTCATGTAACTGAGACTTCATCCTGGACATGGATAGCTCACTAGGTTTCGGGTCTATCCCATACTACTAATCGCCCTATTCAGACTCGCTTTCGCTACGGCTCCGTTCTTTCAAAACTTAACCTTGCAATATACGATAACTCGTTGGCTCATTATGCAAAAGGTACGTGGTTGCGCGTACGTATACATCGCTTCCACCGATTGTAGACATTTGGTTTCAGTTTCTATTTCACTCCCCTTCCGGGGTTCTTTTCACCTTTCCCTCACGGTACTTGTTCACTATCGGTCATCAAGTAGTATTTAGCCTTACCCGATGGTCCGGGCAGATTCCCACAGAATTTCACGTGCTCCATGGTACTTGGGAATAAAAACTAATGCTTTATCATAATATTTCATTTACAAGGCTGTCACTTTCTTTGGCTGTCCTTTCCAGAACAATTCAACTAAATTAAATAAACTACAACATCAAGATCTGTATATCTTTAACATGTTATATCCCACAACCCCCATAATCACAACGCACACAGGCTATCACATGATATAGGTTTAGGCTCTTCCCCTTTCGCTCACCACTACTCAGGGAATCACTTTGTTTTCTTTTCCTGGCGCTACTTAGATGTTTCAGTTCACGCCGTTCGCCTTTTTACCCTATATATTCAGATAAAAATATCTTGGGTTTACCAAGATGGGTTTCCCCATTCGGAAATCTTCGGATCAAAGCTTGATTGACAGCTCCCCGAAGCTTATGGCAGCCTTCCACCTCCTTCATCGCCTCTTGATACCAAGGCATCCACCAAATGCCCTTTTCAATTAATCACAAATTTGTATTACGCTATTTAGTTAAATACTATCAATTTACACTAATATTTCAAAGACATAATAATTTTTATATATTTCAAAGAACACAATAATTTTTTTTTAATAAATATTCACTTATTTACAAGACATAACAACAATTTACTAAACTTTAATAATTTGGTGGAGATGAGCGGATTCGAACCGCTGACCTTCCGCGTGCAAAGCGGACGCTCTACCAACTGAGCTACATCCCCTTAAAAATCATAACTCCACATGACTCAATCAGCATAGATTTATCACAATTATAGCTAAATTGGTGGGCCTAAGTCGACTCGAACGACTGACCTCCCCGTTATCAGCGGGGTGCTCTAACCAACTGAGCTATAGGCCCAGCGTATTTAATGCCTATACTTTAACGTCTATCGATTCATTAAAACTACATCTAACACCTAAATAATAGCATACCGAAGTATTAATATTAACTTTATCTCCCTCGAAAGGAGGTGATCCAGCCGCAGGTTCTCCTACAGCTACCTTGTTACGACTTCACCCCAATCACCCTCCATACCTTAGCTACCCGCCTCCTTTACAGGTTAGCTAAAATAACTTTGGGTACAAACAGCTTTCATGGTGTGACGGGCGGTGTGTACAAGGTCCGAGAACGTATTCACCGCGTCGTTCTGATACGCGATTACTAGCGATTTCAACTTCATGAGGTCGAGTTGCAGACCTCAATCCGAACTTAGACCGGCTTTCTGGGATTAGCTTACACTTACGAGTTTGCAACCCTTTGTACCGGCCATTGTAACACGTGTGTAGCCCTAGGCATAAGGACCATGAGGACTTGACGTCATCCCCACCTTCCTCCTGGTTTCCCAGGCAGTCCCATCAGAGTGCCTTGCTTACGAAGTAGCAACTGATAGCAGGGGTTGCGCTCGTTAGAGGACTTAACCCAACATCTCACGACACGAGCTGACGACAGCCATGCAGCACCTGTGTAATTGTCTAAACCGAAGCCTAGAAAACTGTATTTCTACAGCTGTCAAAAACATGTCAAGCCTAGGTAAGGTTCCTCGCGTAGTGTCGAATTAAACCACATGTTCCACCGCTTGTGCGGACCCCCGTCAATTCCTTTGAGTTTTAATCTTGCGACCGTACTCCCCAGGCGGATCACTTAACGCGTTAGCTACGACACTAATTCTGCAAAGCAAAACTAACGTCTAGTGATCATCGTTTACAGCGTGGACTACCAGGGTATCTAATCCTGTTTGCTCCCCACGCTTTCGTGCATCAACGTCAGGATATGGACCAAGAAGCTGCCTTCGCCATCGGTGTTCCTCTCGAGATCTACGCATTTTACCGCTACTCCGAGAATTCCACTTCTCTCTTCCACCCTCTAGCATACCAGTATCCACTCGCATGTCTCTCAGTTAGGCCGAGAGATTTAACAAGTAGACTTAATATACCGCCTACGCACCCTTTACGCCCAATTATTCCGAATAACGCTTGCACCCCTCGTATTACCGCGGCTGCTGGCACGAAGTTAGCCGGTGCTTTCTCTAATGGTACCGTCATCTCCTAGTCTGTATTAGAACTAGGTCTTTCTTCCCACTTAACAGAAGTTTACGATCCTAAGACCTTCATCCTCCACGCGGCGTCGCTGCGTCAGGCTTTCGCCCATTGCGCAATATTCCTCACTGCTGCCTCCCGTAGGAGTCTGGACCGTGTCTAAGTTCCAGTGTGGCCGTACACCCTCTCAGGCCGGCTAACCATCATAGCCTTGGTGGGCCTTTACCCCACCAACTAGCTAATAGTACGCAAGCTCATCCTTCAGCGACAGCAAAGAGGCCATCTTTCTCCCCGTAGGGACGTATGCAGTATTAACCTCGATTTCTCGAGGGTATTCTTCACTAAAGGGTAGATTCCCACGTGTTACTCACCCGTCCGCCGCTTTACTAACTCCCGAAGGAGCTTTCTCGCTCGACTTGCATGTGTTAAGCACGCCGCCAGCGTTTATTCTGAGCCAGGATCAAACTCTCCATCACAAAATTTTAACTAGGGTTTCACTTAAAGTATTCAGGCAAATTTTTATTTTCTTAAGTAAATGTCAAAGAATCTTTTTTAAATTCAAACCGTTTTTCGATTCGCGCTTTTGTTTCAGATGCTTATTTCAATCGACGATTCAGATAAAATTATACATGTTGTACAAATTAAGTCAACACTTTTTTCGACCCATTTTTTCGATTCGCACTTTCGTTTCGAACGCTTATTTCAACTAACGATTCAGGTAAAATTATACATGTTACACAGACTAAGTCAACACTTTTTTAATTTTTTTTAAAATATTTTTATTTTTCACAAAAAAAGCTTTTTCAGCTCAATGGCTCATTAAACAAAAAACCCCCAAAAATCTATTCTATGGGAGAATATTCAGCAAAAAACACGAGAATAAAAGCATTTTTGCCAACTTCTTAATTTTTTATTTGAAATCTTCATGAAAATCACACAATAACCCCAAAAAACATCTTAAATGAAGGCCATACATAAAAACTATAAAAACCAGTATAATAAATATAAGAAAGTTAAAATAATCTTATAAAAAAAGAAATATATCTAAAAAAAATTTAAAAAATTTTAAAAAAAACTTATGTTAATTCTAACCAAGAAAGCAACCCTTATGTTATTTGACGACCTAGCCCATCAGCTAAAAATTATAGAGCCAGACTTCATAACTCTTAAAACATATTGGAGCCAATCAAAATTAACTGAACGACTTGCCTTTTTAGAAAAAGAAAGCCTTCGTCCAAACTTTTGGCAACAGGCGCATTTAGGCAAAGAACTTCAACAGATTAAAACTGAATATGAACAATATATATATATAGATAAAACGTTACAGGAAATCCCAGAACTTCTTAATCTTTTTAAAAACGACGAGGAGGCGCTAACCCAATTAGAAATAGACATCAATAACTTATGTCAATCTATTAAAAAATTAAAAATAGACGTACTCCTCAACAAAGAGAATGATGACTCTTCATGCTTTCTTGCTATTACTCCGGGCGCTGGTGGTACCGAATCACAAGATTGGGCCAATATGTTATTGCGCATGTTTGCAAGGTTCTGCGAACGAGAAAAACTCCACATTCAAATAATAGACTATCAAGCAGCCGACGAAGCCGGTATAAAATCAGCCACTCTTTTTATTCGCGGTAAAAAAGCATATGGTCTTTTAAAAAGTGAGCAAGGGGTGCATAGACTTGTTCGCATATCTCCTTTTGACTCTAACAAAAGAAGGCATACATCATTTGCCAGCGTACTGGTCACCCCAGAAGTTCCGGAAATAGAAATTGTACTTGAGCCAAGCGACATTCGCATAGATACCTATCGCGCAAGTGGTGCTGGTGGACAACATGTAAACACCACTGATTCAGCTGTTCGCATTACCCATATTCCTACTGGCATTATCGCCCAATGCCAAAACGAGCGCTCTCAAGGTCAAAACAGAGAGACAGCCATGAAATTGTTGCGGTCAAGAGTTGCTCAAAGATTAAAAGAAGAACAAGAAGCCAAAAATGCTTTGCTTGTTGAAAAAAAGAAAATAGAATGGGGCTCACAAATAAGATCTTATGTTCTGCACCCTTATAAAATGGTAAAAGATCATCGCACGGGCTACGAGTCATCCCAACCAGATAATGTTCTTGATGGTCAGCTTATGCCATTTATCGAAGCGTATCTTATTCTAAACACATAATATGTATAAGTGATTTATTTAAATAAGGGCTTTTAGCAGCATCCATAACGAATTAGCAGTAAAAACACCAGAAAAAAATGGTTCTACTTTACGACGATCTTTAACAAAGAAAGTTAACACTTCTGCTAAAAGCCCACCAAAGATAAGTCCAATCGAAAGATTGAGGGGCATTAGAAGCCCACCAAGAACCAATGTCGGATTTAATTTTAATCGTGTTAATAAAAAACTAAATAAAAATCCAAAAGACAACATGTATATATCAAAACCATTGCCATGCAAAACAACATTTACCAAAAGAGAGCGACTCTGCGCTTTGTAACCACACAATTCTGCCGAACCCAATACACAACTCTTAATGAGCAACCAAAAAACCAAACCTATTATCAGACCACTCACCAATAACCCCATATATTGATAATACTTAATAGATGCTTGATCAACATCACTTCTTCTGCCAATAACCCGGCCACACAACACATCGTAAGACAAGCCACCTGCGATTTCAAAAAAAGTAGCAACAAAAATAGCCTGAACACCATCAAAACTAAACAAGAAAAAAACGGGCAACATAATAAAAGTAGCAAATCGACCCAAAGGTACAATTCCCCACTTTGCACCAATTACAACCATCTGATAACTAAAAAGTGCTGTACTGGCCAACAGATACACAATTTGCAAAAAAGAAAGACCAACGCAATATAAAAAAACAAAAACAGAACAGCATAATAATAACTGTTCGAAAGAGCGCCCAAAGAACTGCTGGCGATCAACCTCTTTATTGTCAGCTTTAAAAAACCCCCAAACAGATAATTTGCTGTCAGAATGCCATAACCCAGACAACCAATTAGAACACCAACGACAACCTTGCATCATCATACTGGATACTTTAATTGCACTTTCTACTAAACCAAGCAAAATCATACCGCTACAAAAAGCAAAGGTCGATTCCAACGGAGATAAGGCTGCAAAAAACCATGTATTTAACGGTCCCAAAATAAAAACTTGTGCGCACGCCCCAACAGCCAAGGGAACTGCTATCATATGTCCCGTAATAAAACCGATCGCCCAAACCATAGGCCAAACATCAAACACAAAAGCTGGAATACGCACACCAGCAAATGTTACCGGTGCAAGTAGTTGAAATGACTTTGGCAAAACACCCTTAATCCAAAAAAGACCATCTTGCAAAAAACAAAAAATTAAAGTCGCAAGAAAGCCGCCTACCAGCTGATAGGCTTTCTGCACTTGAGCACCAGCAACAACCATTTCATGAATCATTATACTAATAGGAAACGGGAGTTTATCTTTTTCTATTATCTGGTACTCAAAAAGGTTTGCCAAAAAAAATCCATACAAACCTGCAACAAATACTAGACCCGAAACAATTCCCGCAAATAGAGCGGGATTACACATCCACTCACTAAAAAGATCACCCGAGAGAAAGTATATAGCAGGAAAAGAAAAACCTAATCCTGTAGCAATAATACCACCTACAGATCCTGCAACAGTTACCAACACTAAAGCTTGCGTTACCTGAATACTATTTCGCAATAAACGAAATAAAAAAAGTCCGATGAGCACCAATGTCGGCGCAATCCATGGCCCAATGGGAGTTGCCATAGCAACATAACTCATTACTATAGTAGAAAAAAAAGACAATAAAACACCGACCAATAAAGTTAATAACATACAAAAAATCCCAATTTTACACCTACACGCTCACGCATATCTCATAACGCAAATAGTTCTGTCAGCCCTCATGTATTTTTAGCAACCCACTTTTCACCCAAATCATTAACGCGCGCGCGCGTATACGCACGTACAGATATACAGATATCTCTTTTACCCATCTCTTTATTTAATTTAGAGAATAACATAGATTTTATATTCCATAACTTTTTTGCTACAATTATCTGTTATAATGTTACCATTATTTAATCGCAAACTATTTTACTATCAATATTAACTCATTAACGCACCAATTAACACCACGAACTAAAGATACTATTTATGACGCTTATTATTATTATGTATGCACTCTTTGCCTGCTCTCTTTCTATTGGAAAAATACTCGTTAACTACACATCTCCAACGCTACTCGCAGGCGTTCGTATGACCATTGCAGGCCTTATACTTCTTGCCTACCAACACCTTTCTCCCCATGAACAGTTTAACTTCAAAAAAGAACATTTTAAAGATTATGCCAAACTGGTTTTTTTTGGCATCTATGTAACTTACATATTACGCTTCTGGGGACTACGCGGGCTGCCATCATATAAAGCAATTTTTTTACATAATTTTGCTCCCTTTGCCACAGCAATCTATTCTTACTTTTTATTACAAGAAAAAATAACCAAAAAACAGGTTCTTGGTCTCTGTATTGGTTTCCTAGGAATGATTCCTATTTTGCTAACAACAACTCCCATTGAACAGATGACTGGCGAACTATCTCTTATTTCATGGCAAGAACTAGCAATCATCGTCTCTGTTTTTTCAAGCGCGTACGGATGGATTATTGTACGAAAAATGATCTACAAATATAATTATTCTCCGACGATGATCAATGGTCTAAGCATGACAGCTGGTGGCATATTGTCACTTGGCACCACCTTTTTTATACCAAATGGTTTTACAATAACCAATCCCCTACCTTTTATTGGCTGGCTTACCGTAGTCATTCTTTTGAGCAACATTCTATGCCACAATCTCTATGGACACCTGTTAAAAACCTACACAGCCACCTTTATATCTTTTGCAGGATTTATATGCCCACTCTTTGCAGCATTTAATGGATGGGCATTTTTAGGAGAAAAAATTACCTGGCACTACTTTCTCTCTACCTTTATCGTTTTTATTGGTCTCTATATTTTTTATCAAGACGAGCTCAAGCACCATACAAAAAAACAGATCTAAAAAAATAAGACTATTTTAGAAAGCAAAATTGTTTTATAACGGGACATCTTATCCCCCGCCGGAGAGACACAAACAAAACTATTCACGAGATTTTAATACTTTACTCATTTGGGACTTTTTTTATCTAAGCTTTACTATAGAGAGTAAACTTGTTTTAAAAAAATTAAGTCTAAAAATCTGACATATGTTTGCCAGCTAAAAAATGGAAATGTAGATGGAATACCGACTGGCCTACGCCAACGCCATTATTAGAAAGCAGACGAAAATCTCGCGCTTGTGAATTTTGTTGTGCTAATCGTTGCGCCATCAACATCATGCTTCCCATGAGAGAGGTATCGTTATCCGTAATAGTAGACAAACTATCTATATGTCTTTTGGGAATAATAAGATAATGGATAGGAGCTTTCGGACGGATATCTTGAATTACTATGATATCAGGTGACTCAGCAATGACTGTTGCTTTTAAAGTACCAGCACAAATTTTACAAAAAATACAATTCTCCACGAAACTACTCTCTCTGCTTTATTTAGACTAAATCTTTTTTTACTCATACGAGCTTTTCAGATACCTTCGCTCAATATATTTATGTGAGCGAAACTGATATGTTTTTGGTGCCGAGGGCCGGACTTGAACCGGCACGGTGTTGCCACCGCGAGATTTTGAGTCTCGTGCGTCTGCCATTTCGCCACCCCGGCATTATTTTTTCAAATTTTTACTTTAATTGGCTATTTAAGCACACTATTTAAATATATATTTAAATTATGAAATCTAAATTATAAAACAATATAACTATTAAAGTTAGAAATAATATAGCTATAAAGATAAAAAACGTCAATTAAAAACTATCTTATAAAAATCACGACCTACAAATAACTGCTGACCACAAAAACCTAAATCACATCTTTAGAATCCCCAGCCGCCCCCTCTTGAATATTTTGTCTGCTGATCCAATGCTAAAACCGCTTCGTTAAGATCATCAAGAACATATTCTTTTCGATTATACTTACTAGCAATGGAAAGGGCCTTGCCTAAAACAACTGGTATCCAACCAAAATCTTCACCTCTTGCCTGACGACTCGACATCAGTATGCTGGTTCCTTCAGAATAAAATTGGCCAAACTCATCAGCTCTGTATCCTAAACTAAAAGAAAGATCACTTACTGCTTTTTTATTGCTACAACCTTTTAATATTTGAAAATCAACCGCAGATATCTCAATAGCCAACTCATTAATAACCTTCTTTTTTTCTTGCTCTTTTTCCATCAAGCTAGGCCTTGAAACTTCTACTAATACTTCCATAACTGGCCTTATAACCGGTGCTATTGGTGCTGCTGGCCATTTCCGTTCTACCAATAATTCTTCAGGCGCAACAACCGGTTGTAGCCTCAACTGATTTTCCACCAATTGCTCTTCTTGTTGTTGCAGCGATACAAAACATACCACTTGTTCAAATCTTGAAACATCCCATTTTTGATTTAATAAACACTGACAAAGAATGTCATTCTGCCGATCTATGCTTAACCCTGGCATTTCTTGATTCAAAATTTTGTATCCAGAACTACGCAGCTTCTTAAAATTTTCAATAGTACCATTCGGATTTTCCTTTTGATAAATCTCAAAAAATAGTTGTTTATTTAGTTTTTTCTCTGAAGCAATCATCCCTGCAAGCGCAACATGATCAGCATAATTATGAGCTGGCACATCTGCCCTTTCGTCCCTACCTCCTCCTTGCTGTGACTGCATCGACCTAAAACTCGATGGTAGCAAGTCTGTCGCTCTTTTTACCATAAAACCAAATCCTCTTGCCGCCAAACTCAGCAAAGATGGTGCTTGCAAACCTAATGGCAAATCATTTTCTTCAGGCTCTTTACCCTCACTGATCGCTCTTGGCGCAGGAACTCTCAAATCAACCGGTATTTGACCGCTCCCATTGTCGTAAAAATCAGCCCTTACAGCAGACATACTACTTCGACTATCGATACCTTTCAAGTTCTCTTCATTGAGCCTACCTGGTCGGCCATTTCTCGGGCGCACTACCATTGTTCTATCAAATTCTAACTCATCAGCACTAAATAACGCTGAACTCACTACAAAACTCATCAACAAAAATAAACGTATATGTTGCATAATCACTTCCTGGACAACCATGTGTATAAAACAATCTAAAACAATCTTTTTATTTCTATAAAAAAAAACAAATATTTTGAAAATAAGGTCTAATTTTTTCGGTTATAATTATAAATATATATAGTCTAACTAATCCAAAAAATAAGGCCTTTATGTAGAATATATTACTACGAGGGAGAAAAAAAGAAAACAACTAAAAGCAAATGTGTTAGCGCAAAAAGTATTTGAACAGGTAAAAAATGGGAACAATTTCCCAAATCACAGCGCTTTAAAGATGGTCATTAGCCAGAACTCCCTCCTGATTATCACTACCGTCATGATTCTCAAAATGCTCCTGTACACATTCCTCCAACCTTGCATGACTCAATGGCGACGTACAAGAAAGCAAATAATTTGCTTGGTTTTCTTCTAAACATAACGGCTCCACTATTGATCTCCTAATAGCATACCAAAAGTCAAAGTTTCTTTTACTACCTGTCTCTTTTGAATAATTTTCAGCTAAATCCTTCCCCGACATTTCTCGTCCCTTAGACGCTTTATCGAAGGCAACTAAAAATCTACGTTTATCGCTAGGCTTTATGGATACAAGACCTAAACCTTGTTGTAATTCGTTACTAGCCACCTTATTGTTATGAAAATTCGTAAGCAAATGAAAATTAGGCAAAATAAAAAGAAAAGAAATTGAATCTGACAACAATGTCAAAAGGCCTCTTTTCGATAAACCAAAAACTGAACGGCCAATTCCTGCCTTTAAAGCCATTAAAAAACTTTTAGAATATGATTGTTCTCGTACCGGAACCCGAGCCAAAAATTCCATACCATCTTTTCTATCTCCAAACTCATCTCTTTTAAACTCACCGTTAACCGCCCTGCTGAATCTTCTTTTAATCGCTGATGCCTCGTGACGATTTCTATTTCCACTATTGTCTGGAATACTTGAAATATGAAAAACAGAATCTCTAGGTTGGACAAAATCTTCAGCTAAAGAATGGATGCGGGGCGAAAAAAAACCCAAAGATGCTAAACCATCAGAATCAATATGATCAACGACACAAAGGCTAGGCCTTCTATCTCTTATATCAACATGACTTATCATCGCTCGATTACCCAAAAAATCGTCATGATTGCAGCTAAACAACTCTGAACCAATAAAAAAACCAATCAACAAAACCAGATGAACCTGCCGCATAATAAATCCCAAAATAATCGTATGTAATATATTATCTATACTAATTTTTTCTATCTCAACAACCGATATACTCTTAACCTTCAAGCACTCGTAAAGCATAAGCACTCTAGCTACAGCATACTATAGTATGTATAATTTTTAAACTAACTACCCTGAGAATACTATCATTAATTATTTTATTATAGAATTAAATAAAAATACTTTCCAAATTTTCCAATTGTCTAGTACGTATATTTTTGCTATATTAAAAAGACTTACCTGATCAACTCCCTTACTTATTAATGGATTCGTGTATGATTAATGTATACAACCTCACCCTTTCTTTTGGTACTCAAATAGTATTTGACCATATATCTTTTACCCTAGACCAACGACAACGTATTGGCCTCGTTGGCGCTAATGGATCAGGTAAATCGACTCTTCTTAAGGCGTTAACCGGCACACAAGCTGTTGATGATGGCAAAATTGTCATAAATAAAGGCAAAAAAATCGCCTATCTACCTCAAGAAGTTGTATTAAATTCGTCAAAATCTATAGTAGATGAGACATTCGGTGCTTTTGAAAATATAACAGTTCTTTGCGATGAAGCTGCACAATTAGAAAAAAACTTACAAACAGACCCTAAAAGCCTCGAGCGATACACTGAAATACAAGATCAACTAGCAGAACTTAATATTGAGCGCGCGCGCGCAGAGGCAAAACGAATGCTCAGCGGCCTTGGATTTTCAGAAAAACAGTTCGATGAGCCTGTTTCTAATCTTAGTGTTGGCTGGAAAATGCGGGTCGTCCTTGCAAAATTACTCCTACAAAAAGCTGATTTTTATCTGTTTGATGAGCCCACTAACCATCTTGATATTACAGCTCAAGACTGGTTTTTACAGTTTTTAAACCAAGCACCGTTTGGATTTTTATTAATATGCCACGAACGCTATTTTCTAGATGAACTTTGCAACTATATTCTTGAACTTGAGCACGGAAAAGGTACCGTCTATACCGGCAATTATGAACAGTATGAGAAACAAAAAGAGCACAATATGGCTCTTTTAGAAGCTGCCTATCAGACTCAACAAAAAGATATACAGCAAAGACAAGAGACCATTAATCGGTTCCGGGCCACTGCATCAAAAGCAAAAATGGTACAGAGTATGATTAAATCTCTCGATAAAGTTGAACGAATAACTTTAGCTTCAAAAAGAAGAATGATTAATTTTAGATTTCCTCCTATTGAACGAGCTGGCAACGTTGTGCTTTCTGTTAAAAATGTAGCACAATCATTTGAAAATAAAGAGATTTTCAAGCACGTATCATTTGAAGTACTTCGTGGTGAAAAGGTAGCTATTATTGCAGCAAATGGTGTTGGTAAAACAACTCTTTTTAACGTTATATCGGGAAAATACCCTCTCCAAAAAGGTGAAATAACCTTTGGACACAATGTTACCTATGCGCTTTTCGACCAAGATCAGAACGCAACCCTTGATCTTGAATCAACAGTCTTTGACAATATTAAATCTCGCGTTGCCCTATCAACAGAACAGGAAATCCGTACTTTCTTAGGATCTTTTTTGTTCAGCAATGATGACGTTAAAAAAAAGGTCAAAGTTCTGAGTGGTGGTGAAAAAAATCGCGTTGGTATGACCAGCGTACTGTTACAAAAAGCAAACCTCTTGCTTCTTGATGAACCGACCAACCATCTTGATATTGCATCAAAAGAAGTGTTATTAAAGGCACTTACTGACTACGAAGGTACGATTATATTTGTATCTCATGATAGAGACTTCGTAAATAAACTTGCCACTCACATTATTGAATTAACCCCAACAGGCGTTATTAGCTACAAAGGCAATTATGACGGATATATCTATTACAAAAACAATATACTAGGCAACCCCGATCAGGCAGCTCATACTTCTGGAGCTGCTCATGTCGCTGCTGGTAGCGATGCTGCCAATGAATCTACTAAAAAAAAAATAAACCCTAAGCATTTAAAAGAAGTTAATAAAAAAATAGGCGCCGTAGAACGTACTATCTATAATCTAGAAAAACATATTGAACGCATTCAAGAAAGTTTTGCTGAGCTTAAATATGGTACAAGCGAATTCACTGCAGCGCAAAAGAACTTAGCTACCTATCAAAAAGATTTGCAAGCTCAAAATCAGCAATGGGAAAGCTTACAAGTCGAACTGCAAAAGCTAGGCGAATAATCACCTAAAATAGTAGCGAGAAACAGATTTAGAATATACCCCCGCTTCCGGCGGGGGTATATTCTAAATCTGTTTAGCATAATCACCCAAATTGGGTATTATTATATAATTTACCCAGTATAAAATTACATAGTATAAGAAATCGATAAGAGTGGCGTATAGATCGCTATTAATAAAAACAAAATACATAACCCAAGCACTATTATTAAAAAAGGCTGTATGACCATAGTTAACAGCGATAGCATACGCTTTACTTTTGCATGATATATGCAGGCTGACTGCTTTAATTGATTACCCAATGCTCCGATTTCTGATCCAATACGAATAAGAGCCATAATATCAGGCGAAATAAGCTTCTTATCCCAAACTTGTAATGCTCGAGCAAAAGAATTGCCATGCTTTACTCGCTCAATTACGACGAGCATCTGTTGCGCAAACGCGTCATAACTGATACTTTTTTGCACTGCTATAAGTGCAGGGACTAGTTGAATTCCTCCATCAAGCAACAAGCCTACTGATTCAAAAAAATAACCAAATGTTTGATACGTCAGAAATGTTCCCACGTAAGGAAGAGCATATAAAATGCGCTCCCCTCGCTTTCTACCTTTTTCTGTTTTCTTAAAGTAATAATAAGCAGCAACAACAGCAAACAAAAAGGCTAGTAAAAATAGCACAAAAAACCAACTGGTCACATAGGCACTAATATGCAAAAGTGTTACCGTAAATGAAGGCAACGTAGAGCCCATAGAAGAAAACATCTGGGCAAAATGGGGAATAATAGAAGTAAATAAAAATAGCAGCACCAACAAAAAAACGATCATTGTTAATGCTGGCACAAAAAGGGCTGCATACAGCTGTGTATAGAAAGCTGCTTGTACTCGATGATATTGAACCACCGCTTCAAAGGCAGCTGCCAATGAACCATTATTTTCTCCAACAGTTAAAAGTTGAATAGAAAGAGAGTCAAATAAAAGAGGATATCTATAAGCAATATAACTCAACATCTCCCCTTCTTGCACCTGCAATGCTATTGCATGCAACATCTCTTCTAAAATCAGGTGACGGTTCTGCTGAGCAACAATAGTTAATGCTTCTGGAAGGAGAATACCTGAAGCAACAAGAACATGGAGCTGACTAAAAAAGGCTGTTTTGTCGGCACGACTAACGCGAGTTAAAAACTTCACGGGGTAACATAAACTACTCTTTATCAGAGCAATATCAGATTTAAAAAGTGCGTCATCCAACTCCTTTTTAGATAAAGCAAATTGACGCCCTGCTAGCCTATTTCCCTGTATATCAACACCAGACCATTTAAAATAAGGCATACACCACCCCCCCCCTTTTTTACTCTAGACTATTTTTATAGACAGAATATTCTATTTAGCCCCTTTCTGCCAATACTATTTGCTTGCGCGTTAGAAGACGATAGCAAAATAACTTTCACTAGAATCAGCTGAAATTAACATTAATCAAAAATATTAATCTGTCGATAGACTCCCAGCATATGCAAAAGCTGATCAAACGTAATATCTCGCTCTATTTTAATCTTTTTAAGACGATGCTGTGCTCCTGCTACCAGAATAATATCTGCTTGGGCAACCTTGATAGACTTTGAAAGAAATTGTATAAATTCTTTATTTGCCAGTCCTCGCTCCGGAGCTGCCTTGAGATAGCAGACAAGCTGATCGTTTTTTCCCAGCTTCCAAGCCAAGCGTCCTGACTGGGGCACCACCTTGATAGATACAACTATACCCACAAAATCTCCTATTAACACAGCAATAAACAAGGGACTAATCACCAAATTATATAAAAATTAATAAAAAAACTATTTATAACTTGAGAAAAAAGTAAAATAGCTTTATTCTTTATGTATCTTTGGAATATATGGAGAGATGGCTGAGTGGCCTAAAGCGCTTGCCTGCTAAGCAAGAGCCTGGGTAACCGGGCACGAGGGTTCGAATCCCTCTCTCTCCACCAGATATCAAAACTAACACGCGCCCGTAGCTCAATTGGATAGAGTACCAGACTACGAATCTGTAGGTTGGAGGTTCGAGTCCTCCCGGGCGCACCAAGTTACTCTTAACAATCAATTTTTAGCTTGTTTTTTTAAAGTATATTTTTTTACTCTATTTTTTAAGATATTCTTTTTTTCGAGATATTTTTATCTAAAAGAAAGCAAAAACAAGTGAAAAAAATAATTACCAAAGTAAAAACTAAAGCCATTTCTGTTTTTTTTCTTATAGCCCTGCTCTCGTGTACCCCCCTATTTAGTTCAACAAATAGTGACCAAATAGACCTGAACCCACAAATTATATATCAATACGACACTATATTGCACCAAGCTGTATATGATAACGCATGGAAAGCCGCAAAAATAACGGCCAACATCTTTTTATTGTCTGGCGCTCTATCATTAGCAGAAGATTTTCTTGATATTCTGGATGAAAATAGTTCGTTGAGCAAAAATGAACTATTCCTCCTTGCCCAGCGAGGACTTGCCATTAGCTATGCTCTCTATAAAAGTCTTTCGAATCTCTACCATGAGGCTGAAGCATAAATATTCGACGCCTTCTCGTCTTTTTGCTATACTCTTTCTTTATATAAGTATGGTTTTCGTACTATAGCGGAGCATATTAAAAATGCCCCATTTATGGGTATCCTGGAGAGTAACCATAAAAATATCATAAGCACTTGCTATAGGTACCTAAAATTGCCAAGTAAAATAAAAGCCTGGTAAAAAAAGAAAGAAATAATATGGGTAACATTTTACTATTTTATAAGTATGTACACATCATAAATCCAAAAAAATTCACCGACTGGCAAACAAAGCTCTGCAAAAAGCTCAACTTACGTGGACGCCTATTGATTGCCCATGAAGGTATTAATGGTACTCTGGGTGGCTCTCTTTGCGATACAGAGCGTTATGAAAAAATAATGCTTAATCTCTCTCTTTTTAAAGACATGGATATAAAAAAAGCACCAGGATCTGCAGACGATTTTCCACGACTACGGGTGGCAATGCGTAATACTATTGTTAATTTGGGTATCGATCCAGAACAATTAACAACAGCACAAGGCGGCCCTCATCTAACTCCACAAGAAGTACACGAACTCCTATCAAAAAAACCGAATAATCTTGTTATTCTAGATGCCCGAAACATGGTCGAATCTGCAGTTGGAAAATTTACCGGTGCCCTTACCCCTGAAATTAAACGCTTTAGAGATCTTCCTGAATATATTGATGCCAATAGCGATCTTTTTAAAGATAAACAAGTACTCATGTATTGCACTGGCGGTGTTCGTTGTGAACGAGCTTCTGCCTATCTTAAAGAAAAAAATATAGTCAAAGAAGTTTTTCAAGTAGAAGGTGGCATACATCGCTATGTTGAACAATACCCAGACGGCTTTTTTCGAGGGAAAAATTATGTTTTTGACAATCGAATTACGGCAAAAATAAATGATGATATTTTAGGGTCATGCGCTATCTGCTTCATTCCTTACGATGATTATGTTAATTGCCTTAATGCGTTATGCAATAAACATTTTATCTGCTGTAATACATGCAAGAAAGATCTAGAAAACACCTGTAGCTCAACATGTAAAACATTAATCACCGAAAATAGAGTACCTCAACGACCTCTCTTTGGTAAGCAAGAACTCTCTCAACAAAAAGATATACATGATATACCATCACAATAACAATATACGACCAGATAGTAATTCACAACCTGATAATACGAAAAATGGCACACTTACAATTCAAGAACATATATCTTTACGGGACAAAAACTGGTTTGGTACTGGCGGCAACGCTCGCTTTTTCTGTGAACCAAAAACTAACCAAGAATTTATAGAAGCCCTCGTATATGCCGATAGGCACAATCTACCACTCTTTATTCTTGGCCTAGGCGCAAATATTCTGGTTAGCGATCAAGGTTTTAATGGGCTAGTCGTTCGTCTACGCCTTACTACAATTACTGTTGTAAAAAAAGACGGCAATCAAGTCCTCGTGCAAGCGGGTGCTGGTGCTACCATGGAAGAACTTATCGAATATTGCTTGAACAATAATATTCTTGGATTAGAAGAATTTAGTGGCATTCCTGGAACAGTCGGCGGATCTGCCTATATTAATTTGCATTATTATGAATTTTTACTCAGTCAATTTATCGTTGAAGCAGTTATTATTCACAAAAAAACAAATAGCATAGAAACGGTACCCGTATCCTGGTTTTCTTTCGGGTATAACACATCAGAACTCCAAAAACATGACTATTTCATTCTCAATGTAACATTCCAGCTCAGGTCCTGTAATGCCCTTGAAGCTGCGTATGCCCGTGGACGATCGGTTGAAATTATTCGTCATCGAGTCAATCGTTATCCTTCCAAAAACACCTGTGGAAGTTTTTTTAGAAATTTTCATGACCATGAAGTTAGTCTGGTGATTAATAATAAAAAAATGATCTATACAGCCTACTACCTAGATAAAATCGGCGTAAAAGGGGAACTACAAGTTGGTGATGCTCGCGTATCACATCAACACGCCAACATGTTAGTTAATCTTGGCAATGCGACATCCCAAGATATTATTAATCTTGCTCGCGCTATGCAAGAAAAAGTTATGCAAAATTTTGGCATTATACCTCATTCTGAGTGCCTTTTTATCGGTTTTGATACGCACCCCTTAATCCAGGCCAACAGATAACAGAAAAGCAGAAAAACATGATACCTGCACCTTTACTTAAATAAAAAATTATAAAACCAAAAAAGTATAAAAAAGAAAAACAAAAGATTGAATCAAAACTCTCTTTGCTGAAAAATTAGGTACGTAGGCGGCCACCACACCCTATCCCCACCACCGCCATGCGTGCGGCGGCAATATCTACGAAATTAACACACCTATTAACATTAAACCCAACAACAGAAAGCCGTAAGCCTTGATACCAACACACTTACTCACTAACGAACTTATTTTCTTACTCCAGACCATTTTCATAAGTAGCGCGACACTAGGTGCATTATATTTAGGCAAAGAAGCACTTGTCTCTTTTATTTGCCTTGTTTGCATTCTTGCTAACTTATTTGTACTCAAACAGACAACACTCTTTGGACTTAATGCTACATGCGCTGACGCTTTTACCATAGGTGCAACTCTCGGCCTTAATTTATTGCAAGAATATTTCGGCCCAGCCATTGCTCGCAAAACTATTAAAATAAACTTTTTTTTACTCATATTTTATACCATTATCTCTCAAATTCATCTTATTTATCTACCAAGCAATGCTGATACTTCACAAGCCGCATTCACCCTTATTTTAGGCTTTATGCCCCGCATAGCCCTTGCATCAGTGACGTGCTATCTGATTTCGCAAAGCGTTGATTATCTTGTATATGGTTTTTTGAAAAAAAAACTGATCAATCGTTTTCTTTTGATTCGAAATTATGGCTCTATGCTTATCAGCCAACTGATTGATACGATACTCTTTAGCTTTTTAGGCCTGCATGGGATAGTAGATTCTATGGGAGAAATTATTATCATTAGTTACGCTATTAAAGTAATAGCCATCGCTCTTGCTGCCCCTTTTGCTACACTATCAAGGCTTTTTGTTAAAAAAATAACGAGTAAAACCTAACTTTTTTTTATCTATTGCGATAAATTATAAAATAATATTAAAAATTATCATATCTTTGAACCATGTCTTTTATTAAACAAACAGGGACCTATGTTAAAATCTTTTTTTATAAAATCTTTCTTTGTATGTTCTCTATTGCTCATTACCTTGCCAACTTATACAGCGGAAGAAAACAACTTTCCAATCGTCCCCCAAAACTTCTTGTCTAATTTAATTTCAAACACGATAGGCTTTGGCTTTTTATCACGCATATTTGCCGGGGAAGCTATAAAAGAACAAAATGAAGCCAAAAAAAAACAGAGACATAAAGAGATCGAACAAGAATTTGAGACATATGGCTTTTCTATTGTACAAATGCCAGAACGAAAAATATTTTTCGTTATAGAAACTGAAACAGTTTATTTCTTAAAATCTCACAAACAAAGCTATGAAAACGGACTAAATCCATTTTTATCAACACCTCTAACCGCACTAGTAATCAGTTACACAATAATAGGCGGTTCTGAAAAAGATGGTTCGGGCTCTATCGAAGAAGTTACACAAAATTTACGAGCCTTTCGACAGGGATTCAAACACAAAGAGCTAGAAAAAGAATTCTATAAGTTACACGGTCAAAAAATGCTCATAAAATAAGGTTAAAACAGCTCTGTCGCATACCCAACACAATTCTAAAAACAAAAAATGAAAGGGAAATTATGGTTAAAGTTTATGTACTTTTAACGTTAACAGCTCATAATTCTGTACTATTATTAAAAAGACAAAATGTTGATTTTGGCAACGATCTCTATTCATTGCCCGGCGGAGAATGCGAACAGAACGAAACTCCAACAAATGCTTTGATCAGAGAAACTAAAGAAGAATTGGGAATTAGTCTCAACCCGAGCGACATCAAACTTGTTCACACACTATCACGCAATGGAACCGAAAACAATCTACTACTGCTTGTTTTTAAAGCTGATACATGGTCTGGAAACATAACCCTCAATGAACCATTAAAACATAGTGAATATTTTTGGGCTCCAATAAATAACATTCCAAGCAATACTATTCCTGCACATCAACAAGCCTTGACTGCTATTAGAGATAATAAAACATATTCTGAACACGGCTGGTAACAATCACAAAGAAGAAAACTTATGGGTAAAAAATTATGGTAAAATTTTTTTGTAATAAATTAGGACGAGATAAAAGCCTTGCTATCGATAAAGCTGCAGAAGTATACCCAACTTACGAATATTTAAATGGCCAAGCATTACAAAACGCGTTAAAAAATAAGTTAATCGAAGAAGCAACAGAAGTCACCACAGCCACAAACAAAAAAGAATTAATTGCTGAACTTGCAGACGTTTTAGAAGTAATCGATGGCCTATGCAAAGCATATGGTATTGAAAAAATCGATCTGCTTGCTAAAAAAGAACAGCAGTATAAAGAACGTGGCGGATTTGAAACCGGCTATTATGTACAATATATTGAAATGTCTGAAAATAATCCTGAAATCGCTTATTTTCGTGCCAATGCTGATCGATATCCAGAAAAATAAAAAATAAAAAATTTTCTACTTTTTTACATATCAACAAACAGATTAATACAAAAAATATATATAGCAGAGCCTATTAAAAATTTCCCCCTTCTTTTACCCTGTCTGGCGACGACACTCCAATTTTTTTCAAACTTTCTCTTATTGACACAAGCTTAATGGTAGTGCCCCTCCGGGGACACTACCATTATATACTGTTCAGTCTGCTCGGCGAGGGCCCGTTATTTATCAGCCGCTTTGCTCTATAATAACTCCCTACTGAAAACATTTTTCTTCTTGACTTAAACTTAAAAACAGACCAATCTACCCTCTGATATTATTTTAAGCTTTTTAACACTTATTCTACATGAAAAAAATTCTATGAATTCTAAAACAATGTTGGCACTCTCTTTGTGCTTACTCCCTACAATATCTTTCAGCGCAAAACGAGAAAGCTTCAAAGGACGGGCTCACCCAGCATTAAAACCCACCACAATCAAAGAACCAAATAAGTTTCTAACGCCATCTTTAGGATTCTTAAGCGGACTCTGTTTCGGGTATGGAGCGGCCAAAGGGTCCCGTTATTGCATAATAGGGACAGCGGTAGCAGAAGTTCCCGCAACAATAATATGGCTCGATAAAGATACAAACTCGCTAATCAGAAAGCAAGCTCATCAAATAGGCATAGCAATTGGATGTGGTTTTATGACTGGCTTAGCTTTAACTACCGCCTTTCAATACTACCCGGCGACACCCAACGAACCCAAATAACCAATAATAATTACTTTTTTAATTAAATACTATTTTTCGACCTAATAGTATGAGTGTGCTATACTTGATATATATCAATCAAATCTTTATATCACCTTTTAGGCCAGCATATCTACTATGTACATAGATAATCCGGGTTTAATACCCACCCCTATTTTGTCACCAGAATCAAATAAGCCGTATTTTTACTACGAAATACTTCACGTATCTAAAAAATCACGCGCTCGAGTCGGCCGTATCCATACACCCCATGGCATTATCGATACCCCCAATTTCGTAGGAGTAGGCACTAATGCTACCATGAAATCCCTTGATAGCGTTACCGTTGATGATCTTGGCTTACAGCTTATGTTTTGCAACACATACCATCTGATGCTGCAACCAGGAACGGATATTATTAAAGCTGCTGGTGGTCTCCATACATTTATGAATCGCCGCATGCCGCTTATCACTGATTCAGGTGGATTTCAAGTATTTAGCCTTGCCTACGGTACCGTCAAAGATGAACTCAAAAGTTGTGGTAAAAAAATTGGCAATAGTGCTGTTCTAAAAATAAATGAAGACGGGGTTCTTTTTAGATCCTACCGAGATGGTAGCCCTATACTTCTAACACCAGAAACCTCAATTGCCGCTCAAAAATCTCTTGGTGCTGATATTATTATCCCTTTTGATGAACTCCCCCCTTATCATATCGATCAACGGGCTCTTGAAAAATCACTCCACCGTACGCATCGCTGGGAAACACGATCATTAGATGCTCATATAGCCAATAAAAATAACCAGGCAATGTACGCCGTTGTTCATGGCGGCATTGACCCCCAATTGCGAGCATTAAGTGCATCTTACTTAAGCAAACTCCCTTTTGATGGGTTTGCTATTGGAGGAAGTCTAGGTAAAACAAAAGAACAGATGATAACCATGCTCACTACGCTAATGCCACAAATCCCCACCGACAAACCAAATCATCTGCTGGGCATTGGAGACCTTTACTCGATAGAAGCATGCGTCAAACTTGGCTTAGATACGTTTGATAGCTCACACCCTACCCGCTGCGCTCGACACGGCCTTGTTTTTAGCTCGAAAGGCGACATCAAAATAGGCAATTCTCAACATAAATATAATTTTAGACCCATTGATGAAACCTGTTCCTGTATCACCTGTAAAAATTATACGGTAGCTTATTTACACCATCTGCTTAAAGCTAAAGAAATGACCGGCTATATGCTTACGAGTATTCACAATATCCATTTTATGGTGCAATTAATGCAACAATATAGACTTGCTATTTTGCATGATCAGATATAATACTAGGGTAACTAAAAAGTATAAAAAAAAGTATTTTAAGAAATTATTACTTGGAGAACTTTATGTCTCACAATTCCCCCTATCCCTCAATTCCCATAGGGGTCGATGATTATAAAAAACTTATCGACAACAAAAGCACCTACGTCGATAAAACGTTGCTTATTAAAGAATTTTGGCAAGATGGAGCTGAAGTTATTTTAACCCCTCGCCCTCGTCGATTTGGTAAAACATTAAATCTTTCGATGCTCAAATATTTTTTTGAAAAAACAGGTCAAGACACTTCTTATCTTTTTAAAGAAACCAACATATGGCAAGATCCAGGATATCGAGCTCTTCAAGGACAATTTCCTGTTATTTTTTTAACATTTAAAGACATTAAAGTCGATTCATGGGAATCTGCTTATGCAGCATTTGCAGTTATTATATCAGAAGAATGTAAACGACTTTTTCCTAGTCTTACTATAGAAAAAATTGATGCTTCTGACCTTGATATTTTCAATCGACTTAAGTTTAAACAGGCGCCTGAAAATGAGCTTGTTCAAAGTTTGCAATTTTTATCACGTCTATTATATGAACAAACAGAAAAAAAAGTTATTGTTCTCATAGATGAATATGATGCTCCAATAATTTATGCATATTTACCCCACCTATCATCAGGGGGGGCGTCATACCAGCAAAATTATTACCCTAAAATGATAAAATTTATGGATAACTTGCTTTCAAAAGTATTAAAATCAAATACTGCTCTTAAAAAAGGACTCTTAACTGGCATTACCCGTATCGCAAAAGCGGGAATATTTTCAGGCCTTAACCATCTCTCTGTATGCACGGTGTTAAATGATAAATATTCTGATAAATTTGGCTTTACTCAAAAAGAGGTAAATCAATTATTGACTCAGTATGATCTCAGCAACAAAAAAGAGTGTATTAAGCTTTGGTATGACGGATATATATTTGGTCAAACGAATATGTATAACCCATGGTCACTTTTGAATTGCATTGAACAAAAAGGAGCTTTGAAATCATATTGGGTTAATACCAGCAATAACAATCTTATTACACATGTTATTGCTAAAGCTAGCCAAGAAGTTAAAGATGAAATAAGGTTATTGCTACAGGGAAATATACTTACTGATAAAATAATAGATGAAGGAGTTACTCTTCCTGATATTGATAAAAAAAATCAAGAACCATGGAGCTTTCTTTTATTTGCCGGTTATCTCACAGCAACCTCAAATATATTTAAATATAATAAATATTATTATACACTTGCACTTCCGAACCTAGAGATAGCAGAGCTTTATAAAGAGCTTGTTTTGGAAGCTCTCAGTACAACTATCAGCTTTGCTCGACTTAAAAATCTTTTTGAAGCTTTTATTGTGGGCAACAAAAAAATGGTCGAATACTATTTACAAGAATTTATTGCTGATACTTGCTCTTCACATGATACACGCAAGGATGAACTAGAGTGGCGGATACATATGTTTGTATTAGGATTATTGGCCGGACTTGCAGATCGTTACATAATTCAATCAAACCGTGAGTCTGGCGATGGTCGTTATGATATTATGCTCATGCCACGCAACAAGCCTGACCCTGGCATTTTAATAGAATTTAAAAAAGCACCGGATAAAGAAAGCGCAACTCTTTCAGCATTAGCTCAAACAGCACTAGAGCAAATAAAAAGCCTTGATTATAAAGCGCAGCTAAAAAATTTTGAGTATCAAGGACCCATTTTATGTTACGGAATTGCAGCTCACGGTAAGCATCTTGTAGTGAATATGGAAATTATATAAAAACAACAACTTATAAAACAACCCACATGAAAACAATAACTTCTCGAACAAATCCAGAAATAAACAAGATCGCCAATCTAAAATTAACTCTTGAAAGAAAAAAACAACAACTTTTTATTGCCGAAGGCATTCGTATCTGTAAAACGCTCATAGATAATGGCGTAGATAATGGCGTAAAACTAGATACTCTTTATGCTACCGAACCTCTTTTAAGCCAAGCTTATACCCTTACATCCAGCGAAAATATAGTTCTCGTTAACCAATCAGTGATGGAAAAAATAAGTACCCAAAAAACCCCAAGCGGCTTATTGGCTGTTTTTCAGATACCCAAAGCGCCAGAACCTGATACATTAACATCGGGTCTTGTCCTTGCCAATATTAGTGACCCGGGCAACATGGGAACACTGATTAGATCGGCTGTTGCCGTTGGCGTTGGTTCTCTGGTTGTTGTTGAAGGAGTTGATCCCTTTCATCCCAAAGTGATACAAGCAAGTGCTGGAACTATAGGATCAGTGCATATTTTTCAGTGGTCTTGGGAAAAGCTACTTAGCCATAAAAAAGATAAAATACTGTATGCGCTTACCGTAAGCAATGGCAAACCTATTAGTACAATAGTAGACCCAAACAAAGCCCTTCTGGTAATTGGCAATGAAGCACACGGCATACCCGAAAACTGGCTTGAAAATTGTGAAAACAGAATTACTATTCCTATGCCTGGCGGCACAGAAAGCTTAAACGCTGCCGTTGCCGGTTCAATTGCACTCTATCTTACCTTCGTTAGAAAATAGAAAAACTACAGGCATTATTAGCCTAATTTATTGGCAAAAAAAAAGAACCCCCATCTCATGATGAGGGCCCCGTAATTTTACTCATTTTTTCGTGATAGGAGTGTATCTTTTTAAGCCTGCTTTTGAGATTCCGCTATTTCTTCGTTTTGTGAGTTCACTATTTCTTCGAATGTAGTTTTTACATACTCTAAATTTCTATATACATCAAAAGCACAATAAGAACCAATTCCTAACGCTGTTATCGCAAGAGAACGATTACCTTCACAATTTCTATCTACTATTTTTGCAAAAACGTTATAACCAGCAATGGTCAAAAGAGCTCGTAATCCGGCTAAACCTCGCTGTACGAGAACCTTATCATTACTCTCAGCCAGAAACTGTTTTATTTGGTCTTTACTTGCACTAGAAATATCATGCATATAATTATAGATAGTTGCTATAACACCAGCTGATAGCGCTCCTGCGCCACCTAAACCTATCGCTTTTCCAATATTAGCTACCATTGAATCTTTTCCATCACCAAACAAATACAATAATCCACCCACAGCTGAAAAACCTGCGCCTATCAACGATAAGCGTTCAGCTACGCCTGGCTTAGGATTCTTGACTGAGTAATTACAACTATTACCACTAAGGCCAACAGCTGACATTAATAGCAAAAACAACAGACCTAGATTTTTTATATAGCTTTTTTTCATAATTCCTCCAAATATTAAAAATTTATTAAATTGCGCATACAACATTTAACTATAAATTTATATATATAATCTCTTCTATATAAATTTACACTATTTTATCTATTTGTCAATTTAATGGCAATTGCTGAAAATAAACACAATAAAAAGGTAATCATGCTAAAACGAGTAGTGATTGTCGTCTCTTTTAAGCCCAATAGCTCAAAATGATGATGTAACGGTGCCATTTTGAAAATACGTTTGCCTCGAAGCTTGTATGATGCAACCTGAAGCATCACCGAAAGCGTTTCAGCTACAAAAATAGCCCCTGAGAGCAATAATATAAACTCTCCTTTGCACATTAATGCAATAAATCCTAACACTGCACCCAGAGAAAGAGAACCGACATCCCCCATGAAAATAGCTGCAGGATACGTATTAAACCACAAAAAACCCAGACAAGCTCCAAAAAGACCACTCGCTATAACGGCTATTTCTGTAATTTCTCTCGTAAATAATGATATAGATCGCGCTGGCTGAAAAACCAATATACCAGAACAAATTAAGGCAAAAAACGCATAATTCGGCAATAACGAACCAATAGCAAGACCATCAAGACCGTCTGTTAAATTAACTGCATTACTGGTACCGATAATCACCAATAGCGCCCAAGGAATAAATAACCATCCAATATCAATACCTTGTAAATAGGGTATTCCTGGAACATATATAGAAGTAGAACCTCCAAGAAAAAGCCAACTACCAACAACGAGCAACGCTACTGCACATTGCAAAAAAAACTTGGTTCGTGCATGTATTCCCACACGAACTTTAATTTTAAACCAATCATCAAAAGCACCAATAAATCCAAAGCCTAACAGACATAGAGCGCATAAAAAAACAATTGGATCTCGTAAATTACACCAAAAAAACATGTTTAACAAAACCGCTGCAAGAATAAATAAGCCACCCATTGTCGGAACTGCATCTTTTACCCGATGAGTATCTGGCGTATAAAGACGGGATTTAGCGCTCAATAAACGCTTTGCTTGCTCAATAAACCAGGAACCAATAAATAAACAACAAAAAAAAGAACTAAAAAATATACCGCTCATTCGGATAAACAAATCTTGAAATATCATAAAAAAATTACCCCTTAACCCACATTTTTAAAAATAAGGCCTATATAAGCCATAAATCACTCTACTAAGGGTAACCAATACGAACAATTTATCAATTTTAGGTAATAAAACAGAAAAATAATTGCAATTCTTGATTTTCAGCCATAAATAAAACTACAATAATAGTATATATTTATAGTTTTTTAAAAATATAAATTTACAAAAAAATAATCTTGATACCATAATTCAAAAAAGGGAATCTATGAATTTTCATAAAAATATAATTGCCACATACCTTTTTAGATATTTTTTTCTCATTCTTATTTCTCTAATATCAATCACCTATGTACCCGTAACATATAGCGGCAATCCAATCCAATTTAACGTAGCCTGCTGCAATGCCTTAAAACAGCAATATTATAATATGAGCTTTAAGCCCAAAAATCAGGCTGATACTTATAAACCTCTTCAAGATAGAATAAAATCTTTTCAAAAAAGTCCGCTGTTCGTAGGACCGCCACATAATCGAAATCTAGATCCACACCTAGATATAGTAGGACTGCAAGAATATTATGACAACCAAACACCGCAAATATATCTAAACAATCCGCGTTCTTTTTACATTGAAAAAGACATGGGTCTCTATTTAGCAACTAAAAAGGATACATTCAATCTAATAGAAAAGGGCTCTGTATCATTTCAAACACCAAAAGCAGATCATAATGGATTTTTATATCAAATACTAAGCCCTAAAAACAATCCCCAACAAACTATTGCTGTTATCAATGCCCATCTTAAGGGGGGGCCTGATGCTCCTGACGGCTATACTTATCAATCCTTTAGAGAAGCACAACTTACCGAGATAATTCAATTTATAAAGGGTAATTATCCCCATGTTACTCGATGGATTATCATGGGTGACTTTAATTGGCGCTATGAGGACAAATATAAAGGTGACAAGAATATTGAAGATTGGATACATGACGCTGATAAAAAGTTAACTGTCGGATCAACAGCGACAACCAATTATGATAACGGTAGATTAGTTAAGCTAGATTATATTCTTTCTAAAAATCTTACGCGATCTAACGAATCAGTCTACCCTCCGGTAGACCGACAAATGGATCTCTTACTAACCCATTCTTCTAAAGATGATCAATCCCGCGACTATTTTTCTGACCATGCCATACTTTTTGCAACCTTTGAAATACCTAGCGCAAAACCATTACCACCAATACCACCCGCGCAACAAGAGGCTAAACCATCGATGGCCGAACGGCCGCTGGCTCAGCAGCAACACCACCCTCTGTATGAAGAAGGGCAACAGCCACAAGCACAAGCAAAGCCGCAAAATATAACAAAACAACAACAAGAATTAATTGCAGAGAGTCCTCACGGGCAAGGCCATACCAAATGGAAAGATGAAGAAGAAAAATCAAGTCATTGGCGAGGCCTTATGACAGCTATTGATACATTAGCGTTAGGAGAAGTAAAAAGCTATATTCCGAAATTAATACATCCCAACGAAAAAAACCCTAATCCCGATCTAGCAACATTTATGAAAACGCCATTAGAAGTGGCCCAGCAAGCCTATGATAGAGTAGCAGCATCAAAAAATACTAAAGAAATTAAAAAATTTGAAAACGTACTGAAATATATACGTGAATCAGGCAAGGATCCGTTCTATAAAAGATGGTTCAAAAGCTCTGCACCCTCACCAGCAAAAAAACCATCTCCACCAATAGCTACACCAGCTCCTCTCCTTGAAAAGGGCCCTCACGGCAAAGGTTATACTGTATGGAGCCCGCAAGAAAAGTTCACAAATTGGTTAGGCCTCATACGTTTTATTGATGGAGCATATTTGGAAGGAATAGAACAATTAATTCCAAAATACATACACGCTGATGAAAAACAAATTCCTGAAAGCCTAGATGATAAGAAGGCACCTAGGAAGACACCTAGGAAGACACCATTAGAGATGGCCCAATATAACTATGACCAAAAAAGAAAAAAATCTAAAGATAATCCTGATCTTATCGAAAAATATAAAGACGTGCTTGAGTATATACAAAGTAAATCCGATAAGACTTCATATCTTAAACGATTTACTCAATTTTTCTCTAGAAAACCAATTGCCAAACAACCAAGCAAATCACCAGCTAGCGTACCAACATCCGCTGGCCGAGCTGCTGACCAATCGACTAACCTCCCTTGGCACAAGCGATTTGGCAATTTCGTTTCTAGCATCGGGAAAAAATAACCTATAATACAATAAAGCAAAAAAGGAAGCTAATGAACCTTTATAATAATATGTTCACCAAATATCTTTCTAAATATTTTTTTATCTTACTACTTGCTACTATCTCAATAACCTGCAATGGCAGTTCAACACGTTTAAATGAACAAAAAAAAAATGATTGGATACGACTTATTGAGGCTATCGATACTCAAAATATCGAGACAGTAAACGAACTTATTCCAAAGAATATACTTCCTCATGAAAAACAAATACCTGAAAGTATACAGCCAGGCTCGCCTGCACGCACACCCTTAGAAATGGCTCAAGAAAAACTCAGAACACTAGATCCAAAAAATGACGCTTATGAAGATGGTGAATGGATAGTCAAATATATAAAAGAGAAAAGTACAGATACAACAAAATACGAACCTCACATGATGGACGTTGAAAATGAACCGGCAAGTAAGCTTAAACCATACCGACAACCAATATCCCCACAGAAATCACCATCTCCCCAATCAACAACAACAACAACCGCACAAGCAAGACAAACTTCTCAACGAACAGCTCCACCATCGTCGCAAACAAGGCAAAAACCAGCTGAATCAACACTGGTGGCAGCTATTAAAAGGGGTAATTTAGAAGAAGTAAAAAAACATGATTCACAAATACAATCTAATAAAAAAGAGCTTATTGATCTTTCTTTTGGAAAATCTATGGAAACGCCATTACAAATGGCTCAACGTCTCTATGAAGAAAAAAAGAAAGCAAAGGATTCAAATACTCCAAATTATAAAAAGGTGCTCGACTATATCTCTAGTAAGGTTTCATGGCTTCAAAGACTTAATCCTTTTTCTGGACGAAGCTCTACGCCTTCTGCACCAAAACGAGTCCAAGCACAGCCAAGCAAATCAGCATCTGCTGAGGGTAGTAGCCCAACAAAAAAAAGCTCATGGAGCACAGGATTAAGCAATTGGTGGTCTAATGACAGAAAACCAAAAACAACTGAAGCAACACAACCTAGTAAATAATCTGAATGTAAAAAAGGAAGTCTATGAATCTTAATAAAAATATAATTATCAATCTTTCTAGATATCTTTTTTTCATTCTTATTTTTATTGTATCAATTATCTATGCACCAACCACCTATAGCGGCAATTCAATCGACTTCACCGTTGCCTCTTGCAATGTCTTACAACAATCTGCTTATGAAAAACACCCTATTAAAGGAACCGATCCTAAACTAATGCAAGATTTGACACTAAGACAACATTATTTTGATGAAAGCCCTCTTGTAAAAAACACACCTGATATAATCGCACTACAAGAATATTATGAAAATGATTCACCAAATATCAATCTATCGACTGATCTTTTTTATGTCCAACAACAAAATGGCTTATATTTAGCAAGCAATAAAAATATATTCAATCTGCAAGCTGAAGGGTCTATCTTCTTTGAAACAACTACAGCGGAAAATTTTGGATTTTTATATCAAATATTAACTCCTATACAAAATCCCCAAAAAACTGTCGGCATTATCAATGCTCATCTTAGAGGAAGCACCCCTGCCCCCGGCAATGCCGCCTATATAAAATTCATAGCTCATCTTATAGAAAAAAATCCCCATACTAATCAGTGGATTATTATGGGTGACTTTAATTCGCAATATGATGGTACTACCCTTCAAAAATGGATAGATGAAAATAAGTTAACCGTCAGATCAACTGAAACAACCAATTATGATAATAACCAAAAAGGAAAGAATAAATTAGTTAAATTCGACTATATTCTCTCCAAAAATATTCAACGATCTAACGATACCGTCTATCCTAATACACAACAACAAATGGCACGCCTGCTAACCCATTCTAATAAAGATGCAACACGTGACTATTTTTCTGATCATGCAATACTTATGGCAACCTTTACTATAGATACCTCAGCTACCCAACTACCACCGCAAGCTTTATCAGAACCGCAAAAACTGGAAAAACCAGAATCTTCAGAAATACAACCACAACTAGAGCCCCAACCATTGCCAGAGCCACCAGTACAAGAACCCGCACAAATAGAACCGCAATTGCTACCAGAGCCACAATCATCAATACAGATTCAACCAGTACTTATAGAACCCGAACTGCAACAGCCACAACTATATCAAACACAATCGCAACAAGCAGAACAATCAGAACTCCAGCCAAAACCAAAATTACAGCAACAACAAACATATCAACAAAAATCAGCACCAAAAACACGAAAAAGAAAAATAAAAAAATCAAAAAAACAAAAACAGCCAGTATATCAGTCTGAGCAACAGGCCCAACAACAATACCTCATGCCAACACAAGCCCAACCAATTACAACTCAAGCAATATCAAATCGCTGGGTGCAACAACTTAAAGCAGCTATTGATAGAGAAGACCTGGAAGCAATTAAAAGAATGATCCCCCCCACGATAACCATATAAAAAATAGTAAAATTTTAATTAAATATAAACAAAACAGGTTACATATAAAAAAACTAAAAAATTCTTACCGCAAGAGAGCGATCATGATCATTAAAAACAACGTATTATCGAGATATTTGCTTCTTATATTAGTCTTTTTGGTACCAATAACATACAGTAGATCAAACGATGAATCAATGTCCTTTACCGTTGCCTCCTGCAACGTTTTAAAACAGGATCTCTATAAGCGAAATTTTAAGCCTAAAACAGATAACGCTGATGATTATAAATCTCTTGAAGACAGACAAACAATTTTTGAAGACAGTGAATTATTCATCAATCCACACCACGACCTAAAACCAGATATAGTAGGACTACAAGAATATTATGACAGCGATACACCGCACGTATACCTAAACAATCGAAAGTTTTTTCACATCCAAGAAGAAATGGGTCTCTATTTAGTAACTAAAAAAAATACATTCGATCTAGTAGATAGCAACTATGTATCATTTAAAACGCCTACTGCAACAGACAATGGGTTTTTATATCAGATACTCAATCCTAAAAAAAATCCAACGGAAACTCTTGGCGTTATAAACACTCTTCTTAAAGGAGGCGTAGGTAGCGGTAGTGGCTTTAGTTATCACCAGTTTAGACAAGCACAACTTGATGAAATAATGGATTTTATAGCATCAAAACCAAACATTACCCAATGGATTATTATGGGTGACTTTAATTGGCGATATGAAGATGGAAAAATACAACAATGGAT
This sequence comes from uncultured bacterium, assembly GCA_963719415.1. Lineage (GTDB taxonomy): Bacteria > Babelota > Babeliae > Babelales > Vermiphilaceae > JAPLIS01. The sequence goes on along the minus strand of OY970383.1, from coordinate 996,612 downwards.
AACCGATAATGATTTAACCATCGGATCAACAGCAACAACTAATTATGATACGAGTCGAAGAGGATCTAATAAATTAGTTAAATTAGATTATATTCTTTCTAAAAATATTACACGTTCTGACGACACAGTCTATCCTGAAGTAACGAAGCAAAACCAACGTTTACTAACTCACTCTACAGAAGATCAAGAACGTGACTACTTTTCTGATCATGCAATTCTTTTTGCGACGTTTACTATGGACATCCCAGCTACACAACTACAAGAACCAGAAAAGTTGCCACAACAACAAAAATTAACACAAGCAGAAGAAAAACAAGTGGTAGAATTACTACCGCAACCAAAGCAAGAGCAAGAAGTATACCAACCTGAACCAGAACAATCAAAACAAGAACCGCAACAACAAGAAGAGTTAGCGCAACCAAAACAAGAGCTAGCACAACTACCGCAAGAACAGTTACCACAACAACAAGAACAGTTAGCGCAACCAGAACAAAAGCCTGCGCAACTGCGGCAAGATCCGAAACTAAAACCAGAACCAGAACAACCGAAGCCAGAAGAACAACAACAATCGTACCATCCATTGCCATACCAACAACCATATCGGCAACAACAAACATCCGCGCCACAATATCAACAGCAAGAACCATATCAGCAGCAATACCTACCAGGACAACAACAACAGCAATATTATCCTGAGTATAACCAAGCACAGCAACAACAACTGCAATCACAATATCAACAGCAGCAGCCATATCAACAACAATACCAGCCAGGACAACAACAGCAATACGATCAAGAGCGATACCAATCACCGCAGCAGCAGTATCAACAGCAACCATCTCAACAACAATACAAACCACAGCAGCAATCTCAGCAACAGCAACAAACAATGCCGCAATCTCAAGTAAAAAAATATGGTAAAGGCCATGATATATGGGACGAAGAACAGAAAAAAATATATTGGCTTGAGATTATAGAGGCCATCAATAAAGGAAACCTAGAAACCATAAAAACATATATTCCGGAATTCATACACCCCAACGAAATACGAGCCGACGCAAGTAAACCTAAAGATTATGCTAACGCATTTATGGGAACCCCATTAGAGATGGCTCAAGCTCAATATGCAAAAAGACAAAAATCTGGCAATGCTGCAAATATCAGACAATATAAAGCAATAATCGACTATATACTTATTGCAGCCGGACAAAAGCCAACTCCTGCATTAACTACATCACCTACCGAATCATCACAACAAAAACCTGGTGGCGCCAAAAAAGATATTCCCTGGTATCATAAAGCCGCTCAAGCCGTTTTTGAAGCGGTAAAAAAAGAACTATAAAAGGTTTTTTAACAACAGGAGGCGCTTTGCGCCTCCTGGCCAATAATTCTTATCCAATAAGCCCATAGACATCTTTTTAGTCGCTATTTAAACCCGTCTAAACTTATATAATAAATAATCGAACTATATCCTCTTATTATCACGTAACTTTTTATGTCGCCTTTTAATTTCGAATAAAGAAACAAGCATTTTCATTCCAGCATTCATAACTCGCAACTTACTTCCTGCCTGATCAAACCAAGTAGTGGGTACTTCAATGAGCGAAAAACCAAATAGATCGGTTAAATAAAGTAGCTCAACATCAAACGACCATTGTTGCATAGTTAGATGATCTACAATAGTCGATAAAACTTTTCGCTTAAAAAGTTTAGCACCACATTGATAATCATACATATTAAGATTAAGCAATAGACGGGCCATATTATTATAGAATATTTTTCTTCCCCAAGCCTTAATAAAAGATTTTGGCGGATAAATATATGCTCCTGGCATATATCGACTTGCAATAGCAGCATCATGGACGCCTATTTGAATAACAAGATCATAAAAAAAAGTTGGCCTCGTTGCCATGTCTGCATCAACAAAACCTATGAAATCATTCGGACGCTTTAATGCATCGATAAAACCAGTTTTTACAGCTAGCCCTTTGCCCGATTCAATCATATCTATAACGCGTATTTCAGAGTAATGTATGCGGTACTGGTTGACCACTTCCGCGGTATTATCGCTACATCCATTCAAAACTACAACTAATTCAAAACCAGCTATTGTTTGTTGATTAGATAATTCTTTAAAAAAATGATAATAAGTTTGCAATGTCGGTAATATACGCTCTGCTTCATTATGAGCAGGAATAATAATGCTTATGTTCATAGGATATACTAGGTATGTTAATTATATTTTTAATTAGATTATTTTAGCTCACTTAAAAAAGTATATACTAATTTTTTCAAGCAGATAGGTTTTTTAAGCCTATCTGCTATCTATTCACCAATAAAAATAAAAACAAAAATTAAAAAAGCCGTCGATTACAAACCTAAATATAGTCTCAAAAGTTAATAATTAAAAGCCATCATTTAAATAAACTAAATCATCATCGCCAAAAGATACTCCTATGCCCAGCTTTCTTTCAAAGCTTTTTATTACTTGACCAACCAATGATTGCCATAAGCCGACCGACATTAAAGTGGTCCTTATTTTACAACTATTACATTCTCCTTGACACGTAATATCATCACAAGCACCAAGAAAAGTTCCTACAAGCGGTACTTTAGTCAGTATGCTTTTTAACCTTTTGGAAGCAACAAAAGAATGCAGCGCTGCAAAAAAGGGAACTCTAAATGCATATTTACGTAGCGTATTTTCTGTATGCATATTCTTTAACGGCAGATTGCCTAATACCGCGAGAAACATTGATGAACCTACCACAGAACGTATATCGCTTTTACTTACATTTAACCACTGACTTATCGAATCTAATCTGATAAAATCTTCAAGCTGACCTAACAAGGTCAATCCAGTTCCTGCGATTAAAAATGGCCTCATAATATCTCCATTGGCTGATACCGGCAAACCGATCAACAACAGCAAAGCAATAAAAAAACTCCTTTTGTATAACATACTACTCCTTTAAACATAAAATATATTTTATAAACTTCATGCTCATGAATACCATTTTTTTTTACAAGAAAAATATAATTTTTTTAAAATTATTTATATTAGATAGAAAAAGCTAATGCGATAGCTTTAATGCGACATTTTATATTAGCAAAAATCGTATCTCTGTTAGAACAATCTCTATTTTTGATAACATCATCAATAAAATAAACTAATTCGATAGCATCTGATTCACGCAATCCACGTGTTGTGATAGCGGGAGTACCAATACGAATACCACTGGTAATCCACGGTTTTTGCGTATCGAAAGGAATAGAGCTTCTACTTACCGTAATGCCAACTTCCTCTAGACAAAGCTGTGCCTCATATCCGGTGATATTTTTTGACCGCAAATCAAGAACAAACATATGATTATCTGTTTTGCCGGTAACTATTCTATAGCCTAACAAAGAAAATGTATCCGCCATTGCTTGTGCATTTTTAATAACTTGCACTTGATATTCGTAAAATGATTGGTCCAAAGCTTCATAAAAGGCGATCGCTTTTGCTGCAATAATATGCATACTCGGTCCACCTTGAAGGCCTGGCATCAATGACCGGTTAAGAGATAGCTCATGTTCTTTTTTAGCCATAATAAGACCGCCTCGTGGCCCTCGCAATGTTTTATGAGTTGTAGAAGTAACACAATCAGCATAAGGTAATGGCGAAGGATGCAGACCCGTAGCAACAAAACCGGCTATATGAGCGATATCTGCTAACAAATACGCACCTACTTGGCGAGCGATCTGAGAAAAACGTTCAAAATCAATGATACGAGAATAAGCTGAAGCTCCCGCAATAATCAGTTTTGGTTTATATTCATGAGCTAATCGTCTAATCTCATCATAATCTAATAATTCAGTATCTCGATCAACCCCATATTGCACCGACTTAAACCATTTTCCTGAAAAATTTACCGCATGTCCATGCGTCAAATGCCCCCCCGCATTAAGATTCATACCTAAAATAGTATCCCCCTGCTGCAATAGTGCATAGTAGACACCCATATTAGCTTGCGATCCTGCATGAGGCTGCACATTTACATACTCAGCACCAAACAGCTGCTTGCATCGGTCAATAGCAATTTGTTCAATCTCATCTACCACTTCACAACCAGCATAATAACGCTTGCCTGGATACCCTTCTGCATATTTATTAGTTAGCACCGAACCAGCAGCTTTTAACACGGCCGATGATACATAGTTTTCAGAAGCAATCAGATTAATCGTCATCTCTTGCCGCTGAGCTTCTTTGGCAATAAGATCTTCTATGATAATATCTTGTAATAAAACACGTTCTTTTTTATTCATGCCAAAATAATAGCCCATACCTTTATTCTTGTCCACGATTATTCTCTATAATTTTTCTCTACTATTTTTTCCCATCGCTCTTCTCGTTTGCCACAAAATAATTATTCCGAACATAATTATTTAAAACTATACGTTTTTGTAGCAATAGAAAATTGACTTTGCCGTAGGAACAAAATAATATGTGAGATCGTATATATTAATAACTTTTTTTTCAAGGGGTTTAGTATGAAATTGCGTCTAATTATAGTATCTAGTTTCTGTTTTATTGCCAGTGGACTACAAGCTGCCCATGGTGCTCGTGCCACTGCTGATCGTAATGCTCAAGCTGTTTATCCTCACAATGCTCAGGTTGCCCCTCGCGAAGCTTACGCAAATGCCAATTTTGGTAATGCTCAAGCTGCCGCTCAAGCTCATGCCAATGCTGCTCGTGCTTCTGCTACTACGGCAACTATTGCTCATAATAATGCTCGTGCTGGAAATTTTAGACCGTAAAAAATTTGAATAAAAAATAAAAGAGTTCGTGGTTTTGTTTTTGTATATATTTCGCTGCATCAAATCTTATCATGAAATTAGACAACGCTTTTTTTTAGGTTTATGAATAGGCGGTATGTAAAATGACACAGGAAGAGGTGTACGGTCGCCTTTTCCTGTACATTGACAAGCACCTAACACTTTCGATACATCGTCATTTTCCTGGTAAATAAGCGATGGATACGGAAAACGTGGTATATCGTTGCCAGTATAACCCATAATAATATTTAAAATGCCTTTAGAGCACCCTATTTGTTCCTCTATAATCGGAACTGCTCGCTGATTAAATGCTTTCTTAAATCCTTTTAATGATAAAGCTAATTCATCAGGAAGTAATTGAGTACGAGCAAGCTCTACCTCACGAACAACCTCATCAAAATAATTAACTACATGACTACATGTTTTATTAAGCAAATCCCGAGCCGTCTGTTTTGTTTTTATATCCCGCACATCTTCTTGTCCTGCTGCCCACCATGCCAATGTGGCCACTTTTACAAGAAAATTCTTTATTCCTTCTTTGCCCTTAACAACACCCATGCACACATAATGTAAAGGAGTACGGCCAGCATCATCTAGTAAAATAGATCCCGCAGGAATATGCTCGCACCATCGTTCTACTGCTTCTAAAGAATGACCTTCCGATATAGAAGTAAAATGCAATACCGTTGCTCCTACCCAATCCTTAAACTCACTAGTAGTTCCTAAAGCTTGTCTAACATCCACATTTGCACGAGAATTCAAAAGCAACTCTATTGCTTTGCAAGAATAAACAAAAAATAAAAGGGGGATTCCTGAGAACGGTTCCACGATGTCTATCCGTGCTCTGCGAGCTAGGCATGTTTTAATAAAGGGAATATTATTATTCATAAAATTGCAAAACAATACATTGCCATCTTGTATGTTAGGATCAGCGCCATTACTAATTAACGTGTGCGCTCTGCCTACCAGCTCTTCATATTCATCCCAGCTACAATTACTCTGTATTAATTCATCCAATTCTTTAGTCAATAGTTCATCATATTGTATTAGGTCTACTTCTTTTTCTTTATTTTCTTGCGCAGCAAATAAACCTATCGTAAAAAACAAAACAATTCTCAAAAAACTCTTTAGAGAAAAAATACCATTCATGCTGCTATCAATCATGCTGCAACCCATCACATTAATTATATCTCATAAAAAAACGCACCTATTTGATTGATAATAAGCTACTTTTTATATACTGTACACCAGATATCTCGCTAAAATTAATGTCTAGAAATAACGCCAGGAATAACAACTTCATCATTATTATCTTTACGGTTATGAGCAGCAGCACGAGCGACTATGCGAGCTACTGCGAGGTGATAAGCAGCAAAAGCAGTATCAATATTATACGCAACCGAAACAACAGAACCACCAAGACGAGCAAAAACAGCAACCGTATTAATATCAGCAGCCAAATGACGAGCGGCTAAGGAAAAAGCAGATTGAGCGCTAGAATCAGTGCTAATAACATCAAAATCAATATCGGGAGAAATAGAAAGAGTGAGATTGGCCACAGAGGTAGGAACAATAGAAACGGCCAGATGAGCAGCTGTACGAGCAAGCCGTGCTCGCGCACGAACAGGAGCATCAAAAAAAGCTTCTACTCCAGAGCCATCACCATCATGAGCCGTAATAGTATATTCACCAGCAGCAAATAAATTGCCCGCAATAAAGCAAACAGTAAATAAGACAATCAAACGTAATTTCATAAAAAGGCGCCCCCCACTAAATAAAAAAAATAAGTAAATAAAAAAAAAGTAAAAAAGTTATAAAATATATACTCTTTTACCTCTATTTCTGGTTCTACCCTCATCGCCTAAGCAAAGTCAATATATTCTCTTTTGTTATTTTACGTGAACTCGACGTAAGAAGGTCGTAAAATAGCTTGGATACTCGTTTTACAGCGCACTAAAACTTTCTCTGTATGGCCCCAATTCGGGGTCCTGCCGGCTATTCTGGGGTCCCCGGACGCAAGACCGGGGTATTGGCATAGGTGGGTAAAGAGGGGCCACACAGAATTATACCCTGCTTTACAGAAACATCTAATTTACAAAAAAGCTTTAAAATACTGATCGTTTAGACCGAGCTCACGTTATTTTGACAAAGAAAGTAGTTTTAGTAAGATGTTTTTGCCATAAAAGAGAAACCTATATTGTTTGGGTAAAAATTGTAGTAATTAAAGCAAAAATTATATTGGTATAACAACATGAAGCATATTGCCACTCTCAGCAAACTAACGATAGCTATTCTATTTACTAGCCTATTTACCATAACCAATCTATTTGCTGCGCAAGAATGCAAAACTTCGGATAAAACAAAATACGACAATCAATTGACCGAAGAATTAAATAAACTATGTAAAAACTCTCGCGATCATAGATGGGATCAAAAAGCAACACAAGAAGCAGTAACTCTCATTATTGCGTGTGCTAATCCGGGCTATGTATTAAATAAGGCATGCATATACGACAATATTCCACTCATTGAAGCTTGTTTAAAATATGGAGCATCGGTACATGAAGCTGGTCCAACAAGCGGAGCAACTGCCATATCTTATGCTCGCTCTTTTGAAGCAATACAATTGCTTTTGAACGCTGGCGCTGATGCTCATGTTCAAGCAACTAATTTCATATCTTTTGGTAGTTTTAAAGCTGTTGATCGCATTAGAACTGAATACGCACAAGCTCTCCATTTTGCTTGTGGATTGCATTATTCTCTTAAAGCAATAGAGCTATTATGTAACAATACTCAAGCTAATCCCCTATCACTAGATGGTGCTAACCGCACCCCCCTTCATTACTTATGCTTGACTGCAAAGAAAAAAAAAGAAAACAATTTTTCTAAAAAAGCTGCTACACTCCTCTGGTGGTCGTTAAAACAACTCAATATTCGAGATAAAAAAAGAAACCGACCTATTAATTGCTTGAGAAAAAAAGCTCATAATCTAGAGCCTTGCTTTAATCAAATTATTGATGACGTAAAGCGCGCTCAAGCTGCATTCCCTAATCTTGCACTATCTATGTCACGAAAAGCATTCAATCAACACATGGAACAAATAGAAAAAAAGCCGCTTAAAGCTCTTATAACTGAAAAATTACCAAACAGCATTTCAGCTATTGTTATAGATTATATGGGTCAAAATACGTATCCAACACTGGCTTTTTAAAAAAAATTAAATACTAAAACCCCTGTACGAGTTAAAGTCTAATTTCTATTTTATTTTTTCCCTGTTTACCACAAGATGCTTGCCATACACCGCAATACCATAACATAAAATAGAACCAGCATACTCAAAAGTTTTTAGTTGTGTTGCATAATCGAGAGTTTTTATATGCTGTAAAGCTTTTTTAGCCGCTGCTGCAAGCGTCGTTTGCTTTCTATCTTTTGCTTTTTTAAACTCTATTAAAATACCAGGATCTTACTTGTTCCTTGGCATGAGCATAATATCATACCGTCCATCGCCTGATTCTCGATTAGATTGTACCGTATAACGATCTGAAAGCCCTACTAATGATCCTATAAAATAAACATATAAACACTTGAGCTCAAGACCATCTTTACATACTTAACGTATGTTATATAGTAAAATTGAAACTATTTAGATACGATTGCCTCTATTTTTTTAATCACCATTTTAGTAAAATAAATATATTATAAAAATATAATAATATTAGTTAAAAAGAAAAAGAAAAATATGTCACAAAAAATGGGGTTTTGGGCAGTCTTTGCCCTTGTTACTGCAAGTCAAATAGGCTCTGGTGTCCTTAATCTTCCCGCAGCTATTGCCCCTTATGGTTACTGTGGCATACTTGGCTGGGCTATCGCAAGTTCTGGAGCTATAGCATTAGCTCTCGTTTTTGCAACTCTTTGTACCTGGTACCCAGAAACAGGAGGGCCACATGTATACGCACATAAAGCATTCGGCGCTTTTACCGCCTTTTTTACCGGCTGGACATATTGGGTAATATCATGGTTCAGCACAACTGCCGTTATTATTGCATGCACCAGCTATATAACGCCCCTTATCGGCGATCAAGATCCCTCTATTTATTGTGGGTTACAAATGTTACTTTTATTAGCTATTATCTGGTTAAACCTAAAAGGAGTAAAAATTGCTGGGGCAGTAGAAATATTTTTAACTTTTATAAAATGCCTTTTAATTCTTATCATACCGTTTATTGCCATTTTCTTCTTTAAAGCTACGAATATTATCACTGATACTTCAGTTGCCAATCTCTCTTTATCCTATGCTGCATCTCGAACTGCACTACTTATTTTATGGGGTTTTATTGGATTAGAAGCAGCAACAGCTTCAGCAGAATCAGTTGAAAATCCAACAAAAACAATACCTAAAGCGGTGATTCTGGGTACACTTACGGTGGCTCTTTTATATTTATTAAATACCATTACTATTATGGGGCTTATCCCAGGAAATATCTTGATGCTTTCAAAAGCTCCTTATGCCGATGCTGCTCAATATATGTTTGGAAACAATTGGTATCTTATCGTCTCTTTTTTGGCTTCTATCGGCCTTATTGGTACACTTAATGCCTGGATACTCACCAGCAGCCAAGTTGCCCTAGGGTTAGCAAACGATGGCTTTTTGCCTCGTTTTTTTATGCACAAAAATAGTAATGATGTTCCCGTATACGGGCTTTTAATAAGTTGTTTAGGAATAGTGCCATTGTTAGTGCTCACTATGGATGCTAATCTTACCAATCAGATCATTTATATTATCGATGTATCAGTCACCGCATTTCTTTTTGTCTATCTTATCTGTGCTTTCGGATTTTTAAAGTTACTTGCTCAACAACAAAAAATTTGGCAAATCAGTACAGGCTCTCTACTTTGGCAATGGACTTTCGGTCTTGTCGCCATCATTTTTTGCTGCTGGATATTGTATAATCAGACAATAAATATGATCTTAATAGCGAGCCTATTTGTAGTTAGCGCCCTACCGCTCTATTTCTTCTGGTATCGTCCCGCTAAACAGTAAAACCAATACTATTAAATTTAACAGATCTATATAAGCAATATATATACGCATATACTCTAACACTCATGTACTTAAACAATTCAGAAATAAAATAGCCTAAACTACGAAGCAAAACACAAACCAATAAAAAAAGAGAATTTTCATGAACGCCACAAAAACTGTGCTCGTACTCCTCTTTCTTACAACTTCTTTAAACCCTTTAGTCGCGGCAAAAAAAGAACCCCTATCCCTTTTTTCTCAATCGAAAAAACGAGTTAAAAGAAAAAAACTTCATGATCAAAAAAAGCAACGTTTTCCAGAAAAACATGCTGAAAGTGAAGATAATTTTAGTGAAAATATATTTGTTAAAGATAAACTTGTTGAAAGTATTAGAAATGCTCTTATTGAAAATAGAGAACGCCGAAAAGTCAAAAAAACTGCTGATAAACAGATCGAAAAGCTCTACACCTTCACCAATAACAGCTGGAAAGTGGTTCTTAATTCACGCAAGGGCAAAAATAATATCCCCGTTGAAACTGCCGAAAAAATATATAAACAATATCATACTCAGCTAAATATCGCCTTTAAAAGTCGTCAAAAACTTGGTTTCGATTACGATGAAATAAACGAACATATGAGAATAGTACTTAAAACAGGCTTCGCCCCTTGGGATCATGATCTTATTGCCTAGAATTATTGATATACCCTTTCCCCAAAAAAACCAACTTAAAACGCCTAAGACTTCAAAATACTCAGGCAAGATCAAAATAAAAAATATGATCTTGCCTGAGTATTTTCTACTTTCTCTATTTCTTACTCTGTAATTGACCATCTTTAATTTCGTAGATATAATCCATTGATTCAGCCAAATGCATATCATGCGTACTAATTATAAGCCCCATTCCCCATTTTTTCTGACAAAGCTGTAAAAAACTAACAATTTCTTTCGCTGTTTTTGGATCGAGAGATCCAGTTGGCTCATCAGCTAATAAAAAAGAGGGTTTGTTAAAAAGCGCTCGCGCTAAAGCAACCCGTTGCTGCTGCCCACCAGAAAGTGATGATGGCCTACTCTGCAATTTACCTTCAAGTCCTAAAAAAACAAGAAGATCTCTTGCTATCTCTAAAGACTCTCTGTTATTTTTACCAATAATAAGACCGGGAATTATAACATTTTCAACAACAGAAAGTTCTGCTATAAGATATGGCTTTTGAAATAATAATCCTATAGTCTGATTTAAAAAGCGAGTACGCAACGAAGCTTGTAATTGATTAACATTCACTCCATTACAAAAAACAGCTCCCGCATCAGGTATTTCTATCCCTGCAAGCAGATGTATCAGCGTCGACTTTCCTGTACCCGATACGCCCGTGATAGCATAAGAACTGTTTTGTAAAAATTGCATAGAAATAGAGTGAAAAATAGGTGTTTTATGTGCCTGTGTTAAGGTATTTGATACCGTTGGCCTAGCTATTACTGCTGATTTATGTGCTACTGTTGGTTTATGAGATGGCATTAAAAAAAATTTTTCTACTTTTTCTATCGTTAGATCTGCATTATTCATGACTGTTTCTCCTGAATTATCAAAAAATTAATTAACGAAAACTTTACTCAATTAACAAAAATCCAATCCAACATATATCGAACATATAAAGTTTATCACAATAGCCTAACTAAAAGAATTTTTATCAAAAATAGAAATAGTTATTGTTTTATAAAGAATCTTTTTTTTAAACTAAATGATAAGTCAGAGTAGTGCGGTGCTTGATTATAAGTCTCAAAAACAGGGGGCGGGACATGAAAACATTATTGCACAAAAAGCAGGAAACCATGCCTGAAATATTACCAATTATACCGACCATGGATGTGGTAGTATTCCCATTGATGATTGTACCATTATTAGTACTTGATACAAAAATAATCAATGGCATTAATAAATCACTAGAAACATCAAAAAGAGTATTGCTTCTTGCAGCACGTAATCAAGTTGATCAACAAGGAGCTATAGGCACAAACGATTTATATGAAGTAGGGACAATAGCATCAATTATGCGAGTAATCAAAATACCTGAAGGTGGCATCAAAATTTTAATTCAGGGATTAAGCAGAGCACGAGTAACACATATCAATGCACAAAATGAGACTTTACAGGCTACCGTGGAAGAGGTTTCCCTCGAAGAGGGAGATGAAATTGAAATTCTTGCGCAGATAAAAAATATTAAATCTATTGCTGAAAAAATAGCGTTAACCCAAAATAAATTTAGTCCTGATTTTCATATAATACTCTCAAAAATACAAGATGCCGATAAAGTTGCAGATTTTGTATTATCTCATCTCAGCCTCACCGTTGAACAAGCACAAAGCATGCTTGAATTAACAACAAAAAAAAGCTTTCTCCAGATGCTCTATGCTCATTTAAGTCGAGAGATAGAAGTTGCTGAAGTACAAGAAAAAATTAAAAATAGTGCTCGAGAATCGATGAACAAATCACAAAAAGAATTTTATCTACGAGAACAATTAAAAGCAATCAAACAAGAGCTCGGTGAAGATGATACGCGTGACATAGAAGATATGCGTAAAAAATTACTCACTATTTCTCTACCTGAAACAACGAAACAAGAAATAATACGTCAAATTGATCGCCTTGAACGGACAGCTGCCGATTCCCTGGAGGCAACAGTTACGCGTAACTATTTAGAATGGATTTTTGCACTTCCCTGGGGCGTTTCTACGGAAGAAAATCTTGATATTAAACATGCTCAGCAGATTCTAGACGAAGATCATTTTGGTCTTAGAGAGATTAAAGATAGAATTCTTGAATTTATCTCGATAAGAAATCTTAAAAACGGAGGATATGCCCCCATATTATGCTTTGTAGGGCCTCCAGGAACCGGAAAAACATCCCTTGGCAAATCAATCGCCAAAAGCTTAAATAGAAAATATAGCCGTATATCCCTGGGCGGCGTTAAAGATGAATCTGAAATCCGTGGTCACAGAAGAACCTATGTGGGTTCTATGCCAGGAAGATTCATCCAAGCAATGAAAAAAGCGGGTAGTTGCAATCCAGTGATCATTGTTGATGAGCTCGATAAAATAGGATCAGATTTTCGTGGAGATCCATCTGCCGCTATGCTAGAAGTACTTGATCCTCAACAGAATAAAACTTTTTATGATAATTATCTTGGCGTACCATTTGATCTTTCTCAAGTAATGTTTATAGCAACTGCAAATTCACTTTCGACCATTTCTGACCCATTGCGAGATCGTATGGAAATTATTGAACTTTCGGGGTATACCATCGAAGAAAAAATCAATATTGCAAAAAAACATCTCGTGAACAAAGCAATCTTTAATGCTGGGTTGGAAGGTAGAAATTTTAAAGTAACCGAACCAGTTTTAAAAGAAATTATTGCTCAATATACACGAGAATCAGGTGTTAGACAGCTAGAAAGAACAATCAGCAAGCTATGCTCAAAGGCAGCTCGCATTCTTGTTGAAAAAAAGATACTTATTATGGTAACTCCCAAAAATATCGATACCTACCTAGGGCCACGCCGATTCTTGGAGAATGAGACTACTCATCAGAATAAAATTGGTATTTCAAATGGATTAGCATGGACAAGCTATGGGGGGGAAATTCTTAAAATAGAAGCTGCTCTTATGCCAGGAAAGGGAAAGCTAACTCTCACAGGGCAACTCGGTGATGTTATGAAAGAATCAGCACAAGCAGCAATAAGCTATGCTCGCATGCATGCCAAAACATTTGGCATTAATAATAACGCGTTTACATCTCACGATCTCCATATTCATGTTCCTGCGGGCGCAACACCAAAAGACGGTCCTTCGGCAGGGATCACCATGTTAACGGCTATTCTTTCTGCTTTTACCAAACGCCCAATTAATGCCCAATACGCAATGACGGGAGAATTGAACTTACGTGGAGATATAATGCCTATTGGAGGAGTCAAAGAAAAAATATTAGCGGCAAAACGAAATAAAATGCAACATATTATTCTGCCTAATAAAAACAAAAATGATATCATTGGCATTGAAGATATTACGCGAGATATCAATATCATTTGGGTTGATCATGCCGATCAGGTTATTGAACGAGTGCTCCTAGCGCATGCAGTGAAACCCATTAAGCAAAAATAGAAAAAACGAATGTAGATTTAATAAAATCACCTTTAATGAAACCAAGTTTTTATAAAATTAAATTTAATAAAAGAGGAGAATCATGACAAAAAAAAAATTTGAAAATCCTATTATTCTCATGACCATAGCCTGTGCTATTGGTGGGTTTCTTTTAACACGAATTGCGGGATCATTCCCTTCTTTTATAGGAGCCCTTTTTAACTTAGGTTCCATTGTTTTATTTTTGTTCCCTATAGCATATGACCTCTATATACAAAAACAGGACTCCAGAACAAGCGCAGCACCCCTATTTAAGCGTGATCTTTTATACCGACTTCTTGTTACCGGATGTGGCCTTTTTTTAATGCTTTTTGCTATCAGATGGCTACAAGGAAAACCATTTGCTCTGCTAGAAACGCTCAATACAGCTATTATTCTTTCATTTATCGTCTATATCTATCAGTCATATATAAAACCACGATTACCGTTTAATCAAAAAAAAGACGAATAAACTCAAAAAAAATTCTTGCACATCAAGTTATTTAAACGGGTTCTAGCAGAGCCCGTTTTTTGTTAGCCCGCTTGTTAAGCAGGCTAACAAAAATTCTTTTAAGCAATAACATGCTGACACAAATTTTGTTGAACTTAGCGCCTACACAAAATATTGTTTTTATATTTGAAAAAAATATAAAAATTTATTTAAAAAATATCTTGCATTTTTATTATTTATAGACTAAATTTTTCACCGGGATTATTTGTATGCTCATAAAAATAAGGGTCTAAAAAATGCGTCCTATTCATTATTCTCTATACATGTATCTTATAATTTCAACAACCTCTTTACGCACCAATGTACACACTAACTTACCCGCCAATTTAACTATCAATTTACCTGCCAATATGAGTAATTTTGGCAATAAAATTATTTCAATTTTGCCACCACTAAAAAAAATCTTGCTTTATCCTAATGCTACCAATCTCAATATTGCCGATCTCAGATGATTGTAGCTGATACATTAGTCTACTACTCCCTCCCTCCTCCAGAAATAATGGTGTATGTATTTGTTTTGACGGTAAAGTTGGTATAGCAGCTGTTTTACAATCAAAAAAAATAATAAATACAATCAAAAAAAACAATAATTTATCAACCCAAGACTTTGTAATAGAAATAATAAAAAAATGAAGCAATTTTATGATACAAGCAACAAGTTAGTCATTAACTATTTTGATAACGAATATGTTCTATTAGCTGGGAGCAAACCCAAAAATGATACCACTGATAAAGCCTCAACTGGTTTTTATGTTGGAAAATTTCTTGTAAATTTTCTAGGACAAGGTACCATCTTATTTATTGCAACCCTAACCGGCCCTCTTGCACCAGCAACGTTCGCTGCTTTAGCCGCTACCTTTACTCTACCAATTGAAGCAGCAAGCAATATCGTTGGGCTCGGTGTTGGTATATGGTGGGGAGCAAAAAATATCAAAATTTGTTTAAACACTATAGCAATCGAATAACAATTTTTTATACAAAAAAAATAAATTTAAAATACGCACTATCCCCTTCTTTTTGAAGGGGATGGGACAGATTAACCACAATCACCTGAAATAGATAGTGCATGAATACATTACAAACCCATTGGTCTAAATTTAAACAAGAATACATTTCTATTTTGTATGTCTCTATTATTCAAATATGGTTCAATTTCAAGTTCCCAGCTTTCATAAAGCTGGGAACTCCCTTAAATACCATAGTAAGTTTAAGTTGCAGCATTGCTACCACACTCTGCTATATGATTGTCTTTTCTCATGCAAATATCTATTTATCGCAGTATAATCTAGAAGGATCTAACAACACTCAAGAAAAATATAAAAAAACAGCACAAAAAGCTCTTCAAATAGGTCTTTTTATATGGGCTCATATACTTTTTTTTTATATGTGGCGGCATAATTATTACGATATGTCAGCATTTTTTTATGCCTTATTTTATGTACACTGCCTAACCGTTTTTTTATTGATAGCGCGCGCTATAACACGCCAACCGTTTTATTAAAACACAAAAAAATTACACGCCAATTATCAAAAACAGTTCCCACCTATAGCAAAGCGCTGATAAATAACGGGGTTAACCCCAAACAGACTAAACCGTATATGATTGTAGTGCCCGCAGGGGCACTACAATCAAGCTTTTCAATAAGAGTAAGTTTGAAAAAATTTGGGGCCTCGTCGCCACACCGGGTAAAAGAAGTGGGGAATTTTTAATACGCTCTGCTATATTTAAAAATTTAATAAACGTTAAAAATAAATTAAAAATTAAAAAAGGGAACTCTGCTGTTTACACAAAGTTCCCCCTCATTTTTGGCTAATTTTTGCTAACCGTTCTTTGGTGGCAAAATTTTATTCTGTTATCACACCAATATCGAATGCCCTTCTCCTCGCTTCAGCCTGCAAAAGTGAAGCTATAAACACCTCTTTTTTTGACTGAATGCATATATCCTGCTCTTCTAACTTAAGCATTTTAAGACTCGAATCTTGATAAATATCCTTTTTAATCTTCTGATAAAAAGATATTGGTAATTCGGTACTGGTAATATCTAAAAAATAATTAAATCGATGGATAAGCGTCCAATACATATCATCAAGATCGTTAAGGTCAACAATAATCTCTTTTTCCATTAAAACTTCTAAATAGCGAGAAATACTTTTTACATTGTCCCAAATCTCATCATGCTCTTCTGGACTCCATACTAATTTGCTTATGTTAAGTTCTAAAAAACGTTTAATGGTGATACGCAAACGCTCTGTATCCAGCTCCTGTTTTGCCATATCAACAACCTGTTCAGCCAATCCATGAAGAAACTTTTCTGGATCAGCCTTAAAAATATCATATTGCGAACTAAACCGAATGTATAATAAATTATCAACAGTCTCTTTAAACCGATCAAACATATCAGTGTCAACTCCCATTCGATACTGACGGCTTCCGACTTCTTTATAACAAGTAAAATAAGGAACCAATTGACCAGGTAAATCTTCAAGCGCCCCCAAAAATGCATACGCATTAATATAAGGACTTGCCATCATAATTTTACTAAAAATACTCATCACAGAACGGAGATATTCTTGACGATTAGGCAATCTATGCCCATGCTCTATCATGCTTTGCAAATAAGAAAAATCATTTGGTAATATATCTTGAGCATATGAAGGCTTGCGCAGTTCGGTACTAACAAACTTAAAAAGATCTATTTGCTGGTCTCGTTTCCGATCTTGTTTTTGATCTTGTTTTTGATCAAAAACAGTAATTTTCGTACTAGTACCATATAATACATTAAACGATACAGTACACATCGACACCAATAAAAGTATCAGAAATAATCTATTTTTTTTCATGTTTGGTAAGCCTTATGGTAAAATGTTTACTAAATCAATAATAATAACCTATCATAAGTATAATTTTAAACACAATATTGGCAAAAAAAAAGGAGTGCGATGGCTCTTTATACATATGAAGCATTTTCTAAAGACGGCAAACAAGTCAAAGGAGTTTTAGATGCTTCATCTTTTTCAAGTGCCAAAGATCAATTAAGCAGACAAGGCCTTTTTCCAATATCAATAACTCCCTTAGCCCAAGAAGCTCAATATAGTCTATTGCAACGAATTTTCACGAGAGCTGTATCGCCAAAAAACAGAATACTTTTTACTAAACAATTAGCACTACTCCTCAAATCGGGCATACCTCTATTGCAATCTATGGAACTTTTAATTGACCAATTTCAAGGCCGATTCAAAGCTATTTTAATCAGTATAAAAGACGAACTTAAAGAGGGAACTGCTCTTGCCGATGCACTAAAAAAATATCCTTCTGTTTTTGATACGATCTATACACAACTCATACGTGCTGGTGAAGCGAGTGGAAAACTTGATTCGATATTAGAAAGACTTACCTCCTTTTTAGAACGAAAAGAAGCAATAAAGAAAAAAATTAAAGGCGCTCTTTTTATGCCTATAATACAATTGGTATTTGCCACTATTATTGTTATCGGTCTACTTATTAAAGTAGTGCCTGATATGGCTGAAGTATTTGTCGGTACGGGCAAAGAATTACCGGGAATTACTAATTTTATGCTATCTGTTTCAAATAGCGTAAGAGCGCACTACCTTGCATTATTGATAATAATCGTTGCCGCTATCTCTTCTTTTTTATATTGGAAGTCAACCCCAAAAGGAGCACGCTTTATAGATGAAATAAAACTGCGCTTACCTATTGTCGGTTATGTTACCAAAACTAATGCTGTTGTACAATTTAGCTACACCTTGGGTATGCTCCTCGAAGGAGGAGTAAATATATCAGAAGCGCTTGATATTGTAGTTGGTATCATTGATAATAGAATACTTGCTGATACGCTGCGAGAAGCACGAGATAAAATAGTTAAACAGGGAAATATTTCTCAATATTTAAAACAGACAAATATTTTCCCCCCTATCGCTATCCATCTCATACATACGGGCGAACAGACAGGAAAACTTGATACTATGCTTCTCATGATCGCACATGATTACGCAACTGAACTTGCTGATGCTATTGATGGATTGACGTCAGCGCTCAGTATTGGCATGTTATTAATAGTAGGTATTATCATAGGTGCAATAGTTCTTGCTATAACATTACCTATGTTTAGCATGGGAGACATAGAATTTTAATATAAACTAAGTAATGCTATGATAGTGCTTATATTTAATATAGGGGACATACAATAGAAAACATAAAATTTTAAAAATAAAATAACTTACTATCACTTATAAAGGAAAAATCATGCAAAATATTACAAAATATGATACACAAGCGCAAGCTCTAACACAAACACCAACTTTAACACTAACGCAAGAGCAAGCTCAATCACACGATGGCCAAGCAAAAAACAGTACAAAAAAGCATGCCCGCTTTACGTTGCCCGGCTTTTCTATGTTCGAAATGATGCTAGTAATCGGTGTTATCGCATTCTTATTCGCTTTCTTAATGCCTCGTATAAACCGGTCCAGGTTAGAGTCTTCAATCAGGCAAACTAAATTAAAACTTAAAGCATTGCAAGGATCAATTGAGTCGTATCATGGGGATACGGACCAATATCCAAGCTCATTAAATGACCTTATAAAAAAACCTGCAAACGTGCAAGGCTGGATCAGTCCTTACATCCCTGAGAAAAAACATCCAGTTGATGAATGGAAAAATAAACTAGGCTACGAAGTAACACCAGAAGGTAGCGAACATCCATACGAACTCTATTCATATGGTCCTAAAGGCAAAAAAACACCTAAAAAAGACAGAATCAGTGCCTGGAGTAAATAAGTAAAATAAGCCTGAACAAAATAAGTAGGGGCTATGAATAGAATCAAGTCAGGATTTAGTTTCATCGAAGTAATCGTATATATCGGCATTTTTGCCCTTCTTATAGGATTAGGTCTTTCCGTGATGCAACGACCAAAACCAGATGCTGAACGAAACATGTTCATAGTCCAGCTTAATACGTTGATGGGTCTTGCTTGGAAACTTGGGCTGCAAACGGGCCATCTACAGCGTATAAACTGGAACTTGAAGAAGCGAACCATAACTCTAGCATCAGAAACTGATACTGCTGATAATAAAACAGATGAGCCAACGTTTAAACCATTATTGGCAAAATGGGGGGTAATGCAAATAGCTATTCCAAAAACAATCAAAATAGAACAATTTTTTATTGAAGGTTTTGATGAAATTAGTAAATATAGAGGCTCCCAAAATACTGAAAACTGGTTTTATTTAGCGCCAAATGGATTAACGCAAGAAGTTACTATTAATATACTCGACCTAAAAGATACACTAGAAAAAAAACCTAAACCTTTTGGATTAGTACTTAACCCTTTTAACGCACAATTTGAAGTCTATGATAGTTTCCAGTAACAAAAATAATAAACCTGGTTTTTTAACCATGGAATCTCTTGCGGCACTCTCTATCATTGCTATTTTCATGACCACTCTTATTGTGATACAAACAGGTTCTCTTACGCGCGTTGTCAAAGCAGCTCGCTCATTAGAACGTTTTTTTATAATACAAGAATTCTATGAAAAAGCTCAACGCAAACAAGAAAGTCCTGACGAGCAATTTTCCATGAATCCAGCCCCTACGAACTCAATCAATGAATTACACAAACTTGAACTTACGTATACCGTAAAGCCAGTGCCTAAAAATTCACCTCTATCTTCTATCCCCGATCTATTGCAAGAAGAAATACAGGTAAAAGGCACTCAAAAAAATAATACTATAAAAGAAAGTATTAAACTTTTTATCTATAAAAAAAAGCCTAAAACAAAAGATACTCAAATTTCAAAAAAATAAATATGATGCAAAAAAAACAGGGCTTTTTACTTATAGAATTGATTATCGGCATGGGTATTGCAATGGCCATCACCGTTCTACTTATCAATACCCTTCAGCAGACTCAAAAAGCACGCACTACTCTTGATGATTATGTATATGTTTATACACAAGCTGCCATAATATATCATCAGTTAGAACGAGATCTTATCACCGCATTTGCTCCTGATATCATACCGGTGCCGCCTGAAAAAAATAGTCCTGAAAATAATAGTTCTCAAACAGCCGACAAAGCAAACTCTCAAGGTAAAAATAAAGAGACGGACGAAAGCGAAAAAAAAGAAAAACAAAAAACTTTCGAAAAACCCTTTTACGCTACACAAAAAAATAAAAACCTAGACGTACTCACCTTAATCACTACCAGCCCTCTATCAACCTACTGGACTAGTAAAACTGGTCCTATTAAAGCACGTATGGCTCGCGTTATATACCAATTAAAAAAAGATCCTTTAGACAACAATATTAAAAGCAATCTTAAGGGCAATCTTAATAACGATTCTTATACTCTCTATCGCAAAGAAGGCCAAAATCTTAATTTTAAAACATATACTTCTGACGCATCTTCTAATACAACTGCTAATACAGGTTCTAATACAGGTTCAGATTCTTCTGCTATAAAAGATTCTAAAATACACGAATATCCTATTATAAAAAATATTAAAACATGTGCTGTAACCTATGAAGTTGTTATCGAACAAGAAGAAACTGATCAAAAAAATAATAATCCTGAAAATAAAACTGATAACACTGACTCTGATACAAATAAAAAGCAGGAATACAAAACATTTACCAGCTGGGACCAAGAAGAATCTCCAGACCAAACATCTAATCAAGAATTAAATAAGAAAGATGGAGTAAAGTCTCTTCCCCGGCTACCGCACACCGTCACCGTTAACCTTGTTTTATGGAACCGCAAACGAAATCGCGAATTCCCCTTCACCTTTACTTATTCTATAGCTTGGCACGATGACAAAATAAAAAATAAAGATAAAAAAACAGGTACTAACACACCTGCAAACACAAAAACAGTTACAAAAACAAACACTAAAATAGAAACAAAAACTTTGGCCTATACAAATAAGCAACCGAATACCCAACCGAGCGCTAAAGAACAATTAATAATTCATAGATCAAAAAATGGAACACGCAATAGAAAATCATTATTTAATAACAACAAAAGACGAAAAATATGAGCTATCCCATAAATCATTCTAGATCTGGCTACATTCTTATTTATACGCTGCTGACAATTGCATCCATCACTACGATTGCAACTTATATGATTATGCGTAGTTCTTTTTTTATCCCTTTTGCGCGCACCATGGAGACAAGAGAAAAGGCAGCACTTATTGCCCGCAATGGCATTCAGATTGGGATTGCCCAGCTTGCACGAACCAATTATAAATCAAAAGAAAAGCAAAATACAAACGCCAAAACAGATACCCAGGCAAACCAAAAAGAAACAGCTGCAGCTCAAGACACACGCCTTTTTTTAACCCATTTTTTACCAACCATAAATCGTTGGCAGATCTATAATTTTACAAAAGAAAAAAACGGAATAGATGCTACATTACGCATATGTCTCATGACAGAGGAAGGCAAAATAAATATTAATGAAATATATGACTACAAAAATAAAAAATTTATGCCTTTGAGAGGATCTGCCCAGGGATGGGAGCTGTTATTGCAAGAATTTTTTACGAGTATCGAACAAAAAATGGTGGGCAAAAATCTTTTTAAAGCTCTTGACGACTTCCTAAAAAAACAACCAAAAAAACTTAACGATGTAACTGAATTACTACGCATTAAAGAATTCGAAATCTTTAAAAACAGACAATTTTATGAGCCCCCTACAGACATTTCATCCGAAAAAGAAAAAACTAAAAAACACAGTCCACTCTTTTTGACCGATCTTTTTACAACTTATACCAATAAAAAAACGATAAACCCCCTCTTTTTTTCAAATTCTCTTCTGATTATGTTATCTTTACCAGATGCTCACTATAATGATAGAGAAGAGCGTAAAAAAAATGTAGAAAAATGGCTTGCACCTTTTAAAACTTCAGGGACCTCGAAAATAGATTGGAATACTCTTTTTGAACAAGTATTTAAAAAAAAATTGAACACACTTCCCAAAAATAGTGAATCACTATTTGACACGGAAATGACTCCTCGTATATTTTCTCTAATATCAGAGGCAAAGGTGGGGAAAATAACTCAACGATTTTTTGCAATACTTGAAAGAATAAAAAACACAAATAAAGAAAAAATTCAATATAACGTAACTATTAAAAAATTATATTGGCTCTAGTGACTTTGAATTAACTATTGGTAAGGAACTATTTTGCGAATAAAAGTAGAAACAGCTGTTGGATTCATTGTATTGCTCTCAATGGGTCTCTTTATGTATATGGGACTAAGCATCGGAGCGTTTCGTTTTGATAGAAATAAGTATAACACGTATACAATGACTTTTGCTGACATATCCGGCTTATCTCGAAAAGCGGATGTGAAAATAGCTGGAGTCAAAGTAGGCTGGGTAGAACATATTCGCCTTATAACAACTGAAAAACCGATTGTAGAAGCTGATATCATGGTTCTAAAGGAATATACTCTCTACTCTGATGCCTATGCGGTTACCCGCCAAGATGGTCTGCTCGGCTCTAAATATTTAGAACTAAATCCAGGGGATCCGCTATTACAAAAAATAGAATCCGGCAGTACCATGTGTAATCCAAGTCAAAAATCTGCTTCTATGGATGAACTACTCCAACAGTTAAAATCAGTTGCAACCAACGTGACAGAAGTTACGAACTCTTTTAAAGAAGCTATTGGTGGTATAGCAGGAAAAGAGATAATAAAAGAGACATTTGATAATCTACATGCAACGATGAAAAATATGGCTTCGTTCTCTCAAATACTTCAAAAATCAATCGTGGCCAATGAAGAAAACATAGATGCTTTCTTAAAAGTAGGTACTGATATCCGCCATATGGTTAATAAATTAGACAATCATCTCATACCGATTGTTGAAGAAAATATAGCAAAAGTTGCCACCGTTTTTGATAGAGATTTTAATCGCATAGCAACTAAAGTAGAATCTGTCAGTGAAATGCTTGAAGATACCTCTACTCAGGCCCGTGATGGCTTGAGAAGCATTAGTTCTGTGGCGCAAAAACTTGATGATGGTCAAGGGCTCCTTGGCAAATTAATTAATGAAGATGAGACGTATAAAGATTTACGTGTTGCCGTACAAGGCTTTAAAAATTATCTAACTAAAATAGACCGCATGCAGATAGTTTTTGATACACACTTTGAAACCATGCATCGCCCTGCTGAAAATTACGAATATGAAGATTCAAAAGGCTTCTTCAATATGCGTATCCACCCGAACGAAGATCATTTTTATTTAGTACAGCTGGCAACATCACAAAAGGGTTATAAAACACAACAAGAAGAATTTATTACCTATCGTGATCCAATTACCAGAACTCCCATTGATATAGCAGACCAAAAACATCTGGCACAAGTACGAGACACCATACTAAATCAGTACACCCAAGAAACTACCAAATTTACTCGTAATGCCATGAGACTTGGTCTCCAATTTGGTAAAATAATTAAAAACGTCGCCTTTAGAATAGGCCTCTTTGAAGGAAGTGCCGGTGTCGGTTTTGATGTCGATCTACCATTCGGTACCGATTTCTTCCGCTGGGTCACCACTTTTGAAGCGTATGATCTTAATGGATGGAACCGCATAGACGATAGAAGACCACATCTTAAATGGCTCAATAGCATGTACTTTTTACGTAACGCCTATCTCACCTTTGGTGCTGATGATTTCGCCAGTAAACGGAATGCTTCTGCCTTTATTGGTGCTGGTATTCGCTTTGGCGATGATGATATTAAATATCTTCTTTCTAATCTGTCTGGGGCTGGTAGCGCTTCTAGCTTCTTTCCTGGCGGGTAGAAAATTGCGCTAAATAGGTCATCTTTTAAAAATATAAAAAAATAGCATTTATAGATAACATATGTTATCTATAAATGCTATTTTTACTCATAATATCTACGACCAAAAATACTCTAAAAACTATGTTCAATTTTTTCACCAATACGATTTACCACAATAATCATACTTTTAAAAAGTAGACTATGTCGTTAACTATAACAATAAATCCACCTATAAGTTTAGCCAGCAAGCTAGTCGGGATCACACGAAAGACCTCCCAAAATAAAAAAAATATTACACAGTAACGCTCTTACAAAAAAGCTTATCACTTACTTCCAGCCCCTTACCTGATCGATATAGAGAAAAGCCCACCCTCTTTGGCCGCCTAGGCAAAAACAAATCATTTTAGTAGAATATTGTTAGCATAAAAGAAAGGCACTATGTATGATTAAAATAAGAGTTTATGATTAAAATAAGAGTTTATGATTAAAATAAGAGTTGTAGTATGAAACAAATTCTCACTCCCAGCAAGCTAGCAATAATTACCAAGCTAGCAACGATTACCTTCTTTTCTATGACAAGTCTGTTTGCCGCAGAAGAACGCAAGCGCCCAAATACAACACAACCCGAAAGTATATTTGTTTATGATGATGCATTAACCAAAGAATTAATGGAATTATGTAATAGTCATCGTGCCTTTGCCTGTTGGAATCAAGAAATAGTAGAGAGAGCTGAAACATTAATTCGTTTGGGCGCCGATCCTAATATAATGCATAATAACACTCCTTTATTAATTTTTGCCTGTATGAAAAAGAATAATTCTCTTATCAAAACATGTCTGGCTTATGGAGCACGAACAAATGCCGTGATACCGGTAAAAATGCCTCCCTTATTGCCAGCTCACTTTCGTGAACCTCTCTTACACATAAATAATCAAGCCAGTGTTCTTATTAATAGAATAAAAAATAACTATAATACAATTGTAGGCCAACACGCATTGCATTTTGTCGCTGGATTAAATATAGATACAGTAGAAAAATTGTGCAACAGTACTCCTATTGATCTTATATTGTTAGATAGTGACTGCTACACTCCTCTACACCATTTATGTAGGTACGCAAATGCAATAAATAGACAAGTTTTTTTCCAAACAGCAGCAACACTCATATGGTGGTCACGAGAACAATTAAATATTCCAGAGGCAGGCAAAAATAAAATACCCTATGATTTTGTAGAAGAAAATGCTCCTCACCTAGTTGATGGCTTTAAAGCTATTTTTTATGATATACAACGCGCTCAAAGCCAATTAGCTCTATTGCCTCCTGTCCCGCGCATGTCTCTTAGCACATTTAATCAATTTCTGTATGAGTCAGCAAAAAATCAACTCATATCTTTTATCGGTGAAAAGTTAAATATAAAAAGTATTTCAGACCTGGTAATGGTTTATGCTGAAGATAGATACACCCCCTTTCCAGTATATCCGGCTATAGCATGTCGCCAAGGAGACGACGGATCATTTCTGCCAAATACTAATCATATCCCCCAAAAAAAACTTCTTCTTAAAAAAGAAAATTTCATTCTCGCTTCAATAAACGAAAAAGATTGCCGAATCTCATAACAAAACTACTAACATAAAAAAATTATTACGTAGTAGCGCTATTGCAAAAAGACTTATCGCTTTCAGCCGATGGTACATTCTCAAACTCTTTACTCGTCGATAAAAAATTACGTTGTGCCGCCCACTTTAAAAACACAGTCTGAAGAGCCAAAACCCTTTTTTTACATATTTGAGCATACTCTATAGTGTACTCTTTTAACGGAAAAAAATACGTTAACCGTATTTTTTTTATCCAAGTAGCCCATGCTAAATAGAGAGTAAACCGCTTTTCTTCCGACTCAATATGCTGATAAAAATTAATCAATGGCGTAAGGGTATTTTGAGGATCTAAAGGATCAATATACCGAAGCTGTATATCTTGTAATAAATTTGCTTCTAAACTCTGATCTTCAAAACGAGGCCGCCAATTTGCCCATGTATGTTCGTTTTGTATAAATTCATTTTCTTCTACCAATTTTCTATATACTACTAAATAACCGGCTAACAACATACCAAAAATAATTTTCCATTTATGCGCTGACAAAAAACCCTCTGTTGCTCTATTCAAGGCTGCAAGATCAAATACCAGTACCTGTTGTTGTTCTTGGATAGCCAGTTGGGTTTGTGCAAGTTTTGCCTCCTGAGCTTGATCAGTAACCTGTGCAACTTCTTGAAAAACATGTGGCGTTGCTTGTGCGCTTACATCAACGCTCTGTCCCGCGTTGCTTTCAATTCTATTGTTAATAATAAGCGGCGACATTGATGGAGCTGGGGGCAATTGATAAGGATAATGATATGGTTGCTGGTATGGCGAAAATTGTTGATATGGATAATAATGAGATTGTTGCTGTTGCGCTATTGGTGGAGCTGATGGATATGGTTGTGATGGGTGTGATTGCGCATGCATTTGTGGGTACTGTGCACTTATTATATGCTGGCCTGAAAACAATAATAGAATAAAATAAAAAACAAAAATAATTCTTATAATACTAACTTTTTTGATAATACTCGCTATTCTTATAATATAGCAAAGCTTAGATAAATAACGGGCCCTCACCGGGGTCTCAAATAAAAAACTTTTAATACGCACCACTATACCAGCTATTCTTACTCTATTTATTTTCATGGTTACCCCTTTTTTATTTGACCAGCAAGACCATTTATTTTACACTAAACATAAGTAACGATTAATCAGAATTATAATAATAAAAATAGAAAAAAAAGAGCAAAAAATATTATGATAGAATTTATAATTAAAATAGCAACTCTCTTTCTCGGCTATGCCGCTTCGGCAACATGTGCAGGTGCCTTTAGAGCATGGGTAGCAAAAAAAATGGGCGATGATACCGCTGAAGAACTTGGTTATTTAACACTTAATCCACTAAAACATATTGACTTTTTAGGGACCTGTCTTCTTCTCTTTTTTGGATTTGGCTGGGGAAGGTACGTACCCATTAATCCTTTTAATATTATTGGTCGCTGGCGCAAACTACGTATTATTATTGCAACATTCGCTGATGTCATTGCATATATCATAACTTCAATTATCGCTTCAGTAATTTTACTATCATTATTTGATACAAGGATACTCTACTTCCCTTGTTATAGTACACTTAATTGCAATAATCTTTCTATTACCAGCGTTTATCCCGATACATCTTCAATTATTATTATTCTTGGCCTTATTTTAATAGAATTTATCTACTTAAATAGTGTATTGGCTGTTATGCACATTATTATTAACGGTACCAATATGGCATTCTTACTCTATAATGACGTAGAACATGAATCAGATTATACGTTCTATCAAGACAATTATATGGTACTTTCTATATCGTTAATTCTCTATTTTATCTGTGCTGGACCACTATTTGTCTTTCTTTTTAGCGGTATAACACAAATAAGTTTAATACTTGCAAAACTCCTTCATATACTATAAAAATTTACTCTAAAATTGGCGTGCTATAACCTATGAAAAACATACAAGAATCTTTCGAGCTGATAAAACAAAATACGGTACAGATTATTCCCGAAGATGCTTTTTTAAAAAAATTAGCAAAAAAAGAAAAGTTAATTATAAAATTAGGCGCTGATCCAACTGCTCCAGACCTTCATTTGGGACATACTATTGTTCTTTCAAAATTACGTCAGTTTCAAGATCTTGGTCATACAATAATTTTTTTAATTGGCGATTTTACCACACGAATTGGTGATCCCACTGGTCGCTCTAAAACACGCCCACCATTAACCATCGAAGAGATTGAATATAATACAAAAACCTACTTTGAACAGGTTGGCAAAGTTCTTGATATAACCAAGGCTGTCTTGCGATATAATTCTGAATGGCTTGGCACATTAACCAGCGTAGACATGATTCAATTGTGCGGCAAAGTAACCGTTGCTCGCATCATAGAACGGGAAGATTTCGCTCAACGACTCATGCAGCACGAACCTATAGGCTTACATGAACTCCTCTATCCGTTGCTACAAGGGTATGATTCTGTTGCTCTACATGCCGATGTAGAATTGGGAGGAACAGATCAGACATTTAACCTACTCATGGGACGTACGCTACAAGAACAATATGGACAAGAACCACAAGTTATTATCACCACACCGCTTCTGGAAGGACTTGATGGCATACAAAAAATGTCTAAATCTTTGGGAAACTATGTAAGTCTTAATGATTCTGCCCAAAATGCTTATGGCAAATTAATGTCTATATCTGATACTCTTATGTGGCGGTACTTGGCGCTACTGTTATATAAAACGGAATATGAAATAACAGAACTTAAAACTTCTATTGCAAATGGAACTCTGCATCCCATGACTCTTAAAAAAAAGATGGCGCACGATATTGTGGCCCGTTTTTGGCCCCCTGAAGAAGCGACACAAGCTACAGCTACTTTTGAAGCCCTGTTTCAGAAAAAAGATTATTCACAAGCTGAGGTAATAGCAATTGATCCATCGAATCAAAATCCTCTCTGGATTGTCGAACTATTGAAATTATTAGGAGCTATTTCTAGTTCATCTGAGGCTAAGCGGCTTATAGAGGCAGGATCAGTGCATATCGAAAACTATGACAAAGTAATCTTTAAAAGTGAGATCACTTGGCACTCTGGCATGATTATAAAAGTCGGCAAACACCGCATTTATAAAATTAAATAGCAATAGCTTTGATTAATTAATAAGAGTTAAAATCTTTAAAAAAAGAGTCATACAAAGCTACTGACATGCACGTACAAAAAAACAATGGCATGAACTTGATAAACTGTTTGAAAATGTTGCTTTAAAAGTCGGTATAATGTGCTCAATCCTATTAAATTGGAACCAGTTTATTTTGGTTCAAATCATAGCTAATAACATTCTCTTCCTGAGACCGCGTATTAAACGAAAAAAATGATATTAGCCAAATTACTAAAAAAGTCCAAAATAATATTTTTGCAATTCCCGCACCTTTTCTTACTCCACCCCCACCAAATGCAAAAAAGGCCGTAATTATAGCAACAATTAAAAAAGGAAGAGTAAAAGGAGGCAGCAATATAGTCATAGTATTAAAATAAAAAAAGGATATTAGCCAAACCGCTAAAAAAATCCAAAATAATATTTTTGCAATCAGAGAACCTATTGCGCCAAGCATTAGTTGATAACCACCACCAAATCCTAAAACTCCCGCGATTATAGCAAAAACTAAAAAAATCATAGTCCAATGAAACAATATCATATAAAGCCTTCCTATTAAAAAGTGCTCTTCTATTTTTTACCTCGCATGTTCATGATAACTAAACAACTTGCCACAATACAACATTGCTCTTTTCTTTTTTTTTACGCTACCTAAAAAAAGCGCTTCTGAAGCTCGTAAAATAAGTATTACTAAAAAGTAATCAACGATAAAGTAAAAAAATAAAAATCTATTTAAAAAAGCTATTACAAGATCAACTTTTTTAAATAGATTTTTTAAATTTTAACATCTTCTAGACTATGCCCGTCTCCAAGCATGCGTTACCTTTAATAAAATTAACAATCCAATTGAAGCTGCGGCTATTCCAGAAATAAAACGTAACGAATTTAAAATTGCACTTTTTGCTTGCGGCCGACCATATACTGACTCACGACATTGTCCCACATTATCAAAACCTTGTGATCGAGCAAAAAGCAGCTTTCTCGCCTCTTCCTCCTTCACCCAACATTGTGCTTTGCGACGTGACTCCTCTTGATGAGCTATGTCTACCTTAAAAGAACGTTGTCGCGATTGAGCAACTTTTTTCTCTCTCTCTCTCTTTTCTCTATCTCTCTTTCCTCTATCTCTCTTTTTTCTCTCTCTCTCTTTCCTCTTCATAAAAACTTTGTAATAGACTAGCTGCATCCATTCTCTCTAATTCATTCTGAGGCTTTCTTAATAACGACATAATTGTTGGGTTGGGCTCTTCAACACAATCAGAAGCCTTTTTTCCATCTTTATTGCACTGATCAGGATCTGCGCCAGCATCAAGCAATGCTACTACAATATGTACATTCCCAACTGCTGCTGCAACCATAAGAGGGGTATCTCCTAATGCATTAGGTTTAGAAACATCAGCTTTATGGGTAAGCAATAACTGCACAGTATCAGGATATTCACCTTCAATTGCACATATCAAAGGCGTAACTCCATGTATATTAGGCCTATCAACAGAAGCACCTAATCCAAGCAAACGTTTCGCCAAAAAATTAACCTCTTTTTTTTTAATAGCACCAGTTAAAATAGTCTCTCCGCAGCAAATACGCTTTCTTGAATATGTACTTACCACATCAACCTTAGCTCCCAAGTCAATCAAACTTTCTGACAATCTGCCTTTGCCTTTTTCAACAGCCCACCACAAAGCTGTCTCTCCATTCTTATTTGCCTCATTAATATCAGCCTTGGCATCCATTAAAAGCATTGCGACCGCATCTGGATCAAGATTTTTAATTGCATGTATTAAAGCAGTGGAACCAGTAATTTTATGCTTTGCATCTTTATCAGCTCCAGCATCAAGCAATATCCTTACACTTTTTGCAGTGCCTTTATAAGCTGCACTCATCAAAGGAGTATACCAACCCTTTCTTTCACTTGTATTATTTATACCAATTCCTGCTTCACACAATTTTTGTAATGTTTTTAGATCGTCATTTTCAATTGCAGCAAATAATTCACCTTCATTTTTACTTTCTTCTTCATTTTCTATAGACGCAGCCTTAGATAACAAAGGCAAAGGTTCTGCTGCTTGAACAGAACCACTAATCATACCACCAAAAACCAAAACAATTGCTAAACGATATACCATGGAAGATCCTATTATTTTAACCTATCTTTTATCTCTTATCTTTTCTATTTTTATAATAATTTTCAACAACTCTCTATTTTAAAGATATATTATACTAACATATATTTTCTAAAACAGTATAATTATATATTAATATTTAATGGACTTACAAAATAAAGAGAGAGCTTTCAATTATAATTGAAAGCTCTCTCTTTATTTACTATATAAAACAGATAAATTTATTGGCAAACTCTACTAGCGAACTCTACTAACAACCTTACGCTTTTGCCGTAGACTTATTGCTATCAACAACAACCGTAGCAACTTTTTTCGTTGGCGCTTGTGCATTAGCAGCAACCTTAACTGTTGACCCTGAATTTTTAGCTTGTGCTAATTTTACTTGATAATCAACATTCATCTCTTTTATCACATCAGCAGTAATATTTAATGTAGGATTAACATACAAACTTCGACCCGCAGTCATATCGAGAACCACATCAACACCATCTCTTTGTGCAATTCTTGCAACCGCTACTTCCATATCACGAGATAATTCTTCAGCAGATGTATGCATAGCAAGTTTCATTTCATGTTCACTCTCTTGCAACTTACTAGAATAATCAGCTTTTAATTTTCTTAATTCTTTTTCACTCGTTTCTCTTGCCATAAGGCTCAAAGAGGATGCTTTTGTCTGGAACTCTGCTTCTAGCCTTGCTATTCTCTGTTCATCTTCGTGTATGCCTTTTGCTAGTTGAGCACGAGTATCTTGCAACTTTTTACCACACTCATCACCATGAGAGCATTTACGCATCGCATCAAAAGGTTCAACGAATTTAATATTTAAATCAGTTCTACCCGCAACATCTGCTAGTGTCACCGTCTGCTTATTAGCTGTCTGTTTAGTTGTATCAGAAGCTTTGCTATTTTTTACTGGAACCGCAGATTCTGTCATTGCTACTTGTTTTTTTTCAGAAGTTTTCACTTCTGTAGAAACCTTAGTATCAGCAGCACATAAAGACAAAGATCCCATGCCAACAACTGCTAATAAAAAATATTTGGATTTTAATTTCATATGAACTCCTATTTGAATATAATATCTACTGTTTTTGAATATTGTCTTTTTAAATAACATAAAATTAATCTAACTCTTTTACAAATTTAGTCAATATCACTTATCTATAATAATTTAATAACGGGAACAATCGCTTAAATCTTTTTTTTTATCGTAACAAGAGCAATCGCTGTTGTCTGCGTATGGGTAAGAGAAAGTAAAACATCTATACTTTCAGCAAATTTTGGATAATCACTATTTTCTGCCACTATTTTATCCCATGCGATCCGGTAATACGGACAACCCTGCGGTGTCCGCATTACTTCTACCAACTTACAAAAACGCAAAAATGGTATAGATATATTAAGCCCTGCTTGAAAACATGCTTTAAATAGAGCTTCACGTGCCGCAAAACGAACGGCAAACCTTTCTGCACTTTTACTGCTAACCGACAAACAATACGCTATCTCTTTTTCAGAAAAAATACGCAAAAGACGCGCTTGAGAGAAAAGATGCCATGAGGCAAAACGTCCAATTTCTACAGCATCTAGCCCAGTGGCATACAACATAAATACTATACTCACTTAACGATTAGTGCTCTGTTTATAGTCATTATTCCGTTGTTTATAAATAACAATAAAAGTAAGAATACTCAGAAGAGCGCCAAAAAAACACCAGACCGATACCAATAAATAATAATAAAAAAAATAACTAACCAAAAAAGCGACCCCTAACAGTACGCCAAACAGACGTATAATTAATTCTCGAGCAAGTAAAAAAGGAACCAGGACAACAAAAAGATAACTAACCCGACTTAAAACATTTGATGGAAACTTATACAAAATATGACAATCAAGAACCTGCACAATCAGATCATACCGAAATAAATTTATCACATAGTAACATGAGACTAAGCAACCAATAGCAATCATAATCCTGTAGGGCAATAATCGCTTGCGTACATGATCGTACAAATAGGTGTCCCCTCTGGGGTAAAAATCGGGGTCCCCACCAATAGGCGGAGTAAAACGATCTTTAAATTGTGTCATAGATTCAAGATAATAGACAGATAATGGAGCCCAAATAGGCCATATAATAAAAGCAAAAAATAAAAAAAAATAAGCGGCGATAATACGCCAGGGAGCAAAAGCATCATACCCAAAAGAGAGCCAAACCACTCCTTCTGCTGCTTGTTGTATGGCAAAAAGTAGCGGTATCGAAGCCAGAAGCATTTGTCTTCTATCTATGACTTGCCAATATGTTGCCACACCAGCCATAGTTAATAATCCAGAAGCTAAAAAACTTGCTGTTGCAGAAAAGCACATAGTTACTCTCCTCTTTTTTATGTTTTTATCTTTTTTATTAGACTACTTTATTATTACTGCTTTTATCTTTATCTTTTTTACCCTTGTTGTTCAATATGCTGATCTAAAGATCTATACAAAATCGCTTCACGAATATGCGCAACTTCAATAATAGTCGATTCTTCCAAATCAGCTATAGTTCGAGCAACTTTTAATACTTTATGATAGCCACGCATGCTTAATCGTAAAGCATCAAAAGCTTTTTTTAAAATACCTTCGGCAGCGTCTGAAAGTATACAGAATTGTTCAATCTCATCTGATGTCATTTGACTATTGAATTTTTTATCCGAACCAAAACGTTTAACTTGTATTTCCAATGCACGATTCACTAATACAAACATATCAGCCGAAGACATTGAGGATTCTTGACCACTTTTAATCTCATCATACGCAATAGACTGCACACTAATCTGTAAATCAATACGATCAAGTAGCGGTCCTGACAGTTTTGATAAATAACGATTAACATGTTCCGTTGAACAAATGCATACTCGCTTTTTGTCGCCAAAAAAACCGCATGGACATGGATTTAGAGCGGCAACCAACAAAAATGAAGCCGGAAAAGTAATTGATTGATGTACTCGTGCAATATGAACCGAGCCACTTTCCAGAGGTTGTCGTAACGATTCTAACGTATCTCTTTTAAATTCCGTTAACTCATCTAAAAAAAGAATACCATGATGAGATAGACTAATTTCGCCCGGTTGAGGATATGAACCTCCTCCAATGAGACCGGCCTGTGAAATAGTATGATGAGGAGCGCGAAAGGGTCGCTGAGAAATAAGCGGTTTTCCATCAAGTTTACCGCAAACAGAATAAAGTTTTGTTGTTTCTAACACTTCTTGAAAACTCATTTTTGGCATAATAGTCGGCAATCGTTTGGCTAGCATCGTTTTTCCAGAACCAGGCGATCCTATAAATAAAATATTATGACGACCCGCTGCAGTAATTTGCAATGCGCGCTTTGCCTGATACTGACCCTTTACATGAGAAAAATCTTCTACAAAAGAATACCCACTATTCATTAATGCTTCAAATGTCCCCTGTGTTGGCGCAATAGGTATTTCACCTCGCATATAAGAAACCAATTCTGCCAGGTGATCAACACCTATGACTTCTAACCCTTCTATTAAGGCTACTTCTGGCGCATTTGCTTTAGGTAAAATAATACGCTTAATGCCATTACTTAATGCGTCATAAGCAAGAGCTAGCGCCCCTTTGACAAAACAGATATTTCCATTTAATGAAAGTTCCCCTAAAAAAAGAGTCTCTTTTTGCATCTGTTGATCGATCTCTAATAATCCCATAGAAATCAAAATACCAATGGCTATCGGCAAATCAAAGAGAGTGCCCTCTTTTTTTAAATCTGCTGGCGCCAAGTTTACGGTGATTTTTTTATTAGGCAACCGAAAACCAGCATTTTTAAGAGCGCTTAAAATACGTTTACTACTTTCACGAATGGCTGTATCGGGAAGTCCTACGATATAAAAATTAACCATACCAAACGTAGCATCTACTTCAACTTGAACGATACACGCATTAACTCCGATAGTGGTTGCTGAAAGGATATGAGCATACATATAAAAAAAACCCCCATTTAAAATAATATTAAAATACAGTCTAACCCATAATTAAAAGCATGTAAAAAAAATAAATTTTTGCAAAATATAAAATAATTAGAGTATTATTTATACTATTAAGGTAAAATTCCCATCAAGCATAAAGGGGGTTTATGAATACTAAAACAATACTCTCTCTGTTTTTATGTTTATCTATTTCAACTTCTTATTGTTCTTTTCTGCCTACATCTACGCTAAAATTACACTTTTGTTGGCGAACATGCTCCTTATTTGGCTCAGGAGCGGGAACAGCATTGTTAACAGAAAAAATAGTTCAATTTCGGCTAGACGAATTGGCAAGACATAAAGCAACTCAAAACGAAAGAGCATGGCTAAAGGCTTTCAGAAAAAAGGAAAATGAAGAAAAAGAAAAATATCAGGCTTATTGGAATGAGATACAGGAATGGAAAAAAAGAAATCGCGGTGATGGTAATCCTGGCGAAAGCTAATACTACACTATTAAAATATCTCCTATTAATGTATCAAAAAATGGCCTTGACAAAATACAACAAATTAGTACTGTGCCTTTAGCACTGTAAAATAATAATCATTAAAAAAAACGAGATAATTAAACATGAAAAAGCACTCTATAATTTTAACACTTCTCTCTCTTTCATGGCTAACAAATAGTTTTTGTGCTATGGAACCAAACCAGGATACTAATCTTAGTGAAGAAGAATTTACAAACGAAATAGAACAACGTCTAGGCCTAATTGAAGATCTTAAAAAATTGAGAGATAAATTAATTGAAGAACAGGGTAATGGTAATATTGATGGTCATAAACTCGAAGAGATAAATGCAGATATAAACAGCTTAAAAGAAGACGGAAGATTGTTTCTGCTTGAACATATGGGTAAATTTGGTTACAAAATAGAAAACGGAGAACTCAAGTCTTCAGAATAAATTAAAATAATTGCAAACAAAAAAATCTCTTTCTATTCCACCGCATTTTTTTTAAAAACAATCAAAAAATAAAAAAACGTAAATGAAAAATTTTAGTACGACCTGCCTCATCCATCGCTTCTAACCGCGTAACGGCTCAGCACCCTTTTCAAGCAAACTTAAATAATCACGATAGACATAAACCCTCTCTCTCTTTTTACCCGATATCACTTTTAAAATCCCCAACTTAACCAAGTTATTAAGTGCAACTCGTGCTGTTGGAGCAGTCATGGATAAAGCTGAAACAATCACAGACACCGTAACTTGTGGCAATTTTTTAAGATATTCAAATATCAGCTCACATGAAAATCGACCCCGGCCCAAACCAGCTATGCTATCCAAATCTTTTGTAAGCAGTAGATTAATTGCAGTAGCTATCTCCACTGCTTGGTTAGCAGATTCTGTCACCCCTTTTAAAAAAAACTCCAACCAAACTTCCCAACGACCATGCATTCTAACTTCTTGTAAAAGATTGTAATAGATAGACCGATGCTGCTTGAGATAAAGACTAACATATAAAACAGGTTCCTTGATCATGCCATTCTCAAATAAAAGAAGAACTATTAAAAGACGTCCCAAGCGTCCATTTCCATCAAGAAATGGGTGAATAGTCTCAAATTGAACATGCGCTAAGCCCGCTTTAACCAAAACTGGCATACTATCATCATGTAAAAAGTGCTCAAAATCAGAAAGACACTGATCTAAATACTCTATCGAAGGAGGAACAAACATAGCATTACTCGGCTTTGTACCACCGATCCAATTTTGCGATTTTCTAAATTCTACTGGTGATTTAAAAGTGCCTCGCGAACCAGATAAAAGAACGCCGTGAATTTCACGCAGTAGACGTAAACAAAGAGGAAAGCCTTCTTTAATTCTCTTTAAACCATAGGTAATGGCTTGTACGTAATTAGAGACTTCTTCCACATCCTCTAAAGATACTTCTGTTATTTGGTCATGTTCAAACAACATTAAGTCCGAAAAAGAGCTCTGCGTCCCTTCTATCTGACTTGAAAGTAGAGCTTCTTTGCGAACGTACATATAAATAAAAAGGGTGGTATTAATAGAAAAACAAATACCATTCAACGCCGCAACAGCTAATGTCGCTTTTTCTAAATACGGATAAATATATGCCATATCAAGAGCTGGCACAGGAGGAAAACTAGCCGGAATATATGCACGGTATGGTTCACCCTCAAAAGTATGAGTGACATACGTTCCCGTATTTTCTCTCCATACTTTTGCTACCCGTATCTATTTCTTTAGCTTCTTTTTTATTAGCCAGATCTTTTTTATTCATCGGTTTCTCTTTTTGGCTTTATATTAAAGCTATCTTTTCTTAACAGTTCTCACTAAGAAAAGATAACGCGCTAACTTTTCTTAGTCAAGCATTGAGCTGGCTCATGCGTATACATTTTTGCTGAGAAAAAACATAAAAAAACTGCTAATATAACTTTAGAACACATAAACTCTCTTATATATAATATCAATTTCATGTATAATTATTAAAAAGAAGTAGGCCATTTAGCAACACCCAATAATAGTTAAAATAGCAGGAAAAACGTGAACTATACAGCATTCCATCACTTATTAGATTATATAACAGTTGATCCAACCATAATGGCCGGCAAGCCAGTTATTAGAGGGACACGCTTAACCGTACAACACATATTAGATTTATTAGCTCAGGGGATGACAACAGAAAATATCCTACAAAAATACAAACAACTCACCAAAGAAGATATACGCGCATGCCTCCTGTTTGCACAAGAAATAATCGCTTTTACCTCTAAGGCAGCCACAAAATAGCTAAAACAATATTCTCTCTGTTTTTATGTTTATCTAATTCTATTTCTTATTACCCCTCCCTGCCTAAACCTATACTAAAATTACACATGTATTACCCGGCTGGAAATAGGAGCAGGATCTGAAGTATTGAAAAATAAAGCAGTCGAGCTTGGATTAGAAGAATCAGAAAGACACAAAGAATCCAAAAAAGAGAAAGCGCAAATACAAGCTTTTATAAAAAAAAACGGCTTTAATTGACAACCGCAGCATCGCTAATAAAATTATGGCTGTTACGACCCCTCTATTTTCATACAAAACCAAAAAACAAAAAAAATAAGTACAATTATTTTATGAACAAACTATTTAAACTAAACTTACTTCTGTTATTATTTGGTTTTTCTGTTATTTCTGCAGCTGCTGAAAGAAATAGTAAAATGCGTGAACGAAAAAGAATAGCGAGAAAAGCAGTTGATGATTTTGCAAAAGCAATGGCTGTGTCTTTTTACAGCAACTATTGTAATGATTCGAGACATAAAGAGATAGAAGCTATGAACCATTTAAAGAGCGTTACAACACCAGAAGAATTTCCTGCTGCTAACAAATTAGCGGTAATTCAATCTCTTGTGCGTCAGACCAATGTTCCAAATTTTTTTCAAGATCAATATACCGCTGCAAACGCAAAATTTTTAAATACTTTTAAAGAAAATAATAACAAAGAAAAACAGGATTAAAACAAGTTTGATAATCAAAAGTGGCAGTTTTTATAAATCATCGTAAACTAATGCATGATACAGAGATACCTACATTAATCACCACATAGATGGTAACTGTATCGTAAACAAGTATTAGTTATGCTATTTAAAAAAAAGGCCGTCTTATGATTCGTTCCCGTACTCTTAATTCACATATTCTTAATTCACAAGGTATTAATTCTGACGCTACCAACTTGCCTGCTACTCATTTGCATGCTACTAGTTTGCACGCTATTCTTTTATCTATTTTTTCACCTGCTATTTTATCGCCTAGCATTTTTTTACGTATCATTTTTTCAAAAACTCTCCATACATTCATGCTCAAACAAACATACACATTAATAGTAATTTTATCTCTTTTTTCTCCATTTTACAGCTACTCTCGCATTATCATACCCAAGAATCAAACAGAAAAAACTCTCTCTTTGACAAGCTTAGATTTTCCCGTACAGGCAATCGCAACAAATAAAAATAATCTATATATCGGAGCATCCATACCGGGTGCCCAAAACCATACTATATCAGCTCTTGCCGGACACCAAAATGCTATCTATGGAATCACCCCCGAAAAAATCAAACTAAATGGCGTTGCTGACCAACCTAATCCTCTTTTTAATGCATCCATAGAACATCTAAGCTTGATCAAAAAAGAGGGTACGTTTAGCTCAACTGAACATCTTGTTGCAGTTACCAAAGAAAATCCTGATACGGTCTATATTTTTGAAAACCTCAATCATGACCTCCGCTCTATTTCTGATGTGCCGGATGCAGATGGCGCTGTTACCTCAAAAATAGTAAATCTTACCACAGGAAATCATGGTACGGTATTTATGGCGACAAAGCCTCATGCGGCTTTTAGTCAATTTGGTGAAACGGGAAGCGGTATCGCAATAGCAACTTTTCAACAAGGCGCACCGACCACCAATTTTTCTCTCGCAGATATGGGAGAAGGAATGCCCAACCGAATAGTACTCGATAAAATAATACAAGACACAGAAACACTCAATAAACCAGAGTTAGATAAAACAGAAACTCTTAATCAAATAATAGGGGGGAGAAAAAAACGCAACAAAAAAAGACCTAAACCGGTACGAAAAAAAACTTTTTTCCCGAGAGCCGTTCCCATTAATACAAGCCTATCGCCATTAAAAATAGGAAATAGCGACTTAGCTGCCATTGTCGGCGATACCGCAGTTCTGCATTGGGATAAAACTTTACAACGCCTGTTTGTTGGTCTCAATATTATTACCGGTGCGACCGGTGGCCGTTCTCTTATTGTTGGCCACTTTAAAAATGGTAAACTTATCCTTGAACCTATTGCACCGGAAACCCTATTTGACGCCACCAATACACACATTATCGGAACTACAAACAGCTATACCGCACTCTCTATTCATCAACTTGCCTCTATGTCAACATCAACACAGTTGCATTATTTAATTGTGCGTGGTGGCAATGGACACCGTAACGAAACTACTAATACTATGTATGCTCTTCCCCTTGTTAATAATCAACAAGCACCCATAAAATCGGTCTCGCAATCACCCACGCTATCCATCACAGATTCTATGACAGAACCTGTCACAGAATCACCTCAAAAATCAATTATTGGCACTATCGCTGCTAAAAACGCACCAATTACTTACCTTAAATCGTATAATAATTTACAACAACAACACCCAGCAACAAACCCTGAACAAATGACTTTATCTACGGATCCTGCGGCAGCTATTGGTGGCGGGCCATTAGATAGCACTTGGGGAACAATTATCAATATGCTCATAAACAAAGACTGTGTGTATGCAATTATACATAATACAACAGGAGATGCTGGTATATTCCAATCTCAAGCACTTTTTGATCATACCGGAGCCATTAAACGATGGACTCAATGGCATCGATATGCAGGCGTATATAATGACCTTTTACAGATCATAATCGATACTAACACCGGCGTTGTCACCGCCGTAACAGACATAAAAACTGACGATACTATAACACCTGACGATAGTAATGCTACCAATATAACACGTACAGAA
Organism: uncultured bacterium; assembly: GCA_963719415.1. Classification (GTDB taxonomy): domain Bacteria; phylum Babelota; class Babeliae; order Babelales; family Vermiphilaceae; genus JAPLIS01. The sequence goes on along the minus strand of OY970383.1, from coordinate 955,841 downwards.
TGGTCTCATGGGGATGACTCGCTATCAGCTGCACTCCTTGCTGACCTTGGCCCTATATCTACAATCAAAGATTTTTGTCCATTAACACCAGGACTTTCTTCTATTTCAGTTATTGCAACGGCCTACAATGATCAGTTAACTCTCGCTCAAACGGGCACTATGGACGGAAATGGACTCATAGCTCCCACTACCGGTAACGTTATTGCCCATAAACAATTTAAAAATGCCGCTCTTTCTCATATTAGCCCTATAACTGATGTCGCATTGGCTTATTCTAAAGATCGCAATCAAGGCTTTATATGCTGCGGTGGCAGCAAAGGAGTTGCTATTCTTACTGATAATGGAGGTAACGGCTATAGTAAAATAAGCCACGGGCTTAGAGAAATCGATAATACACTAACTTTTAAAGTATTGGGAAATTATACATTGGTAAAACGAGTTATTGCCGATGGCAACTATCTCTACATACTCACTGATACAACGCTTGATAGAATAGAATTGACGCATGAAAATAGTTATGCTAAAACATCTGCCAGCCCATATCCAACCATACGGCCTATCGCAGTAAGGCTTGCAGACACACAACAATCAACTTTTAAATCTAATTCTCTATTTTTTAATGATATACTCATATCAGGAAAGCTAGGACTTCTTGCAACAAGTAACGGTCTATTTCGTGTTGGCGATGGTATGGATATAACAACTGCTTGCGACCCAAAAAGCCTCAACTGGACCCTTGTTGATACACCGGATAACACAAGCAACCAGATTACTCATCTTTATGCAATAAGCAGTACGGGCAGAATGCAGGATTATGCTCAAAAAAATACCAATGGACAAATATATGTATTAAGTGCTGATAGAGGAAATAATAGGGGCAAAATCTACCGTTTCTCAGTAGAATCTGTCACCGATACTGATATTACTTCTACAACAGTTCAACCCTTTTTATCAGATTTTTTCTATGTCACAAAAGCCCTAATGCCTATTCCCTCTTTTTGGATAAATCTTAAAGAATTTTGCGACATTTTTGCTACGGATGGAACCCTTTCCTTTCTAGCTCGCGCGCAAGAAAATAAAATAGCTTCATACCTTAAAACAGTCTACAGCTCGCTTCCAATTACCATGAATATTAGCAAAGGAAGCGATATTCCATCAATGACTCGTAATAGCGCTGCTGGTGTATGGCTTATCGGCAATGAAAAGGGCATATATACTCTTGAATAAAAAAGAATAAAATAATCAAAAAATAAAATACCTACAGACAAACGAAATCAATATACCATGAATAAATATTCAGAACCATTCTCTACACAAGCGTTCACGGCACAAGCCTCAAGCATGCAATTATCTAGCATCTTTTTTGTATTTTTATCTTTCATATTTTTAGCTACCGGCAATCTATTTGCCGACACTATGCACAACCTACAACCCTACTCTTCTTTAATCAGACCTCCTTACGAGCGACATCTTGATTATCATCTTAACCTATTTACGGAAGGCGGTATTGGTACCAAAAGCTTTGACGAACATGGCTCTGTATCCGGGCCATTACAGATATGGCAACCAGATCAGAGCAGTTTAGCTATGCTTGAAGGATTTGATCCTGAAAGCAAAATGAGCAAACTCAGAAATCAGATCCCCGGTGGCGATGATGGTACCAGAGGACATTTTGCTGTTTGTGGCGATCTTGATATCTATTATGCTGCAGCACTAAGCGCTCGTTTTTTCTTTTTACAAAACTGGTTTGTAAGTATTCATCTACCTGCCTATCATCAAGAACTAAGAAATGTTAGCTTTACGGATAAAACAAAAAACAACAACAATAACGATGCTGACTACCGAACAAAAACTCTATTAACGGATAATTTTGCAACTAACATGCTTGAACTTGCCTGCCTTGATATTGGTGGCTGGAAAAGAACGGGAATTGGCGATCTAACCGTCCTCTTAAACTGGTATCATGATTTTCCTCAACCCAAAGATATTCTTAAAATGGTAAGTTTAAACACCCGATTTGGATTAAGTCTACCCACCGGTAAAAAAGCAGACATCAATAAAATTTTTGCCCTTCCTTTTGGCAATAATGGTGCTTGCGCGCTACCATTTGGCCTCGGGCTTGATTTAACATTGGGAAGCTATTTTCAGGCAGGAATAGATGTACAATTAACTCATATATTTGGGCACAGTAGCGACTATCGTATAAAAACAGCATTAAATCAGACTGAATTAATTTTACTACAAAAAGCTCGCGCTTATAAAGATTATGGCCTCACTCAGCAATTTAATCTCTATGCAAAAATGAATAAATTCTTCAAGGGACTTTCTGTTTTGGCAGGGTATCAATATTTAAAACATGGGCAAGATTACTTAGCCTTATGCAACAATACATTTTCAAACAGTATCGCCAATACCGCTGAAAGCTTACAAGAATCCACCGCACACCATATTTTTATCAATACCAGCTATGATTTTGCGGTACATTCATGGGAAAAAACTCGCGTACAACCCTACATTTCTCTCTATGCCAAAATTCCATTCAACGGTAAACGATTTACCGGAAGTAATATTGTAGGTTGTGTTATTGCTTTTGATTTTTAGAAGATGTTTTCATGAAACAAAAAATATAGTATTAAAATAGTTAAGCAACGTGAGCTCGACGTAAAAAAGATTGTAAAAATAGCTTGTATACTCCTTTTACAGCGTATTAAAACTTCCCCTTTGTGGCCTCTTTTTACCCCACCTACTCGGCGGGGACCCCGAATTTTGGGGAACACACAAAATTATACCCTGCCCTACAGAAACATCTAATTTACAAAAAAAGCTTTAAAATACTGATCGTTTAGACCAAGCTCACGTTATCTATTCTGTAAAAAATAAAATCCAACAACCGCCAAACTACCTGATGCGGCGATTGTCATCTTTTTATGCTGTTGAGCGTAATAAAACGCTTTTTTTGCCCAAATCCGAGCTTTATGTAGCCCACTATTTTTTTTGTATTGTAAGTAACAATAATGGAAAAGCTTGAGCACTCCCACTGTAAATACACTAGCCAATGCTGTTTTTTTCACCGTATTCAAAGTTTCATCTGACATAAAACCTACTGTAGATTGCTTTTCTTGGACAAAGACTTTTTCTGCTACTTCTGAATTTTTACTTGGATATAAGTCGTTGCCGACTTCAACTAAAGTATCTTGCGCTTGTCCCAAAACGTTATCTAAGTCTGAAACAGAAGCTTCTTTATTTAAAGCTGTGATGGCTACATCTTCCACTTCTGCCACTTCAACTGGTACTGAGACCAGTGCTTCACCTAAAGCTGCAACTCCTACGACTGCATCTGAATCTACTAAAGAATTTGTTCTTACCGAGCTGCTTCCGCCTACTGGACTATCCATCGAGTCGCTAGAAAGCGCTATTTTAGCCAATATGCCGACCCCTGCTGCAGTTAGCAATACAACACAACGACCAAAGCGCGTCCACGGGCCTTCGCTTTCACCCGAACCATCATCTACTGCTGCAGCACCACAGAGTCTTGTATTTTTAACATGAACTACTCTTGCACTACTCCTTTGCCTTTGGTTTAAACTACCTGCAACGCTTCCTCTACCTTCATTATTTTCCAAACTACCTCGAGCTTGCGAACCATCACCACCTAGATCTGCGAGTTTATTCTGTGACTTCAACTCTTGAGCACCGCGCGATAACTGTTCCAAATCAAAACCATGCTCTAATAAGCGTTCTACATTAAAATGACGACTATACCCGATATGATTTATAGCTTTGTTTCCATCGAAATCCTGCCTACTGGCATCAGCCTTAGCCTCAAGTAACACCACCGCAGCATTCTCAAACCCAAACCTAACAGCATTTATTAACGGAGTATACCCATGACAATTTTGCTCATTAACATCAGCTTTAGCATTCACTAATACCTTTACAATTTCTATATCACAAACGCGGTCTTCAATGGCCAATAGTAAAGGGGTATATCTATTTTTATTTTGCGCATTAACATCAGCTTTAGCTTTAACTAATGCCTTTACTATTTTTATATCACAATTTCCAACTTTAATAGCCCATAGTAAAGGGGTATCTCTATCTTTATCCCGCGCATTAACATCAGCCTTATTGGCAATCAATCGCCTCGTACTTACTAAGGATCCCCTAAAGCCCACAGCTCCCATTAAAGAAGTCTGTCCGTTATTACCCGGCTTATTAACATCTGCCTTAGCATCGATCAACAGCTGAGTAGCTATTCCATTACCAGTTAAAACTACTTTCTCTAAATCTCGATTCAACTGATTCTTATCTCTGCCTTTAAGCAATAGCGGAAAAAGCATGTTGCTTCTATTAATTCTAGCCGCCATTGTTATATAGCATAGCGCACTAAGAATTCCCCATTTTCTCAAATGCATTACAAGTCGCTTTCCAAATATCATTTTCAACAAATTCAAGCTCACGCCTAATATTATTTTTTAGGTAAGCCCAATGATGTTCTATTGGGTTTAAGTCTGGAGAATAAGCAGGTAAAAAAAGCAAAGAACAACCAGCTTTATTTACAATATCAGAGATTTCGATCCATTTGTGAAACGATGCGTTATCTAAAACAATAGTCTTTCCAGTACCTATATGTGGCAGCAAAACAGTCTCAAAATAACATTTAATAATTTCTTTATTGCAATAACCATCGAATATTAAAGGCGCACAAAGTTTATTTTCAAAAAGACCTGCGCAAATACTTGTTCTTTGCGTAGAATGCCCGGGTTTTTCAGCAAAAACGCGCTTGCCACGCAATCCCCATCCATATGCATATCGTTCGTTATTGTCAATTCCAGATTCGTCAAAATATACCAATTCTGATTTTTTTATTTTTTTTACTTTCTCTGCAAACTCTATTCGTGCTTTCTCTATTCTTTCTTTGAATAAATATTGTTTTTTTTTCGAGTGTAACCAAGAGCCTTTATAGCTGTTCCTACTGCTGTTTTACCAACTTTCAACGCTTCAGTCATTGCTTTAATGGTCCAATCTTGATGTTCGTCCAAAAAAAGTTTAAATTTAACTAAATCTAATTTTCTTCTGCTTTTTCCAGATTTTGTTCGATCTGATAATGGTGCAATGCGGCCTTCTTTTTTGAATATTTTATTCCATGTATATAATGTTTTTCTGTCTATATCAAGCAACAATGCTACTTCTGTTTTTTTCATTTTCTTCTCGATTAATAAATCGAGAGCTTTTTTTCTTATGTCTACGCTATACATACTATAACTCCTAAATTTTTGTTTAGAAATTAGTATATTCTTTTGGGGTTATTTATCAACGCTTTGCTATAGCATCCGAAAATATTGCATCCCTATGTTCTCTAACCAAATCAGCTAATTCCTCACTTGAATCACTACCTATTACTGGTTCCTGATCACTGTTCGTACGATACACTATATAACTAACTAAATATCGCAAGTGTTTTTCTTTTGGCAAAGCTTCAACGAATCTTTCAATCCATTCTTTTTTCTTACTCTTTTCAACCCTTGACTCTGCATCCTTGTCATCATCAGAGGACAGTAAAGATGATGCAGATTCCCGGCTATGGTCTCTATCCGCTGCCTGCACACCATTGCCAATCATAGCACCAAAAATCAAAACAACTATTAATCGATACACCAGGGAAAATCCTACTATTGCAACCTGTTCTTTATTTTTTATCTTTTCTATTTTTATAATAATCTTCAATAACTCTCTATTTTAAAGATTTATTATATTAACCTATATTTATAGTATAACTATGTTTTAATATTTAACTAGAACACAGAGACTTGTTTCATATAATTTGTCGGCATGATCAGTATCATAATCAGTATGTGCCTCTTTTAGGCGTACGCTAAAAAAAGGAACCGAAGATAGCGCATTAAAAGCTATCTATGTTAGAGAATGTTAAAAAAAAAGTCGATATATCTTCTCAAACAGTTAAAAAATAAAATCAGCATACTAACGAACTACTATTCGCATACCCCTAAAGTTTGTGATATACTATTTACTATATTTTATTGAATTGCTTTATTATGTTTGTTAAGGGATTAGTTCATGTTTTCGTTTATCAAAAATGCATTTAAAAAAATATATCAACAGGTAACCTCCAATCTCGCCCTACTATTTGGCCAATCATCTATCGATGAAAGCACCCTCAAAGAATTAGAAATACTGCTTCTGTCGGCCGATACGGGCGCAAAAACCACCGCCTCCATCATGACTGAACTTAGAAAAGAATATGCAGCTGGCACTATTAAAAAGGGGGGCGACCTTAAAGAAGCATTAAGAAAACAGCTCACGGCTATACTGACCAGTATACCAACACAGCCTGACCCTAATTCCCAAATTTATCTAATGGTTGGCATCAATGGTAGCGGCAAAACAACATTTACCGGTAAATTAGCTCACCATTATCAAAAACAGGGAAAAAAAGTTCTTCTTGTTGCTGCCGATACCTTTAGAGCCGCTGCTCCTGAACAATTAGCAGAATGGGCCAAAAAAACGGGTGTTTCTATTGTTGTTGGAAAACTTAATCAGGACCCAGCCTCGGTTGTTTTTGATGGATGCGAGCGCTTTAAAAACGAAAATTTTGATATTTTAATCATAGACACAGCTGGTAGACTTCAGACCAAAATCAATTTAATGAACGAATTAGCAAAAATAAAGCGTATTGTCAGCAAGCAACTTCCTGGGCTGACAACTAATATATTACTCACTATTGACTCAATGTTAGGGCAAAACTCCTTTGAACAGGCAAAATTATTTAAAGAGAGTGCAGACGTTAATGGCATAATTCTTACCAAAATGGATGGAACTGGCAAGGGAGGCATTGTTTTTAGCATTGCCAAAGAACTCGCTATTCCGGTGACATATGTCTCTTTTGGAGAAAAATCGGACCAGTATGCCCCATTTGATGCCAAAAACTATGTCGATGAATTATTGCATTTTGAGTCTAATTAAGCTTTTTTAGCCCCCCCAATTGCCCTTTTTTTTATTTTATTTTCAATTGCCTCTTAACTTTTTGTACAATAAAGATATAATTAATAGAGAAATACATTGAACTTTTAAGCAGTGCTTAACTCTTCATTTTATATTAGAATATCTTCTCAAATCTGCGTTATGAGAGCATATCCTTATACATATTATATAATAGACGCAGATTTTTAGAGGTGTTTTATGAAACAATTCCAAGATTTTGGCCTTCCGGCCCTTTTAAACGAAGCTCTCGTTAACGTAGGTTATACAGAGCCAACTCCTATCCAGGAAAAAACTATTCCAGCAGCATTGCTTGGAAAAGACATTTTAGGTTCAGCACAAACAGGTACGGGTAAAACCGCCGCCTTTATGCTTCCTCTTATTGCCCAGCTTTTGAAAGATACAGAAAAAACAGCACTTATTCTTACACCGACTCGTGAGTTAGCTGCACAAATATTAGTATTTACTCAAAAACTACTTGGCAAAAAAAGTTTTATTAATACAACATTGCTTATTGGTGGCGAACCTATGTTCCCTCAATTAAGTGCATTAAGAAGAAATCCTCGTATCATTGTTGGTACACCTGGCCGTGTAAATGACCATCTTTCTCGCGGTACTTTATCGTTGAAAAAAGCAGGCGTTTTTGTACTTGATGAAGCTGATCGTATGCTTGATATGGGATTTGGTATTCAAATCGAAGCGATTGCAGAACATTTACCAGCTGATCGTCAAACTATGTTGTTTTCAGCAACACTTCCTGCATCAATCATGAGACTAACTCAACAGTACCTAAAAGATCCTGAAAATGTACATATTGAGTCAGCACAAATAACTCCAGCAAATATCCAACAAGATACACTCAATGTAACTTCGGAAAATAAATTTACTGAACTATTAAAAGAACTTGATAAACGTTCAGGCTCAGTTATTATCTTTGTTAAAACAAAACATGGCACAGAGAAACTTGCTCGTAGTCTCAAAGATCAAGGTCACAGTACTGACTTTTTACATGGAGACTTACGTCAAAACCGTCGTAGCAAAGTAATTAAAGATTTCCGTGATTCTAAAAGCCGCATTATGATTGCCACAGACGTTGCAGCTCGCGGTCTTGATATTCCTCATATTGAACATGTAATCAACTATGATCTTCCACAATGCCCAGAAGATTACGTTCACCGTATTGGACGTACAGCACGTGCTGGCGCCAAAGGTTTTTCATTATGCTTAATCGCTCCACAAGATAGACGTCTTTGGGCTGCTATTCAACATATGCTTGATCCTAAGAAAAACCAAAAACCTATGGGACCTCGCTCTGGTGGTTCTGGTTATGGCAATAGAAGAGGTGGTGGTGGCGGTGGTCGTTCTTCTTACTTTACTGGTCATTCTAGAAATGATTCTCGAGGAAGTGATTCTAGGGATAGATCGTCTGGATTTGGTGGATCTAATGGTGAAAGAAGAGAATATAAACCATCTGGCGATAGAGATCGTGGCGGCTATACACCAAGGCCGAGTTTTGATAGACCTTCTAGCGATAGACCGTCTGGTGAAAGAAGAGACGATCGTGGTGGATTCACTCCAAGACCAAGCTTTGATAGACCGTCTAGTGAAAGAAGAGATGATCGTGGTGGATTTACTCCAAGACCAAGACCTGCATCAAACTTCGATAGATCGTCTAGCGATAGACCGGCTGGAGAAAGAAGAGATGACCGTGGCGGTTTTACTCCTAGACCTAGACCATTTGGTGAAAGAAGAGACGACAGAAAAGACGACAGCAGAGATAATGGTTTCAGATCATCGCCTAGATCGTCATCTGATAGACCAAAAGCAGATAGAGGCGAAAATAGCTTCTTTGATCGTGATAAAAAACCTTATCGCGGGAACCGTGACTAATTTTTCTGCTATCAACATTAAGTTTTTTACTCTGTAATATTAAGTATTAACATATAAAAAAACTCTACTAAAAAGATCCGAAATAAAAACTCGGATCTTTTTAGTATGTATAATAAAAATTCTTAATTTGAAAGATTTACACCATGTCTCTCATCGGCAACAAACTATCCAAAACAGTTTTTATCTTATTTTTTTTCATAATCGTAAATGGCTTTATTTTAATCCGTACAAAAATATATAACAATAAAACAAAAACAAAAATATGTTTCTGGAATACGAAAAAACAGGGTACTAATATTTTCAATCAACATATATCAGCTCAAGATATTCAAGCAGCAAAAGATTATGGCTTTGAGTTTATTCGATTAGCCCCAGATAAATTTTTGACAAAAAAACGAGATTTTTTAATTGGTGATGCCGATAATTATAATGGACTGGTAGATTTAGATCTTATCAAATTAAAAGAAGTCCTCGATATATGTACTGAAGTAAATATGCCTGTTGTTCTTACCATGCTCAGCCTCCCCGGATCTCGCTGGAAACAAAACAATAACGACAAAGATGATTTACGTATCTGGAATACTATTTCTCCAACTGCAGGCGAAGTCGATACACATAACAATATATTTCAAAAACAGGCCGCTACTTTTTGGAAAGATTTAGCTTCAGAATTACAACATTATTCTATCATTGTCGGCTATAATATTTTAAACGAACCGCATCCAGAAAAATTATTTCTCTCGTCAGAAAAAACATCTTCACCAGCAGAAACAATAACAGAAATTATTCAAAATAAAATTCAACTCAAAGTTTTTGAATTTTATCAATTATCTATTGATGCTATACGATCCATAGATAAACAGACTCCTATTCTTTTAGATTCCCCTGCTCATGCCGATCCTCAAACGTTTAAATATTTAAGTTCTCACCATGATCCATATATTATATATTCTTTTCATATGTATGAACCGTACGAATACACCAATCTTCAAACTAATAAAGGAAACTATTATTATCCTGGTATTATAAAAAATAAACATTGGGACCAGCAGATTTTAATTAATTACCTACAAGAAGTGGTGAACTTCCAAAAACGTAACAACATTGACAGTAACCGAATTCTAGTTGGTGAGTTTGGTGGACATCGCAAAACAAAAGGATTAGAAATCTACTTTAAAGACCTCATTTCAATTTTTAAACAGAATAATTGGCACTATGCTTTTTATGCATTTAGAGAAGATACATGGGACGGTATGGACTATGAACTAGGAAACAATAAAATTCCATGGAACTCTTCAGCGCCACTACCATCGCTAAGAAATGCTCATAATTCTCTATTTAAAGTATTATTGCAGAATTAAAAAAAGCTATTGATCAAAAGAGCTGTTGACACTCCCATAATCTTTAATATAAAGTTACTTATATAAAAACAATAACAGAAAGATAATAGCACACAAAATATACAGAAAAAAATAAGCGCTAACAAAGTAAATAAGCCCCTGAATAAATAGTTTGCATATATTATTAAATTTAAAAAAGAGAGTAGTAGTATGAAATGCAAAAAATGCGATGGACTTATGATGCTTCAGTCCTTTTTTGACCATTTTTTAAACTTTGAAGGGTGGAAATGTTTAAATTGTGGTAAAATAATATTGAAAAAAGAGAAAGTTTTAGAGCCGGATTCGTTTAGTATTTTTTATCAACAAAACAAAAGTAAAAATCGCTCCTAAAATAATAACAAAAAATAAATTTACAGACTAACGTCTAATCACCTCCCCATTTTGGGGAGGTGATAGAATAAAACATAATAAACATACAATCAGTACACTCATGACTCTATTTTTAATACTTAATGGAACATCTCCACACGTCGAAATAGGCTTATTTCAAGAAAAAAAACTTCTTGCAAGTAGTTCTATAAAAAATAGTTATACCAATAAATTATTGATACCAACCATTGACCTCTTATTAAAGCAAGAAAATCTATTATTTACACATCTTGCCTTTGTAGGAGCTAACCAAGGCCCTGGACCATTTACCACCTTACGCACTCTATTAACCACCGTAAATGGACTCCATTTTGCGTCTAACATACCCATTATAGGCATTGATTCTCTTATAGGGCTCGCGCATGAATACGAAAATAGCTACAAACATGCTCCTGAAAATATAAATCTAACAAATACTGACACAAACATCCTGGTACTCTTAGATGCGTTTAATAACGATGTCTATTATTGCATAAAAAATAAAAAAACTGACTTATACCAAACAGGATATACAAAAATCGATATTTTATTATCGACGCTATTACCAACTTTTTTCGAATTAATGCCTTTTCCCAAAACTTCTTTAGATACAACACCTACTCTAAAACCTACTATCATACCCGACAAAACAAGCCAACTTATAAATCCAAAAAAAATTATCTGTATTGGTAACGCTATCCTTTTACACCGTGATAAAATAATGACTATGAGTGCTTTTATGGGTACTTTTGAACCAATTTTTCCTGACCCTCTCCCCCTTTCTTGTTCTCTATACCATATTGGCATAACAGCTCTAGAACAATGGAAATCGCAAGAAAATTCATCTACAAAAACCTCTGCTACGCAAAAACTTATACCCCTTTACCTCAAAAAACATGCTGCCGAATTATAAGTTAGTTATCCCTTGATTGTATGTCCATTTAGCAATTGCTCAAGTTCTTTATTTCCACTTATTTGCGCAATGTGACGGGCCGATCCGATAGATTCATCAACCTGTTTATCAACATCTGCACCAGCCTCTAAAAGAGTACGCGCCATCAATAAATCATTATAAAAAACTGCTTTAGATAAAAGAGTATACCTATCGGGGCCTATCTGATTAACATTTGCACCACGATGAATCAAAAAAGGAATGAGCATACTCTTTTTGCGATCATATACAACATTGAGCAATAGATCAGAAGCCTTTTTAGAATCTATAAAAAAGCCCGATATATTTAATATTTCAAGTGCCGATAGATCGTTATGTTCAATAGCAGAACAAAAAACTTTATTTATTAAAATTGTTTTAAGATCAGAACTATCGTAACTTGAAAGACCTATTTTTTTGCTATATTTCTTGCGATCGATCCATTCTAAAAATGATGGTAAAATTGCTAAAAAATCTTTGTTAATTGTCTCAAATAATAAAAAATTAGAATCAAAAAGATCTGATTGTGTCATAAGATCAAAAAATTTAAATTGTATCTTTTTTGATTTACTATTTAAATTTGCAAGCATTAAAAGAAGAGATAGTTTGTCTTGATCATCTAACAAAAACCGTTCTTTGTTTATAATCATTTCCACTAGAGAATACATGCTCTCAAAATTAAATTGCTGTATCGCATGTGCCAACATACCGATGTTACGGGATTCAAACAACAACTGCAATGATTGTATAATATCTTCAAAAAAAATAGTATCTTGCGTAACATGAGATAAATTTTCAAAAGAATATTTTTTTTCTTCGGTATCTTTTTTTTTAATACCATGCATCAATCCAATGGCAACCCCAGTCAATAATACAATGACTAAAAATAGGGATATATCTAAGCCCTTTCGTTTCATAACCCCTACCCCCTTTTTTATGGCTCCTTTTATCTCTCATTTTTATCACTTACCCTGCTATTAATTTTAATCTATTATTAAATAATAAAAAATAAATACAATAAAAATAATACAAAAACAGTCTATTCAAGCTTAAGCCTGAAACGCAATAAAATTCTATTTGAAGAATCTTTTAGTAGGTAAAAATAGGTACGCATGCAATATAGATAAAAAAATAAATGCGCATAAAAAAATGCACGCGCGTGTATAAAAAATATGCGTGAGAAAAATAGGTGAGAAAACGTACGTCTATGTATGTGTAAAAAAAGTATGTGAGAAAAAAAATACCACAATCAGGTTTTATCTGACAAGCATCTGATATTTTACTGCTTAGAGTTTTTTACCTAAATTTTGCTATAAAAGAGCATCTAACTATTAAAGAGATTTAAAAGCACCTACCCCTAAACAGAGAGCATGTACCGCTTTCAACGTTGTCGGTGTCAATGCACAAAATTCAAAACCGGCATCATCCTTAAGCATTTCTTTTTCATGGGCAGTTAAATCACCTTCTGGCCCTACCATAAGAATAAAAGAACTATCTATATCTTTAGCATACTTATTCAAACAATATAAAAGGGGCTTGCCCTCGGAATCGAAAAAAATGCGAACTATTTTTGTACCCATACTTTTTATAGAAGAAAGTAATTGCTCCAAAGAAATAGGTTCCTTGATAGCCGGAATAAAAAATGATTTTGACTGCTCTGCTGCTGCTATAGTTATCCGAAACAAACGCTCAAGCTCTTTCTCTTTGCCCCAGACACGTGAAACTTTTTCTGTTGTCACTAATTGAATTGTCGCAACTCCTAATTCTGCCAATAAATAAATTCCTGATTCAAAATCATCTTTTTTTAAAAGAGGCAAGACGCACATAATAGCAGGTGTAGTATGCTTATTTTTATGTTTAGATGTTACAATAAATACAATTCGACGCTTGCCCATAAATTGCTTTATAATACAAAAAGCATGAATCATACCATCAAACAGAATAACCGAATCTTCTACTTTTAATCGGATAACATTGGCTAATCGCTGCTGCAATATTTCGTCATCGATATAAAACTCTCCTTGGCCAATAACCTTTTCGAGTACATGAGATAGAGTAGATACATAGAGAGAGAACTCGTGTTTTTCTTCTTTTTTTTTAAGCGCCCCAGACATATATTTTATCCATATATTTTATTCATATATTTTTTTCATATATTTTTTTAAAAAAATCTTACTGTTGCTATATTTTTGTTTAATGGATTCACGAGCATCTTGAGCAGCCCAAAAAATCTGTAATCCCACTAAAGCAGCCCTTAAACCATAACACTCAAACTTCTCCATCATCATAGAATAGATAGAATTTTTTCCAGCATCATTTTTATCTTTATCTTCATTGCTATTTTCATAATCATCTTCATGATGGCCACGTATACCTTCCATATTAAAGCCCTGGTCCTCAAGAAACTCATCAAACTCTGCTATTTCTTCTTCACTTAAGTTTTGCGCTATAGCGCTGTCACTATTTTGCGTTTCTCTACTTTTGATATCTTTACCATAAAGTAATCCTGAAAATAACCCTGCCTTAATACAATAGATTGCGAGTAGCCCACTATATATTTTTTTCTTCATAATCAGAAAAGCCCTCTTGCTAAACTTTCATAAACGGATTACGCCAGTATTTATTCTTTTATATTCTATTTCCTATTATCCTATGTGCTCTATTTATGCCGCTACCGGTTGCAAATGAGATGCAGCCTTCAGTGGATCATACTCAAAATAAAGACCATCTTCTAAATCTTTATATCCTGCTATCTCATAAAAACCAACTTTTTTATATAATTTTTGCGCGGGGATATTTATTGTTCGCACCAACAATTCAACTTTTTTTGCCCCCATATCAAGTAACTGCTGTACCCCATAACGCAATAATTGCTCTCCATACTTATGTCTTCTAAAAATTTTATTTACGGCTAAAAACTGCAGTTTACCCAACCGAGGAGAAACCATATACGTAGCAACAAAACCCAGGCACTCTTTACCCTGTCTCATAACAAAAACTTTCAACTGCTTTGCACGATGTTTTGGGGTATTGACATCTAAAAAGTATAAGGCACTTTCGCGATTATAATCACCTCCTAATATCAACCAAAACCAATCTTGTTTAAAAATATCCAAAAGTTGCTTCATGTCCCGCTTTTCATCAAGTGCCGTTATAGTTATCGGTGAAGGTGAAAAATAATAGTAACCACCCATGCTCAACAAAATGAACGCAATTACTCCATACGCTCTATATGCCTTAGTAAAACTTCGATGCTCTTGTATCATTGATTACCCCTAACGAACCGTGTTAATAATATTATTTATAACATATTTTATATAATAATAGCCCCTTTGCTGGAGCTGTTGGCAATAGAGAATTAATTTTTTTTTGATCAAAAATATCTGCTACTTCATGAATAGATACTCTAGCTTTTTTTTCCGCAACTAAAAAGGCTGCCCCAACAAGTCGACGAACCATATGCCGTAAAAATCTATCGCCAGTAATGCTTATCTGATACATTCTAAAGCGTTTAAAATAGGAAAAATTAATAGAATCTATACGACATACAGGATTTTCTCCAATGGGTATCCCCGTAGAAAAAGAAGTAAAATCATGAGTACCTACAAATAATTGTAACACCTCATTAAGCCTACTCAAATTATCCACTCGTGGTGCATAAAATGCATACCGAGACAGGAATGGTAATGGTCGCTCCAAAAAAAAATGATAATAATATGTCTTATAGGCAATTGCATAAAAAGGATTAAATGTATTTTCTGGAAATTCCTCTAAAGATCTTATTACAATAGATTCTGGTAGCCGAGCATTCCATACTTTTTTAATCGTGCCAACACAAAGATCAATGCTCGCATGAAACCGAACAACCTGTCCAAGGCTATGGACCCCAGCGTCAGTACGGGAAGCGCCAACAAGCGCTATTTTTTGTTTGAAAACAGCATAAAAAGTATCTTGCATAACTTGAGCAATCGTGGGCAATCCTGGTTGAGGCACCCACCCATAAAAACCAGTTCCATCATACGCAACGATAAGGGCATAACACTTTATCATAAATAATACCAATCTCACTAAGTCTAAACAGAATATTCTACTTAAACTCTTTTAGCATAGAAAAATTATAATTTAATATTGTTTGCTTAAAGGCCTAAGCCCCCTAGGAGGAAACCAATAGTGGCAAACTAATTTATTCACTACGATTGAGCAAAAATTGGTATAAATTAATTAAATTGGCTGCTTAGGATTTTTGCCTAAGCAGCCAATTTAATAGACTAGGTATATTTTTCTGTATAAGACATTAAAGCCATGGTACGAGAAAAACGAATTACTCGCGACAAAGACCGTTGATGTTTTGCACAGCATCCCGATATACGAGATGGTAATATTTTACCACGCTCCGTCACGAAATTTCTTAAAAAAGTAGCATTTTTATAATCTAGACTCTGGGCTTGTTCTACAGAACCACAGAATCGACATGTTTTTTCTTGATTACCATCTAAGCGGCGCATACGTTTTTTAATTAAACGAGCACTAATTTTTAATTTAATTTTTTTTGTCATGATTAATCCTTAATCTTCTAATTCTTCGTCTAACAATTCTTGTTTGCCACTATCAAAATCTTCATCTCGACTTCTTGATCTGGAAGAAGATAAAAGACCCTCCATTCTATTTTCTTTCAAAAAAGCACCTACATCATGACTTGCTGGTACTTCTTCAAGAGATTTTGGTCGCTGATAAGTAAGTGGCTGATTTGGATCTAAAGCACAAATTACATGCCGCATAACAGATTCATGCAATTTAACTCTAAAAAGCGTTTTAATACTTTCAACAAGATCAGTTCCTGTTGGCACTTCAAATCGGGTTAAAAAATAGACGCCGTACTCATTCTTTTTAACGATATAGGATAATTTAAATTTTCCCCATCGTTCAAAAGAAATAACGCCACCCTTAGCTGCTTGAACTAAACGGCTTATTTCTGTTTCAATAAGCCCAGCTTCATCCTTTGTAATCTCCGGACTAGCTAAAATCAATGCTTCATAGCGATGCATCATAAAAAAGAACTCCTCTACTAACTGGAAGTGTAAAAACACTATAAAGTATATTTTGAACTAAAAACCATTTTTAGCTCTTTTCTTTATTTAGTATAGGCAAATAAAGCCTAACTACATAAAAATAGAGTAACAGAAATGGCTAAAAAAACCAGTATTTCCGTTACTCTATTAAATTTTACACTATTTTCTATAAACTAATTTTTCTATAAAACTAGTTTTTGTTGTCGCTGAATAACGCGACCAATGATTCTAAAATGATCTTTACCACGAACCAACGCTATTGGAGGTGTTTTATGGTTAACCGACTCTAAAACAATAAAATCTTCTGTATAAGTGACTTGCATAATCGATTTAACCGGAGTTTCATTGCCATATTCTACTGCTGCAATATCGCCCGATCTTGTCCAAACTTCTGGAGAAATAATAAGATAGTCACCCTTAACAAAGTGAGGTGCCATCATATTGTTTTCTATACACAAAGCAAATATTGAATTATCAGCTGAATTTAAAACAGGAACAAAAATATCTTTATACCCTGTAGTTACCTGCATTAACTGGTTGTTATAGGGAGACGCATTTGAAGGAATTTCACCAACAACGGGAACAATCTGAACTTTAAGTTCAATGTTAGCAGCTTCTGGCATGTTAACATTAGAATCAATGGTATCAGTTCGTTGACGACGTTCAGCAAAAAGATCTATGGGCGAAATCTCAAATGCATTAGAAAGCTTTCTTAGTGAATCTTCATTCCACCGACGAGTTCCATTTTTAATATGAGTCAAATAGCTTTCAGACATCCCTGTCTTTTCTGCTAACACCTTGGTTGTCCAACCTTTTTCACGTAAAAGTTCTTTAACCCTTAATTGCGTAGATGTAGACATAACATATTCCTTTTTGTCCTTAAATAGGTTAATTTATATATAACTATAGCACTGCCTTATTTCTAATAGTACACGAAAGAACCGGGATGTCAAATGGAAAAGATTACACATAGACTCAAAAGAAATCTATCCACAATCAAAAAAAACCAATTCGAAAATAGCGCTTGGCTTGAAAAAAAGGTAATAATTGGCATCGATGAAGTCGGCAGAGGCTGCCTAGCGGGTCCTGTAATAGCAGCGGCTACCATTATAACCCAACCTTCACCATCTCCAGATTTTATTAAAGATTCTAAGCTCATGAGCGAAAAAGAACGGCTCGAAGCGTATCATTGGATAATAGCAAACAGCAGATATAGCATAGGAATAATAGATCATCATGCGATCGACCAACATAATATATGGCGAGCAACGCAAATGGCTATGAAAAAGGCATTATTGCATCTTCTGGCAATTAACTACCCTAACTGCTCTACAAGCAATGCTTTATCCCAACAAAAACTACCCAGTGCTATTCTTATTGATGCAATGCCTCTTAGCCTAGCAAATACTGTATATGCCACAATTCCTATACATTCGTTCACGAAAGGTGAATCTCTATCAGATTCTATAGCAGCAGCTTCCATTCTTGCAAAAGTGACTCGGGATCGCCTTATGGCCTCTATTGATACTCTTTTTCCGGGGTATGGAATAGCAAAGCACAAAGGATATGCCACAGCTGTTCATCGGAAAGCAATTCAAGGTCAGGGGGCTAGCCTCATTCACCGAGCCAGTTTTTTAAAAAACTTATCAGTACGAGACCCAAGCAACATTTCTTGCACCTGTATACATGATCCTATACAGGATAGTATGCAAAATCAAAACTCCCTAAGCTTAAATAGCCAGAACTGCCTTTCTCTTTCACACACAAAAAATACACTCCCAAATAATACACTCCCAAATAATACATGCACAAACAAAACATGCATAAAAAATAAAGGCTTTAAATATGAAATCCAACAGAGCATTTGCTGAAATTATAGAAAGTTCTCTTAATGGCTGGCTGGCTCAAAGTTGGCAATGGGATCGCTTTCCTCTATTTGGCTCACTTATCAGCATCACGCAGCAAAAAAGAACGCTCATAGGATTAGTTCATCACGTTAAAACAGGCTCAATGGATCCCTCTCGCTATCCTTTTGCTTATCAAAAGACAGAAGAAGAGTTACGCAGAGAGCAACCACAGATATTCGAATTTTTAAAAACTACTTTTTCCTGTATCTTTCTAGGCTATCAAGAAAATAATAGGCTTTTTTATACTTTGGCCCCGGAACCAGCTAAAATTCATGGCTTTGTGGAACAAGCAGAATCTGAAATATGCCGACATTTTTTTGATAACGCGGACTATCTTCATCTTCTTTTTGGCTTTGCTCATCAGATCGACAATCTCGACGAACTCTTATTAGCTATGTTAAGTAATGCAAAAAAATCAGACTTATTAACCCAAGCGCAGCTTGCTAGTTTTATAAAAACATATGCCATGCTCACCGGCAACGATTACCGCCGCATTAAGCTCTTTTTACATCGCGCTCAACATATTGCGCTATAGATTTTTATATTTTATTGTATAGATTCTTAAAATTCTTGAAATAAAACTACATCCATATTAATGCCGCAACAGGGACTCCTCGACCACAAAACAACAAAGAATCAAGACACCTCTAAACGTCCCCTTCAAGCATAAAATAATCGTTTAACTATTTTCGAATAATAAGCAGGGGCAGGCTAACGCGCATACCTCTGCTTATTAAAAGCGTTATATCTAACACATAGCTAGCTTATCAGCCTGATCATCTATATCTATAAAAAAGCCCATTCTATCCCCCCCATTTACGATAAAACATTTCTACTTGTAATTTATTCAATATATGTTAACATGGTATATATACAGTTAGAGCACGAAACCAGAACTATTAAGTGCGTAAAGCTGTAAAGCTGAAAGGGGCTTACTATGATAAAACGTACATTTTTTTTATCTCTAGCGCTCATGACTGGCCTAGCTACCGCTGTACCAAACCAGGCTCAAAACACGTAAAATTCGTCAATCATTCAAAAGCTAAAAGAGAAATACAAAACTCTTAAAAATAAACTTAATGATTTTGAAAACGATGAAATATTACAAGAAGATTTAGCTTTCGGGTCAATGGCCATAGCTATAATATCCTATCTTTTTGAAAGATCTATTGTATTAGGACACGAAACGTCTCATTGTGCTGCTGCGTGGATAACTCTTCATCTTAGCTATTTTTATGTAAATCCACAGTTTTTTGGTGGCGGTTATTGTGCCTATACCTCCAGCCTATTACCAGAATCACTAAGCGCAATTAGCACTATTTTTATAGCCGCGGCTGGCCCTATAGGGGGAGTCTTGACCTATGTAGCTTGGTTGAAAATATGGAATATTTTTACACAACGCGAACAAGCTAATAATTTTAAAGAGTATTGCATTAAAGGCTGGAAAAAGCCACTGTTCAATAAAGATTCATCATTGATTGCAACAGCAATAATATTTCATGCTGCCAAAAAACACTTTTCTTCGAATATGTTTCCCATAGAATTTATGCGAAATAATACCTATGGAAGCTTATCTAATACAGTAAGCGAAACCGATGGACTACAAATACAAAAAAATTTGGCTACAATATGTCCCGCTTTAGCAACAATGTATCCCTCGCTTGTACGTGCAGGCCTTGTAGGATTAACTGGTTATGGAGTATACGGCATTTATAAAATCCTCAAAGCTAAATACGAAGCTTATCAAAAAAATGAAAATGTTATCTGGTGCTAAAAAAATGTTGTTTTTTAGCACCAGTCAGCGGATTCGTGAAAATAAAATACTGTTATAAAAACCTTGAAATAAAAATAACCTATTGTTATCATACATGCTGTCATATTGTTACAAAAATATAACCTTTACATAAACAAGCAATCAAAACAATAAAATATAATAGAAAAAAAAACATGCATAAAAAACTTTTCTTATCAATTCTTTTTGGGATCTTAAGCTCACCGCTCTTGATTTTATCTGCCGATTTTAGCAACGTACATGAGTTAGAAAAGCTGACGGCTATAGCTAAAGAAAAAGCTTGTAATGCTATCGCAGCAAGCAAAAGCTTTGAAAATTTCGTCAAATACATTAAAGCAGGTACGGTAAAAATTCTTTACCATGTTGGAGAAAATGGCTTTTATGAAAAAACAGCCATCAACAGTAAAAACATAAAAGAATTAGACAAAAAAATTCTACTGCTCAAAAACATGGCTGATCTTGAATGCTGGAAATTTGGCATACTACAAGATGCATTATCCTCTGCCAAAAACCCTTCCCCGTGCGGCATCAGAAGTTCTCTTAAACCCCACGAAAAAATCATTGCCGCTCCCAACAAACTACAACCACTACCTATTAAATATTAATATTTTTTTACCATTTTTTAACAAGCAATAATTTTGGCAATATAATAAACACCTAATAAATACTTCAGGAGATTTTTTTTATGTATTATACATATAATATTAATCGCACACGCAAAACTGTTTTGCTCGTAATTGTTGGCATATTATCTGTTGTGCCAGAATCAGCAAATGCTGGCGAAGGAGCAAGCCCTTCTAATAATAGATTTTTGGCTGGATTATACAAAAGAGCGCTAGATCTCGTGACTCCCCCCAAAAAACAAAGCGCTCATTGCCCTCAAAAAACAGTAAAAACCCGAGAACAATTAGCCAATGAAATACTACAGATAGAGCAGTTGGGACAAGAATTCAAAAATAATTGGGTACAAGCCTTTCTGGATACTAAAAAGCTTGTACAAGCGAAAATAGCATTAAATGAAAACAAAGAAAACGATGAAAATCTCAAACTCGAAGCCCTGAAAGCCCAAAAACAATTAGAAAAGTCTCATGACGCAAGATGCCATAGTCAATATGCTCTTTTAAGCTTATTGCTTACAAAACCATACTTTAACGCAACTTCCATCACTTCTTTCAATGATGTGACGGATGTCAGAGAATTCGCAATCGACTATTTAGATAAATGTCTTGTTCCTAATGAAGATCCCAAGCTGCAAAAACGCTATAATCAACAATGTGAACAGGAATTTACAAGAAACCCTAATCCATCCGAAAAAGAACTTGCTATTATGCGTGATAGGGTAAAACTACGACACCTTCATCGAGAAGCCGAACACGTTATAAGAACATTGCCAGGTATCTTCGGCTTCGAAGATGATGATGATGATAGAAACGAAGACTAAAAAGAACGTATATATGCTCAAGGGGCGTGGAAATACCATGCTCCTTTTTTTTGTTTGTATAGCAAAAACCTATCGAGTAGGAGGCAGTGTCTAGCCGACGTCCTCCCACACCAACAAAACATTTTTTTAGCACTGACATGTCTTGATTTTTCAAAGTTTGAAGTAAAAAAAGTTTATTAATACTGTTCATACTGGCTCATTCGTGTATAATAGTAAATTGCTATAAAATTTAAAAACACAATAACAAAAGCAAACAAGACAATATTATGCAAAAACAATTTTTATTATCAATCTTTTTCGTACTCTTAAGCACACCGATTTTTATCTTATCCTGCGAAGAAAAATCTGAATTAAATGATTATGGCTACGTAGGCAAAAAAATAAAAACTAGATTTACCCGTACCAGACATCGCACAAAAAAACAAACCCCACCAGCTCAGAGCCGCACACAACTCCTTAATCAACAAGCATCCAATTTTAAAAAACAGAAATCTAAAGAATTAAAAAAAATGGAAGAGCTGGTTGCTTTAGCTGAAAAATCAGCCTCATATGCCTTAGCTGCAAGCACAAGCTTTAAAAACTATGTCGATTATGTTATAGCCGGTAAAGCGAAAATAGGTGGAGTGAGAGTTATTTATAGACTTATGTCAGAATTTTCTAATGGGGGACCAACCTTCAACTATAAAGAAATAATCATCAATAAAAAGGTTGAAGAAGAATTAGAAAAAGAAGCTCAAAAACTCCAACATATTGCTGATCTCAAAATATGGCATTATACTACAATAACAGATGCATTAAATGACCTAAAACAAGGCCGCCTCGATCATCAAACCGATGTATTATCTACCCTTGCACCAAACAAAAAAGTAATTGCCCCACCCCAAAAGCTACTCCAGCTACCCGACCTACTAATAAAATTTCATGTATAGATAGAACACGTCAAATTGGAACAAAAAACCTATGTGTCACAACAACAAAAAAATCAACATACAAAAAAAGCTTTTCTTATCAATTCTTTTTGGGATCTTAAGCACGCCACTTTTTATCTTATCTGCCCAAAAAAAATCTAACGAGCAGGGCTACCGCGTTAGATTTACTCGTGACGGGCGTCGTGCAAAAAACAAAAAACCATTAGCCCCTGAAAACAGACAATATTTAGACAAACAAACCTCTAATTGCAGCAATCAAAAATACGAAGATACAGCTTCTAATGACACAGAAGCTGCGCAAAACTTAGAAGAACAAAAAAAAGCCTCTGAATCTTCTGAGACAAACGCACAAATATTTAAACACCGTCTCCATACCCTTGGATATGGCGATACTGTTTTCGTAATGATGCCAGGTTTTATGTATATAGGAAGACCCCTCAATCCTAAAACTGCGCGTGAATTAACAGAGCAAGCTCAGCGCGTTCAAGACTATGCTGCTTTCAAAGCATTTTATATTAACATATTAGAAGAAGCTGAGAGAGAGCGGCTAAATGGATACCTTAGTCATCCAAGCCACACAAAAAACACTCTTCCGCTAGAGAACAGAATTATTCAGCGCCCAAAAAAACCAATTACCGGGCAACCGCTACCTATAAGCTATTAGTATTTGTCTGAATGGGCTATGAAAGAAGGCTATGGAACAACTGCATACGCATATCACAGACGTATTAATAAAAGACAGAATAAAAAAGTAATATAAAAAAATTTTAATCTAATTATCTCTCTCCCATCGCTGCTTATTCCCCCAAAAATATAATTGAATATTGATTTTATTCGCTACTTGATTTAAAGTTTTTAATAGTCGTATCTTTAACAATAATATTCTCTTGTATATATAAAGGCCAACTAGATGACTGAGCACAATAGAACAGCCAACAATACCACAGCCAACGACGCCATAAGCTATAGCAATACAAACGAGGGCTATGTCATTCGTATAAATGGCGTTGTCATAGATATACAATTTCCTCGCACCTCAACCCCTCATATTTTAAATGCATTAGAAATAACCATCCCTGCCAACGAAACGCAAAAAGAAATAACCGCCTGTCTGGAAGTTGCTCAACAATTAGGTGATGGCATTGTACGCTGTATTGCTATAGAAAATATTTTTGGCATTAAAAGAGGATTAAAAGTAATAGATACTGGATCCCCTATTAAAGTCCCTGTTGGAAGACAAGTGCTTGGACGCATATTTAATGTTCTAGGCAACGCTATTGATGATGGAAAAGAATTCACAACAACAGAAAAACATTCGATCTTTAATACCCCTCCGCCACTCACCGAGCAAAGAATACAGAATGATGTCTTAGAAACGGGCATTAAAGTAATTGATCTCCTGTGCCCCTATATCAAAGGTTCAAAAATTGGTCTTTTTGGTGGTGCTGGCGTTGGTAAAACAATCGTAGTACAAGAACTTATTCGCAATATCGCCATAGAACATCAAGGAGTTTCTGTATTTACCGGTATCGGCGAACGAACCAGAGAAGGTAACGAACTCTGGCTAGAAATGAAACGAACGGGCGTTCTTGATAAAACAGCTCTAGTATTCGGACAGATGGGAGAAGTTCCTGGCGCTCGTCTTCGCGTCGGGTTGACGGGCCTTACTATGGCTGAATATTTCCGCGATCAAGAAAAAAAAGACGTCCTTTTATTTGTCGATAATATTTTTAGGTTTGTGCAAGCTGGTTCAGAAGTATCCACGCTGCTCGGCAGAATGCCTTCTGCTGTAGGTTACCAGCCAACACTTGCTTCTGAATTAGGTGCTTTTGAAGAACGAATTGCAAATACAGTACATGGATCAATTACCGCAGTTCAAGCTGTCTATATCCCTGCAGATGACATAACCGATCCCGCTGCGTCTACTACCTTTTTACACTTAGATGCGAGCACAGTTCTTTCTCGAAAACTAGTAGAATTAGGCCTCTATCCTGCCATAGATCCCCTTCAATCAACATCTAAGGGACTAAACTCTACTATTGTAGGAAAAAAACATTATGATACCGCGCATGCCGTACAGGTTATCTTACAGCGTTATAAAGAATTACAAGATATTATCGCTATTCTCGGCATAGAAGAGCTTTCAAAAGAAGATAAAGTGTTAGTAGAACGTGCTAAAAAAATACAAAAATATCTTACTCAGCCCCTTTTTACCGCAGAATTTTCAACAGGAATTCCGGGAGTATATGTCCCTCGGGCCACGACCATTAACGATTGCGCAACTATTCTTTCTGGCGAATGCGATCATCTTCCAGAAGACGTTTTTTATATGATGGGCACCCTGGATGATATTATAAAAAAATCAGAGCTCTTAAAATCAAACAGGTAAATAAAGTAGTTATATTTAATTTTATTTTTTATGGAGTTAGACACAACTATGGAATTACACATTATTAGCCCTACAAAAACAGATACTGTATCAATCGAATGGCTAGAAGTAGAAACTCGCACCGGTAGTTTTATAATCCAAAAAGGTCATGCGCCCTTACTTTTAATTTTAGCACACAATAAACCAATCACTTTTATGAGTGTTACCGGCAAACAAGAATCAATTCCGGTCGGAGATGGCGTTCTTGAATCAGATCGTACACGGATTACCATTATCATGCGGGATATGAGTTAGAGCACATGACTAAACAAATAGGCACTATAATAAATGGCTCTTTGGCCGATGGCCTTATTATGCGTATTGCGCCGGAAACCAATCTTGAGCATATAAAAACAGGTAAGTTTGTATCTATTATGGGTAACAATTATACCTTTTTTTCAATGATAACTGATCTAAAGCTTGAAGTTACTCATCCTGACATACTCTTATTTCCTCCATCAGAAGATGATATATTGCTCAATTCATTGCTTAAACAATGGAATATCTATGCAACAGCGACACTGAAACCTATGCTTATATTAGGAGTTGATAAACGCCCTCAACCGGTCAAAACAATACCGCCTCATTTTGCTCCCGTACATGAGACAAAAAAAGAAGATATCGCGCTCATTTTTGGCGATGAAAAAAATCCAACTGGCCGTTATTTTACTATTGGCACCCCTCTGGATATGGATGCACCCATATGCTTAGACCTTGAACGATTAACCGAACGAAGTAATGGTATTTTTGGAAAAACAGGAACGGGAAAAACTTTCTTAACCCGACTTGTTCTTGCCGGACTTATAAAAAATGAAAAAGCAGTAAATCTCATTTTTGATATGCATAGCGAATACGGCCTACAAGCGCGCAAAGAAGGTAATAATCAAAGCTTTGTAAAAGGACTTAAAACTCTGTTTCCCGATCGAGTTGCCATTTTTTCTCTTGATCCAACTTCAACAAGACGCCGCGGTGGCAATCCCGACGTTGAAATTATTATACCGTATCAAGCCATACAAGTAGAAGATATATTATCCCTTGAACATGAACTTAATTTACACTCAACAGCACTAGAAGCCGCCTACTTAATCTCTGCAAAATATAAACGTGATTGGCTGGCGGTTCTTTTGGAAAATGGTGAAAACATTAAAGAATTTTCCCAAAATTTAGGCGCACATCCAGAATCAATAGCTGCTCTTTATCGCAAATTAAAACGTATTGAACACCTTCCTTTTTTTACTTCAATAAAATCTGGTGGCCCGTACCGTCATGAATCAGTAATTGACCGGATGATAGAATATTTAGATAGAAATATCTCGGTAATTGTAGAATTTGGCAATTACACCTCGACATTTACCTATCTTTTGATTGCAAATATCATAAGTCGGCATGTGCATACCCGCTATATCACCAAAACAGA
Organism: uncultured bacterium; assembly: GCA_963719415.1. GTDB lineage: Bacteria > Babelota > Babeliae > Babelales > Vermiphilaceae > JAPLIS01. The sequence goes on along the minus strand of OY970383.1, from coordinate 929,290 downwards.
AAAATTCTTAGGATCACAAAGAAAAGAAGATGAACCACGAAAACTCATGATTACCATTGAAGAAGCGCATAAATTTTTAAATCCACTTGCTGCAAAACAGACTATTTTTGGTGTAATTGCTCGGGAAATGCGAAAATATTATGTCTCTCTTTTGATCGTTGACCAACGTCCTTCAAGTATCGATCCCGAACTTATTTCACAAATTGGTACTAAAATAATTGCTCAACTGAGCGATGAAAAAGATATACAAGCAGTACTCACAGGAACTTCTGGAGCACATAGCTTACGCACTATTTTGGCCACCCTAGACAGTAAAAAACAGGCTCTTTTGTTAGGCCACGCCCTCACCATGCCGGTGGTTATTCAAACACGTGAATATGACGCACTTTTTTATCAAGCAATGGGAAGTATTGAAATAACTCCTGAACAGATTCAACGCTATAAAGAAGAATTGTTTTAATAGAGCTAAAAAAATAGTTGTAAAATAAAGGAGTTGTTTTAAAATAATTAAAAAAATAGTCGCTAAAAATAATTGTTTTTTCGTAATCATATGCTATCATAGTCACCGAAAAATCTTAAAATTACTTTTTTTATGAAAGTCTTAATGAAAACTATACACACTTTATTTTTATGCTTCTTTTTTTCAATTACGCACTGCGGCGAGTTAGACATAGAAAAATCAAACTTAGAAAATGAAAATGGTGAAAAAAAAGCAACAGCAGAAATAGCTTATACTATAGAAAAAATGGACGAATTTATCCAAACCCATAGCGCGCTACAAAAGCAATACGAGCAAGAATTAGAAAAAAATCTTAACGCAGGAATATTAAACACACCAGAAAAAATGACTGCATTTACCGCATACTATCAACAATTAAAAATGAAAGCGGAAAATGCATTTATGGCTCATCAGCTACGACTATTAAGTGAAGCACAACAAAAACAAGGCGTTAAGCCCAGCACAAAAAAATCGTTACTTGCAAAAAACTACCAAAGCTCTCAGCGATTGGAAGATCCACCATTGTCAATACTTGATTTTGACGAAATCCCCCCGCTTATAAATCTGCTTGATATCGGTCATGGTGTTTATATCTACAAAAGCAATCGATCATAAAAAAAGAAGTATCGAAATAGCGACTATTACCTATCATACAACTTTTGATAAAACAAAAATCTAATAATAATTATCGAAAAATTTAACATTGTTTTTTATAGGAATTCTATGAAAAACGAAACCAACTTTATTTTTATGTCTTCTTACTTGCATAGTCTATTGCGGTAATTTAAATACTGGAGAAGTTAATTTAAGCGCCGAAGAGGTAAAAGAAGCTGCTGCTAATGTTGGGGAAAAAAAAGAAAACGAATCTCACGAATGGACTCAAGCCTGTGATGCGCTAGAAGAGCAAGAAAATAGAGAATTTCAAGAAAAATTTGACGCCGGACAGCTAGACACAGAAGAACAAATGTCTAAATTTTTCGAACACCACCAGCAATTATTAAAAAAGGCACGACAAGCACATGTCCTAAAATGGGGAGTTCGACATAAAGCAGCAACAGCATTTCCCTCAGGAATGTGGGTGGCCCAGACAGAAGACCCCGACTATCCGCTACTGATACGATACAACTGCGACGGCTCACTGGACCCTCAAGATAGTCCTGGTATTGCGCTAAATCCTGATTCAGCCTTTAAAAGGGCAAAAGAAAATAGTTCTAAAGTTGCCGAATAAAATAGTAAATTAACTAAATTTATTGTATTTCTTTTGAAACATACGTAATTTCAAACTCTTGTGATTTTCGATGAAAATTTAAGCCAAGCAACATAATTGGTTTATTTTGATGCTGTAAAACTTCATAATACTTACGATTTTCAATTTGTTCCAATGCTTTTTCTGCCGACTGGTTAAATTTTAACTCAATAATATAATTAACTTTTTCTAGCTCAACAACCATATCAATACGTGCATGACTTGTCATATGCTCTGAATAAACTTTTAAACCAGCAGCAATACATAAAACATGTAATAATCCGTGATAAAATTTTTCTTCTGAAGCATGTATTGAATAGGGAACTTGAACAAATGTTTCTTTAATTAAGGAAACTATTTTTGCAATATTTTTTGTTTCAAAAGCGTCTTTCAATCTTGAAGCAAAAAGCCCTGTTTCATCCACATCTCTTTGAGTAAAAACACTCAAAAAGTATTGTCCCATAGCAGTACGTACTTCGTAATTTGGATAATCAAGAATATAGGTATTTCCCCCTTCACTCAGTTCCTTTATAGTCAAATAACCTGATTGAAATAATAAAGAAGCAAGTGGTGTTGTTCCTATATTAAAAGAATCGAGAAAATTTTCTGTTGCTTCGAATGGCTCTAGTTGAAGCATTTTTAGTTCTATTGAGCGATAGTTTTTTTGCATTTCTTTTATTAAAAAAGAAGGTGTGCCTGATTGTAGCCAAAAATTTTCATATTTTTTTTCTTCAGCTGCATTCATAAAAGAAAACGGATTATAAACTGGGGTAACACCTAGTCCAAATCGATAACCATTATACCAATCCTTAATTTGCTTACGCAACTCATCATAAGAAATATTTTGTTTGTTTGCCCATGCTTGAACATGTGGCGTAAAACAATAGTCAATTTCTTTATCTGTATAACCACAAATAGTTGCCCATCGTTCTTTTAAGGTCATAATTTTTAAATTATTAAGCCCTGAAAATACTCCTGCTTTAGCAAATGCACTAACACCAGTAATAAAAATAAACTTAATATATTCATCTAAATTTTTAAGGACTAAAAAAAAATTATGTAAAGACTTGCGAATTTCTTTTGCTACTTTTTGATCATCAAATGTTTCTAAAATTGGATAATCATATTCATCGATAAGAATCGCTACTTTGCCAAAACGATTGTAAAGCACTTTTACTAAATCATGCAAAGCGTATTTTGGACTTGTGGTATCTATTAATTCAGTAATTGCATAACTTTGAACAATATGAGATAACATACGAAGTAGTCCATTTGTCAAACTTTCAACATCTTTTATATCAAGATCTGAAAAGCTTAATGTAATAACCCCATGCGGTTCCCAGGTATAATCACTTGTTTCAATCCAAAGACCTTTAAATAATAATTTGTTGCCAGACAAAATCTCTTTTAACGTTGAAACTAGCAGTGATTTTCCAAATCTTCGTGGACGAGAGAGAAAATATCGTTTGCCTTCTGTAAGAAGACTATAAATATCTTTAGTTTTATCTACATAAAGATAGTTTTCGTTACGAATTTCAGAAAAAGTACTTATGCCAAGGGGCAACTTTTGTAAAATAAGATTTTTCATACCCAAGCCAGTTTTTATAATTTTTGACATATACTACTAATATATACTATGCAGTATATAAATAGTATAGCATAATAAGCAAACGCAAACGCGCAAAAAACAATTAAAAAAATGGTTGCTTATGAGAACAATTATGTAAGAAAATAGTTTTTGATAATAATTTTATAAAAATCAAAAAACTAGAAAAAATATATGTTTTTACTTATTTTACTTGCGGGCATATCTACCTTCTCTCTAACAAGCACTCTGCTATCCTATACTCAACCATTTTTTTTACTCAGCTCCCGTATGGGCTTAGCTGGCATACTTTTACTTCTATACGCCTATTTAAAAAAAGAACTCACGTTAAACAAAAAACATATATATAAATACGCTCAACTTGTTGTCTTTGCTATTTTTCTCCCCTATGCGCTTCGCTATTACGGACTAAAAACAACAAACAACACTCAACAGGCCTTGTTTCTTTATAACCTGGGGCCAGTTGCAACCTACCTACTCACACATTTGTTAGGAATAGAGTTGGCCACCAAAAAAAGATCTCTCGCTCTTGCTCTTTGCTTTGCGGGGCTTATTGTCTCCGGAGCTCTAGTTCTCCCAACATTTTTTTCACCTACAATATCCCAATCAACTACTGAAATAACAATACCGGCTGTCGAACAAACCATCCCCCAAACAACTTTACAAAGCCTCTCCCAACCAGGCATCCAGCACCCCATGGGATTGCCAGAGCTGGCGATTATTCTATCACTTTTCAGCTTTAGTTTTGGCTGGATTATCATGCGTAAATGCATAATCGATTACGCATACAAACCAGCGACTATTAATGGAATCACTATGCTTGGCGGTGGGGTTATTGCTCTTATAGCCTCTTTTTTTCTAGAAACAACCCCCTATGTCACCAATATAACATCATATATTCCGACACTTGCACTTGTTATTTTAATCAGCAACGTTATTGCTTATAATTTGTACGCATATGCAGTAACTCGCTACTCTCTTACTTTTATACAGATCAGCTATTGGCTACCCATTATGCTAAAAAGCAATAGCAGTTTATCTATATACATGATCGGCTCTCTTGTTTTTCTTTTCGGGCTATTTCTTTTTTATGCAGAAGAAAAAGAGGGCAAACAAATACTTAACGCTATAGCTGATAAAATAAAAACTAAAAAAGGCATACAAAAATCAGCTTCTTAAAATTCTCACACAAATAGAGCAAAAATAATTAACTAATAAGACGAGAAAATATTCCCTTGGTGTAAAAAAGTGGCGCAACTGCTGGATATTGTTGCTTCGACCCTTTTCTTTTCATTAAATCTCGTAAGGGAATGTATGAAACTGGTGATGGTCCTGAATAATTGCGAACTATGTTTGTAATATTATGATTATCTGAGAAAAATCTCTCTAAAAAATTTTCTATTATATGTTGTGTTTTTTCACTTTCTTCATGTTGCCATTCTTCATAAGCTCGATCTATGTTTTTCTTAATAACCTTATAAATCGAAAAATTTGGCCGACCCGAATGTTCTTTGCGAAGCCAATTAGCAATCACTTTTCTTTCTTTCTCATCTTTACTATCAAAACTATCAAACTGAAACTTCGAACACCACAGCAACACCGCTGCTCTTAATTCAAAATTATCTATATTTTTATTGTTTTGACAGCCATAATATAAAGGAATATGAATAGAATCTCTAAATGATGGCGCTATATAACGAGAAAGCAATTCTATTACACCGGTAGAATAATAAGATTCCACCGCATTAATCAAAGCTGTCTTTTGACTGTTATCCCGGTGGTTAACATCAACGCCAAGCTCCAAAAGATATTTTAATATTGGCACATGACTACAAGAAAATAAAGCCGTTTTTCCCTCTTTATCAGGAATTTCTAGCGAGGCCCCACTAGCTACACAAGCACGAACAAGTCCAAAATCATGACGTCCACATGCATAAGAAAAAAAAGACTCACCCTCTAAATATTCACGTATTACCTCGTCGACCTTAGCTCCATTTTTAATTAATTTTTTCATTTCTTGCTTATTTTTATTGTTAAGGCTATCCCAACGAGCATGCTTTTCAAGTAATTGTTGCAATTGTGCCGTGCATAACTCTTTTTTATATTCCATCCATTTAACACTATCTTCTTTTGCTCGCCGCTTTCTTACCTCACGAGCTGCAAACAATGTAGGCGAGATAAACAAAAACAGTATTACTAAAATAAATCTATTTTTCATAATTTTTCTTTATTTTTAGAAAAGTGCAAGTCAGACATTAAAATATAGTTAAACATAATTTCATTAAATATTCCTAAAAAAATTATCAGAAAACTACATTGTTTGCGAGCAATTATAACATTTCACTTGGGATAAAACGAAAAAAAAACTCTCTTTATCCTGTCTTTCTCCAATAATTCTTCAAAATTATTATTTCGCCATTGCCATCTAACGCTCTTACTATTATATTTATTTTATATTAGATTATATTAATGCTCGGTAAAAATCAGTAAAAATAGGAAATTAAACATGAGCTATGCTTCTCTTATTTTTGGATCTCTTTTAATGTTTTTTGGACTATCAATTCTTCTCAACGTACTATTTGGAATCTATATTCCCATTATAAGGCTCGCCTGGGGCTTTTTTTTAATATATGCAGGTATTGCCTTAATTGGCAAAACATGTCTCTATAAAAAGGGCTATAATTTTTATTTTTACAAAAACAACAATCACTATTCAAACAACAATCACTATTCCAACAACAATCACTATTCCAACAACAATCAACATTCAAACCAACACTTCAATCAATATTTCAACAACTCTAATACCCGCACCTCTTCGTATCAGACGATGTTTAGCGAGCAGACCATAGATCTTCAATCACTTGCCTACTTGAATGGTTCTGAAATAGTGCATGTTAAAACAATGTTTGGAACAAGTCACCTTTACGTAGATAGTAACATACCAACGCAAATAATAACTAAAACCACTTTTGGCAATGTAGTTTTTCCTGATCATTCTTCAACCCATAATGGCTCTTTTACCTACCTGACTCATAACGAGCAACCAAGACTTATTCTCTATATTACGACTGTTTTTGGCACAACTACTATCAACATCAAAAACTGAATAAAGCAATTCTAGACCCAACTAGATCCAGATAGCTCTTGAAATGCTAACGCGTGCAATACCTACTCAAGTCATGCAAATAAATAATATTGCGATTATTGTTTAGCTGTTGATATGATATGCGTATAAAAAATACGTATACAAAATACAGGTAAAATATAAATAAAAAATAATTATGCATGAAAAAAAATAAAAAAAATATACAAACGCTCGATAAGCACTCAATCCAACTAACCCATCTTGATAAGCTCTATTTTCCCCGCTCCCACATAACCAAACAAACCACTATCAAATATTACACCAAAATCGCCCCTCATTTATTACCCCATATCAAAAATCATACAATCGTTATGCGTCGGTTCCCGGAAGGAATCGATGGCGTTAGTTTTTATCAAAAACAGATACCAGACTATTTTCCTTCCTGGATTAAGCATAAAACAGTTGATCTAAAAAAAGGTGATACACAAACACTGGTGATAATCGATGACAGTGCAACTCTCGTGTATCTAGCAAATCAAGGAGTATTAGAATTCCATTCATGGTTAAGTAGCTCAAAAACTATTCATAAACCAACTAAACTTGTTTTTGATTTAGATCCAAGCATAACATCAAGCAAAAATACCGCTATAGAAAATCTCTACAAGCTACGATTCGGTGCGCGTGCATTAAAAAACATACTCGAAAGTTATGGCCTTACTCCATTTCTCATGACTACCGGCTCTCGCGGCTATCATGTAGTAGTGCCTCTGCTGCCAACAAGCTCATTTGAACAAGTACATGCTTTTGCGCATTCTTGTGCTCAAGCATTAGTTAATGCATACCCTGATTTTTTTACTCTTGAAATAGGTAAAAAAAAGCGGGGTAAAAAAGTATTTGTTGATTATTTACGTAATTCATACGGTCAAACATCAATTGCTTGTTATTCGCTACGCGCACGTGAAGGGGCGCCAATTGCAACCCCGCTTGATTGGCACGAGTTATCAAAAACCACTCCACAACAATACACCATCAAAAACATTTTTAGACGCTTAACGCGAAAAAAAGATCCCTGGAAAAACTTCGAAAAAAGTGCAAAAAAGTTACCGAATAACATACAATAAAAAAATATACTTGGCCCTATTTTTAGTTGCTATTAAACCAAACTAATATTAATATACATATATACTTTATACAGTATTTAAATAATTAATATTTGGAGAACTTTATGTCCAATTGCCGCTCCAATCCTTCAATACCCATAGGGGTGGAGGACTACAAAGAAATTATTGATAAAAAAAGTGCGTATGTTGATAAAACCTTTCTTATTCAGGAATTTTGGCAAGATGGAGCCAAGGTTATTTTAACTCCTCGACCACGAAGATTTGGCAAAACATTAAATCTTTCCATGCTCAAATACTTTTTTGAAAAAACAAACCAAGATACGGCCTATCTTTTTAAACAAAAAAATATATGGAACTATCCAGAATATCACCATCTTCAAGGACAATATCCGGTTATTTTTCTCACATTTAAGGATATTAAAGCTAGTTCTTGGGAATTAGCTTATGCAGAATTTGCAGGTATTATATCAGAAGAATGTAAACGACTTTTGTTTACCCTTGTTATAGAAAAAATTGATATTTTTGATATTGATATTTTTAATCGCCTTAGAGAAAAAAAAGCATCTGAACAAGAATTAACTCAAAGCTTGCAGTTTTTATCGCGTCTATTATATGAACAAACGGGAAAAAAAGTTATCATTTTAATTGATGAATACGATGCTCCTATAGTTAATTCTTATCTGAATAACTATTATCAAAAAATGATAGGATTTGTACGTAATTTACTATCAAAAGCATTAAAAACAAATTCTGCATTAGAAAAAGGTTTTTTAACAGGCATAACCCGCATTTCCCAGGAGGATATATTTTCAGGCCTTAATCATCTTGTCGTACGTACCGTATTAAATACTCAATATTCGGATAAATTTGGTTTTACCCAGGAAGAAGTAGATCAATTATTAGCGAACTATAATCTTACTGATAAAAAAAACGAAGTTAAGTATTGGTATGATGGATATGTGTTTGGCCAAATTAATATATATAATCCATGGTCCCTTCTTAATTGCATTGAAAACAAGGGTGTTTTTCAAGCATATTGGGCCAATACAAGCAATAATGATCTTATTAGAGATCTTATAGCTAAATCCAACAAAGATGTCAAAGATGATATAGAGCTTTTGCTACAGAATCAAGTTCTTGTTAATAAAAAAATAGATGAAAACATTTCCCTTCGAGACATAAAAAATAATAACCAAGAACTCTGGGGTTTATTTCTTTCTACTGGTTATCTTACAGCAACATCGCACGCTATAATAGATGAAGACTATTACTACACCCTGGCTATTCCCAATAGAGAGATTGCAAAGCTCTATCGAGAACTTATTGCTAAAGCCATTGATCAGACATTGCAATCTGGTCAGACTACCGCACTATTTACTGCTCTTATGAAGGAAGATCTTTATAGCTTAACAACTCTTTTGCAAGAATTTGTTATCAATAGCTGTAGTTATTATGATCTGCCCGCAAATGATTTAGAACGTAGTATACATTTGTTCGTTTTAGGGTTACTATCCGGGCTTTCTAATCGCTATATAATACAATCCAATCGTGAATCAGGCCAAGGCCGCTATGATATTATGCTTATGCCTCGACAATCAGAAGATCCTGGTATTTTAATCGAGTTTAAAAAATCAAAAAACGATAAGCAAAAAACTCTTGCTACAACGGCCAAAAAAGCTTTGCAACAAATAAAAAGTCTTGACTATAAAGTACAACTGAAAACTTTTGAGCATAAAGGTCCCATTTTTTATTATGGAATTGCTGCTTATGGTAAGCGTCTTGTGATTGATATGGAAATAACATAAAACCATACTAGGCAAAACATGCTCACCTCTTTTTTATTATCAAGCTCTATATTAAGCAAGGAACCATTGCTATTCGTTAACCGCTGTGCATGGCAATACTCAACACTCTCTGTCAAAAACAAAAAGGCCAGCATATACCGACCTTTTTTACTCTAAACATAACGTTCTTAATTATTTTAATCAAAAACTAATCTAGCAACCAATAAAATGTACACTGCCCAATTATTTTTGTCACTTTTTAAAAAGGACCACAAGCCGCACGTCGCCCAATTGCGGTTACTTCATCAATAAGGCCTTGATTATCAGAATATTCTACCTGCCCGCTGCCTCTTACCGTACCAAAAATTTTTTTTATCTAAAATAGCTTAACCCAAAAAAATAAGAGGGGCTGAAAAATATTTTACTATCTTCCAGCCCCTCTTAAAAAATAATACACAATTAACGCAAACTTATGCTAAGCGACATTCAGCTCGTCTATTTGGCGCTTGAGCTATTTTATCCCCTTCAAGAGCTTTGCCATTAATAATAACCGGCATTTCAGATCCGCGAGGGGTAACTTTAATTCTGTTTTCAGGGAATCCTAAAGCAACCAATCTCTTTTTAGCCTCATTGCCTCTATTGGCGGCTATTGCAAAATTATACGCATCAGTTCCACCTGAAGTACAAGCATGTCCATCAATATAAATATCAGCGTTTTTGCTCTGAGCTTCTGCTAAAATAGCATGAATAGCTTCTTCTTGCTCTTTTTTAATTGCATAATCATCAAAATCAAAATAGATAACTGAAGATTCTTTATCGGCTGCAACTGAACCATTGATACGAGAAAAATCACCAAGATCATCTATTTGCGCTTGAGCAACCACTACACCTCTAGGTGGCATTTCTTTCATTTCTTGTTCGGCTTGCGCAACCAAAGTATCTATCACAACATCATCCTGGTCGCCAAAAAAATTACGGATAGAGTCATCGTTAATATCATCTCTATTTTCGCCAAGAGGAATATTCAAGGATGCTACCTTTTTGGTCTGATAAGTATTTAAACTTTTCTTTTTGTGTTTACCACACCCTGGCAGACCAGCCAAAACTAAGAAAAACACTATACATTCTTTATTACATTTCATAACACGATCTTTCTTTTTTACATTGTTTTATTAAGTATTCGACAAGTATCTGACAAGTCTTCATAGCAAACTTTATCACATTTTTATTTTCTTTTCTACTCATTAATGATCAGATACTGTATGATATTATAATATAATAATGCGACAATAAAATGATAATAAGACTTTACTACTATAAAAATAGTATAAAATTATAAAAATAATACAAAAAACAACATACTATGGTAACTATAAATAATTAAGTACTCATGAAAAAAATTATAATTAATCACAATCAATGGCAGACACGCATAGCCATTACCTATGAAGATCGACTCGAAAACATCTATTTTTCTGGTCAAGAAACATTAGAGAGAGCTTATTTTAAAGGTACGGTGACAAAAGTCCTACCAGGCATACAAACAGCCTTTGTAGATATTGGTCAAGGACGAGCCGGTTTTTTACATATTTCAGAAATTGATAGAGAACTTGCTATTGAGCATATGAGCAAAGATCTTCAAATGGAAGACGATGACAAGGTCATTGTACCCAAAAAAAATGTCGAATTACGTGATATTAGTAAAATATTAAAAGAAGGTGATCCTATTCTTGTACAGGTGAGCAAGGAACCAGTATATGAAAAAGGAGCAAAATTAACAACCTGCTTTACCTTACCTGGTAGATTTATTGTATTAATGCCTAATATCCCTCGAATTGGGGTTTCTAAAAAAATTGCTGATCTACAAGAACGTAGCCGACTCAAAAACGTAGTAAAATCTATGTTGCCTGAGGGAATGGGCTGCATTATAAGAACAACTGCACAAGAACAAGGCGACAAAGAAATTATAAAAGATATCAAGTATCTTCTTAAATTATGGCGTTCTATAGAAAAAAATTATGAAAAAGGTAAACCGCAGCAGCGTCTTCATACAGACTTAGACCTCTCTTTGCAGATAATTCGAGATTTTCTTGATGATCAGGTTGCAATCATTGTTACTGATGATAAAAACAACCAGTTAGATATCTATAACTTTATCAAAATAGTCGGTCCAGAACATGGGCAAAAAGTAAAATTATATACGGGAAAAGAACCAATTTTTGATTTTTTTGATATAGAAACTCAAATAGAAGAAGCTCTAGAAACAAAAGTCAATTTAAAGTCAGGCGGCTCTTTAATCATAGAAACAACAGAAGCAATGTCTGTAGTAGACGTTAACACAGGAAAATTTCTTGGTAAAAAAAATCTTGAAGATACTATTTTTAAAACTAACATAGAAGCCGCCCAAGAAGTTGCTCGCCAACTGCGATTACGCAATATCGGTGGTCTTATTGTTATTGATTTTATTGATATGAGCACCACTGCCAATAGACAAAAATTGTTTCAATTCTTTGAAAAAACATTAAAAGAACGTGATAAATTTCAGTCAGTTGTGTTAAAAGTATCTGAATTTGGTCTTGTACAAATGACGCGCAAACGATCAGGAAAAACACTCTTACATCAATTAACTAATAAATGCTCTACCTGTTCCGGCTCTGGCCATGTTAAATCATTGCAAGCAGAAAGTTTCGCTATTTTACGGGATATTAAGCACGCTTTAATTGGTGAACAATTTTCTGGAAACATTATTATAGATCTCAATATTGCCATATTTGACTATATCACTTCTGTCTCCTATGATGCTATTCTAGAATTTGAAAAAATTATTCAAGCAAAAATCACCCTACAGGGGGATGCAACTCTTGCCATGAACCAATATGCAATCGAAAAAATGTAATTAAAAAAAAATAGTGGCGAGAATAAAAAAATAATAATAAAAAATAATAATAAGAGAACAATACTAATGACAAAAACAGCCTCTGTTCTTGACAATTTTCCCGATTTTGAACTAACTATTGGTATTGAAGTACATGTGCAATTAACAACTGCTACTAAAATTTTTTGTTCATGTCCCAACGCTACAAACAAAGACCCCAATAGCAATATTTGCGATACCTGCGTTGGCTATCCTGGATCACTGCCCGTATTAAACAAAGAAGTAATACATTCTGCTATTTTACTAGGCCTTGCTACTCATTCAACTATTTCTCGCCAATCTGTTTTTGATAGAAAACATTATTTCTACCCTGATCTACCCAAAGGATATCAGATCACCCAACAATACGAACCTATTTGTCGTGCTGGATATGTAGCTATTCGCCTAGAAGATGGCAGTATTAAAAACATCCGTTTAAATCGAATTCATATTGAAGAAGATGCAGGTAAAAATATACATTCTTCTATGAGCAATGAAAGCTTTGTTGATCTTAATCGTGCAGGAACTCCTCTTTTAGAAGTAGTAAGCGAACCTGACATAGCAAGCACCTCTGAAGCAAAAGCATACTTAAAAGCTTTACGAACCATAGTCCAATATCTTGATATCTGTTCTGGCAACATGGAAGAAGGAGCTTTTAGAGCTGACACCAATATTTCTGTTAAAAAGAAAGGCGCCCATCTATTAGGCACTAAATGCGAGCTTAAAAATATTAATTCATTTAAGTTTATTGGCGATGCGATCGAATATGAGATCGAAAGACAAATTAATATCATCAAAAATGGTGGTTCAATAGCGCAAGAAACGCGATTATGGGATACAAAAAATAAATGCTCTGTTGTTATGCGTACCAAAGAAGAAGCGGCAGATTATCGTTTCTTTAACGATCCTGATCTGCCTATTGTTATTGTCGACGATCAATTAATAGAAGAAAAAAAAGTAACGTTACCTGAATTACCTAATGAAAAATTTGATCGTCTCTGCTCACAGATCGGCTTAATGCCCTATGAAGCTGAAATTCTAGTAGAAGATAAAAATCTTGCCACCTATTTTGATCAAGCACGCGCATACACTCAAAGCAAACAACTCATCAACTGGGTTTTACGTGATCTTATAGGATACTTAAAAGAGAATAAAATATCAGTTGCTGAATGCAAAATCACCCCAGCACTTTTAGCATCAATTATTAACATGATTGATGCGGGAACCATTAACGGCAGTGCGGCAAAAAAAATCTTTGAAATAGTTGCTCAAACAGGCAGAAATCCTAAAGATATAGTAAAAGAATTAGGATTAGAGCAAATAGATTCGGTAGAAGATCTTAAAAAAATAGTAGAAGAAATAATAAAAGAAAACAGTCAACAGACTGAACAATACAAGAGCACTCGCAATGAACGCTTACTAGGTTTTTTTGTAGGAAAAGCAATGCAAAAAACCGGTGGAAAAGGAAACCCCAGCACAATAACACAACTAGTGCTAGAACTTTTAAAATAAACTTTAAAACAACGTTAAAATAGATTAAAAACATACCTAATTTAGACACAATATATGAATAAACGAATATGGCCTATTTTTTTTGCCAGCTTTGGTTTTATCATTTTTATTGCTTTGCTCATGTTTGTTGATTATGAATTTAAAAATCAGAATAGACCTACAAGCAACCAAACAATAAACCAAGCGCTAGATAGTGAAAAAAAAAATCTTGGTAAAAAAATAATAACAGAATTATATAAAAACATTACCGGATTTATCAGACTTTCTCCAGAAGAACGTGCATGTATAGAAGGAGGATATACTAAAAAATGTTCTACCTATGGCGAAATTTCTTATGACTCTTTACAATATATTTTAGACCGAGAACCCTTTAGTCCAAATGACATTGTTTATGATTTAGGATCTGGTGTTGGCAAAGTTGTGATGCAAATTTTTTTAAACACACCTGCTCATAAGGTCATAGGCCTTGAGTTATCCGCTTCTCGCAACAGCAACGCTCAACAGGCACTCAACTCTTTCCAAAGCATGCTCCATTACTCTCGCTACAAATATATTAATAACAAAAAACGAGAGCTCGCTTTTCATAACGAGGACATTCTAAAAGCTAATATCGATGATGCCACCATTATCTATATGTGTTCTACCTGTTTTGCGCCAGAACTTTTAGAAAAATTAGTAGATAAATTTGAAGCGGTAGGTCGCAAAGGGATAGGTCACAAGGAATTGAAAATCATAACACTTAAAGAATTACCTGATTATCAAGCGCATGGCTTTCACCTTGACCGAACGTACTCGCTATCGATGAGTTGGTCAAAAAATGGCGCTACATCGCCCGTATTTGTTTACACATATATGGGAAATAAAGAAAAAAAATAGAAAATTATGGAACAAATAAAAAATCAAATAAAAGCAATTATTGGTCTCGGCAATCCTACAAATAAGCATTATTATCAACGACACAATATAGGATTTCGTATTTTAGATCATCTTGCAGATCTCTACAATGGTGTTTGGCAAGAAAAAAATGAAACAATCAGCTGCACGATTACTGTTAAAGACCAGAAAATAATATTATTAAAACCAATAACGTACATGAATAATTCTGGCCGCGTTATACCATCTCTTACAAAACAGGGAATCAAGGCAGAAAATATACTCGTAGTTCATGATGAACTTGAACTACCATTTGGTACCGTAAAACTTAAAATAGGCGGCAGCCATAAAGGACATAACGGCTTGCGATCTATTATAGGTGTCTGTGGGCCAGAGTTTATACGAGTACGGTGTGGCATCGCCAGACCAACAAACAAAGAAGACGTGCCTGACTATGTTTTGCAACCATTTAGCGAGCCGGAAGCCGCAGTGACTACCTTAATACATCAAGCAACTGATCTTATCCTAAGCTTGCTTTAATACGTATTTCGCTCTAGACATTTTTAATGCCGAAATACAACTCTCCAGTTCAGCACTAAAACGAGTTTTGTCGTCAAAAGCAGAATTACTATTAACTGGAAATCCTAAAATCTCTCGCATCATAGCTTTGCCCAATTCTGCATTCAAACAGTCCAGCAACTTCTGGACACAACGATCTTCTTCTATCTGAGATTGAGGCGGTGATACTATTTTTTCTGCCGCTGAAAGTCGTGCACTAATTAAAAATAAACATAAAAAAAGATAACACATTTTATTGGCAAACATAAAAATCCTAAAAATATAAATCCAAAATCTAAATAATATAAAATATCATAAAAAGATCGTGGCCAACTTACTACAACAAACCGGCTACTACAACAGACATGAGATGGCATTATTGAGCGTGTTTTTTAAGCCATCCACCAATAGAAGCTGATACGTTGTTAGACTCCATATCTGCCACCTTGATATCGCCGCCCCCTCTAATGCTATTATTCATACTACCACCCGATAAGTTGTACGTTTTTTTTAACCAATCGGCAAGTTGCTTAAGATCGATAGAGCATTTATATTGATCTGATAGTTGAGCAAAAAAAAGCGTCTGAACCATACCAGAAATTTTATCTGAAATACCATTTATGACAAAAACAAAGCCATTTTGTTTTTGACTGATAAGAGCAGCTATATCTTTTAAATCTTGGCCGGACGCATTTTCTACCATGACATATAAAAACGGAAGAGAGTTAATTATCTTTACCTGAGTCAACCAGCTATCAAGGTTCGCAAGCCATAGTTTTGTTTTAGTAGCAGCAACCTCACATTTAAGCTTTTTATTATCCGATTTTAGCGTAATCACCGAGTCAACAATACGATCTCGTTTTACCTTAAATTCTTGACTTAACTGTTTTACTGCATTAAATGTTTCTTGAAATAGAGCCAAAGCTGCTGGCCCAGTTACCGCAACAATACGTCTATGTCCGGCAGACAATGCTGAAGTCTCTATTATTTTGAAAGCTCCAATTGCACCCGTCTGATTAACATGCGTACCTCCACAGAGCTCAATAGAAAAATTATCTATACCGATTACACGAACTTTATCTGGATTATACTTATCGCCAAAAAAAGCCAGCGCTCCTTCTTTAACTGCTTCTCTCATGCTTTTTTCAGAAACTGAAACAGGAATATTTTCTTGAATTTTCTGGTTTACTAACGCCTCTATTTTCTTACAATTTTCATCTGATATGTTCTCGTGATAAGTAAAATCAAAACGAAGATAGTCTGGGTGCACTAAAGAACCAGATTGCTTGACGGTGCGACCCAATATTTCAATAAGAGCTGCTTGCAATAAATGGGTTGCCGTATGATTCTTCATTGCATAGGTCCGCCATTCTCGATTTACTTCTGATTTTACAGAAGCTCCGATTTTAATATCTATGGGAGTTTCTAGATAAACAGCGATTCTTCCATTAATAAATCGGACACTTAAAACAGGAATTTTATAATCTTCAATTACAATCCAACCCGTATCAGGAACCTGGCCTCCTCCTACAATAAAAAAGGGAGACTTTGGAGTAATTAACCAACAAGTTGCACCAGCAACAACTCTATCTGTCAACATATCGTTACAAATAAGAGCGCTTATTGTAGAAACAGTACTTAGTTCAGTATAGCCAGTAAAAACGGTCTGAATTGATTCATCAAGCTCAAAAGAATCTAGAGGATCAACCTGTTTTTTACCCGACTGCATCTGCTGTTTACGCATCATTGCATCAAATTCTGTATTATCAACGGTATACCCGTGTTCTTGAGAAATCAACACAATCAATTCTAGAGGAAAACCATAGGTATCATACATTTTAAATGCTTGAGCTCCGGTTATTTTTTTAGTTGCAACACTTTCTTGAAAATATTTTGTTAAGATAGCTTTGCCTCTTACTAAATTATGAGCAAATTTTTCAATTTCACTCATTAGTACTTCATAAATCAGCGTAGCATTAGCAACTAAGTCCGGATAATACTCTTTAAGTTCTTCTATTACTGCACGGGAAATATCAGGAAAAAGTTCATGTTTATTGCTCAGTTTTTCTGCAAATAAAGCTGCCCGGCGAATAATTTTTCGCAATACATACCCACGTCCATCATTTGAAGGAGCTGCCCCATCATTAATAAGAAGTGTTGCTGAACGTGCATGATCAGCAAGTACATGAAATGCTGCTTTTAAATCATCTTTTTGTTGCGCATAAACTATTTTGGTTATTTCTTCAATACGAGCAATAAGAGGAGTAAAAAGATCAGTCTGAAAAACTGAATCTCTATCTTGCATCACGGCAGAAAGTCGCTCAAGGCCCATTCCTGTATCAACGCCTTTCTGTTTAAGCTCTTTAAGGGTCCCATCTATTTGGCGATCAAATTGCATAAAAACAACATTCCAAATTTCTAAAAAACGATCGCAGACACAAGCTGGCCCACAATCAGTTCCATCAGCACATCCATACGTTGGCCCACGGTCAATATGAATTTCTGTGCACGGTCCACATGGTCCCGTATCTCCCATTGCCCAAAAATTTTCTTCCTCTCCTAATCGATGAATTTTTTCTGCAGGCAACTTTATATCATTAAGCCATATAGCATACGATTCATCATCGGTAAAAAAAACAGAAACATGAAGAAACTGAGAAGAGATAGAAAGTTCTTTTGTTAGAAAATCCCATGCATAGCGAATAGCTTCTTTTTTAAAATAATCGTTAAAAGAAAAATTACCCATCATTTCAAAAAAAGTAAGATGTCTTTTAGTAAAACCTACGTTATCCAGATCATTATGTTTTCCACCTGCCCGTACACACTTTTGGATACTTACCGCTCGCGTATAATTTCGCTTTTCTAATCCTAAAAAAAGGTCCTTAAACTGATTCATACCCGCATTAGTAAAAAGCAGCGTAGGGTCTTGTGCTGGAATTAATGATGAACTTGCAACTTTTTCATGGCCCAGATTACTAAAAAAAGTAAAAAAACGAGTGCGTATTTCAGATGATTTCATATAATGGATCCTTTTATGGGTAAAGACATTCGCCAATATATATAAAAGTATGTACTCATGTTAGAAAAAACATTTACTGATATATATAAGCATTTGCTAATTATAAAGATACTTTTTTTTATGATTTCAATCAACTGAGACTAACACAAAATTGACAGCATTATTGTTTTTCGTCTTGTTCGCGCTAACAGATATGGCTGAGCGCATTGAAAATTACTCTATTGTAGACTCCACTAAGAACCACCCTAAAATTATTTCACCAATTTTAATATTTTACCGGCTTAGGGTTTTTTATCTAAATCTTGCTATAGCATGGTCTGTTGCCAAACCCGGAGATGTCAATAATAAAGCAAACCCAAAAAAATCTCAAAACTCAGAAAAAGCGGGAAGTTTAAGCTTTTTCTGAGTTTTGAGATTTGACATCATCAAACAAAACAGTACAATAACATTTAAACTTCATAAAAAATACAATAATAATTAAATCGCACAAATTACGTTATTACACGTAACTTATATAAAAAAACATTTTAAGCCTCATAGACTTTTTAAAAACAATTTATAATTTTTTAGGAAAAATATATGAAAATAGATATATTAATCGTCTTGCTTTTATTAGCGTTGTCATCCGATTATATAATGGCTTCACAACAAAAATCGCCGCTCTACCTCTCCCCTAGCGCCCTAAAGGAAATATCCTCTAGTCCAACAAAAAAAATGTCTCAACAACAGCCTCAAAAAGAAAATGCTACCAAAGAGCACCAACGTTTTGAACTACGACCAATAGCAACACCCAAAGAAAAGTCTCTTCGACAACAAAAACTAGAAATTCAACAAGCCGATCAAAGGGCTAAAGAATTGATCCGTGAAGAAGAAAAAGAAGAAAAAGAAGAAAAAAAAAAGCGCTTAAACAGGAAAAGACTCGTCAAAAAAAAATTCTTAAACAAGAACGAAGGTTAGCTTTTAAACGAGAACGAGAAGAATTAGCTCTTCAGCGCAAAGAAGAAAATTTAGTTCGACAACAAAAACAAATCGAACCTGAAGCCAATAACTTTTTAGAACTAGCAGCTTCCCTTTCTGACCAACAATTATTGACGAGCGAATCTGCAACAAGTTTACAACAAAACAATGAGACTCAAGTTAATCATGAACAATCAGCTCAAGAACAACACAATACCGTATTTAAAGTTGAAGATATAATAGTTGGAGAAAAAACTGAAAAAGGCACCATTCGTATAATGATCCCTTATTCTCTCGAAGATCAAACAACAGGACAAAAGCAGTTTGTAATCTTTGAAATTTTTGCAAAAGAAAGTTCTAAGGGCTACAAAATAGGTAGCCAAAAAGTATATGACAAAGAAAATCCCCGCATTCCATTTAGATTGCCAGAAAATATAAGAGAGGAACTATTATGGGATATGAAAAACAGTTTAAACCATACACTAGAACTTCTTAGACTCCAAGAAACACAAGAAAAAGAAAAAAAGGGCCAACAAAAAGCCCATTCTAGCCTAACTGTATCATCCAATAAGGAAGAAATACAAAAACCCCTGACTTTCCATCCACAAGCCACACTTGAACACACAGGTGATATTTTGCCAGTTCTTCAACAATCAGCAACTCCTAAACTAATTGCTCACGGATATGTACAGGACCAAAAAGCCCCAACCTACGCAAAAAATCTTCAGCGATATAAATCATATTTAATTGATCCTTTCAATTCTTTTCTAACTAATCAAAACAAAGAACATCAGGAAAAAGCATTGCAGTATCACCGTGAATACCAAAGCTTAATTAATAACATCACAAACGATCCAAGGATTGAATCAAGCACAAAACAGATCATGCTTAAAAATGAAAGATTCGAATTCGATAAACATATGACAAACCAAAAAAATAAATTCGACTTAACCATTAATCGTCAAAGGACTATGGCTGACGCCGCACTCAACAAAGTCTACCGACAATTCATGTCCGAAAAGGAAATTTATACATTGTTAGATAGAACATTCTATAATATCAAAAACTATTCACCCTATTTATTCACTCCCCCTCTTAGTCAACTAGAGCCCAGACAACAATGTGCGCTCACTCCAAGGTCTCAGCAACAAAATATAAATCTAGTACACCTTTTCAATCCGAATCTAGACCTATGCCGGTCAGAAGGAAAAGAGGAAAATAACGCGCTCCAAGAAGCTCTCATAAAAAGTGATTTAGCTGCTATACAAAATGCAAATCGTATGATTATGTATAAACAAGCTGAAAAAGCCAAACAAGAACAAGCTGAGATTGCAAAAACAGTAGCTGCGATAGTCGCTACAAATATAAGAAAAAAAGAAGATAAAAAATTTGCCGACCATCTCAGATTTGTTGGCTTGGATCATGACGAGCAAGAGACACAAGAACAGTCAAGTAGCAATCTTAGGTCGCTACGCAATAGATATGAATCTTCGGGTCTCTTAAGTAGGGGGTAGCGATACCAACAACAACATCGCTCTAATGATCTTGAATGGCCATTAGATCCAACACCTTAAATAGCTACTAAAAAAACTATACTGATTTATGTAGCTAAAAATAACTAAACCGAATATTATGCCTATACTCAAAAAAACAGGAACAACTCATGAAAATAACTATATTGAATATCTTATTTTTATTAACGTTTTTACCCGTCTATGGAATGATTAAAAATAAACCCAGCGCCAATCTCCGTAGAGCTAATGGGCTTCTTAATATCGTATGCCCCGATCTAAAAATGGGTACTAGCAATCCCAAAAAGCAAGAAAAAATTGAAAAAACACTTGCAATATTTTTTAATCATGAAGATTCACGAGAACAGGTAAAACAAACTACAAAAGAAAAAACTGTTCAACTAAAACAAGCCCACGCTGACTATCAACGAAAAAAAGAAGTGTCAGAAAAAAAAGCTCAGAAAAAAAAGATCCGCAAAAAACAAAAAAAAATAGCGATTGCACAAGAAAAAAAAGTCTACCAACGACGAGAAGAAGAAGCCCGTGAACGCCAAGAAGACGCTGAAGAAGCTGAAAAAGAAAAAATCCAACAACAAAAAAAGCTTGCCTTCCAACAAAAAGAATTAGCCCGAGAACAAAAAGTAAAAAAGACTCGTGACTATAAACAACAAGCAGCCTATTCCAGGCGCCAATTCAAACGCTCTACCGCTGATACTAATCAACGAATTGAACACCAACATAACAACCAAGTTCTAACGAGCAAACAACAAATTGTGCCGCAAGATAGACAGATTAGATTTCAACACACCAAGCACGAATCCAAAATCTCGAGACCGTCGGTCTATGATGCATCACAACATAAAAGCTTACTTGGCTATAATCGTGGCAACCAATATAGTCTCGACAATAATCGCATTAGAATTGGAAAAACAAAATTCGGAAAAACACGAGTAAGATATTTCGTAGAACTGCATAACAAGCAAACAAATCAAAAACGAATATTAAAAGTTAAGGTAACCCCCCAACATTGTCGCTATGAAGCATTCAATGCTGAAACTGAATACCGAGTCACCTTACCTAAAAATATAAAAACAGAAATTTTAAAAGCAACTAAAACTCTCCAACAAAGATCGGGTCTTCTGCCATCACAAACGAGAGAACGCAAAAAAAATAGTCAACAACAATTAAAACAAGTTCAAGGCCAAAAACATGCAGATATCTCCCTGTTTTCTCCGCCAGATCGCTGCTCATCTGTTCCGCCTCATCGCTTCTCATTTTTCCGCTTACAACAAGCATTTGATGGTCAAAAAAACAGATTAGATCGCTTACCCCAAAAAGCAGCTCTTGCGCAAAAGCAAAAGAGAGAACAAAAAGAAGAGCATGAACAAATTCTTGTCCAGCCACAACAAGACGCAAGCCTGACACGCCTTGCCTTACAATTATCAAGTGCATATAGCCAAGAAGAAAAAGAAAAAAATAAAGCTCTTCAACAAGCTTTAGCTGAAAGTAATTTAGCTGCTATACAAAATGAAAATCGTATGATTATGCATAAACAAACTGAAAAAACAAAACTAGAACGAGCTGAAGCTTCAAGAACCGTAGCAACCTTATTAGTCGAAAATAAAAGAAAAAAAGAAAATAGAGAATTTGCAGATCATCTCAGACTGGTTGGCTTGGCTTAAGGCGAACAAGAGCTGTCAAAGCAACTATGTTGATCGCTCAATAAACACGATATAATAATAAAAAAATAGATTTAAAAGTGAGGCTATTTTCGCTCTCTCCGGAAGCGAAAATAGCCTCACTTTTATAGCGAGAGTTCAACGTAAGAAAACTATAAAAAAAGCTGTAATGTAGTTGAACAAACCTGTCTCGCCTGATTATGCTAAAGACCTATTAAATAACGATAGCTCCACGCAAGAGATCATAAAATAGCTTGGATACTAGTTTTACCGTGTACTAAAACTTCCTACTTTTGGCCCCTCTTTACCCCAGGGCAACCGCGCTATATTTATTAGACTTCTTTTGAAACCATTTAAAGCTCATAATTATAGATCCCAGCAATAAGGTTAAATCTTAATCCAAAGCGCTTTCTTCGATTGCGATATTTGTCAGCAATAATTTTAAAGCGCTTGAGACGGCTAAATATATGCTCATTTAAAACTCTTTCGCTGGAAATCTTTCGATTGTTTTTTTTTCTTCTAAGGTCAATGGTCGCTTTTTACTTTTTTTTTTCGCCATTAAAGTATTTGCATGCAGCTTCTGAAGTCCTTAGTAGCCTGTATCAGTTAATGATGTAATATTAGGCATGAACTTTACTCCAGATTCTTTGAAAACTCTAAAATCATGAGTTTTCCCTTTCGCAAAATTAGTACAAATAATTTTTTGTGTTTTTTTATCAGCGATAAGTTGTGTTTTTAACGTATGTTTTTTCTTTTTGCCTGAGTAGAATTGGCGTTGTTTTTTTTGGGTCTTTCAATTGGAGACTCAGCTACATCCATAAGAATAACTTCAAATTCATGGTCGCTTTTAAGAAGTGCCTTTTTTCCTGGCAATCTAAATTCTTTATTGGAAATAAACGTATTTTCAATCCAGCGTATGCATTGAAAAGCAGCACTTTCACTTAAGCCATATGATGTCGCTATATGCAAATAAGTTCGATATTCACGCAAGTATTCTAAGGCCATTAAAATTCTATCTTCTACAGAAAGTGAATTTGGTCTTCCCCCTTTTGCTTTTTTAACTCGTTCAGCCAATGTAATTACTTCCACCATTTTGGTAAATGTACTACGCTTTACCCCCGTAACTCTTCTAAAATTCTTATCATTTGTATTTTGTAAGTTTGCAAACTTCATAAACAATCTCCTTATGTTAAGTATGAAGTTTACTGCATAATTTATAGCATAGCGCACTAAGAATTCCCCATTTTCTCAAATGCATTACAAGTCGCTTTCCAAATATCATTTTCAACAAATTCAAGCTCACGCCTAATATTATTTTTTAGGTAAGCCCAATGATGTTCTATTGGGTTTAAGTCTGGAGAATAAGCAGGTAAAAAAAGCAAAGAACAACCAGCTTTATTTACAATATCAGAGATTTCGATCCATTTGTGAAACGATGCGTTATCTAAAACAATAGTCTTTCCAGTGCCTATATGTGGCAGCAAAACAGCCTCAAAATAACATTTAATAATTTCTTTATTGCAATAACCATCGAATATTAAAGGCGCACAAAGTTTATTTTCAAAAAGACCTGCGCAAATACTTGTTCTTTGCGTAGAATGCCCGGGTTTTTCAGCAAAAACGCGCTTGCCACGCAATCCCCATCCATATGCATATCGTTCGTTATTGTCAATTCCAGATTCGTCAAAATATACCAATTCTGATTTTTTTATTTTTTTTACTTTCTCTGCAAACTCTATTCGTGCTTTCTCTATTCTTTCTTTGAATAAATATTGTTTTTTTTTCGAGTGTAACCAAGAGCCTTTATAGCTGTTCCTACTGCTGTTTTACCAACTTTCAACGCTTCAGTCATTGCTTTAATGGTCCAATCTTGATGTTCGTCCAAAAAAAGTTTAAATTTAACTAAATCTAATTTTCTTCTGCTTTTTCCAGATTTTGTTCGATCTGATAATGGTGCAATGCGGCCTTCTTTTTTGAATATTTTATTCCATGTATATAATGTTTTTCTGTCTATATCAAGCAACAATGCTACTTCTGTTTTTTTCATTTTCTTCTCGATTAATAAATCGAGAGCTTTTTTTCTTATGTCTACGCTATACATACTATAACTCCTAAATTTTTGTTTAGAAATTAGTATATTCTTTTGGGGTTATTTATCAACGCTTTGCTATATAGTTTCAAAAGAAGTCTAATAATAAAAAGTAGATTTAAAAACAAGGCTATTTACGTCCCCGAGAGGTGTAAATAGCCTTATTCATATATTCACTATAGTTAATTAAAAATGTATTATCGGAGCCGGAAGCGCCAAGCACCTTCGGCTACACAACCCAACATTATCGTTTACTGCTTGATCCCACAAAAGAAGTCCCCATCCCTAAAAAGCCTCCCGCTGCCAAATTTTCTACCCTAAGGGTTAAATCCCTCTGATCTTTTTCTATTTTGCTTACCCTTGCTTCTAATCTTCCTCTTTCTCCCACCAAGTGCATGCGGCCACCTTCTAGCATAACAGTGGCAAGTCCAGCGGATAAAATCTCAATACCCTTTTTTACAAAATCAGCACAAACTTGAAGGCTTGGCGGTAAATGAGCCTGTAAAAAACCCAATAGCTGCGCCCTCTCAGTAAGCACTTGAGCTATATTAAACAAAGGAATATAACTAGTTATAGCTCTTGCAGACGAAGCAAATTCTCCCGATCTAGTATTAGCAGCGATATAGGCTAGTCCCGCAGCAGAGGCTAAAATTATATTTTCAGTAGAACCAGGAGCCGCTGCCGCTGCCGTACCAGATAAAAATAAGCCCGAAATAATAAAAATAGAATAAATACATTTTCTCATAGAAATTTCCCCATAAAAATTAAAAAGCTATATTAACTATAGTATAAACAAAATATTTTATTTAATCCACTCCCCACCAAAAGCATTTTACGTGTAGAATACGCTCTTTTACTGTTTATTTTAAGTTGTTCTATTTACATCAATTCAGGGCGATATTCAAAATGCATAGTATCATAATGGTACCATTTACCCCCCCAAATAAAACCATACTTTTCAAAAACTTCTACAATCTCCCAGGGAACAGAATTGCGGTATATAATGTCTTCATCTTCGCTAATAGTTCTCTGCATAGCACGTAAATCCCATTGCCAATATTCAGCCATATGAGCATTGATATCAATTGTCATACCAAAACTATGACAACTTAACCGATCAGTATTTGCTATATTACGCCAACAATACGTTCCTCCTATAGTACATAAAAATGGTATATATTCTGCATGTTGCAAAACTAATACTTCCAATTCTTGAGAGATTTGCTCTATTTTCTTATCTATACCATGTATTTTAGTAACCGGTAAGAGTTTTGCTTGCGAACCAAAAATGGTCGGCATCCATGAAACCATGGTTAAATTTTTTTCAACCTCTATTGGGTCATTACCATACATTTTACGAAAAAACGGCTCACACCTGATGCGGCCCGGATCAGTCATAGGAGATTCGTGCAAAATACCAGGAACATATACCGGCTGTGTCAATTGATCGGCTAAAGTAGAATTATTAAGTCTTTCGCTATCGCTTTTTGCTTCTGAATATTCTAACGGCATACTCGTTCCATCATGCCATATAATACTATCCAGAGATATAGCTTTAATATGATCGGGATACGCGTGCTGAAGTCGCAGTAATCCATCTTCAAGTTGCTGATTACTTGCTACAAAAGAATATAATTGAGAAAAAAACAGTATTGAAAATATTGATAAATTACCTACTCTTTTACCTAAAAACATGCTCATACATACTCCCTATTTTATTTAAATATTTTTATAAAAAATTAACACAAAGCTATAAACTCATCAATAGCTTTCTTTTAGACAAAATAGTATAGTAATTATTAACGTTACATGCACAAACAAAATAGGTACGATATTAAATATATAAAAAGGATATTATTATGAAAAGCAAGCAATCAATGATGGGAATGCTCTGCATTATCTTTGGAGTAATCTTTTTTTTCGCCGGTATTTATGATCTTCTGTGGCGATTTGTCTGTATTATAACGGGTCTCTATTTGGTTCTTTATGGAATAAAACTATACCAACCACGATTAATGCCTATTATAGTTAGTCGATGGTTTAATCGTTTTTAATTCTATACGTAATCACAGCAAAAATTATCTAGGTAAAATAAATAGAGAGCTAACGAAAATCTTTAGACAGATAAAAAAATATGGCGATACATAACATCTATTTTTCTATTATTACAAGAATTCTTATCGCAATTTGTGTTGGATTGCCAGCTTTATGGTTTGCCAGAAAAGCATTAGGAAAAATCGCCAGAAAGCATATGTCTTTACACATGAGTGTATTGATCGAAAATATTATTTTATATGCTGGGTGTATTTTTTTAAGTATATCAATTTTGCATGACTTAGGATTTCACTTATCCGCTCTTTTAGGAGCTGCGGGAATTGTTGGTATAGCAGTTGCTTTTGCAGCACAAACAAGTGTTGCCAATATTATTAGTGGCATCTTTTTGTTAATAGAAAGATCATGCGCTATTGGAGACCGGGTACAATGCGATTCATTTACCGGAACTATAGAATCCATTGATTTAATATCAATAAAAATACGAACAAGCGACAATGCTTTTATTCGCATCCCAAATGAATTTTTCATAAAAAAAGTAGTAATCAATAAAACATATTATGATACACAGGCAATCATTTTTTCATTATCTTTTTCAACTGATCATGAAATTAAAACAGTCACCAACTTAATTTATGATACAATACTCAAAAACATAACACCAAATAATACTCTTTTTTTAACAGAACCTAAACCAAAAATTAACCTATTTCGTATTTACGAAGATGCTGTTTGTTGCAGCATTGAAAATCATAACACTGAAAAATCGCTCGCTGTTGCCAATACACTGAAAGCAGAACTCAGAATAAAAATATGGACTAACAATAACACATTAGACCAAGCTCGAAATCTATTTGTCGAGCAAGTTCATAAAAAATTACATGAATCAAAAATCAGCGCTACGATAAAAAAAATCTAAACTATCTTTAATTACTTATCTCTATCTGGAATAATATTTTTGGCCATCTCTTTTTCTACCTCTTGTGCTGATTTATCCCTACGTACACCCAAAAAACGCGGTTGCCGCAATCGGTTCTGCTTGGTCCATTCTTCAAATCCAATTTGTACTACCAATAGGGGCTTTACAAAATGAACACCCTTCTTTTTGGCAATTTCTTTATCTTTAAAGGGATTAAGAATCGTTTTAATTTTATGTAATTCTCGACTAAATTTTTTTAAAAATGCATCCGAATATCCTGTCCCTACTTTGCCGGCATAATGCAATACCCCATTTTTATAATAACCAACAAGAAGTGCTCCAAACCCGATTCTTGAAGCTTGTGGATCAGTATAGCCGCCGACTACCAGTTCTTGTTCTTCAATGCACTTGAATTTTAACCAATTTTGCGAGCGAGTATGCACGTACGAGCTTTCAGCTTCTTTAGCAATTAAACCTTCCCAATCTTTTTCGCATGCTTCTTTAAAAAAGACAAGTCCCTTTGTGTTACGATAAGCTGTGTAACGTAATTTATTGGTAAAAGTAATGGCTTGCTTTAATATTTTTTTTCTTTGTATAAGTGGCAGCTTCGTAAGATCATAGCCATCAAGATAGAGAATATCAAAAATGTAAATATATACTTTAACTTCTTTCATAAGTAATTCAGAAGGATTTTGCACGCCAGCACGACGTTGCATTTTTTCAAATGAGGTCGCACTTCCTTTAAAACTTACTATTTCACCGTCCAATATTAGTTGCTGCGTAGTCGTCTTTTTTAGCTCATTAACAAGTTCGGGATAGCTACTACTCATATCCTGATCATTGCGTGATTTTATACAATATTTTGATCCATTTTTAAAAATAAGACCCCGTATTCCATCAAACTTACGCTCATAAATCCAACCCTTTTTTGAAAAATAATTACTCGTCAATGTTGCAAGCATAGGTTTAACAAATGTAGGCATTGTTTTTTTAATAAGTAATTTTTTAAATTTTTCAGGCAGTTGCGCCAGCAATTCATTCATCGTTATCTTTTTATGCAATAATATGCAAAACTATGCTGATTTTTACTATGCAGACCTTCCACCTATAATTACTTTTTTAATCTATAATTTTATTTTAAAATATATTTAAAGCATATATTATCTGTACGCTAGTATGCTTGTAAATAAAATAACATATACTTATATATTTTAAATAACAAACCTAAATAGCAAAACAATACTGGCTCAGTAAAATTTCAAAAAAATTATTGTCTTTGCATCATTGTTTTTACTATCTTTTATACATAAAAGTAAAAAATAAATTAAATTACATTTATATTAAAGGAGTGCTCGTGCATGCAAAAGTTATCTTTTAACCTATTTGATCCATTTATTTATGCATTACAAACTTTCTTTACCAAATTTTATATAACTATTCCATTTCTCGCACTTTACTTTGTTGTAACAGCAATAATGTCCCAGGTATTTATCAACTTTTTCGACTTTTTTCACTTTAGACCATTTACTAGTAGCTTCTTATTTGACACTCTTATCGTGCTTGCATTGTTATTTATTATGAGCTCTATCTGCCTACTTTACATCTATATTTCTTTAAAGTGGTATGATTCAAAAATATGTACGTTTAGACAGATATGTTCCCACTTTAACAAAATTCCCACATCTCTTTTTTTATTGATACTATCACCGTTGCTTATTATTTTGTCACTCTACTTAAGCTTCTTAGTTGTTGTCAGCAACTGGCCATACTCTCTCATTATTTCCTTATTAGCGATAACAATATGCACACATAGTGCTCTTTTTTTATACCTTATGGACCGTGTTATTTTAAGTACTCATTATGGCATTGATAAGCAACATACAGCAAAAGAAGCTTGGCAAAAAAGCAGAAAATTTCTTGATAGCTATAAGTGGAACATAATCGCTTCTTGCATCGTGATCGATTTTATATTATTAGTTTCTTTTTTTATTTTTAAAATACTATGGCCTACAAACGAGCGAACTCTATTAGTATATATACCTGCACTACAACTCACTTGTTTATTTGTAGCATTACATTTTACCATACAAACACTCGCTATCACCTATATATATCGCAGTCTAATACCTGTACTTCCTGAAAATGTGGAGTCTATACATGCAGAAGTTCCGCTTTAAAAAAATCTCGCTCCGCACCCTTACATTTTTTATTGTTTTTTGACTCTATAAACACAAAGAGTATTAGTTTGAAGCAATTGTGGTAAATAAAAACAGAATCCCCAAACAAATAAAAAATATATTGCATACATTTTAATTTTTTTATTTTATTGTTTTTGAATTATTATTTTTACTATCTTTTATAAATAAAGGTAAAAATAAATTAAATTGCATTTATATTAAAGGAGTGATCGTGCATGCAAAAGTCATCTTTTAACCTATTTGATCCATTTATTTATGCATTACAAACTTTCTTTACCAAATTTTATATAACTATTCCGTTTCTCGCACTTTACTTTGTTGTAACAACAATAATATGCCAGGTATTTATCAATTTCTTCAACTTCTTCTGCCTAAGACCATTTACCAGCAGCTTCTTATTAGATGCTCTTATAGTGCTTGCATTGTTATTTATTATAAGTTCTATCTGCCTACTTTATATCTACACTTCTTTAAAATGGTACGATTCAAAAATATGTACGTTCAGACAGCTATGTTCCCACTTTAATAAAATTCCTACATCTCTTTTTTTATTTATACTTGTACCATTAGTGATTGTTTTCTCATTATATTTGACCTTTTTAATTATTGCTAGTAAATTTTTGACCCTTGTAAACACTACTAGCAGCCGGCCATTTATCATTATTTTCTTGCTATTAATTATAACGCTGGGTGTGCATATCGCTCTTTTTCTATACTTTATGGACCGTATTATTTTAAGTACTCATTATGGCATTGATAAGCAACATACAGCAAAAGAAGCTTGGCAAAAAAGCAGAAAATTTCTTGATAGCTATAAGTGGAACATAATCGCTTCTTGTATCGTGATCGATTTTATATTATTAGTTTCTTTTTTTATTTTTAAAACACTATGGCCTACAAACGAACGAACTCTATTAGTATATATACCTGCACTACAACTCACTTGTTTATTTGTAGCATTACATTTTACCATACAAACACTCGCTACCACCTATATATATCGCAGTCTAATACCAGTACTTCCTGAAAATGTGGAGTCTATACATGCAGAAGTCCCCCTTTAATATACAAAAATCTCCCATTAGCTCATTGCTAGATCCATTGAAATATGGTTTTAGCCTATTTTTTCATCGATGGCCGCTATTTTTCAAAGCATCGCTTATTTTCACTTTTTTTTCACTCTGCATTATAATTATAATCAGCGGCCTATTGGCACTTCTGTTTAATGATGGGGCAAAAATAGTATGGGGCAAGCTTGTATCTTTTTTTTATTCGTTAGAAAAAGCTCCTTTTTCCGCATGGCTCTCTTATTTTTACCATCTCAAAAGATTTATCTGGGTGCAAATAGGACTCTTTTTTTGGATAGCATGGCTTGATACCTTTTATGTTTCAATAACATCTTTATTATATGATAATAAGCCAATATCTCTTAAAAATTTTTTTGCCTATTCTTTTTTATATCTTCCCCAATTTATAGCAATCTGGTTGCTGTTTGTTCTACCTTTTTATCTTAAAATAGATATTTCTCATGTTTATTTTCGCTCTATTTTCACGGTCTTTTATCTGCTCGTAAGTTACTTGTTTATCTTTAAAATTTCCCTATCTCGCTTTTTCATAGTAGAAAAAAACTATATTATTGAAAAAGCAATAGGAGCAAGCTACGAGTTAAGCTACAACCATTTCTTATGGTTAACCGGGACTTGGATAAGCATGTTTATTCTGTTTTCTTCCATTATAATAAGTGCCCTTTATACTGGCTATCACCTATTCTATTTCCTTATTACTCTCCAAAAACAATTTTTACCTATTTTCTCTTTAGAAAGTACCGTATTTATTCCCCTCATTACCATTGTGTATATACTATTATTTTTTGTTTTTTTTGAAAGTATAGTATCTGCAGCCGATATATATACCTATAAAAAATTACTCATCTATAAACAAGCCTATAAACCCAAAGGACTAGCTGATGCAGACAGACAACATACCATTTAACGAGACATTAAACCGGCCGTTTAACATTTTAGACCCGCTTCACTATAGCTGGGAAGTATTAAAAAAAGAATGGCGATCTTTTATCTTTGCATTCTTAATTCTCGGAACTATCTACTTTCTCTGCATCATTCTTTGTATTCTTTTTTTACGTATTTTTGTATCACCTATACCATTTAATTGGCTATACCAAAATGGAGTTTTTACTTTTGGACCGGCAACCTTTGGGGCCACTGGCAAACTATTTCCCCAACATAACGCACCTATAACCCTATTTTTAGTAAATGCGTGTGCTCTTATTCCTTATGCGATTACACAAGTAGAATTTGCAATCATAGCATTACAAACATATGATAAAAAACCAATCACACCAAAAAAAATAAACTTTCCATCTGTCTCTTCTATAATTCCTATTGTAATCACTATAATTTCCTATCAGATGATATATTCATTTATCTCACATTTTTTCAATACATCAATTACGTCTTGTTATGCAAAAATACCTTTATTCATTCTGATTGAAATTATTAATTACCTGATCTGCGTCATTTTTGGTTTTTATATTTTTTTTATTATCGAACGAAAATCAACAATTACAAGGTCTTTAAAACAAAGCTATCAATTAGCAAAAAAGTATATTTGGTTATTAATTCAGGCCTATCTCGTGATTCTTCTGTTTTGGATTGCTTACATCTTGTTAACTGCAGTCATTGTTTTAGGGCCGCTCCACTTTATACTCACCCGCCTTGTTTCTTATAACTATATTTTTAGCATGGTAGCAACTTTCATTAGCGCCATAACAACCTTCATCAGTGGGTTCTTTTTTTTATTCACTTTTTTCATGTTTTTTGCCGTATCTTCATTATGCAGAGTTTTTATGTATAAAAAATTACTAGAAAACAAAAAATTAACAGACAATGAACAAATTATTTAAAAAAAAACAAAAACTATTTAATAGGAGATTGTCTATGAAGCATGATTACTTATCTATACCTAAACCACCACTTATTACGCAAAATATACGTATACAGCATATACCCACACAGAATACACAAGCACAAAATCTAACTATCAAAGCTATACCCCTACAAGCTTTAATTATAACTTTTTTACTCTCTCTTTCTTCTTTATTCTATTTTTCTCCATCTCTATGCACTAGTTACCGAGTCTCTATTATCACTTCTGTTTACAATGGTGACGAATATATAGAACAGTTCATGCAAGATATTACGCGTCAAACTATTTTTGATCAATGCCAATTAATCATGATCAATGCTAATTCCCCAGGAAACGAAGAGGAGACAATTAAGCGCTATATGCAACAATATCCAAATATTACCTATGTACGCCTAGACAACGATCCAGGACTCTATGCAGTATGGAACCTTGGCATTAAAATGGCTAAAACTGAGTATATTACCAATGCAAATTTAGATGATCGCTTAAGTCCGCTTTGTTATGAAAAACATGCGCAAGCATTAGATGAAGATCTAACAGCCGACGTTATCTACTCAGGAATATACATTACAAAACAACCCAATGAAACTTTTGAACAAAACAGTTCAGAAAAATTCACTATCTGGCAGTCCGTCCGCGATTATAATAAAGATCTTTTAATTCGTAAATTTGTACCATACCCTTGCTGTAATCCTATGTGGCGTCGTTCCATTCATCAAAGATATGGACTTTTTAATGAAAAATTTCAGTCTGCTGGTGATTTAGAAATGTGGATTCGTATTGCGGTATACGGTAACGCACATTTTAAACGAGTCGATGGGGTCTATGGATTATATTATTGGAACCCTAAAGGGCTCTCTTCTACTCAATATCCAGGAGCATCGGCAGCCGGCACTCGAGAAAAAGAATGGCTACGTACTCTATACCCTGATGTATATGATAATTTCTTCAAAAATATCGAATTTTTACCGAGATAATAACAAATTATTATATATAAATCGCACACGTTAAATGGTTACTAAAAAATATGTCTAAAAGTATCTAGCTGGAAATGCCCGCACCTCCTGCTACGTAAGCCCATAGCATTAGCTGAGAGTAACTAAGTAAAAAATTATTATATAAATCAGGAAACAAACATGCTCAAATCAACTATTATTGCTCTACAAAAATATATATTATTATTTTTCTGCTCTCTGCTATGTATCTATGTTAATGCTCAAAACAATCCTAATATCAAA
This sequence comes from uncultured bacterium, assembly GCA_963719415.1. Classification (GTDB taxonomy): domain Bacteria; phylum Babelota; class Babeliae; order Babelales; family Vermiphilaceae; genus JAPLIS01. Next base: position 895,481 of record OY970383.1, on the reverse strand, counting down.
ACTAATTTTAGTACCAAAAAAATAGTTGCCCTGGTACAAATTCGCAACGAGCAAGAAGCAATAGAACAGTTTTTGCGTATGTTAACTCTCTATGCTGAAAGTATTATTGTGTTAGACGATGCATCTGAAGATAATACCGTTGCTATTGTACAAAAGTTAGCAATAGAACTACCTATCGAAAAAATTATGCTGAATCAAGTATCAGCATGGCAACATGGTTCTGAAAAAGACAATAGAGAAAAACTATTATTGGCCGGCAGAGAAGTTGGCGGCACCCATTTTATAATGCTTGATGCTGATGAAATGTTTAGTGCCCACTGCCTTCAAAATAACTGGTTAAAAAATAAAATACTCGCTTTAAAACCTGGACAAACACTAAGACTCCCTACCATCCATCAGTGGGACAACCTCTACCTTTATCGTGATGATGAACAATGCAATCCAACTATGTATAAATGGCGTCGTATATATGCATTTGCCGACGATGGCGTTGCTTCTTATCTATCCAATCAATCAGCTCATGGGTCAGTCTCTATTCATGTTTCTCGAGAACCTGCTGGCATGATATGCTCAGAACCCGTAAATAGTTTCTATTTTAATACTATTGATTATGGCGTTATGCATTTTAAATGCGTTAGCTTACAAAATATTGATATTAAAAAAGCATGGTACATGTGTCTTGAATTTATTCGTCTTTGTGAAACGGCTACGACAGAACAAGAGAGAAATGCTCATGCTCAACATATTAATACAATCTATAATAATTACTTATACCAAGGCATCATGTCTCAAACAGATTCTATTATATGCAAACAGATACCAGACTCCTGGTATAACGGCTATGATTTTTTTAATGGGCGTGCATACACAGAGCCATTCAACACAAAAATAGAAGAAATTAAACGCTGGTTTAATTGTTATGGAGTTGATTACTTTAAAGCGTTAGATATTTGGCATGTTGATGCAGTGCAAAAAATAATACAAGAATAAAAAGGGCTATAAGACATGAAAAAAAATACGCGCAACACTTTTGCTTTTATACTCAATATTATTCTGACAATCATGTCCACCAGTAACCACACTAATATAAAAACAGAATCTGCTAATATCCTAAAAACAAACATATTTGACGATAATTTCTTACCAGAACAATATCAAGATATTATTATTAACAACCAGATCATAAAACCTGGTGTGCGAGAATGTGCCCATAGATATGAAGCATTAAAAAAGATACTCGATACATACGAACGTCCTATCACCGTTTTAGATATTGGCGCTTCGCAGGGATATTTTTCGTTTAGAATTGCCCATGATTATGATGCCACCTGCGTTATGATTGAAGGTGATTATAACAATAACTGGAAAACAACCGAACAACTATTAGAGCTCTGCAAGCGCAATACTGACAGAGACAATATTGTTTTCTTACGCCATCGCATCACGCCTGAAGAACTTGAACGTCTTGCCACCTGTGAGCATTTTGATGTTGTACTTGGATTTAACATCCTACATCATTTAGGAACCGAATGGAAAAAAGCAACTGATGCACTTTTAAATTTAGGTGATACTATTATTATTGAAACACCACCCTCAGACGATGCTTTTGCCGAAAAACATCCTAATATTCGCCTCATAGAAGAGTATCTAAAAAGTCAAAATGGTACTATTATTTGTCAAACGCCCCGTCACACCAATCCAGACGTTAAAGGAAATATGTATCTTTTTGAGCGAACAAAATCATATCTTCAGCGAGCGCACTGGTTTGTCAAAAAACTCTATGTTCCCGGATACCCTAACCTGAAAATTACCAGTAATCGTCAAGAAAAAACAGTAGAAAAAATTCTTACCGGAAACCACTATCAATGGCACAAGGGGATTAATCTACTCACCTTTAAAATGCTTGGCGGCGCATATCCAGAACAAGCCACCATAGAACAAGAAATTAAACGTATATGCGATGGCACTCATACTGATTTTTTTCCTTGGAATATGATCATTCAGGGAAACGACATAGTGCCCATTGATACGGATGACACACGATGGACTTTTGCTCCAGAAGCAAGTCTTGAATTTACGCTAAATATGCTTAAAAATGCCAATTCAGAAGATATGTTACGCTGGTTCTTAACTCACTGGAAACCATTTGCAGAGGCGCAAGGGATAACTCCTGCATATATTTCTTGGTGTTTCGGTTCTTAAGTATAAAATTAAAATAGGGGAGTTAAACACATGAAAAAAAATTATTTTTTAATACTTATACTATTAATAACGTGCTCTAATATACGCCCAGAACAGCCAACAGAGCAGCAAAGTACAACCTTATTTACGTTGGTAACTGTTTTATATAACGAAACTAATCCTGAAAGAATTCAAGAATATATCACCTGTCTAGAGCGCAACAAAGAGCACGATCGGATAGAATATATTCATGTGATATATGATACCAGTAAAGATACGGATACCAATACTATTCTTGACTATCTTAAACGTGATTATCTTAAACACGATACTACTAAACAAGCTGATATTACCATCAGCTACGTTCAGGGTCGCGTCACCTATGACTACTGTTTTTCATTAATTAATAATCTATACCCTAATCGACGTATTATTTTAAGCAATGCCGATATCTATTTTAATAAAACTCTTGAACTACTCGATAGCTATGACCTTTCAGATACTTTTTTTGCGTTAACACGATGGAACGCTCTAAGCTCTGAAAAAGAAGCGCCACTAGAAATTTTTAAACAATACAAAAAGGATGGAACTTTTTGGCCGGAAGCATCGATCACCTCGCAAGATGTCTGGATATTTAACTCACCGATACGTCAATTTGAAGATGATACTATCCTGATGGGAACTATGCAATGTGATAGTAGAATAGCATATCAAGCTCGTAAAAGCGGCTTGCAGGTACTCAACCCCTGCCTATCCATTCAATGCTGCCACCTGCACTTAAGTGAAATAAGAAATTATGATAAAAATGATAGATACACAGACTATAGTCGTATGATTGGTGTACCTTGGTGCATGCTTTCATAGAGCTGATATGCATCTAATGCGCAATCCTCTTTTTTTCTCGAAAAACATAACACAAACAAGTTAAATAAACGACGAGTTAAATATACATAAACCCTAACGTACTACAACCAAAAAGGGGGGCTCAGTTCTTATTCCTAAGCCCCCCTAAATATTATTGTGTTATCAAAACAAATTTATTCTTGTTCAACTGTCGCTACTTGGTCACCTACTTTAATAGACCTCAATATTAATACTAGCTCTTGTTGAGGCTTCGCTTGAGCTCTTTTTTCTTGCTCAGCTCCTTCTATTTGCTTTTTCAAAGCCCTCATCCTGTCTGAATTAATAATATATAAATTTTCTAACAATCGGGTATTTTTTCCTGCAACTGTCTGTCGATCAATCCTTCCCTCAAGTCTTTTTTCTGCCTTTTCGAGAACTCTATATTTATTTTTCCAAAACACTAATTGACCTTTTGGCGTACTTGCGTCTTCTATTTGCACTGCAACTTTACCATTTCCCATTCTTAATCGAAGGCTTCCTCTCCCATTTCCTTTTTCTTCATCTAATTTTGCTGCTTTAGAAGTCATTATTGTACAAAAAAAAGCTATAACAAAAAAACGAGAATATCTATATATCATTTGCTGCCTCTAACTATATTTTAGACCTATATCAATTCTACTAAACCACATCAATTCAATTCAACCCACCAGAATTGTACAGTTATTTTTACAAATTAATAGTTTTTTCCATAATTATAGTTAATTTCGAAGCTTTTTTAAAAAAAAAGCACTATTAGAACTAATGTTGCGTCATTTAATAAAACTGATATAAATAGACACACAATACATAAAAAAAGAGGGAGCTCGTTTATGTGCAAGCCCCCCCAATATTATCTGATCGACATAAAACTTATTTTTAAGTCAACTTCTTCCGCTTTCTATTTGCCAGATCGAAAACGTGATACTAAATTTACTAATGCTGCTTGATTTGGATCTCCTTGCCCAGCAAGTTCTGCACCAGCAACTCCTAACGCATCACCTTTATCTTTTACAGCAATTTTTCCCAACTGATCTATTCGAACAATGACATTTTTTCGTAGACCATCTAGACGAACTGTTTGTGGTTCTTTACCGCTTTCTTGCCAAGAAACAGAGTTTGTAAGAACCATATTGCCATTGGCATCAAAAGAAAGACATTGTGCATTGGAAGTTAACTTAGCAAGTTTTACTCGATGATCAAATTCTAAGCGAACAGACCAATCTCCTACTTGCATTGACGCACTACTACCCTTTTCAACATTTACATCAGCCGCCGCATCAACCATAATGGGAGCTAATACTAAAACGACCATTAAAAAACTTAAACCAAATAACTTGCTCATAAAAAGCTCTCCTTTCCTAATTCATTTTATAGCAAAGCGTTGATAAATAACCCCAAAAGAATATACTAATTTCTAAACAAAAATTTAGGAGTTATAGTATGTATAGCGTAGACATAAGAAAAAAAGCTCTCGATTTATTAATCGAGAAGAAAATGAAAAAAACAGAAGTAGCATTGTTGCTTGATATAGACAGAAAAACATTATATACATGGAATAAAATATTCAAAAAAGAAGGCCGCATTGCACCATTATCAGATCGAACAAAATCTGGAAAAAGCAGAAGAAAATTAGATTTAGTTAAATTTAAACTTTTTTTGGACGAACATCAAGATTGGACCATTAAAGCAATGACTGAAGCGTTGAAAGTTGGTAAAACAGCAGTAGGAACAGCTATAAAGGCTCTTGGTTACACTCGAAAAAAAAACAATATTTATTCAAAGAAAGAATAGAGAAAGCACGAATAGAGTTTGCAGAGAAAGTAAAAAAAATAAAAAAATCAGAATTGGTATATTTTGACGAATCTGGAATTGACAATAACGAACGATATGCATATGGATGGGGATTGCGCGGCAAGCGCGTTTTTGCTGAAAAACCCGGGCATTCTACGCAAAGAACAAGTATTTGCGCAGGTCTTTTTGAAAATAAACTTTGTGCGCCTTTAATATTCGATGGTTATTGCAATAAAGAAATTATTAAATGTTATTTTGAGGCTGTTTTGCTGCCACATATAGGCACTGGAAAGACTATTGTTTTAGATAACGCATCGTTTCACAAATGGATCGAAATCTCTGATATTGTAAATAAAGCTGGTTGTTCTTTGCTTTTTTTACCTGCTTATTCTCCAGACTTAAACCCAATAGAACATCATTGGGCTTACCTAAAAAATAATATTAGGCGTGAGCTTGAATTTGTTGAAAATGATATTTGGAAAGCGACTTGTAATGCATTTGAGAAAATGGGGAATTCTTAGTGCGCTATGCTATATATAAAAATATAGAATTTTATCAAACTTAAAAAAACAACTTGAGAGGGAGCTCGTTTATGTGCAAGCCCCCCAATATTATCTCATCGACATAAAACTTATTTTTCAGTCAACTTCTTCTACTTCTTCTTTGCCTTCTGCAGATACTTCTAGTTCCTCAGGACCTTCTTCTTGATCTGAAAGTTCTTCTGGAACAATGCCAGACTTGCCTATTTGCACAACAACATTTCCACCCTTTACCGGCACTCTACCTATTCTTTTACGTCTGCTCCTAGCAAAACTATATTCTACGTCAGCGTAGTCAGGGTCAGCATTAGAATGTCGATAAACTATACCGCCTACACTAGCAACCACGGTGCCAACACGCGCTCCCGGGGCAACTTTTGTAGTAATAGTTATATTGCCACCGCTAGCATAAAATGCTTCTCGAGCTTTTCTTGCTTGTTCAAGCATATCTTGATCCGCCTTGCTTCTACTCGCCGCGCAAATCATGGCTGGAGCTAAAACTAAAATCACTGTCAAAAAGCCTAAACCTAATACTTTATTCATAAAGACTCTCCCCGTTCATTCGTGTATATCACCTATAATAACGCTCCCCATTATATAAAACTACAACAAAGTTTACTATATTTTTCTTTTGATTTTCTTCTCTATTTCATCGAGAGATATAAGAAAGCCAGTAGGTCTGCCATGAGGACAAGAAAAACGATGTGCTGTTTTATGTAGATCAGAAAGTAACTGAACCATCTGTTGATGAGTAAGATTATCACCCGCTTTAATGGCCGCTTTACATGCTAATTGTGCTTGTAGTTTTTCATTAATCAGCTTAAACATATCTGCTGGATTGGCTGCCCCATATTCATGAATCCACCCAACAACCTGCTGTATTACTTCTTTGATAGATATATTTTTTATATAAACAGGTGTCGCTGTTACTATACATTGATCTACCCCAAATGATTCAAGCTTAATTCCATTTTTACTAAAAAGTGTCAAATTTTCAAATATGAGCTGCAAATCTTCACGCGAAAAAGTGATAATCTCTGGAAATAACAGTTGTATGGAATCAACTGTCGTAAAATTATGGGCAAAACGTTCATATAATATACGTTCATGGGCTGCATGTTGATCTACTAAAAAAAGACCATCTTCTTGCTCTATCAAAATATAGGTTTTCTTAAACTGTCCTATTATAGTAAAATTACTCACATCTTCATGTATAACAGACTGTTCTTGTAGCGTAAATTGTTCTTGATAATAGGCGTTATATTTTTGACTTGGGATAAATCTATCGGCAGGTAAAGAAACTTGGATCTGGTTGTTTTCTTGCTGAATAATAGGCCTCTGAACCGGCACTGATGACTCAAAAGAAAAATCATGGGCTGATTCAGAATCTTTTTTGCCAAAATAAGCTTTATTGAAATCAGATACTATATTGATAGGCTCTCTATTGTTTTTGTATATGTCGCTATTTTTATATAAAATACTATCAATAAAATTATCATTATTATCAATAAAATTACCAAAGTCTCCATTTGCTATATGAGCGTTATCATAAGCATTCTTGCTCTGATAATTAGAGTCCAAAAAGCCAATTTCCACACCAGCTTGAATACTGTTTGAAGTCTTTTTTTCTAATGCTTTTTTTACCGCTGCGGTAATAAGTTGGGACACTTTTTGGGGATGTAAAAAAGCTACTTCTTCTTTTCTTGGATGAATATTAATATCAACTAAAAGCGGATCTATCGTAATATTGATTGATGCCATTGGATATTTTCCATCAGATATAAGGCCCTGATACCCTTTTAGCAACGCCTGTGCAAGGGTAAAGTTTTTTACCCATCGATTGTTAACAAAAAAGAAAATACCGGTACGATCATAACGATAATGACTGTGATGAGAAATAACCCCTGAAATCGATAAAGTGCCATCAGCGCGCTCATCGGCAATGGGCATTACTGTGTGATGTTGCCAGAGCTGTGCAAAGCGATCGGCTATACATGAAACAGGAGGACAATTATGAACAAGAGACTGATCATGTGAAACTTTAAAATGTACAGCAGGAAAAGAGAGACAAAAGGCCTGAAATAATTGTAAAATATGTCGCCATTCAGTCTCATTTTTTTTTAAAAATTTTCTACGCGCAGGAATCGTATAAAAAAGATCATGAATGCTAATATCTGTACCCGTATTTGCATGAGTAGGTTCGGCCTGTGTTATCTCATTACAAGCCACCGTAACTCTACTTCCGATTTCAGCATCAATCTGCTTGGTAATCAACGTGATACGGGCTACTGCAGCTAAAGAAGCTAGCGCTTCCCCTCTAAAACCGAATGTATTGATCGTTTCTAGTTCATCAACCGTGGTTATTTTGCTGGTAGCATGCTTTGAAAAACATACTCTAGCATCAATATCATCCATGCCACATCCATTATCAACAACCCGAATCAGAGCTTTTCCCCCATCTTCTATATAAAGATGTATCGAAGTTGCCCCTGCATCCAGAGCATTTTCTAGCAATTCTTTTACAATATTAGCTGGACGTTCAACGACTTCGCCAGCTGCAATCTTATACGCTTCATGCGGGGAAAGTTGTTTTATTTTTGGCATATTATATTAATCTTATACATGGTTAATTAATAAAAAATTTCTCTATTCTTATAGCACATTAAAAATCAGTATAACCGTTAAAATAGTAAAATAAAAGCTCTCACTATAAAGCTCATTATACCCGCAATTATCCCCATAATTACTCCACAACTCCACACCAACAACTATATCGTCAACCCAAAATAAAAAGTTCTGGTCATAAACCCAAATAAACTATTTGCTCTAGTTTTTTTCTTTCTAGATTTTAGATCCATCGCAAGATACACGCGCTAGTGCTGGATATTTTAACTCTGATCCTTCTTTTTCCATAAAATACTGCAATGAAAAATATGATGGCCCTGAATAAGAGTTAATTAATTCGGCAACAGGAGTAACTGGCACAAACCTTTCAACTATTTTACCTACTTCCCTACTTCCTTTACCTTGCAATGAAATATCGGGTAATCCTGAATAATCAGTAACCAGTTTACCAATGCCATGAATCGGTACAAAACGCTCAACGATTTCGCCTAACTCTTCACTTTCTTCTTCTTTCAGCTGTACTTGAGCCTTCGTTATGTCCTTGCTGATTTTCAAAAGTTCATCTAATTCAACTGGATTACGCTGGAGGTAATAAGCTGGCCTTTTACCTCCATATTCATTTTCAATAAGCAGCTGTTCTGGCGAACCCCATAACACTATTGCCACTTTTTTTCCAAAGTCATTTAAGCCATCATTCATTACACACAAACTATGAAGTGGAGTATCAATACCATTTTTACATGATAATACAATATAGCGAAAAAGAAATGCTAACACCTTTACCGATCGATTTTGTGTTACAGCACTATGTAAAGCTGTTTTTTGACTCCTATTTTGATGATTAAAGTTGGCACCTGCTTCCAAAAGAAGTTCTAATGCTGGTGCCGACTTACAAAAAGATACCGCTGTAAATCCACTCAAATCAGTATCTTCTAGCAAAACCCCATGAGCCAAACAAACTTTAATAAGTTCGATATCATTCTTTAAACATGTATCTAACAGCAAAGAATCACTTAAGTTTTTTACATTGGGACTAGCGCCATCTTTAATCAACCTTTGCATTATTAAACTATTTGCAAACCAACTAAAATCATTGGTTTTTTCATATAACTTTTCTAATTCTGCAGTAAGCTTAGGGTCTTCTTCTCGTAGAACAACACCTTCTAATAATTGTTTTTTTATAGGCTGTGCTGGCGATAATAATTGTGTAGCCGTAGGCAATCGAGAACGCTTAACGAGGGGTGATAGCGAACACCATGCAGCAGCAGGAAATAATATTTGCGAAGCGCATGAAATAAGTAACACAAGTCTAAATTTGTTTTGCACAGTTAAAAAATTAATATAAATCATGATTATTTCCTGCTTTTCATCGTTGTTTTTTCTATTATTCAATCAGAAATCGATACTCAGTATAACCAAATCAATGTAAGCGTCTATTTTTTGTTGTGCAAAACGCGCTATACCCACGATTATTTTCATAATTACTTCACAATTACCCATTCACAACTACACACCAATAACTATGCCGTCAAACCAAAATAAACTATTTGCTCTAGTTTTTTTCTTTCTAGATTTTAGATCCATCGCAAGATACACGCGCTAGTGCTGGATATTTTAACTCTGATCCTTCTTTTTCCATAAAATACTGCAATGAAAAATATGATGGCCCTGAATAAGAGTTAATTAATTCGGCAACAGGAGTAACTGGCACAAACCTTTCAACTATTTTACCTACTTCCCTACTTCCTTTACCTTGCAATGAAATATCGGGTAATCCTGAATAATCAGTAACCAGTTTACCAATGCCATGAATCGGTACAAAACGCTCAACGATTTCGCCTAACTCTTCACTTTCTTCTTCTTTCAGCTGTACTTGAGCCTTCGTTATGTCCTTGCTGATTTTCAAAAGTTCATCTAATTCAACTGGATTACGCTGGAGGTAATAAGCTGGCCTTTTACCTCCATATTCATTTTCAATAAGCAGCTGTTCTGGCGAACCCCATAACACTATTGCCACTTTTTTTCCAAAGTCATTTAAGCCATCATTCATTACACACAAACTATGAAGTGGAGTATCAATACCATTTTTACATGATAATACAATATAGCGAAAAAGAAATGCTAACACCTTTACCGATCGATTTTGTGTTACAGCACTATGTAAAGCTGTTTTTTGACTCCTATTTTGATGATTAAAGTTGGCACCTGCTTCCAAAAGAAGTTTTAAGGCTGGTACCGATTTACAAAAAAATACAGCTGTATCTCCATCCATATCAGTATCTTCTAGCAAAACCCCATGAGCTAAACAAACTTTAATAAGTTCAATATCATCCTTTAAACATGCAGATGATAGCAAAAAATGATCATGGTCTTTTACATTGGGGCTAGCGCCATCACGAATCATGGTTTGCCATATAGGACTAAGTTGAAACCAACTAATAGAATCAGCAATATCTTGATATTGTCGTTGCAGTTCTGCAGTAAGCTTAGGGTCTTCTTCTCGTAGAGCAACACCTTCTAATAATTGTTTTTTTATAGGCTGTGCTGACGATAATAGTTGCATAGCAGCGGGTAATAGAGAACGATTAACGAGGGGTAATAGCGAACACCGTGCAATGGCAGAAAATAGCGTATGCGAAGTAAAGAAAAAAATTATCAATAGAGCAAATTTATTTTTCATAACACAATAACCTTAACTTATTTATTTTAGCCTAAATTTATTTGGCGATATTTGAACTTAACTGATGCAGCAACTACTCGTTTTACTACTTATTTTATCACATACATTTCTTCGTTTTAATTTTCTTTTTTTTGAAGCGGGAACTGTTTCTGCCAACACTGAATACTCTTGCCTTAACTCTTCTTGCGCTATATAATCTTGCAATGGAGCAGGAACTACCTCTGCTAGCGCTGGATACTCTTGCTTTGCTTCTTCTTGTGCGCAATCTAATGAAAAAGCTGGCGTTGCTTGCGTTAATATTAAATTTTCTTGTTCTGCTTTTAATTCTTCTTTTTTCATAAAATCTTGCAATGAGAGGTATCGAAGTCCTAAATAATCACAAATTAATTTTGCAATAGAAGGAATAGATACAAATTCTTGGATTGACTGTTCGATGTCTTTACTTATTTCTTTCTCCTGCTCAAGACGTACCACCTGAATTCGCTTCATATTCTTGCTAATTTCATTAAATAGGGGAATAAAATGAGAATTATCATTCTTTCGGAGGTAATCAATAGGAGTTTGTCCTTTATCATTTCTAGCATCCAGCTGAGATAATGACCACCAAAGTAATAGTTCGGTTTTTTTTGCAAAGCCACTTGGACTTAAACACCAACATAAACAATGTAAAGGAGTCTCTACACCATCTTTATATAATGGTTCTGTATAACGGCAAAGTAATTCTATTATTTCTGCAGAACAATTTCCTGCTACGTTATAATGCAATGCTAGTCGTCCAAACCGGTCTTGATCATTGAAATTAGCACCAAGCTTCCAAACAAGCTTCAACGTTGATACCGACTCACACTGTGTCACAATAAATTTTGGCAAAACTACACGTGGCGCACAAGCTTTAACAAACTCAATATCGTCATAACGACATGCAGCGGACAATAACCATATACCTCCATTTCCTCTTATATTAGGATCAGCACCTCTACAAATCAACTTTCGCATCCGAGAACTATATTTGTTCCAAAAAATCCAACCTTTACACTCATAAAACAACTGTTGTAATCTTGCCGTAAGTTCTTTTTCACCAATGATTTTTTCATCATCAATTTCTTGAAAATCAGCACTTTTTGAGAGTAAAGCACTCTGTCTTGTTGGAAAATCATACCAAGCTGAAAACAAAGTACATGTAGTAGACAAAAAAATTATTGATAGAGCACATTTATTTTTCATAACACAATAACCTTAACTTGTTTATTTTAGCCTAAATTTATTTGGCAATATTTAAACTTAACTAACGCAATAATTACTTATTTTACTACTTATTTTATCACATACATTTCTTCGCTCTAATTCTTCCTTAGGAAAAGAAAACAATTATGCTCATGCCAAGCATTCTCGACTAGATTATTCTTCCTTGGCGAATTTAGATGGAGCTGAAAATAGTTACATCTGTGCCAGACATTCTCGCTTTTTATTCAGGCAACCAAAAAGCTTGTGCAATTGCAGGATATTCTCGTTTTGATTCTTCAGGTACCATAAAGTCTCGCAGAGAAATATATGGCGGCTCTACGTAAGAAAAAACCAATTTCACAACAACATCAACCGGGATCGACTGCTGAACTATCTGTTCGAGTTCTTCTTTTTCTTTATTTTGTTGTTGTAACAACTGAGCACGAGCTCGTATTATATCTCCACTGATCGCATTAAACGTAACAATCTCCCCCTCGCCTAGATAATCTCGAGGCAATTTTCCCTGGCCATTATGAATCTTAAGCTGTAGTTCTGACCACCATAGCACTACCGTCAATTTTCTCTCAAAATCTTCCTTACCCACACCCATCCTACACAAATTATGCAATGGAGTATCAGCCCAACTTCTATGAAACGGAACAATATGACGGCATAATTCTTCTATTACTTCTATAGTACGACTCTGTGTTGCACTATTATGCAATACTGTTTTTCCCCAACGATTTTCATAGTTAGGGTCAGCTCCTGCTTCCAAAAGACACCTAAGCACAGGCAAAGATTTGCAGAGATATAAAGCTGTCTCTCCGATTCTATCTATGCCTTCTAATGACGCTCCGTGAGCGATACAAACTTTGACAAAATCTATATCATTCATAGCGCAGACATAACACAATAAAGTGTTGCCATTCTTTGTTACATTGGCACTAGCACCAGCACGAATCAACTCTTGCATTCTTGAACTATTGACTCGCCACGCGCCATCGTTAGTTGCTTCAACGAGTTGCTGTAATTCTGCCGTAAGTTGTTCGTGATTCAGCGATTTGAGTTGCTTGTCTTGGCACGATTGTTGAAAACTTTTGTCTTCTATACATAGCCCGCATGGCCCATTGAACTCATGCGCAGGAAAAAGTGTGTGCGAGACAAATAAAATCACTATCGTTAACGCAAATCTATTTTCGATTAATTTTGTCATTTCTTTTTATACCTAACTACTTTCTTTTAAGATTACCGCCAACCTGGTGGGCCATCATCAATATGCGCCGCATTATCACACTCTGAAATAATTAACTCTCGAGCCCCACTATCAAATACAATACTATCAAAAGCTATACTATCCCGGGGCAACCTATTCGAAACGATACTATATGGAGCAATAATATCAGGTTGGGATAATATTCGGTTAATATCTCTCACCAATGCTCTATTTTGATTCTTTAACTCTTTATTCTCTAACTCTAGCCGTTCTTTCTCTACCCTTAACTGCTCTTTCTCTGCCCGCACTCGCACTATAATATCATTTAAAGCCAGACGTACTCTTTTACGCTGTTTACCTAGGTGCTTTATTTTTTTTCCCTGCTCGCGACTATGCCGGTGCTCTGCCTGGATTGCATTCTGCAACATATACTTTTCTTTCCTGTGCTGCTTTACTCTACACTCCTGATCCTGTCGCCACAATTCTCTCCCCCCTAATTTTTCTCGCAAACTTTTTTGAGCCCAAGCCATCTCTGGCTGTTGAGAAGTTTGCCAATGTAATTCTGAAAAATTAAATACTGGTTTTTTAAAATCTTGTTGCAAAGAAGATGCATTAATTGTCACAAATAACAATAGCGCAGTACTTAAAATTGCCCATTTTAGGTGCACTAAAAAATTAAATGATATCGGCATGAATAGTAATAGCAAAAGAATTTCCTTTTTTTTGTATCAAAACAAGTTGAACGTTTTTCAGCAGAGCTATAGCAGAAAGGCCCTCAATAAAAACGTTGACCTGAGTTTGATTTTTATCTCGAGTGAGGCAATGAAAAACAACTTTATCTTTCTTTACCTTAAATGATCGTAAATTTATTTCCTGCTTTGTGCATAAATCCGTAACTTCTTGAATAAGAGATACATACTTTTTAAGCCCAAACGAGTGGCCATTTACAACATCAATTTTTTGCTGACAGGATGTTTTAGTTTCTAATATACTGGTTTTGCGGGCAGTAATAGCAGCATGCTCAGCTTCATGATGCATAAGTCTATTTTTTTCTGCTGAAAGATTATTAATAAGTCGCCACTGACCAATGGCAACATAGGCCACAATCAGCACACCTATCATTATCAATAGAGAAGAACAGAAAGCCCATATATAGAGCGATCTATGCGTATTTGGATGCACTGTTTTAATAAATTGTATATGCTTCATGCATTTCCTTTTTTACCCATTTTTTTTCTTTAGACATTTTTTTTCATATTTTTATATACTTTTTTCAGCAACAAAAAGACCAGCCATAGTCAGTAAATTCACTCTTTCTTCTGCCTTTATGATATCAATAGCTGGTGAAAAAAAAAGTATACGATTAAGAATGTCATCAGTAAATACATTTTCAAGCTTGTTATTGTGTCGTTGCATATCAACACCTAATTGCGCAGTTCGAAAAACAGTGCCATACATATACCGATAGAGTTGCAAAAGAGCTGATGTTTTAGATGTTGTTGTTAAAAGATTAAACGTATGCTTGAGTGCAATTAGCTTATATTGAAGAAGAAAAAATTGGGTAATAGCGCATGCATAAAAAACATGTTCATCGGTGTCTGTTGGATAAATATAAAAATAATCCCATAACATCTGATGATTATGAACATGGTTGTGAGAATTTGTACGCGAATATGCCTGAGACACTATTAATTCTGTAAGTTCTGGCGATGTATGTGTATCTACTATAAATTGTTCTGCGATGATAGGAGAAACAAAAGCTGTTGAAATATAAATTTTTTTTCTAGATAAGGGCCTAACATATCCACGAATAAAATGTGAAACAATAGCACCAATACGGGTAGGGTTAAATAAAATTTGTTCACCAAAACAACCTTCAATAGCTCGTTTTTGGTATGCTCGCAATATAATTGGTCCTTTTGCTGATGAACGTTCTAGCCATCCACAGGCGATAGTATCTTTACTGATAACCAAAGCAACATATGCAATTTTATTTTGATACATTAGTTTATCCTGCAAGATTATAGAATATACTACAGAATTATATCGGCCACGTTATTTTAACCTATATCTAACTAATAAGCTACCAAACCAACTCATTAATTATCAAACTAAATTATCAAACTAATTAAATTTTATCACATAAAAATGGGAGCTTTTTTTATATTTTAAGCTCCCATTTTATTTATTAACATGAGTTATTTTTGTTATATTTATTCTTGCATGTCTTTTAAGTTAACTGTTTCCTGCCTGCCACCACGAGCTATAAAATTAGCTATTATATTTGTTAATCCTACAACAATCGCATTGTTAGGATTTTCAGACCGATGAAAACCAGAATAAACAATCATAGCCATTGATGTAATACGTCCGCTGGGCGATAAAACGACTAATGTGGAAATTTTGGCACCATTATTCCGATACTCTATATGATCAGCTAACAATGAATCCCCACTCCACTCAACACATCCATATTTTTCTATAATCCTTCGAGTGCCGTAGTTATCATTTTTCTGGTTAGTCTTCACACCCATAGCTAACATATCAACTGTAGCCAATATTAATACCAACGCGCTCAACACTACCACTTTCTTCATCACAACATTCTCCTGTTTAATTTAGACTACCCTATCTATTTAAATTACCTGTTTGCTGCTATAGTTTTACCAAAAAGCTCTCTATTTGTAAACAAAACAACTATAGCTTTTTATCCTATTTTCGTATTATTTGAGAAATAGTTGGCCAGATTCAGAACACCGTTCTGCAGGAAGCAATTCTTCAGCGCCAAATTCTGCTAGACGGTCGGCTTCTACTGGACATGATGCTGCATATCCCTTTATTATAGGAGCAATGCAAGAGAGATAAACTTCTGATATGCATCGCCCAATATGACTTTCTCGTTCTCGCTGCCCTTCCCTTACAAGTGTGTCTATTTGAGGCCCATTATCGTGATCATTAATAAAAGCAGGATCAAGATTAACACTATCAAAACCACCGGCATGCGCTATCTCTTTCAATACTGCAATAGCTTTTTCTGTTTTTTCTACGCCACGGCTTTGAGTCGCGGTAACAAATCTAACTAAAGCTAAATCGCGTACATAATCTTTATATTTTGCTTTCGCTGTATATATATCTGCTCCAGCTACAAGAAGCAACTTGACTATCGGTGATATTGATTTTTGTACCGCGTCAATCAACGCTTCCCCAAGATCTTTTTCATCCAACTTTTCACTGTATTTAAGAATAAATTCTATCGCTTGCAAGTAATCTCCAGATATTAATACCTTTCTAACCGATGGCAACTTTGCACCTTCAGTTAATAATAATCTGGCAATTGGTAATCTAGTGCACTCAAATTCTTCGGCACGAGGCGGCATTAAAGTCAAACGCATTAGATCACTACAAGATCTACTTACACGAGCTCCATTCTTTAGAGAATTTTCCACATACAATAATATATTAGCCGAATGATCTAATTCCTCTTGACGTTCTTTTTGTTCTTCAGCCGTTAATCCGTTATAACCCTTTATTAATTGACGAGGACCAAAACTAGGGATAAACAGAGATAATAGGCGAGTTAAAGGTCTACCGTAATTAAACGCATACATACTATCATCATAATCTTGTACCAATGGGCAAATAACTGGAGCATGACCTAGATTCGGAATACAAAAAATAAGCGTATTTTTAATAACTTTATCGCGAGCTCGCATAGCTGCATCTTGATCATAAAAAAGTAAGGCTTTCTCTTGTGTAGTGGCATCAGGATCAGAAGTAAGCATGGCGGCGCTCGTACTAAAAACAAACACAATACTGCCTAAAAACATACTTACACACAGATTAAAATATATATTTCTTTTTACTCTATTTTTGTTTGCCAAATTTCTCATAGAAGTTCACCTATTATTAATATAAACTGAATATAAAAAATTTACTAATCTTGCAATTCAATTGTCCGTAGCTTTAATACAAAAGTAGGATAAGGTGCTGCATATTTTTTTATTAACCCAGCAGGAACAGAAGAGTACACTTCTAGCGCCGCTTCTCCCATAATTTTTTCACGCAACTGCAGTCCTCTTTTTATCAAACAACCTGCGGTATAAAAAATATGAGTTGCGTCTACATTGTCAAAACAACCGGCGAATACCGCCTCTTTCAATACTTGCTTTATCGGTATCCCAAATAAGCGCCCGCTCGCACCAAGATCTGCTGCAAAAGACCACTCAAACCTATTTAAAATTGCATTACATACTGCTTTCTGATTTATTATCGACTTAGGAGTCCTCCCTCTACTCCCTTTTGCTGCATCTATTTCTGCTCCTCGCCGTAACAATAACTTAATTGTTTTTGCTTCTAAATTTTCTGCTGCAAAAATCAAATCTGATTCAAGTTGTACTTCTTCAATTTTTTCGCCGTGCCAAAGTAAAAACTCTAATAAATCCATTTTCTTACTTTCTGAAGCTAAAACTTCTCTAATTGATGGTAATTTTCTTCCTTCAGCTCTCATTAGCCTGGCAATATTAAAACTACCTTCTTTCTTCCTGTCATCCCAAGAACCAAAAATCAAATCAAATAAATCTCGATCATTATTATTCCAACCATAAAAAGGGCCTTCTACTGAAGCTCCCTTTCTTAAAGCATCTTCAACATCAGGTATATTTTGAGCATATACAGCATCAACTAATTTCTCTTGAAATCCTCTTTGCTCTTCAGCTGTTAAAGCACTATAATTTTTTATTAATTGACGTGGACCAGAAATAGGCACATGCAGAGATAATTCGCGACTTAATGGCCTACCGTAATTAAACGCATACATACTATCATCATAATCTTGTACCAATGGGCCAACAACTGAAGCATGACCTGGATTCGGAATACATACAGAAAGCGTTAATTGTATGGCTCTATCACGGGCCTGCATAGCTTCATAAGTAAACATAGCGCTCGCACTAAAAACAGATAAAGCGCTACCTAAAAACATACTTACATACAGATAAAAATATATATTTCTTTTTCTCGCCTTTTGCTTTACCAAATTTTGCATAAAAAATTTCCTGTTATGGAGATAAGGCGAATATATTTTGTTTATAATAGCATGCATTAATCACGATTACATGAAAATAGTATTATTTCAGCAATAGTTGATCAGGTGCCAAACAAGATAGTTCTTCAATAACAGGTTCTACGGGACTTGATGCTGCATAACCTACTATAATAGGAGCAATATGAGGGAGATAAACTTCTGAGACACATCGCCTAATATGATCTTCTCGTTCTCGTTGCCCTTCTCTTACAAGTGTGTCTATTTGAGGCCAATTATCGGGATCATTAATAAAATTAGAATCAAGATTAACACTATCAAAACCACCGGCATGCGTTATCTCTTTCAATACTCCTATAGCTTTTTGAGTTTCTTCTGCGTTACGCGCATTAAGAAATCTACTTAACGCATAATTACATGCTGTGGCATTCTTATCAGGGTCCAAAAATGACCAATCTCTATAGGGCCCTTTTGCTGTATATACATTTGCTCCACTAGCAAGAAGCAGCCTAATTATCGGCAATGTTGAGTTTTCTACCGCTTCAATCAACGCTTCCCCAAGATCTTTTTCATCCAACTTTTCACTGTATTTAAGAATAAATTCTATTGCTTGCAAATGACCACCTGTGTATAAATGATTATGTGCCACTAGAGCCTTTCTAACTAATGGTAACTTTGCACCTTCAGCTAATAATAATCTGGCAATTGGCAATCTAACAGGATCAAATTTTCCATTAAAAAACGGTATTAAAATCTGACGCATTAGACGGCTGCAAGAGCTGCTTACGCAAGTCCCATTATTTAAAGCATTTTCAACGTCAACTATATTATGATTCCATACGGCAGAATTTAATTTCTCTTGCCATTCTCCTTGTTCTTCAGCCGTTAATCCGTTATAACCCTTTATTAATTGACGAGGACCAGAACTAGGGATAAATAAAGATAATGCGCAAGTTAAGGGCCTACCGTAATTAAACGCATACATACTATCATCATAATCTTGTACCAATGGGCAAATAACTGGAGCATGACCTAGATTCGGAATACATACAGAAAGCGCTAATTTTATGGCTCTATCGCGAGCTCGCATAGCTGCATCTTGATCATAAAAAAGTAAGGCATTCTCTTGTGTAGTGGCATCAGGATCAGAAGCAAGCATGGCGGCGCTCACGCTAGAAAAAGCCACAACACTCCCTAAAAACATACTTACACACAAACTAAAATATATATTTCTTTTTACTCTGTTTTTGTTTGCCAAATTTCTCATAAAAGATCCCTAGTTGTTGATATAAATGTTGTTAACATAAAACATATCTCAATTTTTCAAATAATTATTGTCAATATTATGCACTAATCACGATTACATGAAAATAGTATTATTTCAGCAATAGTTGATCAGGTGTCAAACAAGATAGGTCTTGAACAATAGGTTCTTCAGGACATGATGCTGCATAACCGGCTATAATAGAAGCAATGCAAGGGTGATACACTTCTGATACACATCGCCCAATATGACTTTCTCGTTCTCGTTGTCCTTCTCTTACAAGCGTGTCTATTTGAGGCCAGTTATGACGATCATTAATAAAAACAGGATCAAGATTAACACTATCAAAACCACCGGCATGCGTTATCTCTTTCAATACTTCTATAGCTTTTTGAGTTTCTTCTGCGTTACGCGCATTAAGAAATCTACCTAACGCATAATTGTATGCTTTAACATTGTCAGGGTCCCTATATCGCAGATCTCTATAGTGACCTCTTGCTGTATATACATTTGCTCCACCGACAAGAAGCAGCCTAATTATCGGCAATGTTGAGCATTGTACAGCTTCAATCAACGCTTCCCCAAGATCTTTTTCATCCAACTTTTCACTGTATTTAAGAATAAATTCTATCGCTTGCAAGTAATCTCCAGATATTAATATCTTTCTAACCGATGGCAACTTTGCGCCTTCAGTTAATAATAATCTGGCAATTGGCAATCTAGCAGGATCAAACTTTTCATTTTCGTCAAAAGACGGCATTAAAGACCAACGAATTAGATTCCTGCAAGAGCTGCTTACGCTAGTTCCATTATTTAAAGCATTTTCAACATCAACTATATTATGATTCCATAAGGCAGAATTTAATTTCTCTTGCCATTCTCCTTGTTCTTCAGCTGTTAATCCGTTATAACCTTTTATTAATTGACGAGGGCCAGAACTAGGGATAAATAAAGATAATGCGCGAGTTAAAGGCCTACCGTAATTAAACGCATACATACTATCATCATAATCTTGTACCAATGGACAAATAACTGAAGCATGACCTAGATTCGGAATACATAAAGAAAGCGCTAATTTTATGGCTCTATCGCGAGCTCGCATAGCTGCATCTTGATCATAAAAAAGTAAGGCTTTCTCTTGTGTGGTGGCATCAGGATCAGAAGTAAGCATGGCGGCGCTCGTATTAAAAACAAATACAATACTCCCTAAAAACATACTTACACACAGACTAAAACATATATTTCTTTTTACTCTGTTTTTGTTTGCCAAATTTCTCATAAAAGACCCCCATCTATTGATATAAATATTCTTACTATAAAACATGCGTGAAATTTTTAAATACCTATTTTATAACATATTTTACACTATTTTTTCTATTATACACACAAAACTTTTATAGCTCGTAAAATTTTTTACACAAAATACTAGATTGCTTAAAATCTTGAATGGCTTAAAATAACAGATAACCTAAGATAATAAATAATTTAAAATAATAGATTGCCAAGACAATAAACTACTCAAATATTAACTATAAAAATATTTTATAAATCAGGATAATCAGATGATCAATCAAATAAAAGGGACTCATGATACCCTCGATCTCACGTTACACAATTTTATTATTGATCAAGCCCGTACTCACCTGCAACACGCCAATTTTACCGAAATAACAACGCCAATTTTAGAATCAATTGACCTTTTTAAACGAACCCTTGGCGCAGAAACTGATGTAATCAGCAAAGAAATGTTTATCATAGAACAGCACCCGAACAGCTCAGAACGCATCTGCTTGCGACCTGAAGCAACTGCACCAACAACGCGAGCTTTTTTACAACATGGCATCCAACAACAACCATGGAAAGTATTTTCTCATGGCCCAATGTTCCGTTACGAACGACCCCAAAAAGGAAGATACCGCCAATTTAACCAATTTAATATAGAAATTATTGATGCGGTTTCCATTGCTCATGACGTACAGATGATTGTTATGCTTGAGCGTTTTTTTAGTGAACGACTTAAACTCGTTAACTATGTTCTTTTTATCAATTTCTTAGGGTGTTTAGCAGATAGAACAGAATATAAAAAAATATTACAATCCTTTTTGGCAGACAATAATGCCATTATATGCCCTACCTGCTCGCAACGAGCTACTACCAATAGTATGCGAATCTTTGACTGCAAAAATAGCAGTTGCCAAGAGCTATACCAAAAAGCTCCTTTCATTGCTGACCACCTCTGCCAAGATTGCACAAACGATTGGGAACAACTCAAAGAGCAACTTGCTATTTTGTCAATATCATACGCCTACAACCCTCTCTTGGTGCGAGGTCTTGATTATTACAATAAAACAGTATTCGAGTTTAGCAGCACCGACCTTGGAGCACAGAACGCTTTTTGTGGCGGCGGCCGCTATGAACTGGCAGAACAATGTGGTGCAAAAAAACCAGTACCTTCTCTAGGTGCTGCTATTGGTTTAGAACGCCTGGCTCTCATATTGGAACCCATAACAGATAGCCTTTCTATTAAACAAAAACCGATGCTCCATGTTGTTATCCCTTTATCAGAAAAACAACAGACATTAGCCCTTCTTTGCGCTGACCTATTACAAAGGCACAATCTCTGTACTGAAACGTTACTCGATAATAAATCAATAAAAAATATGATGAATAAAGCGCATAAAATGGGCGCTAGCTTTGTATTGTTGTTGGGAGATGATGAACAAGAAAAAAAAATGATTACGATTAAAAATATGCTTACGGGAACACAAGACACTGTCTCTCAGGCAGAGGTGATCACTTACTTAAAAAAATAATAGAACGATAGTATGCACGCACATCTATAAACAATCTAGCTTAATAAATTAACCCCGCCTGAAGCGGGGTTATTGAAAAGTGGGCCTGCAGCCCCACCGAATATAATCTAGCGATATTAAGCAATCATCCTATCTTAATCTTAACAATTGATAACAAACTGGTATTAGCACCTAGAGCGCCTAAGCAAAATATTCTAGCTATAGCTAATTGACCCTAGTATTGACTCTATCAATTCCTAAATAGTAAAACTAAGTTATATTTTAAAAAAATAATAATTAAAAATAGAGAAAGTCTTGCTATAAAAAAAGGGACGATAAGCTATGTCAAACAAATTTTTTAGTTATTGCTTAGCTCTTTCACTATTTAGCATATCAAGTCTTCATGCTGATTCCTGCAGAGCAAGCAGCTATGATGTAGAATATTCCGGTAGATCATATATTGCAATACATCCCCAATTTCAATCATCGTCCCCTGAGATGGTCAGCGGATTTCGCCAACAGCGACTTCATGCGCGAGAAGAAGGCTTAAGGGGAGCCTTTCAAGCAGTAGCATTTGGAGGTTGTTCGATAGAAAATGATAAATTACAACACTATTTTACCCCATTTGGTAAAAAAACATTAATTGTTGATGAAAGGCCAGAAGAATCAGATAAAGATATACTTGCCGGACATTTTAACATCTTTACTCATAATAAAAATTTTCGGAGTAAAATCTCTTTCTATCCAAAACAGACCACCTTTGGCCTCGGGCTCCATTATCGCCAAAGCTTTTGGAGAAATGATGAAAGAAAGCGTGGTTATTTTGTCAGCATATCAACGCCGCTCACCCATATAAAAAATGAGTTTCGCTTAATAGAACAGGTTGAAAATACAGGAGGCGGCCCTGAGTTTTTGATAAAAGACCTCGTAGTTGCCGATATGCGTGAAGCATTTACTCAGGAAAATTGGAAGTATGGACGAATAGAATCCAAAATCTTTGGTAAAAACTGCATAGCTTTGCCACGAGCGGAAACCAAACTTGCCGACATAGAAACAAAAATCGGTATGGAATGGCTAGAAAGTGACCCTTGTCACCTAGAATCATATATTGGCATTCTCATACCAACAGGAAACAAGTCACGAGGAAACCAGATTTTTGAAACAATTGTTGGAAATGGCGGCCATCCAGCTTTTATGACTGGCGCTTCTTTTGGAGCGCTTATCTGGGAAGATGAGAGAAAAAATAGACAATTACGAACGGAATATGCAATACACTCAGAATACCTTTTCCGAAATAACCAGGTACGTTCTTTTGACTTAAAAAATAAGCCCTTCAGTAGATACATAGAATTATATGCACATAAAAAAGAAGCTGAACTTGCAAAAAACTTAGAAAACAGCAACGAACTATTAGCAGAACATCTTTCTACCCCGGGCATTAACATATTAACACAACAAGTCGCCGTCACTCCTGGCTTTCAATTTAATATGACTACAGCTGTTGCTTTTACTGATGGCAGTGGATTTCAAGCTGAAGGCGGCTACAACTATTTTGCACGCAGAGCCGAAGAAGTCCGCCTACGATCACAATGGCAAGAAGGACCTGCGATTAAGCATCTCGATGGCAGCGGCAAAACAAATCCTGTACGAGATATCACCGGTAATCCGTTTATTGAAAGCATAGATTTAGTAGAAAATGAACTCGGAAATTATGACAACAATATAATAAAAGAAAGCGATCTTGATCTCTCTTCCGCCGCTTCTCCTGCTATTATAACACATACCTATTTTGGAGCTGTTGGCTATCATTCCAATGATCGAGAATATCCACTATTTGGCAACCTGGGCGGATCCTATGAATTTTCTCGAGCAAATAATGCGCATATAGAAAGATGGACTGTATGGTTTAAAATGGGAGCGTCCTTTTAAATTCACCTTATCCATTGCAATCTGAAATTTTAAAATGCTATTCTATGCATAGAGCGAAGCGCTAATAAATAACCGGGACCCCTCGCTGAAAAGTGGAGTAAAAATAACCCCCAAAAAAAACTAAAATATATATACATGTAGTGCCCCTGCGGGGCACTACATGCAAGCTTATCAATAATAATAAGTTTAAAATAAAGGATTCTGTATGCGCACCCCCCATCTGCTTCTCATTGCATGCATGATAGCTAGCATAGGCGATCTAGCTGCCGGAATCACTCTGACGCGAGCAAAAAAAAAAATCGATGCGCTTGCAGAAACCGATATATCAAATCTCACCATAGAAAAACTAAAAGACACGCATAATAAACTTTCTGCAGCCCTTAAAAGTCCAAAAAACTATTCTCTATTTTCTGGCACAAATAAAAAAAATGTCACGAGGAAACGTAATATCATCAAAAAGCTCAAAGATATAGAAAACGAAATCTCTAACAAAAAAAATGTCGTGATTCTAAAAAACCCGCAGCTTTTGCTACAAGAAAAGCCTCGGCAAGAAGAGCTCCAAAAAACAGTTGCCGAAGAAACTGAGCAAGAAGCTGAAACTAATAGGTTAAAACAAAAGGTAAAAGTAGAACGAGAAGCTGAAAATCTCAGATTACGAGAATCTATAGAAAATATAAAATTAGAAACTGCTAAAGTCAAAGCGAAAAAAGAAAAAGAACAAGAAGAAGCTCGAGCGGAACAAAAACAACAAGAAGCTGAAGAAAAAAAAGAACAAAAAAACGAGCCCCCACCTTTAGAGAACAACGACAATATGCCAGTGTTAGAAAAAAATAAAAAAAAATAACTGCTGCCGATAGAAAAAAGGATCCTCTATGCGTATATATCATGTTCTTCTAACTGCAGGTATATTAACAAGTATGGGAAATCTATCTGCCGCATCATCGCCTACATCTTCACCTGCGCTATCGCAACAAGCTGAAATACAATCAAAAACTCCATCCCGCGCCCAATTAAAAAGAGTATTAAATCAACTTTTAACTATCGATATTAAAAAAAAGACGCTGACTATACCAATACTAGAAAGCGTTGGCCAGCAACTTTCTACCACATTTAATAGATTGAAAAAAATAAAAGGGGCCTTGAACCAAAATAAAATTGCCGTTGCCCAACATAAAATTGAGGCAATAAAACAAGAGATTGCCCTAAGAAAACGTCTCATTATTTTAAAAAGAGAGCAAATTTTAGCTCAAAAAAAAGCTGAGAGAGAAGCTCGCCAAAAAATAACTGACCGAGCTAAATTCAGAGCAGAACAAAACATATTAAAAGAAAGACAAGAAAAAACACAAGAAGAAATTGAAACGCAACAATTAAAAAAGGAATTAAAAACAGTAGAATTCGAACTTAATCAAGCTAACCAAGAACTACTAGAAGTACAAAAGCAGAGAAAAATAAGTGCACAAATCAGAAAAGAAAGAAAAGAAAAAGCAGAAGCGCAAAAGAAAAATGTACAAAGGGCTGCAGAAGTAAGACAAAAGAAAAAAATCGAACGCCAACAAAAAATCGAAGAAAAAAAATTAGAAACTTCAGAAGAAAAAGAGGTAAGAAGACTGGAAGAAGAAAAAGAAATAAAAAAAGAAGAACAGAGACTTGAAATCGAAAACGAGCGACTCGCAACAGAAAAAAAAGAAGAAAAAAAACGTAGAGAATTAGAAGCTCAAAGAATTAGAAAACTTGAAAACGAAGAAAAAGAGAGGCAAACGCAAGCGGCAAGAAAGGCTGCAAAACTAAAAGAAGAATTCGAAAAAAAACAACGAGCCTTAGAACTTGCCACAACTGCCGCCGCTGCAGAAAAAGCAAAAACAGAACTAGCAAAATTAAAAAAACAGAAAGAAGCAGAAGAGCGTGCTGAAGCTGCAACAATAGCTGCCGCAGAAAAAGTAATACAAGATGCAAAAGATAAAGAAGCTAAAAGAATAGCCGAAATAGATCTCATTCTTGGCGGTGGCGTTAGAATAATAGGACTGCAAGAGAAGCAAATAAATAAAGAAAAATTAGATTATGAGTTAGAGCACCACCCTAACAGTATAAAAGCTATTCAAATAAGAGCATTCAATTTGCAAACAAGAAACTTTGAAAATAAGTTTATTCAATATGACAATAATAAACCGAGTCTTAAGCCTCAAAATATATTTGCGCCAAATAGAGTACAAGATAATGAAATAGAAAAGTATATAGCCGAAGAAAAGCTTAGTTTGTGGCAAATTCAAGAAAAAATTAACTCAATTTTAGCAGATAGAAAGTTAGAGCAACATATATTTGAAACAGAACGGGGTACTGCGCGCGCTAACGAAATAGTACGATTACGAGAAAATGAGACAAAACCAGTGCCTCAACAGATTAGAGATATCTATCAATCTGGAGAGCCTCCAATAAAGAAGTTAACACTGCCTAAATTAGGAGAACTCCCAAAATCTATATGGCAGCAATCGCAATCAGGAGCCTTTCCGTCGCCAGGGTCATCTTCTATCTGGCAACAGACGCCAAAGTAACCGACATCGCAACAATCTTTATTTAATACGAACCTCTCTAGATAATAACCAAATATACCCCTATTTACGCTATAAATTAATAGCCATATAATAATTTGTTGCGAGCGAATAATCTTTATTGATAAAATAAAATAAAAAACAATAATTAATAAATACAAAGAGAACAGCAAAAAGCAAAAATAGGTAGGAAAAAATATGAACATGTATAATACTTGTAAAGCGATAATCATAATTATAATTTCAGCAATTATTATCGCAGGACCGTTATCAGCAAAAAAAGAATCACACAAACAACAGCTTGCTCGAGCCAGACGAAAACTCACTCAATACGAAGAACAGATTCCACTCTACTCACAACAACTCTCTTTGTGCCGAAGACAGCTCTCTTTATGTCGCCAAGAACTCAAAAAAAATGAACCTTATAAACTTCTTGCTTTAGGCTTACTTAAAAGATCCACACACCCTTTCCTTCCCGAAGTAAGAACTTTTACTCATACTGAAAATACTGAAAATGAAAATTCTGAGAACGAAGATTCTGAGAACGAAAATTCTGATGACGATAACGATACTTATTGATTAAGTTATATAAATACTAAAAAGAAAATAGTATGCAAAAAGAAACAGTATTAGTTGTTGGAGGAGCAGGCTATAGAGGATCTCATATAGCCTTTTTATTAGCCAATCAAGGCTATACAGTCATATTGCTTGATAATAACTACCCTACCTCATCTGATCAATTTCCTTGGGCAATCACCATACAAGGAGATTACGGCAACCCAGATCTTTTAAACATTTTATTTACGGAATACGCAGTTGATATAGTTATTCATTGTGCAACATTAACTATAGATGCAACATTAACTATAGCTGAAAATAATAAACTACTCACCATCTATGAACATGATATCAACAAAACAGTTACTCTTTTGAAATTGATGGTAGATCATCAAGTGAAAAAAATAATTTTTTCTTCAAGCAGTACCATCTACGATCCATTAGCCAAGGGTCCAATAAACGAAAATAACACCAAAAATCCTAGTAGCATACAGGGAAAAACTAAATTACTTCTTGAAGCAATACTACAAGACGTGCAAAAATCCTGTGGCCTGCAATATATTATATTGCGTTATTTCAATATTTCGGGAGCGTATCCCGAGCATATGTTAGGTACAATCAAAAATCCCGCATCAGATCTTATCTCATTTATACTAGAATCAGCCTATCAACATAAACCGCTACACATTTTTTCTGAACAACATGCGCTACAAGCAATAAAACCTCAAAAAGTGATCCGTGACTTTGTGCACGTACGGGATGTAGCTGATGCCAATCTTAAAGCCTGCTTGCATCTCGGTAGAGAACTACCATCGGATATTTTTAATATAGGATCAGGCTTAAGTTATTCTCTTGCACAGATAATTGAGGTTGTACAAAAAGTTACCGATATAAAAATAGATATAAAAGACCAACAAGCTCTTTTGTTTAATGCATGGCCCCTTGTTGCCGATATACATCGAGCACACGATATTCTCAACTGGAATCCTATCTATTCTTCTTTAGATTTTATAATCGCAAGCTTGTATCAACTCCATAAAAAGTCTCCTCATTTTCTATAAAGTCAGAACAAATTGTTGCAGTTTGAAAATTTATATTGGTAAAATTAAAATATAGAATACAAAACAATAAGTCAATTTGATAAAAAACAGGCATAAAAAATAGAATACCTATGAAAAAAAAATATAAAAAAAATCTGATAATACTTCTAATCTTAATAGGGATCACGTCTTTTTATGTCAACATTAATGCTATGGAGACAGGAGTGCCGTCAGAAGATTTGCCAGCGATAGAAGAATGGGTAAAGATAAAAAACCAACAATTAGAAGAACAAAAAACCAGGCAAAAGCAAGAAGAACAGGACCGAGAAGACGAACTAAACCTTGAACAAAAACTATCGTCCGAACTTTCTCCTGAGCAAGTAGAGGCTAAAGTAAGGCTGCGACAATTACAGTTAGGGCATCCAGAATCTAAAAACTATCGAGAAGAAGCTGAAAGATTAGAAGCCGACTACCATTATCTTATGAGTCAAAACGTTAAAAAAAAAAAAAAAGAACTCAAGCTACAAAAAATCTTGCTACTAGAACCTGGCAATCAGCTAAAAACAAGCTTTCAGATGCAAAACAGTATATAGTGACTCGCTTAAGCCAAATGAGAGACTTTGTCAGAAACAATATTATGTCACCAGTAAATACCGCCATGAGAGACGTAAAAGAAAAATTAGATACAACATTCGCAGGCTTTAATGGTTACTTCAAAGAAAATGTGTTTACTCAGCAACATCGAAATAAATTAAATGAACTCGTTAGACAATTTAATGCCGCTGTTACCAGCTTAATAGGAAGTACACAAAAAAAAGGCCAAACCAACTTACAAAACGAAGTAAAAGCAATAGAGCAGCAACAAAAACTGCCATACCTCAACCAACGGCTCCTGAAATAACATGAAACAGGGAAAAAATATGAAAAAAAAGAATATAAAAAAACTAATAATGCTTCTTTTCTTAGCAGGATTTACTGCTTTTCATATTCCTATTATTGTAGCAGCTGAAGAAGAAGAAGAAGTAATTGATATAGACGCTTTATTGGCTGAAAGTGAAAAAGAGACAGAAGAAGAAATAAAAGCGAGAAAAAAAAAAGAAAAAGAAGAAAATGACGACACAAGGGCGTTGTTAGCCCGGCTAGACGAAGAAGCTAAAAAAAAGAACGAAGCTTTTTCAGCTACTCCTTCGATAAAAGAAAAGAAAAAAGAGAAAATTTCACAGGACTATGGCTCATGGAGATTTATAGAAAAAGTAGAAAAAGCGAGCGCACAAGCAATGGCACCAGTAGCAGTTAAACAATCTAATATCGAAGTTGCTAGACCGGTAGAAGTGCAAAAACGAGCAAGTGCACAAGCGAGTGCACAGGAAGCAGCTGAACAAGAAATTCCTAAACAACCTATTCCCGAAACTACTAAAAAAGCAGAGGCCCAAGCAATACCCGAACTAACTAAAAACCAAACTAAATCAGTATTTTCAAAATCAAAGCAAAGTTCTTCTAAAAAAGCAATTAACATAAAACCAGCTGAAACACTCAAAAAAACTTCTTTATCTGATAAATGGAAAAACTTAGACATTTTTAATCGAAAAACTATCGTGCCAGCCGTAAATAAAGCTATAGCGACTTTAGAGAAGCAACTAGTTGCCGCACTGCAAAAATTTAATAAGTTTCTTGGTGAAAGTCAGGAAAATATGCAAAACGATCAGTATGAGCTACAACGACATATTGAACTATTGATAGGTGGATTTTCAAAAATAGTGGGTACTATGCAGGAAAAAGCCAGCAACACAACACGCATATTAAAAGCCGCAGAAAAAGAATACGGTGGCACCATGTATGGTCCAATTTCCACATCTCTAACAAATTGATTAAAAAAAATTAAAAAAATAGCCCAGGAAATAGTCATGAAAAAAGAATTTATAAAAATGCTAATAATGCTCCTGATCATAACAGGATCTGCTTCTTTTTATACTGTCATGCTTGCTATGAGTTCTGGGCAAGCAGAAGAAGAAAAGCGATTTGGAATGCGAATGCCGCCTGAGCAACTAGAAAATCCAAAACCAGCAAGTTATGCACAGCAAAAATGGCATGCATTTAAAAATATTTTTTCCAAAAAAGCTCCTAATCTGAGCAAAGAATCTACGAACAAACAGGCGGCACAAACTACTCGTAAAGTCATGGCAAAAAAAACCACACCTGATATAAACAATTTTTTTGAAAAAAATATAGCACCATCGGTAAATAAAGCTATAGGAGCTGCAAACAAAGAACTACACGCTGCATTATACAAATTCAGTAAGCTGCTTGGAAAAAAAAAAGTTGAGCTAGCAGAAATTCGTAATTATAAAACACTAATACAAAAATTCAATGCCAGCATTAACACGTTATTCACATATATTAAAACAAGACACGCCAAATTAACATAAAATATATGGAAAAAAAAATAGACGTAAAAAAAAAATATATAAAAGTACCCACCATACTTCTCATCCTCATAGGATGGGCAAGCTGTGCTATTATTGGTAGCAACGCTAATCCACCACCACCAAAAGGCAGCCAATTAAAAAGCGAAGAATTAGATTATTGGAGCAATGTAGCGCCAATATCATCAGAGCCGGTAGCTACGCCAAGTTATTTAGAAAAAGCAAAAATGAAAGCCAAACAAGGATTAACATCACTGCAAAATAAATTCTCACAAGCAAAAACATATATTGGCAGCCGACTTTCACCTCAAAAAAAAACTCCGGTGACGTTAAATAAAACACAGCAAGTAAATAACTTAATAGTATCAACAAAAAAAACTATAGCCGATATAGACAAACAATTAACCGATAAATTACAGGAATTAGATACTATACTTGGAAAAGTAACCGAAGATGATCGAAAAAGCGTAAAAGCATTGATTAAACAGTTAAACGAAGGCTTTCTAGGCTTAATCAAAACGATACGTAGCCGTCCCTCTACTCAGCCCATAGAAACAACCGCTAGAGGTCGCCCCATTCAGCACTATGAAACAATGGAAGATCTTGGATTACAAGGAGATTTCGAAGAATACCTTCGGAGCACGAATCCCCGCTAATAAAAACCAGACACATTGTTGCTATTTGTAATTCTGCGGTGATAGAATGAGGATATAGCGCACAAAAAATAATTTAAAAAAAATCAGACATACAATGGAGTCTCCCTATGAAAAAAAAGAATATAAAAACAGTTATGATGCTTCTCGTTTTAACAGCGTTTGCTAATTCTTATTTTAATCTCGGCGCTATGATGGAGGAAGAAGAATTCGGTCTTGATAATCCCAAAAAATTCGAAAAGGTAGATTTAGATCCAACAACCAAGCCTAACACACCTACACAACAACCAAGCCTTTTTGGAAGACTTAAATCAGGCGCTCAAGCAGGATGGGTCTCATTCAAAAACAAATTACCAGGTTCAAAAACTCCTGAGATTAGCAGACCACCTGTCCCACAACATAAGCCGATTCAACAAGCTGCTAGTCGCGCAGCCCCACAAAAGAAACAGGGTATAAGAGCATATATATCAGAAAAATGGGCTAACTGGAATAGCTTGGATAAAAAAATAGATTCTATTACAAAAAATACAGAAAACCAACTCCTTAAAGCATTCTCTCTACTCAATAACCAACTAAAGGCAGAAAACAGACTAAGAGCGAACGAATACCAGAACGCTTTAACTACACGAATTACAGACTTAAATAGTGAACTCAAACGATTAGAACCAAGCCTACGAAGATATGTAACTGATGTAACAACAGCTAAAGGTTTAGAAAGTAGTTCGCCAGAATTCAAATTAATACAAACCAAACAGTCTTGGTAGAAAACAATGAATATAAGACAAAAAAAATTATTTTGGAGCACTTTTATGAAAAAAAATATAACAATATTTCTGATCCTAGCAGGATTTGCCGCCTCTTATCTTAATGGCATGGAATGGGGAGACCTCAATTTAACAGAAGAAGAAATAGAAAATGCGAAAGTAGCAAGGTTAAAACCAGAAGAAATAGCAAAAGGACGAACATTAAAGCTAAAACTACAAGAAATGATAGAAGCTAAAAATAGTGGCGCAACACTAGAATATATGGCGGAACAAAAAAAAATGAAGAGAATATCCAGTATGAACAAAAAGTAAAGGTGGAAGAAGAAGAAGCAGTGCACGAAGAAGCCATGCGTAACATCGAAAAAGAAGAGCAAGATAGAGAATTGGCAGCACAGTTACAAGAAAAAGAAAATAAAACACAAGCTCCGCAAATAGAGCAAAATAAGCTGAGCGAGACATTGGCAAGACAGTTGCAAGAAGAGGAAATAAAAAGAGTAGCTCTGGAAGAAAAAACAAGACAACAAGAAAATGCGCTGATTGCGAAACGGTTACAAAAAGAGGAAAAAGAACAGCCCGCTTCATTGCCAGAAGAACCAAGCTCGCCACCTGTAGGGCCGCAAAGCAGAACTTCAAAAATATATGAGGGTACAAAGAAACGTGCATCAATACCTTTAGATAAAGTCAAAAACTTTATCCAAAGAGTTACCACTCCAACAATATATACCATTATAAATAGCACAGAAAGGCAACTGAACAAAGCATTTGAACCCTTGATAAATGAATTAAAAAAAGAAGATCGTTATAATTTAGACTTTAAAGGTATTATTGCACGTTATATAAACGAGTTCATGGGTCTATTAAAGGGACGCACACAAATCATAATAGAGCAGATAGATCAAAGAAAAACAGCCAAGCTTTCTTCACTCCTACATTAATCAACGGTTTTTTGCTCCCCATGCCAAGCTGGCTATGAGATATAAAAAAAGAAATACTTTAAAACAATAAAAGGAGGATACATATGAAACAGGAAATAAACGAACAAAAAAAGAATATAAAAAAGTTCATGATATTTTTAATCTTAACAGGATTTGCTGCTTCTTATCTTAATGCATCACAAAAAGAACTTTTCGATCCTGAAGAAGAAGCCCCTCTTTTAGCTCCAGCCACTGGTAAACAAGAAGGGCTAGGCCTAACTGGCGATAAGCCACAACCAGGTTTTTTGGCCAGACAGTGGGCAAAAGTAACCGGTCCAAAACCTACGGTTTCACCAGCCCAAACACCTGTAGTACCGAAACCTAGAAGCGTCCCACCTACTAGACCAACTCCACCACCTCATATGGTCCCACCAACTGCACAAACTAGAGTAGCTCCAAAACCTACCATTGCACAAAGAGCCGCTGCACCATTTCAAGCTGCAGGACGTAGTATTCTAGAAACTCGCGCAAAAATGACTAACTACGGATCAGAAAAATTACGACAACTAGATGCTTTTGTCTTGAGCAAAACAACTCCACAAGTAAATACTATTTTCGCCAATCTGCAAAGACAATTAACAGCAACACTAGATAACCTTAACAGAGAATACAAAGGGCAGGTATTTGATCAAGAAGCAAAAGCTCAATTAGTAGAAAAAATTACAGAATTAAGAAGATGGTTTTTAATCGATTTAATAGACCAAACAAAAAAAATATTACAAGAAAACGCAAAAATACAAGCGAGTTTGCAAGAAGAGGCGGCACTAAAACCACAAAAAGAATATCTATAAGAAATATCAAAACGAATAAAAAGCCATATAAATAATATTAGCCAAAAATAAAAAATAATCATGAAGCTAGAGTAGATGCAATTAACTACCTCTAGCTTCATGATTTTAAAAAAGGGGAATAGGTATGAAACAGAAAAAAAACAGATCAAACAAGCATACAAAAAAACTCTTGATGCTTCTTATCCTGGCAGGATTCAGCGCCATGAATATTAATGGCAGCGGTGAAGGTAAACCTGCCGGCCATATACCTAGGCCACAAAAGTGGGGAGGCTCTGGATGGGATTTCCCTGATGAACCCGAAAATCCAAAAGAAGAGCAAGCACCACAAAAACGAAACGACGTAATAAAAGTATTATTGGAGCCTGATCCATACGCCCAAACTGCTTCTAAAGAAAAAAAAGCAACTACGCAAGCATCAACACCTTCTAAACAACAAACAAGTACAAATTTTCTAGCCAAAGCAAAAGAGAAGTGGGCAACATTCACTGGCCGCGCTGCTTCAGACGTAAGCCCTAGGCTCAGCACGCGAGCTATACCGGCAAAAACAAAAGCTGCTGCAACCACAGAACAAAAAAAAGGCGTTGGAAAAACAAAAGTATCTTCACCCGGTCCATTAACCAAAATGAGAAACTATATTCAAAACATCACGACTCCAACAATAGATAAAATTATAGATAACACAAAAAATCAACTACAAATAGCTTTTACCAAGCTTAATAATCAATTGAAAAGCAGCAATAGCAAGTTAAAAGACCCATTTACTCCAGCAATTAGACAAGAATTAGACGGCCAGGTTGAAGCGCTAAGAGAAGTAGTTAATTTTTTAAAAGAACACGTGAAAAGTAATGCGCAAAATGGTTTAGACATACTAGGAAGATTTTACGAGCTCGACTAATGAATTAAAAATCAAGAAAAAAAATGGAGCTATAAAAAATAAAAAACAAGCAAAAAACAGTGTAGGAATCGACATAAATAAGAAATAAACTATTGCAATCGCCAAGCCCTTATTGCTATCCTGATAATAATA
This sequence comes from uncultured bacterium, assembly GCA_963719415.1. Lineage (GTDB taxonomy): Bacteria > Babelota > Babeliae > Babelales > Vermiphilaceae > JAPLIS01. Next base: position 860,544 of record OY970383.1, on the reverse strand, counting down.
ATATTAGCTGAGCATAGCTCTTGATGAAGCTATATAAAGCTATTAAAAAATAAGAATTTAGAAAAATGCACGTTTAGAAAAAATGGAGGGTTTTCTATGAAAGTAAAAAATATAGGATGGATGCTTACGCTCATGCTTGCGGGCACCATTTTTTATCTACAAGCAGACGGCGAAGAAACAGGCAGCGAATATGATCAACCCCTAGAAGGCTGGCCTAATCCTAGCGGTGTCGATGTGAGCGGTGGCGAGGGTCACGAGGGTGGCGAACCTGAAAAAGGTCTGGGGGCACAAGCTGTTGGCCTTATGTTGGAAGCAGGTCGTAAACATGTTGCACCCTTATTAAGAAGAGCAGCTGCAAGCGTTAAAGAAAATGTTGGGCCTTTATTAAGAAGCGCAGCTACAGGCGCTCAAGAAAGAGCTGGCCAAGCATACGATTGGTCTAAAGAAAAATTAGGAAAAGCATGGGATGCGACTAAAACTAAAGCAAAAGAATTCAAAGCAAATCCACCGACGCTAGAATCTCTCAGAACAAAAGCGGCCAATTTTAATTTAAAAAATTATATTCAACAAAAATGGGCGGGTTTTAATAAATTTAAAGAAGAAACGGTAGATCCCAACATCGAAGCTGCTATCGATGATTCTCAAGAAAGCATACTCAACGCTTTGTTAAAATTGAACCAATTTGGGGAAAGCACTGTAGGCAACGTTGAAAGACTAAAATTAACTAGAATAGTTACTGCTTTCAAAAAAAATATCGAAAACTTAGAAAAAGAAATAGAAAATAATGCTAAAGCAAAACAGAATATTGCTACAATTAGAGCTTATAAAGCGCGCCTAAAGGCGCGGGAAGCCGCAGAGGCTAAAGCACAAGCAGAAGTACAAGCTGCTACTACGATATAAGTACACCTAAACACAAAATAGCGAACAATCTGACTAGAACAGAAATATAAAAATGGAGGTTTTTATGAATAAAAAAAACAGATGGTTAAAAATTTCTGCATTACTATTTTTATTAGCTGCAACATATAGTAAGCCATGCCCCGTTATCATAGAAAATGACACAGAGGCTGCATGTACCGTACAAGACTTGGAAGAAAATAGACCTTCAGAAATTATCAATGTTGGAGCTGGTCAGAATATTGAATTTGGTCAAAAAGGGACTCATGCTCATTTTAGAATCAAACAAGAACTTACTGCTGATGATGGTACTTCAATTCATAAAGAGGCTGAGCTACAGCAGACAAACTGTAGTAAAGATAACAAACCAATCATCATATCTGTCAAAGCTCTTTTTGCAGAGCAACGAGATCCTATGCTTCCATTGCTTGAACTTTTTGAAGTTTTTTATCCCGAACCCGAATAAGCTATTTTAATAATAAGAGAGTATGGGCCTAACAGTAAGCTCATACTCTCTTATACTAATTTCACTAGATAATAATGAAAAAGAGATATGTTATCACCCCCGGAGGGGGTGATAACATGCAAACTATATTCACGGTGATTAACTGAAACTGGTATTATTTATTAAACTTATAACTTTGATAAAAATAAAAAAACTTATTTTTTATTTGCCGCAACATTTTTTATATTTTTCACCAGAACCACAAGGACACGGCTCGTTTCTACCTGTTTTTGGACCCTGCTGATGATGGGTTCCCATTGAAACAGGAGCTCCATTTTCTCCTACACCTATAAGATTAAGTTCTTCAAGCTCTTTTTCTCGTTGAGCTTCTAAATCATGTACTTTTTGCTGATTAAACTGTTCAAAATTTAAATGAAATAGGCTGCGAACAATCTCAAACTGTACATCGAAAAGCATTTCTTTAAACATATCAAAAGCTTCACGCTTATATTCAATAAGAGGATTTTTGCGAAGCCCTATACCTTCTTTTAAATGATCAAGGTTAAGCATATGCTGCTTCCAAGCAATATCAATCGCTTGCAACATAAGCCATTTTTCAGCTCCTTGAGCCATGTCTTGTTCCACTTTGCCACGATATAAGGAATACATACTTAATAAAAAATTAACGGTGTCTGATTGCAATATTGCTTCATTTTTGCATGAAATACCCGCAGCATCAAAATCTTCTCGCTTGAGTCCTGTTAAACGAATAAATTCATTAAAAAAAGCATCAAGATTTGCTGGTGAAAGTTTATCTCGCTTCGGAATAAAACGCTCAGCCACATCTTGTACGACTCTCACTATAAAGTCACGAATAAGTTCAACTATCTGATCAGCTCCGATTAACACATCTTTTCTATATTTATAAATAATAGTACGTTGCTGATTTAATACATCATCATATTCAAGAAGATGTTTTCTCATCTCATAATTGTTTTTTTCCACACGTTCTTGCGCTTGTTCAATTTTTTTAGACACGTATGAAGATTCTATAACCTCATCTTCTTTCATGCCAAATCGTTCCATATTACGTTTTAACGAATCACCTGCAAAAATACGAATAAGATCATCTTCCAATGATATATAAAACCGAGATTCTCCAGCATCTCCCTGTCTACCCGAACGACCCCGCAATTGATTATCTATACGACGACTCTCATGCCGCTCTGTACCAAGAATATAAAGACCACCAGCTTTTTTGGATACATCAGATAGCTTGATATCTGTTCCCCGGCCTGCCATATTGGTAGCAATAGTAATGTGTCCACCTTGCCCTGCATTTTCAACAATATCAGCCTCGCGTGCATGCTGCTTTGCATTTAACACTTCATGAGGCAAGCCACTCTGCTTTAACACCGCACTAATTAATTCTGACGTTTCAATAGCGATTGTTCCAATAAGTACTGGCTGATTGTTTTTATGCCGCTCTTTAACATCTTCTGCTATAGCTTTATATTTTGCAGCTTTTGTTAAAAAAATAAGATCCGGTTTATCTAAACGAATCAATGGCTTATTTGTTGGAATAGAAATTACATCAAGTTTATAGATATTATGAAATTCTTCTGATTCTGTGGCAGCTGTACCCGTCATACCTGCAAGTTTATCATAAAGTCGAAAATAATTTTGCAAAGTTATGGATGCAAGAGTCTGACTTTCACGCTCTATAGTTACCCCTTCTTTTGCTTCAAGGGCTTGGTGCAACCCATCACTATATCTGCGACCAGAAAGAATTCTACCGGTGAATTCATCAACTATAAGTACCTTGTCATCTTTAACAACATAATCAACGTCTCTTTTAAAAAGTGAATGCGCTTTTAACGCTTGTTGAAGATGATGCACAAGATTAAGATTTTCTATAGAGTAAATATTTTGAATATTAAAAACTTCTTCAATTTTATCATTTCCTTCATCAGAAAGCTGAACATTACGCATTTTTTCATCAACATCATAATGAACATCTTTTTTTAAACGAGAAACAACTCGGTTTACATCTTCATATAGTTTACTACTTTTATCTGCTGATCCTGAAATAATAAGAGGAGTTCGAGCTTCATCTATTAGAATAGAATCAACTTCATCAACAATAGCATATGATAAATCACGCTGCACATAATCTTGCAATCTAAATTTCATATTATCACGGAGATAATCAAACCCTAATTCATTATTGGTAGCATATAAAATATCTGCTTGATACGCTTGCTTACGTTCATTATCATTCATATCATTATAAAGAGCTGCAACAGTTAACCCCAATGATGTATAAATAGGTGCCATCCATTCAGCATCTCGACGCGCAAGATAGTCATTAACAGTAACGAGATGAACGCCCTTGCCAGACAATGCATTTAGATATAAAGGTAGGGTTGCTGTTAATGTTTTACCCTCACCTGTTTTCATTTCAGCAATTTTACCTTGATGTAAGGCTATGCCACCCATCAACTGAACATCATAATGACGTTGTCCCAATGTACGCTTGGCAACTTCTCTTACTACAGCAAAAGCTTCTGGGAGAATATCATCTAATTGCTTACCTCTACTTAATTCTGCACGAAATTGATTTGTCTTAAGCCCTATAGCTTCATCTGACAAAATACTAATCTCTTTTTCTAGGTAATTAATTTTCTCAATCATAGGGTTCATTTTACTTAAACGCCTATCATTGCTCGTACCTAAAATTTTTGCTAATATCTGAGTGATCATAAAAAAATCCTTAGCTGAAAAACATGTCTCTACTATTTTTTGTACACTATTCAGTGTACACTATTTTTTGCACTTTATCTTCTACAATAATTTTTGATATATCTTCTAACATATATTTTTATATATATTTTGATAGTGTAAACTTATATAGACACAAATGTAAACATACAAACAAAGTTTAATTTTTTTATTTTTATACCTGATGCAAACGACATATAATGATTATTTTTTTTATGACACAGTTATTTTACTAAAATACCCTACGTTAGCAAAAATAAAAAAATTGGGTGTGAAAAACGAATAAATTTCGCTATTCACACCCAATACTACAGCTATAAAAAGAGTTATCTAAAAAGTAGACTACTGTACTTCTTTTGAAGCATAAGTGATATCAAATTCGTTCGGCTTTCGATTAAAGTTTAACCCCAGCAAAATTATAGACTTATTTTGATACTGCAAAGCCTCATAATACTTTCGAGCTTCGATTTGTTTTAATGCTTTTTCTGCCGTTTGGTTAAACTTTAACTCGATAACATAATTAACTGACAAAAGTTCGACAACCATATCAATACGCGCATGACTAGTCATATGCTCAGAATAAATTTTTAAGCCTGCAGCAGCACATAAAACATGCAACAAGCCATGGTAAAATCTTTCTTCTGGAATATGTGTAGGATATGGCACATAGACAAGCATTGACTTAATTAAAGTAACTATCTCAGCAACTTTTTTTTCTTTAAAGGCTGCCAATAATTTTAAGGCAAAACGTTCTGTCTGGTTAATATCTTTTTCAGTAAAAACAGCTAAAAAATATTGTTCTGCGGCAGTACCTACTTCATAATTGGGATAATCAAGAATATAGGTATTTTTTATTTCGTTAAAACCTGTTATGGTCAGGTAGCCTGATTGAAAAAGTAAAGAAATAAGAGGAGTCTGCCCTATTTCAAAAATTCCAAGAGAACCTGCTGTTGCTTCGAATGATTCTAGGTGAAGCATTTCAAGTTCCGTGGTACGATAATTTTTGTTTATTTCTTTTATCAAAAAAGAAGGAGTACCGGTACCAAGCCAAAAATTTTCACATTTTTGTTCATTAAGTGCATGCATAACAGAAAATGGATTATAAACCGCAGTGACGTTTACTTCAAATCGATAACCATTATACCAATTTTTAATTTGCTTACGCAGTTCGACATAAGAAATATTTTGATTATCTGCCCATGCTTGAATATAGAGAGTAAAGTAATGATCAATTTCTTCATCTGTATAGCCGCAAATAGTAGCCCATCGCTCATTCAATGTCATAACAGTAAGATTATTAAGCCCTGAAAATATTCCTGCTTTAGCAAATGCACTAACACCAGTAATAAAAGTAAAGGCAACATGTTCATCTAAGCTTTTAATGACTGCAAAAAAATGCTGTAAAAAATCTCGGGTCCCTTCCGCTTTTTTCTTATTATCAATCGATTTTAAAATGGGAGAATCATATTCATCAATAAGAATTGCTACTTTGCCAAAACGGTTATAGAGCGCTCCCACTAAATCCTCTAAAGCAAGCCCTGGCTGCGTAGCATGTATTTGTTCAACGAATTCGTAAGTTTTAGCGATACGAAATAATGCGTGCAGCAATCCATTTTTTAAAATATCAATATTTTCTATATCGAGTTTAGAAAAATCCAGAGCAATAACACCATGAGGTTGCCATGTATAATCACTCTTTTCGATCCACAAATCTTTAAATAATAGTTTATTCCCTGCTAAAATTTCTTTTAATGTTGAAACTAAAAGTGATTTTCCAAATCTTCGCGGACGAGAGAGAAAGTATCGTTTACCCTGGGTAATCAAATTATAAATATCTTTAGTTTTATCAACATATAAATAACCATCATTGCGAATAGTAGAAAAAGTACTTATACCAAGAGGTAATTTTTGCAGAGTAAAAGTTTTCATAATTAAACCACTTTTATATTTTTAATCTATAATATAAAGTATATCGATAGAATAGGTTACCAAGCAAGTGGCTATGTCAATCAGCTAAACGAGCCAATCCTTTTTGTTTGCTATAATTAAAACAATAAATAAATATTATTATTGAAATAAGTGCATATATAATTGCCATAATTGTACCTTGGATTAAAAATTTCACGGGATTCTGATTATGCATCATATACGCCCGCATGCCCTGAAATACATAACTCATAGGCAGACAAGAGCTAAAAGCTTGCGCCCATTGCGGCAATATTTCAACAGGATAATATGCTCCACTAAAAGGCATTAAAAGCCAACCGATTATAAATCCCATTTCTATGCCCCGCTTACCAAAAAGAGCAATAATAGAAAGACACATAAAGCCGATCCATATTGTTGAAAAAATCAATGGCAGCAAAAAAAGTAAAAATGTCATAAACAAATACCCGAAAGATATATCATAAAACAAAGACGCCATTACAATACAAAATGCATTTGTTATAAAATTCATGATAATAAAAAAAGCAATTACGCCACAAATCCATTCTAAAAGCCGTAACGGCAAAGAAAATAAATTTACCAGATTATTATTCCACAAGTCTTCAGAGATGCTAAACACTATAAAATTGGCACCCCTACCAACCACTTGCCACAACAGTACTCCCATTAATGCAGTTGCTTTGTAGTTGGAAAACTCTGCTGCCTGCAAAGACTGAATCCACGAGCCTACAAATCCCCAAATAATAATATCGAGTAAAGGCCAATAAAATCCACAAAGCAAAAGATTAATATCACGCTTCCAGATCCGAAGAGAACGAAGCACTATTGTCCACATTGACATACATGAAATCATTTTATCATCCTTATCGTCTGGAAAGGCTTAAAAAGTAATCTTCAAGCGTTGGTTTTTTAATAGATATATGTGAATAAGCGATAGCTTGTAATGCAAAACTAGTGAGTAATGGTGCTATTTCATGTTCTTCTATTTCTATAGTTACCCGATTATCTTGTACGCTATGCACCAATTTCCTACTATTTAAACACATTATGGCATGGTCAATGCCATCAATAATTGTCACAGTAACTTTTACTAGCGCGATTGATTGCGCCAGCTCTTCCGGAGTATTATCCGCAATAATTATCCCATTTTTCAAAACTAATACACGATCACATAATTGGGTTACTTCATTCATATTATGCGAGGTAATTAACACTGAAACACCACGACTATTGCATTCAGCTAAAATAAATTCTCGAACCACAGAAGCAATATCAGGATCTAATGACGCTGTGGGTTCATCTAATAATACGATATCTGGATCAGATAAAAATGCTTTTGCAAGCATTACTCGCGTTGTTTGTCCAGCAGATAACGTACCTGTTTGTTGGTCTCTTAATTGTGAAAGATTAAAATGGGCCAACATTTTTTGAATTTTAACTAATCGCTCTGGCTGCTTAACGCCATACATACGACCAATAATATCAAGATTTTCAAAAACAGTTAACCGCGCTGGCAATCGATCATAGCCACTTGCGTAGCCAATTTTTTTAAGAGCTGCAATAGTATCAGTTGAAAAATCAGCACCAAAATAAGAAATTGATCCACTGCTTGGCAACAGCGTTCCTAAAAGCATCTGAATGGTGGTCGTTTTGCCTGCGCCATTGGCCCCCAAAAAACCGAGAATTTCGCCTTTTTTAAGCTTAAAAGATATGTTATTTACTGCCGTATACGTTGACTGCTTAGCAAATGGCCACAGCCCTGACTTAAATGTTTTTGTTAAGTTATTTACAGTAAGTATCGACATAAATTATAAACCTTTTTATATAACAACATTAACATGATCTATATTAACTATTTATCGGATTATATCCAAGCATATGTGTAGCAATAATCTCAAATGAAACTTGATCAATTTCTAACAAGCCATAACGAAAAACATATCCCCACGACTTTTTATTCTTAATAAAAGGGAGCACCTCTACCAAGGGCTTTATGGGAACATGCTGGGCATTCAAATACTGTATATTCCGCCTAAATGGCTTAAAATCATCTCCCATATCAACTTGGTAAGGGCTATCATCTTGCACTATGCCAATAGCAGTAAACTGCTGATACGATTCAAAGCCATGCATGCTATTTTTTGGCGAATAATAAATAACAAAATCTCCTTTATTAAGTCGCTTGGCTGGTGCTGATTTTCCGTGACAAAATTGGCAAATGCCAAGCTTTACGCCATTGGCAACATGATCTTTTGATGCTACGCCTATCCAAAATTTTATGACTCTGTTATTCATGAATATCTACCACTAATTTATTTAAGGGGAAAATTCTATAATGAAGTGCAAGAACCTATTTCGTGATAAACTGTTTTTGACAAAAAAAACAAATCATAAAAAAGGTCCTGCACATGAAAAATTATACACAATTGAGCATAAAAGAGCGAGAACGATATTTGAGATGAAGCAAAGTGAAAAAAAATACAGAAATAGGAAAAGAGATAAAACGAAATGAATCGACAATTTCTCGAGAATTGAGACGTAATCGCTATAGTGATGCTATTGAGTATACCCCAGATAAAGCTCACAATATGGCTAAAAAAAGAAAACATGTTTTAGTGCGGAAATTAAATAATACACGTAGAAAAATTCTTGGATACCGAACACACCGGCAAAACTATTTTACGAGAGTATGGAACGTGCACTTCGAACTTGAATTAACCCCTATATACCATAATACCTTGCTCTAGCAAAAGCGAAAGCAAGGTATTATCACAAACTCATAAATTCAAAATCTTTTTTTCATTACTCAACATTTTTCAAAATTTTATTCTTGATCTTGTTTTTCTTTTCTTAAAAATGTTGGTATATCAAGATCATTGAAATCAATCAACGTGGCGCCACCATTATTTTCTTGTCTAATTTCTGCCGACTTAGATTCTCCCATTATTTTATTTTCTATAACTTTACCATCTATAACCCTACTTTCTGTAGCCTTATTTTCTGTATTTGATACTAATTTTTGCTCATGTTCATAAAAATAAGCTGTCGTAGATTCTTGGAAAGCACGACTAGTCGGATATACCTGTACATTTTTCTTAACATTAACCGCATCTAAAGCTCTATCTGAAGTTGTCGCAACTTCTATTTTTTTTTCAAAGCCAGTTGCTATAATAGTAATACTAATTTTATCAGCATACCGTTCGTCTATCACTGAACCAATAATAATATTAGCATCTTCATGCACCTGTTCGTAAACTATCGTAGCTGCTTGACTTATTTCATGAATTCCAAGATTTTTGTCACCGGTAATATTAACAAGAACGCTATGAGCGCCTGCTATACTCATATTTTCTAACAGCGGAGAAGACGTTGCCTGTATCGCTGCTTTTTTAGCCCTATTTTCACCAGAAGCTATTCCTGTTCCCATTACCGCAAAGCCTCTATCTTTCATGATAGTTCGTACATCGGCAAAATCGACATTAACATGTCCCGGTTTTACAATAATATCAGAAATAGCTCGCACTGATTGCATGAGGATTTCATTAATCATTTCAAATCCTTCCATCATAGAAACCTCTTGCCCCGTTATTTCTAATAATTTTTGATTTGGTATAACGATTAATGTATCAACTTCTTGAGCTAACGTTTTAATGGCTTGATCGGCAACCTGAGCACGTCTTTTACCTTCAAATAAAAATGGCTTTGTTACCACGGCAATAGAAAGAATACCTTTTTCTCTTAAAGCACGAGCAACAACCGGCGCTGCTCCTGAACCAGTTCCTCCACCCATACCAGCAGTAATAAAAACGATATCCGCGCCCTCTAGTGCCTCCATAACCTTATCTAAGTCTTCTTCAGCAGCCCGTTTGCCAAGATCAGCATCTGTTCCTGTTCCAAGACCTTTAGTTGATTTCACCCCAATCTGAATTTTTTTTTCTACTTTCGACAAATTAAGGGGCTGTATATCGGTATTGACAATAACAAAATCAATGTTTTGACATCCCGAATCAACAATACGGCTAACCGTATTTCCTCCAGCTCCTCCGACTCCTATAACCTTAATTGATGCGCTTACTTTAATCTCTGGCGCTATTTCTGCTTCAAATTCTATCATTTTCTACTCCCCAAAAAATAAAAATAATATTAAAAAAAATCTGATACCCAAGATTTCATACGATCCAATACTCTCTTATATACCGGCCCATTGGCGACATTCAAAGATCTATTATTTTTGTGTTTTAATGCATATACAAGTAAGCCATAACCGGTAGCATAAATAGGACTGTGCAAAGAGTTCGGCAATGTCGTTCCCATTTTAGTATGACCTATCCGTACTGGTACATTAAAAAGCACCTGAGCACATCGCTGCATACCCTGCAACAAAGATCCCCCGCCCGTCAACACTAATCCTGACGACATAAAAGAAAATAACTTCTTTTTAGCAATTTCATCATGCACAATGGACAATAATTCTTCAGCTCGAGGCCTTAAAATGGCGCTTAAATCGTCTATTTTTATTAACTGTATCTCAGTTCCCTGCACCATTTCAATTTCAATAAATTTAGGCTCAATAAAATTACCTGTTTTTATTCCATCATTAACCATACTATTATCAATAGAACCATTAACAGTACCCGCATTAATACCAACAAAACCAAACTCTTTTTTGATACGTTCTGCATCAGAAAGAGTAGTATGTAATCCTATAGCAACATCGTGCGTAAAATGATTTCCTGCCACGGGAATGACTAACGTATGGCGAATAGATCCATTCTGATAAAGAACAAGATCTGATGTTCCTCCCCCAATATCAAGAAGCGCAACGCCCAATTCACGTTCATCATTGCTTAATACCGCATCAGCAGAAGCGAGCTGTTCTAAAATAATATCTGATACCTTAACCCCTGCCATCTGACAGCAATGAACTAGATTTTGTACTGAAGATACTGCACCCATAATTATATGCGCTTGAACCTCAAGTCGTATGCCGTGCATGCCCAATGGAGACGATACTTTATCTCGAGAATCAATAATAAAATACTGTGGAAGAACATGAAGAATCTGATGATCCTTCTCTATAGGAATAGCTTGAGCTGCCGCCAAAGCTCGTTCGATATCTCCTTTGTCTATCTGCCCTCTTTTAATCGGAACAACTCCATGAGAATTGACCGAAAAAATATGTCCTCCCGATATACCAACATAGGCAGATTCAACAACAATACCAGCCATTAATTCAGCTTCTTTAATTGCCTGTCTAATAGAACGGACAGCCTTGCCAACGTCAACCACAACTCCTTTTTGTAAGCCCTCGGATGGTGCTTTACCTATGCCTATAATTTCAAAATGTTCATCGCTCAATTGATGAGCTATAAGCACACACATTTTTGTTGTTCCTACATCGATCGATACCATTATCCGATCATTGAATACTCGCCCCATACCCCACCCCCTTTTTTTTTACCCCACCTATCGTAGGGACCCCTTTTTTACCCCACTTATCGTGGGGACCCCTTTTTTACCCCACTTATCGTGGGGACCCCTTTTTTACCCCACTTATCGTGGGGACCCCTTTTTTACCCCACTTATCGTGGGGACCCCTTTGACTCACAACAATCTGATCTTTAAAACGAACATCGATAACCCATGTTTTTTGCTGTTCTAAATTATCTAAACTTGCTTGACCAAATCTCACCCGACCCCGTACTCCTTTTTTGCTCAATTTTTCCTGTTTATCTTTCTCTCGTTTAATCAATTCTTCTTTCAAAAAGAAAATAGAGCGTAATTTTTTTTCTGTAGGCAGCTGATTAGGATGCATTAAAAGCGCGTACTGCATGTCACCTTTATCAAAAAACCATACACTGTTTTCATTTTCCCAAATACACACATAATCAGACAATAAAATAGAAGTATCTGTTGGTGATAAAAAAATAAACTGCTTGCACTCATCTGAAAGCTTATCTGCATCTGAAAGCTCGGTAGCATGAGCATCTTCAAACAAAATCTGTATGTGTCCCAATTTATTTAATACAGGTGACTTAAATATATTTTTAGGCAATAGATCGCCAGCATCTGTTACGACATATTTTTCATTAACGATATACAGCAATCCATGCGAAACTATAGAAATATATGCACCTGACCTGTAAGGTATTCGTCTTACTTCTATATTTTTTATCCACCTAAAAAGATGCCTAGTGCTCGCACATAATTCTTTAAACGATAACCCTTTAATAGAAAAACCAATACCATCAATTTGTAATTTTAACCAAAATTCACGTACCTGTTTTTCAACTTCTTTACGTACATCACCAGATACGTCACCTTCTATATGCACAATATAATAATCTATACGACGCAAACGAGTAATTGCTCTATTTATTACAAGTAACAAAAAAAAGACGGTTATAATAAAAAAAAAATAAGTACGATAAAGCATACTTCTTTTCCTCCCGCCACCTTTTAAAACCTATAGCAACAATCTATAATAACATTACTAAAAAAGAATAATCGTGTACTCTCTTCATAGCTTTTTTTTTGAAAAAAAGTCAATAATTAAAATAGAGAATAATACAAAAGAGACTAATTTATAAACACAAATCTATAAACTGGTAAAACTAAAAAACAAATGGGTAAAAGCTAAACGCAATTTTAGATACGTTTTAACTGAGAGCTTATTAAAAAAAGAAGAATACCAGAAGCGACAGAAACATTATATGATATATCGGCTGTCCGCTGCGGAATAGTAATATGTTCACCAGAGCGCAACAATGAACTCGATATACCATAACCTTCAGATCCAACAACAAGACATGTCGGCTGCTTAAAAGTTACCGTACGTGCATCAGCACCATTAAACACCGCTAAATAAATAGTGTAGCCAGCAGCTTTTAATTCCTGAATGGCTGATTCAGAAGATGCAGACTGATATATCTGCATATGTTCAGCAAGACCTGCTGAAGATTTAAAAGTCGTGCCCGTTAATGCTGCACCGTTTTTTTGTGGTAAAATAACACCATCAACACCCGCACAATGAGCTGAACGGATAATAGCTCCCACGTTACGAGGATCTTGAATGCCATCTAATAAAATAACAAAAGGCTGCTTGTCGGTAGTAAAAGCTTTCTGTCTAAAGCCAAAAGGTTGTACCCAGGCAACAAAACCTTGGTGGTCCGTAGTCCCTGCCATACGATGTAACACTTCACGTGCAACATACTGAATAGCAACCGGATACTTAGGCATCAGTTTTTGAATAACCGCAAAACCCTTTGGTTCAGGTTTTGTAGTATAGATCGAGATTAATTTTCTTTTACGTACCTTGAGAACTTCGAGAATTGGGTTTAACCCAAAAATCAGTTCACCTGGCGTAGACTTTATTGTTTTTTCTTTTATTATTTTTTTCATAGTATTAATAGTATAGCCTCTTTTTCAATTTTAACAAAAAATTTAACAAAAAAACGTGTAATTTTAACAGAATAAGGATATCCGTCTTTTTTAGACTCAAAAACTACTCTATACCCCCCATCTGACAAAAGGCAAAATTATGGTAGAATATAAATAGAGTGTTTTAATAACTTATTATACAAACGAAGGGTTTCTATGAAAAACATATCAAAACTATTTACTTTAAGCCTAATCACAACCTTAGCATTTTCTATTTTAGCTCCTAAAGCTTCTGCAAATACAAAACCTCTTATTGATCCTGTTATTGAAAAAGAAATACAAAACCGTATAGCAGAACAACAAAAACAGTTCCCTTGGACCCAAGAAGAAGTAGGACAATTTTGCCAACAACCAGAAATAGCTTATTTTATTGCTCAGGTTGAAAATGCAAAAACTATGGAAGAGGTAATGGCTTATATAGATGCATTTAAAGATTCAAACGCTTGTAAAAACGTGTCCAAAAAAAATAAAAAACTCCTGGCAATGATAATGGCAACTGTATTGGGAGAAAAAGGTTTTAATCTATCAATAGCTCAAAAGCGAGCATAACACTTCTTGCCTTAGAGTAGATATTCACTCTAAAATATCAAAATTCAGATCTAAAAATTAATTTTGTTGGATTTTGATAGAAACCGACAAAGACTATCATAGCTGCATTACCAGCACACTATTAAGGGGACGGTGAATAAAAAATCCGTCTCCTTTTTTCACCTACACATACCTTCCTATACGCCCTTATACAGACATAAAATTTCACCTTTTTTTACCTTGCACTATATCTCCCGACATGGACAATAACAGGTATTGGACAAAAGGCAAAGCTTTAGTAGAATATAAGCAAAATATTCTACTAATTTAATCAAACAAAAAAGGTTTCCATGAAAAATGTCTTAAAGTTAAGTCTCTTAACAGGACTACTTCTTCCTATTTTTACTTATACTGCCCGTGAAACAATACACCCTGATGCGCAATTTCTTATAGAACAAGCCAACCCCTATATACAAAAAACTGCTCGCATTCAGGCTCAAATAAGAGCCGAAGACTACCGAATCAATGGGAATGCATACTATCAACGAGACGATGAAAGTCCTCTCATAAAAGCTTTAGAAAAACGTCAACAGAGAATAAGTGATAAACTCTGGAACCATTTCGATAAAAAAAGCCCTCAGGAAATTGGTTATAAAAGCGTGAAAAGTGAGCTAGAGAATTATCGTATGACAATAGGAGATGTGTATAGAGATCCTAACAGGCTTTCTGAGCGTACCGCTAGCGCTACAAAAAAAGCTCAAGAGAGCATTTTACGTATATTTCAAGAAGCAGAAGAACTACGCCGATTAGACCAAGAAGATTCAGAATAAAAAATTCTCAAGCATGATACCAGTTTGCTAAACAGGCAATACAGACAATTAACTAAAAAAAAAGGGGATGGCGAAAGATGTCCCCTTTTTTTTTAGTTAATTATAATTACATGAAACTGGCATAATAACGCAAAAACAAACTCAAAAAATATTGATATAGATATGTTATAATAAAAGCTTAACTAAAGAGCTTCAATTATCATGATTATATAAAAATAGCAGTATCAAAAAAACTATTGTCTGGAGAACTATATGTCTCACGATTCTATTTATCTCCCAATACCCATAGGGGTCGATGATTATAAAAAACTTATCGATGAAAAAAAAGCTTACGTTGACAAAACCCTTTTCATTAAAGAATTTTGGCAAGATGGAAGCGAAGTTGTTTTGATACCTCGCCCACGACGATTTGGTAAAACATTAAATCTCTCCATGCTCAGATATTTTTTTGAAAAAACCAATAAAGATACATCATATCTTTTTGAAAAAACTGCTATATGGAATGTTAGCGAATATCGCGATCTTCAAGGGCAATTTCCGGTTATTTTTCTAACTCTTAAAGATGTTAAAGTTGATTCATGGGAGTCTGCTTATGAAGAGTTTGCAATTATTATATCAGAAGAATGTAAAAGATTGTCCCATTATATTATTATAGAAAAAGTTGACGCTTCTGATATTGATATTTTTAATAAACTTAAAAATAAACAAGCCTCTGAAGGAGAGTTAACTCAAAGTTTACGATTTTTATCTCGTTTATTATATGAACAAACAGAAAAAAAAGTTATTCTTTTAATTGATGAGTATGATGCTCCTATAATTAATGCTTACTTGCATCATTATTATCAAAAAATGGTAGTATTTATGCGAAATTTGTTCTCAAAAGCATTAAAATCAAATCCTGCGCTTAAAAAAGGCTGCTTAACTGGCATTACTCGAATCGCCAAAAAAGATATATTTTCCGGTCTTAATCATCTTTCTGTATATACCGTCTTAAATATTGAATATTCTGATAAATTTGGCTTTACTCAAGAAGAAGTAGATCTATTATTGGCAAATTATGATCTTGTTGATAAAAAAAATGAAATTAAAAGTTGGTACGATGGCTATATATTCGGTCAAACTAATATATATAATCCCTGGTCATTGCTTAAGTGCATCAAAAGTATAGGTGATTTTCAAACATATTGGGCCAATACCAGTGATAACAAGCTGGTGAAAAATATTATTGCTAACGCCAACCAAGAGACTAAAGATGAAATTCGACTTTTATTGCAAGACAATGTTATTGCTGATAAAAAAATTGATGAAAGTGTAACTCTTTTTGATCTCAATAAAAAAAATCAAGAACCGTGGAGTTTCCTATTATTCACCGGCTATCTTACTACAATATCGCGTACTATAATTAGCGGTAGACACTACTATACCCTCGCTATTCCCAATAAAGAAATCTCATATCTTTATCAAGACCTTGTTTTAGAAGCATTGAATACTACTATCTCTTTTGCCAAGCTTAATAAACTTTTTGAAGCTTTTATGGCAGGTGATCAAAAAACGGTTGAACAATGCCTACAAGAATTTGTTACTGAAGCTTGTTCTTACCACGATTTGTCTAAAAAAGACCCCGAGCTTAGCATTCATATGCTTGTGCTAGGATTACTTGCAGGACTTTCGGATCGTTACCTAATTCAATCAAATCGTGAATCTGGCGATGGGGGTTATGATGTCATGCTTAAACCTAAACAATCGCAAGATTCTGGGATTCTAATAGAATTTAAAAGAGCAGCAGGGGATGATAATGCAACACTCGTGGCAAAAGCACAAGAAGCATTAAAACAAATAAAAAAATTTAATTATACAGCGCAAATGAGAACTGATGGTTATCATGGTCCTATTTTTTGTTATGGCATTGCTACGCACGGTAAACATGTGGTAGTTAATATGGAAATTATACCTGCGACACCAAATAATATGCTTAAAAGCACAAACTAGCCAGGCCCTTTGCACAATAATAGATGCAGTATGATTGAGGGCAAACAAGTTAAGGTATTTGCATTACTCTAAAATATCTAAGCTTAAATCTGAAAATTGATTCTGCTCCGCTTTATATGAACCTACAAAGGCTATCATAGCTGCGTTATCTGTGCAATATTGAGGTGATGGTGAAAAAAAGAGCCGTCCCCGTTTTTCACACGCTTGCCGCAACCTACTCGTAATATATTTATTACAAGCAACGCCGCCTACAAAAGTGACCGCTTTGATAGTTGGATAAAGCTTAAGAGATTTTATTATTTTTTCTTCAAAAATATCTGCTATACAAACAAGCAACGAAGATGCGACCTGCTGCTTAAGCTCTAAACTCTGATTAAGTAATTCTTTTTTTGCAAGATCATAATAACCCATATCGACCAATTTATATAACACCGCTGTTTTTAGGCCAGAAAAACTAAAACCTAGATCTTTAATTTTAGTGCGCGGATACGAAAAAAAATCTTTAAATGCCACTTCACGGGCCAATTTTTCAATAACAGGACCTCCAGGATATGGTAGCTGCAGCAACTTTGCTATTTTATCAAATGCTTCTCCCGCAGCATCATCTCTCGTTTGGCCTAAAACATCATATTCACCAAAATTTTTTATTAGATATAAAGAAGTATGTCCACCGGACGCCGTAATGCACAAATGAGGAAACGGAACTTGGTTTTCTAAAAAGGATGAAAAAGCGTGTCCTTCTAAATGATTAACACCGATAATCTTTTTCCCTCCGGCCCAAGCTGCCGCTTTAGCAAAAGCAACGCCAACAAGTAAAGAACCGGGAAGACCTGGTTTATTGGTAACGGCGATACTATCAATATCTTTAAAAATTACACCCGCCTTTTCTAGACTACCAGCGACAATCTCGTTAATTTTTTCAATATGAGCTCGAGATGCGATTTCAGGAACTACTCCTCCAAAATTCTTGTGTATATCTACCTGAGAAAAAAGAATGTTTGATAAAATACCACGCTCGCTATGATATACCGCTGCAGCAGTCTCATCACATGAAGTCTCTATGCCAAGCGTAAAACAGGGGCGATTCATACTATTTATACCACATTTTATACTAATTTATACTAGAGGCGCAATAAGAGTAACATTCGATTTTTGTCTTATTTTTTGATTAATAGTTGCATGGACTGTGTCAGAATCTATAGAAGATAAAAGAAGTCTATTTGCATCTGTCTGCAATAACTCTTCCGAGCCCAACAATTCAATAAGGTCTGACTTTAAATTGATAGTCGGAAGCTCAAATGCACTACCACCTGAAAGGCTATCAACATGAGAAGGATCTAGACAAACTATAATTGATTCATCGGGAATACGTCCTGTTTCTTTATCTAAAGCAACAGATTCTATAAGCCACGAATAGGTCTTATTTCCCTCTTCATCTACTTTCTCTATTAGTGTAAGCTTATAAAAAATATATGGTTGATCCGGTAAAATTTTTAGATAATCCACCGTATTATTGCTGATCATTTTCTGATGTACTTGCTTAATTATTAAAAGATAATAGGTCTTTGTATGCATAACTTGAGGAATTCGAAACACAAACTGATTACATTCATGAACTATTTCGCAGAGCAGAAAATCAATTTTTTTGCCAAATGTGTAAATACGAGTCTGAGGGACTTTTTTAATGAATGGGTATTGGATGCACCCTAACATAAAACCTGATTCTGGTCTTATATTATGATATCCAGTTAAAAGTAATGATATACAAATAAAAACTGATATATAATAAGATGTATAGTAATAGGAAATATTTTTTTTCATATATTCATAACTTTCATTATATGGTGAAAAAATATGATCAAAACATGATCATTATTGATATAATACCGAAAATAGGAGTTTTTTACAAATGATTGTACAAATGATTGTAAGCAGATTCTATAGATGCATAGAATACAGCAGAAGTATTGCCTATAGAGCTGGCAAAACACTTATAAAAAAAGAGAGTTGCCCAAAGACATTAATTAAGTCCTGTTCTTTTGGCGTATTTGTGGCATTTTCCCCCTTTGTCTGCTTACACACCGTAATGATTTTAATAGGCGGTTGGCTCTATTCCCTCAATATTCCCGTAATGTTTGCGGTGTCTTGGTTTATTAATAACCCCTATACCATGGTTCCTGTCTACGCACTTGATTGTATGTTTGGCGACCTTTTCTTTAACTCTTTGGGAATTAATCCCGTTTTATTAAATCCAAGCTGGATGGCTCCAATAAATCAATTTTTGGCTACCTATATAGGCCTCAACAATATATCGTTCTGGTCCTTTATTATTGGGGGCAATTTGCTTGGCCTTATCATGAGTGGTATACTATATCCTATATTTTCTTATTTTTTTATGAAAATTCGCAACTAAACTGGATCTCTTATGACATTTGGCAAGCTGATTACCAACAATAAAAAAGCTTTTCACGATTATTCTATTATAAGTACCATAGAAGCTGGCATTGTCCTATCGGGCGACGAAGTCAAATCAATTCGTGCAGGCAAAATTAATCTCACCGGATCCTTTGCAACGGTCCATCAGGGCGAACTCTATATCATCAATTGCCACATCTCTCCCTATGAAAGGGCGGCCTCTAAGCAAGATGAAGAATATGCACGTCGCAGGCGTAAATTATTGCTTCACAAACGAGAACTAAACAGGATTATCGGTGATATTTCCAAAAAAGGGGTTACCGTTATTCCCTTAAAGTTCTATTTCAATGCAAAAAGCAAAATAAAAGTTGAAATTGGGATTGGCAAGCATAAAAACGCCGAAGGCAAAAAAGAGGTCCTCAAAGAGAGAGATATTAAACGTGAAACACAGCGTGAGCTCAAAAGATACTAGCTTCTAGCATAAAAACAGCAATCATGGTAATCTATAAATATACAGATACTCTTGGATTCAGTTTTTTTGTATCTGTTTTTCTTTGAAATATATGAGTTCTATAAAAATATTGGGGGCGTAATGGTTTCGACGTGTTACCGATGGCTCAGGGAGCATGCCGAGTTTTGACTGGCACTCGTTAAAGAATTGGTTAAACAATAAACGCAAAAACGAATAAAGGCCTTGTTTCAGGATTCATTAACAGTGCTTTCGATAGCATTAGAGATGCTGTCCGTTACAACACGCCTGCCGTTGCCTAACCTAGTTTAGGCGCATTTTATGAGTTTTTCGTGCCCATCAGCTTAACTCATAAATATTAAAAAAGATGGGACTCCTCGGTAAGATTCAACACTTTTGTAGCCGAGAGCAGTATCATTAAGGAGTCATGTACAAAATATCGGTGTCTTTGCTGTATTGTGCATGTATAATCAAGGGCTAAGCACGTAGAGCCTTGGGTGATACGTAATGCGGACACGGGTTCGACTCCCGTCGCCTCCACCAATATTAACATTATATTTTTTTATAATTATATTTACTTATTAATTAGTTGACTAAACGTCAAAATACTTTAATATTATATATGAACTCTTATATGTTCTTTTGTTTTTGAAATTAAAACTTTGTCGCGGGGTAGAGCAGCCTGGTAGCTCGTTGGGCTCATAACCCAAAGGTCGTTGGTTCAAATCCAACCCCCGCAACCAAATTATAAAAAGATTAGATCCTAAAAAATCTAGTCTTTTTTATTGCTCTTTTTTTAACACACGTTTTTTTACTATTCGCAGCAAAACTGGCATATATCGTATCAGTATCGAAAGCACCCCGTACTAAAATTTCTCCATTTTTTTTACCCCACCGATCTCCGCGGGGACCCCGAATTATTTCAAAACTTTTTATTAAACAGTCTTTCAACCTTTTACTTATTTGCATAAGTACTGTATCTGGTGTAGATATAATAATTGTTACTTTATAAAATATATTACTATAAAAAAAGGTGTTTAATGAAAAAAACTTATAAATTAGTATTGTTAACACTATGTCTAACAACTGCACTAACACATACAGCTCAACAGCAAGAGCCCAGCCTACTTGAAAATGCTGGCATAGCATTTCTTTGCACGGGCGCGGGCGCGATTGTAGGTGGCACCTATCTAACAAATAATCTCATTCCAGACAAGAACACCATGGCATTTGTAGGAGCTGGATTAGGAGCCATAGGCAGCCACCTTAGAACGAAACAATGCAATAAGGCAAATCCTGGCATGATTAGCAAAATAGATCAATTTTGGGGTGCATTCGCAGGGTTAGTTCTCGGGCTTATCTGGTTAAACAAATAATAAACTAGCCATAAAAAAACTTAATTTTTTTCACTTGCTAATTTCATTTTCCAATTCAGATACTCTTTCTCACAAACTAAATCTTTAGAATAGATAAAGGGCAACTCTATACCCATGAAAGAATTGCCCTTTATCTATTCTAAAATCATTAAAAATCTATTCTTTTATTTTATAAAAAAACAGATTAAAACTTCTCTTTCTCCGAAACATCAACTTAAGCGTTATCAAACATCTTTTTAATCGAAGCCAACGAACCGATCATCGAACTCGCTTCATACGGCACAATGATAAGCTTATTATCTTTACCCTTGGTGAGCTCTGGCAAAGCCTTAATATATTGCAAAGCAATTAAATAGGGCAATGGATCGCCATTAGGCACCGCTTTTTGAATCATTTCTATCGCATGAGCCTCTGCCTGAGCAATTAAAAGACGAGATTGCGATTCAGATTCTGCATGTAAAATACGAGCCTCCGCTTCACCCTGCGCCCGCAATATCTGTGACTCCTGACTTCCTTCAGCTTCTAAAATAGCCGCTTGCTTGTTTCCTTCTGATACCAAAATAGTAGCCCTACGGTCCCGCTCTGCGCGCATCTGTTTTTCCATCGCTTGTCTAATATCTTCAGGCGGTTTTACTTCTTGCAACTCAACTCGATTCACTTTAACACCCCATTTGTCGGTCGCTTCATCAAGTGTAAGACGTAATTTAGTATTTATCTGGTCGCGAGAAACAAGAGACTGATCAAGATCAAGAGCCCCTATGACATCGCGCAACTTTGTTTGCGTTAATTTTTCTATAGCCTCTGGCAAGTTTTCTACTTCATAAACGGCCAATTTAGTGTCAGTAATCTGATAATACAAAAGTGCGTTGATTTCCATAGTAACATTATCTTTTGTAATCACATTTTGTCGTGGAAAATCATAAACAGCTTCACGTTTATCGATTCTATCTAAAGTCTTGGTAAAACGATAGAGACGATGACCATCAACATCTTGTAAAAATGTCCAATGAACTTTGCGAGGAGAATCCATAATCGGAACTATAAAATGTAATCCTGGCCCTAAAATTCTATGAAATTTACCAAGACGTTCAATTAAAATCTCTTCGGCCTGATTAACTATGTATATAGATTTAATTAAAAATGAAATCAACAAAATAGATGCTACTATAAAAAAAATTAACAAACTAAAAGATAAAAGCGATAATGATCCAAAAATAGACGTTGCTTGTGATGATGCAAATGGCATAAAAAGCCCTTTCTTCTTGTAAAAAAAATTATTTATTCTCTCTTTTATTCTCTATTATTCTGATCTATAGAGGAGACAGCTTCAACAACCACGTGCGCCCCTTTTACCTGAATAACAATAACCCGCGATCCAGCCGAGATAAACGTACCGTGCACACTGCGAGCGGCCCAAAGCTCGCCTCCAATTTTTACTTCACCAGAACTTTCTGACAAAATCTCTTTCATCACAAACGCATGTTTACCCAATAATGCTTGTGTATTTGTTCTTTGATATGCATAGTCTTTATCCACAATGCTATTTATTCTTTTTACCATGATAATTAAAGAGATAATACTCATAAACAAAAAAATTAAAAATTGAACTGCAAAAAAACATACAAACAGACTAGAAAAGGCGGTAAAAAAAGCGCCACAAGAAAGAGATAAAAATAAAAAAAGTCCAAAATGGCTCAATTCTAAAATAACAAACAGGAAAGAGATTGCCATCCAAATATAAAAAGCTGTATTCATATTTTTATGCCCTCCAATCAAAACTCAATAAATAGTTGTAAAAAATCTATTACTGTTATATTAATAATAAGTATAACATAAATAATATTACTGGTATAGGCGCTCAATATGCTTGATTGCTTTATTGATTATCTAAAAAAATATATCCCTGCCGATAACACTATCCCAGAACATATTATAATATGGATCCATGGAACACGTAGTCATGAGATCTTTCCCCCTACCTACATTAGTCCTCACAAAAAAAATGAATTCCCTTCATTTAGATATTCTCCCTATGGACTACATCCAATGCTTACTCTCGATCCAGACTTGCACGTCTATTCTATTGTAGAATCACTACATCTTTCTGACCCATTACTCTACCCGAGAGAACATATCTATCTTTTTGGCTGGTCCGGCGCATTTTCTCGCGAAGGACGAACAGCCGCTGGGGCTACCCTCTATGAACAACTAAGTTCTCTAGTATCTGCTTATAAAAACTATTATGCCAAAGAACCATTGTTGACAATTATTACCCATAGCCATGGGGGAAACGTGGCTCTTGAAGCGGCCGCTACTGCTCAAAAAAATTGTTTGCACAAAGAATGTTCCCCCTTAATAGTAGACAAGCTGGTACTTCTTGCATGCCCAGTACAAGAACATACTCATACTCATACAGAATCATTATTTTTCAAAAAAATATATTCTATTCACTCGCATAAAGATTATTTTCAAATTCTTGATATGCAGGGTTTTCATCCCGTACTCAAGGCATTAAGCGATGCATTTACTTCTATATCTCTACAACCACTTAAAACGGTGTTAAGGGAACATACTTTTAATAAAATTTTTTCAGAACGTCACTTTAAATCTCAACCTGATCTAAAACAGGCTTGCTTGGAATGGGGAAAAAACACCGAAAGATGGTCAATTGAAGACCTATCAATCATGAAACCCTATCTAACAGAAAAGCAAATAGTCATATTCCAAAAACAACTGCAAAAATACGATAACCGCAAACGTGGTCTTATGCATATCGAATTCTTGCTTTCTACTTTTATGCAACGCCTACCTTCTATTTTAGCTACGTTAGAAGCCACGCCAAATACTGATGCTATTAGTATCACCATAGAACTTTAATCCGCACAGCGCTAATCAACAACATATCTAATATAATTGACTCAAAAAGTAATTTTTTTTATACTTTTTATACCATACTTTTTATACCATAAAACTAAAAAATTTCTAATATAAACTCACTAACATAAACGTGCCAATATACACTCTACTAAACCAATTATTCATTGGGATAAAACAGATGAAAAATAATTATACACACAAAAATCATATATATATCGTATATTTTTCTTTTTTGTTATCTATAAACGCGCATACGAATTATGGCGCACAATTATTGTTACCACTTCAGCCCGAAGCTGTCCTGTCTCTAAAAAAAAGTATGCTTGGAAATGCCCTAACCTCTCAAACTAGATTGTATCCAGATCTAGATACAATTGATGGAATATCAAAAAAATTTAATCCCCCATCTCCTAGCGATCTTTTTAGAGCGAAACAAAAAGAGCGATTACAACGAGCATTAGAAAATCAACCATCATAAACAAAACCATCACCCCCAAAAATAAAACAACAAAAAATAAATGTCTATGCCTCTTTCCTGGCTTGAGATTAGCGTCTCTGCTTTTAACAACAATGTATATCACTATAAAAAGGCAATCGGAAACACTGCTATTCTTGCGCCTGTCCTAAAAGGAGATGCGTATGGCCACGGCATGCTAGAAATTGGGCAATTATGCGAGCAAAACGAAAATGTTAATTGGATCTGCGTACTTAAGCTTTCAGAAGCGCTAACTCTACGAAATAATGGTATTAATAAACCAATATTAGTCTTAGGTATTATTGATGATAATCCCGAAAAAGCTATCAATAAAGAGATCGAATTTTCATGCTTTAATTTGCAAGATGCAACAGAACTTAATCAAATCGCACAACGGCATACATCACCCATTAATATACATCTTAAAATTGATACAGGATTAAGCAGATTCGGTATATATCCTGATCAAGCAATCTCACTTATTAAAAATATCCAACAATTATCACACATTGCAATAACGGGCATCTGGAGCCATTGCGTAGAATCTTACCATGAAGACCAAACATTTACCCACTTACAAATAAATCAATTTAAATCTCTTCTTGCAAAACTAGAACAAGAAAAGATCAACATACCCATAAAGCATATGGGAAATTCGGCCGCCACTACCGCTCATGATCTCTCTTTTTGCAATTTATTTAGAGTTGGTCTTGGTACCTATGGGTATTGGCCATCAGAATCGACACGTATTATTACTCAAAAAAAACATCCTGGCTTTACCTTAAAACCCATTGCTACATGGAAAACATATATATTAGAGATCAGGCACATCAAAAAAGGAACTTTTATTGGCTATGATCGCAGCTATACTGCACCAGAAGATATGACTATCGCATTACTACCAATAGGATATGCTGATGGTTACAATCCTTTTTTATCACACAAAGGCTACGTTCTTATTGATGGCATACAGACACCTCTTATTGGACGCGTTGCCATGAATATCATAACTATCGATATTTCTCATATTAAAAATGCTCACAAACAACAAGAAGTTATCTTGGTCGATAATAATTATAACCAAAACAGTGACAATAATTTTTGCAATGCCCAAACAATAGCAGATCTTTGTGAAATAAAAAATCCACGCTATATCACCACAAGCATTAAAAGTAGCATCCCTAAATTTATTGTTATATAACTATATAATAAACAAAAAAAACTCGTGTACTCTAAAAAAAGAGAGTAAAACATGTATTCAAAAAGCCTTTTTATTTTTGACAAAGATTTACGATTAAGCGACAATACTGCTCTACAAGAAGCACTAAAACTCTCTGATGCTGTCATGACTATCATTATTTTTGATGATGCTCAAATGCGTCTTTCTCCCAACTATTTAAATACCAATCAACAACAATTTATACTTGAATCCGTAGAAGATCTTACTTTAACACTAGAAAAAAGTGGCGGATATTTATACTGTTATACCGGCAAAACAGAAATTATTATACAAAAAATTATAAAACAAGAAAAAATAGAAGCTCTTTTTATCAATAAAAATTATACCCCAAAAAGTACGAATAGAGAAAAAATAATAGAAAAAATATGTTCAGAAAACAACATTAATTTTTCTCTCTATCATGACTCAATGCTCATCAATCCTGCTGATACCCTTACTCGCACTGGAACGCCTTATAAAAAATTTACTCCTTTTTTTAAGGCTGCATCAAAAATACCGGTCGAACAGCCTGTTTCTTTGACGCTAAAAAATAGACTGTATGGCTATGTAAAAAAAACTCATACACATGCTCTTGAAACAAAAACAGTCTACGCTCCAAAAATTACCCATAAAAACCCTCTCATTCACGTACACGGTGGCAGCACAAAAGGAAAAGCTATACTAAAAAATTTATATATTTATTCTGACTATAAAAAAACACGTGATATTCCATCCCTTACCACAACAAATTTATCTGCTCATCATGCCGCTGGCACACTCTCTATCAGACAGACATACTATGCCGTTGTAGAGCAATTAGGAAGCCACCATTCTCTTATATCAGAACTCTATTGGCGAGATTTTTTTTATTATATCGCGTATCATGCACCATATGTTTTTAGGCACGCCTACAATGTAAAATACGAAAATATCTCTTGGAATAAAAATAAAAAAGAATTTGAAGCTTGGTGCCAGGGTGAAACAGGATTTCCTTTGGTTGATGCCGGAATGAGACAACTCAATGCCACCGGATATATGCATAATAGAGTTCGTATGGTAGTAGCTTCATTTTTAACCAAAGATTTACATATAGATTGGCGATGGGGAGAGCACTATTTTGCTGAAAAACTAGTCGATTATGATCAATGCGTTAACAATGGCAATTGGCAATGGGTTGCTTCAACTGGATGCGATGCTCAACCCTATTTTAGAATTTTTAACCCATGGCTGCAGCAAAAAAAATATGATCCTCAATGCCTATACATCAAAAAATGGGTTCCTGAATTAAAAAAAACGCCCCTAAATATCATTCATTCATGGTTCAAGCCAGAGCTAGACAAAAAACAGCAATCAGACACAAAATATCCAGACCCAATAGTAGACCACAGCCAAGAGAGTATAATAACTAAAAAACTACTAAAAGCTGCTTAACATATTATCAGGAAAACCAGAGTCTACTTTTATATTGCTACTATTAGAGCCTACTCTTTTTTGCAACAAATTAAAAATCAGTACTTGTTTGCGCGCATTACGCAAAACCGCTATGTTGGCTGAAGCAATCATCTTTGCAGAAACCCCTATCTCATTTTTAAGATCGGGGTTGGCTCCATTTGCAAGTAATAAGCTAACTGCGCCTAAATGACAAAAACGAACGGCTTGTATCAATGCAGTATTCCCATATTCATCTCGCGCATCTACAAAAGCTCCCTTATCCAAGTGCTGGCGAATTGCGCTGCACACAGAATCATTTTCATTTTTTTCATATCCAGCAAATAACACCGGAATCGCTAATAACATGTTTAACAGGTAAATAAAATATAAAGCCCTTTTTTTCACCACTATTCTTGACCTCGTCATCTCTTTATTTTTACGCTTATTTATTTTTACGCTTATTTATTTTTTCTGTCTCGCCCTAAACCCTTGCTGCAATCTGTTGTTGAGCTAGGGCACTATTCCATTGAGCTTCGGCAATACTCTGCTGAACATGCAACATTTCTTGATGGTGCCGTTCTTCTATATATTCCTTGCTCGATATAATAATGGAAAGAATATTTTTCATCTGTAACGCATAATTTTTAGCACTATTTTTTAATATCAGCGCATAATTCGTTAAACTAGCATCTTCTTCCAAAGCAGCATCAATTAAGCCTATAATAGTTGCCGAAAGCCTAATAAAATAATTCAAATCGCTTACTGCTTGCGTCAAAGGAGATGCATTATATACATAGAATGAGTATATCTGGCTAAACAATGATTCCTTTTCGGCCAAAGGTATATTTGCAAACGCATAGCCCACAATAGCCATCAGATGATTTTCTGCCCGTTCCATTCTCCCATTAGGAGTAAAATAATTCAGGCAATATCGAGTGGCATAAAATGTTATACCACCAACAGATAAAAGTGAAAACAACCTAAATGGATATGGAAAAGTAATATAAGCAGAAAAACCCGTAATTAAAGCTGCAATAGTAGATCCTGTATTAACAGACTCTTGAGTAATAGGTTTTATTGTTTCCGTATAAAAAAACATGGCCATCAATAACAACAAGCTGTTAGTTTTTGCGCTCATACCCTTTTTCTCCCTACTTTTATTTAATGCTTCTATTTAATCTACTCATCTTAATTTACTCACTCCTGATTATCGTAATTCTTTTTCTTTTAAAAATAAATAGAATCTCTACTGCGTCCTAATGATATGCCATAACAGCAGTAGATCTAATAGAGCTGGGATTGTCAGCGCAACTATTGACAAAGCAGAGAAATATTTTCTATTATAAAAACAAAGCCAAAGACGCTCGTTACATAGACATATGTTATTTAATTTTATTTTTTTAAAAATTAATAGTTATGTTGCTACCCCTGGAAAACAGATGAATCGCAAAAACCATTTTTTTGTGCCGCTCACTATTACACTAAGCATACTTGTTAGTTTAAACTTAACAGTATCCACGTCTGACGCTATGTTATCTATCAGGGACCGACCTATTCGTAACTTATTGTTAAAAGATAGACTAATGCCAAAAATATATTCCTGCGCAAAACCAGAAATATATAAAACACAAAACCAAAATATACCTGATCAAAATATATCTGATAATATATTTAATACATTACTAAAAAAATCCAGTCTTTTTGAAAAAAACATATCCCAATTTCCAATAAAAACCAACAAACTTGCCAATATAGCTAGCGAAAATAAAAACAAGCAAAAGAATATTAGATGGCAAGCTGCCAATACCTATCCAATTCTAGACAAACGTGTTGTACCATTGATGCGTAGTTTTATCACGTATAAAAAAAAATATGGCTCAACCACAGAAAAAGTCTTTTATTCTTCTATGGATTTAAACAGTTTTATAGACAGGCTTTTAAAAAATCGCCCTTTAACCTTTTACACAGAAAACGATATCTATCTTTTACGCGATGGCACACGCGGACAGGGAGGATTTGAAACTATAGGAACTGATACAGAAAAAGCACCCTTACTCTTAAGGAACTACCTATCTTATGATGAAATGCAGATAGCTGCCCTTATTGGGGTCTCAGTGCCCACCTATTTTATTAATAAAGGTGATCGTTATAACCAAGGAGCTATAGGGCCAGAAAACTCTTACCAAAAAAAAGGAATTTATACTGGCCTTGTTGGCGCTCGTTTTGAAAAACCAAATTATATGGAATGGTGCCATATGGTTGTCACAAAGGAGCAAAACAGAATAGAAAATGGTTACGGCCAACATAATAAAGAGACACTATTGTCCCATTGGGCTCAATTATATGGAGCAAGCTACTTTCCAACATTCGAACAAGCTTTGCAAGATACTACTGATCGTTATCTTAAAATAGGTAATATATTTTTAGATAAAAGTATCTATAAAAAACGCTTAGAATTAGTACTTTTCCCTTTTCTTATTGATGCTAACAAGCGTGGACGAACTAGTAATAAAAAAGTATATTGTCATGTTGTAGGTCTAGGAACTGGTGTTTGGGCATTAAACCGAAGTATTCAAGAACAATTAATGCTTGAAGTCTATGAAAAATTAGTTAATACCCACTCCTTTTCTCATATCGCCGACATTGATTTCAGTTGGTTTGAAAAACCCCTTTCTTCTAATTCTTCGCTTTACGACGGCGCTCTAATCAAAAAATCTAACAATGAAATCAACATTCACTTTTCCAAAAGAGATCCTGCCGAAAAACTTGTAGCCGAAAATAAAGATAAGCTTCTTGTTGCCATGTATGCATGGGATGGAAATGCGTACCCAGGCAATGAATACTGGATGAATAACCTTGCCGGATCAGGCGACCCTGCTGCAGCTTGTTGTTCAACAATTCAGGAACTTCAAAATCCATTGATAAATGATAACATTTCTAGCAAAAATAGTATGTCTACAAATATTTTTCCCTAATTAATATTTTTTTATAATTATTGACTTCTTAGGCCAATATTTTCTATTATAAAATTATAAGCCAAATTGTGGGCTACATTATACACTAGGAGCTATACGTTATTATTCTGTCCAATTATATAGATATCTAAACACAAAAAAGGAGTTTTTATGAATAAAAAATTATTACTCAGCCTCGTTCTGAGCGTTGTATTAGTACCTGGTCTTTTATATAGTGGTAGAGGTGGTGGTAGTACGGCTAAAGGAACCTCCGCTGCGAATGCTTCTACACTGCGTAAACCAATGTCGTCTGTAAATAGATCTGCTAGACAAAAAAGGCTCGAAAAACAGACTCCACCGCCTGGAGCATCGAGAAGAGTATTTGTTTCGCAAGCTACGAACTCTGAAGAGGCGTTAATTGAGCATTTAACAAACGCAAAAACGTTGATGTCTGAAATGACGATGATACCAGAACAAGCTAAGATGCTTGCCAAAGAAATTAATCTACGTGCTCAAGAGGGGGCAATGGCTCTTCCTGCAGGTGTAAGCACAAAACCAATGATGCCAGCACCAGGAGAAGCTCAAATGAGTATTATGCCAGTCAACGTCAACAATAACATGGTAGAAAATGACATGGCAGAACCAATGTCAGATGAAAACGAACCAGAAAAAGTATATTAATTAAAAAACTAGAGATAGCGATAAAGAGGGCATGATTTTTATAATCATGCCCTTTTTTGCATGTTCGTGTGTAAAATAACAAGTTAAACAAATAAGCTAAAGAATAGATAAATAATTATTATTACCCTCAATAGTATTTACAATAAAAGATTCTCGAATTAACTGATCGACAATTGCATCAATTCTTTTTTTACTATCGCTTTTATTACCACTTTTACTCTCAGCTTTGCTATCGCCTTTACTCTCATATTTATTGTCATGTTTACTATCACTATTATTACCAGGAATAGATTCTACTGCTAATAATAGATTATATATTTCCAATCTTTCAATCGATTTTTTTTCCACTAAAAGCCGAATAACCGCGCCCCGAATCTGTCTATCAGAACCTTCAAATCGACTCTGTTTAGTATAATGTTTGCTTTTTGTATTAGGATTTTTACCGCTCTGTTTTAAAAATACACCATAATCCATCAATGCATAATACCACTCTCTCGGATTATCTTGATCCACGGTTGCTCCAATTAAAGGAAACAGTTCTTTGTCGCTGATATCTGTGCGATGTTTGAAAAATTGATTAATAAAAACAGCTCGAATATTTGTTTCAATAAACACCGTCGGCTTATTAAAAGCAAATGCACAGATCGATGATGCTGTCGCAGCTCCTATACCAGGAAAAGTAATCAATATATCTGGGCTATCAGGTAACTGTCCCTGAAACTCTTGCACTACTATATTTGCTATCTGATGCAGCCATTTTCCTCTTCTATTATACCCTAACCCCTGCCATACGTTTAAAACATCGTATAAAGAGCTTGTAGCTAACGTAACAAAATCAGGAAATCTATTCATAAATGCTAAATACCTATCCTGAACTCTATGCGTTTGTGTTTGCTGCAGCATAATCTCTGAAACAACAATTGCATAAGGATCTTGAATGTTTCTCCAAGGAAACTCACGCTTATGTTGGGCATAAAAATCCCAAATAAACGCCTTAAATTGATCTAATTCTTTTGTATCGATATTCATAATTTTTTTGCTGCTCCAAAAATGGAGAACGGTAACAATAGTAATAGAGAAAATAATAATAACGTAGAATATAATGGTAGCATAAAAAAGAATAAAAAAACCCTAAAACACCAATAAACCTTCGAAATTTTTTTGATTAAATAAACCCATAATAAACTATTGTCATTTTTATAAAAAGCGCTATGTTTGAACGAGGCACTAGAATTCTATTACTATAAAACCCGTAAAAAAAGGACGGTATGAAAGTTTTTCTCAAGCAAATCTTTTTTGTTCTCGTTATCATCAACTACACACCAACTGTTTTTTGCGCATACCAACCAAAAGCAGACAATACTTTGTTCGAGCATGGCTTAAAACATGCAGCATGGGTCTTTGGTACAAGCAGAAAGCATAACTATGGACACTATTCTTTAGAAATAGGCCCAAAGGACACCGTTCAAACTGTAAAAAAGAAAATTGCTCACCAATTAGGAGTGGGTACAAATAGTCTCACCCAAAATAATGGCCAAGAAATAACGGCAAAATCTATTATTGATGAAATACGCGACGTAGAAGAACAACAAGAAATAATAGAAAAAAGTCGTCAAGAAATTATGGCAGCCTATTCTCTAGTCGATTAACTAAACCTTTATAATACAAAATTAATAGTGCTGAAAACAAATAAACTGGCGATATAATTTTTATAATTATATCGCCAGTTTATTTTATTAGTCTAAATTTTAATATAAATAAAATGTGCTACTATTCTTTTACCGCTATCTTTTTTTGCTATCACCGTCTTTTATATCAAGACCCTTTTTTTCAACACGTCCAACACGAACTGTTAATAAACTATTCTGATTTAATATTTTAGCTGCAGCTTCTTTAACTTCATCTAGAGTAATAGCCTCTAACTGCGCAGCTCTTTTATCAAAAAAATCTGCTGGTAACTTATATTTATCTAAAAATAAAAATGCTTCAGCCATGCGTTCGCTCGAAGTAAAATTATTAACCAATGAATTAATTACCGCCTGTTTTGCCTGTTCAAATTCTTCTTCCGTTATTGTATCAACAGCCGTTAACATAGTATTTCGAATAGCTTTTTCAGCTTCTTCTAGACGGTCTAATGATACTATTGTTTTAACCATCAGCATACCTGGTTGCTCATCTGCTCCTGCAATCAAAGACCCTTTAATGGTATAAAAAAGGCCAGTTTCTTCACGCAAATCAAAAAGACGCGAACTCATAGAACCGAGCACGCCGCCACCGAATATCTGATCAAATAACATTAGTTTGTCATAATCAGGATGCTTACGGCCAACTGATAGGGCTCCCAAAAAGAGCACAACTTGATCTCTATTAATAGGATAATTAATCTCATGAGTTTTTTCATATTTTATTACTGGAAACTGAATAGGCTCTACCGTAGTACCTTTACATGTCCCTAAAGCTTTTTCTAATTCTTCTACAATATTGTAAGCGCTCAAATCACCAACTATTGCCAGACGCGCTCCTTGAAGAGAAATATACTTGGTATAAAAATCAATCAGATCTTTCTGAGTAATCTTTTCTATAGATTCATAAGTACCCAATAAGTTTTTACTGTATGGATGTCCTTTATATATATCTTCTTGAACTAACTGAGAACAGATAAGACCCGGCTCATCCCAAAAACGCTTAACCTTAGCTTTTAACTGATTACGAACTTTTTCTATCTCTTTTTTATCAAAACTAACATTAGTCAGAAGCTCTTGTAAAATATGTAATGCAAACAGAAGATCTTCACTTAAGAAACTCATGGTAATTCTACCCGGATTCACTGATATATGCATGCCACGAGATTCAATAGCATGAGCAAATTCTTGCGCGGTATAGTTTTTTGTTCCTTCTTCCATCATAGCCGTAACAAAATTATATAACCCCGGCAACGTATCCGAATCATAATAAGAACGAGCTACAAAAGAAAGCACTAACTCAAGTTTTGGAATTTTAGCATTATTATAATAATAAAGCTGTACATTATTTGATAGAAGAGCTTTCTCTGGCTTTGGAAATGCAAATTCTACGCGCTTGCCAACTTCAACTTTATCAGCATTAACGGGCGGTTCTATTTGTGTAGTTCGTACCCTGCCAAAAAGAATACGTTTATCTTCTTCATCAGATATCTTTTGCTGTGTAATCCATTGCTCTTTTTCCGATGCAGGTAATGGTAATACAAAGCCGGAATGCATAACTGCTGGCCGGAAATAATCTTTGATTAGTTGATGAACCCCTTCTTTGAGCTCTTGTAAAGAATAATCAAAATAATTATACACATATTCAGGATCACCCGTTGCTAAAAATGCGGCACCAATTTTTTCAGCTTGACTACTATTACTTTCTAAAAGTCCATAGATTGCCATTTTATTCTGCTTAATGGCTGTTGTTAACTCTTCATCAGTAATACCTGTTTCAGCCAGTTCAGTTAGCTCTTTTTTAATAATAGCGCTAATAGCTTCAATATCTTCGACTGATTTAGGCTCAACAGCTATGAAAAAAAGACCGTGATCAAAAAGATCGTAATAAAAAGACTGCAACGATGTTGCAAGTTGTAGCTCATCAACTATTTTTTTATACAGTCGAGAGCTCTTTCCTTGTCCCAAAACAACATCTATCAAAGAGAGAAAATGTTCTTTTTTAGCCGATAGACCAGGAACAACAAAAGTAAAACATGCTTGTGGCTGCTCAACATCTCGGTATATCTGAACAGATTTTGCCGCTATATCTTGATTAAAATAGAATTCTTCTTTTTTATATGACCAATCTGGCTTTATATGTCCAAAAAGTTTTTTAGCTTCTTCTAGAACATTTTCAGGATCAACATCTCCTACGACGACAAGTGTGGCATTGTTTGGCTTGTAATGTTTTTTATAAAAAGAAACAAGATCTGACGCCTTAACACTCCATAAATCCTGCTTATAACCAATCACCGGATGATGATATGGATGATCTGAAAAAATAAGTCCTATAAGCTCGCAAAGAAGACTTCGCAGATAACGATCTTTATTCATTTTTAGTTCTTGAATTACTGCCTTCATTTCGGAACTTAAATGATCCTCTTTGAAAGTACAGTTCTCCATACAATCTGCAAAAATAACTAATCCATGCCGCCAATTTTGTACCGGAAAGTTAAATATATACCCTGTATAATCATAAGAAGTAAATGCATTGGTAACGCCAGACATTTTGTGCGTTTCTGTGTTAATATCTGACTCTGAGCGAGTATGCGTCCCTTTAAAAATCATATGCTCCAAAAGATGCGCATAGCCTCGTTCGCCATCTTTTTCATGCTTAGAACCAACACCATACCATAACTGCATTGATACATTTGGTACTGTTTTAACAACTCTTACCAAAACAGTAAGGCCATTTTCAAGCTGGTAGGTGTGTACTTGCGGTTCTCGATCTTTCAAGTTACCAGTCACATTGCTCATTAAACTACCAGTCATGCCATCCATCGCTTTATCTGTTGCACTGCTTATTATTTTGTTTTTTTCTATGCTCTTTTTTTCTCTAGTATTCATGTCTATTCTGTTCCTGTTTCGTATATTACTCTTTGCTGTCGCCTATTATTCTTTGCTATTGCCATTTTCTTCATCAGCCACTATTTTATCTACACGACCAACACGAACTGTTAATAAACTCTTCTGGTTTAATATCTTACTTGCAGCTTCTTTAACCTCATCTAAAGTAATAGCCTCTAACTGCACAGCTCTTTTATCGAAAAAGTCTATTGGCAACCGATATTTATCTAAAAATAAAAACAGTTCTGCCATACGAGCACTCGAAGTAAAATTATTAACTAATGAATTAATTACCGCCTGTTTTGCCTGTTCAAACTCTTCTTCGGTTACCGTATCAACAGTCGTTAGCATGGTATTTCGTATAGCTTTTTCAGCTTCTTGCAAACGATCTAATGATACAATTGTTTTGACCATTAACATGCCCGGTTGCTCATCTGCTCCTGCAATAAGAGATCCACCAATAGTATAAAAAAGACCGGTCTCTTCTCGTAAATCAAAAAGACGAGAACTCATAGAGCCAAGTACTCCACCACCAAATATCTGATCAAATAACATTAATTTATCATAATCAGCATGTTTGCGATCTATTGATAATGCACCTAAAAAGAGCATTACTTGATCCCTATTAATAGGATAATTAATCTCATGAACTTTTTCATATTTTACTACGGGAAACTGAATAGGTTCTACGAAACAACCCTTACATTTCCCTAAGCTATTTTCTAGTTCTTCTACAATATTGTAACCGCTCAAATCACCAACTATTGCCAAACGCGCTCCTTGAAGAGAAATATACTTGGTATAAAAATCAATCAGATCTTTCTGAGTAATCTTTCCTATAGATTCATACGTACCCAATAAATTCTTACTGTATGGGTGCCCTTTATACACATCTTCTCTAACTAATTGGGAACAAATAAAGCCGGGATCATCCCAAACGCGCTTAATTTTAGCATTTAATTGATCACGAACTTTTTCTATCTCTTTTGTATCAAAAGTAGCATTGGTTAATAATTCTTCTAAAATATCTAATGCAAATAAAAGATCCTCACTTAAAAAGCTCATGGTAATTCTACCTGGACTGACCGATATATCCATTCCACGAGATTCAACAGCATGAGCAAGCTCTTGCGCTGTATAGTTTTTCGTTCCTTCTGTCATCATAGATGTAACAAAATTATATAAGCCGGGCAGCTTGTCAGAGTCATAATAAGAACGTGCCGCAAAAGAAAGTACCAATTCCAGCTTCGGTGTTTGAGGATTATTATAATAATACAAAGTTAAACCATTAGATAGCAGCGCTTTCTCTGGCTTTGGAAATGCAAATTCTACTCGTTTGCCAACTTCTACCTTATCTGCATTAACTGGTGGCTCTACTGGGGTATTACGCACTCTGCCAAAAAGAATACGCTTATCTTCTTCATCAGATCTTTTTTGCAATTTAATCCATTGCTCTTTTTCTGATGCTGGCAATGGCAAAATAAGACCTGTGTGCATAACTGCTGGACGTAAATAGTCTTTAATTAATTGATGCACTCCTTCTTTTAACTCTGCCAAGGGATAATTAAAATAATTATAAATATATTCAGGATCACCAGTTGCAAGAAACGAAGCTCCAATCCTTTCAGCTTGACTCTTATTACTTTCTAAAAGGCCATAGATCGCCATTTTATTCTGCTTAATAGCTGTTATTAATTCTTCATCGGTAATACCAGTTTCAGCCACCTCTGCCAGTTCTTTTTTAATAATAGAGCTAATCGTTTCAATGGTTTCAACCGATTTAGGCTCAACAGCTATCAAAAAAAGACCATGATCAAAAAGATCGTAACTCGAAGACCGAAGCGATGTTGCAAGCTGTAGCTCATCAACTATTTTTTTATACAAACGAGAACTTTTTCCTTGTCCCAAAACAACATCTATCAAAGACAACAGATGATCTTTTTTTGCAGATAGGCCAGGAACAACAAACGCAAAGCAGACTCGTGGCTGCTTAACATCCCGATATATCTGAACAGATTTTGCTGCTATATCTTGATTAAAATAAAATTCTTCTTTTTTATGTGACCAATCTGGCTTTATATGCCCAAAGGCTTTTTTAGCCTCTTGAAAAACATCATCAGGATCAACATCTCCTACGACAATGAGAGTAGCATTGTTTGGCTTATAATGCTTTTTATAAAAAGCAAAAAGATCAGATGACTTAACATTCCATAGATCTTGTTTATAACCAACAATAGGATGATGATACGGATGATCTTGAAAAATAAGCCCAACAAGCTCCTCAACAAGGGTTCGCTGATAGCTATCTTTATACATTTTTAATTCTTGAATTACAGCCTTCATCTCAGAACTTAAATGATCTTCTTTGAAAGTACAATTCTCCATACAATCTGCAAAAATAGCTAAGCCATGTCGCCAATTTTGTACCGGAAAATCAAATATGTACCCGGTAAAATCATATGAGGTAAATGCATTGGTAACAGCAGACATTTTATGCGCTTCCGTACTAATATCTGATTCTGAACGAATATGGGTCCCTTTAAAAAGCATATGCTCTAACAAATGCGCTGAGCCTCGCTCCCCATCTTGTTCATGTTTAGAACCAACCCCATACCATAACTGCATTGATACATTAGGCACTGTTTTGACAACCCTTACTAAAACAGTAAGACCATTTTCAAGCTGATAGACGTACACTTCTGGTTTATTATCTATCGTTTTATGTATTGTTTTATGTATCGTGCCATTTGTTATCTTGTTTTTTTCTCTACTATTGATGTTTATTTTGTCACTATTTTCAGTAAGCGAATTCCAAGAATCAAAACTTTTATCAACTGCTTTTATTGTTTGTCTTGCCCTAGAAGCGTGTATTTTTTTTAATCTAGAGACACGCGGGCTTGCTTTCAAAAAAGACAAACTAACTAATACCAAGATCAATAAAAAAAATCCATTGTTTCGCATTTTCATACTGCACCTACTCATATATAGTTTGTTTACTAGCTCTATTTTTTAATTAACTCTCTTTTTTATTAATAGCATCTCTTATTGATTTTATCTCTATAAACCAATTTTTCTATAGACTAAACTAATTTTAAATCATATAAGAATCTGCAAAATAAAGCTATTAAAAACATGATGGTCCCTGATAATAACAGGCAGTCTGTAGCGGGCGTCGGACGGCGGCAGGAAATAATATTTGCGAAGTACACAAAATAAGCAATACAAGTTTAAATTTATTGTGCATAGTTAAAAAACTAACATACATCATGATTAATCCTGCTCTTCTGCGTTCTTTTATCTCGCCCAATTGATCTTATTTTAACAAAGTATAAAGCATGGCCTAATGTTACTCAAAAATATTCTGAAAACAGTCGACGCTGGGCTATGATAATAAAAATTATCTATCAAAGAATAATTACATTTTTTAAAATATCTATTATTATAAAATATGATTATTGCTCCATTTTCTTATTTTAAAGTTAAAATCACCAATTTTTATTAACAAATAAGTCACCAAAAACACGATACTTATATCTAGATATGTCTATAATAAAATCACTACCCAGCCACTTTATTCAGCCAAATATACATATTATTTTTGGTATAACCTGTTTTTTTATTTTCGGCATTATCGCGGGCAAATGTATAGAGAATAATTATGTAACATGGCTACTCTATGGCTTTTCGTTATTCGCCATTGTGTTAACTGGCACACTATCTTATATAAATATTAAAGCTAAAACAGACCTGTTATCAAAAAAAATAACTATCCAAACCAGCATATTGCTCATTAGCTTTATAGCTGGCAACATAAACTACAAACAACAACAACAAAAATATCAACACTTTTACGATCAATATCAGAATAAAACATGCTCAATTTCCGGAACGATAACAGACATCGAATCAATGGGAAAATATCAGAGAATAAAAGAGTGTATCACGCTCTCTGTTACGAGTATAGAGATAACGAATATAGAAGCAGCAGGCCTAGAAATAAATGATATAAAAACGATTAATATAGAAACAAAAAAACCCAAAAATATACATATTCAAATTTATTCTCCATTTAAAACGCTCTGTAAAGTTTCTGATACTATAACATTAGAAAATATAATAATAAAAAAACCTAACAACCCGTCATTTCTTTTTTATCTTATTAAAAAAAATATTAGTGCCAGCGTATTTTTGACTCAAAATAATATTATAATAAAACAACGCCCTAACTATTCTTTTATGCGATGGATCTCTGAAACCAAATATCTAATTTTAGAGCGAATACGCTGCAAAATGCCTCACAAAAGCTTTGCTCTATTTTCATCTCTGTTTTTAGGCAATAAAGTATTAGTAAAAAATAATATTCAACCTTTTGTTCAAAAGTTTAGACAATGGGGAATATCTCACTACCTTGCAAGATCAGGACTTCACCTTACTATTTTTACTTTTATTTGGCTTATCCTTTTTCGCCTTTTCCCTTTGCCTTTTTTCTTTAAACAGATATGCATGCTGACTCTGTGCTCTATTTATCTCATGTTTAGCTGGTCTTCAATATCTTTTCTGCGCGCTTTTTATTCATTTTTTTTATATACAGTATGCAATTTATTAAAAATTCCTATACATTTTCTTCATATCCTTACTCTTGTCACCCTGTATGTTGTTGTATGCAATCCCATACAAATATTTTTTTTAGATTTTCAATTAAGCTTTGCACTTACTTTCGCTCTCGCGCTAATAGCTAATCTATACTCAACAAAGCAGACTCATTATACAAAAATATTGATTAAACTGAAATAAATAAAATAGAATAGCAAGTAATAAATTACAATAAATTATATAGTTAGAAAAAAGGAGCTGCAGTGAAACAAAAATACACTTATTGCTTATTTAAAACTTTTCTATTATTCACTAATTTAATTTTTTACTCTACTACTCATCCATTATTCCCAGATCTTCTTAGCGAATTAGACAGCATCACCTGCGACCAAAGCCTATTTTTTATTAACAAAAAAAGCACAACAAGAACTCGTTCACTAAAAAGCAAAAGAAAGTGGACAATTATGGTATATATGTCAGCGGACAATGATTTACGTAATTTCGCAGTCAGAAACATCAAGCAAATGGCTTCAATAGGTTCAACCGAACATATCAATATATTAGTACATCTTGATATAAAAATAAGCAATAACAACAAAATTACTCGAAGATATTATATTGAAAAAAATAAAATTATCCATCTCAATGCACACGACGACCTATCTCAATCAATGGATAGCGGTAGTCCAGACACTCTAATATCGGCATGCCGATGGGGATTTACTAATTTTCCAGCAGACGAATATGCTCTCATATTCTGGAACCATGGATGTGGTATTCTTAATCCTTCCCGAGGATATATTTTTAACCCAACCAATTTATTTTTATTTAATCCCGCAAACAATAAATTCGAACTTGATCGAACTATTGGATTTATTGATCTTATTGATAGGCGATTCCAGCAGCGAGGCATCTGTTGGGATGATACCACAGGAAATTATCTCAACAACACAAAGCTCGTATTTGCATTACAAACAATTAAAAATGATATTTTAAAGGGTAAAAAAATAAGCCTTCTCGGTTTTGATGCATGCCTTATGATGATGTACGAAATGGCAACGCTAACTCAAGAGTATGCAGACATCATGGTAGGATCATGCGAAGTAGAATTAGGGACCGGCTGGGCCTATGATGAAGTACTTGCTCCCTTTGCCACACAAACAATAACACCAAAAGAATTTGCCCAACATATCGTAAATGCATATGAAATAGCATACAGCAATATTACAGAAGACTTTGCTCAATCAGCAGTCAGCCTCAGTAATGTAAATAAATTAAAACCAATCATACATGAAATTGCTACGTTGCTAACCCAAGCGCTTCAACAACAAAAAAACAATAGCGTTAAAAAGGCCATATGGCTTAGTCACAACAAAGAATTTTGTACCCATTTTGACGAACCAAGTTACATAGATCTACACAACCTATTATCCAACTTAGAAAAAAATATATATTTATTTCAATTAACAAATACCGAAAATGAAAATAATATAAAAAATAGTCTAAAAATATCCTTAAAAGCAGGAATATCTTGTCTAGAAAGATTTATAATCGCCAACAAAGTAGGAAAAAATCTATCGTCAGCAAAAGGAGTCTCTATCTATTTTCCAGAACGCAATATACACCCTTCATACTTCTCTGATTTAACACATACATGGTCTGCTTTCTTACAACAATATCACCAAGCTTAACAAAAAAATAAACATAAAAATAAAAAACATAAAAACTATTGAAAAAACAAAAATGTTGCAATTGTAGTCAATTTCCTAAAAAAGCAACATGATATTTTTGGGCTAGTTGAACGCAAAGTGTTGCATAACGAAAAAACAAACATGAAAATTGAAAATAAAAAACTGTTGCAAAAGCAACAAAAAATGGTGCTTTTGCAACAGCTATATGCACCTTACACAAAATGCATCATGTGCCCGCTTGGTGGAATGGGAAGAAAAAATGTTGTTTTTGGCGAAGGAAATGTTGATTCTCTGTTGCTTTTTATCGGAGAAGCTCCAGGAAAATATGAAGACGCAACAGGTTTTACTTTTCAAGGAAAAGCAGGAAAATTTCTTGATAAAGTATTTGAAAAAACAGAAATAAATCGCAATGATGTATTCATAACAAACATAGTAAAGTGCCGCCCTCCTTTGAACAGAAAACCGCTGCCATTGGAGATGAAAACATGCAAAAATCTTCTTCTTTTGCATCAAATTGATATTATCCAACCAAAAGTACTCTGCACCCTCGGATCGGCCGCACTGGAGGGGCTTTTGGATAAAAAAATAAAAATATCTGAACAAAGAGGAATTATTTTGCCCTTTTTCGATAAGAAAATAATACCAACATACCATCCCGCCTATGTGATGCGCAACCAAAACACACTAGAAGCATTTATAAACGATATCAATTTGGCAATAAAAATGACCAAAATGCCATAAAAACTCCAAAAAAGGCAATGTGTTGGATAAGTGTGGGATAAGCGTGGGATAACTGTGGGGTAACTGTTGGATAAAAAAAGGTCAATTTTACGATAGCCCGCTCTAGGAGCGGCTTTCCGCGAGTGGGTTCTTGAAAAGCCGCTCCTAGAGCGGGCTGCCAGCATATTGGGGGAATTTTATCCAACAGTTACCCCACGACTTTCCAACACCCTTCAATTCTTCATAGCCCCCATCCAGAGCCGGCCCTACGAAAAAAAAAGACGATTTACCCAACAAAAAATCATCCATCTATTATTATTATAAATATATTTATATATTAAGATAATAATAGGCTTTCAAAAAAATGGTGGGTAATTAAATCTAAGCTACAAAATAGACGTGGTGAAAATTAACAACACTATTTGCTAAATCAATAATTTTATACTATTCTTTATCAAGTATATTTTTGCTATTTTTTCTTTTTTACTCCTAATAAGCGTATTGTCAAGTATACTGAGCCAAGTGAAGGATGCCGTGAATCTTTTTGATGTAATAGAAGAGCTAGTTGAAGATCGAGGTCTCAATAGAGATGTGCTGAGCGATGTTATTTGCAAAGGAATGCTTGCAGCCTATGAACGCAAGTATCCCGATATAGAGTTGCAAGTAAAATATGACAAAAAAACAGGCGAAATAGCAATTTTGGTTCATAAGCAGGTTGTTCCTTTGTCGAGTGAGGTTGAGGATGAATTTGCCCAAATCAGCCTTAAAAAAGCTCGTTTCTTGAGTCAAGATGCCCAAATAGGAGAAAGTGTATGGCTTCCCTTTGAAGGCAAAATCGGAAGAATAGAGATCCTTCAAGCGCGACAAGTGATCGCAAGCAGCATTAGGCAAATCGAAGCCGCTCTTGTGCATAAGCAGTTTAAGCCAAAAGAAGGTCATATTGTTGTAGGCGTTATTCATAAGTGCGAACGCGGCGGCATGATTGTTAAGATTGATGAAAATCTAGCATTTTTGCCCCAGTCAGCCACAATTCCTGGAGACAAGTGCGTTGTGGGCTTTTCAATTCGTGCTCTTTTGAGAGAAGTATTGTTGGAGCCTAAAAACGACAACCAACTTATTTTAAGTCGCAC
Organism: uncultured bacterium; assembly: GCA_963719415.1. Lineage (GTDB taxonomy): Bacteria > Babelota > Babeliae > Babelales > Vermiphilaceae > JAPLIS01. The sequence continues at coordinate 817,085 of OY970383.1, read as the reverse complement.
TTCGGATCAGTTTCTACAACAACTTTTTGAGTTAGAGATTCCGGAGCTTTTTGAGAAATTAATAGAAATCAAAAAAATTGCTCGAATTCCTGGATATAAGTCTAAAATTATCGTTTTTTCAAATGATGTTAATATTGATCCGGTAGGAACATGTGTGGGCGTCGGGGGCAGTAGAATTAAGCCAATATTAAAAGAATTAAGTGGCGAAAAAATAGATATTATACCGTGGAGCGACAAGGTTGAAGTGTTAATTAAAAATGCATTAAGGCCTGCCGAAATCAATAGCGTTGAAGTTGTTGATGGGGTGGCAAAAGTATCGCTTGACGACGATCAACGTTCTGTGGCAATAGGAAAAATGGGTCAAAATATTAAATTAACAGCTCATTTGGTGGGCATGGATATTCAGCTAGTTTCATCGGGTTCTACTGTTTCAGATATGATGAACGCCGTTCATGGCAATAGCGATAGTGATAGTAATAGAGATAGTGATGGTGGCGATAGCGATAATGATAGTAGTTTTTCAAAATAAATAGTAATAAGCACTAATGGTTAGCTGTATTCTTTTTTTTGGGTGAAAAAATCTAATTTTTGAAATAATGTTTTTAGAATAGTGTGTTTGGATAACATTGTTAGATAATATTGATAGTGTAATGTTGTTGAAAATTTTTTGATAACCTGATAAGGTGGTTTAATAAATATGCGTGTATACGAATTTTCCAAACAATATAATATTCCCACAAAAGAGATTATAAGCACTTTACAGGCTGCTGGTTTTAATATTAAAAGCCATATGTCTATTATTGAGGATGAAGCTATTAATTTATTAAAAAAAACTTTAAGTACATTTCAAGAATCCTCTAAAAAGAATCATACTCCAGACCATATGCAACATCAGCGCGATATCGTTAAAAATAACGACAAAAAAGAAAAAAACACAGAACGTCATGAAGAACGTAATGAAGAAAAAATACGTTCACAGCTAAGCCCAAAAGAAGAAAAATTAAAAGCAGAAGCGGAAAAAGCAAAAGCAGAACCAGCTTCTTTAAAGGTTGTTGTACAAGAAATGAGCGTTGCTGATTTGGCTCATAAAATTCATGTTTCTGTTAGTGATCTTATTATAACACTTTTGAAAATGGGTATTGTTGCTGAAAAAAATAAATTTTTATCAGAAAGTGTCATTCGTTCTCTGGCCAAGCATTATAATTTTGAACCACTTATTCCTCAAGCGTCAGAAGTAGCCAATACCACGCATGATTTTTTAGAAAAAGCTAAAAATAATACAACCTCTATAGAGCGATTGCCTATTGTGGTTATTTTAGGGCATGTAGATCATGGTAAAACTACGTTGCTCGATTTTATTCGTAAGTCTCGGGTGGCCATGAAAGAAAAGGGTGGAATTACACAACATATTGGCGCTTATGAAGCTAAGACAGAGCAAGGCAATATTGTTTTTTTAGATACTCCGGGGCATGAAGCATTTTCAAAAATGAGAAAACGTGGAGTGCGGATTGCTGATATCGTTGTTTTGCTTATTGCTGCAGATGATGGCGTTATGCCTCAAACAGTAGAAGCAATTAAGCATGCCCTTTCTATGCATGTTCCTATCATCGTGGCAATAAATAAAATGGATAAAGTCGATAAGTCTCGCATTGATGTGGTTAAACGTGAACTTGCTCAGCACGGAGTTACGCCTGAAGAATGGGGTGGCGATGCAGTATGCATTCCTATTTCTGCAAAAACTGGCAATGGAGTAAGTGAGCTGCTTGAAATGATTGCTTTGCAAGCGCAATTAATGGAATTGAAAGCTATAGATACAGGTCTTGCTACGGGTTTTGTGCTAGAATCTGGTGTTGAAAAAGGTTACGGACAGGTAGCCACTATAATTAGCCAGCAAGGAACCATTCATATAGGAGATTATTTTATTGCGGGTAATGCAATGGGAAAAGTAATTTCTATCGTTGATTCGCATGGCAATAGCCTTAAAGAGGCAAAACCAAGCATCCCTGTTAGAATAGCAGGTTTTGAGTTATTGCCTAATGTCGGCGATTCTTTTGAAGTTGTAGCGAAAAATGAATATTTAGCTCGTAGATCAAAAAAAGAGATGCTTTCATCTCCTGGGTATACAGGCATAAAAAAAGAAGGCAGTCCTACCTTTATTATAAAAACGGATACAAATTCTTCAAAAGAGGCTCTTTTAGATTCTATAGCGCAGTTGTCACGCAAAGAAAATATTGGCCTAAATGTTGCATCAGCTATGGTTGGTGGTATAACAGAAAGTGACGTTCAGTTGGCGATAAATATTGATGCAAGTATTATAGGATTGCACGTTAAAGTTGAACCAAATGCATCGTTATTGGCGCATCAGCACGGTATAACTATCTATTTGTATGATATCATTTATAAGTTGCTTGAAAATCTTGAATTATTGACTAAAAAAGCCGTAGCAGTTAAAAAAGTATTAACACGCGTTGGGCAAGCAACGGTTCTTCGTGTTTTTGATATTAAAAATATCGGCGTCATCGCTGGTTCTTATGTCAAAGAAGGTCGATTTGTTGTTGGTGGCCATGTTAATGTTTTAAGAAAAAATAAAAAAATTGGTGAAGGCATTATTAAAAGTTTACAGCGAGAGAAAAAATCTGTTAAAGAAGTTAATACCGGATTTGAGTGTGGATTTGTTGTAGATGGTTTTGATGCTTGGTTGCCAGATGATCAGGTTGAATGCTTGATCGAAGTAGCTGAAAAAACTCCCGATAAGAAAAAATAGTCGATAATCGAATTCTTTTTTCTATATGTTTGATTTATTTATACAAAAGATTTGTTTGTTAATCTTGTTTTTATATAAAAATCAAACGCTATCTATGCTTAAGTAGGTTTTATATTCGTACTATCTGGCTTAAAGTGGCGCAGGGCGGGCAATATTATCTAAAATTTTAATTACAGTAGTTAAAAATCTTAGTTTCGATAAATAGCCTTAAAACGGGTAAAATATTTAAGAGCTTGCGATATGTTTGGTCGTGAGCTCTTTTTTTTGAGGAGCTGCTTCACAAGGGCAAAGTTTTTAAAATAACGTGAGCTTGACGTAAGAAGATTGTAAAAATAGCTTGGATATCAGTTTTACGGCGTATTAAAAGTTTTCATTGGGGGCCTCTTCGAGGCCCCCAATGAATTTACCCTATTTTACCAAAAGATCTAATTTACAAAAAAATCTATAGAAAGCTGATCGCTTAGATCGAGCTCGCGTTAAAATACGTAGTTTATATAGCACAGCGCTGATAAATAGCGGAGCCCCAGCAATAAGCTGGGTAAAAATAACCCGAAAAAAGCTATAGCTATACGCACCGACCAGAGAGTATCATTGTCGTATCCCCTTCGCAGGTACGACATACAAGCTTATCAATAATTGGAGGTAAAAAATGGAGAATTTTTAATGCGCACTGCTATAATTAAAATATTTATATCAATTTCAGTGATTGCATATATAAGACTCGCCGCTATAGCAAAGTCTATGAGGTAAAGAAGCGCTGATAGATAAATCAAAATAGATTGACCTGATCAGTATGGTGCTCCTGCGGGAATACTCCATACAAGCCAATAATAGAGAGTTTGAAAAAATTAGAGACCCATCGCCAGACAGGTATTGAGGTTTTCTGGTATAGGTGTGGTATAAAAAAGGGGAAATTTTTAATACGTATTGCTCGAGAAAAGCTGGTATTAGTTAAAACAATTGATTTTTATTTTTGTTTTTTTTAAACATTTTTTATTTTCATTTAAGTTAAAATAGAGCAAAGCAACGTTGATTTTATAAGGCTTTGCGTGCTCAATTGCGCGTTACTTTTAGTTTTTGTTGCTTTTTTGTTGCTTTGCTTACAAAAGCAACAAAAAATTCTGATTTTTCTGTTTTTATAGGCATTTTTAAGTGTTGCAATTTTGTGTTTAAAATAAGTTGTAGTTTTTTTTTTTTGTTTATTCAGAATTGATAGTGCTTGGTTCATAATCTTCGTTCCTTGGGTTGGTAGAAGGATATGATTTAAAGTACTGCTTACTGAATAAGAAAGTAATAGGTAATGTGTTTAAAAAATTTTAACCATAGTTCCTTCCTTAGCATATATTTGGACCAATTACTTATTACTTTCTTGTTTTGTGTTTATATATAGATTTTTAATTAAATAATAAGTTGTTTTAGTATATCTAGATTTTTTTTATGGTCATTGAGTGTTAATTTTGGGGTTTCCAGTAACTTTGGTATTTTACAGAATCTTTTATCGTTAACCAATAAAGTAAATGCTTCTAGCCCTATTTTCCCTTTTCCTATGTCAGCATGCCTATCCACATGGGATCCAAGATCTGTCTTTGAGTCATTAATATGTATAGCTTTTAATTTTTCTAGACCAATTACTGAATCAAATAATTTCCACATTGCGTTATATTCTTTTTTAGTTCTAAAATCATAACCAGCAGAAAATACATGACATGTATCAATGCAGACCCCAATCCGTTTTTTATGATGAGATAATTTAATGATAGTTGCTATCTGTTCAAAAGTATGACCTACGCTGGTTCCTTGACCAGCCATAGTTTCGAGCAATAGTTCTGTTTTGCTGTCTGTTTTGCTGAATATGGTATCAATATTTTCGGCTATTTGCTTTAAGCACGTATCAGGGTCGCCATTAATGTATGATCCTGGATGGAAGATTAGATAGGGTATTCCTAGAGTTTGGCATCGATCAAGTTCGTCTACAAGGGCATCGATAGATTTTTTTGCAAGATCGCTATTTTGTGATCCTATATTAATGAGATAGCTCGCATGAGCAGCAACCATTTTTATGGTGGATTTTGATAAATATTCTCTAAAAGCAAGCGCTTGCTCTTCAGTTATTTTTTTTGCATGCCATTGACGATTACTTTTTGTAAAAATCTGGATGGCAGTACAGCCGATAGATTCACCATCTATAATAGCATTTTCAAAGCCACCGCTTATGGACATATGTGCGCCGAGTAAGGCATTTTTTTTTATCATAATTATATTCTTTTTTTATAAGTTTTGTTCTATCTATTTTGCTTATTGTATGAACATATAAAAATATAACATAAAAATATACCATGAAATATAGCTTTTTAAATAAAAAAACGGCCTATTTGCATTGACAAAATAATAAAAAAATATAGTATTAATTCGCTGTGTTAGCCGTTTTAGTGCACCAAGGTTTTAAGGATTTTATGAAGAAGGCGAATGTTTTTATATTGTTTATCTGTTTTGTTTTTAATACTTTTACGTTGTTGTCTCAACCGCAGGTTCAGGTTAAAACAAGTGATTGGTTATATGATTTTTCTGGTATGTATTCTCAAGAGACTTTTTATGGACGGCATATTAGACTGCTTAATAATAGTATTCCCTATGACCAAGCTCTTTATTGGCGTCATAAATTAGATGTTAAGGCGCATCTTTTGTACCTCAAAGACATATATAATGATGCCGTTGCTGAATTTCAGTTTGTGTTACGTAATAACGGACTTTGGGGTAGCAACGATGGTACTATTAAAACTATAAACGCTGAAACCAAGATTTTGGATGCTGTTGGCCAAGAACACAATCACGGTATTCCTCGTTATATTTTCTGGATGCGAGAAGCATGGCTTGATATTAATGTTGGCAAAGCGTTAGGTCTTAATTTTGATACGTCGCATCATTTTAAAGTTGGAGCTTTTCCTTTTCAGTTGGGGCGTGGTATTTCTTTGGGTGATGCTTATGCAGTAGGCCCTAACTATTTAGGTTTTTATTCTGACGGATTTGTTGATCAATTTGCGTGTGGTGCGTTGCTAGAAGGTGATTTTATTGCTAAAAAATTACATTATGATTTTTATTTAGCTATCTTGCAAAATAAATGTAATAATTTTGCTGAAACTGCACAAAAAATTCGTGGCCAAGAATATGATCATTACGATAGCCCTCAGCGAGGATTTGGCAAAATAAATTTTGTTTTTGCTAGTCGCTTAAAGTGGAAAGCTCTTGACGGTACTTATGGTAAATTGATTCTTGAGCCTTATGGTCTTTATAATCATGACCCAGAGCAAAAGATTGAATTTGTTGCTGACGCATCAAGTAAATTAGCCACATTTGGTCTGGCTGGTGAATATGTACATAATTTGTTTGAATTCGGTTTTGATTGTGGATTTAATATTGGCAGACAAAAAGTATTGGGGTGGGATAGAACTCAAGTTGGCACAACCAATATTAATTCTAAACTTGCATTTATCAATACACATGTTACTGATGGCAATGGTAATAATATTCCATTTGTTCCTAAAAGCGAAGCTCAAAAACTTATTATCAATCGCAATAAAACTCAGCAAGATGAATCCCTTAATGGTAAAGCTATAGGCGAAGTTGCTTCTGTTGGTTTTCTGCCTAAGGCAGGGATAGAAGGGCCGGTTTCATTGGTTAATGCGCCTAATAGATACCGTAATCCGCATAGTAATCAATATAGAGGATTTATGGCTGTCGGTGATGCTGCGTGCTGGCTCTATGAAAAAGATTTGAAACTAGCAGTTGCTGCAGGGGTTAGCTCTGGTGATCAGGATCCGAATCTAGACAGAAATAATTGTGTTTATTCTGGCTTTATTCCATTGCAAGAGGCTTATAATGGAACGCGGGTTAAATCAGCTCACTTTTTAGGAACTGGCAAAGTAGGTCGTCCTTTGTCTATTCCTCAGGGAGATCAGGCAGGAACATTTGCTAAAACAATATCGAATTTCTCTAATCTCATTTTCTGGGGTACTAGTTTGAAATGGGAACCGACTGCTAGTAAGAATAAATTTTTAGTATGGCCTAACTTACTTATGTTCTGGGAATACTCTAAAATTAATAAGTTTGATGCAATTACTAAAAAAGAGTTGCCAGAAAAAGCAAGTGCTTATTTAGGTCTTGAAGGTAATCTTTTTCTTGAGTACTATCTGTTTAGAGATATGAAATTATTCTGCACTAGTTCAATTTTTATTCCAGGGACTCATTTTACCGATATTAAGGGACGTCCATTAAATAAAGAACAGGCAGCAGAGTTAGATAGCCTTGATGTTACGGGAGCAATTGATGTTCGTATTCCTAATATTGGTAATAATGTTGCGTATACATTTAATTTAGGCGTTCAGTTCAAGTTTTAGTTAGAAAAAAAGAGATAGATAGCCTACTTATAGCTTCAAATAGAAGGATATTGAAATGCAAATTGCCCGCACTATTACTCGCTCTGTCGGATGTGGACTTGTTGATCAAACGTTTTTAGGTAAATCAATTGGTCTATCTGGTTGGATTCATCGACGGAGAGATCATGGAGGACTTATTTTTATTGATCTAAGAGATCGAAGTGGTCTTATGCAACTTGTTTTTAATTCTACCTTTGATAATGCTGTTCATGAGTTAGCGCATTCTTTACGAGCTGAGTATGTTGTTTCAGTATATGGTAAAGTAGTTGAACGTACCGCTGGAACCATGAATAATGAAATGGCTACGGGAAAATTTGAGTTGCAGGTTGAACATCTTATAATATTAAATAAAGCTAAGACACTACCTTTTTCTCTAGAAGAAGGAAGTAATGTTGAAGAAGAATTACGCCTTAAATATCGCTACATTGATTTAAGAAGACCAGAAGTCCGTGACAACTTTATTTTGAGGCATAATATTATTTTTGCAATGCGTGAAGTTTTGCATGAGCAAGGTTTTTGTGAAATCGAAACACCGATATTAACTAAAAACACGCCTGAAGGCGCACGAGAATTTTTAGTTCCTTCGCGCATGCATAAAGGATCGGTATATGCTATGCCACAATCACCACAGCTATACAAACAATTGTTAATGGCTGGTGGCATGGAAAAATATTTTCAAGTCGCACGTTGTTTTAGAGATGAAGATTTACGTGCAGATAGACAACCAGAATTCACCCAGCTTGATATAGAAATGTCATTCATTAAAGAAGAAGACATTCAGACTATTATCGAAAAATTACTTGCCTATGTATTAAAAAAAGTTATGAATAGAGAGATTAGTTTGCCTTTAATTCGTATGACATATGATAATGCTTTTAATTATTATGGTAACGACAAGCCTGATACTAGATTTGAATTAAAAATTAATGATATAACTCAACTGTTTGCAACAACAGAATTAGCATTTTTAAAAGATATTCTTAGTAAAAATGGCAAAGTTGGGTGCCTACATATAAAAGAGCATGATTTCTCTCGTTCTGATTTAGATTCTTGGGTGAACAAAGCTCACAAACATGGAGCAAAAGGGCTACTCTGGATTCGAGTTAACAAAGATGGCAAAATTGAATCACCAGTTGCTAGATTTTTACCAGAAGATTTTCTTAAGCAGGCGGAAGTTTTATTACCTGATTTAAAAGCGGGCGACACGCTTTTTTTAGTTGCCGATCAATACAAGAGTGCTTGGGAAGTTTTGGGTCGTTTACGATTGGCTTTTGGTCATGAATTAGGTCTTATAGATACCAGCAAATATAATTTTTTATGGGTTGTTGATTTTCCTCTTTTTGAATACGATGAAAAAACGAATTGTTATAATGCGGTACATCATCCGTTTACTTCGCCACAAGAAGGGTGGGAAAGTTTGAATCCTGCTGATATGAAAGCGCGTGCGTATGATATCGTATTAAATGGCGTTGAGCTTGGCGGTGGATCTATTCGTATTCATCACCGAGATATGCAACAGAAAGTTTTTGATCTTTTAGGGTTGACCGAACAAGAAACAGAGAAAAAATTTGGCTTTTTATTAGAAGCTCAAGAATTAGGTTTTCCACCTCATGGCGGTATAGCATTAGGTTTAGATAGATTTGTCATGTTGTTGACAGGGTCGCAATCTATTCGTGATGTTATAGCGTTTCCTAAAACACAACGCGGCTATGATTTAATGATGGATGCGCCAACTGGCATTGATAATAAGCATTTGTTAGAGTATGGCCTACAGTTGGTGCCACAAATCAAGTAGCTTAGAAGGATATAATGGGTTTTTGGTTATTTCTATTTTTATTAGCCAGTATAACAATGCAACCGAGTTTTGCTGTAGATGATAATATTGTTTTTACTATTAATAACGCCAGTAAAGCATCTAGTTGGTTTTTGACAAAGAGGGGCAGTAGCAGATTGGGTATTAATGATATTAGCAAGGCACTGTGAAAAGCAAGAGGTTGCATTGCAACGTGATATCTTTATTACTAAAGCTTATCATGTAACTTTGGGGTTCAATGATAGAAGGCTTTTTCGCGAAAAAGTTGAGCCGATTGAGTATAAAAATAGTTATTCTTTAAATCCTCTTTGGTATTCTAATTTTGATTCTATGAATAATAATAAAAAAATTACCGTGCTTTATCAAGCGGGCTTGGAAAAAAGTTTTTTTGATGTATTGTCAAAAAAAAATTGGCGTCAGCCTTTTTATTTGGAAGCTTTTTTAGCAAAAAAACTAGATGTACCACAGCATATGCCTATAAAGGAAAAAGTGCATTTAATTACAAGTCAAATAGTCGAAAGCGGAGAAATTAAATCGAATCAAGACGGAGATAATTATGTTGATTGTTCAAAACCTTTAGATAATTTTACAAAAGAATTTTTTAATCATGTTGTGGCTTTACAAAAACGTCAAATTTCTGACTTGAAGCAAAAGGCTGTTTTTATGGAGAAAGAAGAAAAGCAATTTTGTGCATTAAAAAAATGGTTTTATGTTGGTGTAGCAGTCGAATGTTTTTGTGTCCTAGGGTTAGCGACGGAGTTAGTTAGGTCCTAAACCTCACGCTTGAAAGATTTAGCAGAAAGTTAAAAAATAACTAAACTTGTTAAAAAAATTAATTTTAAAAGTTCGCTATTTAATTGAATATAGGTTTACCTATTTTTTATTTTCACTTTAGATATTACTTTATTTTTATTAATTATCTAAGTTTGTAAGTATAATAGAGTAAAAAAGGGCTGAAAGAATGGGGCAAAAAGAATGTGACAAAAAAACAAACTATAAATGGTAGTGTGTGAAAACTTTAATTTAACAAATTTTTTTGTATATATTGCATTAAAACTAATGTTTTCATAAAATATTATAAATTTATATAAATTTTTTAAACTAGGATTTTATATGCAATTATTTTTAATTCTGCTATTTAGTGTTTATTTTTTTTTAGGAGACCTGTTTGCCGGTTATAATACTCATCGCGGCAGTAAGCCAAGTGAAGGGGTTAGGCAAATTTTAGCTCGCCAAAAAAGAAATGATGAAAGAGCAAACAAAAGAGACTTGAAAGCACAAAAAAGGGAAGAAGATAAAGAGGTAAAAATCTATTTACGAGATTTAATGATACTTAAAGAAAAAAAAAGAAAAGAAAGAGAGCCGTGGTATCAGAGGTAAAAAAAAATGGAAATTAGATGGTAAAAGTAAACCAATAAAAATCTATATTTTTTTATGATATTATGAGCCTGATTTTAGTAAATTTTTTTGTATTTTTTTTATGATATTATGAGCCTGATTTTAGTAAATTTTTTTGTATTTTTTTTATGAAATCAAACAACTTTTTTTGAGATAATTTTCTTTTGGAATATGGTGAGAGTTGGGTGCTTCCAATTGACTATTCTCCTCTGCTGGAAGCATAAACGCTTGATAGGCAAGTTGTGGTGTATGTGCGCCAGCGAAATCTTTAATTTTTTTTACAATATCAAGAATACGTATTTTTTCAGGAGTCAGTTTATATAGTTGCTGTATTTCAATTTGTTTTCTATCATATTCAAAAATACTTTTTCGCAAATTCCAATCAACAACTAAATTACGATCGTAAGTTGAAGAGTATGGAGCATATATTGGTGGAGGCAATTCTCGTTTGTTTACCGATATAATTCGATAAATTGAATTGCAGCTGTAAGAATCGGTTGTTATGAATGTATCGGTTCCTCTGCATTGATTCAGTATTTTTTTAGAAATTTCTATTTTTAAGTCATCCTGCAAAGGATCATGTTTATAAAACCGAATTTTTTTGTCGTTACATTTTTCGCCCGTATTTTCTATAAATTCAATTTTTATTCCAGCTCGCTTGAATGCTTGAAATACAGATAAATATGCGTCGTATCTTTGAGATTCTTCTTCTTCTTCACCCTGTAGCATAAAAACTTTACTTCCTCCCCAAGGGGTATGCACCCTGCAGAGATAAATACCATCATCAGTTGATAAAAAAAGACCTTGTTGTGTGGCATCGTTAAATGGTATAGGCCCATCATCTTCATTTTGCAATATAAAAAATGTATTGTTATGTTTTTTTTTATTTCTAGCCACATAATATCTTGTTATTGTGTGCATTGCTTGTATAGCAAGAAAAGTTGCATTTTTGTTTGCTTTTTTTTCTGATATTATTGTTTTTTCAATTGCAATCTTATCTTCTTCATCCATTGCGATTATGGTGTACGAGTTGGCTATTAACAATAGAGAACATAATAGACTAAACTTGTTTATATTCATAAATGTAGCGCCTAATTTTTTTTGTATTTTTTTTTTATGAAATCAAACAACTTTTGAGATAATTTTCTTTTGGAATATGGCGAGAGTTGGGTGCTTCCAATTGACTATTCTCTTCTGCTGGAGACATAAACGCTTGATAGGCAAGTTGTGGTGTATGTGCGCCAGCAAAACCTTTAATTTTTTTTACAATATCAAGAATACGTATTTTTTCAGGAGTGAGTTTATATAGTTGCTGTATTTCAATTTGCCCTCTATCATATTCAAAAATACTTTTTCGCAAATTCCAATCAACAACTAAATTACGATCGTAAGTTGGATAGTATAGAGCATATATCGGTGGAGGCAATTCTCGTTTGTTTACCGATATAATTCGGTAAATTGACTCGCAGCCGCAAGAATCGGTTGTTATGAATGTATCGGTTCCTCTGCATTCATTCAGTATTTTTTCAGAAATTTCTATTTTTAAGTTATCATGCAAAGGATCATGTTTATAAAAACGAATTTTTTCATAGTTACGTTTTTCGCCAGTATTTTTTATAAATTCAATTTTTATTCCAGCTCGCTTGAATGCTTGAAATACAGACAAAAATTCGTCGTATCGTTGAGATTTTTCACCGTGTACATTAAAAATACCCTCGTCCCCCCAAGGAGTATGTACCCGGCACAGACAATTACTAGCAGTTGATAAAAAAAGACCTTGTTGTGTGACCGTGTAAAGTGGTACAGGTCCATCTTCATTTTTCAATATAAAATTTGTATTGTTATGTTTTTTTTTATTTGTAGCCATATATTTTGCTATTGTGTGCATTGCTTGTATAGCAAGAAAAGTTGCATTTTTGTTTGCTTTTTTTTCTGATATTGTTGCCTCTTCAGCTATAACTTTATTTTCTTCATCCATTGCGATTATGGTGTACGAGTTGGCTATTAACAATAGAGAACATAATAGATTAAACTTGTTTATATTCATGAATGTAGCGCCTAGTTTTTTGTATTTTTATATGTTTATTTTATATTGACTATTGTACTATTTTAAAGAAAAAATAGAAAGCGCTATTTTAGCCTACTTTTTTATATTATTGAATGATGAGCTAAAAAAATTATAAAAGGAAAAGGATATATTATGAAGAATAAGTTTATTTTAATAATAACTTTTTTGTTTGTTTCGCATACATTGTTTTCAGCGGATGAGTTTGGGCAGCAACAGATTGCGCATATGGCTGAAGAAGAAGAAGATGGCTTTCAATTAGCATTTGCAGAGTATGAGCCAGGAAGAGAATTGCCTATAGACGACTCTGTTTAGAATGATGGTTGTTAACAAACTGTTTGTGATGAGCGATTTTCCATACAATTGCAAGAGTTGTTAGATGAGAATCCAGGTCTTGGTACTACAATTTTTAGAATAATAGACTTTATAATTAACCCCAGTGATAGTAAAGTGCGAGAATTTGATTTGTTAGATTAATTATTTACATACAGCTTAGATTGTAATTTTTTTAAAGAGTCACCCTGGATAATACAATATAATTGGTAAAAAGAATGATATTGTCGCTTTTTGGTTTGATTTCAACCAAGACCACCATCAAGCATGCCATTGATTAGCATTTTTTACTTTATGGCAAAAAAGTTGTCGTTTTTTTGTCGACAAAATAAAAAATTGTCGCTAAAGTAAAAAGATAGAAGAATGTAATATTAATTTTTTTTGGGGTGTTTTATGGGAAAAAAGATAATATTCTCTTGTGAAAGCACATTAGCTCAGCAATGTTATGAGCAATTGCAAAGTGAGATTATTCAAGGAATTCTCAAGCCAGGCCAAAAACTTAAAGTTGCGCCTATTAAAGAACGTTTTAATATTGGACAAAGTCCCGTAAGAGAAGCGTTATCTCGCCTGGTTTCTTCTGGCTTGGTAGACGTTGAAGATAACAAAGGATTTCGGGTTTCGACCATATCCGAGTCTAATATACGAGATATTTATGCCACTTTTACTTTGATCGAAAATATGGCGCTGGCGCTCGCCATTGAACATGGAGACGCAGGTTGGGAAGCTTTGATAGTTGCAGAGCTTCATAAGCTCTCATTATTAGAAAATAAAAAAGAATTTGATTCTTATGCTCAATGGGCTGAATGTAATTATAACTTTCATGTTGCTCTGATTTCGGGATGTAATTCGCCAACACTTCTTGATATTCGTCGTAATCTATATATGAAGTTTGATCGTTATTGTCGTATGGCATATCAAATCAGCAAGCATGCATTATCCATTAATAATCATGAGCATCAGCAAATAGCTCGAGCCGTCCTTGCGCGAGATAAAAAAAAGGCTCAAGCTCTTATGATTTACCATATTAATGGTGCGATTGAAGACGTTATTAAAGATTTTAAAAAAAATAATTTTATTTAGGAGAATTATGAAACGAGTTAACCCTTTAATTAAACTATTGCACTATGCATCACCAAATAAAAGTAAAGTATTTTTTGCTGCAATCTGTTCAGTCTTGAATAAGTTGTGTGATATAGTGCCGGAAATATTGATAGGTATTTCAATAGATATTATTGTAAATCAACAACATTCTTTGGTGGCAAAACTGGGAATTATAAACCCTTTTTATCAACTTTACTTAGTAGGCGCTTTGACGGCACTATTATGGATTTTAGAGTCGGTTTTTGAATATCTTTATGCAATTACCTGGCGGAGTTTAGCGCAAGAGATTCAACATGATCTTCGTTTAAAAACATATACTCATTTGCAAAATCTTGATATTGCTTATTTTGAGAATAAAACAACCGGCGGATTACTCAATATTTTGCAGGAAGACATACATCAATTAGAGCAGTTTTTTAGCCAGGGTCCGAATGAGATTATACAGTTAACCGTTAACATTATTGTTATGGGATTATTGTTTTTTTATTTGTCTCCCATTTTAGCAATACTAACTTTATTACCTATACCGGTTATTATTGGTCTTGCTTATTATTATCAAAATAAGTTAGCTGTTTTGTATGAATCGGTACGTCACTATTCCAGTGATTTAGCAAGCCATATGGCATATAGATTGCAGGGCATTGTTACTATTAAAAGCTATACAACGGAAACGTATGAAGTTGGTCTTTTGCGGCAGCAAAGTGATCTTTATCTAAAAGCAAATGCCAAAGCAAGTAAAATAAATGCTTTTTATATTCCTATTGTACGTATGGCAATAATGGTAGGATTTATTATGGCGTTGCTTGTAGGAGGCATATATGCGTTACAAGGCATTATTCCTATTAACTGGTATGCTGCATTAGTTTTTTTAACACAACGATTCTTGTGGCCATTTACTTCGTTGGCGACCATTACTGATATGTATGAAAGGACAACTGCTAGTGCTAAACGTATTCTTAGTGTATTAGAGAGTCAGCCGGCTTTGCTGGGCGGCAAGAATATTTTGGATATAGATTCAGTTCGTGGTAATGTAGTGTTTCAAGATGTTTCTTTTTCTTATTCTAATGATGTAAAGATACTTAATAACGTGTCTTTTGAGATTCCTACCCAGAATATAGTTGCTTTTGTTGGAGCTACAGGGTCAGGAAAGAGTACGATTGTTAAGCTTTTATTGCGTTTTTATGATCCAACAAGTGGATCAATTTTGATAGATGGCAATAATAGTAAAGATGTAACACTCAGTAGTTTGCGTAAAGCAATAGCTTTGGTAAGCCAAGATGTGTATCTTGCAGAAGGAACCATTGCAGATAATATCGCGTATGGTACTTTTGGAGCTTCTGACAATGCAATTATTGCAGCTGCCAAAATGGCTCAGGTTCATGAATTTATTGAAAGTCTTCCGCAGGGATATAATACCAAAATAGAAGAACATGGTAAAAATTTATCCGGAGGACAGCGTCAGCGTATTGCAATTGCACGTGCTATTATGAAAAAATCACCAATATTGATTTTTGATGAGGCAACTTCTGCCGTTGATAATGAGACTGAGCTGGCAATTCAACAATCAATAAGTACATTAGCGGCAGATCATACTATTATCATTATTGCACATCGTCTTTTAACCGTACGAAGCGCTAATACTATCTTTGTACTTGATAAGGGCTCTATTGTTGAATCAGGCAATCACGAAATACTTTTAGAGAAAAATGGCGCTTATGCTAAACTGTGGAATCCCATTAATTAATTAACAGATAAAAATTATGAAAAACAGACTTACTTTAGCAATAATTTTTTTATTTACATCGTATATACTATTTTGGGCATCTGAATCTCAACAGCAATTATGCTTAAAAAGCAATGGGCCCAAACAAATAGTTTATAACGAATTACTCACGCAAAAATTAAAAAAGCTTTTCAGAATATCTAGTCAAATTGCCTGCAAGATTACCTGGTTTGAAAATAGTAGGAAAATGATAGATTTGATTCGTCAAGGCGCTAATCCAAATATAAATGGATATGGGTCAGCCTTTTTATTAAAGCATGCCTGCTTATTGAATGATAATGATCTTATTAGAGCTTGCGTAATGTATGGTGCTTCTTTAGAATTTCTTGACGTATACGGAGAAACACCTGTATATTTTGCAAAGGCAGAGAAAACATTAGGCATTTTTTCGGAGCTTGGTGCTAATTTTAATTATCAATGTATGCCGGGAGTTACAGCACTACATAAAGCGGTAACGCGTAATCGCTCTACAAAGGTAATAGAATTTCTCTCGCGTTGTATTATGCCTGTATATAAAGAACATACAGATACCCCCTTACATAATCTATGTTTAATGAGCAAAGATGCTACTGATTTTGGAGAAAAAATGGCATTATTGTTATGGTGGTTGCCATATCAGGATTGTCTTTTAAATGATAAGAGACAATTACCACATTATTATCTTGCACAAGAGAATCCGGACCATCTTCCTTTGTTTTGTACCATTAACAAAGAAATGAAAAAGATTCATGAAGTATCACCTCAATGGAGAAATAAGCAAAATAAAAATATGAAAAATAAAATCCAAAAATTTATACCTGTCGGTAATGTTGCTGATTTGATCTGTTCTTTTGTAGGAGAAATAGATCTTTTACCTCAATGGCGGCATGAAGGAAATAAAAAGATGAAAGGTATAGTTAAAAAACTTTTACCGGTTAGTGGTGTTACAAAATTGGTCTGTTCTTTTGTAGGAGAACCATATCTTTCATTGCGATATGTTATGCAAACCCAAGACGCAAAGCGAGAATATCCAAACACCGCAAAACTGTTTGCATAATACTATTTTTATGAAAACAGTTTTGCTTTTTAAGAGCTAGTTTTTTTAGTATCTATTTATTTAAACTACTAGGTTCATATCGGTTGCTAAATGATGGTCTTGCAACTCTTGGCTCTGGCCTTGTATAAAGATGTTCTACCAAATTTTTTAAGCTTATAGTAAGAGCAGCATTAGGATCGCCAGCAAGTAGTTGTTGGGCAGCGGCGGCATGATTTCTAGCAGTGCGAGCAAGTTCAGCACGAGTAGCGCGATTCGATTTTTTTTCAGCAGGATACAGGCTGTTGGCGATACAGCAAGCGCTGAATAATATGGCTATATGTAATTTCATGAAAGCGGCCCTTGAGTAAAGAAAATTAATGTTAAGCATAGATGTTACACATAGAGATATTATATATAAACAAAAAAAAATGGCGAATATTATACCAATATTTTTTTATACCATAAATATTTGCAGTCTATATATTTTGTTATGATATAATGCAATTTTTTTTTGGGTTCTTTAATATGACGTGTGTTGGGTATGTATAATTCATTATCACCTTCTCGATAAGCCAGCGCTTGATATAGCATAGCGCACTAAGAATTCCCCATTTTCTCAAATGCATTACAAGTCGCTTTCCAAATATCATTTTCAACAAATTCAAGCTCACGCCTAATATTATTTTTTAGGTAAGCCCAATGATGTTCTATTGGGTTTAAGTCTGGAGAATAAGCAGGTAAAAAAAGCAAAGAACAACCAGCTTTATTTACAATATCAGAGATTTCGATCCATTTGTGAAACGATGCGTTATCTAAAACAATAGTCTTTCCAGTGCCTATATGTGGCAGCAAAACAGCCTCAAAATAACATTTAATAATTTCTTTATTGCAATAACCATCGAATATTAAAGGCGCACAAAGTTTATTTTCAAAAAGACCTGCGCAAATACTTGTTCTTTGCGTAGAATTCCCGGGTTTTTCAGCAAAAACGCGCTTGCCACGCAATCCCCATCCATATGCATATCGTTCGTTATTGTCAATTCCAGATTCGTCAAAATATACCAATTCTGATTTTTTTATTTTTTTTACTTTCTCTGCAAACTCTATTCGTGCTTTCTCTATTCTTTCTTTGAATAAATATTGTTTTTTTTTCGAGTGTAACCAAGAGCCTTTATAGCTGTTCCTACTGCTGTTTTACCAACTTTCAACGCTTCAGTCATTGCTTTAATGGTCCAATCTTGATGTTCGTCCAAAAAAAGTTTAAATTTAACTAAATCTAATTTTCTTCTGCTTTTTCCAGATTTTGTTCGATCTGATAATGGTGCAATGCGGCCTTCTTTTTTGAATATTTTATTCCATGTATATAATGTTTTTCTGTCTATATCAAGCAACAATGCTACTTCTGTTTTTTTCATTTTCTTCTCGATTAATAAATCGAGAGCTTTTTTTCTTATGTCTACGCTATACATACTATAACTCCTAAATTTTTGTTTAGAAATTAGTATATTCTTTTGGGGTTATTTATCAACGCTTTGCTATATATAGGAAACGGTGTATATTTGCATGCATAATTTATTATAATATGGGAAATATCTGTATTAACGGATAGGGTTTCATTTATAAGTAATTGGAGTTGATTTTTTGGCTGATTCATGCATCAATTTATTAAATGCTTTTATGTTGTAGGCAGGACAAGAGGGAAGTCTTTGCGAGCGCATTGTGCATCATAAACAATAGCATTGAAGCCATCAGTTAAAAGAGGTGCTGTTTCTGGTTCTGGAAGGTAATTACGAGCTTTTGCAAATTGGTAAGCATGTGACCACCACAGCAGTGTCGCTGCTTTTGGGAAAAAAAATTGTTGCGTATCATTTTCTATTGTTTTGCATAAGTAGTCAAAAGGAGTATCGCCATTATCGTCTACTGGAATATGCATAGCATCCATGTTTTCAGACAATATTTCTATTACTTCTAGAGGACATCTATCCGATGCCGACGCATGATGCAATGCACTTGATCCTATGGTGTTGTGGAATTCAGCATTTGTGCCAGTAATTTGTTTAGCATTAATATCAGCATGAGCATCTAAAAGTAGTCGTGCTATTTCACGAGAGTTGGCATCAAATTTTGATTTTATAAACAGTCTGTTTGTGGTCAAGGTATTGTTGGTATAGCTCAATTAGTTCTTTGTTTTTTTTTCTGGTTTTTCTGGTTTTTTACCTTCTTGCGCAGCAAATAAACTAGTTATGGTAAAGAGATTAATTATCGAAAATAAAGCTAAAGTAACTATTATTAATTTATTTTTAATGAGAACTTGTTTCATGCTACGATCTCCTATGTTTTTTTATAATAAACCTTTATTATAAAAAATTTATTATGGGTATAGCTATAATGGTTTCTTTTTTATGACAGGAATATACTACTAAGGGCTCCCACATTGTCAAGATTTTGTCAGGGTTAAGAAAAGGTAAATTTAATTTTTTCGCTCACCCATTTAGCAGCTATTTTTAGCCTATGGCTTTGAGATATATTTTTTTGTTATGCTAATTTGCTAAATGTTTAAAAAAAAGGAGAAATATGAAGATAAAGAATGTTACGGCTCGTGAGATTTATGATTCACGCGGTTTGCCCACTATTGAGTGTGAATTAATATTACATAATGATGTGCGAGTAATGGCAGCAGCACCTTCTGGACTCTCTGTTGGTAAACATGAATCAGTAGCTCTTTTTGATAACGAATCACGATTAATGGGTCATGGGGTATTAAAAGTTATTAATATCATAGAAACGAAGATAGCTCCTCTGTTGATTGGCAGAGAGCCTAATGTTGTAGAGCTAGACACAGAACTGATAGAACTTGATGGTACTGAAAACAAATCGGTATTGGGTGTTAATACGATGATAGCAGTGAGTTTGGCTGTGGCTAAAGCTCAGGCTTTTTGTGAAGGTATAGAGATTTATGAATTGATAGCCTATCTGTGTGGATTTGATGAAGTAACCCTTCCAAGTCCTATGTTTAATCTGGTTAATGGAGGTAAACAGGCGAATAATGCATTACAGATTCAAGACTTTATGGTTGTTCCTGTTGGCATGAGTAGTTTTCGCATGGCTGTTGAAGCTGGTGTTATGGTATTTCAGACTTTTAGACAATTATTAATACAGCAGGGAAAGCCTACAGCAGTTGGCGATGAAGGAGGATTTGTACCAGAAAATATGTCTGAAGTAGATGTTCTCGATTGCTTAACTATGGCAATAGAAATTGCTGGTAAGGAGTTTGATGGGACCATAATGATTGCGTTAGATATAGCAGCTTCACAATTATATGATTCTCACCATAAAATGTATAATTGGCAGGGTAAAAAGATTTTGGCCGAAGAGCTTGTAGAATGGTATAAAAAAATAGTTTTTCAGTATCCTATCTATTCAATAGAAGATGGGTTGGCAGCCTCAGATTGGCAGCATTGGGCATTATTGTATGCTGAACTTAAATCTAAAACGCGTATTGTGGGAAATGATATTTTTGCGTCTCATGCATCATTAATTTGGAATGGTATTCAGCAAGAAATTACAGACACCGTGGTAATAAGACCCAGTCAGATCGGCACCCTCACAGAGACTTTACAGGCTATAAGATTATGCAAAGAATATAATCTTAATACGATAATCTCTCATAGCTTAGGCGAAACAAACGAATCTTTTATTGCAGATTTAGCAGTTGGAGTCAGCGCTAATATCATAAAAGCAGGTGCTTGTTGCCGAGGTGAGCGCATGTCAAAATATAATAGAATACTCAGACTCGAAGAAGATTTGTTAAGTTTTTAAAGTTTGTTGTTGTTTATTGCGGGTAAAAGGATTTTCTGAGTCTTTTAATATCTCTTTGAGCGATGGACCTTCAGTATTAATTTCTCGTGCAGTATTAATTTCTTGGGTTCGTCTTTGAGATTCTTCTGGGTTCATCTGTTCTGTATCTATAAAGGGATCGGTAGAATTCTCTTCTGGGTTATCGCTCGTATTAATTTTTCGTTTTCTGGTTCGTATTTGTGTTGGAGATTTTTTTGCTTGTTTTATATGTTTTGTATGGGTGTCTGTATCAGTCGTAGCAGCATTTACACCAGCTTCAGAATCTGTCTCAGAAGAATCCTGTTCTGTGTTATTCGTGTGCTCGCTATCTGTATCATCAGTACCCGTTGTTCGTATTCGAATTTTTTTGTTTTTATTAGTTTTTTTACGTTTTTTTTCTAATTTTGTTTGTTTTTTTTCTTTATCTATTTCGGTAAAGCTTTGTTCTGGATTATCATCTGGGCCGTTATGATGAGAATAGAAGTCTGTTTTAAATTCATCTTTTGATAGAAAAGTATTAATTTCCTGTTCTATATCATGATCGGTTTTAAAAAACAGGTGAGTTATCGGTTCTTTGAGTCTATCAAATAAATTTCCTTCATCAGCATATTGTTGTGATAGATGAATATAATCGCTGGTATATTTACTAATTCCTGGACGGAGGCGAGGCTGTATGATTGTTGGTAAAATAAATATGGTGACATGACTTTCAGCAACATCACCGCTTCTATTTTTGAATAACCATCCAATAAGAGGGATGCGAGCTAATAGGGGAGTTTCATTTTGAGAAACTCTATTACCCTTTTGAATAATACCACCAAGAGGCAAGATTGTTTTGTTGGGTACATTAGCATTAGTTACCAGCTTGCGGGTAATTTTTGTGCCGCTTACGGGATTGTCTATAGCAAAATGATCAACATTAATGTCAATTTGCAGATTGATAAGGTTGTCAGAGCTTATACGAGGCTTAATATTTATCTCCAAATCTGCTTTGACCGTTCTAAATACTTGAGTTGCAGTACCCCCCGTTGCTCCACTAGCTTCGTCAGGAAGTAATCGATTTTCCCCTGAGGATACTAATGCTGACTGATTATTGGTGGTAATAATATGCGGATGAGAAAGTACTTTTGAATCGGTAAAACTATTTATTATTTGTAGCAAACTCCATGTTGCACCATTGCTATCATTGAGAGAAACCAATGTTTGTCCTGGTTTGCTGCCTACTGCTGTATCACCAAGAAGATCAGCTTTTATGGTAGTTGGCGTACCACCGGTAGAAACAGGGCTATCGGTTATAATGCCATTAAAGTGAGCGGATTGAAAATTAATAGAGCCAGGTAAAGAGAAATTGTCTGGATTACGGGTAATAGCACCTAAGTTACGAGCATCATTTAACGTTAAATCGGCGATAAGGATTTCTATTAATACCTGTGGCTGAGGAGAATCTAATTTTTTGATTAATTCTTTGATCTGCTTCCAATCATCAGCTTGCGCAGCCACAATCAATGTATTGGTTCCTGGATATTTAAGGGAGTGGTCCTTTTCTTTTACACTATCAGCATAGATGATTACGTCCTGGAACCAACGCTCTGGCCCCATTTCGCTATTTTGACCTTGAGATTGACCGGTGCCACCTCCTCTTTTTGATTGTATTACTTGTTCAAGTATTGGTTTTAAAT
The DNA here is from genome assembly GCA_963719415.1 of uncultured bacterium. GTDB lineage: Bacteria > Babelota > Babeliae > Babelales > Vermiphilaceae > JAPLIS01. The sequence goes on along the minus strand of OY970383.1, from coordinate 794,864 downwards.
CATATGCATCAAGATATTGTAGCTGATAGGTATGAATAATAGATTCGGCTTTATCAACAGGAACATCAATATATTTTTTAATAACATCTTTGATTCTTTGAATCGCTTGAGGTTTTCCTAATAAAATAAGAGAACGTAGTCTTTCTGCTGGAATTATTTTTACCGTGCTTGAAAAATAGGTCTCTTTTGATTCTTTTTTTGCATCGAGTCGGTAGCGATTACGATCTTGTTCTGATTTTAAAATCTGATCATTAAAAATAGCAGCGACGGTTTTTGCATCAGCATATTTGAGTTCTATAATATCATATTCTTCTTGAAAACCCGGAATATCCAGCGGTTCAATAATTTTTAGGAATGCTTTTATATTGTTTGCTTTGGCGCAGAGAATAAATGAGTTGGTGGAAGGATCCATTTCAAAAATAGTGTCAGAAGGGAATAATCCAGCTACAAGACCTTGTAAAACATCCTTAATAGTAAGAATCTTTATATTGGTAAAATAGTGAAGGTAACGAATTCTTTGATCTGTGTCGGGTATATTTTTATCTGAATTAGTAGTATTAATATAGATAGGCATAGGTTCTTTGCTTATCTCTTTTTCATTTTTGATAATCGCATATAAGTCTCCTTTTGGACAAATGCTATATCCGGCAATATCAAGTACGGTTGGCAAAAATTTTTCCCAAGCATCTTCAATACTTATTTTTTCAGGGTAATCAAAGTTTACGGTGATATCTTTAAACGATGCTTCTTGGGGAAGTATAATATTTCTACCGGAAAGCTCAGCAAGGCGATTTATAATAATTTCCAGCTTATTTTCATTTTTTGGTTTAAATAAAATGAGTTCATCTTTTTTTTCTTGAGTATTAGTCTGATATTTTATTTCTGTTGCGCGTGTTTTTTCTTCTATGCTCTGAATATCTATTTTATCTATAGCAGAAAATTCAGCTGAATCGTTATCGAGTGCAGAAGGAATCTGACTATCAGCCATGATCACCGAACAGACTATAAAATAGGTTATAAAACATATACTAAGAATACGAAATAGAGTAATTTTTTTAAATAGAGTATGTATATTCATTATTTTTCTAATTCTTTTGGTTGTAGTTCTGCAATAGTAAGAGACACTTCCAGTTTGTTAGGTTTTTTTTTCGATCTTACTATCTCAATAGTATTCATAGTAATTCGTTGATTATTTTCTATCTGTTCAAGAAGCTGAGCAAGCTGTTTCATATCAATATTTTCTAAACGCATACTCAATACTGTCTCTATATATTTTTCTTCTCGTTCAGTTGTTGTGTAACCTTGGATTACTGAATTATCAGTAAGGCGCAATTCTATTAATATGTTTTTTATCACTTCGCCAATTTTGAAATTAGGGTCTTCTGCCAGAAGAGCATCGACTTTTTCATGTTCTTTTCTTACCTGTTTTGCGCGAATTAAAAGAGGCTGAATGCGATCTTTACGGAGCGTATTTATCTCATCAAATTGTTCATAAAAATGATTTATCGAATTAAAATGCCAAAAAATGATTAATCCACCTAGAGCAATAGTAGCTGATACGAGGACGCCACTTATTATATAAAATGTTTTAGCGCTTAATGATTCTAATCTGGTATTTAATTTTTTAAGAAGCATCATGATAGTTCCTGACCGTTTTTGGCTAACAGTATTTTCATGGTAAAATTTGGCTCTGTTTGTTGTTCTTTATAGTTAAATAATTTTGAACGTTTTAATTCGTTTTCTAATTTTTTAAGAGCAGGATAGTCAGTAACTTTGGCTTTTAAAGTCATGTCTGTATGAGTAATAGTGAGTTCTTCTATTTCAAAGCCGAGATCTTTTTTATCTATTAAATTGGTTAGCTCAAGAATATAGTGCAAAAAGGAGATTCTTGATCGACCAGAAAAAGCAATCCATGTAAGCTCTTCACTTTTTAATGCTTTTTCGGCCTCATCTACCGCGTCGCTTAATTCAGTGCCTGCTGATTCTTTATCTTCTTGATCGATATCGATCTTATTGGGAAAATGACGCTCTAGAAGCTCAACTGCTTCCGTGGTGTTCTTAAATAGAGCGGTTTTTATTTTTTCAGTTTCTAGCATTGAATAAGTGAACAAAAGAGCAAGCGATGCAGCTGCAATAAGAACAAGTGCCCCTAATTGCTTTAGAAGCAGATAAGAACTAGATTGGCTAAATTCATCTTTCAAAAGATTAAGTGATGCTGTTGTTGCAAACTGATTAGGCATTACGGTGCTTATATTAATTACTTGTGTGTTTATTATAGGCAAAAGACTGGAAGGTATAATTATTTTTTTTGAATCTATTAGTTCTTGTATGGTAAAAACGCTCGTCAAAATTCCTAGATTAGCATTAATATAAGATGCAAAATGAGCGATGGCTGCACCATCACCAAAAAGTAAGATGGTATCAATTGATTCATTTTTTATTGTTTGCGTTGTAAAAGAACTAAGGGTAAAGCGAATTTCTTGCAATAACTCATCAGTAGCTTTTTTGAGAGCATCAGTTATTTCTGGTTGATTGGTATGAGTGATGCCAAAGCGTATAAAATGATCCATAACATTAAAATAGGGTAATTTTAGTTTATCGCTTACTGTTTTTATAATAAAGGATAGACCTTTATTTAATGTTCTAATGGTGCGAAGCTGATTATGATATATATGACCAATATGCGTGGCATGCATATCAAGGCCTAATAGAACAACATTACCTTTTTGTTGGTTATAACTTGGTATTTGTTGGTAGAGATTGTAGAGTGATACAATGTCTACGGTTACGAGATCTAGTTTTATATCAGCTTGTTTAAATATATCAACAAGTTCAGCTATGTTCTTTTTTTGTGTTGCAACAACAAGAATTTCGCTACTCTGCTCTTCTGGTATTTGTCGAATGATTACAAAATCAATGATGGCATCTTTTAAGGGAAAAGGAAGGAGTGGTTCTGCTTCAAAATGTATAATTAATTTAATTTTTTCATAATCTACAAAAGGTACTTTAAGCTTTTTAAATACAATACTATTGCTTGATACTACCGAATGTACTTCATCAAATGCACCTAGCTGAGTTTTTATTTTTTTTAGAGCATTAATGGTGCGTTCAGGCAGGGTAAGTGTCGTATTTGGATCTAGTTGTTCTTGTAGGCATTTTTCTACCGTATAAGACTTACCCTTAATATAGAGTTGCGTTGCATTAATAAAAGTAGGAAAAATAGATATACTAACAACTCGCTTAGGAAATAAAAAATATCCATTAATTTGTTCAGGTAAAAAAATATTTTTAATCATATTTTTGTCCTATCTATTTTTGATTCACGCAAAAAATCAGAGAGATTGTTTTTTTTTCTTTGAGCTAAAATAACACTATTTCTGTTGGGATTCGGTTGTTTTTGCAGATTCGGTTTAGAGGAAAACGGAATAGCCGGTTGTACAAAATCGGTTTTTGTGGGCGCCGCAGATGTCGAAACAGTCGCAGCCGCCGAAGAAGTCGTTTTCGAATCTGTTGTCATAGATCGAGCAGAACTTGTTGGGACCTGAACTTTGGGGTATGTAGCCTGATCCGTAGTTTGATTTATCTGTTTATTTTGGTCAGGGGGCTTAGTAGACGCAACAGAGTCCGTTGGGTTTTGTTCAGGCTTAGATTCTGTCTGTTTTTTTCTTAATTTTTCCTGCTTTTTATGCGTTCTTTTTTGAAAGCGTGTTTTAGGTTTTTTTGCTTTTCTGTTATTGTCGTCTTCTATATTGATATTTGCTCTGGTGAAAATAAAATTATTAATTAAATTTTCAGTACCGTTTTTATTGCTATCAAAAAAGAGTCGGTTTATTGGATCTTTTGAGTCAGAGGGGTGTTGCATTGCGGCCAACGTACCTTGATAGTCTTTAATTCGTTCTTGATTAAAGGTATTAATGTCTTTTGTTTTATGTTTTTCTATAATAGTAGAAGATATAAGAATTAACAGGCTATCTTTTTCTTGCTGTTTAGCTTGATTTTTAAACAACCAACCAATAATAGGTATTTTTCCTAATAATGGTACTTGGTGTCCTTGTCTTCCAATAGAATTTTTAATAAGGCCTCCAAGCGCAAGTACTTCATTATTGGCAACAATAGCATGAGTTTTGATGTGACGTGTTGTTGTTGTTGCATTTTTACTATCTGGATTTGGATCGGTAAAATCAACAATATCTATCGATAAATTCAGGACTATCATACCATCTGAATTAATTTGTGGAGTAACGTTTAAGTCTAAATTAGCCTTCAGGTCACCAAGAGTTTCAATTGGTGAGCTACCGCCGCTGAAAATGGTACCCGTTTGTACTCTGCGCGTCTGCCCTACCGAAAATTGTGCAGGTGTTTTATTGGTAGCCAGTATAAAGGGATTTGAAACAATTTGTGTATTGGTTATCGTTTGTAGTGCTTGGAATATTCCCCAAATACCAAATGAATCAGACCCGAGCGTTAGCACAGTGTTTCCTGAAATAGCTCCTTGTGCCAAGGAAACAAGGTCACCAAGAAGCCGTGTTACACCGAAACTACTTTGCTGTGTATTGGGAACAATTCCTTTATTCTGATTAAGACCAGATGTCTGAAATTTAACATTTTTTCCAAGAAAGCCATCAGCTCCTGGATCTTTGCTGCGAATTTGTGCGCCTAATTTTTTCGCGTCGGATATATTTACGCTTAAGATTAAGATTTCTATAGCAACTTGAGCTTGAGGAGAATCGAGCCTATCTATTATATCTTTTGCTATCATATAGTCATCATAATGGCCTTTAATAATAAGACGATTGGTTATTTCTTCAGCAATAAACGAAATCGGTTTCATATGTCTGATGATATCTCTGCCTTCGCCTCCGTCTTTTCCTAGCTCGGTTACGCTATTCATAATTTCAGCAATTGCCGTGGCTTCCGCATACTTGAGTTGATATATATAGAAAGGGGTATACGGTATATCAAGATCTTTATCAATATGTTTTTTTATGAAATGTTCTATTTTGGCAATAGAATCTTTTGTGCCGAGTAAAATTAATGAGTTGGTTCGAGGTTCGGCTATTATAGTAGTATTTTCAGGAAAGAAAAGAGCTGTTTGTTGTTTACGAGCCTGAAAAAATTGTTGAGGGGATGTATCCGTCTTGGTAAGACTATCATACAATTCTTTTACTTGTTGGGCGCTTACATGGCTTTGTAGTTTTAATACAGACATTGATTGGGGCATGCTTACTTTATCAAGCTCTTTTACTATCTGCATAAGCATTTTAATATTATATGCTTTATCCGTTAATATAAATGCTTTATGGTTGGTGAGCTGAATGAGATCGGCGTTATTACTTTTTAATTTAGTGATAATTTCTTTTAGTTCTTCAACATTTCTATTTTCCACAAAATAGACATAACGAATTAATTCATTATTTTGTGGTAGCAACTCAGGATCTATGCCGATAAAAGTAGGAAGTGGCGATTTTCTTGCATCTTCAAGGGATTTGATTCTAAAACAATCTGGTTTTGGATCAAGAGTAATGGCAAAACCAGCCATATTAAGAAACGTAACAAAAAGATCCCACGCTTCTTTTTTTGATAATGGTACATTGGTTTTAAATTTTACTTTATGGCCAGCAAGAGACGATGCTCCTTTAGGAAGAGGCTGAATGCTGCTGTCACTTATAAATGTTATTCCAAATAAATCTTCAATAAATTTAATTATACTGAGTAGGTCAGAGTTTTCGAAGTTAAATTCTATATTTTTAACTTTAAGATCTTCTTTAATTTCGGCAATATCAACTTTTTGTTCGGGTTCTAACTTAAGATCTTGTTCGATCTCTTTTTCAACCATTGTTTTTTCTACTGTTTCTTCTATGGTTGTAGGAGCAGAATCAGAAGAAATAGGAGCTTTGGAAGAGATATTTGTTGGTTGCTTTGGCGTATTATGAAGCAGCTCAAGAGGAAGTGCTCTTTGTAGGCTATCTAATCTTATCTCTTCTTTTTCTTCTATTTTATTTTTATTTTCTATTTTGTCGTATGGATCACTCATGTCGTATGGATTAATTATAGTTGGCGTTGCAGCTTGAGCTACTAAAAGAGTGCGGCTCTTATGATTTTTTTTTCTTTTTCTTCCATAGAGAGAGTTAGTAGAAGAGAAAAGAATAGCAATAAACAGTATATTAAAAAAAAGATGTATGTTTTTTTTATTCATAACAATTACTCATTAATATTCGTTGATACTGAATTTTTTCGTTTTCCTTTGGTTAGCATCTGCTGCTTTTCACGCATCCGAATTTCTTTCATAGTTGGTGCAAATGAATATCTTGCTCTTAAATCAGAAAATCTATTTTTTTCTGATTTTTCTTTGCTTTCTGGAGCTTTGTTTTCTGATGCTTTATTTTCTGCTTTATTTTGCGATGCTTCGGTCTCTTTTTCTTTTAAGGTATCATCTGCCATCTGTAAAGTATAATGTATTTTTTGTTCGTTGTTATTTCTGCGTATAGAAACATCAACAATACTGTTATTGCCAAGAAGCATAATCTGTTGATAAATAGCAAGTCTGTTTTCGGTTGTATCGGCAGGAATCTTATTTATTGAAAGAATAATGTCTCCCGATTTTAGACCCATTTGCGGACCAACAGATTTTTCATCTAATTTGCCTATTTTGCATCCCACACTGACTCCTCTTTCATAAGCAGTAGTTAATCCAAGGGTATCAACGAGCTGGCCAAGATTATTGATGCGACTAATAAACTCTTTTACGTCAATAGTATATTCAGAATCAGTTATTTTTTTAATTGCAGCATCCCATTGATCAATAGTTATATACGTCGGATCGTTTTTTGCATCTTCTTCTCGTAGATAGAGAACTTCTTGTTGTCCATTACTTCGCACAATAATTATTTTGTTGCTGAAAATACGAATGAGCCGCGCATCTTCAATAGAATCACCAGTGCTATAAACATTTTCTTCTTTTGTTTTGTTATCTTCTATGATGGCGCGATTTTTACTATTATCGGTATTAAAAACAACAATACCTTTAAGGGTAATGTTAATTTGGTCTAAAAACTGAGGCTCTGGTAGTTCTGGAATAGAAACAGGAATCGATTTAGGAGGCTCTGGTAATGGTTCAATTAATTGAGATTCTTCTTCAACCACCGGCACTTCTTCCTTATATGTATCAAAGATATCGTGTTCGTAAATTTTTGCGATATTGATGTGCAGTTTTTCTTTTGTTGCAGGCAAAGCAACAGTAGTTAATTCTATTGTCTCTTTTTCTGGTAAGGGGTATCTAAATATATATATAAATCCCATAACAAAAAGTAAAAGGAAAAATAACAGGCTATTCAAAATCCAAAAAGGATGTTTCATCGGGAGTCCTTTGTTTGCATTTTGCTCTTCAAACAATAGTTATCTTCTATTTTTTATCAAATTTTTCATTAAGTAGAAGGTTTATTGTTCTAGTTTTACTATTTTTTATTATAACAAGTATAGTTAAATAAGAATATTATATATTATTGTAACAATCTTATAATAACAACACAACAGCAATATAATAGCCATATAATAACAATACAACAGCAATATAATAGCAATATAATAGCAATATAATAGCAATATAATAGCAATATAATAGCAATAAATTTTAATAAATGGGTGTACGTAATAAATTAGTATACGTGAAAAATTAGTATATACTTTTTAGTGTTCATTTAACTTGTTCTGTTTATAGTAACAAATTTTGGGAATTTTATATGATTCTTTCTGGAAGAGAAATAAAAAAAAGATTAGGCGTTGATATTTATATTGAGCCCTTTAATGAAAAACAGTTGAATCCTAATAGTTACAATTTACAACTGCATCGCGAATTGTTAGTGTATGATGCTAAAGTTCTTGATATGAAAGCAAAGCATGTATTGAAAAGTATTATTATTCCCGAAGAAGGTTTAATCTTAGAGCCAGGTAGACTTTATTTGGGCAGAACTGTTGAATATACTAAAACAGACAATCTTGTTCCAATGCTTGAAGGACGCTCTTCTATTGGACGCTTGGGTCTTTTTATTCATATAACAGCTGGATTTGGTGATGTAGGATTTAATGGCTATTGGACGCTAGAAATATTTTGCGCTCAACCAATTCGTATTTATCCTGGAGTAGAGATTTGTCAAATATTTTATCATACAATTAAAGGTGCTTATGATCGTTATGATAGTGGCAAATATCAGAATAATCAGGGAATTCAGCCAAGTTTGCTGTATAAAGAGTTTGAAAAGTAGGGTTTAATAATGAAAACCTCTGTCTTGTAAAAATTACCTTTTGGTATAACTACTTTTTTTACCATTTATAATGATGGCTATTTTTACGTGGATAAAACTAAAGATATTTATAATCTGACTGGATACTTGACTATAAAGTGTTTTGATAAAGAGACCAAGATATGTACTCTTGACTATCCAAATTACGAAGTCCGTACTACTATGGAACAATATTTTTTGAGTGTTTTTACGCAAACAGATGTTGATCAAACAGAACGTTTTTTTTAAAAATTATTGGCGGCATTTAAAAAAAAATATTGTTGAAGTAGTTGCATTAATTAAGTCGATGCTTGTTCGTGTTTCATATCGAACACCTATTCCAGAAGAAAAATTTTATCATAGTTTGTTACATGTTTTATTTAATGCTGCAGGTTTAAAAATTTATTCAGAACATATGATAAGTCATGCACGTATTGATATGATTGTTGAACTTTCATCGGTTAATTATGTTATCGAATTAAGGTTTAATCAAACAGCAGAAAAAGCCCTGAAGCAGATCGAAAGTCGTAAATATCATGAAGCTTTACAGGATCAAAATAAACCAATAATTTTACTTGGTTTAAATTTTAGTCAAAAACCACGACAGTTTAATGTCACGTATGTATCAAAAGAGGTGTAATAAAATTTAGTATTTATGTAAAAGTATTGTTTAATTTTAGTTTAATTTGTTATTTTGCTTAAGTAGAAAATTTTATCAAAACAATGTTTATATTTTAGGAGTGGTATGTTAAAGAAAACAATATTGGTACTTTCAGTTTCATTGTTTTTGTCTCCAGTTTATGGAAATGACCAAAAAAAACAATCGCATTCGAATTCATCAAAAGGTAAATCAGCTGTTTTTCGATCTATCAAAGCGGGTAAGGCTTTGCTTGCGGTACTAAAAACTAAAGATTTGACTGTTGATGGATGTGTGAATATTAAAGGTCTATTAAGAGTAAATTATGTTCCAATAAATGAAATAGTTGGTTTGCCTGGACCTAAGGGAGATAAGGGAGATAGGGGAGATGGTAGAATAATCAGTTATGCTAGTTTTTATGCTATCATGCCACCCAATAACGCTACTGATATTAGTGCTGGAAACGCTGTTGAATTTCCTAAAGATGGTCCAACTAGTGGCACTATTACTCGGGTAGTTGATTCTAATTCTACTTTTATTTTGCCTAATATAGGCACTTATGAGGTTGCTTTTCAGGTATACGTTGGTGTAGGCGGGCAATTAGTCTTGGGGTTGAATTCTGGTCATGGAGTTGTTGAACTTCCACCCACTGTTGTAGGATCACAAAACGGCAATTCTCAATTGGTGGGTACTTTTTTTATTACCACTATTGTTCATAATTCAGTTTTAAGTGTCAGAAATCCGGCATTAGCTAATTCTCCAGCTTTAGAAATTACTGCTTATGCAGGTGGAAATGGTCCTAACAAAAATCCTGTAGCAGCAACGTTAACTATAAAGCAGTTAGCATAAAATAGTTTTTTTTAAATTTTGTTTGAATTGTGTCAAATTTATGAAAATATTTTTTTATGTAAAATAAGGTGAGATTAAATAGTTTGTCGGGTTTTATTATATATTATGTATAGTAAATTGTGTTTTGTGGGGGCGGCCATTGTCGCTCCCATTTTTATTTTGTGTTATGAGCGTTAAAATTTAGACATGTATATTTTTTATAATACATATTTTTTTAAAGAGCTAATTTTTTAAAGAGCTAATTTTTTAAAAATCATATTCTGTTTTTTGAATGGGCAATATCTTTTTGAATTGGACCATCAGACAGGCCACGAATAAACTGGTAGATATATTCGTTTTTTGATTCCCAGATGGTATTTGCTGGACCAAAATATTTGATAACTCCTTCGTGAAGTAGGGCTATATAATCAGCATATTTAAAAATTTCAATATCATGAGATATAACAACAGAAGTTATATTTAATTCCTGTTGCATGCGGTACATAAGTTCATGAATAATGCGTGCGGTAATTGGATCGAGTCCTGTTGTTGGTTCATCATAAAGAATGATGTCGGGATTTGTTATCAGGGTTCGTGCAAGGCCTACGCGTTTTCTCATGCCACCCGATAATTCAGAAGGATATTTGTAGAGTGTATCTTCAGAGAGATTAACAAGATTTAATTTTTCTTTAACGAGAGAAAGAATAGTTTCTTGTTTAACATTTTTTTCAAAAAGAGTGATCCCTATATTTTCTAATACATTAAGAGAATCAAGAAGAGCTGCAAATTGGAATACGTAGCCACATTTGTTTAGCTGATCATTGTACTCTGATTCACTTAGGGTTGCAAAATCAACACCATTGACAAATATATTCCCTGACGTTGGTTTTAAAAGTCCAATAATCTGCTTTAAAAGAACAGATTTTCCTTCTCCAGATTTTCCGAGAATTACCGTCATTTTACCTGCAGGAATTTCTAAATTAACTCCATTAGTTACAAATTTGTCGCCAAATTTTTTTTTAAGATCAACTATTTTTATTGCTATTTTTGGAGTTGTTTGTGTCATGCTATTTTTTTGCACATGCTATTTTTTACATATGTTCTAATAATTTGGTTAAAAAATAATTACTGATTAAAATCAAGCTTGAGCTAAGGACAACGCTTTGTGTGGTGGCAATGCCAACACCACGAGCTCCGCCTTTTGTATAATATCCCTTATAGGTACCAACCCAACTTAAAATAAGTCCAAAGACAGATGATTTAATAAGGCCGCCTTTGATGTCAGAAAGCTCTACAAAATTTCTAATGCTTGTTGTATAATCTTCTGGGCTGAGCCCTAATACATGAACAGCTATTATATAACCACCAACAATACCACACATCATAGCAATAATGGCCATGCAAGGGAGTATAATGATACTGCCAATAATACGAGGAACCACCAAGTATTGATAAATATTAATTTGTAGCGTACGGAGAGCATCGAGTTGTTCAGTAATATTCATAGTGCCTATTTCAGCCGCAATTGCCGAGCCAGCTCGACCGGTAATCATGAGTCCGGTTAGCACAGGACCTAATTCTCTAATCATGCCGAGAGCTACTACTGCTCCAAGAAACTGCTCTCCTCCCACTCGTTGAAAACCGATATACGTTTGCAGCGCAAACACCATGCCCGTGGATGTTCCCGTAAGGACCACAATATTAATTGATTCTACACCAATAGAATACATATATGAGATTAGTTTTTTGAATGAGAGTCTGTTGGTTAGTAATGCTCTGATAGCTTTTGTTAAAAAAAGGACAAAAACTCCTATAGAGCTGGAGAAAGAAATAACAGTAGAGCCAATTAAATTAACAAAATCTACGACCATCAATATCCTGATTTATAGATATAATTTTATAGATATAACATGCTTAGATTCTTTTATGCTAACAAAATTTAGCGGGATAAGATATAGATAGAATATTGTGTTTAGGTATTTTTGAGTTAGAAAAATTATGATTTAATGTTATTTGCTTAAAAAGCCTAAGCCCCCATAGCGCGGGCTTAGGCAGCAGCAACATCTATGAAATGTATTAAAAATTAGATGGTGTATCAGATTGTGTAGGAATATCTTTGTTAAGCAAATTTGAGTAGCTTAGCGTTTGAGTTTGTTTTGTTTTGCTAATAGACAGAGCAAGAGATCCGAACATAAAGATAGCACCGAGGAACCAAGTCATTTTTTGAAAAATATCTTGTCCGCCTGATCCACCAAAAAGAACTTTACTTCCTTGACCAAAAGCTCCAAAGCCGGTACTGCTTTTGCCTTTTTGGATAAGAATTAAAAAAATAAGGAGAATGCACACGAGTACGTAGCCAGCAGTAAGTAATCCATATAACATTATAAGTTCTTCCTATATTATGGGTAAAATTGTATTTTTATTATTTTTTTTATCATATTCAGTAATAATTTTGATAATACTATATTTTGAGATTTTTGAAAATTATGATTTTTTATGAATTAAGGTTATAAAGCTTGCATCTTCTATTCACCGATGAGCGATTAACGCCCAAGAACGCAGCAATTTGGTTCTGATTTTTAAAAGTTTGCCACAATATATTCATGGCGTACTGATTTTTTAATGCCAATTTCCCGAGTCTGGATATTTCAATTAATTCAGGATTATCACATTCCTCTATCTCTTTAATGGGATTAAAAGCAGTGCTAGCATTTGTTTCACCAATCATTTCCGTATCCATTTCGCGTTTTTGAGATTTATTATTAATGAGCAAGAGGACTCTTTTCTTGAGTTGAGATAGACTAGAAGGTCTATTTAAAACAAGTTTTTGTTTGTCTTTAGGGCTAAGAGTAAAGAGTGATTTAAAGCTAGATGATTCAATAGTTTGTTCGATTAAAGCATGTGTTAATATTTTCCATTCGTCTTCAGATAAAGTAGCAAGAGAAGGCATGATAAGAGTGGTTTTTTTTAATTGATTAAATAGGTCTTTAGAAAAAAGCCCTTCATTTACCAGATCATGAAGATTTTGGTCAGTTGAGCATATAATGCGAACAGAGCTTATTTTTTTATGTTCGCTTTTAAACATTTTGTAAAAACCATATCTAATGTATTCAGCCAAATATTTTTGCGTTTCTAGGTCTAAATAGTGAATATTTTTGATAAAAAGAGTTCCGGTCATATGTAGCTTTTCAAGCAAAGGAGCTTCGGAGGTATTTAAATTAAATATAGGATTTATGCCAAAAAGACTTATAGCAATATCAGCCGTTTTGCAGATAGCTTGTATGTGTATTGTATGAAGAGTATCTCGTAAGCTGATATGGTGTAATAGCTCGACCGTTGCATCCAAATCTTCCTCAGGAATACTTAAAAGAGTTGCCTGCCGGCCTAATGCTGTTTTGAGGAGTTCAATTTTAAAATTTAGTAAAACTTCGCCAGTTCCCGGAATAAGTTTATTAATTAAAGTGCCTGATTTGGTTGTTTCTAAATAGAGTAGATAGTCTCTCTCTGATGGATTATATAGTTTGTCGATGTGTTGTTTTATGGTATCTGCAATAGCGGGATATGAAACAGTGATAATGCTATTGTTGTTCTCTAAGTTTGGAATACCCGAAAGAATAAAAGTGGTTCCACTGTCGGGGTCAGTTGCTAAGCAAGTTTGTGCAGTTTTATATTGTTCTATATTCGTTGCTACCTGTTTAAATGCTTGCGCTATAGGATGACCTGCTTGCACATTTGGATTGATTTTAATCATTTCTTGAGCGGCTTGATTGCCGCAAGAAAAGATACGATTTTTATAAAAAACAATTCCAATTTGTTGTTGGTCTGAAGAACGAATGAATGATCGAATGCTTTCTTTATATTGATTTATTTCTTGGTGTTTTCTATAGAGCTCTTCTTGTAATATTTTTTCTTGTTCTATGAGTGTGTTTATTGATTGGTTTTTTATAAGATTAATAATATTGCTTAAATAACTGGTAAAAATAAGCATTTCATCTTGTTCTGATTGTGAGTAAAAGTGAGTTGTTCGTGCTTCTTTTTCTACAATAATATAGGCGGTTAAATTTTCTTTTTCGTAAATAGGCAAAAAGATATCTGCTTGTATGTTGGATAAAAATTGGACAATCATATCACGTGATTCATTTTGCTCATAAAAATTATTGAATACCATATCGTCATATATCATAATTTTATGCTTATAAAATTCTTTGCATACGGCGTTAGAGTGTGAGGCTAAAAAGCTTTCTATCAAAAGCATGTTTTCTGTTGGGTTAGAATCTGTTCTTATGTGTAACGTTACTTTGTTAAATGAAATTTTAAACGACTCTTTAAAGAATTCTTGTACTAATAAAGAGAGTTCTTGAGTATTGGCCACATGGCCCAGCCGTTCAAGTATAGTTTTAAAATGGGGCATAAAATTAATATTTATGGGAGATTCTATAGCATGGTTAAGATTTAAAAACCGCAGCTTAATAATTTTACGTATAGAGTAAAAAATGGCATAAGTAATTAAAATGTTATTGATGTTTGCAATAGCATAGCTTGTGTTGATCCAGTATTGTGGGCTAAAAAGAAGTGGTGCAGCCTGTAAGAATTCAGAAAGCCAAAATGGAATAATAATACCTACTATTAACAATTTTACTTGTTTGGTTAATAAGCGTGGAATGTTATTCATTTGTAGTTTTTGAATTGTTTTAAAAATGCTGGGTAGGAGAAGGAGAAAAAGTTGATAGATAATCACTACAGATGATAGTTTGATTTCAATCCAATGCTTTTCGTTAAAATTTGCGCAATGAAAATCAATAACAGTAATTGTTAGGTATGTAGAAACTAAAAAACTACTTATGAAACAGAATATTTTTTGACGAAAAATAAATATATATTGTTTGCTCGTAAGATGTTCTATAAATAAAGCGAGAGCTTGAAAAAGGATAATAGTAAAAATCCAGGCTAATCGTAATAGAGTGTTGTATATGCGAAAATCTAAATAGTTGATAAATGGTGTTAATAGCCATGCAATATCGCATATCAGCGAAGAGAATAAAATGAGCATGAGAAGATATATTTGATAGGGAGTTTTTGTGGAGTAGATTTTTTTATAGATTAGAAATCCGAATAGGCTAAATTTAAAAGAAAATGAGATTGCATAAATAGTAAACAAGAGTTGCCAACTGTTTATTAAAGTTTGAATGATAGAAATTAAGAAAGTTAAAGAGAATAGCATTACTCTAGGCCTTTTTTTGTGTTTTTGTTGCTATTTTAGTTTTTGATAGCTAGACTGTCTCTCATGTTTCATAAATTATTAATAATATTACTATAAGAGGTTTTATGAATATGAACAACATAGACTTGAAATTTAGTGCTCCACTTCCGCCAGCAAGTTAATTTATCGCCTCCTACTCTAGCATACATTTTTGGTTAATACAAATAAGCAAAAAATATGAAGAAAAAGATTATCAAGAATGTATGTATGCGGCAATCTGGGTACATGAAGAAACTGTGCAAAAAAGGAGGCTTAAAATAAAGCCTCCTTTTTTATTTCAAATTATTTTGTATTATTACAAATTAAGCTTTTGGATTTTTACGCATTAAGGTTGTACAGTTTGCATCTTCGATTAACAGACGAACGATTAACGCCTAAAAAAGCAGCAATTTGATTTTGATTTTTAAACGTTTGCCATAATAGACTCATGGCATATTCATCTTTTAGTGCCTGCTTTCCAAGCCTAGATATTTCAATTAATTCAGGGTTGTTAATTTCTATTGCTGGTTTAAAAGCAGTTCCTGTAATTATATTGGTAGCTGTTTCAGCAACTATTTCATGCTTCTGAGATTTATTATTAATGAGTAAAAGTACTCTTTTTTTGAGTTGAGATAGACTTGAAGATCTATTTAAAATAAGTCTATGTTTGTCTTTGGGAGCAAGAGTAAAGAGTGATTTAAAAGTAGATGATTCAAGAGCTTGTTCGATTAAAGTATCAGCCAGAGCTTTCCATTCTTCTTCAGATAAAGTAGTAAGAGAAGGCATAACAAGAGCTGTCTTTTTTAGTTGATTAAATAGGTCTTTAGAAAAAAGTCCTTCTTTTACTAGATCATGAAGGTTTTGATCAGTAGAACATATAATGCGAACAGAGCTTATTTTTTTATGTTCGCTTTTAAACATTTTGTAAAAACCAAATCTAATGTATTCAGCCAAATATTTTTGTGTTTCTAGGTCTAAAAAGTGAATATTTTTTATAAAAATTGTTCCGGTCATATGTAATTTGTCGAGCAAGGGAGCTTCAGAAGTATTTAAATTAAATATAGGATTTATGCCAAAAAGACTTATCGCAATATCTGCTGTTTTGCAGGGACTTTGTAAGGATATGGTGTGAAGGGTGTCTCGTAAGCTGATATGATGCAATAGTTCTACAGTAGCCTCTAAATCTTCTTCAGGCATCTGTAGAAGGGTTGCTTGCTTACCTAATGCTGTTTTAAGGAGTTCGATTTTAAAATTAAGCAAAACTTCCCCTGTGCCGGGAATAAGTTGGTTAATTAAAGTGCCTGATTTTGTTGTTTCTAGATAGAGAAGATAGTCTCTTTCTGACGGATTATATAATTTATCAATATGTTGTTTTATAATATCAGCGATATCGGGATACGAAACAGTAATAATGCTATTGTTGTTTTCTGTGTTGGGAATCCCAGAAAGGACAAAGGTTGTTCCGCCGTCGGGATCAGTCGCCATGCATGTTTGTGCTGTTTTATATTGTTCTATGTTTGTTGCTATCTGTTTAAATGCCAGCGCTATGGGGTGTGCTATTTGTGCATTAAGATTGATTTTAATCATCTCTTGAGCGGCTTGATTGCCGAAAGAAAAGAGGCGATTTTTATAAAAAACAATACCGATTTGTTGTTGGTCTGAAGAGCGAATAAATGATCGAATGCTCTCTTTATATTGATTTATTTCTTGGTGTTTTCTATAAATTTCTTCTTGTAGTATTTTCTCTTGTTCTAGGAGAGTGCTTATTGGTTGATTTTTTATAAGATTAATAATATTGCTCAGATAGCTCGTGAAAATAAGCATTTCGTCTTGTTCTGATTGCGAGTAAAAGTGGGTTGTTCGTGCTTCTTTTTCTACCACAATGTAGGCAGTTAAATTTTCTTTTTCATAAATAGGCAAAAAAATATCGGCTTGTATGCTCGATAAAAATTGGATGATTATATTGCGAGATTCGTTCTGCTCATAAAAATTATTGAATTCCATCTCATCATAGATAGCAATTTTATGTTTATAAAATTCTTTATTTACGGTATGAGAATGAGAGGCTAGAAAACTCTCTATAATGAGCATAGTTTCTGTTGGCGCCTGATCGGTTCTTACGTGTAACGTCACTTTGTTAAACGGAATTTTAAATGATTCTTTAAAAAATTCTTGTACTAATAGGGAGAGCTCTTGGGTATTAGCCACATGGCCAAGCCGCCCAAGGATCGTTTTAAAATGAGTCATAAAGTTAACATTTATCGGAGATTCTATCGTATAATTAAGATTTAAAAAACGTAGTTTTATAATTTTACGTATGGAGTAAAAAATTGCATACGTAATCAAAATGTTATTGATGCTAGCAAAAGTATAATTGTTGTCTACCCATCCACCAAGGTTGGATATTAAAAGTGCCGTGATTTGAAAAAAATCAGAAAGCCATAAGGGTACAATGATGCCGAGGATTAAAAGTCTTATCTGTTTTTTTAATAAAAGGGGAATGTGTTGAGTTCGTAATTTTTGAATTACCTTAACTATACTGGTCATCATTAAGGGGAAGAGTAAATAAATCATGATCACAAGGGGTAATTTTTTTTCAATCCAATGTTTCTCATGGAAATTTAAGCAATGAAAATCTATGATAGTGATTGTGAGATATATTAGAGCTAAAGAGCTGCTTATAAAGCAAAATATTTTTTGACGAGTAATAAGTATAAATTGTGTATTAGTAAGATGTTCTATAAACAGAGAGAGCATCTGATAAAGCACAATGAAAAAGATCCATGCTAGGCGAGTTAAAGTGTTGTATATTCGGAAATCTAAATGATTGCTGAATGGAGTCAGTAGCCATGCAACATCACATATAAGAGAAGAAAATACAATAAGTATGAGATAATATACTTGATAGGGTGTTTTTGTATTTTGTATTTTTTTATATGCTAAAAATACAAACAGACTCAATTTTAAAAAAAAAGAAATAGCATACAGGGCAAATAAAAATTGCCAGCTGTCCATTATAGAGAGCAAAATATTGATTGCATTGGTCAAAAATAAGAGCATGCTTTATGAGCCTTCTTGGGTTTTTAATTGCTATTTTAGTTGTTGGTGTTAAACTGTTTCTTATGTTTGTATCTATACCATTAACTTTATTTTACATTAACTTTATTTTAAAGGATATTTTATGAAATTGAATAACATGAGTTCGCTATTCATAGCGCCAATGCCTCCGGTTGCAAAATAATTGTATATTTTTACTGTACCATACATTTTGAGTTCTCACAAATAGGACAAAAAAAATATGGACAAAAATATGCAGTTGGAATTTTTTGAAATATGAGAGTAGCGTTAAGTATACAATTGGATCACAGCTGGGTTAGTTTGTGATCCTTTTTTATTTTTTATATTTTTGCTATTTGTAAAAATGGTCTTTTTTTCGCCAATATCAAGGAGATTGCTTGGAAAAGGGTATAAATACATCGGTTTTGATGGATAAATTACGGGAAGCGACTCGGCATATGGCTCCCCCGGGGGGTGTTTTGATCACCAAAACATATGGCAGAGATCCATTTTTGACTCTTGTTAGCTGTGTGCTTAGCCTGAGAACAAGAGATACTGTCTCGGTGCCAGCCTCAATTCGCCTTTTTGAATACGCCAAAACCCCAGAGATGTTAAAAAAACTTTCTCCTTCATTTATTCAAGAATTAATATATCCAGTCGGTTTTTATAGAAAAAAGTCTGAGCAGCTGATAGCCATAGCAGAGATTCTTATAGATAGGTTTAATGGGTGTGTGCCTTCAGGAGAAAGTGATTTGCTATCATTTCCAGGTGTCGGCAGAAAAACGATGAATCTGGTGCAAGCAGAGGGGTTTTTAATGCCAGCTATTTGTGTGGATACTCATGTGCATCGTATTTCTAACCAACTGGGCATTGTTCAAACAAAAACCCCAGAAGAGACGGAAATGGCATTAAAATTAATTTTGCCTTCAAAGTATTGGATAGAGTACAGCAGGTTGCTCGTTATGTGTGGCCAAAATAGGTGCCTACCATCTGTTTCCTCCTGCTATTTATAGCCCTTATTACAAAATTATTAAGTTTTTAACGAATAAATGCAGATAATAAGTATAGGGGGAATAAGCGCTATTTTAAATAAGGGAGCGGGCATGAAAAATTTATTTTTTTTGTCGTTTTTTATTTTTATAACAACAGAAGCTATGGTAGAACAGCAAGAGCGATGGGGAGATGTATGCAAGCTGCCAGGCACTTTGCTCTTTAATGCTACTTATCGTATTGCATTGCCTGCTGAAGTGTTTGAAGTTACTAATGTTTTCAAGGCAATTGGGTGTAATATTTTTATGATTAGTATAGAAAAAAAAGGGAATTGTTATCCAAGTTATAAAAACTATGCGCAATTTGGCTTAAGTGTTGAAGAACAACAAAAGAGTGATACTCCAATTATTGTACAATTGAAGTTGCGTATAGATGAATTTGAAAAAAAATGGCACAGTGTGCAAAAACAAAATGGCATAATAGATAACTTTAATTAAAAAATAGAGCCATAAATATATAGAAGCAGTGTTGTATTTATGATTCTATTTTTGTTATATTTCTCTATGCTTATAGTTCAAAAAGAAAGAGAGTAGCTTATGTTTGTTTTATATGAAAAAAGAGTTTTTTTAGGTTTTTTGTTTAGTTTTTTATATTTTTCCCCTATTTTTTGTTCTGATGAATGGGAAGAAGAGACTTTTATGCCGACATGTGTTGTTTCTCGTATGCGATACCCAAGTGGGAGTACGGGAGATGTATTACCGTATATAGAGGATGAAGGATCAACGCTATTATTTGATCAAAGGATATTGTCTGTCAGAAACAAAAAATATTCTGTTCTTCTTGCTGCAGGAGGCTTGAGGAAGCGCGAAGAATTTATTCGTCAAATATACGGTGTAGATGAGAACGGTAATGTTGAGCAAGAAGATGAAAAAAGCTTTGAGGAAGATCTTGCTATAATTAATCAAGGGCTTGATAATTTGGAAAAGCGATATAATGCATTAACAGCAAGATATGGGGATATTTTTGTTGATCAGAGTCGCATTAATTGTTTGCCATTGCCACCATATAAAAGAAGCTTTAGTGAATGAGATACAAAAAGTTTTAGCCCTTAAATAAACGTGGAAATAGATATGAAAAATGTATTATTACTTTTTTTATGTATATCTTTTTTTTCTGTTGATGCGATGGGTGAAGAAGAAAAGAAGAGTATTGGATGCGAAATATTTAGTCAAAAATTAGTAGAAGTTGAGTCAAGCTTAGTAGATTTTTCGATTAAAAAAGGTCAAGATTTTATTGAGACA
Source organism: uncultured bacterium (assembly GCA_963719415.1). Lineage (GTDB taxonomy): Bacteria > Babelota > Babeliae > Babelales > Vermiphilaceae > JAPLIS01. The sequence goes on along the minus strand of OY970383.1, from coordinate 774,533 downwards.
ATAAATAAAACGGAGGAATCTATCAATTGTCTTTACAATAAAATGACTGATTCGATAACCGGTGAGCATGTTTTGAGAAGCCAACAAGTTTGCGATGTTGGGTTGCGAAAATTTATATTTTGTCCTGAAATTGAAAAAGTAGTAACGAGCGCAACAATCTTTTTGAGCAGCGGTTTGTTTACTGATGTTCATGCGGTGAAGATTGTCTCTACGCAAACTAAATCTGGTAATTATATAGAAAGGGTCACGGCTGTTTTGCCAGATAGAGCTATTATTGAACGGATTAAAAAAGATATTAATGCATATTGGTTGAAGCTGAATGAGGAAGGATGGCGTTATTAGTCATAATTACTTTAAATCAGCTTTTTTCTTTTTATTTCGATGGTGAGTAATTGCAAAATGATGAGCATAGTCGCGCAATTCAATTAGTAATTTTCCCATTGGTGTATGAATATCAAGAGGTACGCCTTGTGGATGTAGATCGCTAAATAAGAGCTCATTTTTTTTAGCTAAACTTATACATATATGTCCAGGAACTATTTTTTGTACAGAACTAAGTTGACCTTTGCCGCCATCAATGAGAATTACGTCGGGAAAATCACCATTTTTATAGCGACGAGACACAATTTCTTGAAGGGCGGCATAGTCGTTCTGCTGAGTGATACTTACCACATTAAAACGTCTAAATTTGTTTTTTTCAGGACTTCCATTCGTAAATCGTATAGCAGAACCGACAATGCTTTTACTTTGAAAATGTGAAATATCAAAACAATCTATAGTGCTAATGGGTGTTGGAATATCGAGTAGTTGTTGTAGATCTTCAAGAGCTTTTTTTTTGTTTTTCGCTATATAATCTGGTTTTGGGTTGTGTGCAGGTGTATTGCTATTTGCCGTCTCAATAGTGGCCATTTCAATATCGGGTATCTCAGGTTTTTGTGTGATAGTATTGGACGCGTTATCAGAATTAATAAAATTAGAGATTTTATAATCTATTTTAATAGTGTTAAAAATAGTTTCGATATTATTTAGATATATATACATATGAGCTGCTTTTTCAAATGCTAAAGATGCATTATATTCTTCTATTTTGTGGTTAATATCAGTAATAAAGGCTTTGTGTTTATTTTTAAGAACTTGTTGAGCAAGATTAAGCCGAAATAGGTAGTCTTGTTGGCTAAAATCAGCCATACAGCTACCAGGGCATAAACCTATATGATAATCCAGGCAGCCATGCGCTATTTTTTTATTGCAAATTTTCAACTTAAAGGTTTCTACTAAAAAATTATACGTAGATCGGGCTTCTTTTTTTTGTAAAAAAGGTCCAAAGTAGACCCCTTTTTGTTTTTTAGTTCGTACTATTTTAATGGTCGGATAAGGTTTTTTAGTAAAATAGATATAAAGAAATGGTTGCCCACTTTTGAGAAGGACGTTATATTTTGGCTGATGCTGTTTTATGAGCTCTGCTTCTAATAATGAAGCTTCTATCTCTGTGGGGGTAGATATATATTCTATTGTTGCATGTTCAGCAATAAGGGCGTTTACTTTCCAGTCCGTCAGCTGTTTACGGAAATAAGAGGCTACACGATTCTTCAAAGATATCGCTTTTCCTATGTAAAGTATGAGCTTTTCACTATTTTTAAACAGATAGACTCCCGGTGTTGAGGGAAATGTTTTGTAGCTAGGTGATGATAGGTTATTCGCCATTTACCGTCTCTTTTTGTTTTTATTGATTATTACTTTTTTTACTTTAATTTTGGCCTATTTTGCCGATATTGGGTCTATTATATTTAAGTATAGCAGAGGCTATGGATTCTGTAAAATTTACAGTTTGTATAATAAGAGCTGGGTCACCTTTATCCTAGGAGTATATTCAGGGGAGCGTTTTATAGTAAAAACGCGTTAAAATTCTTCATTTGTAGGCCGCGTCGCGATCCACAAACAAAAAATGGGTCTCCGTTTATTCTGGGGTTCCTGGCCTTTAGGCGGGGTGTGATTGTGGGATAAAAACTATCTCACAAGTTTTTAATACTTTAACCTATTTGCGACTTTTTATTTAAGTCTTGCTATAGAGAGAAAAAGAGAAAAACAGACTTGGTTTTAATTAAAATTTGGTAAAAAAGGGAATCGAATATAAGTAAAAAAAATTTCCCGGAAAGAGTCTTTAAACAACTTTTTCCGGGAAATTTTTTTATTTATATTTTTGATAAGTATAATAAATACTTACCAGCAATAATTAGTTGCTAGCTTCTTCTTCTTCTTCTTCTTCTTCTTCTTCTTCTTCTTCTTCTTCTTCGCTCTCTTCTGCTTGTTCTTCATCTAACGGTGGCTGGCCAAAGAATAGTGTAAGCTCTATAGCCGCATTTTCTTGACTGTCAGAACCATGAACCGCATTTTCTCCAATATTAGCACCGTATAGCTTTCTTACGGTACCTGGAGCGGCTTGTAATGGATCTGTAGCACCCATAAGATTTCTCCAGTCTTTAATGGCATTTTCTTTTTCTAATGCCATTACTATAACTGGTCCAGAGGTTACAAAAGAGACAAGTTCGTTAAAAAATGGCTTAGATGCATGAACTGCATAAAAGTCTTCTGCCATTTCTTTACTTAATTGGCCTTTTTGCATACGTAAAATGGTAAATCCATTTTGTTCGATTAAATCAATAACTTTACCGCTGTTTTTGGCTTTAATAACATCGGGTTTGATCATTGCAAATGTTAGTTCATTCATTTTATATATCCCTATTATTTATTGCTATCTTGTTCGTCTTGTTCTTGTTTTTGCATAGCACTTTCAAGAGCAATTTGTAATGAACTTTTGGTTTTAGATGCAACAGGTTCTTGTTTTTGTACGCGTGGTTTTGCCGCAACTTTTTCACGTTTTATTGCTGCTTCTTTAGCTTGATTTTCAACAATAGGTGCGTCTTGAGTTGCTTGTTGTGGTGTTGCCGGTTTTTTCGTTTTTTCTATTTGTGAAGAGAGTCCAAGTTTTCGCTCTTCTTTGTTGACGCTAATAACACGAAATTCTGTTTTTTGACCAACTTTAAGCAATGCTTCTGCTTTTTTGCCTTGATCTTCCATTAATGTTGTATTATGGATAAGACCTTCTATACCTGTAGGCAATTTAATAAAGGCACCGAAATTGGTAATTTTAGAAACTTCGCCTTCAACAATAGAATCAATAGGATAGTCTTGACCAACAGTTGCCCATGGATCTCTATCTAATTGTTTGATACCAAGAGATACTTTTTTATTATCTTTATCGATGTTTAGTATTACAGCTTCAACTTCTTCGCCTATTTTGTAGCGATCGCTTGGATGATCAATGTGTTCTGTCCAAGAGAAATCAGAGATATGTACTAATCCGTCAATGCCAGGAACTAATTGAACAAAAATACCAAAGTCAGTGATATTGCTAATCTTCCCTTTGATTCGTTGTTCAGGCTTAAATACTTGGTCGATAGTTGCCCATGGATTGTTTTCAAGTTGTTTAATACTTAAAGACATTCTTCTGTTTTCTTTATCAAGAGAAACTACAACAACATCAATAAGGTCGCCAACTTTAAATCGTTGATTTAAATTATTGATACGGTCAGTCCATGAAACTTCAGAAATATGGACTAAGCCTTCGATATCCTTAGCTGCTTCAACAAAAAGACCATAATCAGTGATGCTTGATATTTTGCCTCTGATTTTATCGCCTATTTTGAGTTTTTCATCAATATTTGCCCATGGATTTTCAGTTAGCTGTTTTAAGCCAAGAGCAATTTTTTGATTATTTTTATCGAACGAAAGAACTTTCACCGTGATAGAATCGCCAATTTTTACTAATTCGCTTGGGTGAGAAATGCGGCCCCATGTCATATCGGTAATATGCAATAAGCCATCAGCGCCACCAATATCAATAAACACACCATAGTTAGTGATATTTTTAACCATGCCACGAATGATGCTACCTTCGCTCAATTTATCTAATATTTTTTTACGAGAGTCAATGCGCATATCGCCTAGATATTTACGGCGAGAGATAATGACATTGCCTCGTTTTTGATTAATTTTTAGAATGTTAGCGGTGATAGTTTGACCAACAAAATGATCAAAGTCAGTGATACGTTGTAGGTCAATTTGTGATCCAGGTAAAAAGGCAGGTACGCCTATGTCAACGTTGAGGCCACCTTTAACTTTATGCGTAACAAGACCTTCAACAGGTTTGTTTTCTTCAAATAGAGTTATAATAGTTTGCCATGCTTTAAGAGCTTTTGCTTTTTCATAAGAGAGCACAACGGTGCCATTTTCTGGATTTTCAAGAGCATCAAGCATTACTTCAATAGGATCGCCAGCTTTGATTTTTTTGAGTTCATAATCTTTAAATTCAAATTTTGGTATAAGGCCTCGAGATTTGAAGCCTATATCAATAAGTACTCCGTCAGAATCAACTGAAACAACGACTCCATTAACAATTTTGCCAACTTTAAATTGTTCAAAGAGTCCTGTGTATAAATCAGACAATTCTTTTAGCTGTTCGGGTGAAAGCTCAAGAAAATCTTCTGGTTCTACATGAGCAGTTCTTACGGTACAAAATTGCTCAGGTCGTATAAATTCTTTTGACATGTAAGCGTTCCTTGATCTGCTTTTTTTTACAAAGCATACTCCGTATTGTGGAGGGTTAAGGGGGTTAAAAAGTACAAATAATAATCTTTATTACCATAACATTAAATTATCTAATTAACAAATAATCAAAAACAATAGAGCTCCAGCTTTCTAACTGAGGTCTGTGAGTCTCGCATTCTTTCAATGAAACCAGTTTGCCGCTTGCAAGCTCTGATTTAATGTTAATAGTAGAAGAATCTCCGTGAAGCAATAAAACAAGGCCCACATGAACGCGTCCTACATCGTTTGAGTCGTCGTTCAAAATGCCAATAGGTTCTATTTTGGTTAAAGAGTGGGTATAGTTTATCTCTTCATGAAACTCTCGCTCTGCCCATGCATAGATATCGTTAGTTAGCATATCTTTTTGATAAATATGTCCTCCTATACCGAGGGAAAATCTGTTTTGCAGTCTTGTTTCTGATGCTTTTGCGTGTCTTTGCATTAAAAAATAATGATTTTCATGGGTAAATATAAGGTAAGGGATAACCTGTTTGTAGGCATAATCGGTTTCCATTAAAGACCGGGGCAAAAACTCTTTATGTTGTTGGATAAGATCTCTATAGCTATCTATGTTTGTTAGTTTAAGCCCCTGAACGTTGCCATCATGAAATAGTATATCTCGCTTTATTACCAAAATAGATTCGTCAATAGATTTATTGGTGAGTTGTTTTTTGTTTGTGTTGGTGCATTGGTTTGCTTGTTGGTTCATATATATGAGCTCTTTTAATTATTGATTGTTGTTAATTTTTTGACGCTATTATTTAAAAAACATACGATTATCATAATAACATTAATTTTACCCGATTGTAGTGAGTGATTTTAGTAGCCAATATTAATTTTGCGAACAATAAATTGTTAAAATTTAGTTATTCGTGCTTAGTATTGCTCGTTTTTTTTCCTCGTTTGCGGTGGGAAATTTAGTTTTTTAGTGGGACCCCCATAGGCCCCAATTTTATAATTCTCTCATAGTGGGGGGAGGGTTACTATATATTTTTTAGATCTGTTTTTTGAGTTATTTTTTTTAGCGAAAGGGAATTGTTATGCAACAAGATATAAAATATGATATAAAACAGGTAGAGCAGAAGTGGCATGCACGGATAGAATCGGATCTTTTAGTAAAAAATGGTAGCGAAAAAAATAATAAAACGGGTAAAAAATATTATTGTCTAGATATGTTTCCTTATCCTTCAGGTTCGGGTCTTCATGTTGGTCATTGGAGAGGATATGTTCTTTCTGATGTTTACGCTCGTATAAAATGGTTGCAGGGTTATCAAATTTTACATCCAATGGGGTGGGATGCTTTTGGTCTTCCAGCAGAAAATGATGCTCTTAAAAAAGGAATTCATCCTCAAGCAGGTACCGATCGTAACATTGCTCATTTTAAAACTCAGCTTAAGCAGATTGGCGCTCTGTATGATTGGTCTAAAGAGATCAATACTACCGATCCAGCCTATTATAAATGGACGCAGTGGATTTTTTTACAAATGTATAAAGCTGGTCTTGCCTATGAAGGATTTATGCCGATTAATTGGTGTCCATCTTGTTTGACTGGTTTGGCAAATGAAGAAGTGGTGAATGGTGGTTGTGAACGATGCGGTACGTTGGTTGAACAAAAAGAGATTAGGCAGTGGGTTTTACGTATCACCGATTATGCAGAAAAGCTGTTAAATGATCTTGATACGCTGAATTGGCCAGAAAAAGTTAAGACAATGCAACGAAATTGGATTGGCAAAAGTAAGGGTTTACTTTTTGCCGCACCAGTCAAAGTTTTGGCCTCTCAATACGCGAGCAAAACTACCGATTGTTCTCCCTCTTTAGAGAGAAACGACCAATCCTCCCATCTATTAAAATCAGCTGAAAAGAGTATAATTATTCAGACTTTTAATGCCCATTTTGAAGCTTTTGCATCAGATACGTTCGTGGTTATTGCGCCCGATCATCCGCTTCTTTTAGACTTAATTGATCCCGTTGCCAATAAGGATGAGATTATAGCTTTTTGTAAAAAAATAGTTGATAGTCGAAAGCAAGAGAAAAATAATGAAAAAGAGTCTGATAAGATAAATAATAGTGAGGGTATTTTTACTGGCCGTTATATTATAGATCCAGTAAGCAATACTGAACTACCGATTTGGGTTGCTAGCTTTGCGCTTGCTCATTATGGCACGGGTATAGTGAAATGTTCAGCTCATGATCAACGTGATTTTAATTTTGCTAAAAAATATAATATCCCTTTAAAGCCGGTATTGTTTCCTACCGATCCCGTATTAGCTCAACAGGTTGCTAACTTAGAGTTTTGTTACACAGATATGGAAAATGGCATTTTGTCAGCTCCTGCTGAATTTAAGGGTTGTCGGGCTGGCGACGTCAGAAAAGAGATTATCGAGTATTGCAAAGACAGGGGTTTAGCAGAACTTACTCATCAATATAAATTACGTGACTGGATTTTTTCTCGTCAACGTTATTGGGGAGAACCTATTCCGCTTATTCATTGTACGGATTGTGGTATTGTGCCGGTTCCCGAAGATCAGTTACCCGTTATTTTGCCGGAAGTGGAAAAATATCAGCCGACAGGTACCGGGGAATCGCCTCTTGCTGCCATTACTGAGTGGGTTAATACGGTATGTCCTTCATGTAATAAAAGCGCTAAGAGAGAGACCAATACCATGCCTCAATGGGCGGGGTCTTGTTGGTATTTTTTACGCTACCCAAATCCGACATTAACCGATAAACCATGGAGTCAAGAAGACATGAATTATTGGTTGCCGGTTGATCTTTATGTGGGAGGTATCGAACATGCTATTTTACATTTGCTGTATGCCAGATTTTATGTAAAAGTACTCTACGATTTGGGCCATTTGCCTTTTAATGAGCCGTTTGCTCAGCTTTTTAATCAAGGGATGGTTCTTAAATTGTCTGAATTAACGGGCCATGTTGAAAAAATGTCAAAATCTAAGGGGAATGTAGTTAACCCTGATGAAATTGTAAACAGGTTTGGTTCTGATGCATTACGTATGTATATTCTTTTTATGGGACCACCAGAATTGGATTGTGAATGGCAAGATACAGGACTTGATGGGGTTAAAAGGTTTTTAAATCGATTGTGGTCCTATAGCACAAATGCAAATAATATATTACGTAGTAATGAAGAACAGCCAATGGCTGTTACGAGAAGATTGCATCAATTTATAAAGGATTTTCAAAAGCGTATAGATGCATTTAAGCCTAATACGGCAGTATCAGCTGCGATGGAACTTATGAATGATGTCTATGCTCAGCAGATGAAACTGAATAAAGAATCATGGGAATCTATATTCGTAGTTTTATCTACCCTTGTTCCCTGTATGGCAAGTGAATTATTGGAAGTTGTCTGTGAAAAATCACTCATAGATTGTTCATGGCCGACTTATAATGAAAAATTTACTATTGAGTTACAGATTCCTCTCGTGGTGCAGGTCCAAGGAAAAGTGCGGGGTACTCTTATGATTGCTCGTGATAGTAGTCAAGAAGATATAGAGCAAGAAGCGATTGTGTTGGTCTCAAAATGGCTTGTAGCGTCATCGATTAAGAAAATAGTTTTTGTACCAAACCGTTTAATAAATTTTGTTATTTAATAAATTTTAAATTATTTGTTATTTAATAAATTTTCAACTATCATGGATATGCATTTTGATAGTATCATTTTGCTAGTATGTTGAGAAATTATATTTATTTATATTTATACGAAGGAGTTTTTATGAAGAAGTTATTATTGGGTATGGTATTTATGGGATTGTTGGTTTCCGCGCCTACTTTTGCTGTTGTGGAAAAAATAGAAATACGAGTAGCTTTAGTGCATCGAGTAAAAGAATTAATGAGAAAAATGGCTCTGCTATTTCCTTTTGATATTGCTTCCAATTCTGAGTATCCGCTATCTAAAGAGCAACTTATTAATGAATTTTGCAAAATGACATGTACTATTATTAAGGTAGAAGACGAAGAAGTTGAATATACTATTTCATTATGTTTAAAAAATGATGAAGGCGAATTTGAAGTAGTTTCAACGGCGACTGTATCAACCCAGTGGGGACAAGAAGCAGTTATTGCTATTAGCGAGTCGGAAGACAAAGAGACTGAGAATACAGAAGATAATCTATTTATCGTTGTTGTTGCCCAAAAAAATGGTGAAGATGGTGCTATAATTTCAGTTGATAGCACTGTAGCTAATGTTGAGAATGGCGTGAGTGAAGAAGTTGTGAGCGAACAGAACGCAGAAGTTGTAAGTTAAAAAGTTACTGGTGAGTAGGATAAAAAAAACTACTCATAATTAAGTAGCTTCAATTTAGAATAAATAAACAAGAGAACGATGAGGTTATACTTCGTCGTTCTCTTGTTTAAATTGGGGTTTTTTGTGCACGTTAAGTATCTTATTTTATAAGTATTTTATTTTATATTTATACGTTAGAAAGGCTTTTATGAAAAATATCATTTTATCATTAGCTCTATTAATTTCGATATCAATATCAGCCCCTCTTTTTGCGGATATACGTATTTGCTCCCATTTTACAAGGGAAGTTATAGAGCGGAGTTGTACTCAATCGAAGCAAGGTCGTACACAAGAATTGAATTTTGATTTAGAGTTTAAAGAGGTCAGTGATCATTCTACTATAGTGATTGGTAGAGATTCTGAGTCTAAGATACTTTATACTATTCTTGCTGTTATGGATGAGGGACTTATTCTTGTTGTTGAATGGTTTGAAAAAAACAGTCAAGGTGAATTTAAGTTAGTTTGTAATCCGACATTGACTCTTAAGTGGGATCAAGAAGCGGTTGTTTTTTTTGGAAGAAAAGATACAGCAGGTCAAAAAACTGAAAGTGTTTCACTTGCCATTACGGCTCACGAAAATGATAACGATGATGATAACGATGATGATGATAATGATGATGATGATCATTTGAGAGGAGTCGATATTGGTCTATTTGATGATAGTGATGAAGGCGAAGAAAAGTAATAAGAGTGAAAAAAGTAGAGAAGTTGTGTGTGAAAATAACGAAGCAGTTGTTTAAAATTAAGGACTTCATTTTAGCCTATATAATAAATAATAAGAGAAAATAGGGATATAGTCATGAAAAATATGATTTTAGCATTAGTATTAGCATTCTCAGTTCCAGCATTTGTTGTTTGTCATACGATTGATGTTTCACAGGTTTTATTGGATGTCACCGTTAATTATGTCGTAGATGATGTGAGTAAAGTAGTTGCAGCGTCTAAATTAAAATTTGATGCTAATGGAGAGGTTGTGCTATCTACCGAAGATGGTACTATGACTTTTGTTTTAAAAAGAGTTAATGATGAAACAGCAACGCTGGAAGTAATATCTGACAAAGAAGAGTTGTTTGGCAAGCATATAGTATTGGTAGCATGGGGCAAAAAGGTTTGCGGCCTTTGGCTTGATGAAGAAGGAAAGCCATTATTGACGATAACGATTGTAGTTTATCATAGCGATCATGGCGATAAAGTAGAAGCAGAATGCGATTCTAAAAAAGCTTGTAAAGAAGTAGCCTGCGATCAAATAAATGCTTGCGAATCTGCTGTTTGTGAATCTGATATTAAAAGCGAATAATTTAATTAATGTTAAATTTTTTTGGTAATTATAATAGCAGCATGGTATAATTACTGGGTAATTTTTTGTAAATAATAGTGTATTTTATGTTGTAAGGAATCCCTATGAAAAATGTATTATTGAGTATGGCATTATTGATCTCAGCATCTGCTTTGGCCGATATACATATTCAGTCAAATTTTGTAAGCACAGTAAAAAAAACTCCAACACAAAGTAGCACTCGAGAAGTAAGTTTTGAGTTTTTGTTTAATGGTTGTGTTTTTAATGATATTGATGATCGGCTAGCTACATTTCGTATCGAAAATTTCCAGTTTACCTATACTATTCTTGATGTCACGGATACAGGAATAGTGCTTGCCATTCATTGGTTTGAAAAAAACAGTCAAGACGAATTTGAATTAGTTCGTAACTCAACATTGGTTGTTGCATGGGACAAAGAAGCATTTATTCGTTTTGGGGAAAAAAATGTAGCAAATGAAGTGGCTGAAAGCAAATCAATTACTATCGTTGCTCGTAAAGTTGCTCATAAAGATGTTGCTGGTATGGTAAGTGAAAAAGGAGCGACTGAAGAAGTTGTAGATCAAGAATTTGCAACAGAAGCAACAGAAGAAGTTGCAGCATAGTAGAGTGTATTAAGAATTTTTAAATTGTGTCTCGGATAGAATCACAATCAAGATAGAGAAAATCTTTCATGAAAAATATGTTTTTAGTTTTAGCATTGCTAGTTTCAGCACCTGTTTTTGCTGATATACATATTAAATCGAAGGTTGTGCATACGATAAAAGAAAGTTCTACACAAAACCGTATTCAAACCTCAGATTTTGGGCTCGATTTTAATATTACCGATAATCGGCATGCCAAATTGAGCATTAGCGACGATTGTGAAATAGTATATACTATTATCGCTGATGATGGTAAAGATGTTGTATTTGCCATTGAGTTGTTTGCAAAAAATGATAAAGGTGAGTTTAGGTTAGTTATTAAGGGCGTATATTCTCTTGCACCGGGAAGAGAAGCTTACGCTCGTTTTGGAAGAAAAGACGCAGCAGGAAAAATTCTTGAAGATAGACTAATTACCTTTGTTGTATGCAGAGATGTTGTTAGTGTAGCAGCTGCTGATTTTACGAATATAGATTGTGCTAGTAACGCTATAACAACTGATTGTCCAGTAGCTAGCAAAGAAGCGTCACGCGAGGCTTGTGAAGAAATAAAGCATCAAGAAACAGTTTGTGAAGCTGCTCCTTAAAAATTAATAGCTTAATTAATTGTAGAAAGTAACTTAGTTTTAAAATAAATTAAGAAGGGAATAAGTGAGATATACTAGGTTTGTCTTACGGGTTCCCTTCTTTTATTGAAACAGGGAGAGTCATGAGAGTAGCGAACTTTATTCTGTTGTTATTGTTTTTTATTATATTATCTGGGTCGACAAGTGCCATGCGTTTTATAAAAATACCAAATTTAGGAGCAAAAACTTTGGCTGGCGCAATCGGGAGTGCCGTGCTTGGTGGAGCAGGAGGCGTTGGTAGTGGGTTTGCAGGAGTTGCTACAAGTGTTATACCAGGAGAAGTAGCGCGTAAATATGGCGCTGATTTAATTGGTTCTTGCAAAGCGCAAAAAGGATGGATAGGAGGTTTGGCGAGCACGGGAGCAATTGCAGGATTGGGTTTTGGGGCATCGGTACCTTTTGGTTCATTGGCAGCTGTACCTGTAGTTATACCAGGAGTAGTGGTAATTGTGGGATCGAATTGGTTGCTTTTAAAACGATGTGACGAACTTTTAGCAGATTTTGCAAAAGCGGCGATAGAAGAAGAGAAGCTGCAAGGCCAAGGAGCTAAAGAAGAAGAGTTACGCAGCTTAGTGGAAGAAGGGTTAAAGCGCAGGCAAGAAGCAGAGGAAAAGGAAACGGTTAAGCTGGAAGAAGATAGAAGACGTAGGCAAAAAGAATTTGAAATTTGGCGAAACTGGAAAGATGCAAAAAATGGAGAATTAGGTTGTTTATAATTCAGCAGAAAATGGAATAGAGAGTTGATTGATATTGTTTTTGAAGTTGGATGTAGTCGGTGAGTATGAAATAATCTATTACGGAGTAATTGAATAATGAGTATACAAAAGTTTTTTATATTTTTTGTATCAATGTTCTCTTTTGCAGCATTAACACTTTCTATTCAAGCAAAAGTAATTGTAGAAGCGGATTTGCTTTTTATTAGTGGTGAGAATAGTAAAAAAATAGTTCAGAAACAGGTTATACCAGATACAGAAACATCAGTTAAATATGATAGTGTTTATAGAATTAATGTGCTGAGCGATGAATCTGGTATTATTAATTATGTTATTTGCACTCGGGAATCAACAGTTATTGTTGCGGTAGAAATGTATCGTGATAACGGGAATGGTGACTACGATTTAATTGCTAATAAAGCTTATGAAGTTTCGTGGAATGCACCAGCTGTTTTTGAACTTGAAAATGAGAAGGGCGAGGTGTTATCGATTTCTATTAAAGTTATTCAAAAGTAATGCCAGTTTCGTTGTATAGCAGCCAAAAAATAGTGATTCTAGAAATAGGTAGTTTTAAAAATAGACGATATAGCCTGAAATTGGTGTAATAGTTTTTTGGGATAAGAGATTTTTTTATTGTTGGGTTTATGGTTTATTTATTTATTTTTTTTCTATAATTACGGCAGTGCCATAAGCAAGTATTTCTGTAATTCCATCGCCAATTTCATTAGAATCAAATCGTAACCCTATAATTGCGTTTGCTCCAAGTTTTTGAGCATGTTTAATTAGAACTTTAAAAGCAGCATCTCTTGTTTCTTCGCATAGTCTTGTGAATCGTGGAACGTTTCCTGATGCCATTGATTGCCAAGAGGCTCTCCAGTTACCAAATACACCAGCAGATACCACGGAAATTCCTTGTACGATGCCAAGTGATTGAGTAATGTTGTATCCCGGAATATCAAAAGATGTTGTTATCATATCTAAATTAATTTCCATACATTTTCCTCATATCTTGTTAAAAATTCTATTTATTAAGAAGCATGTTACAAAATTAATAGTAATAAGAGGAAGCTGTTTTTTGCTGAAAAATGAGTTTATTTTATGTATTTGTGATACGCCGCATTTGCAGCTACAGCACCAGCAAATATTGCAAATCCTTTTACACCAGCTTTTCCGCCAAAATAGGCAGCTCCAGTAGTACCTCCGACGGCACTTCCAACTTGTATGCTACGGTAAAGAACTAATGGCATAGGATCCGGACCCTCAGAAGGCTTTTTTTTGCTAGGAGTAGGATCGATAGTTTCAGTTATAAAATATACAGGTACAGAAATCAACATAACCATTCCTGGACCGCTTGCTGCGCCCAAAAGCATACCAAATGATCCTCCTAGGATACCAGCAACAGCACCATGTAGGCCTGGTGTTTCATCACCAAAGCCATTGCGGTTACCCTGCCACATCATTCGCTTTGGAACCTTTGAAAATTGTCTTACTAAAGCTTTAGAATTATGCATGGCAGAAGCTGATTCATGCAATAGAATAATCAACAATAAGGATATAAAAGTACATTTTTTTTTCATCATAGACTATGCTTTTTTTTAAAATTTTTAATATTGTTATGCATTCTGTTTTTATAAATAGCATTTTTTATTGCCCTCATAGGAGCAAGTCATGGAAAATTCTATAATGAAGTGCAAGAACCTATTTCGTGATAAACTGTTTTTGACAAAAAAAACAAATCATAAAAAAGGTCCTGCGCATGAAAAATTATACACAATTAACATTAAAAGAGCGAGAAACGATATTTGAGATGAAGCAAAGTGGAAAAAAAAATACAGAAATAGCAAAAGAAATAAAACGACATGAATCGACAATTTCTCGAGAATTGAGATGTAATCGCTACAATGATGCTATTGAGTATACCCCAGATAAAGCTCACAATATGGCTAAAAAAAGAAAATATGTTTTAGTACGAAAATTAGAAAAAGATAAAAAATTAAACGATTTTATAATTGAAAAATTAAAAATGAAATGGTCTCCAGATGTGATTGCCGCTGAAAGTAAAAAATCAATGGCAACAACAATAACAACAGAAACAATTTATTCATATATTTATTTCGATGCAGAAAAAAAATCATCTTTTGAGGCTAAAAAAAGACCCCCGCTATATCTTTTTTTAGCCTCAATGCGAAGCAAAAGAAATCAAAGAGGCGCAAGAAAAATCTAGAAAAACTACAATTCCAGAACGGGTATCTATACATGATAGACCTGAAGCCATTAATAAACGTATAGAAGTTGGCCATTTTGAGGGAGATTTACTTTTTGGCGGTGGAGACCAATCACAAAATATTATGAACATCGTTGATCGTAAAACAAGATACATGATTCTCATTAAAAATAGCTCAAAAAAAATCGAATTTAGTTATTGTGAATGCATTTAAGGCAATGGCATCAATTCCTAAAATTATGCGTAAATCTATTACTTTTGATAATGGTACAGAATTTACACAACATTCTTTATTGCATACGTTTCCTGATTTTAAGACCTATTTCTGCGACCCTCATTCGCCGTGGCAAAAAGGGCAGGTTGAAAAATCTAACGCTATTGTTGCGGCGTTATTTGCCCAAAGGATCGTCTATCTCATACCTTGATGCAAATCAGTTAATGGATATTCAAAATAAATTAAATAATACACCTAGAAAAATTCTTGGATACCAAACACCGGCAAAACTATTTTACGAGAGTATGGAATTTGCACTTCGAACTTGAATTAACCCTCCTATAAAATTGATTTTGCTCATAAATCTTATACACTATAAACAAACACATAAAAATTGTAATTTTTTACTATTGCAAAAGGCTTTTGCATGAGACATTTTTGCCGCTATTTTTCTATTATTATATTTTTTTGTATGCAAATTTATTTTTGTTTTGGAGCAGAACAGCTTGCGCAAAATAGTTTAACTCTTTCTAATAAAAGGGCTTGGCAAGATCGGGCAATTAATGCTTTGCTTTCGCCACAGCTTGTTCGACCAGAAGACTATGCTGTTCAGTTAAGGCGAAATGATGATGAAGCTCTAAAGATAGCGCTACAAGTACAAGGTGTAGAGGAAGAAGATATTGAATCACGCTTTTCGGTAATTAAAAATATAGTAAGAGATCATCTAGAGATTTTAAAAAAAGAACGTCCTTTGCCTTATCCACCAATAAGGGATGATCGTATGCCTCAGATCATAATAGATGCTTTCGAATCTAGTTTGCGGGCTGCAGGTATTAACCCTTTAAACATTGATTATCGAGTAAGTCTTTTGCCTACTGCAGCAATGAGGGTTGTGTTAGATTTTGAATTTTTACCTAATAATGGTTCCAAGATGCAGTATTGTCTAGAGTGTGATTTAGATTCTATTCCATTAGAATTGAGCCGTCCTGATCGGGCCTTGCAAGTAGCGTATCATGAGGCAACGCATATACAAGAATTACATTCTTTTGTAAGAATGCTTATTAATTGTACTCGAGGTAAGCAGTTGTCTGTTGAAGACAAGAATGCTTTTGCTGGAATACATGAAATTACAGCAGACCTGCTTCCAGCTGCTCTTGGAGATATCAATATTGCTTTATTTGTGTATAAGGGTATTTTATCAAAAGCCCAAAATCCATATTTTATAGCAAATGATAAGCATCCAGATCCAAAAAGGACGGTTGAAGTATCATATAGAATTCTTGAAGCGCATCATAGGAAAGAAGGATTGTTTCTGTTGCCTCCAGAGCCTTCAGGTCTGCTTAGTAGGGAGGAAAAGCAGCAACTTTTGCAGGAACGACAACAGCGGCAACAACAGCAACAATTTCTACAACAGCGGCAACAACAGCAACAACAACGGCAACAATTTCTACAACAACAGCTGCAACTTTTGCAGCAGCAACGACTTTTGCAGGAACAACAACAAAATCAAACTCTGTGGATTTCGAGGGGATTTGGTATGGCGCTTGGTATAATAGCCTTCAAGGTGTTTAGTAGCCGTCTTAAGCATGTGTAACTGCGTAAAAAAGGTGAAAGTTAGGAATAATGATATGGTTTGCTTGAATCGCATTGACACATTGACATGTCCTGTTTGATTTAAATTGTTTTTTTTTAAGCTCTGAGGAAGCAAGATAAATCTAAGCGAGAAAAATAATCAGTCCCATAGGTTTCAAGCCAACGAGCAATATCGCATTGTCGACTTTGATTTAATTTCGTATAGCAGGTAGCATCAAAAAAAGGGTAATCATACCAGCTTTTTGGTACGGGTTTTAGTAGTATATTTTGTTCTTCTGGCATCATGTTTTTAAATTCACGGTTGTTATAAAAATTATTAATAATATGGGCTATTTTGTTTTGATCATGATTCGACCAATGTTCGTGTGCACGTATATATTCGAGCATCATGTACCATATTTTTTTATTAAGTATGTTTTCAAAATTAACCCATTTAAAATGTATGATACCATGATTGATATCACGCACAATAAGCTCCCGTTTTGGTTCCCAACAGAGTAAGTTACGAGGAATGCGAGATGCATGAAGCATGTTTGTAGTATGTATATTGTGTAGATTAGTCGAATTATTAAGATAAGAGCATTTCCCGTCATCGTAAAAAATAATTGGTTTTTTTCTCCAGGTGTTATCTCTAGGGCTACAAAATTTATCATCTCGATATACAGACGTGTTTCCCCATACGTTGACCATGGGAAATGATATATATTGTCCTGGTTTTAAAGTCAGAATTTGAGTGCGAAGCCAATTAGTGCCCCTACTAGTTTCATCTGATTGCCGTGAATCTACGATTACTTTTTTATGGTCATCTATGTTTTTTGAACACGGTGCCATGAAAAGCTCATCAGCGTCTATAAGTATAAAATGGGTGCCGCCAATAGCGCGTCCAGCATCTAAAAGAGTTTGTCGGTTAGCTGATTCTGATGTTTTTTCCCAGCCAGAATAGGGTTGTTTAATAATATGTTCAATAGTTAGTTCACGAGATAGTTGTTGTGCTATAAGAGCTGTTTTGTCGCAAGAGTTATCGTCAAGAAGCACTATGGCATCGGTGTAGACTGCCAGACTTCGTAGACATTGTTCTATAATATCGGCTTCGTTTCGAGCTTGTACAAGCCCTACTATTTTGTTTGGCTTTGTTGTTATCGAAGTTGTGCAGGTGGCAAACGTGCAGGATATAATAAAAAACAATGGAGATAGGTAAAAAAGTAATGGATACATGCGAGTGTACTTTTTTATAGTAAGTATAAATAGCTATCAAAAATTTATTAAAAATTTATAACATATATATATCTAACATATTTATAGAGGAAATAGAAATGCATATTTTTTTAGATACTGTTGATAGCGATGCTCTTGAATTGTGGGCAAAAAGGGGTATTGTTGATGGCGTTACCACTAATCCATCTCTTGTTAGTCATGAAAAAAAGGATCCAACTCAATTAATAAAAAAAATTGCCACAATTATGAAAGATAAGCCGGTAAGTGTTGAAGTTACTGAACAAGATCCAGATTTAGTATATAAACAAGCATTAGCTATTGCAGCATTAGCGACCAATGTCGTTGTTAAAATTCCTGCTGATATTCAGTATTATTCTGTTATAAAGCGATTAGTTTCTGAAGGTATTTTAATTAATGTGACGCTTGTTTTTACGCTGCCACAAGCGCTTATGATGTGTAAACTTGGTGTAACCTATATATCGCCTTTTATTGGTCGCCTAGAAGATATAGGGAGTGACGGAATTTCGCTGCTATATTTATTGCGGAGTATGATCGATCAGTATGGTTTTTCAACAAAAATTTTGGCTGCCTCTTTACGTGATGTTGATCAATTTTGCAAAGCTATTGAAGCGGGAGCAGATATAGCAACGCTACCCGTCTCTCTTCTAGAAAAAGCGTTGCGGCATCCTTTGACGCAGAGTGGCATGGCGAATTTTCTAGCTGATTGGCAGAAGCAAGGGGTAGTTAGGTTTCCAGAATAGGAAGAAAAAAATAATAATTAAAAAGGGATTTAAGTTATGATAATACCTATTATAGGCGCTCAAGCTATGATGACACATACTATTATATTGGCAGTATTGGGTTTGTTCTTTTCGATATATTCGTATAGGTTAGACTATTTATTAAAAAAAGATCAAAACTATAAGCCCTTTTGTGATATATCGGATCGTTTTTCTTGTTCAAAGCCTCTTTTAAGTCCTTATAATAAGATGTTTGGTATCTCGAATTCTCTATTGGGTATATTTTTTTATCTGAGTATTATTATATGTGCTTTATTGTGTATGAAAACAGCACTTTTTTGGCTGTCTATTACAGGTTGTTTTGCATCTGCGGTGCTCTTTCTTATTTTAGTTACGCAAATTAAGTCGTTTTGTGTTGTGTGTGTGTCTATGTATATAATTAATGTCCTGTTATTGGTGACACAATTAAGAAAATAAAAACCGGTAATTAATCTCAGTTTCGTGAGAAATGGCAATAGAAAAAGAGATTTTAGGGACATAAGAGCTATAGCCCCCTTTGGGGGCTATGATAGCGTCAATTTAATTTATTTATATTACTTAAAAGTGTTAAAAAGTTTAGAATGTACAGTCATCTCCAACAGTGGGATATCCTTTTTTACTCCATTCTGCAATGCCACCTTCATATGCCAATATGTGAGTAAAACCAAGTTTTTTGAGTATGCTATACGCATTGCGACTTAGAGGGCATTCATCATTAGCGCAATAAACGACTATTTCGTCATTTGTATCCCAGCTTTCTTTTGCTGTGCCTTGTAGCTGATCAACGGGGATATTGATGGAGTCTTTTATGTGGCATTTATTGTAATACGCTTGCGATAATACATTAATGACGGTCAGTGAATTTTCATTTTTCATTTTTTCTAATAATTGCTCAGCGGTTATTGTTTTAATACCATTTTCTTGTTGATTATTATTGTTTGCTGATTGATTTTTTGTATCATGTTCTTTTTTTGATATACATTTTTCACATGTTTTATTCGCTGAGCAGTTGCAATTCATAGAAGACCCTTTTATGTATAAGTAGAATATTTTTATTTAAACACTAGACAGCAGATAGGCGGTTAAGCCTATCTGCCTGAAAATCAATATGAAACAAACGATCAGCTTTTATTTTTTGTGAGTATCTTTCTTTGTGCTGTTTTCATGTTCTTTGTTTTTGTGTGATGATTCGTGTTCGCTATCTCTGTTTTTGTTGTGTGACCCATTTTGGTTGTTTTTGTCATGAGATTCGTGTTCTTTATTTTTATCGTGTGATTCGTTTTGGTTGTCTTTGTTGTATGATCCTTGGCCCTGCTGTTTGTTTTTGCTTGACGAATCTTGTTCCCAATCATGACTTCCAGTTGATTTTTGGCTGCCAGACGATCCCTGTTCTTTGTTCTTGTTCTGTGATTCGTTTTGGTTGTTTTTGTTTTGTGATCCATGTTCTTTGTTTTTGTTGGATGATTGATTGTTAGTATCACATCCTTTGTTTGACATACATTTTTCACACTTCTCACCATTCCGACAGTTACAGTTGCAATTCATAAAAAACCCTTTCGTATAATGTTTATTTAAAATAACTTGATCCCACTATGAACGTTTTGTTTTCTTTTTGGATAGATTTTACGTACGCAATTTTTTGAACTTTGTTCAGTTTATATTCTACTAATCCTGGCCCAAAACTAGCTTGATTGATTATTTCTTGTATAAATGCGAGATTGTCATCATCAACCCATTTGATTCCTTTGCGCCATATTAAGGTATTATCATTCCCGTATACATAGCAGATGCCTTCAGTATCAAAAACAAATAGATTTAAATCTCCACGAATAAAGCGTCCTTGTGGATTAGCAAATTGAGCAAATGCATCTGTATAATCATGAGAAGATAAATAATCCGCGCCACTTTTAGCTAAAAGCTCCATGGTCTCACTTTTCGAAATAGGATATACTCCTGATCCTATGATATAGGTTCCGGTTTGATCGCCTAATTCTATTTTTTCTACATAGAGTGATTTAAAAGAATTTTTCGTTTTAATATCAATCCATCCACCGCCACTTTCAGCTTTTTTAATTAAATCTTGTACATAGAATTTACCATCTTGATCTATTTGATTATAATGATTTTGCCCAACTAATTCAGTATTTCCTCCGTAGGCATATACTTTACCATTTGTATCATAGACAAAAAGATGTAAGTCCCCATATCTATAATCAACATCATTGATATTATCAAATGCTTTTTGGGCTGTTGAAAGGCCATGCATTTTCATAAACTGATATCCTTTGCGTACCAGATTTTCTGTTTTATTGCGATCTGCGTCTGGATAGTAGCCGCAAGCGATAAAATAGGCATTACCTTCTTTATCTTTAACTTTTTCTGCATATGTACGTTTTGGGGCTCCAGCAGAAATATATTCTACCCAGATACCTTTATCAGGTGCTTGATTGAGTTTTTTTATTATTTCTTGATTAACAAAAACTCCCTGTGAGTCTTTATAATTCCATGAACTGGTGCCAATTAAACCAGGTCTTCTTCCATGGGCGAGGTTGACTCCTTGAAAGCTTAATGCGTGTAGATAGAGATCTCCATATACAAATTTTCCAATTGGATAACTTAAGGGGCTGAATGCGTCATCAATAGAACGTCCTTCGCTGATAGTTTTATTAAAAAAGGCCACCGCGCTTTTGGTTAAATTGACTACGGCATCAATTTTAGAATGAGGATAATAGCCGGTTCCAATGACATAAGATTTGCCATCTTTTTCTACTTCTTTTATATATGAAACTTTGGTGGCATTACGCCATTTGTAGGTAACCCAACCACCACCATTCCGAGCTTTTTTGATGAGCGATTGAACTATAAGTGTGCCAAAATCATCTTCTGTGTTATATAAGTTTTTCCATAAAAGATCAACCTGTTGTCCATGGGCAAATACTGTACCATCAAATCTATAGACAAATAGATAGAGCTCTCCCTCTACAAAGTTTTGTGTATGGGAAAAGGTATTACAGGAATCTGTTAAAAGATGTGTATTAAAATAGGCAACGCCGCGTTCAACAAGATCAACAACGCTCTTGCGTTTTGCGCTTTCATCGAACTCTGTTTTTTTATCTAAAAATTGTTCAGGGATAGCCGGGGTCTGTATGTTTTCTTGATTATTTATCAGACTGATCGGCTGCGTGGATGGTTGTTGGGCTGGTGGTTGTTCGATTGATTGTGTAACTGTCGGAGTAGTTTGCTGAGTAGCTGGTTTGACAATTGGTTGTGTAGTTGGTTCAGAGTAGGGGACAGCTTTATTTTCAGAGGGCGGAGTAGACATAGTCAGTTTTTGTTCATTAGTTTCTGCGTGAAGACTTCCCGCTATGAGGCTAGTTACGAGAGCAGGCATGATTGTTTTTTTTATAATTTTTTGAATGCTCACTTTTTTCCCTTATCCATAACTAATATAGAAAGAATATTGGTGCTAAAAACAAGTATCACATAATTTCAAATACAAAATCAACACTTGTTTTTGATATAAAAATATGTCAGCCTATAAAATAGATTTCCGTTTTTATACTTTAAAATAAAATATAGAAATTATATATCTTATAACGTTATAGTAAATGTACATTGGGTAATAATATTGGGTAATAATATTAGGTAATAATATTGGGTAATAATGGTACTATGTTTAAATAAAGGAAGTATATGAAGCAAAAACAGATAGGTTTGGCGGTTTTAATAGTTGCTATAATGTTTAATTTTCCATCCTTTTTATCATGTTTTCCGTCAGCACCAGAAAAAAAGGGAGCTTCTTTTTATGGAAAGCTAGAAACATATGAGGGTGGCAAAATGTACGCTATTGAAAATATTGCTATCGGGGAAGAGGGTAAGACAAAAAATATTCTTTTGTATGAAAAGCCACAGAATCATGATCCAGCGGTTAGAACAGGAGAAAGAGAGACGATAGAATTAAAAATTGATCCTAAAACAGAATTAGTTAAAGTTACTGTTGATTTAAACGAATTTATACAAGAAGAATTGGAAGTCCCTCACCGGCATCAATTATGGATTTATAAAGGCAAAGAGGGTTTTAGAGTGCAAGAATATATAGAAATTGTAAGAAAAAAAGATAGTCAAGTTAAGGGGTCATATCTTATTGAGTCTAACACCATGTTATATGCTAATCGTATTCTTGATGATGAGGATGGATCAACTAAGTCGGAAAAATTAACAGTCCCTATTGTTACTATTAAAAGTCTTATGGTAGAAGGCTATTCATGCCCAACAAAAGAGTCGTCAGATAATCCAGGAAAACGGGAGACACAGTGTTGTGTTGTAAATAAATAGTGAGTACTGTTTTTTTATTAGTTGGCTAAAAGTTTATACTATTACCAGATAACATGATATTATAAAATATAATATTTTATATACGTGTATTAAAGGGTCTATCATGATTATATCAGTTAATGCTGAAAATTTTGAAAAAGAAATAGAAAAAGCCACAAAACCAGTTATTTTAGACATTTATGCTACTTGGTGTGGGCCGTGTCAGCAAATGGCTCCTATTCTTGAAGAATTAGAAAAAGATATGGGCGATGAGTATGTATTTGCTAAGCTTAATGTTGATGAAGCGCGTGCAATTTCTATTAAATATGGCGTAACATCTGTTCCAACTTTTCTTTTTATCCATAATAATGTAGTAAAAGAAAAAGTAACGGGATATATGAACAAAGAAGCGTTTAGAAAAAAAATTGAAATGACCTTTGTCGTTTAATCTAAAGCTAAATATTAGAATTTTATTTATTGGGTAGGAGGCGAAATTTAAATCGTCTTCTACCCATTTTGAATTTTTACTTTGCTCTAGCTTCAGGATTTTTTAATTCTGGCAAAGAATAGCATTTTGTCCATCGCAAAGTATCGAGCCAGGATATTTCTTTTCCCTCTGCATATGGATCAAATTCTATGGATGCAGGATTAATTGTGGTGTTATAATAATCTTCAGGATCATATTGTTCTTGTCTAAAGCGACTATGCTTTTTTCTGAAACGAGTAGGCTCCCAGCTTTTAGGAATTATGGTTGTGTGAGCATTAGGACATGCTATTTGAACTCTTTGTATAAAACGCAAGTACGCATTGGCTTTGTATTCTTTGGATTGACTTTCAGGCCCTGTGGCTTCAACAATGTAATCATCTAAAGCGGTATTGACTGTTTGTTGTATTTCCAAAGGTGTTTTTGCAGGTAGGAGTGGACTAAAACAGTTTTCAATTGCAAAATCTAATTCAAACTCAGCTCTATCTACATCAGCATAGGGTATTCCTCCACCAAGGACTTCCGCTATTTCCTTTTCGGTTAAGAATGGGGAGGATTGCCTTAATCGAGCTTGTCCTAGCCAAACTGTTGTTTTTAATAATTGTCGCTGGCTAGATAAAGAGTCACTAGGCATACTTTTGACAGTATCGTTTAATTCTTTTGCGACAACTTCAAGTTTTTCTTGTGATGCTTTTAATTCTGATTCTAAGCTTTCATCGCGTAACTCATGATTTATGCGTTTTGTGTTGGCTTCAATAACTTGTGCGAGTGCTAATTGATATTCAGAAGAAGCTTTGGTTAAAATCGTTCGAATTCTCTGTATATTTGAAGTAAATGTTACGGTTGATATTAAACTTGCTATTAAAAAACTTACTTTAAACAATCTATTCACCGTAATCCTTTTTTTATTACTTTGTTTTTAATTCAATTTCTTGTCGTGTGCAATCCATCCTAGGGAATGTAATTGGTCGCGAATGCTATCTGCGCGCTCCCATTCTTTATTGGTTCGAGCGTGCTCTCTTTCATTGATAAGATATTGAATTTCTGGTGTTAGTTCGATAATTTTTTCTTCTATAGGATCAAAAGCAAGTCCCAATACGGTAGAAAGAAAGTCATGTAAAACGATTAGTTCACTTAAATCATTGTTTTTCTGATTATCAGTAAGTCTATGAACTTGTTCAAACAAAATTCCAAACATGCCCACAGTATTCATGTCATCAAGTAAAAAATTGAGCATTTCGGTAATTAATGGATATGCAAGCCAACTATTTTTCACATGAGTGAAAATGGGCATGCTCAAACTGTGGTGACTATTTTCTAAGTTATTATTTTTAATATTTTTTTTTATTATATCCGCAAAAAGCTTGCTTAATTTTTGATAGCTTTTCTGTACGATTTCTACATGTTCAACAGAAAAATCGATCGGTGAACGATAATTATGATTTAAAAAATAGAAACGAATAAGCATAGGAGAAAATTTGACAAAAATAGTATCAAGAGTGAAGAAGTTTCCGAGAGATTTAGACATTTTTTCAGCATTAATACAGACAAATCCATTGTGCATCCAGTAACGTGCGAATATATGTCCAAGCAGACTTTCTGATTGCGCTACTTCGTTTTCATGGTGTGGAAACACAAGATCTAATCCTCCTCCATGAATATCGATCTCTTTGCCGAGATAATGAAGGGCTAGAGCAGAACATTCAATATGCCATCCTGGTCTACCATATCCCCAAGGGCTTTGCCAAAAAGTTCCTTCTTTTTCCCCTTTCCATAATGCAAAATCGAGAGGGTCTCTTTTTTTTGTATCAATATCGACCCTGGAGCCGGCTTTTAAATCTTTAACGTTATGTTTAGAAAGTTTTCCATATTCCGGAAAGCTAGCAATATGGAAATAGACATCGCTACCTATATTACTATTGTTTATATCGCCATTTGCTGTAGCGCTATTTTCTCTATTGTTATTTATATCGTCATTTATCACATACGCCTTATTTTGGTCTATTAGATTTTGTATAAAAGCGATAATTTCGGGAATATGATCGGTGACTCGTGGTTCATAGGTAGGTGAGATACAGTTCAAATCGTTCATGTTTTCATGGTATTCTTTAATGTATTTATCGGCGATGGATCGATACAGGAGTTTATCGCCCAATTCAGCTTGCGCCCTATGTAATAATTTATCGTCAATATCAGTAAAGTTACGACAATAGGTAACTTCGTACCCTAAAAAAGAGAGTAAGCGATAGAGCAGATCAAAAGTGACATAACAACGTCCATGGCCAATATGTGAAGATGAGTAAGGGGTTATGCCGCAAATATACATGGAGACTTTATTTTGATCTATTGGTATAAAGACTTCTTTCTTGTTCGATAGGGTATTGGTTATTTTTAATGTTTGATCTGCTTTATCTAACTGATTTGTTGTTTTTGACATAAGATTACCTAACAAGATTATCTAAATAATAATTTTATGATTTTATAATAGCTTTTATTAGCAAAAGCGTATGTTAATTTTTTAGATTTGTTAAGTGTTTTTAAATTATGCAGAATGACTTTATTATCTATTTTGTAAAGAATAAAATCCAACAACCATTAAGCTACCCACTGCGGCCATTGTCATTTTTTTATACTTTTGAGCATAATAAAGTGCTTTTTTCACCCAGATTTGAGCTTTATTAGCCCCATTATTCGAGTAACAATAATGGCAAAGCTTTAATGCTCCTGCTGCCAATACACTAATCAATGCTGTTTTTTTCACCGTACTCAAGGTTTCGTTTGATATCGGACCTAAGCTTAACTTCTCTTGAGCGGAGACTTGAACTTTTTTATTTTGCCTTGAGTCTCCGACAGTTGTTTCAGTTAGGTTTTTTTTAGCTTGCTCCAAGGCTTTATCTAGATTGGTGACAATGTCTTCTGTTTTTGCTTCTTCAACTATTGTAGAGACGTCTTCTGCTAGGCTTCCACTTTGGCCTAAGCTTTTCTCTAAGTTTTGAACTCCATCTACTGTAACTTCACTTTGATTCACAGGAGAGCTTGTTTTTGTTGTACTATTTTTTGATCGATAACTAGGTACTAATTCTAGAAGTGCCCAGACGCCTGTCATTGCCGCTATAACACATCCACCAACACCAAGCTTCGTAAATGAACTTTGCGTCTCGCCACCTGACCCTTCTATTTTTGGAATCCCATTGTTTTGATGGGCTTTTAAAATGCAAGAAACTGCTTCTAGTAATATTCGAGGTTCTGTATGAATACCATTATTAATCATGCCAGCGAATGTATATCGTTCTAAATCAGCATGTATTAATTGAGCCTCATCTAGCCCCAGTGTTGCTGAAAATACATCGGCTGTAAATTCACGTTGTCTTTTCGTCGCAGCCATTTGAGGACCATTTAAAAGATTTGAAGATAGAACATATCCTGCTACTACATGTCCAAGCATAAAATGTAGTACTTCATGTAATGCCGTAGCTTTAGCTCTTTGGGGGTCGGAGCGAAAGCTGTTAGCATAGAGTGGAGAAATGGATAAGTAAAAAGAGATGTTATTAATTTCTGTTAAAATAGGATATGTTACTTCTCCGCACGACTCATATTCATAACATGGAGAACCCTCAGTATTAGCGCTAGCCATGGTAATGAATTCATTTGTTTCTATATTGATATTTTGAGGATTGATGCCAACTGTTCTTAATGCATCTTCAAATATTTTTATCACTTCGATGGGTATTTTTGGGTCTCTTTTTGCTAAAAAACCTTTAGAGGGATCAGATTGAAGTATTGTTTTTACTTTATCCTTCATTTGCAGAAGCGCTTTAAATTGTTTGTCTGCAAAAATTTCGCCCCTACCAGTTGATAATAATATTTTAAGTTCAGTTTCTTTATCTTGTTCAATCATATAATCAGCAAATTGCGGGGGAGTATTCAGTTTTGCAAATGCTTTTAATTGTGCATCGGCAAAATCAAGATGGTCTTGTTGTATTTTTTTGGCATCTTCAAATGTAACTTCGCACCTTGGCATTTGCCTTTGTAGGCCTGCCCGTAGAGTTTCCAAAGTAGCTGATTGTGCATGGTTGATATTGGGATTTATGAGCTCCAGGCTACTTCCCATTAATGGAGCAAATGAAATTAAAATAGATAATCTCAATAAATATATAATTTTCATAAAAATTTTTCCGATTGAGCCTGATTAAAAAATGCACAGTAGGAAAATTATATCGAATTATGGCGAATTAATCAACTTTTTTTCTTTTTTCTCTTTGCAAAATTGTATGTTTTTATGCTCGCAACAGGCAAAATAGAGGTAAAAAAAGAGTGTTGAGTATAAATTACTGTTTTGAGTTAGATTTGATTAGCCCTAATACTTTTTTCGGGGTGGAGCTGAAAAATGAGAAAGGCCAATAATTCTAAGCGGTCTTTCTGTAGGCTCTAGAATTGGGCACTAGTCTAATGGGCAAAACCTGGTTAAACTAGTCAGTGTTAATATGAATATTAATAAATGAGTAGAATAATTGATTAATTGCTCATATAATCAAAAGACTTTTGAAGTGTGGTCGTGATGTGTAATTCTAGGAAGTTAAGTAATGATTAAAATGTATAAAAAAACTCTATTTTTATCAACTTTGTTAATGTTTAGTATGTCCTGTTTTGTAGTTTGTGCTGATACAGAAGAAAAGACTATAAATAAAAAGATTGTAGAAGAAAAGATTGTAGACACGATTGAACCTGTTGCAGATACAGTAGAAGAAGCAGCAGATACTTCTGAACAATCTGGCCATGGGTATTTTAATTTAACTGGTGAAGATGAAGAGGTGCAGCAGTCAAGATTGCCGGTAATTAGAGAGATTGTCGTCAAGGGAAATGAGTACGTTTCAACAGAGGCAATCTTACACTATATTCCTTGCAAAGTTGGCGAACTGTTTAATCGATCTAAGTCAGGCGATCTTATTCGTAATCTTTATTTTGAGCTTAAGCGTTTTGCTAATATTACGATAAAAGCTAAGAATAATAGCGATGGTTCTATTATTCTTTATATTATTGTTGAAGAAAAGCCGGTTTTAAAAGAAGTCATATTCGAAGGCAATAAATCCATCTCTGAAAAAGATATTCGTAAAAAAATAGACTTGGATATGCCCGCTATTCAAGAAGGGGATCTTGCGATTATCGCTCAAAAAATTAAAAAATTATATTTAGACCAAGGATTTTGTCAGGCAGAGATAGCAACTTCGTTGTCGCTTGATGATGCCGGTAAAGCGACCGCTTTTATTTCAATTATTGAGAATCGAAAATCTCTTATTAAAGAGATTAGATTTACAGGTAACGATCATGTTTCAAGTAAAATATTGCGTAATGTTTTATTTACAAAAGAAGATTGGGTATTAAGCTTTTTAGACAAATCAGGAACTTTTCATCCAGAACGTTTGCAAGCTGATAAATATATGATTGAGCAGTATTATCAGGATAATGGCTTTCTGCTCGCCAAAGTTACTGATATAGAAAAAGATATTGATCCAGAATCTCAATCGATGATTTTGACATTCAACATAGAAGAAGGAGCTCAATACACTATAAAAAAAGTAGAAGCCGTTGGCAATGACTTAGTGTCAGAAGAGCAGTTGTTGAAGGCTATTCCGGTGAAACCAGATACTCTTTATTCACGGAAAAACATTGCTGATTCTATGAAAATATTAGAATTTGTTTGGGGTAATTATGGCTATATTTTTTCTCATATTGAACCAGCTGTCGATGTAGATGATGAGAAAAAAACGGTGAACGTGAATTTTATATCTGAATTAGGCGGTAAGGTTATATTAAATAAAATTAATATTAGGGGTAATGAAAAAACGCGAGATAAAGTAATTCGTCGTAGAATAGCTCTTGAGGAAGGCGGTTTTATTAATAATCGTCTTATGGAGGTATCAAAAAGTAGCGTAGAATCGCTCGGCTATTTTGATCCACGCGAGGGAGTAAATTGGAAGGTAAATAGAATCTCAGAAGATACGGCGGATCTTGATCTCATTCTTAAAGAGATGAAAACAGGGAGCGCTTTGTTGCAAATGGGTTTTGGTGGTTCTGGTATGGATATGCGTTCGCCGAACTCAGGATTTAGCGTCAAAGCGGGATATTCTGATAGGAATTGGTTTGGTCGGGGTATTAATATGAGCTTGGATGCTTCTTGGGCACGATCAGAACAGAATCTTATTTTTCATATAGGTCAACCGTGGCTTTTTGATAAACCAATTTCTGGTACTTTTGATCTTTATCACCGGCGTCCAACGTATGACATGCTCAGACATATTAACCCTAATACTATTAGTGAAAAATTAACGGGTGTAGCTGTAGGTACTGGTCTTATTGCCCAAACGCGCAATATATTTTTTAATAATACCCAAATTCGTGTAAATGGTGGTATTGATCGTTTGGCCTATGAGCGCAAAGCTGTTGCTGTAGGGTTGGGAGAAGAAAAGAATCGTCAGTATCAATCAATTTTAGATAAAGAGTTTTTGCCCGGCAAAATTGCATGGTTAGCAGGATTTTTAGAACAAGATATGCGTAATCATCCGATTCACACAAGCCGAGGTCATCGATGGGCATTAACATCTAAATTGGCATTACCAGCTTTTGGCGACCATATTGGTTTTTATAAAATGACAGCTGAAGCAAGTTGGTTTACGCCACTCATTGGCGAACAAGATCTTGTCCTGCGTTTACGTTCATTTTTTGGGTTTGTGAGTCCTCTGAAGGGCAATTCTGTTCCCTATGGTGAGCTTTTCCATATTGGTGGTCCTTCTAACGTGCGTGGATTTTTATTTGGACAGATAGGCCCTAAATTTGAAGGTGATTCTATTGGTGGCAAAAAGGCATTTTTTGTTAATGCAGAATTGCTCTTTCCTATAACTGCTGATCTTAATATGAAGGGAGCGTTCTTTTATGACGGTGGTGCGAGTTTTGATAACCCTTATGCTAACTCTTTAAATACCACATCGATATCTGGCAATCATTTTAATTATAGGCATGCTGTAGGATTTGGTCTTCGTCTTTTGAATCCTATGCCCGTTAAAATTGATTGGGGTTTCAAAATTGACCCTCGCACGTTTGAAACCAGCCATGAAGTTCACTTTGGCATGACCTATGATTGGTAATTTGACTATTTGTTTGTTTAAAGTTGAGACAGGTAATTTGTTGCAAAAAAGATGTAAAAGTGATACACTATTTTTATAGTAACTAATTAAAGGAGTGAATATCATGGCAACAAAAAATCCTAGAATTAATGTAACATTTGAGCAAGCAACGGCGAACATGCTTGTTGATTTGGCCAAACAAGAACATAAATCTATCTCTAGTCTCGTTAAAGAGCTTGCTTTAGAAGCTTTAGAAATGCGTGAAGATCTTTATTTATCTAAAATAGCTGAAAATTTAGATAGAAAAGATTCAAAAACATATACTCATAAAGACGTATGGAAGTAAAATATACTATTCTTTATCTAGAAGAACTAGTTCGTAATGATATTCCCCTACTTTCTCCTGACATCAAGATATTGATAAAGCAAGCTATTGAAAAAAAGTTAATGCTTGATCCTGTGAGGTTTGGAAAGCCATTGCGCTATAGTTTGAAAGGACATAGGCGATTAAGGGTAGGTGATTATCGTATTATATATCGTATTGAATCAGACAAAGTAATTGTAATTGCTATAAAGCATCGTAGATTAATATACGAAGATGCTGGGTGATTTTTTTTAGAAATAAGCAATTGTCTGACTAATCTAAATCAAAAGATTCCCCATATTTTGGAATAATTACCGTCCAGCCAAACTGTTTTTTTATTTTTCTTTTTAACGCTTGCGATGCTTTTAATTCGCCATGCGTGAGAAAAACTTTTTTAGGGGTATGTTTAAAAGAGTCTAGCCATTCTAAAAGTTCATGAGAATCAGCATGCGCAGAAAAGGTATCTATGAGATTTATTTTTGCATGAACATGATACCAATCCTCATCTATTTTAATTTCTTGTGCACCATGAACCAACTCATGACCAGTAGTTCCTTGAGCTTGAAACCCTACAAAAATAACCATGTTTTTGGGATTAGAAATAAAATACTTAAAATGATGTAATGCGCGTCCACCATCGGCCATGCCGCTACCAGTAATAATGATCGCCGGCGAGGCCGAATAGTCAATTTTTCTAGAATCTTGTGTTGTCTGGGTATAGGTGGCAATATCGAATATTTCTTTGCATAAAGAAATATTTAATCGGTGCTCATCGGGGTAACTACAGAATAGGTTGGTGGCTGCTATAGCCATTGGGCTATCTAAAAAAATAGGAAGATCGGGAATAATTTTTTTTTGTTTTAATTGATAGAGACAATACAGAATCATTTGCGCGCGACCGACCGCAAAAACAGGAATAATAATCATTCCTTTTTTTGCTATCCCTTCATTAATAAACTTTCCTAAAGTGTCTATTGAGTCACTTTTTTCATGAATTTTATTGCCGTAGGTGGATTCAAGAATTAGAAAGTCTGTTTGGGTTAGGTGGGTAGGGGCTTTCATAAGTAATTCATCAGGACGGCCTAAATCTCCAGAAAACGTAACTGTTTTTTTACCATCTGATACAACAACAGATGCAGCACCTAAAATATGTCCAGCATGTTTGAAAGTTACGGTTAATGATGGGCCAGAAGTCTGCTCAATTGTAAAAGGGGTATCAAAATCGATTGTTTTGAAAAAACTTAAAGCATGTTCAGCATCAACTTTAGTGTATAATGGCTCCGAGGCATAAGAGTTAGGCGAGGTAGCATTGCGTTTTTTCGCATTTTCTTCTTGGATAGCAGCACTATCTATTAATAATATTCTACACAATTCATAGGTTGCTGGTGTACAATAAACGGCATTCGAAAAGCCTTGTTTTACCAAAGATGGCACGTAGCCAGTATGGTCTATATGCGCATGAGTCAATACAAGAGCATCGATAGTTTTTGGATCAATAGGGAATGGATCTCTATTGCGTACATAAGCATTTCTTCCTTGGAAAAGGCCACAATCAACCAAAATTTTAGTTTTTTGGTGCTCAATAAGATATTTTGAGCCAGTTACTTCTTGGGTTGCACCGAAAAAAGTTATCTTCATCGCACCTCTACTTTTTATTTTTGGTATTATGCTGTGGCACTATAATAGAGCATTAGAATAAGTGTTAAAAACAAGTACCAACTATTTTTTATTATTTTTTTATCATAATAATTAGCATGTACGTTTTGTAATAGTTTTTTTTATATATAGATAGAATATTCTATTTAGTTACTTTATTTTTTTTATACTTAACTAATATTATTTGTTTGCGTGTTGTTTTCATGGCAAGATACGTTCGATGTTTTATAGTTATAGTTTTTTTTCTGCAAGATCAGCGGCAAGATGGTCAGCGGCTATACGAGCTTTAGTAGCAAGATCAGTGGCGGCACGGATGGCAGTAGCACGAAGACGTGTAGCTGCACGATTAGCAATAGTATTAGGGCTATCAGAATTAATAATATCAATAGCTACATTGTTAATAAAAAGGGGAAAGCGAGCGCGATCAGCTTCAGCAAAAAAACCAGCAACACGATTAGCGGCAGCGAAATTGGTGGCACCAAGATTGGCTGCAGAAACATAAGTAGTGGCTGGGTCAGCGGCAGAGGAATGGTTAGCAGCAAGTTTAGCAAAAGAAGCAGCAATACGGTCAGCAGTAGCAAAATAAGCAGCAGTATGTTCAGCGGCAGAAATAGGATCAGTAAAATAGGCAGCTACCCGTTTGGCAGCGGTAGTAAGATCAACATCAGCACGAGTAATCGCAGCGATGCGACGTTGACTAGCAGCATGATCAGCGGGAGTAGCTCGACCAGCTGCGATAGCACGAACCACGGTACGATCAGCAGCGGCAGCGAAATGGTTAGCAGAATCGCGGGCGGCAACAATAAGATCAGTAAAATTAGTTTTAGGATTAGCAGTGCGGGCACGAGCAGCATGTAGGTCGCTGACAATAAAATAAAAACTAAATAGCGCTATTAAACATGATTTCATGATTTTTTTTTACCCTATTATTTTTGTTGCAAAGTGTTTACAGCATACTATTTTATTTCCAGAGATTATTGCAGTGAACCAGCGTAATCATATCGCTTTGTATGAGTAAAATCAATATTTGAAGATGGTGCTATCGAATGAGAGTGAGCGAAAGTGGCGCAGAGTAAAAAATTATTTCTTGAGAGAGCTGGCAACAAAAAAAATAAAATGCTTACGTAAAAGGGTAAATGGTCTATGTTATCGACAGTAAAAATATACAAAAAAAGAAAAAATTTTATTTCAAAAAAGTTTGATATACTACATAGTATGTATATTCAAGTCAGACTTTTACGTGGTTACCAGAAGCCTTTATGGTATCATATTCCTATTGAGCTTCACGCATCAGTTGTGATGGGCAGTATTGTGCATGTACCATTACGGAGCAAGATAATTCTTGCTATTGTGGTGTTAATGCAGCAATCAAAGCCTGAGGTTGCGTTTGGCATTAAAGAGATTTATAAAACGAGTTCTTTTCCCGTAGATATCTA
This sequence comes from uncultured bacterium, assembly GCA_963719415.1. GTDB lineage: Bacteria > Babelota > Babeliae > Babelales > Vermiphilaceae > JAPLIS01. The sequence goes on along the minus strand of OY970383.1, from coordinate 740,888 downwards.
CTATACAGGGTTTATCAAGCAATTAGCCAATTATTATACTCTTGACCCAATCTGTTTTTTTAAGCGTGTTTCTCCTTTTATTCAGACAAAAAAAGAGTCAAGAAAAAGCCATGGCGAAATAGATCAAGAAGATAGCGATAGCATGGCTCAAGAGTGCGTAAATCAAAAAAATAGTAGTATTAATATAGGAGATAAAAATAGCGATACAACTATTGATCTAAAAAAAGAGATAGAGTTAACGCAAGAGCAACAAGCGATTACTGATTTTTTAAAGCCGCGTATTTCGCAATCTTTGTATACACCAACATTACTTCATGGCGTGACTGCATCGGGAAAAACAGAAGTATACAAACAACTTATTATGCATGCATACGTAGAAAATAAGACAACACTGTTGCTATTACCCGAAGTAACCCTAGCCCAATCATTCGAAAATCGTTTACGGCACGAATTAAAAAACAGTTTACCTATATATGGTTTTCATTCTGGTTCAACTCAAAAAAATAAATTAGAATTATGGCAGCAGTTGCTCGCACAAAAACCTATTCTTATTATTGGTGTTCATTTGCCGATTTTTCTTCCTATCGCTCATTTAGGGTTAATTATTGTTGATGAAGAACATGAAGTGGGCTATCAAGAAAAAAAACATCCTAAACTAAACAGTAAGGATGCTGCAATAATGCGAGCGCATGCAAACTCTATACCTATTTTATTAGGATCCGCTACTCCTTCTTTATCGAGTTTATATAATACAAAAAAACGTGGTTGGCATTTTTTTCAATTAAAAAATAGATTTAGTAGTAGCTTTCCTACTGTTCGCGTTGTCTCTCTTGCTGATAAAAATGATCGTAAGAATTTTTGGATTAGTCAGCTTCTGTATGATGGCCTTAAAGATAGGCTACAGAAAAAAGAACAATCTATTGTCTTTATTAATAGGCGTGGCTTTAGTTTTTTTATTCAGTGTAAAAATTGTAGTTTTATTGTTAAATGTACAACATGCTCAGTTAGTTTGACCCTTCATGAAAAAGGAGTTCTTTCTTGTCATTACTGCGGATTTTGTACGCAGCAGCCAACAGTCTGTCCGAGTTGTAGTAAATCTGATTTTTTAAAGAAAGGGATTGGAACTCAGCAGATAGTTGCTATATTAGAAACTCTTTTTCCAAATGCACGAATAGCGCGAGCTGATATGGATGTAACGGTGAAAAAAAAAGCATGGCAAGCGACTCTAGAAAAATTTATGAAGGGTGATATTGATATATTAGTAGGAACTCAGACTATTACCAAAGGGTATGATTTTTCACGCGTGACTTTGGTTGGTGTTTTATGGGCCGACTTGAATTTGCATATTCCTCTTTATAATTCAGCAGAAACTACTTTGCAGCAACTTATTCAGGTTGCCGGGCGTGCTGGCCGACAAACGCATAAAAGTGAGGTGATTGTGCAGACTATGCGCGACTTTGCTCTTTTTGAATATCTTAATGAGATCGATTATCTCTCTTTTTATAAGAATGAGCTTGAAAAACGAGAGCTATTGCACTACCCTCCGGTCTGGCGTTTGGTTGAAATAGAATTAAAATCAAGCAGTGAAGAGATTGTTGAAAAAGAGTCACATGATTTAGCTCATGCTCTTATTGTAGTGCAAAAAGAAGTATATCCGAATCTTACCATTTTGGGGCCAGCGCAGCCGGTGGTCTATAAGATTAAAAATGTATACATGCGTAAGATTTATATCAAGGGTGAATTGATACAAGAAATTTTAAGACTTTTTACCTCTATTGATAAAAATAAGTATTCGAGCGCACTCTATTTTACCCCTAATCCTGTTACGTAATATACTCTATTGACGGTATCTATCGACGGTAATTATTTTTTTTTGCTAAATTAAGGTGAGCTCGATCTAACAACTTAGCTTTTTACAATATTTTTTGTATAGCGGACTTAATAGGCCCGCAGGGCCCACCCAATTTCCCCCGGATGGGGGGATTAAAGGGGGCGAATTTAGGGGTCCCCGTGATAGTAGAGCGGGTAAAATTGCAGCATTTTTAAGTCAAGCTCACGTTAAATTATAGCTCGAGTAATAGTGATCTGCAAAAAATTGAGTAATAAAAAAGGTAATCTTGTGATTAAGATACGGCCTGCTTTTTTATGCATACTATTTCTAATAATTGGCACTTTATCAATTGAGAATCGAGCAAATTTTTCTTCTTTTGCCGGAGAGAATGTTGTTCGATGTGTGCTTGCTGCAGATCCAGCACGATATAGTTACTCAAATCAAGAATCGTATAATCACTCAAAATTTTATCAAGCGAAAGAAGCCTCTAGAAGATTTGGCAATAGTTCTGAATTAGCACCTACGAGTCAGGCAACGCTCTATGCATCAGAGCATGGCTATTTTGGCGTTAGAGTTAAGCCGGAGCATAATAGCTGGCATTATAATCAACAATATAATCAACAATGCGAAGAAGCAGCGTTTAAGCAACAAAGCTATTATTCTCCTGATTTTGACAATAAACAGACAATAACGCATGAAGAAGTAGATCCAAAAATAGAAGAAGAAGCTTGTGCTAGGCGCAAAGAGTTAAGATTAGCGCAGCGCAAAAGAAAAGAGCGGAATGCGCGATATAGTCATGAAATAAAAAAAAGACTAGAAAGTAGCAGTGCTTATTTAGAAAATTATATTGTTGATTGTAGAGATCAGATTAATGATAGTGCTATAAATTCAGATCATAAAGTTCGATTGCAACAACGAATTGATGCTATTGAACAATCACAATCTAATTTTTTTGCACCCCGGATAAATCGATATACCTTGTCAGACCAGACACAACAATTTCTAGAAGACTGTAATGTTAAAACAGATGCGTTTATTCTCTGCCATGGTTCTTTAATTCAGCAACAGCTGCATGGAGAAGTAGTTGATATTGTAGAAAAAGCTTCAACTATCTACTTACATCCCAATCAAAATGAGTCGAAAAAAATAATTTCTAAAACAATTGGCCAATTAGCAGAAGTGGCTATTGGGTATAATGAGCAGGGAAATATACCACAGGCTATAGCAGTAACTGATTGTTGTGATGGGCTTTTAGGTTGTGCCCTAGGAGTAGGAGACGGTATAGTCGATGGCCTATCAAATTTAGTTAATACAGCGATTCATCCTATAGATACCATGGTAGGATTTGCAGATACAGTAAGAACGGCTGCTTTTTGCATGGGTAAAGTTTTGCATGAAGTCTGCGATGTCACAATTGCCCTTTGCCAAGATAGAGATGCGGGTTTGGATAAATTAAATCAAAATCTATCAGCTATCAGTGACACAATATACGTTATTGGCGACAAATTAAAAAACATGTCAACGCGTGAAAAAGCGCGAATGATAACGGCAATAGCAGTTGAAGCTCTACTTACTAAAAAATGCCTCGGAGCGATGAACGCTTTTTACCAAGAAGCTCAAACTGGTCTTGTTACTGTCATGCGCAATATAGACAAAGGCATGTCGCCAAAAGTTGCATTTGCAGGCATGCCTCATGTTTCAGTGGCCACTCAGGGGGCTGAATATGCAACGTTACTTGCTGAAAGTGGTGGTGAGCTTAAAGCTAAAAGTAGGTTGTTTTCATTACTAGAAAAAAAGCCATCCCAGTCTGGAAATATTACTAATAAAACTTCTGCGAATGTTAAACAATCTTATCCTAAGCAATATGGTAGTCAATCGCAAAAGACAAATAGCTATGCACCAAATAAGATACCAACACCTATACCGAATCCTCAGCCTTATGGCGTTTATCATGATGCGGGCTATCACTACAAAGGAGGGCCTAGTGGCCTAAAAAGTCCTGCACCAATAAATGGCCAAGCAGCTTTAAATAATTCGTTTGAAATTAAAAATTTACCTAAACAACGTGTTGGTATTAGTGAAAATCAAATTGTTATACTTAAAAAAACAGCAGAAGAAAAATATCACGGATATGTACCTACTTGGGAATATATTCGCAAGAATCAAAACATATATAACACGTTGATAGAGAATAACCTTGTTAACAAAAAAGGCAGAATTTTATGATTAACTATAACATCGATCTTACAGTAAATAAAAAAGCAACAATAAGAATTTGTTTAGAGGAAAATTTAAATTTATTAGATTGTTGTTGTCGTGTTGATATGATTTTATTATACGAAAATAAACAATATCTGTTGAGCGGAGCTGATCTTAAAGATAATATGTATATTTTAAAAAATGCACTTAAAAAAGTATTAAATAATCAATTACAATTGCATCCTTCTATTATACAAGACATTGGCTATCTTTATAATGAAAAATTACGACTTAAACCAGGTCTTGTATATGAAAAATTTGAAAATCGTGATTATTGGGTTGGAGGAAAGCATTTATTGTGGGGTTGCGACCTTGTAACATGGCTTTACAATGATTCTGACGGCAATATAATTTTACATATTACTCCTTTTTATACCGGAGATTTGATTGATAATGGTGAAGATGATGACGAAGAAGCTGAGATGCTAGCTTATGAAGCATGGATGGTAACTGAATACAAGCCTTTTTATACAATAGTAATATCGCCTGATACCGCTCGATTATGGTTGCGATTAGCAGAAAATATATATAATAAAATACAAATTTGTCAGCCGTGATTAGAAAAATATTAGGTTTCACCAAATTAACCAAATTGCTTTAAGGCTATAAATGAATAAAATTTTATATGATATTGATTTTAAAGGTGGCGATATAATTTTTGATGATTCTACTGTAGATATTTTTTTTCCATTATCGAATCAAGAAATTACTCTAAAAGAAGATTTACTGCAAGTCAATTATGGCAATTATCTTCTTGGTGTAGGATGGTATCCTGAATTTGAAGTTAATGGAAAATTTATAATTCAAGTTATATCTAATTTTGATTGGGAAAAGCCTGTGGTCAAAATTAAAACAAAAAATTTAAAATTATTAAAAAAGGTTATTCAAAGGGCTATTTATATTATTGAATTATCAAGGCCAGCTTCATGATTAATTATAACATTGATTTTGTGTTAAATGATACTTCAATAATGAAAATTAGTTCGCATATGTTAATAGAACAATTATCTTGTTGTGACGATGTTGTAATGATTTTACTAATAAACAATAAAGATTATTTATTAAGTACTAATACGCTTCATAATAATATGTATGTTTTAAAAAATGCGCTTAAAAAAGCATTAGAAAATCAATTGCAATTGCATCCTTCTATCATGCAAGACATTGGTTATCTTTATAATCAAATGTTACAATTTAAACCTACTAATCCTGTTCTTGTTTATGAACCTGATTATTGGGTTGGATTAAATAATTTATTATGGAATAGTGAATTAGCAACTTGGCTTTATAATGACATTGACGGTAATATAATTTTGCATATTACTCCTTTGTATCCTGGCAATTGGACTGATATTCAATTTGATGATGAAGCTAATGAGATAGCTTATGCTAAATGGATTGCTCAATATAAGCCATTTTGGACAACAACATTATCGCCGACTGTTGCGCAGATTTGGCTAGATCAAGCACATGTTGTTTTTAATCGACTTTATGATACTCGGGGCTATCGTGATTAATTATAATATCGATTTTGTAATAAATAAAAAAACGATAATAAGGATTTGTTTAGATACTAATGTAAAATTATTGGGATGCTGTCAAGATATAGATATAATTTTATTAATAAATAATAAAAATTATTTATTGGGTAGCGGTGATCTTCAAGACAGAATGTATACTTTAAAAAATGCACTAAAGAAAGCATTAGAAAATCAATTTCAATTGCATCCTTCTATTACAGCTGATATTGGCTATTTTTATAATGAAGAATTACAATTTAAACCTGGTTTTATATATGAAAAATTTGAAAATCGTGACTATTGGATTGGGAGAAATTATTTATTATGGAATTATGATTTTGCAACGTGGTTATATAACGATTCTGATGGCAATATAATTTTGCATATTACTTCTATTTATCTCGGAAATTGGATTGGAGAGAGCGATGACGAAGAAGCTGATGCACGAGCTTATGAATCATGGATGGCGACTGAATACAAGCCGTTTTATACAACAATAATATCACCAGCTACAGCTCGGTTGTGGTTGCGGTTAGCAGAAAATGTATATAGCAAAGCACCTTGAGTTGTGAAAAAAATTAATAATTAATTCTGGAATAAATATAGTTTTTTTAAATTTTATATATTGAATTTAGGAAGGATATTATTGTCCTTTTTTTCATGTTTTTTGCTTGTGTTTTGCGAAATTTTAGCAGCTATTTTCCAAGCTTTTTTTGCTATTGCTATACCAATTAAAGCTTCGAAAAATAAACAAGAATTATTAATTTACAGGACTCATGCGTAATTCTCTACAAAGCTGATTTTCGCGGCGGTTTCTTTGAAGCCATACCTCTTTTTTAAGGCTTGAGTCTTTCTTATTGCCTCTTCTGTCGATTTAAGCTTAAATTTTTTCATTACAAACTGCATGAGCGCATATGCATAAAAAACACATTTAATATGATTAAGATAAATATGTGCAAATTGAGAACAAGAGCTTTTTAATCCAAGAGATTGTTTTGCTGATCTAAAACATTTTTCAATTGTCCAGCGAGAATTATAAATTTTTGCATACTTTTTTGATTTGGCTACAAAATTTGAAATTAAATAAATAGTCTTAGGGCCACGCTTTCCATTCCTGGGCACAGCAGTGAAATTCCATTGTTTGCCATTCCAATCAGCAGCAATTGTTTTAGCGTTTTGATTACTGTTTAATCTCAACGCACTGCAATTTTTCAACTGCATTTTGTTTCCCTTAAAATAAACACTTGTCGTTGTTTTTGCTTTGATAACGAAGTTTATTTTTTTTTCATATAACCAATGCAAAAATTCTTTAGAAAAATAAAGGCCATCCATTACAACAGCTTCAATGTTTAAATTTAAACTCATCTCTTTTAAAATTAATTTTTTTGCGATATCGATCATCTTTTGGTATGCATTTCCCAGGATAAACTGTGCGATCCATTGCTCAACATATATAGGCAAAAAAAACGAGCCATCGGAAAATTCTATAATGAAGTGCAAGAACCTATTTCGTGATAAACTGTTTTTGACAAAAAAAACAAATCATAAAAAAGGTCCTGCACATGAAAAATTATACACAATTAACATTAAAAGAGCGAGAAACGATATTTGAGATGAAGCAAAGTGGAAAAAAAAATACAGAAATAGCAAAAGAAATAAAACGACATGAATCGACAATTTCTCGAGAATTGAGATGTAATCGCTACAATGATGCTATTGAGTATACCCCAGATAAAGCTCACAATATGGCTAAAAAAAGAAAATATGTTTTAGTACGAAAATTAGAAAAAGATAAAAAATTAAACGATTTTATAATTGAAAAATTAGAAATGAAATGGTCTCCAGATGTGATTGCCGCTGAAAGTAAAAAATCAAGGGCAACAACAATAACAACAGAAACAATTTATTCATATATTTATTTCGATGCAGAAAAAAGATCATCTTTTGAGGCTAAAAAAAGACCCCCGCTATATCTTTTTTTAGCCTCAATGCGAAGCAAAAGAAATCAAAGAGGCGCAAGAAAATCTAGAAAAACTACAATTCCAGAACGGGTATCTATACATGATAGACCTGAAGCCATTAATAAACGTATAGAAGTTGGCCATTTTGAGGGAGATTTACTTTTTGGCGGTGGAGACCAATCACAAAATATTATGAACATCGTTGATCGTAAAACAAGATACATGATTCTCATTAAAAATAGCTCAAAAAAATCGAATTTAGTTATTGTGAATGCATTTAAGGCAATGGCATCAATTCCTAAAATTATGCGTAAATCTATTACTTTTGATAATGGTACAGAATTTACACAACATTCTTTATTGCATACGTTTCCTGACTTTAAGACCTATTTCTGCGACCCTCATTCGCCGTGGCAAAAAGGGCAGGTTGAAAAATCTAACGCTATTGTTGCGGCGTTATTTGCCCAAAGGATCGTCTATCTCATCCCTTGATGCAAATCAGTTAATGGATATTCAAAATAAATTAAATAATACACCTAGAAAAATTCTTGGATACCGAACACCGGCAAAACTATTTTACGAGAGTATGGAACTTGCACTTCGAACTTGAATTAACCATCTGTTAATCCACCTAATACAATTTTGCAGCCATTAGCAAAGCTTTTTGTCGAATGGTCAACCATAGAACTAATGCCCTCTGTGTTTTCAGAATAAAGCCTAATGAGAACACTTTCGTCGATAATAAAAGTTAATTTTTTGTTACCAAATAAACATTTAACCATCGGTTCAAGCTTGATATCATCAAGATTAATTTTATCTAAAAATCGACTCGTAGTACTTTGATGAACGCCAATTTCCCTAGCCACTGCCGAAGAATTTTTTTTGCTTTCAAAAGTTGTTACAAGTGCTAGACTATATTTTTGAATATTAATATTCATAAAGCGATCCTTTTTTTTGTTTCATTTAGCTTTGACAACAAATTCAGGATCGTTTTTTTATTTAAAAAATCAAGTTAAAAAAAGTTTCAATTTTAAAATGCAACTATAAATCAGAGTCAAGCTCTCTTGTTTTTTAAAAAAACCAAGCATAAATCAGCTTATTTATTGGTTCGCATGAGTCCTGTAATTTATAATTTGCTGAAGGTTATTCATGGGAGAAAAACAAGTTCAATATTGTTGCAATCGAATGAATTTGGCCGCAGAAGATAAAGACAATCCAGTTAGATATAATCCCATTTTTAGGGAATATTGTGTAAAACTTATTCCTAATGCCATTATAGCAGAGTTAATTAACGCTTGTCCTTGGTGTGGATATAAATTTCCAAAACCATTAATAGAGCAATTTTTTGAAATAGTTGAAACTGAGTATGGCATAGAAGATGGATATTTAGAAATTTTTAAAAACAAAAAATTACCCAAAGAATTTCATAGCGATGAATGGTGGAAAAAAAGAAAACTATAGGAAGTATCATGACAAAACATTGCTGCGAAAGAATAGTATTAGCTCTTAACAACAGAGATAATCCGGTAGAATATAATGCTATATTTAGAGAATATGGTATTAGACTAATTAAGCATTCTGCTAGCCTAGAACTTATCGCGCATTGTCCTTGGTGTGCAGTTAAGCTTCTTCCGTCATTGAGAAAAAATTTTTTTAAAATAGTCGAATCTCAATATGGCATAGAAGATGATGGGTTTTTTGATCTTGCCGACAACAGTCGATTACCTGAAGAATTTCATAGCGACAAGTGGTGGAAAAAACGAAAGTTATAAAAAACAAAATTTTATAGATCGACGTTATCTAGATGAAATACAGTTGATTTTAGTCAAATTGATTTTTGATTATGTTGTGGAAATTTTTGATCGACTTAGGCAATTCATGACTGATTTTGATAATATTGAAGAAGGTAAAGTTTATTTATTTAATATGATTAAACAAGGCACATATGCTTTTTAATAAGAATAAAATTTTGTGTGATGTTGATTTTAAAAATGGAAGTATAATTTTCGATGATTTCACCATAAACCCTTTTTTTCCTTTGTCAGATCAAGAACTTGCTTTAAAAGAAGATTTACTGCAAGTCAATTATGGCAATTATCTTTTTGATGTAGGATGGGAAAATTTATAATTCAAGTTATATCTAATTTTGATTGGGAAAAGCCTGTGGTCAAAATTAAAACAAAAAATTTAAAATTATTAAAAAAGGTTATTCAAAGGGCTATTTATATTATTGAATTATCAAGGCCAGCTTCATGATTAATTATAATATCGATTTTACAATAAATAAAAAAACAACAATAAGAATTTGTTTAGAGGAAAATTTAAATTTATTAGATTGTTGTTGTCATGTTGATATGATTTTATTATACGAAAATAAACAATATCTGTTGAGCGGAGCTGATCTTAAAGATAATATGTATATTTTAAAAAATGTACTTAAAAAAGTATTAAATAATCAATTACAATTGCATCTTTCTATTATACAAGACATTGGCTATCTTTATAATGAAAAATTACGACTTAAACCAGGTCTTGTATATGAAAAATTTGAAAATCGCGCTTATTGGGTTGGAGGAAAGCATTTATTGTGGGGTTGCGACCTTGTAACATGGCTTTACAATGATTCTGACGGCAATATAATTTTACATATTACTCCTTTTTATACCGGAGATTTGATTGATAATGGTGAAGATGATGACGAAGAAGCTGATGCACGAGCTTATGAATCATGGATGGCGACTGAATACAAGCCTTTTTACACAACAGTAATATCGTCTGATACCGCTCGATTATGGTTACGATTGGCAGAAAATATATATAATAAAATACAAATTTGTCAGCCTCGTTTGTAAGAGTATACTAAGGCATAATTGAAGAAAAATGACTCTCTAATTACTAAGTTTTTTATGATACGAGACTTTTTTCCTGGTTTTTTTAAGAATTTGTTTTAGTAGCTATTTCCCAAGCTTTTTTTGCTATCGCTATTCCTACTATTATTCCTATCCCTCCCCCTGCTATAGTTCCCGCTCCTCCCTTTATTGTCGACTGCCCTATTAACGCTCCTATTAATGTCCATGTTGTTATTCCTCTTGTTATCATTATTATTGCTATTCCTATTAGAGCACCCTTTTTTTTTAATGCCTTTTTCTTTATTGCTCCTAGTATCGCTCCTATTATTGTTCCTAACAATGCCGTTATTATTGCTTCTCCTATTATTGTTCCTATTAATTTTCCTATTGTTCGGGATAAACTTATGTTTAATTCTTTTAAATTAGATATTAAAACACAAAAACTAGTGAAAAATAAAACAGATATTGTAATAAACGCTATTAATGATACAACAAGTGTCGTTAACAATATAATTGGTTTTCGAATAGATAATTTCATAAAATTACTCCTAATAATTATATAAATAATAAATATATTTAAGGTTAAAACAAAGTTGTGAACAATTAAAATATTTTGTTTAAGTTTTATATAAAAAAATATTTACGATAATACTTAAGTTTTTCGATAGATTCGAGAATATCGTTGTGCGCTCGGAGACTATCAGATTTTTTGAAAATAGCACGCTTATCATGACAATGTTAACGTTTAATAATCTTTTTAAATTTTATATGTCCAGTTTTTGGGAGTTACTACTTTTTATATAGTTGTGTCTGCGTAGGTTAATAATTTACTTATTAATTTATATTATTTACACCCCTGATAGTATATATTGATAGTGTATATTAAAAATTCAAAATGGGTTTTATATTAATGAAAACTCCTGCTTTACAAGAATTACCTTTAGGTATAAGTACTTTTTCTACCATTCGTAATGATAACTATCTTTATGTTGATAAAACTAAAGATGCTTATAATTTGATTAAACGAGGTAGGCGATATTTTCTCTCTCGTCCACGAAGATTTGGAAAATCTCTTTTAGTATCAACTTTGGAAGAAATCTTATCTGGTAATAAATCATTATTTAAAGATCTTTGGATTGAAAAAAGTGACTATACTTGGCAGCCGCATGGTGTTATTGCTTTGAGTTTTTCTGGTCTTGGCATAAAAGATGTTGATAGTTTGAAAAATGGACTACTTCGTACATTATCTCGCATTGCTCAAAGTTATAAGCTTACAGAATCTATACACGCTATAAGTCCAGAGTTTGCTTTGGATGATTTAGCTAGAGCTCTTTATAGTCGCTTTGGTAAAGTAGCAATTCTTATCGACGAATATGATTATCCACTTTTAAAAGCACTTGATGATCAAAAAAATGCAGAAGAGATTCGAGATTCTTTACAACATTTTTTTTCAGTCATTAAAGATTTAGATAAATATGTTAACTTTACTTTTATTACAGGCGTTAGTGCATTTGCTAAAGCGGGAATATTTTCTGGGCTTAATAATTTAGACATTATAACTTTGGATGAGCAATGGGCTACTATCTGTGGTTATACAGACCAAGAAATTGATTTTTACTTTGCTCCGCATATTCAGGCATGGGCAGATCAACAAAATATATCTTACACCGAACTACGGCAGGAAATTAAAAATTGGTATAATGGTTATCGATTTGGAGCGGATGTTATTCCAGTTTATAATCCATTTTCTGTTATGCATGCGCTTAATAAGCAACAATTCAAAAACTTTTGGCTTCAGACTGGTACCCCTTTTTTTTTAATAAAAGAGATAAAGAAGAATTATCGCACGGTGGAATATGAAATACTTCATTTAGAATCATTTGATGCAACCGAAGATTTTCTTAGTACTTTTGAGATAGGAGCAACCCCTCTTATTTCTTTGTTGTTTCAGTCAGGATATTTAACAATAATAGGCTTTGATAAGACAAAAAGAGCATATGTCCTTGATTATCCGAATTATGAAGTACGGACAGCGGTAGAGCAATATTTTCTAAGTGTCTTTACGCAAATGGATGTTAATGAGACAGGGCGTTTTGCATTAAAGCTATGGACAGCGTTCGAAGAAAAAAATATTAGTGAAATAATTGTATTAATTAAATCGATGTTTGTTCAAGTTCCGTATCCAACGCATATTCCAGAAGAAAAATTTTATCATGGGTTATTACACGTTTTATTTAGCGCTACAGGGCTAAAAATCTATTCTGAGCATATGACGAGTCATGCACGTATTGATATGGTTGTTGAGCTTCCATTAGTTAATTATGTTATTGAGCTAAAATTTAATCAATCGGCAGAAAAGGCGCTGGAACAAATAGAAGATCGTAAGTATTATGAGGCTTTGGAGTATCAAAATAAACCAATAATTTTACTTGGGTTAAATTTTCATCGAAAACCACAAGAATTTGATATTTCGTATGTTTCAAAAGAAATATAACGTAGACTTAGTCGTCAAACGCATGATTTAAAATTTTCCCGTTATGAGTTTTCCCTAGCTTATAGTTGATAGTGTAAAATTATTTTGTTAGCTATAGCCCAGATTTTTTTTGCCAATATTATTCCTATTAATCCTCCAGCTATTCCTCCAATTCCTCCTCCAACGATTAAAGCCTTGTCATATCCAATTAGCGCCCATATAAGTCCCATTTCTATCACTATTGCCATTCCCATTCCTATAGCGGCTCCCTTTACAGCTGTTTTTTTTTGCCTCCGTTTTTTTATTGCTCCTATTGTTGCTCCTGTCATCATTCCTAGCAAAGCTGCTCCTATTATTACCGCTATTACCCCTACTATTGCTTTTACCGTTATTCTCAACGAGGCTGCTCCTATTATTATTAATAAAGCTGTTCCTATTATTGTCTCTAATAGTTCTGTCAATAATTTCATAAAATTACTCCTAATAATTATATAAATAATAAATATAACTAAAATTATAGAAAATATTTGATTTTACTTTACACAAAAAAATATTTGCGATAATGTTTAAGTTCTTCGATAGATTCGAGAATATCGCTGTGCGCTCTGTGGCTATCAGATTTTTTGAAGCTAGCATCCTTATCATGAGAATGCCAACGTTTAATAACTTCTTTTATGCTACTTACATCAATCATGCGGTAGCTTAGAAAATTAACAATATCAGGCATATATTTAGCTAAAAAAAGTCGGTCTTGCCATATAGAATTGCCACATAATAATGCTGTCTGAGGCTCGCAATGAGCCTGTATAAATTGTAACGTTTTTTGTCGAGCATCTTCTAGTGTTATGATTGAAGCGCGTACTGCATCAACAAGTCCTGATTCGGTATGATGTTTTTTGCACCAATCATTCATCGTATCAAGATGTGTTTCTGGCTGATGAATAATATATGCTGGCCCGTTGGCAATTACGGTTAAATTATTATCGGTGATGATAGAAGCTATTTCTAAAATAACATCTTTTTCAGTATCAAGACCGGTCATTTCAAGGTCTATCCAAACAAGAAGAGATTTTTTTTTACTTTTTTTCATGGTTTTACTTTACCCTATTAGAACAAACAATTAATCTATATATAGTATACGAATTTCAGGTGATTATAATTACTAAATTAAGTTTTTATTTGCTCTATATTTATTTTTTGATTGCTATTTCGTGAAGTTGGTATTGTAGACATATTGCGGTAAAAAATTATTTAAAAAAATATAACTATTTTCAGGATACAATATGCAAAAAATGCGTATTGGCGTGCTTATGGGCGGAAAATCTGCTGAGCACGAAGTTTCTTTTAATTCAGGAAGAACGGTATCTGATCATATAGATACTAATATATACGATGTAGTTCCTCTGTTTCAAAAAAAAGATGGTACTCTTTTCATTTTGCCATGGCATTTTTTACATCGAGGAAAAACGACTGATTTTGAACATCGTCTTGTTGCAGAAGCTGAACGTCTTTCCTGGGATCGGCTTAAAGAGTTGATTGATTTTATGTTTATTGTCTTGCATGGTAGGTATGCCGAAGATGGAACTATACAAGGAATGCTTGAGGTTTTTAATATTCCCTATTTAGGTTCAAAGGTGCTCGCTAGCGCTCTTTCTATGAATAAAATAGTACAAAAAAAAATGTTAGCACTTGCAGGGATTAAAACGCCGCGATTTTTATCTCTTTCTCCGGAAGAGGTAAAAGATTTTGATAATAATAGAGATTCGATTTTTGCAAAGCTTGCCCTATATGCTTTACAGCCACCATACATAGTAAAGCCATCCAGTGAAGGTTCTAGTTTAGGTGTTAGTTGTGTTTGCAGTCAACAAGATTTAAAAAAAGCTATTTTGCATGCATCTACTATTCATGCTGGAATTATACAGTCAGTGCTTATAGAAGAAAAAATAGAAGGAATGGAGTTTTCTTGTATTCTATTGACTGATATCACTACACAGAAACTTTTTGCACTACCCCCGACAGAAATAGTGCTTGAAAAAGATAGTCAGCTGTTTGATTATGAGCAAAAATATATGCCAGGAAGAGCGCATAAAAGAACGCCACCAGTTTGTGCGCCAGAAGTGCGAGAAAAAATAAAAAACACAGCTATTGCAGCTGCTCATGCTTTAGATTTAACGGGCATAGCACGCATTGATGGTTTTGTAACGGCAAATAAAGAGGTCATCGTTATTGATCCGAATGCTCTTGCCGGTATGGATCCTGCAAGTTTTGTGTTTCGACAAGCGGCTGAAATAAATATGAGTCACACAGAAGTAATTAATCATTTAATAGCAACAGAATTGCATTATTATGGTATTAAACGTGACTTTGCTATTTCTAGAACAGAAAGTGAAAATATGAATAAGCAAAAAATCCGCATTGCTGTTTTAATGGGCGGTGATTCCAATGAAAAAGAGATATCGCTTACTTCGGGTAGAAATATTGTTTACAAATTATCGCCACAAAAGTATCAGCCAATTTCTCTTTTTGTAACAGATACTATGGAGTTGTATCATATTAATCAATCATTGTTAGTGCACAATACTACGCAAGAAATTCAGGCGAATCTTGATCCTCAGACACGTGTTTATTGGAATGATCTTGCCACTATTGCTGATTTTGTATTTATAGCATTACATGGGGGCAAGGGCGAAAATGGATCTGTTCAAGGTACCTTAGAAATGCTTGGTATGCCATATAATGGCTCATCAGTGCTCACCAGTGGATTATGTATGGATAAGTATAAGACGGGAGCATTTTTAAAAGCAGAAGGTTTTGAAGTTCCCACACAGGTACTTATCACGAATGACGACTGGAAGCGTGAGTTTTCAGAAAATAATCTGGGTAGTAATCTGATTAATACACTAGAAAGTAGTATACGGTATCCCATGATTGTAAAACCAGCGGATGATGGTTGTTCTGTTATGGTTTCAAAAGTTGTATCACGAGAAGAATTGTGTTCGGCGATTGAGTATATGTTTAATAATAATAAAGATAGAGCGTTAGTTGAAGAATATATACAAGGAATGGAATTGACCGTTGGGGTGTTGGGAAATCAGACACCATCAGCATTTCCGCCAAGTCAGACGGTTACTTTGAAAGATATTCTTTCTATAGAAGAAAAATTTTTACCTGGAGCAGGTGAAAACTTGACTCCCGCCCCATTGCCATCTAACGTCCTTGCGTTGGTGCAAAGGGCTGTTGAAGGCGCGTATAGCGCAGTTGGGTGTGTTGGCTACGCTCGTATAGATTGCTTTTATCAGACAAACTCTGAAAGTCCAACCGGTCGCGAGCGAGTGATAATCCTTGAAATAAATACACTACCCGGTATGACACCGGCTACGTGTATTTTTCATCAAGCCGCTGAAGTTGGTATACGACCTATGGATTTCATTGATTCTATTATTGAACTCGGTTTTGAGCATCATGCAGGAAATTACTTAGAAAAGCGATCGAAAATAGAAAGTAAAGTAGATGCTGATTTATATGCAATGCTTAAAGGCAGTGATAATATACAGATAGCTGATGTAAGCAGCTAGGCCATTACTTACATAGATGGTGAGCAATAATTTATCTGTTGTTAAACGAAATAGTGTATGTGTGGTATAAAAAAAGATGCTTTGCATGATTGCGTAAAGAATGGCTAGGTAAAAGTTAGCAAAAAGGGGAGTTGTCGTTACGCTATATTCTTGTGGTACATACCACCATTGTAAAAGATGAAAAAATACACCAACGACAATGAGTAAAAAAAGTGCAAATGAGAATGCTAGAGCAAGAAATGAAAGAAGACATGCATAGAAGAATGGTGTTTTTTTAATATAATAGAGTAAAAACCAGAGAATAAAAAAAACTACCACGAAGTATGACCAGGCAAAGGTCATGCTCCATAACCATTCTGATAATAAAAAATCACCTATTTTGTTGAGAATAACCATAGAGTATTCCTGTTGGTAAAGTGCTGGATATATAATCTATTAATTTAGCAGATATATGGTATATATTCATGCTACAAAAAAAGAGAAAGTCAAACAAGATTTTACGTTAATTATTGTTTAAAAAAGGCAAGATATGATCAAACGTCAATTTTGGGTTAGAGTACAATTTTTTTTGTTAGTATTTTTTTTCTTTGATAAAAAGCCTAAAAAGTGTAACAATTTATTAATTGTTAATGATAAGTTGGCGATAAATTAAAATAAAGAAAAATTGGGAGCTTGTAGTAGAAAAGTTTCAGAATGGTCTATAGATTATGCATAAAAAAGTGTCCAATGAAAGTGAAAAGGTTCTAATGCAAAAAAAAATAGTTTTAATAATTTTTTTAAGTATGTCTGGTGTATTATTTTGTTCTCAAGAAAATAATAGTTCTCAGATTATGAGTTATGAAGAATATGCTTTAACAAGACATACGTTTCCTTATACGTTTATAGTATCAAAAGAAGATCAATACCTTTTTTATTTTGGCGCAAACCATTCATGTGATCCACAAAATATGCAATATCCTGTTCTTAAAAAATTTTGGGATCAATTCGTAAATCAAATGCAAGCGCAAAAAAAAGAGTGTGTAGTGCTTGTTGAAGGAAGTTTGCGAGGTGGTCCTTTTGTATCAGAAGAAGATTCTATAATCAATGGTGGTGGAGAAGGCGGATTAATAACTTTTTTAGCAAATAAACATATGATTGGCATTGAATGCCCTGAGCCGCCTGAAGAGTATCTTTATAGTAAACTTATTGAAAAGTTTTCTCAGGACGAGATTAAATACAAAACATTCGCACAGCAAGTTTTGCAATTTAATAGACATAAAAAAACAGATCCAGAGTTGAATTTTGATTGTTTTATTAGTCGCTATAAAGAAGATCAGGATTATTTGGAAAAAATGAAACTGATACATGTGACTCTTTTCAATGAACCCTTTAATCCACATGATGAAATGTTTTTTTATCATATTACTAATCCTGTTGAGACTAAAACAGTTATTAATCATGTTTGCCGGCAAGCAAGTACGATGCGAGATGCCTATATTGTTGATTATATTAAAAAACTTGTTCGTCAAAACAAAAATATATTTATAGCTTATGGAGCTACACATTCTATAATGCAGGAGTCGGCATTGCGAAATGCAATGCTTGGCAAAAAGTAATACTTGGCATGATATAATGCGTGGCTAAAAAAGATTAAAAAAATTAAAAAAATAGTGAAAAAGGGTGTATTGTCGTATGGCTAACATATTAGGGTCAGGAACTGTTTTTGAAGTTGTTGATAAAATTACGAAAGCACTCTCCGGCCATTTTGTATCGTCAAAAAGTTATGCATGGTGGATTTTAGAAGCTATTACGGGCAAAAAACAGGAACAGCTTGTTTTGCATAATAAGGTAGGGCTTACGTTAGAGCAGCAAGTAAAGTTAGAAGCGTGGCTTATAGCTTTAATTAAAGATAAAATGCCATTGCAATATCTGATTGGTTTTGTCCCTTTTGGTGACTTAGAAATTCTTGTTACGCCACCAATACTTATTCCTCGGCCAGAAACAGAAGAATGGTGCATGGCTTTGATAGACAAATTACAAAGCTTGAATAATAGAAAACTGACTATTTTAGATCTTTGTTCTGGATCTGGTTGCATAGCACTCGCTTTAGCTCATGCATTCCCCCAAGCATCGGTTTACGGGATTGACATTTCACCAGTAGCGCTGGCTCTTGCTGAAAAAAATAAAATACATAATAAAATTAAGAATGTAACGTTCATACATTCTAATCTTTTTGAATCGATTGCTTCAGAATTTACGTTTGATCTTATTGTTTCTAATCCACCCTATATTGCTGCATCTGAATGGGATACACTTGAGCCAAGTGTTACCAAATGGGAAGATAGAAATGCTCTGATAGCAGAAGACAAAGGCTTTGCTTTAATTAAAGAAATATTAAAAAAAGCGCCGCAATATCTTGTTAAAAATACTGAATTAGAAGAATTGGATATCCCTAATATATGGATAGAAATTGGATATCAGCAAGGAGCACAAGCGCTTGTTTTGATGCAAGAATATAATTATAGAGATAGAGAAGTTAAAAAAGATTTGGCCGGCCAAGATCGCGTCCTCGTTGGCCGGATTGATACTATTTGATAATCAAGGATAGAGTGTTGTGATTATTTAATAGATATATAGATTTTCACGATCGAATTTTCATCGTTGGTACTCGCAGAATCATATCGTTCAAAATCATTGGTAAAAGTTCGTTCAATTCCTTCAGTTGACCAAATTTCTTGCCAAGTATTTGCAATTGACTGGTCATAGGGTCCTTTGGCGGTGAAAGCTGCATATTTCTCAGCAGGAATTTCTTTGCCAACCATGTTTTTGGGTATTATACCAATATACGTAACAGGAGCTCCAATAATGAGTGAAAAATGACCACTCGTACGCGAAAAATCCGAGGTATAATTAGTATATAAACCTAAAATTACATCAGCATCTACTTTATGTGGAATGTTGTGAAGGATGTTTTCACTTCTTTGTTGTTGCCAAAATGCTGGTATAACCGAAAAACATTCATTATTCATAAACGTAGTACGTAATTCTGCTCCTACAACAGACATAGCTGGCAGGTATATTATTTCAAATCCCATAAGTAAATTCCTTCATATTTATAATTTTTATATTTTTTGATCTTAACATATTTTGTTCTCAGGGTAATAGGAGAAATAATACTTTTAAATTTTGAGATCAAAATAGGTAATGATTTTAATGTTTAAAGCCATTCGCCAGTTTACGATTGGTTACTGTTATAGTAACTTATTGTAGAGTATAAAGCGTGAATGATAACTTTCGTTTTTTTGGATAAAAAAACTTACACAATTCAGTTTCATTTTTTTCATCCTCTATTTATTTTTTTAAAGCAAAATCGACTGCACTTAAAGTCTGTAATACGACTGGATCGATAATTGGTAATACTGAATTTTTAGCGTTTACGAGTAATGGATATTCTGTACATCCGAGTACAACAGCATCAAGATTACTATGTTGTTTAATGATTTCTGCAAAATAATCTTTGGAAGCAGGTTCAACAATATTATGAACTAGTTCGTCAGACGATATTTTTTGCATTACTTCACGCTGTGCTTCTTCAGGGATTACTACTTTAATTCCATAGTTTTCTAAGGTTTTAGCAAAAAAACCATCTTCCATCGTTGCTTTTGTTGCTAACAACAGTACATTATTCATGTTTTGCTTTTTAATATGTTCTGCAACTAGTTCGATGGCATGAAATACTGGTATTGGTGTATCAGGATATAAGTGACTTTTAATCATATCATAGTATTTGTGCAAACTATTGCAGCAAATTATAATACAATCAGGATTCATTGACATTAAATCCATTAATTCTTTATGTAAAATGTCGGCAACTTTTTCAGGATTTTTGCCATAATTACTTTTGATATCATGATAATCAATGCTTTTGAGTAAAATTTTTGCACTATGATAGCCGCCTAAGCGTTCATGAACTAATTGATTAATAATTGTATAATAAGTAATTGTTGAAGGCCAGCTAGTGCCACCCAAAAGACCAATTTTTTTCACGAAATAATCCTTGTTAATAGAAAGATATAATTTTAATTTTTTTGTCCCTATTTTTTTTGCATTAAGCAATTTTTTCTATATAAAACAGTATACTGCGATTGCTTATTGGATCAAGTTGACTGATCTATTTTAAAAAGTACGGGAGAATTCATTTTTATACGAAGTGTTTGATGCACTTGCTGAATTGTATGCCATTACGCAAGTCGAAATTGTTGTAGAAAAATTGCGTAAATACAACGAACATGGTAATTTTGAAGGCTGACGATACGTTACTACAGTAGAGCATGCGGTAGGAAGTTTTGGGGAAAAGTATTTTTTAGTAGCTCCTGAAAAACACCTTGAAATTTAATCGATTATTGTGTTTTTATTTTGTGGATAATGATGAAAAAGCGGTTTTGGGATAATCCATATCAACAAGAGCTAACGACTCGAGTTTCTGAAGTTAATGGTAATCAACTATTATTTGAAGAAACAATAGCATACTCATTTGCTGGCGGCCAAGAGAGTGATAAAGCGACCGTAAATGGTATTTCTATTTTGGATTCTAAAAGAGAAGGCAATTTGATTTATTATACGCTTTCTGAAAATCATGGTTTGTCTGTGGGTGATTCGGTGCTTATGGTCATAGATTGGCCGCGTAGACATAGATTAATGAGATTGCATTTTGCAGCGGAACTTATTCTTGAAATTGTTACGCGAAAGTTTGGATATGAAAAAATTGGAGCGCATATTTCAGAGACAAAATCTAGGATAGATTTTATTGCCGAAGAAAGTATCAAGCAGCATTTGCCTGCGATATTGTCAGAGTATAATGAGATTATCAAAAGTGATTTACTCATAGAAAAAGGGTATTCAGACGTTACTACTCAAAGACGATATTGGAAAATAGAAGGGTTTGCACAAGTCCCTTGTGGTGGCACTCATGTTAATTCTACAGCAGAAGTTGGCTTTGTTGCTTTAAAAAGAGAGCATCCAGGGAAATCTATAGAAAGAATTGAAATAAGATTGATGGATGACTCTGTTTTTAATAAACTTTAAATATAAAAAACTTTAAATATAAAAAAGTATGCTTAAAAAAAATAATTATCAAATTATCTATCTTAATGGGCCATCAAGTGCTGGAAAATCAACTTTGGCTCGCGCTTTACAAGAAAAACTTACACATCCCTTTTTGATAATTGGTATTGATCAGTTAATTTATATGATGCCAGAAAAGTTGAATGATTGGCATAATTATACTAAAGCCTCTGGATTTAGCTGGCAACCAGAAATAGATCAGGCTGGAGTCACTGTTTCTTATAGAATTGATGTTGGGTCATTTGGCAAACGTATTGTAGCAGCGCTTAAGGATATTGTGCTGACATTGGCAGCATCAGGACATTACATTATTATAGACGATGTTTCATTTTTACCAGAACAAGTTGAAGAATGGAAAGTTGCTTTGCAAAACTATTCTGTTTTATGGGTTGGCGTAACTGCTCCACAGACTGTTCTTGAAGAAAGAGAAAAAGCTCGTGGAGATAGAAAAATAGGATCAGCGCGATGGCAAGCTGAACGAGTACATAAAGATGTTGTTTACGATTGTATGATTGATACAGCAGAAAATAGTTTATTTGATAACGTTGACTTTATTTGCTCCTATATTTTGCAATAAGAGTATACTGTTTATATTGTTATCTATGTATTGTTGTATTGGTAAAAATAGGTTAACGAATAAAAAAACTAGAAAAATGGAAAAAATATAATATGAGAATTTTTTTGCAAAATAAGTTGTGGCGAGATAAGGCCGTTGATTTAATGGAACAGAATCATGGTTCAAAGATTAATTGTTAATTGGTGAATGTTAAACGATCAAGAGTTTGATAAAGAGATTCGTATTAAATTGCTGGAAGAGACTCAAGAAGTAGTAGTTGCTGCCACTAGAACAGAATTAATTGGAGAAATAGCAGATTTATACGAAGTGTTTGATGCGCTTGCTGAATTGTATGCCATTACGCAAGTCGAAATTGTTGTAGAAAAATTGCGTAAATACAATGAACATGGTAATTTTTGAAGGCCGACGATACGTTACTACAGTAGAGCATGCGGTAGGAAGTTTTGGGGAAAAGTATTTTTTAGTAGCTCCTGAAAAACACCTTGAAATTTAATCGATTATTGTGTTTTTATTTTGTGGATAATGATGAAAAAGCTGTTTTGGGATAATCCATATCAACAAGAGCTAACGACTCGAGTTTCTGAAGTTAATGGTAATCAACTATTATTTGAAGAAACAATAGCATACTCATTTGCTGGCGGCCAAGAGAGTGATAAAGCGACTGTAAATGGTATTCCTATTTTGGATTCTAAAAGAGAAGGCAATTTGATTTATTATACGCTTTCTGAAAATCATGGTTTGTCTGTGGGTGATTCGGTGCTTATGGTCATAGATTGGCCGCGTAGACATAGATTAATGAGATTGCATTTTGCAGCGGAACTTATTCTTGAAATTGTTACGCGAAAGTTTGGATATGAAAAAATTGGAGCGCATATTTCAGAGACAAAATCTAGGATAGATTTTATTGCCGAAGAAAGTATCAAGCAGCATTTGCCTGCGATATTGTTAGAGTATAATGAGATTATCAAAAGTAATTTACTCATAGAAAAAGGGTATTCAGACGTTACTACTCAAAGACGATATTGGAAAATAGAAGGGTTTGCACAAGTCCCTTGTGGTGGCACTCATGTTAATTCTACAGCAGAAGTTGGCTTTGTTGCTTTAAAAAGAGAGCATCCAGGGAAATCTATAGAAAGAATTGAAATAAGATTGATGGATGACTCTGTTTTTAATAAACTTTAAATGTAGTGCCAGAGAATATTATTCCTGCGCATAAACAAGCTTTAGACGCGATCAAAAAACATATTCCATATTCATAACACGGTTGGTAAAATACGATGGAAACTGTTGTAACAAAAGAAAAGAAAAAAATTCAAGCAAAGAAGAGCGAAAGCCCTCGAGAGAGAGCTTTTTCATTTACTATTGTTTATGATAAAATACCAAATAATTATGATGCTTTTGTAAATGCAGAGCTTGATAAAATATCATATGAGATGTTAGAAGCTGGGTCATCAGAAGCTCTTACAATATTGCTTGGTTTGCATGAAAAATATCCTAATATTCCTGAGGTTATAAATGATATAATGGCTTGTTATCATGTTCAGGGGAAAATTGATAAAGCTGAAGAATTTCTCGAAAAACTTTATCAAAGTTGTCCAGATTATCTTCTTGTGCGTATTATTCGAGCAACAAATGCTATAAATGAAAATAGAGCAGAAGAAGTGCCATTGATTTTTAATAATTGTTTTAATTTAAAAGATTTTTATCCAGAAAGAGATGTATTTCACGTAAGTGAAGTGGTTGATTTTTCGCATATTATGTGTTCGTATTATTGTGCTATTAATGATTTGAAAATGGCCCAAATACACTTTGACATTTTTGCAGAGTTGGTAGATAAAGATGATAGCAGAATAGAGCAGCTTACATTTGCAATGATAATGAACAGAATGTTGAGTTTTGCGGGTAAAATGAAGCCTAGAGATATGCAAAAAAGAAAAGCTAAAAAGATGGCAAAAGAATAATATGAGAATTTTTTTGCAGAATAAGTTATGGCGAGATAAAGCTGTTGATTTAATGGAACAGAATCATGGTTCAAAGATTAATTGGCGAATGTTAAACGATCAAGAGTTTGATAAAGAGATTCGTATTAAATTGCTGGAAGAGACGCAGGAAGTTATAGTTTCTGTCACTAGAAAAGAATTAATTGGAGAAATAGCAGATTTACACGAAGTGCTTGATGCGCTTACTGGGTTGCATGCTATTACTCAAGACGAAATTATTGCAGAAAAATTGCGTAAATATAATGATCGAGGTGGTTTTGAAGGCAGGAGATTCGTTGATACAGCAGAGCATCCAGTAGGAAGTTTTGGGGAAAAATATTGTTTAGCCGCTCCTGAAAAATACCCTGAAATTTAATCGATTATAGCAATCGTACTTGATGGTACGGAAAAAAATACGGTTTAAATATGGCTGATAAAAATATGGATGATAAGAAAATGGCAAAATTCTTTTGTAATAAATTAGGACGCGATAAAGGCTTTTTTGGTGATAAGGCTGCAGGGTTGCATCCAACTTATCGATATTTAGATGGGCAAGCGTTGCATAGTGCACTAAAAAATAAATTAACTGAAGAAGCAGCTGAGGTGGCAACAGCAACAAACAGAGCAGAAATAATTTTTGAGCTTGCAGATGTGCTGGAAGTGGTTGATGGTCTGTGTAAAGCATATAATATTGAAAAAAGTGAGTTGCTTGCTCAAAAAGAGAAATATTATCAAGAACGTGGTGGATTTGAAATGGGTTATTATGTTGAATATATTGAAGTAGCCGAAGATCACCCAAGTGCGGCATATTTTCGGGCTAATGCTGATCGATATTTCGAAGAATAAAGATAATACATTTTGGAAAGAAAATAGTATGCTTCAAGAAATTCCGTTAACAGCATTTTATTTTATTCGTCATGGTCAAACTGATTGGAATAAATATAGCATAGCGCACTAAGAATTCCCC
Source organism: uncultured bacterium (assembly GCA_963719415.1). GTDB lineage: Bacteria > Babelota > Babeliae > Babelales > Vermiphilaceae > JAPLIS01. Next base: position 715,794 of record OY970383.1, on the reverse strand, counting down.
ATTTTCTCAAATGCATTACAAGTCGCTTTCCAAATATCATTTTCAACAAATTCAAGCTCACGCCTAATATTATTTTTTAGGTAAGCCCAATGATGTTCTATTGGGTTTAAGTCTGGAGAATAAGCAGGTAAAAAAAGCAAAGAACAACCAGCTTTATTTACAATATCAGAGATTTCGATCCATTTGTGAAACGATGCGTTATCTAAAACAATAGTCTTTCCAGTGCCTATATGTGGCAGCAAAACAGCCTCAAAATAACATTTAATAATTTCTTTATTGCAATAACCATCGAATATTAAAGGCGCACAAAGTTTATTTTCAAAAAGACCTGCGCAAATACTTGTTCTTTGCGTAGAATGCCCGGGTTTTTCAGCAAAAACGCGCTTGCCACGCAATCCCCATCCATATGCATATCGTTCGTTATTGTCAATTCCAGATTCGTCAAAATATACCAATTCTGATTTTTTTATTTTTTTTACTTTCTCTGCAAACTCTATTCGTGCTTTCTCTATTCTTTCTTTGAATAAATATTGTTTTTTTTTCGAGTGTAACCAAGAGCCTTTATAGCTGTTCCTACTGCTGTTTTACCAACTTTCAACGCTTCAGTCATTGCTTTAATGGTCCAATCTTGATGTTCGTCCAAAAAAAGTTTAAATTTAACTAAATCTAATTTTCTTCTGCTTTTTCCAGATTTTGTTCGATCTGATAATGGTGCAATGCGGCCTTCTTTTTTGAATATTTTATTCCATGTATATAATGTTTTTCTGTCTATATCAAGCAACAATGCTACTTCCGTTTTTTTCATTTTCTTCTCGATTAATAAATCGAGAGCTTTTTTTCTTATGTCTACGCTATACATACTATAACTCCTAAATTTTTGTTTAGAAATTAGTATATTCTTTTGGGGTTATTTATCAACGCTTTGCTATATATGAATTGTTTATTTTATTAAAAGAGATGCGAGTGTGTCTCTAAACAGATAAAAGAAAAATACCGCAGCTAAAATTCCATCGAATCGGTCTAAAAATCCGCCATGGCCGGGCAATAGATTACCAGAATCTTTAATGTTAGCTTTACGTTTTAGCCATGATTCTAATAAATCTCCAACGCAAGCAAAAATGCAGACAATACCTGTTATTCCGCATATTATCCACCATGATTGTAATCTTTTAAATTCGTAAAACAATAATGAAAGACTGATGCAGGAAAAGAGATAGCCGCCCCAAAACCCTTCTAAGCTTTTGTTGGGACTTATTTTTGGCGCTATTTTATGTTTTCCCATGAGAGAACCGATAATATAGCCACCTGTATCATAACTAGAGACCATAACAAATAAAAAAAGAAGAAGTTGGTGATAGTCTGGGTGCTGGTTTAGATAGATAAGAAGTATAAATGGTAAGGTGGGATAAAAGGGCATGATGAGCCAAAAAGCGGGCGAATAGGGGGAAAAAAAGTTGGGCCATTCGAAATAGAGTATTGTTGTTAAAATTCCTAACAAGAGAAAAGAAAATAGGTAATTAGGTGCATAAAAGATTGCTATCCAGAAAATAAAACTGAGTACAAAACCAGTTATTATACGCTTTATGCTCTCTTTCATGTTAACTTTCTTGTTTAACTTTTTATAATTTTTGCTTTACTCTTGTCTAACTTTTCTATTTTATTATTCTATTTTATTATTCTATGCCGTAAAATGCGTTTGGAATATAGGTAATGTTTGAATTGGTAATGGTTGAATTTTTTTGTGAATTGTTTTGATTATGTTCGAGGATAGCAATATCAAACTGTAAGACGGAATTATGAAATAGTTGAGTCTCATTCTGAGAAATAAATGATTTTGCTACATGAATCATTTTTTTCTGTTTTAGAGGAGTAATTACTTGAGAAATATCAAAAAAAATAGTTTTACGCGTTTTAACTTCTACAAAAGAGATAGTGTCTCCCCGTTGCGCAATAATATCAATTTCGCCATGACTCGTTCGATAGTTGCGAACCAGAATAGTAAAACCAGCTTTTTGTAGGTAGTTAGCTACTATTGTTTCTCCATGATCACCTAATATTTTAGTCTCTTTTTTCATGAATTAAAATCGCGCAGTAAATGATTTTTGTTTATCTATTTCTGCTTCAGCAATAGTTTTGGTATCTGTTTGCGCAACAGTTTGCGTAGCAGTCGGAGTAATTTTTTGTGTACTGTTTTTTGCTGCAGTTTTTATTGTTTTTGATCTTTGTTGTTTTGTTATAGCTATCGTTTTAGTTTTTAATTGATTTTCTAGCTGGGAAATCTGATGTGAAACTTCAGGATATTTACTTAACCAATTTTTACGTATGTTTTGAAGTCTGCTTTGTGCTGATACGATCCGACCTTGATTGAGATAAAAATTAAAGATATTTATATCGCTTTCTATTGCTTTTTTATAGCAAGAGACGCGAATTGTTTCAACTTCATCAATGTATTTTTTAAAAATATCTTTACGATTAATAAATGCGTTTGCCAAAAGAATAGTATCGTTTGTTTTGGTCTGATCATTTTCCGCTTTTAGTGTTCTATAAAATGAACAGAGTATTGCTTTATATGACATATATTCTATAGCCTTACTACCCGGATAGAGTCGAGAATATTCGGTATATACAAGCTCTGCTTTTTTTAATTTTCCGAGGTCGAAATAAAGATCTGCAAGTTCTATCGTGATTTCACTGATGAGCTTGATGTCATTTGGCGGAGCCAAGGGAAGCATTTTTTGAGTAAATTTTACCGCAGTTTCTTTATCATTTTTTTTAAGGAGTATGTCTCGAGCTTTTCTTAATTCTTCAAATGACATAAGACTTAAGGTTTTTGTTTGGCCTGTTTTTTTTTGTTGCCGTCGTTCTAGCTTTTTTTGTTTTAGGGAAAGTTTGCTTACTGGTTGTTTTATTGATTTTGCTTTTTCCTGCATAGAGAGCTTACTTTTTTTTTGTTTTGAGCATGAAGACAAGCAGAGAATGCCAACAATAAGAAGTATGTAGGAGAAATTTTTGGTATTTTTTATATTCATAGTAACCTTTGCAATATGAATCTTATATACAGTAGGGTCGATAGTGTACTGTTTTTCTTATAAAAATAGTATACTTATTTTCACAAGAATGGAAAGCAGGATCTCTGATTAGGCTCAGGGATATAAAAAGTGGCTCGCTGATTCTAGAATTAGCAAGAAAAAATCATGTTTTTATTAAGGGATCGGGATGGTTACAAAAAATATTGGAGATTTTCTTGTTTCATCGGGAATTATTACCGCGGAGCAGTTGTCTGAATGTCAAACTCAGACGGTAGAAACAGCTATCTCTTTGCAAGAATGTTTAATTAATAAAAAGCTGGTGGCACCAGATGTTATTGCGCGAGCATATGCTGGGTATGCTTCTTTGGAGTATATTGATGTCATTACTGAGAATATGGCAAATCTTGATATGCTTGGTAAAATATCCTTAAAATTTTTACGTGATAATCGAGTAATTCCTTTATCAATCAATGGCCAGATAGTTATAGTTGCTGCTGATCCAACGCGGTTTCAACCTCTTGATGAAGTAAATTTTTTATTGGGAGGAACCGCTCGTTATGCCGTATCTTCGGTTCCCGTTATTATGGAAGCTATTAATCGGTACTACCCGATTGAAGGTTCTAAGCAGATGATTGAAGAGTTTGAAGAGCAAGAAGAGGCGGCAGATGTAGCGTTTGAAGAAGTGGAAGAAAAAGATATACTTTCTATGGCTACAGAAGCTCCTATTATTAAGTTAGTGAATCACATTATGTTTCAGGCTGCAAAGCGTGGAGCTTCAGATATTCACATAGAACCATTTGAAAAAGAAATCCGTGTTCGATATCGCATTGATGGGATCATGTATGATGTGATGACGCCGCCTAAACGAATTCAAGGGGCTTTGGTTTCTCGTCTTAAGATTATGGCAAAATTAGATATAGCAGAAAAAAGATTGCCGCAAGATGGCAGAATTCAGATAAAAGTTGCTGATAAATCTATCGATCTTCGGGTATCAATACTTCCCGTGAGTTGGGGCGAACGTGTAGTAATGCGTCTTTTAGACCGAACAAGATCTGTGGCTACTATAGATGCAATGGGGTTAAGCGACCGGGATTATCAGTTGTTGGTGAAGAATATTCATCGTCCTAATGGCATTGTGTATGTTACCGGACCGACCGGTTCAGGTAAAACAACTACGCTTTATTCAATTCTTATTGAGTTAAATAAGTCTGATGTAAATATTATTACCGTGGAAGATCCGGTTGAATATCAGATTGCAGGGATAGCGCAGGTGCCAGTTAATGATAAGGTTGGTCTTTCTTTTGCAATTGCGTTACGTTCTATTTTGCGTCAAGATCCAGATATTGTCATGATTGGTGAAACCCGGGACCAAGAGACTGCTCAAATTGCTATCCAAGCAGCATTAACAGGACATCTTGTGTTAAGCACGCTTCATACAAATAGTGCGCCAGCAGCAATTACTCGTCTGATTGATATGAATATAGAGCCATTTTTAATTGCTTCATCGGTTGTGTTAGTAATAGCTCAACGCCTTGTGCGAAAGCTGTGTAGTGACTGTAAGCAGCCATATCATCCAACAAAAGATCTGCTGAAAAAGCTCGGCGTTTCTATTGATCACGGCCAAGATGAGCTTAAAGATGTTGTTTTTTATAAAATAGGTGGCTGTGAAAAGTGTCTTCAGACTGGTTATCGCGGCCGACTTCCTATTTTTGAATTGATGGAAGTAACAGAAGGGATTGTTAAATTAACGATGGAGCGAGCTGAGACTTCCCGTATAAATCGTCAAGCAATACATGATGGTATGACTCCCCTTATTGAAGATGGAGTGTCGAAAATTAAAAAGGGTTTAACGACTATAGAAGAGGTGCTTTCTGTTGCAACGATTGAACATGGCATGGAAGAAGCCATCTAGTTGGATTTTATCCCATCTAGTTACCCATTTAATCAGGGGGGACCCCGATAATTTTATGAGATTGGTATAATTGTGACAGGGAAAAAGTTTAGTGGATTTTCGCTTATTGAATTGCTGGTAGTGCTGGGATTGGCAATGATCATTATTGGTCTTGTTGGTGCACAAGTCTCTTTTTTGCGTGGTGCGCTTGTTCGAGCAGAGATTGAAAAGTTAGAAACTATCTGTTGCTATCTTCGCTGTTTAGCACAGACAAGCAATAAGCCTTGTATCTTAACGTTTGATATTGATCGATGTCGATATCAATACGCTCATATAACCGAAGATCTCCCGAAATTTCTTTTTTTCGGGGTAAAGGGTGGTATATTGGGACCTCCATCAGCCCCTACAGGAGTTATTAAAAAGGGGGTTACTTTTCCTGGCAATCAGATTATATTTCACCCCTCAGGTATTGTGCATGCTGGTACGATCTATATATCAGACAATGTGGGTTCGTATGTAGGAGCATTGAGTTGTGCTGTATCGAAAGTTTCCTATATGAGAAAATATTGTTATACAGATGGTCGATGGAAATTGCTTGAATAAACGTGCTTAAATAATATGCGCCTAAACAATCTATGATTAAAAAAATTTTCAGTTCTATTTTTGTTGGTATCATGGTCACGTTATTGTATGCTCAATATGATCCATGGGTGCACGAGGTATGCACTTTTTATGTTATCTCTTATTTAAAACAACAATCAGCAAATCAAGAGTTAGGCTGTACTGTTTCATGTCAATTAGAGAGTATTAATTTTTTTACGTCTACGTTAATAGTAAAAGATGTTGTTGTGGCATCGCCTGATTTGCCAATCAGAGAAAATAGTGAGTGGCAATGGAAGGCTAAAAAGCTGGTTTTATCTTTTTCTTGGGTAGATTTATTAAAAAATGGATGCATTGATCTTTATTTATGCATATATGGTTGTCATATAGAATCTGAAGTGAACGATGGTTCTGTTGCGATTAGTTCCTATATATCGAATTTTTTTACCAGTTCTTATCTATTTCCTTTTGCTGTGTATATAAAAAATATTGAGCTTGTTAAAAGTAGTTTGCTTTTAAAAGATGATAAAAAAAGATCTCATTTTTTTTGTTCTTTTACCATGCTTTCCAAAGAAATAAACAAGCTGTTTAAATCCGTTGTTCGCATAGATGCGGGCAGTTATTCATTGCTTAACAGAGTCCTTTTTTCTTCTTTGTCGGGAACTTTTAGTGTGCAGATAAAAGATGCTATGCAAATTCAGTGGCCCTATGAAGGAGTTGAGGGGGCGCTGGATATTAAGATGGAAATTCCTTCTTTAAGTAAGCCTACTTGTTTTGTTTCCGGAGTATTAGATAGCAAGCAGGGACATTTTATATTAAAGAATGTTGAAGAACTTTATGCAGTCGATTGTTTAGTGCAAAAAAATAGGCAAGAAAATATTCAAGAAAATAGAGGTTGTGAGTATGGATTTTCGTGTAAAATCACTGCACAATTTCCTTTTTCTCATCCGTGCAGGCTTTTTATTAATGACAATAAAAATCAGCTTGTAGAAGGGATTTGTTCGTTGCAAGTTGATAGTTTTTTAGATAAGTGTGGAAGTTTTTTGGGCGGGCAAGAGACAGTAAAAAAAGAAAATAACCCGATGGCCCTTAAGGGTAAGCTTAATATGCAAGACGTCAAAGTTTGCTCTTGTTTATTATCAGATTCTTGTACAATCACTGTCGAAAAAATGGGCAATAGTTTTTTAGGTACTATTGCAGCTGTTTTAGCAGATACAGAGGTTGAGGGAGCATGGAATTTTGATTTAGAATCATGGACTGCATCTCTAAAGTTATATAATACAAAGAACATACATTTTTCATCTTTTTATATTGATGCCGATGATTTCACCTGTAGCATGGTCATGCAGCCAGCCTATAGTATGGATCGTATAGATGGTAGTATAAATAGTGCGCCAGATAGTGATCTAGAAAAAGAAGTAGTGTTCGTGTATCATTGCTTGTTGCATTCTACTGTCGCAAAAGAGTCGTATGATTTGCAAGGACAGCTTACTCTTAAAGATGTGATTAAAGATGGACGTTTTTTGTTAAATGGTACTATGAATACCTACACTTATTCTGGCGCTGGTTCTTTATATAAAACGCCCTATATAGAGTGTTTTGAGTGTCATGATAACAGCCGTGATATTAGCTGTGATGGTAGTTGTGTTTCTTTGATTTCTATAAAAGGGACAGGTTCCGATAGATGGTCGTCCATTATTTCTCACTCTATTGTTTTTTCTGTATTACATTTTTTTACTGGTCTTGAATTGCAGGGTAAAGGGGATATAGTTTTGGATATATTTTCTTTTTCCAGGGGTGTTGAATGCGCTATGCGTTTTGATGATGGCGTTATTCGTTTGCCTCATACATATAATTTTATTACCAATTTTGGGGGCAATGTTCGCTGGTTATTTGGCCAGCGTGAATTTTGTTTTAGTGATATGCGTGTTTTACTGAATGCTGGTTTTTTAGAGAGCAAAAAGGGTATTGTTAAGATGGATTCTGGTGGAAAGTTGCTCTTTATTCATATGCCATTTTTGTTTGACCGCTGTCTTTTTAATCTGCAGAAGAATATATTTGCTATGGTTTCGGGGAGTTGGCTATTGTCTAAGAAATTGTCAGAACCGACCAGTATCGATGGCTCTCTTTTTATTGATTCTGCTCAGATGAATAGCGCTTTATTTTCATTTAAATTTTCTGATATTTTATCTGATCAGATTAGCTTAACTACTAAATCTTTTTATCATGATGTAATAAAAAATATAGCATTGAATATGGCAATAGAGACAAAGTCATTCATCGGCATAGATACTCCATTATTGAAAGCTCATGCGGCAGTAGATTTATCTGTGACGGGTACCATAGCCAACCCTTTGCTGTATGGTGCTATAACGTTTGATTCTGGTTCTATCATGTTGCCTTATAAGCCGTTACATATCACCAAAGGAGGTGTTTTTTTTGATGCAGAAAATACATTTAATCCGTCTATTGAGTTGCAGGCAAAAAATAGAATAAAAAAATACATGGTTACTCTATATGCGCATGGATTGTTAGATAATCATCAGATAATGTTTGATTCCAATCCTCCTCTTACTGAAGAACAGATTATAGCATTATTGCTCGTTGGATCTCCGGAAGAATCTTTAAATACCATGATGCCAGCATTTCTTATGAATAATCTTCAGTTAGCTCTTTTTGGTCAAGGTTCAGAGTCGTTTTTAGATAAATATTTAAAAAGGAGTGCTCTGCCTTTTACGATTAGTTTGGTGCCAAGTTTTACTGATCAAACAGGAAGAGGTGGTTTGCGTGGAGGGATAGAAATCACTCTTAATGATTCTTGGCGAGCTCTGATTCAGAAAAATTTTAGCCTTTCTGAAGATACTCGTTTTGAGTTGGAATATTTTTTTTCTGATGATATTGGATTGCGAGCTATTAGGGATGAGCATCGTGATATTGGGGTTGAGGTAGAAATGCGCTGGAAGTTTTAGAATGGCTTAGCTATTGAGATATCCCAATCGATAGAGGTGGTGATGGCAAGATAGTTTTTGGTGAAAATTATATTTTGATAATTGTTAGCAGGATAATAAGTATAATAGTATGATAGAAATATAGTAGCAATTTTAATAGGATATATATGAAATCGAAATTACGTATTTTTTGTATTGCCATAACTTTTTTGTTTACCGTTTTTTTATTTCATGTTGGGGGAGCAAATTTTGGTAAAACACATTTTATAATCGGGTATGATCCTAAGCAACATGCTAAGCAGCAAAACAGAGCTTTTTTATCGAGTAGAAATGTCGGTTTAGATCAAACAGAAGAGCCGCCAACAGATACTACTACTGTGCCACTTATTCTTTTTTCTCCCGACGATAATGTGAGAGATTATCTCCTAGATTTAATTAGCCAAGAACAAGAGCGTATTGCTGTTGCCGTGTTTGTTTTTTCAGATAGGTTAATAGCGCAAGCTCTTATTGAAGCCGCACGGCGAGGAGTTTTGGTGGAAGTGATAACTGATTCTAGTGGTTTAAAAGATCGTTATAATAAGATACACAGCCTATGTGATGCTTGTGTACCAGTATTTGTGTATAATACTCAGCATGGCAAACCAGGACTTTCAACAATAATGCATCATAAATTTGCTCTTTTTACCAAAAACAAAAATGGACAACCGTATGTTTGGGCTGGATCTTGCAACTTTACTCGGGCAGCATGCGAAAGCAATCAAGAATATGCCATGATATTTACCGGTAAAATATATATTGAGCGATTTATGAAACAGTTTGATCTACTTAAAAAGAGATCATATTCTTATGCCAAGAGAAAGCGTAGTTAAGTTTGCTTCATTACCACAATTCCTCCTTAGCATGTAGATATGCTATCGTTCTTTTTTTAAAAAGGCAAATTAAATCGTATATTTTTTTTAGTGTATATCAGTATTAAAATGCTTGTTTAATTTTATGCTTTCTTTTGAATAGTAATCTTTGAATAGCAATCATAGTAGCGATAGTGGTCATTCAGGTTTGTTTTGCTGTAAAACGTAAGCACAAACTATTTTTTGTTATTTTTTTATGGGCTTTTTTAGGTTTTTGGGGGCAGTCATAGGGTAGGCTTGGAACTAGTTATGGAGTCAGAATTGTTAAGGCAATCGTGCAGTTTAAGAGGGGATGAGTAGCTAGAGAGTCTAGGTCTATAGATAAATAGAAAAATATCGAATAAAAAAATAATCAATGTATGTTTTGTTTATAGTTTGAAGTTAGATTTTTGCATTTTAGCTTCAGGCTAAAGGGCATTATGACTCCGTTGGACAAACAAAAAAACATACATTAGCATTATATATAATTTGAATATATTTATCGTTATCTATGTAGTTATTGGGGAAGTTTTATGAAGCCATGTGCCAAAAATTTATGTATAGCATTTGTTATGTTTGTTATGGCCATTTTCTCATTTTCGATTAGCTTTTGTAGTTTAAGGGCTGCGATTGATGCTGTGTCTGTATTGGATCGACGCGATTCATTATTTGATGCTATTGAAAGTGGGGATTTAGTTGGTGTTTCACAATTGCTAGCCGATGGCGTAGATAGCAATTGTCTTAGTTTAATAGAAAATACACCTTTAAGTGTCGCTGCAGCAGCAGGGTATTTATTAATTGTTAAAACTTTGCTTAGCTATGGGGCTGACCCAAATATTGTAAATCAGATAGGAGTATCTCCTTTATATAGAGCTGCTTGTGGGGGGCATTTAGCAATAGTCAAAGAATTATTAAATATAAAAAATATAAAGGTAAATGCTGCTGATAATAAAGGCATAACGCCGCTGCTTTGTGCTGCAGGTGGAGGATATGTTGAAATTGTTCGTGAGCTTCTTAAGCGAAAAGACATTCAGGTTAATTGTTTAACACTAGGGGGTTTTTCTCCGTTAGACGCATCTAAGGATGAAGGAGTTAAGCTGCTTCTTATGCAGCATGGAGCTGTAGCATTTGTTCCTGTTAAAGATAAACTTATAGCGTTTGTTGATGCTGTTAATGCTGGCAATCAACAAGCTCTAGATTCTATAATTTCTGCAGATTGTGTAGGTTTAAAAGAAAAAATTAAAATAAATACAAAAAAAGGGTTTTTATATTTATTAGATATAAAGCCTCTTTGTGATCGGGTAGAATTTATTGGTCAAGATAAAGTTAAAATTACTGGTATTTTTTCAGCTCGTGGTTCGGGATGGGAAATGAATAATTTTGATACTTATTTTATTTTTTCAAAGCAAAATAATGAGTGGTTTCTTTTTGATACTGATTTTGCCGCAAAATTGAGTTCGTCATATTTTGGGAATCTATTTTTAGTGTTATTATTTTTTTGGTTAATAGTATTCTTCTTTTGGATTTGGATGTTGGTAGACTGTTTCAATAGAAAATTTAACACGAGAGGTAGATGGTTTGTTTTGTTGATTTTTTTCAATGTTTTTGCTGCAATTTTTTATTTTTTTATAATTAAAATAAAAAACATACAGAACGGTTGATTTAAGTTCGAAGTGCAAGTCTTTTACTTTCGTGAAATAATTTTGCTGACGCATTGTATTTAAGAATTTTCCAAATAATACAGTTGTTTTAACTCGAATAGCTATATTGTTTTTATAAGGCTCTGCATATCAGCGGGAATGGGGCAAGAAAATGAGAATTTTTGGCCATCAAAAACAAAAGAAATAGAATGAGCGTGTAACGCTTGTCTTTTTATATATGGCGATTCTGGGCCGCCATAGACGGTATCTCCAACAAGCGGATGGCCTATGGCTGCAAAATGCGCACGTATCTGGTGTGTACGGCCGGTAATAAGTTTTATTTCAAGAAGGCTATAGATATCAGAATAGTGCTTAACTTGATAGTGAGTTAGGGCGTCTCGCATTTTTGGCATACGATATGATCGAAGATCGTTAGCTTCTAAAGCAATCATTTTTGTTTTGGTTACCGGATCTCTGCCGATGGCAAGTTCTATTGTCCCGCTTCTATCTGGATGGCCTTTAACAAAAGCGAGATATATTTTATGAATCATACGATCCTTAAAGAGTTTGCTAAAAGCAGCATGGCCATAGTTGGTGCGGGCAATTATAAGTAAGCCTGATGTGTTCTTATCAATTCGATGCACAATGCCTGGGCGATCAATTAAGCCAATATGAGCGATTTCTTCATAACGAGCTAATATCCAGTCGACTACGGTGATTTCGTTGCTGTGCGCGTGTGGTTTGTGTACGGTAAGGCCAGATGGTTTATGTATAATCAAGAAATGTTCATGGGTATATAAAATAGAAACGTGAAAAATAGGATGACTACTTTCTGGCTCATTATCTGCTAATTCGTCAGATTCTAATTTATTATTGTTTAACGTGCTAGCTTCTGATGCACTCTCTCCCGACTTATTTTGTTTAGACTTGTTTATTTCTATTTTTTTGTTTTTTGATTCAGAGCCAGCTAATAATTTTTTTTTTAATAATTCTTTAATATCGGGATCTGGTGATACCAAAATAGTAATAACGTCACCAGGCTTAACGATCACACCAGCTTTTTTGATAGGAATGCTATTGAGAAGTATGTTCTGTTTGGTGATTAGTTTTTTAAAAAAACTGCGGGAATATTCTGCAAATTGGCTAACTATGAACTGATCAATTCTGAGATTATGAATATTCTCAGGCACAGAAAGGGTAGAAAAGATAGTATTTGAATTTGACAGAATCGTTTTTTCAGCGCTCATAATAAGTTCTCTTTTTGTTTGCTTTTATTGTAGGGCTACAAAAAAAATCAAAAACGATATCTCCTGAACCAATAGATAAATAGAAAGTAATTGATTTTCTTATTAAAATAGTATTCTAATTGAGAATTAAAGTCAAATGGAATATTGAATTGATTGTTTTAAGTTGAATGGGTAAGCTAGAAGAGTAAACAAACAGAAAGAGACAAAATTATGTTATAGATTAGTAGTATTTTATATATATTGGCAGAAAGGAGTCTTTCCGTGGAAGGAAATAAATTATTCAAAGAAATAGAGGATAATATTGCAGCCGTTATAGGTCAAAAAACTCCCTTAGGTATTTCTCTCTGGGAGGAGCTTTTAAAGGTGCATCCTGCGGATTGTGCAGAATTTTTTGATACGATTTCTCGGAATAATGCGCAAAAATTATTTTCTCGTTTTTCTTCTGCTACGCAATTAAAAGTTTTCCTTGAGCTTTCAGATACGATGAAAATTTTTATGCTCTCTTTTATGACTGACGCCGAAAAAGCGACAGCTTTGCACGCATTGCCAATAGATGAGTTGACTGATTTATTCGATGTACTTTCTGATGAAGAATTGCCTCTTTATCTTAATCTATTACATAAACAAGTACGACAAAAAGTTCTTTCTTTGTTGAAATTCGAACCGGATTCTGCTGGTGGTATTATGGATACAGAGGCGCTAAGTTTGATGGCGGATTTTACCGTAGAAAAAAGTATAGCTCTTATTCAGCGACTTTCGGCTAATCGTGATATTTATCAACAAATCTATGTTACTAATAAAAGTCAATTGTTGCAGGGACATATTAATTTAGAGGATCTTGTTTTGCATAAGCCAGAAGTAAGAATTTCTAGTTTTATGCATAAAAATGAGCTTGTTGTCAGAGCGACTGATGATCAAGAATATGTGGCGAAAAAAATGGTTCATTACGATCTTATTACGGTGCCGGTGGTTGATGATAATAATATCTTTTTAGGAGTTATTCCGTCAGATACGCTGATTGATGTTATTGTTAAAGAAGCCAGTGAAGACGTGCAGAAAATGGCAGCGCTTCCTCCTATGAAATACCCCTATTTTCAGATGTCATTTGTTCGTCTTTTTTATCAACGTAGTTCTGTCCTCGTTGCTCTTTTAATTGCTGAATCTTGTTCTGGCCCGATGATAAGAGCGTATGAGATATATATAATCGGCCTAACGTCCTATCTTCCGATGCTTACTAGTGCCGGTGGTAATGCGGGAAGTCAGGCTTCTGCTGTTGTTATTCAAGGCTTAGCCTCTGGTGAGTTTCATTCTGCTAATTTAATTCATCTATTGCGACGAGAATTATTTTTGACCGGCAGTATTGCTATTTCTCTTGCCATAATATCGTTTGTTAGAGTCTATTTTACTGGTGGAAATATTATTAAAAGTGTTATTGTGAGCGGTACGGTTGGGCTTATTATATTTATCTCATCAATTTTAGGAATCGTAACCCCTTTTGTTTTACGTCGTTTTAATATCGATCCAGCTTTTTTTGCAGGACCTTTTTTGGCAACGGTGATGGATATTTTGGGTGTGGTAATTTTTTGTTTACTAGCAAAGGCATTATTTGTTGGATAAGAATTTATATGGCGTTATGTATTTTTTGAATGGGTTTAATTTTTTATTTGCCAGCAAAAGTACTGTTTGTTGGGTGAAAATTCAGATTATTAGATAAAATTTAACAAAAAACCTTGTTTTACTTGACAAAAAGACGTGATACTTATACATTTTAGTGAGTAAGAGCCGCTAGCTCAGTTGGTAGAGCAACAGACTTTTAATCTGTGGGTCGTTGGTTCGAATCCAACGCGGCTCACCATTTTTTTATAGGTCCCCATCGTCTAGAGGCCTAGGACATCGCCCTTTCACGGCGAAAACATGGGTTCGAATCCCATTGGGGACGCCATAATAGGCTCCGTTGAGTGAGTAATATATGAACAATTGTTGTTATTCTTTGAGTAGTCCCTTGTTGGATACAGTTACTATGAATTTTGCCGGAACAAAAAATTGTGTTCATTACCCTTTTTCATTACCTATTATAAACAATTTCTCAGAAATACATTTTCCTACGCCGGTTACTTTTTTTGTGGGAGAGAATGGGTCTGGAAAATCAACGCTTCTTGAAGCAATCGCTTACTCAGCAGGGTTTGGCCTAGAAGGTGGCAGTAAAAATATTAACTTTAAGACATCTCACGAATCTGCCTATACTCCTGTACAGCAATTGTCAGATCAATTAATTCTTTCTTGGAGGCAAAAGCCTAAGGATGGATATTTTTTTAGAGCAGAAAGTTTTTACAATGTTGCTAATTATTTGGATGTTCTTGTTCGAGAAGGGGGTGGCAATGCATATGCTTCATACGGAGGAAAGTCGTTGCATGAACAGTCTCATGGCGAAAGTTTTTTTGCGTTCTTTAATCATCGTCTTGGTTCAGGAGGATTTTTTATACTTGATGAACCAGAAGCGGCACTTTCACCACAACGGCAACTGTCTTTGTTGGTGATTATGAAGCAATTATGTAAGGTTAATACACAGTTTATTATCGCGACGCATTCTCCAATATTACTTGCTTTTCCGGGGGCAACAATCTATTCTTGCGATGGAGATTTTTTAAATAAGATTGCTTATCATGATACATCGCACTATCAGATCACCAAAGAGTTTCTTGATAATACGGATCTCTATTTAAGAAATTTGTTTTCGGATGAATAGTAATATACTTTTTAGATGGCTTGGCTAATTTCTTTAAGTTCTTTAATTCGTATATGTGCAAAGCCATGATTAGGTGAATGCATAACATATATTTTTGATAAAAAAATATCAGAATGCCAGCCATAAGAAACTTTTGATGATCCGATAAACAATTCATAGGTTATTTTACCTATAAAACAAACAATTCGTGGTTGATATTTTTTTATCGCTGCTAACAGACGTTTCCTTCCTGGTAATGCTTCTGCTTTTTTAATTTCAGAAGCAGTACGTGAAGGTCTATCTACTATATTTAATAAACCAAATTGATATTTGTTTTTAAATGAATATAAGTACAGTTTTTTAAGTTTTATATCATTTTTTAACAATTCTCGTGGCTCAGGTAAAAGCCCGGCATCATGAAGAAGATACCAAAACATTTTATTGTTAGAAAAAGGTACGCCACGTCTATCTGAGCCAGGATGCGGATTCATGCCAATAAATAAAATTTTTAAACCATAGCCTACTTGATATTTTATCATAATGTATTCCATTTTTTTTATTTTGTAGGATAAGTTATAGTGGTTCCTTGTACGAAAGCCCACAGAGTGAGTGTGTGGGGTTTCGTTGATTTTATAGTAAAGATATCATCAACTTCTATGTTTCGTACAAGTAAAGCATCGCCAATTAATGATCGGTGACATCGCCATGGTACGGCTTCAGCGCACATTATTACTACTGTTTTATGGGATGCAATTTTAATAAGTTCTTCTATTCCATTTTGGAATTCTTCTGTTTGCATGTAATCCGCATAACCGCGGAATGAAGCATTTTTCCAAGCTGTATTAATTGAGTCTTTTAGGGAATGTCGCAAGCCTCCCAAGTTTTTTTGATGTCGGTATCCGATATGATGATTTCTTAAAATATGTGCTAACTCATCGCTATTAAATTGAGGGTTGTGTCGCGATCTTGCTATAGTACGGATGTCAACAAGTTCAGCAATATGATAATGTTTAAGAATTTCTAAAAAGTTTTTTATCGATCTTGTCGAATGGCCTATAGTAAATATGCGTAATTTTTTATTCATATTAATTCATTACATAACTTAAATTCTATACAAACTATAATAAATATATTTATTATTCAAAAAAGATATCAAGTTAATTGAAATAAAAAATATATATGGAAAAAAATGTTGAAAAAAATAACAATATTTTTCTTTTTTTTGTTGTTCCAGCAAGTCACTTATGGCAACGAAGAGATTTTTAATAATGAAGAAATAAAAAGTATACATTTAAAAGATAAATGTGATTTTTTTAAATGTGTTACAACGTACGAAGCATTGATTAAAGTATTAACGGTAATAAATAATACGAATCTTCAGCAGGATTTAATTGTTGGAGGAAATGCAGAAATTCAAGGAACTCTTATGGTGGGAGGTGTTCCGATTGATGAAATTGTGAAATTATCAGGACCTTCAGGTCCTAAAGGAGACGTTGGCGATGTCGGACCACAAGGGCCTCGGGGCGCTACAGGGCTTCATGGTACAAAAGGTGATACTGGTGCAACAGGATCTCAAGGTCTTCAAGGATTTAAAGGAGATACTGGCGATACTGGACCACAAGGGCCTCAGGGCGCTGCTGGATCTCAGGGTTTTCAGGGATTAAAGGGTGATATTGGTGATGTCGGACCAGCTGGAGAAGTTGGACTTACTGGAGCAATCGGAGCGCAGGGTCCTAAAGGGGATACTGGCGATACTGGACTGCAAGGATCTCAAGGATTAAAAGGAGATACAGGTGTCACAGGATCTCAGGGCTTGCAAGGATTAAAGGGTGACATTGGTGATGTCGGACCAGCTGGAGAAGTTGGACTTACTGGAGCAACCGGAGCGCAGGGACTTAAAGGGGATACTGGCGATACTGGACTGCAAGGACCTCAAGGATTAAAAGGAGATACAGGTGTCACAGGATCTCAGGGCCTTCAAGGATTAAAGGGTGACATAGGTTTGACGGGACCTCAGGGACTTCAGGGCGTAACTGGTGCCCAAGGTTTAAAAGGTGATACTGGCGATGCGGGACTGACAGGAGACGTTGGGCCTATCGGACCGCAAGGGTTGCAGGGAATTCCAGGATCTCAGGGATTAAAGGGAGATACTGGAGAAACTGGGACTCAGGGGTTGCAAGGTGACATAGGTTTAACGGGACCTCAGGGTGCTGCCGGATTTCAGGGTATTCAGGGATTAAAAGGTGATATTGGGGATACAGGACCTGTTGGAGCTACTGGATTACAGGGACTTCAGGGTCTTACGGGTGCTGCTGGTGCTGTAGGCCCAACAGGGGCTCAAGGTCTTCAGGGGATTCAGGGTGCAACAGGACTAACTGGTGCCGCGGGGGCTACTGGAGTAACGGGAGCATCCGGAATTGTTAACTATGCGAGTTTTTACGCGCTTATGCCAAGTGATAATGCAAGTAGCATCTCTGTAGGCGGCGCTGTTTCATTTCCACAAACCGGTCCTGCTAACGGTGCTGTTATTGTTCGAGCAACTTCTTCTACTTTTACTCTAAAAAACATTGGTACGTATGAGGTTTTTTTTCAGGTTTATGTAGGAGTGGCAGGTCAGTTAGTTGTTGGACTTGATTCTGGTTCTGGAGTAGTTGAGCTTGCGCAAACTGTCGTTGGATCAAAGAATCTTACTGATCAATTGGTTGGTAGTTTCTTTATCACGATTACAGTAGCCAACTCGGTTTTAAGTATAAGAAATCCATCAATAGCTGGCGGAGCTTTATCTATATTGACGAATGTTGGCGCAGCTCTTCTTACTACAAGTCCAGTCTCAGCATCATTAACGATAAAACAACTTTCATAAAAAAGTTTTTGGAGCTGATAAAACGCAAAACTTCTGGAAGAAAGCCATGTTTAAGAAAACGAATTTAAGAAGCCCAGATATGTGCAATAAGCTTTGGAATTTCGATTTGGCTGTTTTTTTTCTTAAAAAGAGATAGATTGTGACGCCATTGTTTTAAAATAGCAGGGTGCGCAAATATATAGTCTATTCGACTACCCACCTTATATATGTTTGTCAATGATTCGCCAAATCCATGCTCAGCAATAAATGGATGATTTGGTTGTTCTAGCATTAAGACGGTGGTTGTTGCGTCTAACAGAATCGGTAATTCTTGATAGATTGCTTCACAAACGCTTAACGAACCTGATTTGCTGATTAAAAGATCAGCAATAGTCATGAGCTCGTCTATGTCCTGTGTAAATTCGATAATATGTATGTTTATTATATCAGGGAATTTAATTTCGAGTATTTGATGTTTAAGCCTATTGTTTTTGCCAACACAGACTAAGAGATTAATGGATGTGGTAGTTTTTGTTAACTCTTTGCAATATTTAATGGTCGCTTCTGATCCCTGCGCTCCCATCATAAGCATAACTGTTGGAAGAGTTTTATTTATATTCCATTTTTCTTGTAGAATTAATCGATTTTTTTTATATAAAAATCGGGGTCTGATCGATGGGCCAACTACAAAACTATTTTCTTGTTTGATAGCAGCTTTTGATATTAATTTTTGATTGGTATTATCATGGGTGTTGTCTGGAAATGGTGTTGCTACATATATTTCAGACAAATTTTTATTTATATACTTATTAAAGTTAAGAAGATAAAGTTTAACGCTAATGTCAGATGAAACAATGAGAAAGGGGATGTTGAGTTTTTGGGTTGCTTGGCCAATACAGGCGTTTACCAAGGGGATGACAGAAATAACAAGATCGGGCCGTTCTTTTGCTAAGTAGTCGTGAATAGTGGCAGAGGTAGCTTTGTTTCTGAAAGAAAAAAATATGTTTGCAAGTTTTGCATAGATATTACATAAAAAAACCATATTTTTTCGTAAAAAATAATCATATAGATTAAGTGGACGAATATAATGGGTAAAAATAGATTGGGAAAAAAGAATATCGCGAAATGTTTCTACGGTCTGTATTTTATAGTTTTGACCAAGAGCGGCATTTAAAGATTCTACAACAGATACATGGCCTCCACCGCCGGCAGTAGAAAAAATAACTATTTTTTTCATATTTTTATCGTAACTCATATTTTTTTTAACTAATTTTAAGCAGAGAAATTAATTATTTTCCAACACAAAATTCTTTAAAAACAAGATCAAGACCCTGTTCGCTTATCGATTTTCCCGTTAATTCAGCGCAACGAGCTAGAGCATCAACAAGATGATATGCTATAAGCTCATATTGCAGTGTTGAGTTTAAAAGCGTCTCTATGTGTTTTACATCTTTTTCTAATGCAATTATTATATTAAATTGTCGTTTATTAAGCAAGAAGGGTGAGTTTATGGTTGCAAATAAATTTTCTACTTTTCTATCTAACGCTTTTTGTAAATCTGAG
This sequence comes from uncultured bacterium, assembly GCA_963719415.1. Lineage (GTDB taxonomy): Bacteria > Babelota > Babeliae > Babelales > Vermiphilaceae > JAPLIS01. The sequence continues at coordinate 696,422 of OY970383.1, read as the reverse complement.
AAACCGGTTCCATTTTTCGTTGAAACAGGATAGCTTTGCCACTCGATTATTTGTTGTTGTGGTAGATCTACTTTATTGCATACAGATATAATTTTATCTGTATATTGCTCATGGAGATCGGAGTATATTTTTTTTTGGTCTTTTGAAATGGAACAAGATCCGTCAAAAACTAAAAGAATAATATCTGCCAACTGGGCTTGTTCGAAAGATTTGATAATGCCGGCCTGTTCTACGATGTTATCGGTTTCACGCAGTCCAGCGGTATCTATTAATGTCCAGTAGTTGCCATCTCTGTAGAGACCAGCTTCTATAGCATCTCGCGTGGTGCCAGCAATATCAGTGACAATTGCTCGGTTCTGTTGTAAAAAAAAATTAAAAATCGATGATTTGCCGACGTTTACCGAACCGATAAGAGCAATGCGAATACCGTTTCGGATCTGTTTTTGTTGGTCAAAGGTGATTTTAGCCGCGTTAATTTTATATAAAACGCTCGCTATCATTTCTTTTATTTGATCATCAAACGTTATTTCTTCGTCAATAAATTCAAAGCTTGCTTGGCAAAAGGCTAGTATTTTAAGCAGCTGTTTTTCTATTTTTTGTATCCACGATGAAAAACTGCCATTTACTTGAGCAAGCGCTTGCTTTAAGCCCATCTGAGTATTAGCATGAATGAGTTCATTAATTGCTTCAGCTTGAAGAACATCCATTTTGTTGTTTAGCACTGCGCGCAAAGAGAATTCACCATTTTGCGCCAGACGAGCGCCTAGTATAATAGCTTGTTGAATAATAGATTCAATAATAAAAGGATTGTTGTGACAGGTGATTTCGACCGTATCTTGTCCAGTAAATGTTTTTGGTCCACGCATTAACAGAAACAGGACGTTATCTAGCTTAACCCCGTGGGTATCTATAACCCAACCATAGTGAATAGTATGTGTTGGCAATTTGCACAATAATTGACGATCGGCTAAAAGACTCATTCGTGCTACTAGTTCAATAGCATGAACACCTGTTATGCGGAGCAGTGCTAGAGCGCCAGAGCCGGATGGGGTGCATTGAGCAATGATCACTTCTTGATCATAGAGCACGAGCAAAATTTTTCACGCGTAGGCGACCTCTTAATTTAGTGATTAGCGATTGCTGATAATAATACGCATATTGCGTAATATTTTTTTAGATTTGTTTCGTAAGGTTTCCATCATAAGGTGACCTATACTTGCAAACACAAATCGTTCATTTTTATTGTCTGATGATAATGGTGTGCTTAAAACGATATGCAATGTTGATTCTTCAACTGAAACGTCAAATTTAATCTGTTCTTTGTTCATGAGAAGCAGGGTTTTTGTAAACCAATCTTTTATTGTATCAACGCGCTGCGGTGACCACTTAGGAGTACTCTCCGGGGAATTGTTCTCGTCTGATAAGTCTTGCATAGTAAAATCTTGCTTAGAGGTATTCTGACTAGCAAAATTTTGTGAACTAGAGTTTTTTTTGGTAAAATTCTCTTTTTCTCGAGGTTTAGTCTCTGGTTGCGCTAAAAAAGGTTGTTTTTTTTGCGACTGCTGACTTGTATCTTTTGAATTGAGTCTGACCTGTATTGTATCTTCAACAATGAGAGCTATTTTTGCTGGTTTTTTATTAAATCCTAAAAAGCTTTGTTCTGGTTTTTCTAAAATTTTTACAGAAAAAATAGTTGGCTCACCTAAACGTTTCCAGCCATTTTCTATAGCTTGCTTAATAGATGACGCTTCTTCCACGATAGATTTCATGCGCCCTAACCTTATAATTAACAAATATGTAACTGATACTTAATTCATGGAGCGGAAAACGGGACTCGAACCCGCAACCTTTGCCTTGGCAAGGCAACGCTCTACCAATTGAGCTATTTCCGCCTACAAAAAGCTAAAACAATAAAAACAAGAGTATCAATGAGTCAGTTTTTTGTCAAATTTATCTGAATTTTTATTAAGCATGGTTCGTTTGGCTAGAAAAATTCGCTCCGCTATGAAGACTCTTTTGGAGGAGCTTTAGTTTTCTGGATCGTGCGTGAGGGTGTGGACGTGTTCAAAAAGCAAAAAAACTGACTGTTTCGAAAAATAAATTTGTATCATGATACACAGCAATGATCTTTTTTTTTGTTTCTTTTTTTTTTCTCTGCTTCTATCTCCAATTCTATATCTACAATGTGTATTGCTTTTCTTTCAGAGTTAAAAAGAAGATGAGAACCTTCTGGCGAAAACATTAGATGGGTTATGTTGTTGGTACCAGTTTCTAATCTTTTTAGCAGCTGGCCATACATAGCTGGTTATGCTTTTATAGTCTGATTATCCCTAATTTGAGTTGAGAATAAAAATTTTTGCATTAGAATAGTATTTGCAATTTTGAAGTAAGTTGTAAGGATGTGAAATTATGTTTGAGAAAGGGGCTTATGAGTATTTATTTTGAAAAATTACAAAAATCGCATGTGAAAACTATTTTTGATTGGCTTGCTCAAGATTTTGTAGCAGAATTTTGGGACAACTCTCAAGCACACAAAGATGACATTATCAATTTTGTTGAAGGAAGAAATACGCCATCAACGTATATAGATGGAAAATATGTGTATTGGATTGCATCAGCTAGCAAAGAACCTTTTGCGATGTTGATGACTATTCAGGAAACACCTGAAGAAGATATAGGCCAAGAAAAACTTTCTCGGCTTTCAGAGACAGGTAATACCTATAGCCTTGACTATATGATTGGTAGTCCACAATTTTTTGGCAAAGGCTATGGGGCTAGAACTTTATCTGAATTTGTCGATTACTTTCGTACCTCGGTTGATAACAAAGCGGATACTTTTTTTATTGATCCGACAATCGATAATCTTCGAGCAAAGGATGTGTATGAGAAGGCTGGTTTTGAACATGTGTGTGATTGTATGATGGAAGGTGACGTTAGCAGTGCGGGCAAGGAGCATTATTTGTTGATTAAAAAATTTAAGTCGGCATAATCCTACATACGGTAGATACATTTGCTCGTCAAGTAGGCTGTTTTGGAGGGGCATTGGTTGCTGTAGGTCTTATTCCTTGGATTGTGCATGAGCGATATAAACGGGTGCAGGAAGAAAAAGTATTGGCTGCTTCATGAGAGATAGAACAAAACTTATGACATTTTTAAAAAAAATATTTAATTGTTTTTTTCTTTTTCGGCTAATGGTGCTTTAAAAATCTGTACGGTGCTATCACTGACAGCAGAAATAAGATGAGATGCGTCGGAAGAAAAAAATAGATTTATTATTTGAGGTGGGGAAAAAGGAACGCTTTGCCTTGGTATGGATTTTTTGTTGGCTTAATAATTGACCATGAGAAAATCATGATGGCTTGTAAGGATTCCATACTCATACTATGCCTGTTTGCGATTTTTTACTTGAGTGCCTGTTTTAGAACCGCTGTGAAGCACCCCTTTTTTAAGCTCTTTCATTACTTTTTTAATTTTCGTTTTTTATGTCGCTTTTTCGGGTGCCTTTTTTACTGGCGTACGATTTTTGGTAGCTTTTTTCTTTACAGCGATATTCCTCGGCTCCTTTTTTTACTACTGAAAAGGAATCTTCACTTATTTTAGTGTATCACATCGTAAAAATACATATGCAATAGACCTATTTTAATGGCTTTTTCGGCGTCTATTTACTTTGTTAGATCTGTAGCTTTAATCTATAGTTTGAATCTATAACTTTTGTATCTAATATCTAATTATAATCTAAGAAGGAAAGATCGTGTGTATGAAATATAAAAATATATTGGTCTTGTTTTTATCGTTGAAGGCTCCTGTTTTATTTTCTGCAGAGCTTTCTCATTCTGTGCAGCAAGGCGCGCCAAAAGAATCATCGGCGGTGGAAAGAAAAGATGATTTTGAGGATTTTCGGCAAGAGCCGCCAGCATTTCGGCGTGATCATTCAGCGCCTTTCCAAGAAGACGAATCAGATTTTTTTGATGGAATAGAAGAAGTGGATGAAAACGGGGTGAGTGTAGGTAATGGGTTAGCGACAATGTCAATTGAGGACCGGGAGCGGGGTCGAGGTTCGAGATCTAGGTGGCGGATTACGCCACAGGGAAAACTTCAAGCAGTTCCTGAGCAGCGTGAACAGCTTCCAGCAGTTCCGGATGATGGTGGCGATGACGATGATTGTCGTGATGATGAATGTTGTGAAATGGTGAATTCAATCAAAAGATAACGACAAGCAAAAAAGAAAAGCATAATCGTATCCATAGAATGCTGAATGTGCAAAATTATCAATTTTCTCGTACTTTTATATACGTATTCGAGCTTTTTATTAATTATAGAGTTAAGAGATAGAGCAAGATATGGTATACGATTGGTGCTATAACTGATATTGTTAGGGAATCAGCGAACCAACAAGTGCCTTTTGCCGTTGGAGCATACAAGGAGTAGCATGAAGAGATTGGTTTTTTGTTTGTTTTTTGTTGTTTTTGTGGGAAACATTCAGGGTAGCCAATTAGATAGTGGTTATCATTCGATTTGTTTGCCGGGTCAGAATAATGCTGGAGGCGATAGTTTTCGAAGGAATGGTGTTGCCAATGGGGAAACGCATGCTATGTATTCTTCTTTAGGCTATGGCCATTCTTTTGCAGAAAGACATTTGATTGATTTTGGACAAAAACATTGTATACGAGATTTCTCAGAACAATTTGCTGCAGATGAAGATGCTGGGTTAGGTAAGGTTATTGTTACTGCCGCTTCTCAGGGCACTGCGACAGTGGTTAATTTTTTAGCTCAAAAATCTCATGCTGAGCAAGAAGCAATAGCGGCGCTAGTTTTAGAGGCGTTGCTTGGGTCGCCGCATAGCGCTATAATGCATACTGTTTCTAATGTTCCTCTCGTTACTTATTTGCCATTTGCGCGATTGTGGATACCTCTTGCGACTAAAGCATTGGCGTTTCGTAAGTATCAATTTTTTGGGCCGCAATTAATTGTTTCTGCTAAGAAAATATCTCCTAATATAGTTGTCGTGTGTATGCATGATGAAAGAGATCCTCAATTGTCTCTTGATGATGCTCGAGAAGGGTATATAGCTTTTCAATCTCGTGCGAACAGTCAAAATAATGCATATCTTATGGAGTTAAGGGATCCAAATGGTTATTTAAGGCACTTAGATCTTTTAGATGGCAATCCTGAGCAACGAGCTGCCTTGCAAGCTATATACAAAAAACATGGGCTGCCCTTTAAAGAATGCCCGGACTATGATCTTGATAATATTGACTTGCGTCCTTATCAACCTTCAATTGCGGAGGTTAAAAAAAGAATTATGCAGAGTAGCTGGAAAAGTTTGTTGGCGCGCAACGTTATCGATGCAACAACGCTCGCTCTTGTAGCGAGCATTGCTTTGTTCAAGAACTAGTGTTTATTTTCAGCAAAAATAAAGGGCCAATAGATGAATCAGATGACGAAGAAAAAAGAGATCAGCGAGTTTTTTAATAGGATCAGGAACAAAAGAAAAACGTAAGCGCACTCACAGAATGTTGAATTTGCAAAATTATCAATTTTCTCGTACTTTTATATACGTATTCGAGCTTTTATTAATTATAAAATTAAGAGATTGAGCAAGAGATGGTATATGATTAGTGCTATTACGGGCATTGTTAAGCAAGCAACGAATCAACAGGTTTCGCTTACTGTTGGCGCATTAGTTGAATGTACGCTACAAGTACCAGATAGTAATTATTATTGTGTTGGAGATTCGGTAACAGTAGTGACATATATGCACTGGAATGCCGAAAATGGTCCATCTTTCTATGGTTTTAATACCCATTATGAAAAACGTCTTTTTATCTTAATTATTAGTTGCGCTGGTATTGGGCCGAAAATTGGCCTTGCAGCTCTTGCAGATTTAGGAGCACCCGCTTTTGTAGAAGCGATACATATGAGCGATATTAAGCAGTTGAGCAGTATTGCAGGTGTAGGTATGAGAAAAGCTGAACAAATAGTTATGCATTTAAAAAGTAAAATAGCTTCTTTGCAGGATTATCAGGATTATAGCGAGCAGGGTAGTCATGGTGGCCAGAAAAATAGCGATCTATCTGATAGAGTTAAAATGTGGCATACGATTAATTTAACCCTAGAATCTTTGAATTATTCACGTATCGAGATTGCCCAAGCTATGCAACACCTAAAAACAGTTTCTTCAGATAGAGAGTTTACTTTTGATCAATTATTACGAATGGCGCTTATGTCTTTAGCAAAACAGACGACATGCCAGAAATAAATTAAAAATAATATACTAACTATAATCAAAATATAGTTTGCGCGTATTAGTGACGCGATAATTAAGATAATTAAAAAAAAACGATAATTTTTTAGATAACAAAAAATTAATATAAAACAAAAAAACACAGGAAATATATTGATAGATTCTTTTTATTTATTATCATTCTTTAAGTGGCTTAATAATGACATTCTTGCGATTCCAAGTGCGTTTTTATTTTTTGGAGCGAGTATTTTTTTTACGATAAAAACTAATTTTCTACAATTGCGTGTGATGCCACTTTTTATGCGTGTTATAAGAATGCATAGAAATACAATAAAGCAAGAACAAAATAATGCTGCGCTGGGGCAGGATAATGTTGCTTTTGGTAATGCTATTAACCCGCTGCACGCTCTTTTTACTGCGCTAGGCACTTCTATCGGCGTTGGAAACATTGTTGGTCCTGGTATGGCAATCGTTACCGGGGGACCAGGTGCACTTTTTTGGCTTGTTTTTTATATTATTTGCGCTTCAGCTACTAAGTTTGCGGAAGTTATGTTTGCCCTTAATACGCGAACAAAAAATAGTAATAATGAGATTGTTGGCGGTCCTATGACCTATCTTAAAGTGGTACATCCATTTTTGTCATACTGGTATGCGGTCATAATGGTAGTTCTTCTTATAAATTTTTCTGCGATACAATCTAATACACTCTCATCTATTTATGCTATTGAGCATATTCCGGCTTGGATTACCGGCCTTCTGTTGATGGTAGTTACGGCGATTACCATTCATGGTGGGGCAAGACGTATAGGGTTGGTTGCCAGCAAAGTGGTTCCATTTATGTTTGTTTTGTATGTTTTGTTTTCATTTTTTATTCTTTTTCAAAATCCAGCAGCATTGCTAGGTGCTATTAAACTTATTTTTAATTCAATATTGCAACCAGTAGCGCCGATTGGTGGGTTTTTGGGCGCGACTATTTTTCAAGCAATGCACAAAGGTATGTTTCAGGGTGTTTTTATTTCAGAATCAGGAATTGGTACTGCATCAATAGCTCATTCAATGGCTGATGTAAAACAGCATGCAGATCAAGGAATTTTGGCTATGGGGTCAACAGCGGCCGATATTCTTCTTTCAGTTATTTCTGGCCTTTTAACTCTTGTTACGGGTATTTGGATGCGGAGCGGTGGATTAAGCAATACCCTTGTTTATGAAGTATTTAAAACCTATACTCCTGTTGCAGGGCATTATATATTATTGGTATCGATTTCTCTTTTTGTGTTTACTACGGTGATTGGTAATAGCTTTAATGGGTTACAAAATTTTCGTTTCCTGTCGAGTGTTGGTATTACTGGCTATAAATTAATTTTATTGGGCTTTATTTTTGTAGGAGCTATTTTGCCTGTCCCCTTGGTGTGGGAGATAATGAATACTTTTCTTTTTCTTGCAGCGATTCCTAATTTATTAGGTTTAATATATCTTGCCCATAAGTATCCAGACGTGCTAAAAGTTTAACCTAAGAGTTCGGTCAAAAAGTTTGATTATGATTTTTTTATTTTTGTTTAACTATTTTAACTCTATTTAGAAAAGAGTATCGGTGAATTCACGAAAAACAATAAGACAAAAAATGATGATGGTAGGGGGTTTTACCTTTATTAGTCGGATATTGGGAATCGCACGCGATCTCCTTTTAAGCCGCTATATAGGAGCGACCTCAACGGCAGATATATTTTTTACTGCTTATAAAATACCTAATTCTTTGCGAAAAATATTTGCTGAAGGGGTACTTTCTGCTGCTGTAGGGCCAACAATAACGCAAACAATGCGGGTAAAAGGACCGGAGGCGGTGGCAAAACTTATGGCTGTTGCGTTTCTTCTTTTTGAAGGGACTTTGTTGGTGCTATCGTGCTTGGGAATCTATTATGCAGAGACTATAATTCACTATACGGTGATGGGATTTTCTCCTGAAAAAGCGGCTATTGCCGCTTCAATATTGCAGATACTTATTCCCTATGCATTTTTTATTTCCATAAGTGCTCTTCTTGCAAGTGCATTGCAATCGGTTAATCATTTTTTTGTACCAGCAGTATCTCCCATACTATTAAATGTTTTTTTTATTGCGGGCATAGGCGTTTGTTTTTATGGAGACCTATCAATTGCTTATCTTTGTTGGTTTATCATTGCCGGAGCGATTGTTCAGTTGATGTGGCATATTATTGCCTACGTGAGATTTGGTTTTAAAATAGGTCCTCTTGATGGGGATGCTATTTGGCAGTTTAAGCCGATACTAGGAAAGTTTTTTCTTTTGCTTCCGGCCGTGGGAGTTGAAGAGGGCAATCTGTTTATTAATACCAGCTTTGCCTCTTATTTGGCAGATGGTTCTATCTCATTGCTTACGCTTGCACACCGTTTTATGCTTTTTCCTCTTGGGGTGTTTGGTCATGCTATTTCAACTATTCTTATGCCGCATTTTACGAAAACAAGTCTTTATGCTCCGAAGCGGTTGCATTTTTATCTTCATGAGGCTGTAAAGCTTATTATATGGCTTATGCTACCTCTTGCTATTTTTATGATTTTTTTTTCTTCCAAAATATTTATTACTATATTTTTATCGAAAAAATTTACGCTGGAGCAATCTTATAAAGCAGGTCTATTGTTGCAGATTTATCTTGTGGGGCTTATATTTATCGCTTTTAATAAAATAATGCGTATCATGTTTTATTCTTTGCATAATACGTGGCTGCCAGCTATGATATCATTGGCTACGGTTTTTGTTAATTTTTTTATTAATAAAAATTGTGTATTCTTGTTGCAAGCTCCAGGGCTTGCGTTCGCGACTACCGTAAGCAGTATTATTCAGACTATGTTATTTGCTCTTTTTTTAAAGATATACTTTAATTTTAAATTATATTTCGGTCGTCTTTTTCAATTTTTGGTTCGTTATACTATACAATTGCTTATCGTAGCAATACCTTTTTGTCTTATATATTATATTTTACAATCTCTTATAGTTATGCAATCAGCTTATGTTTCTTATTTGTTGTTAGACACTATTCTTTTTTGGTTTTGGTCAGGACCTTTATATTTGTTGTTTTTATTGAGTCTTTTAAAATTACGAAATCGCTTTACTATTAAGCTCTATTTTATTGATTAAGGATATTATTATGAATCAACAAGCGGCTGGATTTATTCTTTTTTATTCTGATCCTAAAAATCAAGAAAAAACCTATTTGTTATTGCAGCACGCTTTTGGAAGACACTGGGGCTTTCCAAAGGGTAAAATAGAAATGAATGAATCTAAACAGATAGCAGCGCTCCGAGAACTTAAAGAAGAGACAGGTATTGATGGCACTTTTTATGATACGTTTGAATCTAAAATAGAATATTCGTTTGCTGATAGGGATAATAATACTATACATAAAACAGTTTTCTATTTTATTGCTACAGCAGATTCTAAGCGAGTAAAATTATCTTCGGAACACACGGATTATGTGTGGCTTACGTATAGTCAAGCGTTAGAAAAGTTGACGCATCAAAGAGATCAAGAATTGTTAAAAGAAGTAAATACTTATTTAGAGCAGCTTTAGATAGGGCTTATGCATGAACTATTATTTTAATTATTGTTTTTTATTGATTTGCTTATGTTTTAGCGCTTTTTGTTACGATAATTATACACGAACAGTTAATCAAGATTTTAATCAAACAGTAGATACTTATATTCAGGGATTTTCCAATTTTAGTGGTGTTGTTTGTGTTTTGAAAGATCATAGCATAGTACATAAAAAAGCGTATGGATATGCCGATATTAACACAAAAACTCTCAATACATGCTCTACAAAATTTGCAATAGCATCAAACACAAAAATGTTTGCAGCTGTTGCTATTATGATACTTCAAGAACAGAACAAATTACAGGTGCATGACCCATTAAATAAATATATTCCTGGGGCTTCCGATACTATCACTATCCATCATCTTTTAACTCACACCTCTGGTTTGCCTGATTATGGCAAACATTGGGATGATATTGCTCATTGCACGACTATTAAAGAGATGGCAGATAAAATAAAAAACTGGGATCTTGAATATATTCCAGGGTCAAAATATGCATATAGCAATACTGGTTATTTATTGCTTGCGCATATTATAGAATCAGTAGCAAACATGTCCTTTAGTGCGTTTCTACTGGAACATATATTTGCTCCACTGCAGATGTGCAATAGTGGCAGTATTAACGATAAAGCATATACAAAAAACAAAGCTATTGGCTATCAGATGTACAATAATGCTGTAATACCAGCTCCTCCTTTACATAATCTTCTCACACTTACTGCTACTGGTAATATTTTTTCTTCTATTGATGATATGCGCGTATGGATAGAATCATTATTTACGTATAAAATTATTAATGCTCAAAGTCTTGCCACTTTAATTTCTCCTCATGTTGCCATGACGAGCTCACCAGATCGTTTTTATGGATACGGTTGTTTTATTGATAAACGCCTAGGAAAACGTTTTATAGAGCATTCTGGCTGCTTGAGAGGCTTTTTATCAAAAGTTATACATTTTGTTGATGATAATATCACTATTATTGTGTTAACAAATATTGAAGATCGAGAACAAGTTGATGTATTGTTTGATGGATTGCCAGATTTGGCGCTAAAGATATAAAGGGATTGCGGGAATATTGAATCTAAAAACGCGTTTATATATTAAAGAATAGGTATTATAACTATTACATACAAGATACCCGCATAAAACGTATTTATTTGAAATTAATGCACGGCCCACCTTTTTGCTTCCACATTTATTTCTTTTTTTATTTTGTTGACGTAGATTTTTATATAAGTCTCCATCTTTTTTCTTGTTTTTCAAAATATAATTATAAATTGCTTCATGGCTTATAGAAGTGTTATTTGTTTTTTCATTCGATCTCTTATCTGCACAGCACTCATTTTTTTGGAAAGCTGAGCTTACTTTTACGACCGCTTTCAGTAGCTTTTTTATGGGCTTCTTCATGCTTGTAAGCGTTTTTTTCCACTATTTTTTTTAAGTTCACGATTTACTTTAGTGTTGATTGAACAATTTTAAGTTGTGCAGCTACTTTTTTGACGCAGCCTTGCTTGATTAATGCAAAAATGGGGCATCTTAAGTTATGAAGCAGGTGGCGGTAGCCTTTTGGCATAAGAGAATTCTTTCATATTCACAAATATAAAGATTATCTTAGCCTCACCTGACTTTTTTTTTCATTAATTATGTATTTCAGACTTGATAGCACGGATTAAAAGATCAATAAACTTATTTTCATAGATAGGTTATTGATTTTTTTTTTAGTTATTTTATTTATATATTTAAAAGAATAAACAAGTAGGCATCTTAGTTGTTTATAAAAACCCTTTATTTGTAAATATTTCTTGAATTGTTTTATATACCTGTCATTATTGTATAAAATCACACAGATAGATGTGAAAGTGTTGTGCAAATAGAAACCTGAGGATTCGTATTGAAAAGTTGCTGGTATAAAGTTGCCAAAAAAAATATTTTTTTTATGGGTGTATTTTTTTTAGTTGCAAACAGTTTGTATGCTCCGATTTTGAGGCGACCTGCGCATGATAATTCCCAACAGCTTGCTGGTTATGCAATGTTTTTGAAAAGAAGAGAGCCAAATTTTGAGTTGTCACGACAATATGTTGATTTAGTAGGGGTTGGTAGGTCAAAACCATTGCACCTGCGACGAGAACGAGTTTCTGAGCAACAATATAGCCTTGATCGAGCGGTAGTAGATTGTTGGATGCAAAAGTTGCAAGAAGAAATAGACTTTGCACAGCAACAAAAACTGAAACGTATTAGGCGATATTGGTTTATTAAAGGAGCTTTTTTGTTTGAAATGAAAAATCCAGCGAGCTTAATATCGTGGATACCAATATTAAAACAACCGAGAAAAGAGTATCAAGTATTTACTTTTTCATATGCATCACAATGCTTTTACGCAAGAAAGAATTGTGAACCAGGGCATCCAGGTCGTAATGGAGAGCCATCTTCTGAAGAAGCCGATGAGATAAGATTTGAAGAAGGAGTAATGGCTAGAGTGGTAATAAAAATGGAAGAAAAAAGGGGTAAAAAACCAGTTATTCTTCAAGTGCCACCGTGCTTTGACCCAGAAGCTTCAGAATCAGACTCAGACTCAGAAGATTCAGAATCAGACTTAGATTCTGATATTAACTTTGAAGAATAAAAATTAAAAACATAGTTCCATAGACAACAGGATTTACATGCTAGATAAAAGAGTTTTAAAAAATAGACGAAATTTTTTTAATAAAAAATATATTTTCACGATCATGTTTAGTCTTATAGCAAATGGTTTATCTGCTTGCGAGTTAATTCGAACTGATAGTGTGCGAGGCAAGGTTTTAAGTAGGTCAGGATCTTTGCAACAACTTCAAAAAAAAGTTACGCAGCACTCAGTAAAGGAATACTGGAATGGACAAGCACATAACAATGGTCCAGTAGTAGATTTTAGTGTTCAATTAGAACGGGGGTTTGCATTGTTTTTGAAAAATAGGGGCAGACGAAAAAGAAAGGGCTTTTTTGGTTTTTCGAACTTACATATAAGAATCTCTCAAGCAGATGATTTTGAGGGCTGGAAAGAAGAAAAAGCGAGATACGGAATACGCTAAAAATTAAAACAATATTGGTAACAAGAAATTAAAAAAATAACGTAATATTTAATAGGATTGATGTGCTAAGTAACAGAGCGTTAAAGAATAAACAAATATTTTTTTATAAAAATTTTATACTCGTGGGAATGTTTTTTGGATTAGTCAGCAATTCTTATGCTAGTTTTGAGAACAGTTTTTATGCACCTAACATAAGTAAGCGGCGAGTATATAATTCGTTACAGGCTGGGGTTTGTCAATTGCAAATCGGAGAAAATGTTGGACTTGAAAATCCCCTTGCAGAGGTTTTTCGTAAGCATAACGAGGAGATTGGTCGTTATACTGTTGAAGCACGTGAGTTGCTAGCTACTGTTGCAACCATTTTTCCTATTTTGCCGCTTATAAAAAGAAAGGCGATGGCAAAAGAAATGCTAAGGCAAAGAGTAAGGAGAGAGCTAAGAGAAGAAAAGAAAGAAAAGCAAAAAAGGGCACGTCAAGAGGCAAAAGCACAAGGGTTTGAAGGGGAGGAAGGGTATCGAAGATGGCTGAAAAAGCAAAAAAAAATATTTACCTTTAAAGAAGAATGTGATCCAGTATTGTTTTTGGCCGATAATAAGATAAGAAAAAAAAAAGCTAAGCAGGCAGCTGCTGATAATCGGCATGAGGTGCTATGGCAGGAAACAATTGGAAGAATGCAAGCAGTTTGTCTTCAAAACCCGCCAGCAGGTGCATTTGAAGTTGAAGACAAAGAAAGTAAGCGAGTTTTTGTAAGTGTAGATTTAAATCTTCCCGGTTCTCAAAAATTGTTGTACTTAAAAAATCGACCAGCTCGGTGGAAATCACAGGTTAAAAAAAAAGTTAGACGTAACTCTGCTAAGCCGGCAATCGAGAAATTAACAGCGCACCAACCACAAGCTACTAATCAATTAATTAAGCAGCACTCAGTTGCCGTTAAGCCTGCAACTAGACAATTAAGCAAGTGCGAAGTGGTTGTTAAGCCGGCAGTTGAGCAATCGGCTAAGCTGGTAACGAAGCAATCAGCTAGACATAAACCGCACGTAATTAGGCAAGTAACTAGGCAGCAATCAGTTGCCTTCGAGCAGGTAGTTAAGCCAGTAAATCTTTCGGGAGCAGTTGAATTGCCCGCTAGATGCCGTAAATCACAGCCAATTACCCGTAGATTAGCAAAATCTGAACGAGAGTCTATTGTTATGAATTTGGCTAGGGATGCGTTTGGGGTGACGGAAGAAGTGGTAGATAGAGATGACCAACTTGCTAGTTTATTAGTAAGGCTTAGTCTCTAGCATAGCGATGAGATGAATGTATGAGAAATTATTTAACGTGAACTCGACGTAAGAATATTGTAAAATAGTGAGAATAATATTTTTTACAACGTACTAAAATCTTAGTTGCTATGGGCCTCGAGGCCCATAGCAACTAAGATTTTAATTTACAATATAGATTTGTTTTGGCAAATGTAGATAATAACAAAAGAAAGGCGGAAAAATATATGCTAAAAAAAATTCAAAAAGAAGTTGTCAAAAAAATTGTTGTTTTAATGAGCTTACTTATTATAACAATATGTAATTTGCATGCTTCTGAGTTAGAACCAGCTATTTTAGTTGAGGAATTGGGGCAATTATTTGCACCAATAGAAGAAGAGCAAGGTCAGCTTTTGTCTCTTGGTGTAGGACAAGATGAAGATGTATCGAATAATGAGCTGGAACAAAAAAAGGGGAATAGGCGTAGGCTTCGCGAAGTAAAAATTTTTCTTTTTAGTAAAGAGCATGAAAAACTTTTTAAAAAAAGAAAAGAGCAGAAAAGATTGAAGGCGGAACGAGAAAGACGTGAAAGACGGGAAGAAAGGTTGAGAAAAGAGGAGCTAGAAAGAAGGGGAAAAAATCATATTCTTTTTATTGATCGTGTAATAGGGGAAGAGGAACAGTATAGAGCAGAACGTCGAAGACGACAAGAGGCTCTAGCAAAAGAAACTTGTCCTTATATTAAAATTCGAGTTAAAGAGAAACAGCCAGCGGCGAATCATGCTAAAATAAGGCCTGGGGGAGGTGTTGTGTCGGTCTATCGTCTTAAGAATGGACCCTTGGCGAATATAGCCCATCATGCGCAATCAAAGAAGCAGGTACAAAAACAAATACGATCATCAAATCAGCAACAAAATTTAAATCCTGCAGAGTTACCAGAAGAATTATCAGATAAAAGCTGTTGGGATTGCTTGCTTGATTGCTGTCTAGGTTATCGAATATAGTGAGAGTTTTGTATTGATTAAGCGGCGAATCAGGCAAATTTTATAGAATGCTTTTTTGACAACTATGTATAAAAAATTATAAAATGGGCGAGTTAAAAAATATATCAGATATTATAAAAAAGAAAGTACTTGATCTATGCAAAAACAGAGCCAATTGATTATTTCTTTTTTTGTTCTTTTTTTATCAAGTAGTACAAAAGCTATGATGGTACGGCAAGCGATTACGCGGCCTATGATGGTACGATCGATTAAACAAACGTCACATTTTTGCCCTCTATTACCAATACTCGCTATCACTACTAAACACACCAAGCACCCAACAACTATTCATCGAAGAGATTCTGATTTTTTTAGCTTTTACTTGGGTACGATGATGGCTAATGATGATTCGGATAGCGATGATGATTCGGATAGCGATGATGAAAGACTAAAAAAAGATCTTCAACGAGCAAGAGAAGGTCTTTCCAAAAAGACGGCTGAAGTCAGTTGGCTTAAACAGGAGAATTTCGGGCTTAAGCGGTCGAATAGAGAATTGCAGTTGCAGTTATCGCAATTAGGCATAAAAGTAGATGGACGCAGGAATAGATAAACAGGGCAAATATGTGATTTAAATAGTATGGTGAAAAAAGATACGTAAAAAGTTGATTGTTTTTATGTAGCTATTACAAGTTCCTGAGATAATAAGTCAGGGTTGTAGGGCAGTTGGTATTTTGAAAAGAATTTATTAGTTTCGTACTGTATTTTTTTAACTGGTGTTAATCTGCTATGACGAGCGCTGGTATCATCAGTCATAACAAGACGAATGTTGTGATGGCCTGTTTTTTGAAGAGTGCTGACAAAATCAGTAACCTGTTGGGTTGAGACAAGTGTATCGAATGTTCGATGAGCGATAAAAATAGGCATTTTTTGATCAATATAGGTACTATTTTTTACAAAATTATTGTCTCCATTAGGGTCATAGCTGGGAAACCAGACTTTAAAAAATTGTTGTAAAAAAGAAGAAGAGCCGGGGAACCAACTTAGATAGTTACGTGCCACTTCGTCGGTTAATTGTTTTGCTGAAAAAAAGGGTGAAAGCAACACAAGAGCCTTTATTTTTTCTGGTTTTTGTGTAGTGAAGTTTAAAATAGCCTTAGCCCCTCTGCAATCCCCTATGAGTATGATTTCTGCTTGCGGATTTTTTTTTAATGTTTCTTCATAAATAAACTTGAGACAAGCTAAATCTTTTTTTTGTCCAAAATTAAAACAACGCCTTCTGTCTGGATAATCAAATGTCACGCATGGGGCATCGTTGATTACTCCGTCTTGTATAGGAATGTAGGCAGCTTTAGCGCCACCGCCTTTTTGTAGCGCATTATCATTAGTTCCTGGAGTATTGGTACGAGCATAGCCCCGAGAAAAAATAAAAATAAGGGGATCGTTGGGGCATGATTTTATACCTTTATGAGCAACTATTGTTTTGTTGAGATAAGATGATGGTGAGTTAGCGTTTTTATCTATAGATGGAGTATAGTATGAGTTATGACTTGCTGGTGCGGTATTGGGGTTCCCATCGGTAGATGGGGTAAGGATAGGGGATATGTCTGGGGTCCCCGCCGGAAAACGGGGTCCCTGCCGGTAGGTGGGGTAAAAACGGGGTCCCTGCCGGTAGGTGGGGTAAAAACGGGGTCCCTGCCGGTAGGTGGGGTAAAGACGGGGTGGTGATAGTATGACAGCGTCAGGAGCTCTATTTTTATTTATGCGAGTGACAAGTGTATCGATATCCATAGTTTCGGTGTCAGGGTCTAACATATTGCTATCTATGTTAGGGTCATTTTTTTGATTATATTTTTGGTGACAAGTAAATTTTTGATTATCAGAAAGTTTATTATTTTTGGAAAGTTCGTTGTTTTGGGTGAATTTTGGATGTTGCGTGATAGTGTACGTATTTAAATTAAGTATAGATGGTTCAAAAGATTCTTTGCATCGCAAATATCTATATAATCCATAAATACCTGCAGCGCTGATACTGACCGTGCACGCAGCAATAATAATTCCCTTTTTGTTCGCTTGTATCTCATAGTTAACGGAAAAAAGAGATGCAAGAGCTAGGAATAAAAGTAAGAGTCTATTTGGCGATTTTTTTACTGATTCCATAAATATTTACACCTATAATAAGCAGTATAAAATAATTTTAAATAATATTTGTTGATTTATGTAACTTGAATTTACGTAAAAGATAAAAATCAGTATAATTAAATTAATTTTATAAAGTCTATACCTATTAAGCACCTGTTTTATGGAGATTGCTAATGTCATTGAGAATGCGTCATATTGTTTTTTTGTTTTTACTGTTTTTTTTAGGTTGGATTGGCTGGGCAACATATTCCTATTTTTTTGATATTAAGAAACCAGAGATGAATCTTGTAGGTCTTTTGGAAGAACAATATTGTGCGGGAGATGTTCGATGTGCTTTATCAACGAGTAAAAAAGCTGAAGTTTCATTATATCTTGATGGTAAACCATTGATCACTAAGTTTAATGTATTGTATAAAAATGAAGATTATCCATTTACTATTCCTACTAAGACTATTGCTAATGGCCCACATGAGCTGACTATTAATTGTATGGATACTACGTATAATAAAAATAAGGCGTGTATAAAACGCATGTTTGTGGTGGATAATGTGCCATTGCAAGCAGCGGTGATAGGAAGCGATGCGATGCAAAAAGTATTGCAGGGAAGAACCTTGCATATTCAATTACAAGTAAATAAACCGGTAGATAACCTTGTGGCATCTGTATTGTCTGGTAAGTATACCTGTTTTCCGGAATCAGAAGGTTCTCTGATTTATGAATGTTATGTTCCTATATCTTGTGAAGAGCAACCAAATGAATATCTGATCACCATTGATTTAGTAGATAAGGTTGGTAATTCCTTATGTCTTGATAGTAAATTTCAGGTTATTGCGTATCCATTTAAAAAGGAATTTTTACATATTAGTCCTGAAAAAGTAAAAGAAGAAGAAGCGTTGGGTCTTGATAGTAGCAAGTTTGAAGATAGAATTAAAAAAATAGTAGAACAATCTGTACCTAAAAAATTATGGCGTGGTTCTTTTTGTGCTCCTATAGATATTGTGCGAATTACGTGTGATTTTGGTCTTATACGAACGACACAGCATCGAGGTCGGTATGCGCACAAAGCGGTTGATGTTATTAATAGACCTCAAAGTGTGGTATGGGCACCACAAGATGGCATAGTAGTTATGAAAGAACGTTTTGCCATGAGTGGAAATTCGGTCATCATAGATCATGGTTGGGGCATTATATCACTGTTTTTCCATTTAGATAGTTTTGCGCCAATTAATGTTGGTGATTTTATCACAAAAGGAAGGCCTTTAGGGTATCTTGGTAAAACGGGTTATGCAAGTGGGTATCATTTACATTGGGAAATGAGAATTAATAATATACCCGTTGATCCTATGCAATGGGTTAAAGCTACTTTTTAATATATGAATAAAAATAAGTTAAATAAGCACTAAAAAGTGTGTAATAATTTACATTGATAGGGGGCTTTGCTCCCTATCATGCATATATTCAAACATAAAAAGCTTTTTTAATAGAGGAGAGTACGTATGTCATATTTTATTTTATCACCCCAGAATAGATTTTATACGCCACTATACGCCTGGGCTTTAAAGTTATCTTTTTTTTATCGCATAGGCATTACGTTACTTTTTTTGGGTATTATCGGAGCTTGTTGGTTTTATGGCATATATCATCCAAACGAATTAGTTATTAATCAGTATCAGCTAGATATAGTTGCATTGCAAAATAAGGGCGTTATTAATGCAGTCTTGCATAAAGAGTGCGCGCAGGAGCAAAAAAAAATAGAAGATCTTGAAAATAGCCTTTTAAGCCTACCAACAACTATGTTAACAGAAAAAATAGTTGTGCCATCTTGTTTGCCATTTTGCTTGACTGATATTGTTTCTTATTTGAATACAGCGGGTCTGAAGCTTGCTGTTGGTAGTCGAGGTAATTTGTTAGATAAGGGATGGTATACCAAGCAAGTTATGCATGTTAATGCGACAGGGACTATGGCTTCTATTAAAAAATTTTTCGAGCAACTATATGAGAGTAAGAAAATGATTTCAAGTTCTGCTTTTGAAATAAGTCATATTGATAATGATCAGTTTGCTTTAGTCGTTGACCTCACGTTATTTATGAGATCTTGTGCACGTGCGAATTCAAGCATAAGTCCGGTTCTTGTTACAAGTTCTAGCTCAGACTTGGCAAAAGCTAATATATAGTAAAGCGCTAACAAATAACCTCAAAACAGTTACAGCTATATACATTGGTAAACAGCAGGTTTGTGAAAAAAATTGGGGCCATTGCCAGATTAGGGTAAAAAAAACCCTTCAACCATAAATAGCTGAAGGGTTAGGGGGGAGAACAATATATGCTATTGTTCTTTCAGGTGTTTTTTTGCTTTTCAATAATGTTATCTAATTTTATAATTTTAAGTATAATAAATAAATTTTTACACTCATTTGTTTTTATAGTTGCTCAAAAACAATTAAATTCTATACAAAACTAGCAAGGCAATAGAGACCTGTCAAGTTCTATGTTGATAGTTTTTTTTGTGCTATTTTTAGCAAACGTTGTCGTCTTGGTCAGAGAATTTGTGCTTAGAGCGCAAAGAATTATGATCGTTAAGACTTCCATAAGCGTTGTGCTTAGTTATTTTTTTTATTGCTCTGATTTAAGTTTCTTAACAACATCAATATCTAGATTTGTTGTATGAGCAACAGTTTCGGCATCAAGAAAATTTAAAAGTTTTTTAGCTATTTCTAATTTGTTTTTAGCTTCGCCTTCAGCTTTGCCAATCTCAATACCTTCAGCTTTGCCAATCTCAATACCCTTATCTGTTGCAGCATCAATTTTACCAGCCTCTGTTCGCATGCGATCTAAGGCACGTTCGTATTCATTGAGTTCTTTTATTTCCCAGTTAGTTTTATTTAAAACAAGAAAGGCTTCTTTCAATTCTACTAAATTGTCTGGCACTTTATGTTGTTCATGGGCATTGCTTAAAAAATAAACCCATTTTTCAACAAGTGTTGTTAATTCTTCAAGCTTTTTATTAAATTTTTTCAACTCTATAAAGTGAAATTCAAGGTGTTTAAATTTTTGTTTCAGTGTTTTAGTATCAAGAATAAGATTATGACATAGGTAGTTATCATCATCAAAAAGGTTGAAGTCAAGAACACCAACAAAAATAATAGGAACTAGCGTGTCATCGTAATATTCTTTTTCACCTAGTTGTTTACTGTAAGCTAAAGCGCTGTAATATTGAGCTCGTACAGCATAATATTTTTGTGTAGCAACTTGCATTTCAATAATATATTGATTTTGCGCTTGATCTGTGCATCGTATGTCAACAATGCTTAATTTTAGTTTCTTGTTTTCAGGCAAATTGCTTGTATCGTTCATAACGACATCAACTATTTTTTCACCTTCTTTACGCTCAAGTATGCTATTTAAAAAACTGATAACAATATCTTTATGGGCCATGTCACCAAATAGTTTTTTAAAAGCTATGTCATTTTTAGGATTTAAATAAGTAGTTATAGGAGTACCTTTTTACTTATATATAAAAATATAAAAGTTTAATTTTAGTATAATTAAAAGAATAAAAGTAGCCATTTTTGTTGTGTATTTAAATACGTTATGATTCTATTCAAGGCCGCAAACAAATCTATGAATAAGTGGGAACTGCTCTGGATTTGTTTTGAAATCGTATGAGTTGGCAGTTTGAGCAATACCTTTTTCATCTAATAAATAGATAGTGCAATTGAGTTGCTCTAGGAGCGTTATATCATGTGTAGCGATAAGTAGGATATAATTTTCAGCAGCAAGAGTGCTAATAGTTTGAGCAACGTGTAACGTTAGGCGAGGATCAAGTGCAGATGTTGGTTCATCCATGCAGATAATAATCGGCTTTAGAGCTACTGTTCTTGCTATAGCAAGGCGTTGTTTTTGTCCACCGGATAATTGTGATACAAAGAGATTAGCTTTTTGTTCTAAATTATAATGTTTTAACAGTGTATGTGCTTGCGCTTTAGCTTCTTCTTTAGATTTTTTCATAACATGTTCAAGGGCTAATGTTATGTTTTCTTCTACGGTGATATGTTCAAAAAGATTAAACTGTTGAAACACCATACCAATCATATGATTATTATTAACTTTGGCAAGATCAACTGTTTTACCATCCAGTTCTATAGATCCCGTATCTGCGGTTTCTAGATTGTTTAATATTCTTAAAAGAGTTGATTTGCCAACGCCAGATGGGCCAAGCAAGAGGGCAATCTCTCCTCGTTTTATCGATAATGATATGTTGTTCAGTATTGTTTTGTTTTCAAATATTTTGCTTACGTTGTTAATTTTTAACATATTTTTTTATTTCTTTCTTCAGACTACGTAGGTTGGCTTAGCGTGCCCTAGAGGGAATGCTGAAAAGTAGTTATCAATAATTTTATAAGAACTTTGTTTATTTTTTTAACTTTTAATAGGTCTGTTTTTCTCTTTTTAATTTTTTCTCGACAAAATGCATAATAATCGTTGTTGTTGTTGTCATAATAAGATACAAGAGAGCAACTAGTGGAAAAATAGTGATTGAGTCATAGGTTCGACTTCTTATCATAGAACCTTCTTTTGATAGTTCGGTAACGCCAATAACAGAGGCAAGGGCAGAGTCTTTAATAAGGGTAATAAATTCATAGATTAGAGCAGGAGAAACGATACGAAAAGCTTGTGGTAAAACTATGAGTTTTATAGATTGCAAAGAAGTAAAACCGAGCACTTGCGCGGCTTCTATTTGACCATTACCTACCGCAGAAATACCTGTTTTAATAATAGTACAGACATATGCGCTGCTATTAAGACCTAAGGCGCATGTTGCAGCCCAAAAATCAGGGATTACAATACCTAATTGAGGTAATAGATAGTAAGCGATATAGATCTGTATAAGCATTGGTGTGCCTCGAATTAGAGCTATATATGCAAGTATCGGCCATCTAATGATAGGGGATTTGCTATAGTTAAGGATTATGCCGAAACATGTTCCTAAAATGAGCCCTAATATGCAACTTAAAGATGCAATCTGTAGAGAAACAAATGCTCCCTGTATTAGACAGGGCAAGGATTCTAAAATTAAATGCCAATTTATTATCATAGATGCCATTTATTTTTTATCTGATCAAGGGTACCATCTTTTTTCATATCGTCTAACGCTTTTTTAACTTCTGCAAAAAGTTCAGGATATTTTTTTGATACAACAAGAGCGTATTCTTCTTTAGTATCAGGTATTATAGTTTCAGTAAAAATAGAACTACTATCAAGTGCAAAGAATTCTTGCAATGCCTTCTTTGCTGACACTAATACATCAGCACGGCCACTTTTTAAAGCAAGTAGCGCTTCTTCTATGGTTGAGAGCCTGATCACCGTTGGTATTTTAAGACTCGAAACATAATAGTCTGCTGTATATCCCTCATTTACCACCACACGCTTATCTTGTAATTCTTTTACATTAGTTACCGGCTTATCTTTTAAGCTGACCATAACCAATATATCATTATCTATATGTGAGGGAGTGAAAAAGACCTGTTTTGCTCTTTCTGCTGTCGGCGTCATTCCTGCTGCTATAATTTGAATACTTCCCAGTTGAATTTGTGGAAGAAGAGCATCAAACGGCATGTTTTGAAAGATAATTTTTTTACCAAGCCTACGAGCGATTTCGTTAACAATATCAATTTCGGAACCGACTACCATTTTGTTTTCCATAAAACTAAACGGAGGATATTCTGCATTCGTTCCCACAATTATTGTTGAGTGCAGAGTATCGGGCGTAGTCTGATTTTTTTTGTGTATTAGCATCCACCCGACTAAACTTATACTTAGTAGGCTGATTAAGAAGAGTATCTGATTTTTATGTATCATGATATATTTCGATTTTATGCTGTTAACTTAAACTATTGATGTATACCTGTAGTATAATTTACTATTTAGTTTACATGATTACAGAATCTAGTCTACCTGGTTACAGAGTATTATTGTAGGGTATATTATTAAATTTAGCTAAGCTTATGTATGTATTAATAGGCGCTAAACTGTTTTTTCTCCACATGTAGGGCATCTTTTACTTCTTATTAGGGGAGCGCAATCAGTACAGACAGAATCTCCGCATTTTAATAAACGGCGAGTAACTTCTGTTCCAAATCTACCTGTGCAAATAGGACATCTTTTTTTGGTAGATGGTTTTGCCTCTGGAGTCGCTATAGCTTTGCGTTGTTGAGATAGTAAGTGGCTTAACTTATTTGCAATAAATTCTGTTATCTCTTCGTTGCTAGCAGTGCTATATCTGTCTAAATATAACACTATATGAGCTTCCATAGACACAGAAACGGCTTCAGCCGTTTCTGTGTTGCGGGTGGCGTTCAAAGCTATCTTATAACTTACCCCTTCTGTATAACCTACAATAGCGGCATTGACGATAGTATTTATCGCATCTTTTTTAAAGCGACCATTTTTTAACATATGTTGTTCTGGATAAAGTATTGCGTTAAATAATTTTTTTTCTGCGTAGTTTAATAAAATTTGATCATAGATAGTGGACGGTAAAGCGTTTTTAAAGCCGGTAAAAAGATTGTTTGCGAAGTTAAAAACCTGTTGGGAATTATCGAATGTATCTTCAAATTGATTATCAGCTATAAGAAACGCGTTGTTTAATAAGAGCGGCAAGCATAAAAACAGAATAGGGCTTACTTTTTTCATTTGATTACCTTTTTTTTAGTTATAGGAACATTTTTACTAACTCACGTTATGCTAAACTGTTTTTTCACGGCACATGGGACATTTTTTACTGCTTATTCGAGAAGCGCAATCGGTACAGATAGAATGTCCGCATCTTAATAAACGACGAGTAACCTCGGCTTCAAAATAGAGCCAGCAGGAAGGACATTCAGTCATCTCATATATTTTTGCGGGTTTTATTTGTTGTATTGGTGGCGCTGATGGAGTTTCGGTAACTTTGCGCTGTCGAAATAGCAAGTTACTTAATTTGTTAGCAATAAATTGAGTGATTTCTTTATTGCTAGCAGTGCTATAGGTGTCTAAATAGAGCACCGTATGAGCTTCCATAGACTCAGAAACATTTTCAGCCACTTTTGTGTTGCCGGTAGCTTTCAAAGCTATTTTATAACTTATACCTTCTGTATAGCCTACAATAGCGGCATTGACGATAGTATTTATCGCATCTTTTTTAAAGCGACCGTTTTTTAACATATATTGTTGTGGAAAAAGTATTGCGTTAAATAAGTTGTCTTCAGATTTGTTTAACAAAGTTTGGTCATGTATGTTAGTCGGCAAAGCGTTTTTAAAGCCGGAAAAGAGATTATTAGCGAAGTTAAAAACCTGTTGGGAATTATCGAATGTATCTTCAAATCGATTGTCTGCCAAAATAAAAACATTATTTAATAGTAATGGCATATACAAAAATAAAATAGAGTTTACTTTTTTCATTTTTCTCCCTTTTTTTGGAAAAATTATAAGTATATAAATGGTAACAAAATAACCTAACATTATTACAGATCAATGTATAGATCAATGATAATGTTTTTTTTGGCTATATTTTTTCGTGATGCGTATAGCTCATGGTAAAGGGAATTAGTAGAAAACTTAAAATTTACGAGAAGCGTATTTTTTTTGATTAAATTTAGCGCTTATTTTGGATCAAAACGATCTCGGCTTGTTGCTAATTGAAATAAGAATTGCGTATGCTTATATAGTATAAATGTTTTTTATATAGAAAATTATGCGATTTAAGAATAATTGGGTAGCAAGAGAGGATATAGTCATGATATGTAAAAAAAAAATAGGACTTTTAGTTTTTGTTTTTACCCTGGCAATTGGATTTTTTAATGCCGAAGCGGGCATGAGGGCACGTTCTACGCAACTTTCAAAACCATTATCTCAAAAATCGCTTTTGTCACAAAAACAGATTGCTAAAAACATATCAGGGCAGGCTGGAGAATGTGAGAATAAAGGGTTATGGGAGAACATAAAAGAGAATGGATTGGTGCAAGGATTGAGCCTATGGTGGAATTGTTCCCGAGCAGTAAAATCGAATAAGAATGAACAAGCTCGTAGATTATTAGAAAAGGACGCGACAGCACGCCGAGTTATGGGTGAAATAGAACAGGAATTAGAAGGCGAGACAGATCCAAGTAAAATAGCTTGGCTGAAGGGGCGGTTACAGGCCCTCAAGCAATTTATTATAGATAATAAGATAGCGCTTGGAGCTTTGGGTATTTTTGCAGTTAGTGCGGCGGCTTATCTTGCACATGCAACGGGAGAAAAGCCTGCTGAAAAATTTGATAGGCAAGAGCCAGTGTTAGAGGGAGCAGGGTTAAAGCCAGTAGAAGAAGCACCAATGGTTGAAAATGAGTCATTTGAGCCGTCAAAGTTATCTGAGCCAGTGAAATTGGGACGACGAACAACTACATTTTTTGGATTAAAAGTGCCAACAATTGGATCAATGTTGCGAATAGATCAAGGCAAGGCACGGCAAGTGAGAGATGTGAGTTTTGGTCCGTCGGCGGCGATGGCGTTGCAGCAAGCGAAGGCGGAAAAAAAACAGCGAGAAGCTTCCATGTTAGACCAGGCAAAGAGGGATTTGGGGAGGCAGGCGGAACAACAGGTGCAAGACCTTGGGGTTGCGTGGCAGGCAGAGCAAGCAGAGCAGGCAGAGTTGCAGTGGCAGGAGCAAGAACGGCTTCAGCGAGAGTCTGAAGCTAGAGAATCGCAGGAGGCAGAGCTAGAACGTCGTCAGGCCAAAGAACAGCAGGCGGAACAACAGCGCCAGTGGGAGATTGAGGCTGCGCAGCGGGCAGAGCAGAGAGCTGAGGAATTATGGCAACGGCAGGAGCGGGCGGAAAAACAGCGGGAGTTTGAGGCATGGGCGAAACAGCAAGCAGAATCGCAACACCGACGGGCCGAAGAACATCGTCTACGGGATCAGCAAGCAGAATCGCAACAGCGGCAGGTTGAAGAACAGCGTCTGCGGGATCAGGAAGTAGCGAGGCGGCGGGCGGAGCAGGAATGGATGAGACAGCGGGACGAAAAATTGGAGCAGGAGGCTGAGGAATGGGGACGACAGCAGGAGGAAAAACGGCAGCGGGAGGTTGAGGAATGGCAGGAACAGCACCAGGAATTGGGGGGAGAGCGGGATCGGGAGTTTGAGGCATGGATGAGACAGCTGGACGAAAAATTGGAGCAGGAAGTTAAGGAATTGCTGGGACAGCGGGACGACAGACGGCAGCGGGAGCTTGAGGAATGGCGAAAACAGTGGGCGGAAGCAAATACGTGAGAGTTAAGAACGACTAACGAAAGCGATTGAGCGTCTATAGTTAGACTCGACTATAGGTATTAATTTACAAAAAAAATAAATTTAGCGTTTATTTTGGGTTCGAATGAGGCTGGCTTGTTGCTATTTGAAACAATAAATACGTATACTGTATAAGTAAAGACTTTTTTTATATAGAAAATTATGCGCTTAAAAATAGTTATGTAGCCGGAGGTGATATAGTCAATGATATATAGAAGAGAAGTAGGACTTTTAGTTTTTGTTTTTACCCTGGCAATTGGATTTTTTAATGCCGAAGCGGGCATGAGGGCACGTTCTACGCAACTT
Source organism: uncultured bacterium (assembly GCA_963719415.1). Taxonomy (GTDB): domain Bacteria; phylum Babelota; class Babeliae; order Babelales; family Vermiphilaceae; genus JAPLIS01. The sequence goes on along the minus strand of OY970383.1, from coordinate 669,534 downwards.
TCAAAACCATTATCTCAAAAATCGCTTTTGTCACAAAAACAGATTGCTAAAAACATATCAGGGCAGGCTGGAGAATGTGAGAATAAAGGATTATGGGAGAACATAAAAGAGAATGGGTTAGCGCAAGGATTGAGCCTATGGTGGAATTGTTCCCGAGCAGTAAAATCGAATAAGAATGAACAAGCTCGTAGATTATTAGAAAAGGACGCGACAGCACGCCGAGCTATGGGTGAAATAGAACAGGAATTAGAAGGCGAGACAGATCCAAGTAAAATAGCTTGGCTGAAGGGGCGGTTACAGGCCCTCAAGCAATTTATTATAGATAATAAGATAGCGCTTGGAGCTTTGGGTATTTTTGCAGTTAGTGCGGCGGCTTATTTTGCACGTGCAACGGGAGAAAAGCCTGCTGAAAAATTTGATAGGCAAGAGCCAGTGTTAGAGCGAACAGCAGCGGGGCAAATAGTAGAAGGAGAAAAGTCTACTGAAAAGAATATTGGGCAAGGGTCAGGGCAAGTGGGGCAAAGCCAAGCAGTAGAAACACCAATGGTTGAAAATGAGTCATTTGAGCCCTCAAAGTTATCTGAGCCAGTGAAATCGGGACGACGAACAACTACATTTTTTGGATTAAAAGTGCCAACAATTGGATCAATGTTGCGAATAGATCAAGGCAAGGCACGGCAAGTGAGAGATGTGAGTTTTGGTCCGTCAGCGGCGATGGCGTTGCAGCAAGGGAAGGCGGAAAAAAAACAGCGAGAAGCTTCCATGTTAGACCAGGCAAAGAGGGATTTGGGGAGGCAGGCGGAACAACAGGAGCAAGACCTTGGGGTTGCGTGGCAGGCAGAGCAAGCAGAGCAGGCAGAGTTGCAGTGGCAGGAGCAAGAACGGCTTCAGCGAGAGTCTGAAGCTAGAGAATCGCAGGAGGCAGAGCTAGAACGTCGTCGTCAGGCCGAAGAACAACAGCGGCGCACTGCTTTAATTCGAGAAGAAAATCTCAAGAAGGACCAGGCTAGAGAATTGCAGGAGGCAGAGAAGAAGCGCGAGGAGCAAGCGGAGTTGGCCCGGCAGGAGAGAGAACGAATTGAGGATGAGAAAAGGCTGAGACAGCAGGCGGAAGCTAAAAGGTTGAAGGAGGAGCAGCGCATTAAGAATTTGCGGAGGGCAGAGAAGTTAGAGGATCTGCGGGCAAGTGCAAAACATCTGCTGGAAAAAGAGCGGCAGGAGGTTGGCTGAAAGAGGAGGAGGAACGGCTGCTCCTGTGGGATCAGGAAAAGGATAGGCGGCGGGAGGTTTGGAAGCGGGACAAGGAGTTGTTGGAGGCCACAGAGCGTGAACGGCTTCAGCGGGAGCTTGAGGAAAGGCAGCAGGCAGAATTGGAACGGCAGGCAGTAGAAAAACAGCGCCAGCAAGAAGTGGAAGTAGCGAGACTGCTCGAGGAGGAAGCGGCGCGTGAACAAAGTCAGCGTGCTTTGGCCGAAGAACAGCGCCAGGAGCAGGAAGCGCAAGCTAGGAAATTGCAGGAGGCACAACAGGAGCGCATTGCTTCAATTCGAAGAAAAAATCGCAAGCAGGCCGCTTTAGACCCAAAAAAGCAGACCGAAGAACAGCGCCAGGAGCAGGAAGCGCAAGCTAGGGAATCGCAGGAGGCACAACAGCAGCGCGTTGCTTTATTTCGAGAACAACAGCGCAAGGAGCAGTTGCGGGGTTATGCGCGCAGAGCAGAAAGGGACCAGGGGGAGCGAGCGGAGTTGAAAGCTAGGGAATTGCAGGCGGCAGAGAGGCAGCGGGCGGAGCAAGCAGAATTGGAACGGCAGGCAGAAGAACAGCGTCGGCAAGAGCAGGAAGAAGTGAGGCAGGCTGAAGAACAGCGTCGGCAAGAGCAGGAAGCTAGAGAATTGCAGGAGGCAGCGAGACGTCAAGCGGAGCTGGAACGTCAGGAGAGTGAACAGCGCCAGCGGGAGCTTGAGGAAAGGCAGCGGGCGGAGGAAGAGCGACAACGGCAAGCAGTAGAAGAACGGCAAGCAGTAGAACAGCGTCGGCAGGAGCAAGAAGCGCAGGCAGATAGGGTTGCGGCAATCAAAGAAGGAATTCGCCAGACAAACCTGCAAATTGAGGCAATGCGCGAACAAAGTCGCCAGGCAGACCAGCGAATTGCGGCAACGCTCGAACAAATACGCCTGCTAGATCTTAAGCGTGCAGAGGATCTGAAACAACAACAGCTCCAGCGGGAGCTTGAGGCGAAAAAACAAAAAGCGTTAGAGAGTTCTATGACCGAAGAAGAGCGTCTGGCCGAGCAGCTAAGGAGGCAGCGGGAGAAGCGGTCGAAGAAGCATGAGCGGGATCAAGCATCAGCTGAGTATTGGGGTAGGGTTGAACGAAAAAAGCAAAAAGAAGAGAATACTCGTTTACGGGAGGAGCGGGTACGCAAAACGAAAGAAAAATACAACAAGGTTGTAAGCGAGATTTTGAGTCGAGGAGCAGAGAGACAGCGAGCACAGCAAGCGGAAGCAGTGAGGCAGGCAGAAGAACAGGGTCCTGCGGGAGCAGGAGGAAGCATAGAGGGAGAGGGCGGAAGCGAACGTTGAGTAATGCAGCAGGAAATGTGTGAGAGCTAACAACAACTAGATAGAGCGCTTGAGGAGCTAGCTATACTTCGCTAAACAAGAAAGTCTAATGCTCTATCAAATAAAGCGTATAAAAGTAGTTATCAGCTATTATAAGTTATGAAGAGTAAAAGCTTATGCTTATACGCTATTTTTATTTTGATACTGTGTATAAAAAAACATAAGAGCGCCCGTTAATATTAAGCAGAAAAAATAGAGTAGAGCAGTAAGGCCGGAAAAGACAAGTTGCTTTATGCACATACTCATTAATACCCCGCAATTAATTAAACCCAGAAGTGGAATCCAAGAATAAAGGGGAATGCTCGCGTCTCTTTTTTTTGCACATATGAGTGCTATAACACTGATTGTGTAGGCAGAGATGACGCCGAGAGCACTTAAAATTTGTAAAGTTTTTTGTTGATTTGGTCCTTGGGAAATTAAAAGATAAAATACGCAGAGCGCACCTTCTGCCAATACACAGACAAAGGGAATTGCGTGCTTATTAAGTTTTTTAAAACATGATGAAAGAAACAGATGGCCATGTTCGGCCAATGTATATAAATTCCAACTATTACTGAATAAAACACCATAACTACCTCCCAGAGCAGAAGATGCTATAGCCAAATTTAAAAGACCACCGACTTTATAAGCGGTTAATGGGTTACTTCGTAGTAATAGACCTAAAAGTCGTGGCAATGTTTCACGGTATGAGGTTTGCGCTGCAACGGTAGCACCAAGGGCACCGTAGCAAAATACTTGATAAAGAACCATGAGAAATACGGCAATAGTATATGAAATTAGGATAGCAAGAGGTGCATTTTTATGTGCATTTTTTATTTTGCTGCTAATAGAACACGCCGATTCAAATCCCATCGTTGCATAGATGACAAGAGGTAAGCTACTGGGAACACCAGACCAGGGTAGGTGAGGAGTTCCATAGTTTGCACCACTAAAAAGGAACATCCCGGCCAAAATAGTAAATAAAATAGGTATTAATTTACAAACAATAAACACGGTCTGAATAATACCACCTGTTTTTATATTAAACATATTGCCGGCAACAAAAAGGGAAATAATACAAAAATCAAGAAAGAATGGATCGACAATAGCAAAAAAAGGAATGAGTAATTGAATGGTGATCACTGAAGAATGGATTAAAATGGCAGCTGAAGCGAGTTTGGCAGCAAAGTAGCTCCAGGCACTAATAAATCCTACAAAGGTATTAATCTCTTTTTTTCCAAAGGTATAAAATCCGCCGCTGGGGTGAATGGCCACCAGTTGAGCTATAGAGAGTACGAGTGGAAGTAAGAGTATACCTACAATGACATAGCTCATAAAGCCAAGGGCTTGAGCTTGCTGGGCAACAAGGGTAGTATTTAAAAAAATACCCGCACCAAGCATAATGTTAATATTAATTAAAATTGCTAAAGGGAGCGATAGTTTATGCTCATGAGACATAGTAATATCCTTAAATCAAAAGTAAGAAAAGTTAACTATAGGTTATATTAATTTTATTTTTTTTACACTTTTTTATACTATTGACCGATCAGTTAAGCTCTATAGAGTTATGGGTAAGCGATTGCTTTTGGGTCGTAATAGGGTATCCTAAATGCTAGGGAGTATACTTTTGGGGTCTAAATTTTAGAATTTAAATGGTAGGGTTAAGTAGTAGGATATGAATAAAAAATTATTATTGAGTTTTACTTTTATGTCTCTGTTTTATAGAAGTTCTTGTTTCAACAAAGGGGAAATTTTGGATAAAGGGGAAAGCTTTGTTGAACAGGAACAGGTAAATAGATGGATAAATGTAGAGCAAGAAAATCCGGTTCAAACAGTTTTTTTTCAGGGTATTTTTGCCTCCCAAGCTCAGGCTGCAAAATATATGGGGCGACGAGGGTTTATAGCAACTACCGGTGAATTTGTCGTTTGTTTGGAGAATAGTATAGACGCTATTCATACGCTTTCAGTTGCTCCAGAACTTGAAGAAGTAGTTTTAGATACATCTTTGTATGGTTTGGTAAGAAAAAAGGGGTATTTTGCTGCGTTAGGTCTCTACCCACTTTATCAAGGTTTTTATGCCCGGGGTCTTATTGATAATTATATAAATGGTACTAAAGTAGTGGGTAAAAAATTTAAAAGAGAAACGGTTAAAGGCTATGCCATTCAGATGTCTTTAATGAATATCGGCCAAGAAGGTGACGTTAAGGATCATCAGAAAAAGATGGAATTAGCTGGTTCTGGAGATAAAATTTTATACGGTGTCTCGCGTGGCTCAGCAGTAAGTTTTGTTGCTTATGCTCTTAATCATACATCAGATCAATATAAGAATGTAAAATTGGTTGTCTTAGAAGGAGCCTTTGATGCCATTGAGCAGGTAATTCGTCATCGCCATTCACTTATTGCAAAATATACTTTTGCAGAAAATTTTCTTTATGATCGCATACTACACCGTTTTACTCAGTTTAAGCGATCAGGTATTTCGCCAATTTCTGTTGTTGCATATTTTCCTAAAGATACGCCAGTTCTTTTTATTACTTCTGCTATAGATAAAAATGTTTCGAGTGCCTGCGCTAAAAATCTTGCTCATGCACTTGTTCAATCCGGACATAAACAGGTCTATATAGGTGAACTTAAAAATTCTTCACATACTGGCTATACACAAGACAATCCAGAAGATGTTCTTGCATATCAAACTTGTCTTCATACTATGTATAAGTACTATAATCTTCCCTATATACCTGAGTATGCGGTAGGTTCTATCGAAGATTATCTTGTCTGTTAGTTTTTTAAACTAATATATTAGTTTAGTAACTATTTAGCGTGTTAGATTTCTATCTCGATAGTTGTTGGCGATTTGGTATTATCAGTCAGTTGTACCCATAGTAGTACCTATAATTGACACTTTTTGTTATAATTAGTTTATAAAAAACATTTTTATAAATTAAGGAGTAGTTTGTGAAAGATACTAAAAGTGGCATAATTATTGTATTAAACGGGCCTTCTGGTTCAGGAAAAACATCCATCCAAAAAGAATTTCAACGAATTATGATGCCAGATCTGTGGGTAAAAGTTGGTATTGATAGTTTATTTGATCAAGCGATGCCAGATATTATTATAGATACTATTCCATTTTGGCAGTCGCCAAATCCTATTAGATGGGTTGAAAATTCAAAAGATAGTGACGGCAACCCATTGGTTACTTTGCATGTGGGTAGTGAAGGAGAAAAAGTTGCCTATGCGATGAATAGTGCAATTGTAGCATATGCGGCTGAGGGCTGTAATGTTATTGTTGATTATATTGCTTATGATCAAGCTTGGCTTACTGATCTTGAAAAAAAATGCGCTCCGTTTAAAACATATTATGTTGGCGTAGAAATAGCGCTAGATATTTTAGAACAAAGAGAAAATGCTCGGGGTACATCATCGGGAGGACATGCTCGTAGTCATTATGTTGGTGTGCATGGTGACAAAAAATATGACTTAGTGGTCAACAGTGGTGAGCATACTGTATCTGAAATAGCAGCAGACATTAGATCTCATATTGGGAAATAACGATGGGGCAGTGTCAGAAATGGCAGAGCATATTAGGTTTTTTATTTGAAAATAGTTATGGATAATATATGAATAATACGTTAAATAAAAAAATAGTTAGTAATCGTTATGTAGTTTCATTTTTTTGGCATCACATAAAGCCTTATAAGTGGCATTATTGTTTGATGTTACTTGCGCCTATTGTGGGTAGTTTTTATTCGCTTGCGTTTAATTATGCTACAAAATTATTTCTAGATATCATGGATAGCAATAAGTTTAATTCATATCAGAGTGTAATAACTCCTATAGGTATCTTTTTTTTAACAGAATTTTTTTCGAATGTTGTTTGGAGAATTAGCAATATTGCTGAATGGCGTGCAGAACCTTATGTCCGTGAATCTATTATATTAGAATCATATGATTACGTGCAACATCATTCATTTCTTTTTTTTCAGAATAATTTTGGTGGAACTATTAACAGCCGATTAAAAGGAATTCTCGATGGTCATGATAAATTTTGGGCAGAAATGCATCATGGCCTTTTTTTTAAAATAGTAAAAATTGCCGTTAATCTTGCTGCGCTTATGTCAGTAAATCTTTATTTAGGACTTTTCATCTGTTTGTGGGTGACTATCTATTCTCCTATAATGTATTTTTTATCAGAACATTTGAATATATTAACAGAACTGTCTACTAATAGTAAACATACGTTGTTTGGAAAAATTTCTGATAATATAACTAATATTATTTCCCTTTTTTCATTTTCTGCTCGCAACCGAGAGCTTAATTCTTTAGCGCGCTATATACGCAACGATTTTGTTCCGAAACAGATTGATGTTTATAAACAGGCTTTTTGGCTTAATATTGTAGGTGGCGTCCTCTATATTTTTATGTTTGTTTTTATCTGGTTTTATATGGTTCATTTAAGGATATTAGGTCTCATTTCTTTGGGTAGTTTTGCTTTTGTGTCCGGTATAGTCTTGGTTGTTTCTGAAGACATCTGGTTAGTTACAACTTCTTTGCAGAACTTTGCAGGCGTTATGGGTGAGTGGAAAAGTTCTTTATCTATTTTAACTGTTCCGCAGGAAGATCTTGATGTGCCAGGAGCTTATCCTTTAGTTGTTGTGCATCCGACAATCGAGTTTAGAGATGTTACGTTTCAGTATGATGTTAAGACTGATATTTTTAAGGATTTTAACTTGTATATTAAAGCAGGTGAAAAGGTCGGTATTGTTGGCCATTCTGGTGCTGGTAAATCGTCCTTAATAAATTTATTATTGCGTTATTTCACCGTCACATCAGGTACTATTTTGATTGATAATCAGCCTATTGATCAGGTGACACAAGATTCATTGCGGTCTCAAATTGCTATTATTCCGCAAGATACTATGCTTTTTCACAGGACTATTTTAGAAAACATTCAATTTGGAAATCCGCAGGCATCGTATGAGCAGGTTATCGATGCGAGTAAAAGAGCGCATATTCATGATCTTATTATGACCCTGCCAGAACAGTATAATACGTATGTTGGTGAACGTGGTATTAAATTATCAGGTGGCCAGAGGCAACGAATTGCTATTGCGCGTGCTATTCTTAAAAATGTACCAATTTTAATTCTTGATGAGGCGACATCTGCTCTTGATAGTCATACAGAGGCATTGATTCAAGAAAGTTTGAGTTTTTTTATTGAAGATAAGCAAAAAACAGTGATAGCTATAGCGCATCGTCTTTCTACTTTGAAACATATGGATACTATTGTTGTATTAGATAAAGGGGTTATTGCTCAGCAGGGAACCCACGATGAATTAATGCAAGAGACAGATAGTCTGTATAAAAAATTATGGGATTATCAGGAAATTTAGTTGTTGGCGATTTTTGTACTTTTTTATGAATAGTAGGTATAATTTTTTCGGTGTGTAATTTTATTTTGATATTCTTGAATGAGAGTAAAAGAATCTATGAAAAGATTATTAGTGATGAGTTTTTTGTTATTGTTTTTATGCAGTATGGGTGTAGTTAGGTGTGCATTACAGCCATTTGAACGCGGCAGTAGAGATGGTATGAGTCAAGCTGATATAGAAGAGTCCATTGAGTTGAGAGATCAAGGTGATCATGCAGATCAGTTATGTTTGTTGTCTAAAGATATTAGAGATATAATTGATGGCTATGCAACAGGTCCACATTTATTTCCAAGAATAAAACTTGAAAATTGGAAACATTGGGAGCTGGTTGAAGGATTTGGCCAGCAAGGTATAAAAATACCGGGAAAAGAAGTTATAATTTTTTTTCTATCTTCTTATATAAATTTGAGAAAAATAGCTTTTTTGTCTGGAGATTCTACAGGCGTATTTGGGGTAACTGCTGAACATAACGATAGGAGAATAGATTATACTATTTTTCAAGAAACGCGAGCAAATGGAAAAGAGTCGAAAAGTTTATTATGTTTTACTTCTCATCCGCCGTTTGAATTTTTGAATGCAGCAGCAGCAGTAGGGATTGCTGTAACTGAAACTGGAGCGGGTAAAAATTTTACTCTTTTTACTTCTGGTGAGGATGACGATGTACCATATAACGTACCGGCTTTTGATGAGCGGGGTAAAAGTGCATTGTTGGAAAGAAAAATTGGCGTTGTTGGCCTGCTTAAACCAGGATACGTCGAATCGCTTGCAGCAGTAGCTTTTCTGGTAAAAAATGAGAGAAAAGCTAAAAAAAGAAAGAGGGAGGCCGGTAACCCATCTTTACTTTTTGACCATTGATGCGTTAAGCTATCTTTGTATTTTGACCATAAATAAAAATTTTTACCCTGTATTTTGACCATTGTGGAGGTTTTTGGCTATGAAACGTTTAGTAAGCTCTCATCTGCTCAACTGGAAACAGGATCCCTATCGGAAGCCGCTGCTGATTCGTGGTGCACGCCAAGTAGGAAAAACATACGAAGTCCGTGCGCTTGGTAAAACCTATGAGCACTTTATTGAGATTAATTTTGAAAAACTTCCAGAGCTACGGGTGATTTTTGAACAAAATTTAGAGCCAGAACGGATACTTCGCGATTTATCTCTTTTTTTGGGGCATGTTATTGAGATAAAAAATACTCTGTTGTTTTTTGATGAAATTCAGGCTGCTCCAAAAGCTCTGCTTGCACTTCGTTATTTTTATGAAGAAATTTCTGATTTGCATATTATTGCTGCTGGATCTTTGATTGATTTTACTATAGAAGAAATTGGTATTTCTGTTGGTCGTATTTCATCACTTTATATGTATCCACTTTCTTTTATAGAATTTTTATATGCAGAGCGGGAGGGTATTCTTGCCCAAGAAATACTGGAAACTGATAGTTTCAAGCCTTTTAATCAGCTTATACATGATAAATTGCTCTATTTGTTGGGTGAATATTTAGCTATTGGTGGTATGCCTGAGGTAGTTTATAAATGGCAGCAGACTAAAAATATTTTTGTTTGTTTTGATGCTCATCATGCACTCGTTGATACGTATAGGCAGGATTTTAATAAATATGCAAAACAGTTGCAGATGAAGTATGTGAGACTTTTATTTGATTATATTCCACTTTCTTTAGGGCAAAAATTTAAATTTAGTGCTGTATCGCAAGATTATAGGAAGCGAGAGCTTTTGCCTTGTTTTGACTTACTTGTTACTGCTGGCATTGTACATAAAGTATTTCAGGCGGATGCGCAGGGAATTCCCCTTGGAGCACAAGCTAATTTAGATGATTTTAAGGCTATTTTTTTAGATGTTGCATTAAGTCAGACAATTTTAGGGCTTAATGGGAGAGATTGGATTATAAATCCATTAGAGCAATTTGTTAATAAAGGTGCTTTGGTAGAAGCTTTTGTTGGACAAGAATTACTTGCATATTCATATCCTTTTGCCAAAACAGAACTTTATTATTGGCATCGTGAAGCTAAAAACAGTCAAGCAGAGATTGATTATGTGATACAAAAGAATGAATCAATTATACCCATTGAGGTAAAGAGCGGCCAAGGTTCAACGCTGAAAAGTATGCATATGTTTTTAGAATCGCATCCAAAGTCAAACATTGGCATTCGATTTTCTACGCAAAATTTTTCTGTATATCAAAATATTTATTCGTATCCTTTATATGCAGTAGTAAAATGCATGCAGCATGGTAAGTTAAAAATCTAGAGATACTAAGTCTATTTTGTCTTAAGAACTTTTTCTCTTAATTGGCTAACATATTTTTGAATAGTTAGATCTTTTCGTTTATTCATATGGGCGGCGCGTTGTAATACCCATTCTTTAGTATAGTTTTTGTCGAAAAAATATTGACGAGGAATTTTGGTATTATAAAGAAACTCTTTATCGCGTGTCCAATAATGGTTAATTCTGAGTTTGTCGGTGGTTTTTAGTACTGGCTGGCACGGCCCTTCAAATTTTATTTTGTTTGGATTTACTTGAAAATAGTTTAGATAAAATTCTGTTGCTGTATGAATATGCAATGTTTTTATTTTATTTGGCTGAACGATACTTTTTACATAACTTTGTGTTTGTTCCGTAATAATTTCTCGCATTATTAATGATTCAATTAATAGTTTATTGTAGGGTATACGATCAATGTCTGAAGTGCCAAAATGGATCCACGTGGCGCATACGGCAGCAAATTCTTCATAATCTTTTAAAAATGTAGTTAAATTATCGCATTGTACAGGAAATAAAAACTCATCTATATCGATAAGCATAAGCCATTTTACTTTGTCTTGTATGTTGTCTAGACAATGATTATAAGCAAGAACTTGTGCTATTCCACGAACCCTTTCTGGTATGCTGTTGGTGCAATGTTGTTCAGATAAAATTTGATTAGCGGCTACGATAGTTCCCCCTTGAATGCAACCTTCTTGGCTATAAGGCCAATCGATACAGTCTACTATGCCAGCGTCTATATATGGCTTTAGAATTTCTAAGTAATTATCAGTACTGTAGTTATTGTATAAATAGAAATGTTCTACTCCTATCAATATATTGAATTCGAGCCATTCTTTTAAAAAACGACCTTCGTTTTGGAATATAGCACAAACTGCAAGATTATGTTGATGTGCATTTGCAGGGGCAAAAATAGTAAAAAGAATAAGATATATAAGTATTTTAATATTCACGAGAGATCCTCCTTTTGTTTTTATTTAAATAGTATATTTCTTAATTTGCTAACATATTTTTGAATGGTGAAATCTTGTTTTTGATTCATTTTTGCTGCTTCTTCTAATACCCATTCTTTGGAATGATTTTTATTATGAAAATGTTTGCGAGCAATTTTGGTGTTATAAAAAAACTCTTTATCACGAGTCCAATAATGGTTGATTCTGAGTTTGTCGGTGGTTTTTAGTACTAGCTGGCACGGTCCTTCGAATTTTATTTTGTTTGGATTTATTTGAAAATAGGTAGGATAGAATTCTGTTGCTGTATGAATATGTAATGTTTTTATTTTATCAGGCTGAACAATACTTTTTACATAGCTTTGAGTTTGTTCTGTGATATTTTCTCGCATTATTAATGATTCAATTAATAGTTTATTGCAGGGTATACGATCAATATTTGAAGTGCCAAAATGGATCCACGTGGCGCATACAGCGGCAAATTTTTCGTAATTTTTTAAAAAATCATATAAATTATCACATTGAACCGGAAATAAAAACTCATCTATATCGATAAGCATAAGCCATTTTACTTTGCCACATATATTGTCTAAGCAGTGATTATATGCAAGAATTTGCGCTTGCCCTGTAATTTTTCCAGGTATACTATTACTGCAATGCTGTTCAGCTAAAATCTGATTAGCGGTTATAACCTTTCCTTCTTTATCATAACCTTCTTGGCTATAAGGCCAATCTATGCATTCTACTATACCGGCGTCTATATATGGTTGTAAAATTTCTTCATAATTATCGGTACTATAGTTGTTGTATAAATAGAAATGTTCTACTCCTATTAATATATTAAACTCTAACCATTCTTTTAAAAAACGACTTTCATTTTGGAATATAGCACAAACTGCAAGATTATGTTGATGTGCATTTGCAGGGGCAAAAATAGTAAAAAGAATAAGATATATAAGTATTTTAATATTCACGAGAGAGCCTCTCTTTTGTTTTTATTTAAATAGTATATTTCTTAATTTGCTAACATATTTTTGAATGGTTAGATTTTTTCTTTGATTCATATTTGCTGCGCACGAGAGCACCCATTTTTCATCGCATTCTTCGGTTAGAGCATATCTGCGTGGTATTTTTATTTTATATAAAAAAGTATTATCGCGTGTCCAATAATGATTGATTTGTATTTTGTCTGTAGCTGCTGACGGTGAAAAGGGCCCTTCAAATTTTATTTTGTCAGCAGTTACTTGAAAATAAGAGGGGTAAAATTCGACAGCGTGATGAACACAAAATTTTTTAACTTTATGCGGTTGAACTATGCTTTTTACATGTAGATTTGGAGCTGCTTCCGTCAAGGTTAATGCTTCAATCATTAGTTGGTTGTCTGGAATTTTATCTATATGAGAGGTTCCAAACATAATCCAGTTAGCGCATACAGCACCAAATTCTTCATAAGCTTTTAAAAACTCAGATAATTTGTCACAGTGCACAGGAAACAAAAACTCATCTATATCGATGAACATAATCCATTTTGCTTTGCCGCGTACATTATTTAAGCAATGGTTATATGCAAGAATTTGCGCATAATCTTTTTTACTTGTATAAGGCCAATCTATGCAATCTACTATACCCGCATCTATATATGGTTTAAGGATTTCTGCATAATTATCGGTGCTATTATTGTTATATAAGTAGAAGTGTTCTACTCCTATTAATATATTAAATTCTAACCATTCTTTTAAAAAACAGCCTTCATTCTGAAAGATAGCGCATAGGGTAAGATTATATTGGTATGCGGTTGTAGAAGTAAAAATAGTAAAAAGAATAATAGATATAAGCATTTTAATATTCACGATAAAACCTTTTCTATTTAAATAGTATATTTCTTAGTTTGTTAACATATTTTTGAATAGTTAGATCTTTCTGCATATTCATACTTGCTGCATAGGTAAGGACCCATTGTTTGGTATAGCTTTTATTGAAGAAATATTCTCGATTAATTTTGATGTTAAAAAAAAATTTTTATCTCGTGTCCAATAATGATTAATTCTAAGCTTATCGGTTGTTGTTAATGGGGGTAGTTGATGACCTTGGAATTTTATTTTGTCTGGATTTATTTGAAAATAGCTAGGATAGAATTCTATTCCCGTATGAACATGAAATGTTTTTATTTTCTCCGGTTGAACGATACTTTTTACGTAGGCTCGTGCGTCTTTTGTGATATTTTCTCGCATAATTAATGATTCAATTAACAGTTTATTGTCTGGTATGTGATCAATATCCGAAGTTCCAAACATAATCCATGTGGCGCATATGGCGCCAAATTCTTCATAACTTTTTAAAAATTCTTGTAAATTATCGCATTTCACTGGAAATAAAAACTCATCTATATCGATAAACATGAGCCATTTTACTTTGCCACGAATGTTATCTAGGCAATGATTATAGGCAAGTACCTGTGCTGTCCCATGAATTTGTCCTTGTATACTAGTAGTACAATGTTGTTCAGATAAAATTTGGTTAGCGGTTAGTTCAGCTCCATTTTTGTCATAGATTTCTAGGCTATAAGGCCAATCAATGCAATATACTATACCAGCGTCTATATATGGTTTTAGAATTTCCAAATAATTGTCGGTACTGTAGTTGTTGTATAAATAGAAATGTTCAACTCCTATTAATAGATTAAATTCTAGCCATTCCTTTAAAAAACGACCTTCGTTTTGAAATATAGCGCATACGGCAAGATTATATTGATAGGCCGTTAAAGGGAAAAAGAAAACAATAGATACAATAATAAAAAAAAACTTTTGCTTAATCCACATGTTTTAATTTTCTTAATTTTTAGTTAAATATAATTTTTTTTAATGTTGTACTATATTTTTGAATGGCCATATTTTTTTCAATATTCATAGTCTCAGCTTCGGATAATATCCATTCTTGACCAAGAACAGGATCTAAAATTAGTCTTCGAGGAATTTTTATTTCATAAAGAAATTTGTTATCACGAGTCCAGTAGTGATTGATTTGTAATTTTTTAACGTTGCCGGATGGCATAAAAGGTCCTTCAAACTTTATTTTATCAGCAGTTACTTGAAAATAAGGAGGATAAAATTCTTTGACGTGGTGAATAGCAAATGTTTTAACCTTATCTGGTTGTATGATGCTTTTTATATGTTCGTTGACTGATGAACAGGACATAGTAAGTACTTCAATCATAAGTTGATTTCCTGGAATTAAATCTATGTTTGAAGTGCCAAACATAACCCAGTTAGCGCATACAGCGCCAAATTCTTCATATTCCTTTAAGAATTCACGCAAATTATAATGTTTGATAGGAAATAGAAACTCGTCTATATCTATAAACATGAGCCATTTTACTTTGCCGCGAACCATCTCTAAGCAATTATTATATACTTTAGGGTGGTAGCTGCTTATATGTTCATTTGGATAATCACAATCAATACAATCCACTATACCAGCATCTATATACGGTTTTAGAATTTTTTCATAATTGTCTGTGCTGTTATTGTTATATAAATAGAAGTGTTCTACGCCTATGAGTATATTGAATTCTAGCCATTCTTTTAAAAAGCGATCTTCGTTTTGAAACATAGCGCATACGGCAAGCTCATATTCATATGCTGCTATAGGGGTAAAACCAGATAAGAAAATAAGACATATAATTTTTATAATATTCATGAACTATCTCTCTTTGATTTTTTAGTTAAATACTGTTTTTTTTAATGATTTAAGGTATTTGTGAATAGTAAGATCTTTTTTTTTATTCATAGTTTCTGCTGCTTGTAATACCCATTCTTGAGAGCTTTTATCAAAAGCATATCTTCGGGGTATTTTTATTTCATGAAGATATTGATTGTCTCTTGTCCAATAATGATTAATTCTGAGTTTGTTAATAGTATTCGAATTCATAAAAGGTCCTTCGAATCTAACCTTGTCTGGAGTAACTTGAAAATAGTTGTCATAAAATTGTTCGGTGTGGTGTACATGAAATTTTTTAATTTTATTTGGTTGTACAATACTTTTTATAAATATTTTTTTATGGTTTTCCATGTACTCTCGCATGGTAAGAGCTTCAATTGATAATTGATTTTTTGGGATAGTTTCTATGTTTGAAGTGCCAAACATTACCCAGTGGGCACACACAGCACCAAACTTTTCATAGTCTTTTAAAAATTGGCGTAAATTATCGCATTGTACAGGAAATAAGAATTCATCTAGGTCGATAATCATAAGCCATTTTACTTTGTTACGCGTGTTATCTAGGCAATGATTGTAAGCAAGAACTTGACCTATTGCTCCTTCATTGGAATAATTCCAATCTATGCAATCTACTATACCAGCCTCTATATATGGCTTTAGAATTTCTGCATAATTATCAGTACTATAGTTGTTATATAAGTAGAAGTGCTCTACGCCTATTAATATATTAAATTCAAGCCATTCTTTTAAAAAACGACCTTCGTTTTGAAACATAGCACAGACTGCAAGATCATATTGGTATGCAGCCAAAGGAGTAAATAGAAAAAAAATGAGAAAATATAGATTTTTTTTTATATTCATGTACACGTCCTTTCTAGTAATGTGTATAATTTTTTTATAGGCAATGTTTATGTTGTTATAATTATTCTAAGTCATTAATTGCGGGGTATCCTCTCGGTATATAATTAAGACAAGCAATGTTGGAGCTGCTTATTTTTCCTATATGGCCGAATAATCGTTCAAAAATATGTTCGTAACCGAGTGTCGCTCGGCCCTCTACAAATAAAGGATAGATGCTATTAAAGTCCCATTCTTTTATTTTTTCAAAAAAAGCGTAAGAGACGATAAACATAGTACCAGCTGCAAATTCATAATCAGTATCAATGGTGATATTAAGAAGTTTGCAGAGGCGATTTTTTTTATGTAAAAAAATAGGATTGTGACGTTCAGGATCATTTAATGAGCTGAGTTTGCAGGGATATATTGCATCATAGATATTTAATATTTTATTTATTTTTAAATTTAAAAACGATAAAAGACAATTTTTCCAAGTTGTGCCAAATTGACTACCATAGCTAGAAGGGCCCTTTTTTGTATGAATTTTAACTAAAAAATCAAATTGAGCGTTTTCTTTTTTCATTTCATTAAGTAATACAAAAAATCCTCCAATATCCATCCCTTTATTGCTAGAAAATATGATTTGAATGTTGTTTTGTGAGATTACAAAGGATTTTTTTAGGTGGTTATAAAGCTGTTTTAGGAGAAAAGCACAATTTAATTTTTTGATAATATTGCTTACGGGTAACCCTAAATCAGTTATTTTGTTTTCTAGAAAGAATAGTGAGTTTTTTTCTTTTTCTATGCCATGTTCTCCGTAGTTGACATAAAAATCATCTAATTTAAGAAGTCTTTCATCGATGGGGATATTTATTTTTATTAAATATGTGTTGTGGGGATTATTATTAATAAAATAATTTACTCTATTGACCAGTTCATCCATGAGATCAAGATCATACAGGTGTATAGCAATAAGTATATTTAATGGTTTGCAATAGGGTAGATTTTTGTTTTTTCCATAATAAATATAATGTTTATCTGCTTGTTCTTCTGTTGTTATATCAGAAAGATTGTTTTGTTTAGCATAGTATTCCCAATCAAAATTACTATTTTCAATATCTGTTTTTGCTGATTCGAGCCCTTTTTTTCTTCCATGACAGGCAAAGTGGTTAAGTGTGCTACTAAAATCTTTGTTGGTAAACTGAGTTAGTCGATTTTTTTTTATATAATGAGTGTGATCAAAAGTATATATAGGTAGTTTTATAAGAAGTACATAAAAAAATAGAGAGCATAATAATTTTATTGATAATGTCGTTTGCTGATTCATAGAGTATACCTAATATAAAAATTAATTTTTTATTTTCTGAAACTAAATTTTGTCATTATTGTATGCCGTTTTTTTGACTGAATTCAACCATTTATTGTAATAAATGAGTTAAAAAATAGTTCATTTTTGTTGTGTTATGATGAATAAGTTCTGCTGACTTCTCATAATATTCAGATCCGCCACTTAGGTGAAAAAAAGTATCCCCTAGAATAAATTCAGCTCCACAAGGAATTTGGTCAGCATTAATTAAATTGTTAACAGAATCTCTAAAGTTTAATTCGCGTAGTATTTCCTCTCTATGGGAACAAGAAATATTTTGTGATTTTTTTTTATTTTGTATTTTAGTTTTACAGTTAGAGCAATGTAAGTAATCTCCTCTATTTGGTTCGCTGAGAACGTAAAGGGGATGATTAAAAATACCAAGTTTTAATCTTCCATAATCAAAAAAACGTTTTTTAATAGTTGGGTGTTTTTGCAGGTACTGAGAAAGTTCGCCGCCGGTATCAAATCCTAAAGAATCGTTGGGGGATAATGTAATTTTTTTTTTATCAGGCAATGTGTTTATATTAAAGAAAATGAGTCCTGGCCATATGTATGCTTGATCATTATTTTCTGGCCCGCGCGCAACACCAGCGATATCATATCCTTCTAGATAGTCTATAATGCTAAAATCTTTTATAAGGAACATATCGGAATCTACGATGGCAACGATACCATTATGATCAAATCCTATAGTATTCATAAGATAATTCAAGGCTTGACCATGTCTATAGCTAGCCCATGAATAGACGGTTCCTATTGGTCGATTTTTTTGAGAAACTTGAATAGATTTAATATTTAACATTTGGCAGGTTTCATCTATCTGTTGTTTTAACATTTCGTCTGTGGCATCGTTAAAAATAATAAATTCGTATTTATCTTTGAGATATTTTTTAAAGCATTTATTTTGCCATATTATATACTCTGGATGATTTGAGGTTGGAGTAATGATTATTAATGCGGGTTTTTCTTGAGCATAGGGTAGGAGTAGGTTTATCTTTAACGCGCATAGTAGCCAAATATATTTTTTTATAAGGTTTATTATATGGTTCATGCACGTCCTTTTCCGATTTAAAGTATAATTTTATTATTTTTAATTAATCTAAATATATAAATAATTTTAGTTTTTTAACTCAATATATGATCCATAAATAACTTTACTTGTTGATGATGGTACTTTTTAATAAAATCATCTATCTCCACATAGCCGGATCCCCCGCCAATATGAAAAAAGCTGTCTCCAAGGATAAATTCTGCTCCGGGAGGAGCTTTTTTTTGTTCTATTAGAGTTATAAGAGAATCTTTAAAGTTTAGTTCTTTGAGCAGTCGTTTTTTGTGTAGGCATTCTGATTCAAGCGATAATTGATTTTTTTTAATAGCGTCTATACATTTTGTGCATTTTAATACATAGCCTCTGCTTGGTTCGCTCATCAAGGAGATAAGGGTATTATTTTTATATAATTTTAACCTTCCATACTCAAAAAAACGTTTTTTAAGATCTGGGTGTGCTTGTAGGTACAAAGAAAGAGTTCCTCCCGTATCGAATCCTGAAGGATCATAGGGAGCAAGAGAGATGTTTTCTTTATCGGTTAATGTATTCATATTAAAAAAAATAAGTCCAGGCCATATATATCCTTGACTATTGTTTTCTGGTCCTCGAGCTATGCCGGCAATATCCTGTCCTTTTAGGTAGTTTACAATGCTAAAATTTTTCATAAGAAACAGGTCAGAATCTATGATGGCAACAATACCTTTATGATCAAATCCAACTGTTTTTAATGCATAATCCATAGCTTGGCCATGGCGGTAGCTAGCCCATGTATGAATGGTACCCATAGGGCGATTATTTTGTGGTACTCGAATAGATTTAAGATGTAGGGATTGGCAGGTATCATCTATTTTTTGTTTGATTATTTCGTCTGCGGCATCATTAAAAACAATAAGTTGGTACTGGTCATCTAGGTATTTTTTTAGACATTTTTCTTGCCATACAATATATTCTGGATGATTATACGCAGTTGTTATTATAAGAAGATCAGCTTTTTCTGCATTATTATCGTGTTGATTTTGGTTTTTTTCTTCTAAATACTTATTTTGTTCTGTTGCATAAAGATATGTCCAGATAAAAAAGGTATGCACAATCAACAAGCAATATTTTTTATTTTGCTTCACTTTTTACTCTCTGCTTACTTTTTTTTACTTACTCTTTTTTAACTACTTTTTTTATATTCCTATCATTTTTTTTTAAAATCAAGATTTTGTTTTTAATTTTTTGTGATCTATTCTTTATTTAGAAAAAGATAGTAAAAAAACGGTAGGAGGATAAGTATGAGAAAGGTGTTAGTAGTTTTGGTTTCCATAGGTGGTTGCATGCAACTAGCGGGTATGGAAGAATTGAAATTGAAGCAGTTTTTTATTTCTGAAGAAGCATTCCATTTTCAAACAAATCAGGTCCAATTAGCAGCAAGAAACTCTCAATTGGGGCATAACTATCACGAAAAGTTGGAACTAGGGAAACTCAAATCAGCAGAAGCAGATGAAGGTGATTCTTCGTGTGAAGACGATGACAATTTAGGGGTAATTCCTGTTAGAGGCATAAGAAATTGTTGTTTTCGTATAAGTAAATGTATTTTTGATTGTATAAGATTGATAAAGGAATAAGTATGAGAAAATTATGTATAGTTTTTATTGTTATAATCAGTTGTGCGCAACCATTAGATATGAAGTCTTGCTTTAGTTCTGACGAAGAACAAGAAGAGACAAGTAAGCAATCAGATTTAGTAGACGTGCATTTTCCGGCAGGACCAGAAAATTCAGCAGAACCGAGAGATCAAACGGGAAGTTCTTGGTCGCGTGGTGATTCGGAATATGCTCCTTTGTCGGGTGAGGCAGGTGTGAGATTGAATCCTGCTGATACTGGCGGATGCGTGGCCTGTATTTGTTGTTTGTGTAACTGCTTAAGTATTGTAATGTCTGGTCGATAATAAATAAAAAACTTTTCATATAGAATAAAACAAAGCCTTTTGCCTTAATTTGACAGCAATATTTTTCTGCCGTATTCTGATATTGTTGTAATATTTACTATCGTTGTGAAATAAAATTCACAAAAAATGGCCAAAAAATGGTAAGGGGATAAGTATGAGAAAATTATGTATGATTTTAGCTTCTGTATTTTGTTGTACGCAATTGTTTGGAGCGTATCCTAATATGCACGTAAGAGAAGATGCAGATGGAGTAGTGCGAAAAATAACATTTTCTAGGCCAAGTGGCCGACCAGTATCAGGGTTTCCTGTTCCTCAAGGATCATCATTTGCGCAATCAGTACGATTAGGACAAGGACAATATCCGGCACCCCAATATCAAGGGCAATCATGGCAACCGAGAAGAGGGCTTCCTGAACAAGGGGTTCCTGGAATTTATCGAATACGATCTGTAGAAGAAGTAGAAGAAGAGTCTAAGCAAGCAGCGTCAGCAGTAGCAGTTCTACCAGCAGCAGCTCCAGCAGTAGGGGTTTTACCTGCAGCAGGGCCGGTAGCAGCACCAGCAATAGCAGTTCTGCCAGCAGCAGGGCCGGCGGCAGGAACACCAGCAGAAAGACCTGGTTGTTGCGCTTTGGTTTGCTATGCGTTGAGTAACTGTTTTAATATTCCAGGAGGAGAATAGTAAAAAACTACTTTTTATAGTCTAAACAAGTAAGTAGAAACTAAAATAGACGTTAAGATAATTTTTTATTATAAGATAATTTTTTATAAGGTGTTGAGCTTTGAATATCAGGGCTTAACACCTTATTTTTTATATGTTTTTTTGAAAATCTAGATAATCTAAATAGGTTTTTAATATTAATGCAGCTGCAATAGCATGTGATTTTAATTTTTCTTCTTTTGTTTTAGTTTTTTTTAGTTGAGCGGCTTGCTTGCTTGTCATTCGTTCATCCCACAGAACCCATGTGGAAGAAGGGAATTGTTGCTTAAGTTCTTCAAAATAGAGCGTTAATTTTTTTGTCTGTTCGCTCTCTTTTCCGCCCATTGTTTTTGGGTATCCAACTATTATTGTTTGTATATTTTCGGCATCTATAATAGTTCTTAAAGAAGAGATTAAATTTTTTATTTCTACGGTTGTATAAGGACGTGTTGTAAGGCCTATTTCATCAGATATGGCTATGCCAACCCAGCGATCACCAATATCTAATCCAACTATTTTCATATATGTGCATCCTAAAATATAGCGCTAGTGTTCATTATGGCTTAACGCATGCGGGTTATTGAGTAAATTATATTTTTTTTTTTTTTAGTATACCCTATTAAAGAATCTATAGATAAGTTTTTATAGATAAATTTTTTTAATGTAAGGGATAATTGTATGCAAAATACACTATTATATGCAATAGATTGGTTGTTGGGTTGGCCATTAATGATTTATGTTATTTCCATAAGTATAATCACTACTATTGCGCTTAAAGGTTTATCAATTACTCATTTTATAAAAGCGTGGAAAGAGACCTTGATGCCATCTCAAAGTGCGACTGTCGCCAAAGGTGAATTGACCCCATTTCAAGCTTTTGTTAATACCTTAAGTGCCAATATTGGTAATGGTAGTCTTGGTGGTATGGGAGTTATGATTTTTTCCGGAGGACCTGGGGCTGCAGTATGGGCGGTTATTATTAGTTTTTTATTGATGTCGGTCCGATTTGCTGAAGTGTATTTGGCTACCTTGTATGGTGCGCGTGCCAATAAAGATTCAGTACTTGGTGGTCCTATGCTCTATTTAAAAGATTTGCCGTTTGGAAATGCTATTGCTTATGTGTATGGTTTACTTCTTTTTATATTTGGCGCTGCTGTTGGCAATGCGATGCAGGCAAATACAATTACCTTGAGTTTGGAAAAAACATGGGGAATCAGTCCTTATTTAACAACTGGTGCTCTTTTTTTATTTGTTGTTTATATTGTTTCTGGAGGTGCGGCTCGAGTTGCTAAAGCATCAGATGCTATTGTTCCTATTAAAGTAGGTACTTTTTTTATCACTAGTTTTATAGTAATCATGTACCATTATAAAGCTATACCTGGCGCATTATCACTTATGCTTAAGAGCGCTTTTAGTCCGACAGCAGCTGTAGGAGGCTTATTAGGTTTTTCAGTGATCCAGGCGTTACGTTATGGTGCAGAAAATTCGATTATGGCAACTGAGTCAGGGTTAGGAACTGCGGCGGTGTTGTTTGGTTTCACTGGCAGTAGAGATGCCGAACGTAATGGCTTGATGGGTATGTTAAGTACATTTATTAGTACCCTTGTCTGTTTTATTGTTTGTCTTTGTATTGTTGCAAGTGGCGTATGGGCAACCGGAGAGACAAGTACAGCTCTTACTATTTCAGCTTTTAATACGGTATTTGGTATCTATGGTGGTTGGATTGTTAGTTTTCTTTCTATTATATTTGGTGTTGGTGTTATGGTTGCTTTCGTTTATATTACACGAGCAGCGTGGCTCTTTTTAACCGGTGGGCGTTATGCTTTTGTTAGTCCTTTTTTCTATTCAGCATGTACCGTAGCAGGCGCTTTATTGCCCGTAACAAAAATGTGGCGCTTTGCGGGTACCATAACTGCCTTTCTTCTGTTTATTAATTTAGCTGGTGTTGTGTATCTATTGCCGGTATTGTGTAGAAATTATTATGGAACAAAAAAGAATTAGTATTAGTTTTGCTTAGCATCAAACTAATTTTTTTACTCTGCTGTGCAGAGGGAGCTCGGATATTTTATGGCGGCCCCATTGGGGCCGCTTTCTCAATCCCCCGTGGGGGTATGGGGCTAATTATAACTTGATCTAATTAGGCTATACATATATTAATTTTTTAACTCGTTTACCAACTAAAAATAACATGAAATTAGCATTTCCATCTTTTTTTCCGGTTACTTGTCATACTGATTATGTAGGCGTCGGTTCAACATTTATTGCCATTAATGGATTTAAATCTGATGGACTTTTATACGTACCTGTGGCTTTAAAAAAAGGGGCAACAAAAATAGTTATTGCTAAAGACGTGCTGGTGAGTTCAGAATTAAGAGCGCTTATTGAATCATATGGCGCACAACTTTTGTATGTTGCAGATACACGAAAAGCGTTAGCAGAATTAAGCGCTCAAGCTGCCGGATATCCGGCAGAAGAATTGACGATTATCGGAGTGACTGGTACCAAAGGAAAAACAACAACGTCTTTTTTGCTTAAGCATATGCTGATAAGTGCAGGCTATCGAACGGCTTTGGTAAGTACTGCAGGTAACCATATAGAACATACAATTATGACAGCTACTTTGACTACACCGCAACCTGATTATTTGCATCAGTTTTTAAAAGTATGCGTTGATCGTGGCATTACTCATGTAGTTATGGAAGTAGCAGCACAAGCGTTGAGTATGTCGCGTGTGCGCGGTATATCTTTTGATGCTATTATTTTCACTAATTTTGGACTAGAGCATTTAGAATTTTATGATTCGCTTGATTCTTATTTTACAGCAAAGTGTCGTCTTTTTGATCAGAGAAAAATAGGTGCGCGTGCTTATATTAATGGTGATGATTCACGGGTAAAGTTATTGTCAGAACGTTACAGTGATTGCCTGAGTTTTGGGCAAACGTATGTGGATATAAAATTAGAACTATTAAATAGACATGATTTAGAGTTTGTGTTTAGAAACAAAAATCATAAATTGTTTTTTTCCTGTCCCCAGTTGTCGGGTCTTTTTAATATGTATAATTGTGGTGCTGCTATTAGCGTATTGTTAGATTTAGGAATTGATGCGGAGAGTGTTGAGCGGGGGTTACTGTCTTTTGAAGGTGTTCCTGGGCGATTTGAAAAATATGTGCTTTCGAATGGAGCCCTTGCTATTATCGACTATGCTCATAATCCATTATCATATGAAGCTTTATTGTCAGAGTTGTGGTTGCTAACGTCCCAGCTTATAGTCGTTTTTGGTGCAGGTGGCGATAGAGATGCCAGTAGGCGACCATTGATGGGAGCTATAGCTGCAGAATATGCTGATTTAATTGTTTTGACGAGCGACAATCCACGAACAGAAGACCCATTATTGATTGTGCAAGATATAGGCGCCGGTATTACCGGTTCTGATAAAAAAAAAGTTATTATAGAACTTGATCGAAAGCAGGCGATACAAGTAGCGTTTGATCATTGCCGGGCTAATTCGATTATTGCTGTGTTAGGTAAGGGGCCGGATCAGTATCAGGAGATAAATGGGCAAAAAATTAGTTTTGAAGAGCGAGAGATAATAAAAAATTTAAGATAGCAAAGATTGCTTATTTTTCACGTTGCCTATTGCCTAGACGACATATAGAATGGATTGAGTAGACGTCGAGAATTGTAATTTATGGAGCAGGGTTTTTCGATTCTTCGTTGTCTCTATTGTTGCCGGCATATATTTCTGGTCGTCTTGTGACTTGTGCGCTTGCATTTAAACGTCGTCTTTGTCTTGGTAGTGGGCGATACAGCGATGTTGCTTCATCGTCACTACTGTCGCTACTGCTATAATCACTTCTGTTGCGGTTATCAAGATAATATATAATAATTCGGTGTGGTTGAGATAAAGAAGGATCTATAGCGCTAAGCAGAAAGTGAGATGTTATGAGGGTGAATATGCATGAAAATACCATAAAGTGTTTGTTCATGAATGACTTTCTTTGGTTGGCATATAATGTGGTCAACGTATAAAATTAAGATTAGTATATCATATTAATTGCTGAAAAAAGAGTTTTTTTGGTAAATATATTTGTTTGATATATGGTGATACTTACCGTAAGCTTTTTATTGATACTTTTTTATGAGATATGCATTGTATAAAAGTTGTATAAAAGTTGTATAAAAGTTGTATAAAACATGAGCAATAAAAATAAAACAGATTTTTTTGTTAATGCTTTTTTTCGTAAAATTAGGTTTAATTAAAAAACAAAGTATTGAAAAGATAGAAGGGTAGTAGCATGAAGTTAAAATTATTTGTTGTGTTAAGCTGTTTTTGCATGGTTTCTGTGAGTTTTTCTGCGGCTTTGCGTGGGTTAGAGTTTGTTGGCGGCCGTTCGTTTGCTAGAGTTGCGTGTACAGCCCCACTTTTTTTTGGCAGAATAGCATCTATCGTTCCGTTTCATGGAGGAGCAGTCGCGGGCTCGTTTCGTGGGTTTTCTGGATCGAGCTCTGATCGCTTTAAAGGACGTATAAACTTTTATGCTCCCGTT
Organism: uncultured bacterium; assembly: GCA_963719415.1. Lineage (GTDB taxonomy): Bacteria > Babelota > Babeliae > Babelales > Vermiphilaceae > JAPLIS01. The sequence continues at coordinate 644,129 of OY970383.1, read as the reverse complement.
TGGTTTTCCCCTCTATTTGATGCGGTTAGTAGGAGGCGGCAAAACGAGGTTTTAGGAAGAGAATGGTTTTGTGAGATGTACGAGGTCGGAACTAAAGAAATTGAAGATGAGGTAAGCATGCATTGTCCTGAGCTCGCTAAAGATGTGGCTAATGCTATGCAGGAATGGTTGTCTGCCGAATTGTATTGTAATAATGATGCACGGGAAAGGGAGCTTGGAAAAAGGACTGAAGAGTTGCTAGCTATACTCAAAAAATGTCCTTGTAAGCCTTATTCGACGATATTGGATAGTCGCCCAGGAGTTGAAGAAGCGATTAATCGATTTGCACATGTTCGTCATAAAATTATTATATTTGAATCGGGTCCTTCGGGCGCTTTGGGCGACCGTGAATTGCTTGAAGATGATTTACAAGAAGCAAAAAAGAAACTTAAGATTCTTTTGCCGGAAAAAGGGCCATTTCAAGCGGCAATAAATGATGCTAATGAAAGAGCTAAGAGTTATCGTAGTGGAGTAATCGGGAGATATGGGGTATGATCAGATAAAGCAGGATTATAGCTGGATTAGGATAGAATTGTACTTTAGATCAGTAAGATATAAATGAAGATAGCTTGATAGATAAGATTGCTTAATGGTTCGAGTGAGCGAATATGAGTTTTGAAAATATGCATGTAGAAATTGGTCTTTAAAAAAATAATTTTTTGTAAAAAACTAATGCATATAAAATAATCTATAGTGTGAGTAATGTATTTGGTAAAAATAGTAGCGATAAAAATATGAGTAATAAAAATATTCTTGATAAAAATAGAGCTGTTTTTTTGATTGATGGTTCTTTTCTTTTGTATCGTGGCTACTATGGCATGCAGCCATTGCATACTTCTCAAGGTGTTCCCGTGCAGGCGGTGTATACATTTTGTCGTACCATTAAGCGGTTAATAACTTTGTTTGATCCAGAATATATGGCAATCGTTTGGGATAGTAAGGGTAAAACAATACGGCAAGAAATATATCCTGCCTATAAAGCAACCCGTCAAGCGCCTCCAAGTGATCTTTTTACACAAAAAGAGTATTGCATAGAATTTGCTGACTTAATAGGCATTAAGCAGGTTGCGATAGAAGGGATAGAGGCTGACGATCTTCTTTTTTCGATTGTTAAAGATTTAACAAGTACGCAAGAGTTAACAGAAAATAGCGTGCAAGAACTAGAGAGCGCGCAAGAATTAGCAAGCACAAGAGAGTTATCTGGCGCGCAAGTTGGCGCGCGAGAGTTAACAGAAAATAGAGATAAAATAGTTTTGGTTACTGCAGATAAAGATTTGGGACAGCTAATAACTGACGATGTCATGTTATACGATCCTCTTAAAGATATTGTGTATGGCGTAGATAATTTTACTGAAAAACTTGGCTTTCCTATCGCAAAACTTTCCTTTTATTTTGCCCTTTTAGGTGATGCTTCAGATAATATACCGGGTGTGCATGGTATAGGGAAAAAGACTGCCCTTGAATTAGTGAATCAGTTTGATTCGTTGGAAGATGTGTATGCGCATTTAGATGCTCTTTCTAGTAAGCGAGCACGAACTGCTCTAGAGGGTCAAAGGGACAATGCTTTTTTGAGCCAAGATCTTTTTCTTTTGCGATACTATGAAACTGATATCAAGAAACAAGATATTATTTTTAATAAAGATAATTGGCAAAAAGCAGAGTCGCTTTTTAAAAAATTAGAATTTAACTCTTTATTAAGAGATCTTGCGAAAAATCAGGAACAAAATCAGGGCCCGTTAAAAATAGATAATAAAAATTTTTTAGATAAAGAAAACGTAGATAAAGAAAACGTAGATAAAGAGAGTTCTGGTAAAGAAAATTTAAGCAGAAAAGATTTAGGTATAGAAAATTTAGGTAAACAGAGCGCAGGTCAAAAGAAGTCTGGGATACAAGATTCTGGTATAGCTGATATAGAGAATTTGAAAAATAATATAGAGATACTAAAAAAATGGGATTTTAGGCTTGTTTCTACAGAAAAAGAGCTGCTAGAGCTTTGTGAATTATTGAAAAAAAGTACTGGTTTTGCATTCGATACTGAAACTACGGGACTAAACGCATTGGCCGTGGATTTGGTGGGCATTTCTTTTTCGGTGAAGGAAGGGCAAGCTTTTTATATTGCTTGTGCTCAGGACTCAAATAAGCAAGAATTATCGCAAGAATTACTTGAAGATAGAAATAAGAATCAAGAATCAAGTGATCAAGAATTATCTCAAGAAAAATTATCCCAGCAATTATCGGTATTTGCGGCAACTAATCAAGAATTAGATAGTAGCCAAAAATTATCTCAGCAATTATTGCCTATCAATACTGTCATTTCGCATTTAAAGCCTATTTTTATAGATAGTTTTATAGAAAAATACGCGCATAATAGCAAATATGATAAATTGGTTCTTTCTCGCTATGGCATTGAAGTCTGTGGGCCATTGTTTGATACGTATATAGCGGCAAGTCTGGTAACTAAAAGCTGGCAAAGTGCCGGCTTAAAATCGCTATCTATGCATTATTTTAACGAACCTATGCTCTCTTATGATCAAATTATGAGTACTGGTCCCTATAAAAATTTTTCAGAGGTACCTACAGATCTCGCTGTTATATATGCAGCATCCGATGCGCATCAGACCCTTCGTCTTGTTTCTATTTTAAAAGAAGAATTAGAAAAACAGTCGCTTATGTCTTTTTTTGAAACCATAGAAACGCCGCTGATACAGATTTTATATGAAATGGAGAGGGTGGGCATTATTCTAGATGTCGATGTGTTAAAAAAAGTAAATAATCGAGTAACGCTTGAACTTGATGAGCTTAAAGAAACTATTTTTGCGGTAACAGAATCGCCCATAAACCTTAATTCTTCAAAACAGGTAGCACAACTTCTTTTTGTTACTTTAGGGTTAACTCCGCCAAAAAAAACGAGCAAGGGTGGAAGCTATTCGACTGATTACGAAGTGTTGGTGGAGCTTGCTAAAAATCACGTTGTACCCGGTTTATTGTTAAAATATCGTGAATTAGCAAAATTAAAAAGTACGTATCTGGATGCTCTACCTTCATATATTAATAAATATACCGGGAGAATACATACTTCTTTTAGCCAAGCACGAGTAGCAACGGGACGACTATCAAGTTCTGACCCTAATATGCAAAATATTCCGAATAATGGTTATGGGATAGCTATTAGAGAAGCATTTAAGCCTCAAGAAGATTATTCTTTTATATCTGCTGATTATTCGCAAATTGAATTACGAGTCTTGGCTCACCTTTCTCAAGACCCTTCATTGGTTTATGCCTTTAAAACAGGCCAAGATATTCATATGCAAACAGCGGCACGTCTATTTGATGTAGCATTCGAGCAAGTTAGCCATGAACAGCGTCAGATGGGCAAAAGAATTAACTTTAGTATTTTGTATGGCCTTACCCCTTATGGGCTGTCTAAAGACCTAAATATTCCATTTAAAGAAGCAAAAATATTTATTGAGAAGTACTTTGATCAATATCCAGGTGTTTTATCTTGGATGGATAGCGTTGTTGAATTTGCTAAAGAGCATGGCTACGTAGAGACCTTTTGGGGGCGACGTCGAGACATACCCGGCATTTATGAAAAAAATAATACAATGTATCAAGAGGCAAAGCGAGTGGCTATAAATACGGTTGCTCAAGGTACAGCCGCAGAGATTATGAAACAGGGCATGATTAACGTGAGAAATGCTTTGTATAGCAAAAAATTAGAGGCTCATCTTGTTTTACAGATTCATGATGAACTTCTAGTGAGTGCTAAAAGTGATCAGGCTCAGGAAGTAGAGGCATGTGTGATACAGGTGCTGGATTCAGTGGTTTCTTGGTCGGTTCCCTTTTTAGTCTCAACTCGCATGGGGCCTGATTGGAGGGCGGTTAGCAAATAGTATTATAGGGCGTTATAGATATATTGTTGAGAGAGATAGAGATGTTTATCCGTATTGACTTTTTACTCTTTTTATGAATATAATTAATGTATCTTTAAAAAATAAATAGATAGCTGTTTTTCATATGCTGAATACGGGCTATTTATTTAAGAATGTCTAAATATCAGTCATTTACACATAATAGTATACAAGAAATAGTATTAATTTTTTTACATCTTACAAAGGATTTCAATGGCAACGAGTAAGGCCGGTAGTTCCACAAGAAATGGTCGTGATAGTCAAGGTAGAAGATTAGGCGTTAAGCTTTTTGATGGCGAAGTTGTCGTTAGCGGCATGATTATTGTTCGTCAAAGAGGTACGCGCATTAACCCAGGTAAATTGGTAGGTTGTGGCAAAGATCATACATTATTTGCTTTAGCTCCAGGAAATGTTAAATTTCACTTTGGACCTAAAGGTCGTAAATATGTATCGGTTATATCCGACGCATCAGCAAATGCTCAAAAATAGTTAACTGTTATTAAAAACGTCTATTGGTAGTTCTGTTTTTTCGGGAGTCTGCCGTTTTTTGGAGAGTCTGTATGATAAGCTTTATTAAGTATCGTCGCGTAACAACGATTTTTTCTTTGTGTATTATGGCATTATTTGTATTAGTTTTTTTCTATAAAAGACATACTCGTGGTCATGCTTTTTCCTATAGTGTTGATTTTACTGGTGGTACGCAGGTTTTGTTAGGGTTTGATAAGCCATTAGATGTTTCAATCATAAAAAATGCTTTGCAGCAGGCTGAATTTGAAGGTGTTTCGGCTCGTGATTTTGGTAGAAATGAAGTTTTGGTGAGAGTAAAAGATTTTTCTGATGATTCTCAGGTAGTTGCTCAACGAATGGCTCAGGTAGTTAAAGATGCCGCAGTTGATTCCGAGGTAACCGTTTTGCAAAATGAAGCGGTTGGTCCTGGAGTTGGAGAAGAGCTTCGTTGGAAATCGATATATGCAGTATTGTTATCTCTTATTATTTTACTTGGCTATATTGCGTTAAGATTTTTATCTTTTGGGTATGCCCTTGGCGCTGTTGTAGCTCTTTTTCATGATGCTGTGATTATGTTGGCAATTTTTCTTTTTTTAGATCGAGAGATATCGAATAACTTCATTGGTGCTATTGTCGCTATTCTTGGTTATTCTATAAATGATACCATTATTATATTTTCTCAGATTAGAAAAAATCGGAAATTAATGCCTACTTTTCCAATGACTGAAGTAATTGATATTAGCATTAATCAGACCTTGCGACGTACTTTATTGACAAGCTTTACTACAGGGTTAGTTGTTGGATCTATGTATATTTTCGGCGGCGAAGCATTGCGAGATTTTTCTTTAACTCTTTTGGTGGGAATTATATTTGGTACTTATTCTTCTGTTTATATAGCAAGTCCTATTATGTTGTTATTTAACAAGGATGAATAAATATTAATCAGTCGTATAGATTTGGATACGATAAGTATTGTTAATTTTATTTGTATATATGCTGGTTTAATTACGATAATGTAACTATATTTAATTATATTAGTTTGATTATAGTAACTTAATTATAATAGTTTAATATTGTAATAATATGTGTTTAATTATGTATTTAGATGTATGTGTTGCGTGCATATGTTTTATATTATTGTCTTGAAAATATACATTAAAATTATTTTTTCACCGTATCAGATGCTATTATTTGTTTGATTATTTGTCAGATAAGTAAGGGTCTGTTTTGATTTTTAGAATAGATTTTTAGGCAAATTTTTTAGGTGAATGCGACTTGTTTTTATTAAGTTTATTTTTTTGTATATCTGTAAAAGAATACAAAGGTTTTTATATGAATGTATTATTTGTTATTAGTATGGAGGGGGTGCATGACAAAGGTCAGTGATGATGAAAAAAGAGTAGAAGCTGAGCAAGAGGTAAAGACTAAAAAAATTCGTACAACTGAACGAAAACACGTTTCTACAAAAAAAGTGATTACGGCTAAGGAACCGTTACTGCAAGATGTTTTGAGTGAAGGGAAAAAAGATCTTGTGCAGAAAGATGGTGGTTTAAAAGACAACAAAGATAATCGGTCCGTAGATAGTAAGCTCGTACCTAATAAGTCTGTAGATAGTAAATCTGTAGATAATAAGCCCATAGACAATAAACCTGCTGATAATAAATCTGTTGATAATAAACCTGCTGATAATAAACCTGCTGATAATCAGGTTGTAAAAAATATACAACAAGAATCACGAGAAAAAGATCCGAGATCGTCTCAACAAGAGTCGCGAGAGTCTCGAGAAAAAAACACGAGATACCGTCATCCTCAACAGCGATTTTCTCAATCTCGCAGTAATCAGGCTCAGCAGCAGCAGACGACATCGTCAATGGGCGTTCAGGGTCAGCAGGAACAACAATCAGCTCAACAACAGCCTGTTCAGCAACAAAATCAAAGTCAGCAATCATCGCAACAGCACAATCAACAACATAATTCATCGTATAGTCAGCAGCAATCGTCGCAACAGCAGAACCAGCAACAACAGCAACAGAATCAACACCAAGGTCAAAGTCAGGGCCAGCAACAACAGCAACAAGGTGGTGGTGGCGGACGGTATAACACATCGCGATCACATACGCAGCAGCATTCTAGTTCTTCTAGTAGGCAGCCGTCTCAACATCAAGAGACTCGAAAGCCATTAGAAGAGATGTTTTTGGTTGATCTTAATAGTTATGCTCGAAAATTAGGTATTGTTGGCGCTGCATTAATGTCTAAACAAGAATTGGTGGAGAAAATTAAATTTGTTGAATTGCATCCAGATGTTGAAATGGAAGTGAATGGTGCATTAGAAAAACTTCCTGATGGTTTTGGATTTTTACGTTCATCACATTATGACTATGTTTCTAGCCAAGATGATATTTATGTTTCTCCTTCGCAAATACGACGATTTAATTTACGTACGGGTGATATGATCACTGGGGTGATTAGAAAGCCTAAAGAGGGTGAAAAATATTACGCCCTGCTTCAGGTTAAATCAGTAAATGGATCAGATCCTATCACTATGGGTGATAGACCGAATTTTGATCGTTTAACCCCGACCCATCCGTATGAAAGATTAACTCTGGAATTTGATCCTACGGCTATTTCTACTCGAATATTGGATATTTTTACTCCTATTGGTAAGGGACAACGTGGACTTATTGTTGCGCCCCCTAAGGTGGGTAAAACTCTTTTAATGAAAGAGATAGCGCAGAGTTTAATAGCAAATTATCCTGATATATATCTTATGGTATTGCTTATTGATGAGCGTCCCGAAGAAGTAGCTGATATGAAAAAAGTAGTCAAGGGTAAAATGGCTGAAGTGGTTAGTTCTACTTTTGATGAAACAGCGACAAGGCATGTACAAGTTGCAGAAATTGTATTAGAGCGTGCAAAAAGATTGGTTGAATCAGGAAAAGATGTAGTTATTTTATTGGATTCTATTACTCGTTTAGCGCGAGCTTATAATACTGTTGCCCCTGCTTCAGGTAAAGTTTTAACTGGTGGTATAGATGCCAATGCTCTTTATTTTCCAAAACGTTTTTTTGGGGCGGCACGTGCAGTGCAAGAGGGCGGTTCTTTAACCATATTAGCATCGGCTTTGGTTGATACTGGTTCTCGTATGGAAGAAGTGATTTTTGAAGAGTTTAAAGGTACAGGAAATATGGAGATAAATATGACGCGTAAATTAGCGAATCGTCGTGTTTATCCTGCCTTTGATCTGTTAGTATCGGGTACTCGTCGAGAAGATCTTCTTTTGAGTGTTGAAGATTTAAATAAGGTCTGGGTATTGCAAAAATTATTATCGACTATGAATACCATAGAAGGTATGGAATTTATCATTGATAAAATGAAAAAATGCAAAACTAATCGTGAATTTTTAGAATCGATTAATAAAAAGCCGGTATCTGCTAGTTAGATAATAACTAATTAAGTGATAGCTGATTAGTCGCAGACAAGTAAACTATTTTTGTAATTATTACCGGATCTCTGTTTTTAGATTATCGTCTTAAAATAGTAGATTCGGTTTTTTTTTAATAGTGCGTGGGCAGAGAGAGTGGGAATAGGCAAATAAAATAGCATTATAAAAAATAATGAGGGGAGTATGAAAACAAGCAAATATAATATATTGTTTTTGATGTTTACCATTTTTTCATTTTATTCTATTTTCGCTATGCATCCTCTTATTGTAGAGCAATCTAACCCTGGGCAATTCGAAGAAGAATTTAAAACAATAAAAGAAAATAATGAGCAAGATCAAAGTAAATATGAAGCAGTAAATTGGCAAAAGTGGTTAATAAATATCCAAAAATTTAACAGTGAGCAGTGGCAACGGCAAGAGCAATCAAATCAACTGTTAAAGCAGCATGCATTAGATAATCAGTTGATTTCGGCCTTACGTTTTGGCCAAGATATAGAAAAGTTGCTGGAAAAAGGGGCAAGCCCAGATAGCTTTTATGTAAAAAAAAGTGGTAAAAAATTATATGCGCTTGATATTTCTTTAGATCGCATATTTATGGACGTGTGTCTTTTTGGACCTCCATTCTCGAAAAACAGTATTCAACAGGTGAAGTTGTTGGTTGAGTTTGGTGCTGATGTGACAAAGATGAGTATTCCTCCATTATATAAGGCTGTTAGATATCATTGTTTGCCCTTAGTAGACTATTTTTTAGATCAAAGCGGGAATCCAAATAATCAAGATTTTAATGTAAGAAGTAGTCATAAAGGACAGAATCTTCTTGATGAGGTAGTTATTGGACAGCAATTGTTTAAAGAATTTTTTTTAGATTTTTCGCAACCAGCTTCTGATAAAATAGAAATGTCGAAACAGTTATCAATTGCTTTAATAGAAAAACTTATTTTATCCGAGGCGGCAACTCGTAGTCAGATAAATCAGTTTATTGAAAAGTATCCGGATACTTCTGTTTGTGATGCAGCAAAATGGGCGCTTGTTAAGAAAAATATTTCAAGCTGTTTGTTTCAGTAAGTTGCTTACGTTTTTATATTTTGCATTTTGTTTAATTTCATGATTATATGATTCAATTAGGCCGCTAATAAATCAAATCCTGAAAAAAGCCGCTGCATCATCAGGATCGGCCATAACTTTTCTAAATACGATGAAGGGGTTTACATAGCTTCAATATTGCCATTAGGAGAAGCGTTGTGAACGCGCCTCATAACAGGATTAATAACAATGTCAGCATGCAGGCTGCTAAAAATAGAACCAAATGATTAACATAATTAAACGCTGATTCATAAAATACATCTGATTTTTGTAAAAATTAAAATTTGACGGCAAGAATAGTGATATTATCGTGGGATTCTTTTTTTAACGCTTCTCTTTTAAGATCAATTACTACTTTATTCAAGTCGATGGTATGTTTTTTTTGATCTATTTTTTGATCTAAATAATTTTGTAATTCAACATTATCGTTAGCATTAAAGCGACTATCCATTACATCCCACAATCCATCGGATGCTAATAATAAAATATCATCTTTTTTTACTGTCCATCTATATATATCAGGTTCTGCGGTAAGAATAGGAGAATAATGAGATGTTGTTTGGCCTGATGCTACTTGCTGATCGTGCATACTTTTTTTAGCATCAATATCACCGATAGTGCGAGTTAATGCAAAACCAACGCTACCTAATCCTACATATCCTTTAGATATAAAACCACCAGCTTTTAGTACTCGTTCTTTTTCTGCAGTATTACTTGGTTTATGGTCGATGGTTGTTTGTATGATTTTACCATTGCGAATAAGAACTCCTCGAGAATCACCGACATTGGCTATAGTTAGAATATCACCTGTTTTTTTTGCAATAATAGCAGTTGCTCCCGAATCGCCATATGTTTCTTTTTTTCCATAATGGTATGGAGACAGGTAGCCATATATATTAGGTTGGTTATAGTTATTCCATAGCTCATCCTCTATAAGAGTAAGACTTTTTTTTAATGCTTGAGCATCATTTAATTTTTCTTGCAAAGCATCATTAATATAAGTAACTATTCTTGGAGTTTTATTATCAACTATACTGCTATCAACGATGTATTGGGCTGCTGATTGTCCTCCATGACCATCAAAAACTGCATAAATACCGTTTTTTTCATCGATGATATTTCGATCTTCCATGCGGCCACCGTATCGGGTGTTGGCATATTCAATAAGAGCGTAATTTTTTGGGGTAAATAGATTTTTTACGGTATTAATAAGAATATTTACGACATGGTTTACTTGTTGAAAAAAAGAGACATGATCTGTTTTTTGAATTAACAGTTCCTTTTTAAGCTCTGAGCATATACTTATTTGTGTACATACTATAATTAAACAGGTTGTTTTTTTAATTAGAGATATAAATATAGGTAATTTTATATTTAAGAATAGAGTATTCGATGACATATTTTATTTCCTATATACTTATTATAATAAACATTTATATTTTTTTTATAATAAGTATATACGTGAAAATTGGAGGACGTATTATTATTTATTATTTACAAGTATACTAAATATTATAAAAAATAGCGATAATCTAATATTTTGTTATTATTATGGAAGATTTCTAGCAGCAGTAACAGCAATAGTAGCTGCAGCGATAGGATTACAAGAAGCCGAAAAGCAATCAGGAACGGTAAATGTTGCAATTGCAAAAAAAGTAGCAGCTTTGGTAGCAGTTGGGGACAAAGTCTTTATGAGTATCATTTTTTTTCTACAAGCTATTTTTTTACAAGTTATGTATATCGGGCTTTATAGAAAGAATAGGAAAACAAGGTGTGTTTGATTTAAAAAGGTTGTAAAAAAAGCTTCATAATACTTTTTAAAAAATTTTAACAATTTAAATAAAGAGTACTATGAAGCTCACTATTCTATTATTTTAACGAATTATGCAAAACTTTTTCTAGAAATGCAAAAATAGTTAATTTTATTGACTTTCATCCATAGGGTCATAATCCATAGGTTCGTCATTTTCAGAACCCGAATCTTGCTCGTCATCAGAACCCGTCAAATCACCCTCAGAGGCATAACCTGCAGCAGCTAACTCAGCAGCAAATTCAGCACGTTCAGCAGCTTCTTCAACATTAAGATGAGCGATTACAGCTTCAGGTTGAGCATTAAGTGCGGCAAGTTGAGCAGCAAGATTTTGAATTTGAGCATTTTGAGCTTTAAGAACGGCTTCAGCCTGAGCAGCATTGGCAGGATTGATATTACCAGCATTAAAAGCACCGCGCATCTGGTTTAGCCACGCTTGGTGGGCAGCAGCACTTAATCCAATTTCGTTAACTCGTTGCCCAAGATCTTCAATGCGATGAGCAGCTTGTAGTCCATTGGCAATAATACAAAAGCTAGATAATATAATTAAATATTGTAATTTCATAAAAAGACCTTTGAGTAAAAAAATTATTAAATATAGATACAACTTCTGACACTCTATTTTTTTTACTTCAAAAACTATCTATTCTTTTTTTTACTCCAAAAACTATTCGATCCCTTTACTTTATAAACTACTCTATTTTTATATTGTTGTTTTCTAAGATAATAAGCTTATGTATTAGCGCTAAATAAAAAAGCTTCGACTATAAAATTATGGCATGATTTAAGATGAAGAGCAATATAATTTTGCTAAAATTGCTTTTATAAGAAAAAATTAATACTAACTAAAATCGCTCTTCATGATTGATTATACACAGGCAGAAAAGAAGATTGGTAAATGGCGTAATTGGATTGTTTTTTTAAAGTAAGCGATTTTTAGTATACTTTTTTTATGTAGTGCATAATTCATATACGCGATTCACAATTGCTTGTGCGTCTATCCGTGCCCAGGCTAGGAGTTCTTCTGGTTTTCCTGATCGCGGTAGTTCGGTAACGGCGAGTATAGAAACAGAGATTTCTGTGTTACAGAGTCCGGACGCTATCATTTCACCAATGCCTCCCTGGATATAATGATCTTCGACGGTAATAATTTTATTATTAGAATTACGGGCTGTTGCAATAATAGTTTCAAAATCGCATGGTTTAATCGAATAGAGATCGATAACCGAAATGTTAATTGGATTAAGTTTGGTATCGCCATTTGCTAATATATCAGCCGCTTTAAGCGCTTCAAAAAGTGTAATGCCAGCAGCTACTATACAAACTTGATCAGTAGTAGTTGATCGAACTACTTTGCAACCACCTATATGAAATTGTTCTTGAGTATCATATAAAAGGGGCGTATCGGCTCGTGTGGTTCGCATATAGCTAATTCCTGTATTATAATAAGCCATAAGCTCTGTGAGTTTATAGGTAGCTTGCGCGTCACTCGGATACAGAATAATAGAGTTTGGCAGAGCTCGCATAAGAGCGATATCTTCTAGTGCCATTTGCGAAGGGCCGTCTTGGCCTATAGACACGCCAACATGTGATCCGATTAATCGCAATGATGCGTTGTTGAGTACAGCCATACGAATTTGGTCATGTGCGCGGGTAAAAAAGGCACCGAATGTGGCGATAAAGGGAATATTTTGTGATAAACTAAGACCAATGCCAATGCCGATCATATTCTGTTCTGCTATAAAACATTGAATAAATCGATCTGGATGTTTCTGTTCGAACAATTCAGTGAAGGTTGAATTTTTAACTTCTGCATCTAAACATACGATATTTTTGAGCACGTCACCCAATAGCGTAATCGCTTGGCCAAATGCTTTTCTGGTAGCTATAGGACTATGCTCTTTGTAAGTAGGTATTGTAGCTTGTTTTTTAGTTTGTGCAGTAATTTGAGCCCAAGATGATTCTCTTTTGTGAGTATTTGTATGTTCTATAGTTTGTGAGTCGGTAGGGTATTCTGTAGTAGATGAATAGTTTTGTATACTATTGCTATTGATAGCGCTTGCACTCTTGTCTTTGTCGTTTCTTTTGGTATCGTTTATATTGGTATTATGTATATTATGTGTATTATTTTCTTTATCATGAGCGACGTTAGAAAATCGTGCTTCTAGTTCGGCTAAAATTGTTGGAAGTTCTTGCAAGCTAAATGGTTTGCCATGAAAGCCTTCTCTATTTTCAACTTTAGAAATACCAAAACCCTTGTACGTCTGAGCAATTATCATGACCGGTTTTTCGGTTTCAGTTTTTGCTTTATCAAAGACATGCATGAGATCGCTTATCGAATGGCCATCAACTACGTATGTTTGCCAGCCAGCAGCATCAAATATCTGTTGGTATTTTGTTGTGCAAGTACCAAACATAGTTTCATTGCTTTGTCCTAATCTGTTACAATCTATAAGGCCGATCAGATTATTTAGTTTATAATATGCAGCTAGAAAGACCGCTTCCCAAACGCTACCTTCGCTTATTTCACTATCACCCATAAGAACGTACGTATGATACGATCGTCTATGTAATCGAGCACTCAGCGCTCTTCCTATGCCAATAGAGAGTCCTATGCCAAGCGATCCTGTTGCCGCATCGCCATAGGGAAACCGAAAGGTGGGATGTCCTTCAAGAGGGGAATTTATTGATCTATAGGTTTTGAGTTCTTCAGCGGTTATCACTCCTAGTTGTTCCCACGCAGCATATAAAAGAGGGGCAGCGTGCCCCTTTGAGAGAATAAATCGATCATTATTTAGGTTTTCATGAGAGCTAGGATCTAAGCGCATAGCATAAAAAAAGAGCGTAGCAATAATATCAGCAGCTGAAAGGCATGAAGTCACGTGGCCTGATCCTGCTAGCGATGTTTGTATTATTGACCATCTTCGCAGATTGTAGGCTTTGTGCTTAATAAAAGCTTCTAAACTTTTCATATTATTAGCTATTTTGGTAGATTTTAGGGTCTATTTTTTTTTCTCACGGCCTCTGTATTGATCTTTGTGTGCACTTGTTATAATTTTGCTTATATATTCAGCTCCAACCGACATTTTTTTATGGGCTGAATTTATAAACGCACGCCAATATTGGCGAATTTTACTATTGTGTCTTTTTTTTTTGAGTAATATTTCTATCTCTTTTTCGTGATCTTCCATGGCGATCTCCTGATTTTTAATAGTATTTATATTATTTATTTAACTTATTACTTTCTTAGCTATTGTGCATAGTAATAAAAAGAAAGATTAAAAATCAATTATTTCTATTTTTATGATCGCTTTTCTTTTTTTGTATGGTCTGGTATTCTTATTGGTAAGATAAATTATTGTTTTTTTAAAATTATATTTCTATAAGGTTGTTTTTGTGAATAAACACTATCATGTATATTTTTTGTTTTTGTTTTTAGTAGCTATGGATGTCCCAGCGCGTGCTATGACTGAAAAACTTGCTTATGTCTGGGCAGGTTTAAGAGTCCTAGGGATATCCTCGACGTTATTCGTTGGGATGCGTTTTGTTGAATCATGTGAGGGTTATTTTAATTGGAAAAAGAAACTTAGATCTGCGGAAGATGAGTGGGAAAAAAGATCTTCTAATGAAAGCTTAGAAAAATATTTAGAAAAAGTCTCAGAAAATAAAGCTGATATTGAAAATATTGTAGCTGAGGTAGGCCGTTGTGAAGCTGAAATAGCGACGCTTAGTCAAACTGTTGTTGGAGAATCAAAAACTGACAAAATAATGGTTGGTTATCCTGCATGTAGGCTATGGCGCAATGCTCAAAATGATAAATTCATCGAGTCTCGTTTTAATGGAGAATGGCTACTTTTACCTTGTTTGCATCCACTTTTGGTGCTCGAGGAGAAGTTACTAGTTTTAAATGATAGGTATAGAGGTCTGCGGCGTTGTCATGAAGAGGAACGCGAGGACGCTATACGCGACGATAAAGATGCTGAAGGAGATTTTAAAGAACATTCTAACTATTGTAAAAAAAATATGAAGGATTATTTTGAAGGAGCGGTAAATTTTGGATCAATGACAGCAATTGGTACTTTTTATGTTGCTAGCGATTTAGGTTTATTTATTTCATAAGAGTGATTTTTAATGTTTATTTCAAAGATTTTAGCGCTCGCTTTTTGAAAAACTAAGTAAGAGATGATCAAATTTTTTTAAAAACTGTTTTATAGTATGGCAATAAAGTTATAGTATTGAAATAAAGTATTACACGCAAAAAAAGGAGCCGTAATGTCTAATTCAGTAACTAATTCAGTGTCTAACTATCCTCGCGCTCTATCCCAGACAGGAAACAATCGATTGTCGGTCGATAATGCAGTTTTATTATTTGTAGATCATCAAACTGGATTGATGCAATTGGTCAGAGATTATACCCCAGAAGAGTTTAAAAATAATCTACTTGCTCTTGCAGATATTGGTCATATGTATAATTTACCCACCATTTTAACAACAAGTTTTGAGCAAGGTCCGAATGGCCCTATTATACCTGAACTAAAACAAAAATTCCCCAACGCACCCTTTATCGCTCGCCCAGGAGAGATAAATGCATGGGATAATCCTGATTTTGTCAAAGCAGTTAAAGCGACAGGACGTAAAAAATTGATTATCGCTGGCATAGTAACTGATGTTTGCGTTGCTCTTCCGACATTATCAGCATTAGCTGAAGGATTTGATGTCTATGTTGTTGCTGATGCATCGGGAACGGTAAGTAAGGCTGTACGAGATATAGCTCTCATGCGCATGGTGCATGCAGGGGCTATTGTCACTAATTGGTTTGCTGTGTCTTCTGAGTTGCATCGTGATTGGCGGCATGATAGAGAAGGTTTAACTAAATTAATTAATGAGCATCTTATCCCTTACCAAAATCTTATTAGTAGTGCAAAAAAATAGATAAACGTTACAAGATCTAACGTGAGTTTATATAGTCGTGTGTATTAAAAATTCCCCAAATTTTATACCCACTTGAACGACGGAGCCCTGTTATTTATGAGCGCTTTTGCTATAGGTTATTATTTCACGAAATAGTGGGTGTCCGCGATATGCAGGATATATATTTGTGGTTCCTGCGAAGGGAGCCACAAATAATAAAGACGAAAGCCTGCTATTTTGTTATGCTATATGTATGAATTACCTACAACAACAAGTATCTAGATTTTTAGTATGGTCTCGTATTGGCAATAATATTGGCAGTAAGATTATAGATTTTATTCATATACAAGCTTTTTTAACCCTTGTGTCGCTACCCATTTTGATAGCATGGGGTCTTCCTATATCGGTATTGAGTCCGCTGGGTAATCTTTTTTTTAGCATCCCATTGACGCTCTTTTTACTGCTCTCTTCGCTTATTTTTTTTTGCGAATTACTTTATATTCCCAACTTTTTATTTATTTTTTTACTCGATAAGGTAACTCTTTTTTGGGAGTGGGCTGCTGCTGGTGATTTTAAGTTCATGATGATTGGCTTTAGCGTACCATCTGTTTTATTTTTAATTATGGTTCCCCTATTAGCTTGTTTAATTATTTTTTATAAGAAAACGCATGATAAGCGCTATTCATGCTTATTGCTTGGTTTTTTATTATTTTCTTGTTGTGTGAGTTTTAAAATAAGAGATATATATCAATCATCTATACAAAAACCATTTATTCATATTTCTCGTAATACACGGAATAAGGTAGGGAAAGTTAGTCTTATAAAACATAAAAATTCGTATATTCTTGTTGATCCTGGTGTTATTGGTACTACGAACTCTGCTCCAATATGGGTTGCGTATACTCTTATTCCCCAGATAATACAAGATACAGGAACTCTTACTATTGATCATGTAATTGTATTACAACTAAATAGTGTGCTGCTTGAAGCACTTATAGTATTATGTAATACTATGACCATTAAAAAAATGTATATTCCTGCGTGGAAAGGAAAGCTTGAGGGTAAAGGATGGCATAATTATAAAAAATTACGTAAAGTACTGTATGATAACAATACTGAGCTTATTCGGCTAAATGATAAGTCTGTAGTTGTTAGGGACGTAAAAGAAGAAATAGTTCTTATTAAACCGACAGGTCACATGATATCTTATAAAAATATTATTTATCCAGCATTTTGTGTCGATAAAACAGTTGG
This sequence comes from uncultured bacterium, assembly GCA_963719415.1. Taxonomy (GTDB): domain Bacteria; phylum Babelota; class Babeliae; order Babelales; family Vermiphilaceae; genus JAPLIS01. The sequence goes on along the minus strand of OY970383.1, from coordinate 627,172 downwards.
CGAAATAGTTGACAGGACAATTGACAATAATTTTTTTACTATTCATGCTGCAAAATATACTAAAATGAAAAGGGTTTCATAATGAGTAATGGAAACATATTATTAGTGGTTGCTCATCAGGGCTATAATCCTATTGAGTATGGTGTACCTAAAAAAATACTCGAAGATGCGGGATATACTGTTGTTACAGCGAGCAATGCAGATGGAGTGGCGTTAGCAGATGATTCCTTTTCAATGCCCGATTCAACATCAGAAAATGTATTGTCAATTCCAATAGATATACTTATAAGTAAAGTACCGGTCGGTAACTATGATGGTATTTTTTTTATTGGTGGCCCTGGAGCACTTGAGTGTCTGGATAATGAGGCGAGTTATGCTCTTATTAAAACAGCATACAATGCAAAAAAAATTATTGGGGCTATTTGTATTGCTACTCGTATATTGGCAAGAGCAGATGTTCTTAAAGGTAAACAAGCAACGGGCTGGAATGGCGACGGTCAATTAGCGCATGTGTATCAGGCACATGATGTTCGGTATGTGAATCAGGCAGTTGCTTTTGATGATACTATTCTTACAGCAGCAGATCCTTCTGCTGCGCAAGAGTTTGGTGAACAGATTGTGGCCATTTTACAAAACAAAAAAGGATGGGCTTAAAAATAAGTCTATTTTTATTTACTTATTTTTAAACACCAATAATTTTTTTTAAAAAAGTTGCAAAAATCGTCAGAATAGCAGAAAATTGTAGTTAGCTTCATAGTACTCTTTTTTAATTAGTTCATATTATTTAGAAAAAAGTACTATCGAAGCTATTTTTTTGCAAATTTTTTTAGGTCGAGCTCACGTTAACTATCGTTTTTTACTATTACTTTCTTGTAAAAAGCGTGACATAACAACATGTGCAAGTATAATTTTAGTTTCTTGAACAAACATTTTCATAGGTTCAACTTTAATAAGCATCATTTGCATCAGTGGGCTGTCTTTAAACTTAAGATCGCCAGTTGTTCCCGCTATAAATGGTCCATTAATCGAACTATATTCGATGGCATGATCCCATTTGGACCAATTACTTACATCTATCAAAATTTTCCAGAGAGCCCAAGGTGGAACCAAAGTTTTTATTGAGCATTTAGCGATAAATATACATCCTCCAAACGTTATTCAAGCCCAACAATTAAAATTTTTATGGTTAATTGTTGGGCTGTTGTATTTTAAATTTTAGATATAGTTTTAAGCCATTTTTTGGCAATTGGACCAATTTTATGTTCCAATTGTGCTTCCATTTTGCTATAAAATTGATGCTTTAATTCTATGCCAACTCCGCAGAGTTCATCAACAAGATCGTTCCACTGTTGCAATAATGTAGGAGTTTCTCCCAGCTCGATTTGGGCAAGAATTATATGTGCTCGATTTTCTATATAATTATCCATCGATTTATCAAGCCATTGAATTATTTCTGGCGATATAGGCCCAAATTCTTTTTGGTCCATTTTGCCTTGCATAAATCCTTTTTCCCAGATGGCCATTTTCAAATTGGCATGTTTTTTTCCGTATAGAGCAAAAAGTATTTCACTCATTTCTTTTGCAATTTTAACGCCAGTTAAACTGGCTGGATCGGTATTAAGATTCAGTTTTATTTGATCAATAATTTTTAACCACTTTTTGACAAAAAGCTCTTCATCTTTAGAAGTAGACTTCTGTTTTAATTCTGATAAAAATTCTGAATATTGAGCACGTTCTGCATCAGAAAGAACCGTTCCTGCCCATGTTTTTTTTAAATCGTCTTGCATCTGATACCTTTCAATTAATGAAATAAGTTGTTTCCAATCAGGAGTTCCCGATGGCTCAAGATTAGCGATTACAGAATTGATCAGTTCTGCAGTGCTCATTAAAGAGTTAACTTGTTGCTCAATAACAACTCGTTGTGAGTTTAAATTTTGAGCAATAGTTTGCTTATTTTGCAACATGGTTTTGATCTGCTTTAAGTTAAAACCAAAAAACTTAAGAGCAACGATCTGCTGCAATATCGCTAGATTTGCTTCTGAATACCATCTATATTTGTTTGCCGTACGCAATGAGGGCTTGAGCAGCCCAATTTTATCGTAATGGCGTAACATACGGATTGATATAGACGTTAAATCACTTATCTCTTTTATCTGCCATTGAGCCATGAATTATCCTTTCATTAATCATGGTAAAGTATGACACAATGAGAGGGTCAAGCGTAATTAAATATTTTTTTTAATCAAATATTAAAACAGCGCGGGCAGAAGCAGTCTCTATTCAAAGCTAAAGTTCTGTTTAATTTGTTTAATATAATCCAGCCGAAATTGGTATGGCTATTGGCTTTAGTAAAAAATGACTGATATAATTGATTTAGATAGTTGTTGAATCTATCCTGTTAAAGAAAATTTAATATCCGGAGAGTGCTATGTCCAATCACCCTTCATATCCATCGATTCCTATAGGTGTTGATGATTATAAAAAACTTATTGATAATAAAAGTGCTTACGTTGATAAGACACTTTTGGTTAAAGAATTTTGGCAAGATGGAGCTGAAGTTGCTTTAATACCACGGCCTCGTAGATTTGGTAAAACGTTAAATCTTTCAATGCTCAGATATTTTTTTGAAAAAACAGATCAAGATACTTCTTATCTTTTTGAAAAAACTAATATAGGGGACTATCCAGAATATCAGGCTCTTCAAGGACAATTTCCGGTAATTTTTTTGACCTTTAAAGATATTAAAGCAAATTCTTGGGAATTAGCTTACAAAAGATTTGCGAGTATTATATCAGAAGAATGTAAACGACTTTTACCTAGTTTTATTATAGAAAAAATTGACGCTTCTGATTTTGATATTTTTAATCGACTTAAATTTAAAGAAGCACCGGAAGATGAACTTGTTCGAAGTATACAATTTTTATCTCGTTTATTATATGAACAGACGGGAAAAAAAGTTATTATTTTAATTGATGAATATGATGCTCCTATACTATACGCATACATCAGTGGCTATTATTCAGAAATGATAAAATTTATGCGAGACTTGCTTTCAACAGCGTTAAAATCAAATTCTTGTCTTAAAAAAGGTTTGCTTACGGGGATTACTCGTATTTCTAAAGAAGATATATTCTCAGGTCTTAATCGCCTTGCCGTACGGACTGTGTTAAATACTCAATATTCTGACAAATTTGGCTTTACTCAGGAAGAAGTAGATCAATTATTAACTCAGTATGAGCTTACTGATAAAAAAGACGAAGTTAAGTCTTGGTATGATGGCTATATATTTGGCAATACCAATATCTATAATCCTTGGTCACTGCTTAATTGTATTGAAAATAGAGGCGTTTTTCAAACATATTGGGCCAATACAAGCAACAATGACCTCATTAAAGATCTTATTGCCAAATCTAATCAAGCAATCAAAGATGATATAGAACTTTTATTACAAGGCGAAATTCTTGTAGATAAAAAAATAGATGAAAATGTAGCTTTACGAGATATTAAAAAAAATAATCAAGGACTCTGGGGTTTATTTCTTTCTACTGGTTATCTTACTGCAACATCGCATACCATCATTGATGAAGATTATTACTACACTTTGGCTATTCCTAATAAAGAAATTACAAAACTTTATCGACAGCTTGTTACTAGAGCCATTGATGAGACGTTACAGTCTGGCCAAATCACCGAGCTGTTTACTGCCCTTATGAAGGGAGATCTCTATAACCTGACAACTCTTTTAAAAGAATTTGTCATCAATAGCTGTAGCCATTATGATCTACCTGAAAATGATTTAGAACGTAGTCTCCATTTGTTTGTTTTAGGCTTACTCGCAGGACTTTCAAATCGTTATATAATTCAATCTAATAGAGAGTCTGGTCATGGACGTTATGATATTATGCTCATGCCACGAAACAAGCAAGATCCTGGTATTTTAATTGAATTTAAAAAAGCAAAAGACGATAAAGAATCTACGCTTACGGCGTTAGCTCAAGAAGCGTTAGAACAGATTAAAATTCGAGACTATGCAGCACAATTAAGAGCTTTCGATTATTCAGATCCAATTTTTACACCCCACCTTACGGCGGCCCCCCCGATTTTGTGTTATGGTATTGCAGCTTATGGCAAGCATCTTGTAGTAAATATGGAAAAAATATAGGGTATGTTATCAAAATATTTTAGTATCGTAATTAATCACAATAACCTTCTGTATAGTTAAGCCTGTCAAAGATTTTTTCTGCAAAATCTAACCAAGCTTGTGCAGTAGTTTGAGATAGCATGGTTGTCCATAGAGGTTGATAATGAGCAATCCATTCTGCATAAGCTTTTTCATTAGCTTTTTCATCAAATTGAATATCAGTCCAATTGCCGGGATATAAAGGGGTAATGTGCAAAATTATATTGCCTTTAACATCGTTATATAGCCATGTTGCTAATTCATCATTCCATAATAAATTTTTTAGGCCAACCCAAGAATCGGTATCATTGTATACAAGGCCAGGCTTAAACTGAAGTTCTTGATTATAAAGATAGCCAATATCTTCAATAATAGAAGGATGTAATTGATGTTCATTTTTTAATGCTTTTTTAAGCGCATTTTTTAAAATATACATATTGTCATGAAGTGCATTAGTACTTAATAAATAACTTTGATCATTTTTTAATAAAATTGTTGTAACGCTGTCACAACAGGTTAATTTTTCTATTTCTATATTAGAATCAATTTTTATTGTTGCAGTGTCGTTTAAAATAAAATTAATGGTATTCATTTTATTTTGCCCTTTTTATTAATTAATCCTTTTTTTTTCAACAAATTTACCGTTGCTGCTAAATCTGGATTTTTACTAATATATTCCCAAGTTGGTACATATCCATGATATTCCCCTGTCATTGTTTTTTTAAATATTACAATTTGATTTTCACTAATGCCAATGCGTTGAGTTGGCAGGTTTTTAATTACAAACGAATTATTTAAAGCGGCTTGCCCATCTATTGGTGCTGGACTTTTGATGCCACCATTATAGCCACTGCTATAACCATTTGTGGGATGGCTATTTGAGCCTTTATAGACCCCATTGGGCTGTTGATTGGTGGCAGGAGTTGTGCTTGTTTTTTTATTGTGCCAACGATGATGTATTTTTTGAGTTTGTTCCAGTACTCCGTTTGCTGCTTCTGTTATCAAAGCATCTTTAGCAGCCTCTTTAGCTTGATGAGCTATCTCTTTAGCTTTATTGAATGTTTTATTGTTTTTATCATTATCATCGTCATTATTGTTGTTACCAGTTGGTCCTTCGGGACCAGGACTTTCAGCTACTACCGTATAGTTAGTGAGTTTGTGTTGCCAATTATTATTTTTATTTTTATTGCGAAGATAATTAATGGTAAAACCAGCAGCGCCAACAGCACCGACCAGGAATACGTTGGTTATTTCATAGCTGGCGAAAGCGAGTAAGCTTTTACAAGCAAATATAATTCCTATTCCTATACAGGGTATAAAATTATGCGCTAGAATGCCGTTTCTGAGAATCAAAAAATTATGACAATCTTTAACCGATATATCATATAAAATATCCTCGAGTCTGAACTGTTCGATTTTTTGAATAACACAAGATTTTTTATCTAATTGAGCGCTAAAAAGACAATCACCTACGCGTAGATCAATAGCTTTTTTCCATTTTTTTTGATCTGGGAGGTAAAATTGTTGTTCTTTGGCTGTAGGTATTTTTATGTTATTAATTACAAGAAAAAGGGCTTCGTTAGCGGTACGTGTTTTGGTTGCTATAATTGGCTTTTCTGTGTAACCAGATTTAAAATCATAACAAGTAACAAGATCGCCAACGTTTAATTCTTCAATTGGAATATAAACGTTATCACTTGAAATAAGAGTGCCGGCGGGAAATCCGCCGAAAGATAAAAGATTAATTAAAAAAAGTGTGTATAAAAAAATAGATCGTATTTTTGCTATCATTACCAGGTTCCTTTTTTATGACCAGATAGTATTGATTATTATTATTACTCGGGCTGAAATTTAGCAAAAATGGCAAGATACGTGGAAGCGAGTATTTTTACTTTTTTTCGAATAATATTGTATAAGAAAAACGATTGCCAATAATAGATTTAGTTTTAAAACCTACTTCTTGAGCCAATTTACTAACTTTTTTAGAGCTTTGAAAATGTGGATCAAAAATGGTTTCTGTCACAGATAATATGCCATCACATTTAAGAACATCAAAAATTTTTTTTAGTGCTAATTTTTGGTCTAAAATTTCACCAAGAACAGTAACTAATAAAGCGCGATCAAAATAATTTTGTGGTAGTATACCGTTGTCAATCGCAGCATGTACATATTTTATGGTAAATAAATTGGCGTTTTGTGCTTTTTTTCTAACTTTATCTAACATATCTGATTGAACATCCATAGCAGTAATTTCTCCTAAAGAGTCCAATTTTTGTGCTATAGGAATAGTGACTCGACCAGGACCACATCCTATATCGATTACTTTCATGTTCGGGTTTAGATGTAAGTTGTCTATAATAACTTGTGCGTGATTAGATTTGGTAAATGGATTGTCGAGTTCTATTAACCAACTTAACCAGGCCGGACATGGCAAACTAGATTTTTGTGAAAAAAATCTCCAAATTAGGCTAATTAAAATAATAGATAGTATAAATCCAAAAAATAAATAGAGCGTATATAGATATGCTGAGTTCATTAATTTGGCCAATTCTTATTTCGTTGCATGCTTGCTAAAATTTTATACGTTTTTTCGACTTTATTTTTTCTTGTCATTTTCCATGCTTGTAATGTTTCCTGTTTAGTTGCTTCTGGATGACTGTGCTTATAATCTCTTAAAAAATTAAGGTATGCCCATTTTTAATAAAATTATATTTGTATCTTGGCGGCAAAGTAACGATTCTATATTGATATCTAAGCAAATTTTTATTACAGTATTTTTGTTTATTGTAAAATCGATATTGTAATTAATCACAATAGCCTTCTGTATAGTTAAGCCTGTCAAAGATTTTCTCTGCAAAATCTAACCAAGCTTGTGCCGTAGCTTGAGATAGCGTGGTTGTCCATAGAGGTTGATAATGAGCAATCCATTCTGCATAAGCTTTTTCATTAGCTTCTTCATCAAGTTGAATATCAGTCCAATTGCCGGGATATAAAGGGGTGATGTGCAAAATTATATTGCCATTAATATCGTTATATAACCATGCTGCAAAATCATGTTGCCACAATATGTTATCTAAGCCAACCCAATACTCAGTATCATCATATATAAGACCAGGCTTTAATTGAAGTTCTTGATTATAAAGATAGCCAATATCTTCAATAATAGAAGGATGTAATTGATGTTCATTTTTTAATGCTTTTTTAAGCGCATTTTTTAAAATATACATATTGTCATGAAGTGTATTAGTACTTAATAAATAACTTTGATCATTTTTTAATAAAATTGTTGTAACGCTGTCACAACAGGTTAATTTTTCTATTTCTATATTAGAATCAATTTTTATTGTTGCAGTGTCGTTTAAAATAAAATTAATGGTATTCATTTTATTTTGCCCTTTTTATTAATTAATCCTTAATTGTGTTAGTTATTCAATCAACAAAATGGCACGGGCGGGAGCGGCTTCTGTTCCTAGTATATTAAGAGGTAGGCACATAAAAGAGTATTGGCCAGGCTCAACGGCGGCAAGGCGTAATCCTTCAATGATAACAATATCAGCATGCATTAATAAGGTATGGGTTTGATGTGTCGGATCTCCCCGTTCAATACCCAAATAATCGATACCCACTGCTTTAACGCCTTTTTCAATTAAATAGCGAGCGCCCGATTCATGCAAATAGATAAAGTGTGGATTAAAAGGATCAGTTGCTTGAATAAGGCTGTTGGTCGTTTTAAAAAGTATGATATCTTCTTCTTGTATGTGGTTGTCATATTCTTTTAAATCGTCTGCAGTAATGCTATCGGCGACATGCATCAAATCAAGGACTATGGATGATCCTATAAAGTGTTCGAGCGCTATTTCATCTATTGTTTTGCCATCGCGGAGAAAGTGGGCTGGTGCATCAATATGAGTCCCCGAATGAGCTGATAGTTGGATAGTCGATTCACGAACACCATCTTTATCAAATTCTTTGGCTGCAGAAATGTGTACACTTTTTTTATCTTTGTAGCCTGTTGTCGCGGTACTTATTGGCCAACTAATATCGATTAATTTCATGAGTATTCTTTTTCTTTTTTTGTTTTATTATTTGGACTTTACGGTTTTAAAAGCATGACCGCCAAATTTGTTTCTTAAAAGAGCGACCATTTTTGTAGAATAATCACCACCAGTTTCTCGGGACCATTCTCTAATTCTTAATGATTCATCAATGAGAGATGACGAGATACCATGTTTATGGGCTTCTTTTGATGTCCATGACCCCATACCATTTTCGGCAATCTCTCCAGATATAGCAGTAAAATCTTGATCGTCTTGGAAGATATCATAAGAGAGATCTAAAATAAAAGACTTAATGATAGAGCTCGTATTCCAGAGACGGGTAATTTCCGCTAAATCGAGGTGAGCGTCTTTAAGCGAACCTTCTTTAATGATCTGGAACCCTTGTGCATATGCCTGTAAGAGCGCATATTCGATGCCGTTATGCACCATTTTTACATAGTGTCCCGCACCTGACGGGCCAACTAAAGAGAAGCCAGATGGAGATGCGATAGCTTTAAAAAAAGGGACTACTTGTTCGTATACTTTTTTGTTGCCGCCAACCATTAAGCAGAATCCATTTTCTCGGCCACGAATTCCCCCTGAAGTTCCGCAATCTAAAAATGATATTTGGTGAGATTCAGCTTTTTTCGCTCGTTTTATAGAATCTTCGTAGTAGCTATTGCCACCATCGATAATAATAGATCCAGGTTTTGCTTTAGAGACTACGTCGCTAAATATTTGTTCGGTAACAGCGCCCTCGGGCAGCATAAGCCAGATTATATCAGCTTGCATTGCCATATTTTTAGGGCTATCAACAGGAGTGACGCCTATAGCGATTGCAGCTTGAAGAGTTTCTTGGTAAGCATCAAAGCCCATCACTGAGTATCCAGCTTGGAGTAATCGATATGCGATGGCGTTACCCATTTTTCCTAATCCTATAATGCCGATTTTCATGATCTAGATCCTGTTTTTATTTATTTCTGTATATGATTGTTTTTGTATATTGTATATTTTTAAGATCGCTATTTTACGATCGTTATTTTATGATCGCCAGGCCATGGCATGCTTATGTTGAAAAAGTATATCTTCTAACGGTCCAGTTGAGCCCTGTTCGTAGGTGTATAGGGGTAAATTTTTTTGTTTAATCTGATCGATGATCCGCCATGCATATTCTATTTCATCAAAGCGTACTGCTATTGATTGTTGTCCTTTTATTATCTGTTCTAGGAGTATCTCATATGCTTCTTCAGGTGAGCGTTCTCCAAAGATACAGCTGTGACAAAATTCCATGGCAATAGGAATTAATTCATCAGTTTGGCCTAATTTTTTTATATTTAAGGTTAAAAAAAAGCTTGCTTCGGGAACAATTCTTATGGTGAGCCAGTTTGATTCTGGTTTTTTTTCCTGTGATGCAAAAGGAGATGTTAGCGTTGTAGTAGGTTTAAATTTAACATGAATAATAGTTTCTTTTTTATTGAGCATTTTTCCTGTTTTAAGGTAAAAAGGCACACCGCGCCAACGGGGAGTATTGATCGCTATATGGAGTGCTGCAAACGTGTCTGTTTTTGAATCAGGCCTGACTCCATTATGGTTTAGATACCCCTTGTATTGCCCCAGGTAACCATCAATAATTTCTATTTTTTCTAACACTTTTGCTCGTTGCTCTCTGATGAAATCTCCAGAGAGGGAATGTGGATTTTCCATGGCAATCAAGGCTACCAGTTCTAGCATATGATTTTGTACTACATCGCACAGGGCACCATAATGATCATAATAAGAACCTCTGTTTTCAACATCTATCTGTTCGCTCAATATAATTTGCAGTTCTTCTATGTGCTGATTATTCCATAAGGGCTCAAAAAAAGAATTTGCAAATCTGAGCAAAAGAATATTGCTTACGAGCTCTTTTGTTAAATAATGGTCTATTCGATAAACTTGATTTTCATTAAATGTTGCTGCTATCGTTTGATTAATAAGTTGAGCAGATGATAAATCATGTCCGAATGGTTTTTCATAGACAATACGGTGCCATGGTAGACTATTTTCAGGTTTTCGAACTGCAATTTTAGTTTGAGCGACATAGTTGGTGATTACGGAAAAAAAAGATGCTGAACATGCTAAATAGATGAGGCGATTGCCCGGTAATTGATAGTCAGCTTCTAATTTTTGCAGGTAACTATGGACTGTTTTATAATGCTCGATATCGGTAAAGTTAAGTTGTTGGTAATAAAGTCGTTCTTGTAATTTTTGTAAAATAGTTTTATCTACGTCAGGAATAAACGGTATAGCTTTTTCAATAATCGCTTCAGGCGTAGTATCATCAATCGCTGCGCCAATAATTATAAAATCAGAGAGTTTGTTACTGAGCATTAGGCGATAGATGGCAGGAATTATTTTGCGTTTAGCCAAATCGCCCGTTGCGCCAAAAATAATGATAGCACATGTATTATTATCTTTATTAAGAGTATTTTTATGTGTAGCGGACTTGTTTTCATGCATATTTTTTACTACTTATAGTTTTTATTTTTTAGATAAATTATTTACTATAGTATATGCTTCTTTTTTATACAGTTCTACGTTGGGTTGATCAAAAGGATTTACTTTAAGTAAAAATCCTGCATAGATGATTTCAAACATATGCAATTGCATTAACATCCCTATATAATATTCACTTTTTTCAGGAATTGTTATCGAAGTAAAAGGTCTTTTGTCTAAGATATAAGCTTTTTTAACCCCTTGTAGGATACTATTCATTATATTATGGATTGTTTTTTTTTCCAACGGAGTTAGGTTTAATTCTTTTGCATTTTTATCTAAAATAAAAAAATTATTTTTATTTTTTTCTACAGACATAAACGTAGTATAGCGAGTGTAAGGGCCGCCTAAATATAATTGTGCAACAGAATGTAAGTCAGTTGTGCCCAAAGATGTTGTCGGGGTTATGCCAATTTTTTTTTTATCATCTGTTAGGTCTGTTTTGCCTAGACTTTCCGCCATTAATTGACGGTACCAAGCACCAATTCCCACTAGATCATTAGAGAATATAAACATGTCATGAATATGTATTTTTTGTTTATATTGTTCTGCTAATATAAGGGCTCTCGTAGCAGCAGGATTTTCTAGGATATTATTGTTTAAGCATTCTTGGGAAATAGCAAGAGCGCCATGTATCAGTTCATCGATATTAATATCTAATAGTGCGAGTGGAAAAAGAGCTGCAGCAGAAAAGATTGAATAGCGGCCTCCAACCTGGTGGGGGATTGGGAGCTTTGTAAATGAATGTGATTCGGCAAAATCCCATAATGGTGATCCGGAATCAGTGGTTATTACGATATAATTCTGATACGTTTCTGGATAAGCTTCCTTAATAAGATTAATAAAAAGTTGGGCATTAATGACCGTCTCTAATGTCGTTCCAGATTTGCTAATTATATTGAGAATTATGGTATTTCCTGCTTCTAATTGTTGTTCTGCAAGGAAGGAAATATCTTCTAGATAGTCTGTATCGATAGTATCAGCAATAGAGAGAGTAATATCAGGTTTTTGTTCATTATAAAAACGGCCATAAAGAGCTTGGTGAATTGCTTTGAGGCCAAGGCTTGATCCTCCTATACCAATAACTATAAGCATAGTTGGATTTAACGCTTTTTTTTCTTGAGCTATTTTTTTAATTTCTGCGACCATTTTTTTATCGGATACAAGATTAAGTGCAGCATATGGCGATTCATAGCCTCCAGCTATCCATGCTTTATGTATGCGTTCGATTTCTGGCAAAAGATGCTGTCCAGCTTCTAGGATCCTTTCTGTGTCTATTAAAGAGCTGCTATCACAGTCAAATCGTATTTTTTCCATGAAAAGCCCCCTGTTTTTTTGCATAAAAAGTATATAAAATTATAGGTAATGGGGATCTTGGATTTTTATTTATGAGTGAATAAATTGTGTATTTTTCCCCACAGGTTAGGTTTATTGCATGAGCATTGTTTGACTTCTTTTTGGAGATCGCTGATGCATTCATAAACATTTTGCTTGCCAGGGTCTTGTTCCCGTAATCTATCAATTGCTTCTATTTTTTTTACCTGTTTCCATATGTGAGAGTATCTGTTTGGGCATAGTGTTTTAAGTGTATTATCTAACTCTTTATGTTTTTCTGTTTTATTTTTTTCAGCCTTTTTAAGCTCTTCTTCTGTTTTTTTTTCTTTTTCAAGATCTTCTTCCATAAGACTATCTTTGGGTTTTTGTTTTAGGTTTTGCAAGTCCTCTTTGATTTCAGCTTGCCAGGAACATGCTCGAAGCCATTTTCTTATAGATGCCATAATCATACATAGGTTGTTGGCTTCGGTCATTGCTTTGCAGATATTGGTATGCATGCCTATACCTATAACTAAGAAAATCATTAGACGTAATTTCATAAAAACTCTTTTTTTTATTTTTTTTTAATCGGTATTGTTTTTTTACAGCTTATCTTTATTTATTTTTTAGTTGCTACAAAAACTTGCATAGGTGAGCAGTTGTTTTATTGTTTTTTTAATTGAAGCTGTTAAAATTGACTCAAAATCAACTATTTATAGATTAAAAGGTTGTTAAAAAGTTTAAAAAAACAGGAGTAGTCGTGAGATATTTTCGCAAGCATATTTTTTTCTTTTTTGTTGTAATCAATGTTACGTCAACACTGTTTTGCGCGTATGAAAAGTCGACAGATCCTTTTACTGTTTTTGCTGACTTTGTTTGTTCTTTTAGAAGACTTTTTAGAGACTCAGATAATTTAGTGAAACATGCTAATGATTATTATCACACATTATCTGAGTGTTGCCCTGAAAGCGAACCTCCTATGTTATTGGCAGAGTATTGTAAGCGGCATACTATTGATGAATCACAGTTTACGTACGATAATTTGTTGGATTATACTTACACTATTTTAGAACCATGGGCGATAGAAAAACGGGAAAAATGTTTGGGATTGTCGTTAAAGCTGCCTCTTCAGCATGAATTTTTAGATAAAGCTCTTAAAGATGTATTGCCACGTGAAATAATTGATACAGTAAAGAGCTATAATCTCGAAACGACGCCTAGTGATCATGGGATTTGTGCTGTACGTACAATAAGAATAATACCAGATTTATTGTATAAACGTAGATGTAGCGCTAGAGGAACATCGTCGTTTGTTAGGTTAATTGTAGATGTATCAGTTATGGATGCATTACCCACAACAACATTTATGGATGTATCACCCATAACAACATTTAATGAGTTTTTGCTTAAAGTAGGGCAAGAGGCAAAAACAAGTGTAGATCATTTTGGATTGTATGATACGACTTCGTCTGTTGTTTCGGCTGTAAAATCTATGAGTCACCTGGTGTATAGAAGTTTGGTATATCCAGATCCGATTTTGTTGTTTCAAGAATTTAGTGAAGAATCTGGTGGAGTATCAGATGAAGTATCAGGTGCACGAAAACGTGCTAGATCAGAAAGTCTTTTAGGTTATTTGACGAGTGATTTAGGGGATTCAAAAAGATTTAAAAATAGATGAAAGTTGTCGAATTATAGCAGTGCGTATTAAAAATTCCCCATTTTTTTTTTAAAGTTGCTATTATTGAGAAGTTTGCGAGTATCGCCTTCTGCGAGGCAATACTATTGGGGTTATTTTTACCCCAGCTTATTGCTGGGGGCTCCGTTATTTATCAGCGCTTTGCTATAATAAAATTTATGGGTTAAAAATTTAGAGAAATAAAGTAAAAAACAGGAATACCCATGAGATATTTTCAGCCCTATGTTTTTTTCTTTTTTGTTGTAATCAATGTTACGTCAACACTGTTTTGCGCACGCAAAAGACCATTTGAAGGGAAGGATCCTGTTGATGTTTATTATGGGTGGTTTTATGAGACTTTTGCTGTTCCTAATAACCTTGAAATTGTAAAGAAAGAGGTTGAATGTGGCCATGGTCATCAAAGGTTGTCACAGACTTGTTCCAAAATTCACCCGCCTATATCATTTGAGGCATACTGTAAAAAGTATAAAATTGATAAGTCATGTGTTAGATCGTATAGTTTGTTGAAGTATGTTAAGAATATTTTGGAGCCATGGGTTATAGATGCACGAGAAAGGCAATTGCCGCGACCGGTACCAAATACTATTGACGTTGCTGTTTTTAATGAACTTGAAGATAAATTGTCATGGTCAGTGAGCAATATACTAGTAGAATATAATCACGAGCCAACATTTAGGGATCATGGTGTAGAAGGTAAGCAGATTGTACATATAAAACGAAATTTTTCAGACGGGATGACGTTTGAATACGCGGTACAGGTATTACCCGAGACAACATTTAGTGGATTTTTGAACGATGTGGGTGTGCGAGCGAATATTGGTGTAGATAATATTCGATTGACTTCAATGCCGAAGTTTGTCGCTTGTTGGGATTCTATAGAGGAACCTGTGGAAGATATGAAGAAACTGGTATACGCAATTCTATCGCGTCGCGTGGGTGGCGGTCTTATGCTTGAAAAAAAAGAAGTTTTTGAAGAACAAAAAAATTAAACAATACATGAACAGTTGCAGGTGGTAGTATGACGCGTACTCTCAGCGTTCTCTCTCTTGGTAGATTAACGATAATTATCCTGTTTTCCATAACGAGTTTATTTGCAGCAGAAGAAAATAAAGAAAAAGAAGCTGAAGCAATAAAAGAGGCAACAAGTTATGAAAAAAAACTGAATGCGTTGATCAATTCTGATAACTATGAAGATCAATTAACTTGCGAACTAGTTGGGCTTGTTGTAGATAGAGATAATCATTTTCCATGGAATCAAGAGATAGTGGACAGAATGCAAGAATTGATTGATGCTGGCGCTAATATTAAAGCTTTCGATGATGATCTGTTTGCGCAGATTTTTTTAAGTGCGGCATGTCTGCAAAATAATATTTCTTTTATTAAAACGTGTTTAACTTATGGAGCGCCGGTAAATGGGTTTTTCTTTAATTTAGGAATGACCCCCTTGTTTTTTGCTCTTTCGCCTGAAGCAGCGCAATTGCTTTTGGATGCTCATGCCGATGTTAATGTTAAAAAAACATTGGAAGATCGTGATTCTGATTTTGTATCAGTAGGATCGAAAGCACTCCATGCTGCTGCGGGATCTCATGATCATCCTCCAGAAGTAGTAGCGTTATTGTGTGATCATACTCCGGCAGAACCCCTTTCATTAGATGATTTAGGACGTAGTCCGCTTTATTTTTTATGTTTAGGAGCACAATATGAAAAAATAGATTCTTTTTTTAAAAAGGCAAGAGCATTAATATGGTGGTCATCACAACAAGTGGATATTTTGGATAGAGAAAGACAACAAACTCCTCGAGATTGTCTTATGAGAATATGTCGTGATTTACTTAAAGGTTTTGATGCAATTGTTGGTGATGTAAAACTCGCTCGCGCTCAACTACTTCCCTATGAATTAACCATGTCACTAAAAATGTTTAACCAACGTCCGCAACTTGCACTTAAAGAGCTTATAGAAAACCAGGGATTGATTTGCGGTATTTCGGATATTGTTCTAGGGTATGCCGGTGAAAATACGCCGCTTTCTTTATATCCAGCACTTATTGATCAAGAAGGAGGCGACTTGTCTCACTTGCTCAGTGCTGTAGCGCGGTGTACACCTAAATTTTTGCCTCACTCTAGGCCTGTTATAGATGATGATGACGAAGATATTCTAGCCGGGGATGCTATTGTCGATGGAAAAGACTTTGTTTTTGTAGAAGCCGTACTCGATATGTTCGATACTCAGCCTGTTCAGAGAAAAAAAACGCAGAAAAAAAACTACTTTTCTGGAAAAAAAAGTAGTTCAAAAAAATGTTTAATTTCGTGAGAACTAAAGCTATGTTATTGACTTTATTTATTGCGTGAGGTAGAAATATAATGTTCTTCGAATAGGTATATGTTTAATAACTTTTTTTACTTAAAGGTTGCTTATGAAATTACATTTAATTGTACTATTTGGTATCTGTTTTACCCCCGGCAGCTTATTGGCTAGCGAATATGCTATTGCTCATGCTCGTGACTCTGCTCTTGCTGAGCTTCGTGCTGACAGTGATCCTGACTCGGATCGTGCATTTAAAGCATATTGCTGGGCTAATACTAGGCTTGGTTGTGCTGTTAATTTTGCCGCTAAAGGTGCTGGTTATTTGGATGCAGCTAATTTAATTGCTGCAGATACTCCTGATACCCCTTTAACTGATCGTGCTGCGGCTGCTCGTGCTCGAGTTGTTTGTACTGTTGCTAATCTTGCTGCTTGTTCTGGTTTCGCTATCGACTTTGCCGCTATTCCAAATGTTGATCACGCAAAAGCTTTTACAGCAGCTGCTCGTGCCGCTGATCCTGCAGTTTCTCTTGCTGCAAATCGCCTTGCAGCCGATATAAATAAAGCTGTTCTTGCTTCTCACGCCGGAGGTTCTGTTGTTTTTATTTCTCAGATTGATGCTGCTTTTGCGGCGTATCGCCTTGCAGCAGCTCGTATCGCTGTTAAGAATCCTGTAGTTGCTGATTCTAATGCTAATCCTGAAGATGATGAGGCTGAAGATGGTGACGATTTTGTTTTTATTGCTCCTGAAGCTGCTTATAGCTATGGAGTTGAGGGGGATCTTTGTTTTGATGTTGATTCTATTGAAGTAGAATGATTAAGCATATTTTTTTTGTTTTTGTTGTAATTAATGTTACATCAACCTTATTTTGCGCGCACAAAAGACCTTTTAATATTTATTATAGATGGTTTTATACAGTTGTTGGCAGTTATTCAGATTCTGAAATGGCAAGCGGGCTTGATTCTGAAAAGACAAAAGAATGGGCTGAACTTTTTCGTCACAAGTTGTTGCAGGTCTATTCGGATAGCCAGCCACCTATGCCATTTGACTCATCATATAGTAACTTGAGGGAGTATGCTCAAAGGGCATTAGAGCCATGGGCTATAGAAGCGCGAGAAAGGCAATTGCTGCGACAATGTAATACTTTTCAGTACGTGCTAGATGGAGCACTTAGAAATGTATTATTTTTACCTGAAGTAGTTAGAATAGTAAAAGATTATAGTTATGAGACTACACCGATGGATCATGGAGTTGAAGATGTGCATGAAGTAAAGATAATATTGAGCTTGCCATCTCAATATATCCCTTATCATCCCATTCATCCTGAGCTCATGATAAAAGTATTACCTACAACAACATTTGAGCAATTTTTATCTGAGGTTGGAGAGCAAGCAAGCATAGCTCGAGATCGTGTTATATTATATTCAGCCAAAGACGGTTTGCTTATAGAATCGATGCAGCACCTGGTGTATAGGGGCTTGCTAGATCGAAAAGGGCATTTGGTTCTTGATACAAGAAGTGATGCGAATGGGCACCTTATTAATAATATGCCAAAAAGAATATATAGTTTTCCTGCAGAAGAGAAGATCCTCTACTGGTGATATTAAAATAGAGAATTTTGTTATTGACTTTGTTTATTGCGTGAGGTAAAACAGAATGACGCTCGAATGTGTTGCCCAAGATGCTGCTGCTGATAACCGTGGACTTGAGGGAGATGCTTGTTTTGATGTTGATTTTCTCGAAGTAGATTAAAAATTGATGTTATTGAAGTAGAATGATTAAGCATATTTTTTTTGTTTTTTTTGCAATTAATGTTACGTCAACCTTATTTTGCGCGTATGAAAATTTTTCTGAAAAAGATCTGGTTGCAAAGGATCCCTTTAGTATTTACTCTACTTTTCCTGGTGTTTTTAATTATCTTTCCAAAAAAGGTAAAGCTTTGATAGACCATGGTGATGATTTTCAGCGTGAATTGTTGGAGAGTTGCCCCCATGAGTTGCCGCCCATGGCATTTAGCAAGTATTGTAAGGAGCATGCTATTAATGAGTCATGTGTTATAAACCAAGATTGGTGTGGATACATCAAAAAAGTTTTAGAGCCATGGGCCATAGAGAAACGACAAAAACAGTTGCCGCGACCAATGCCAAAAACTTTTCAATTTGCTCTCTATGAAGCACTTAATGATGTATTATTACCTGCAGTAATTGGAATAGTAGAGAGTTATGATTTTCGTGATCCTATGCTTATTGATTATGGAATTGATCGCCAACATCAAATAATTATAAGACGACTGAAATATCAATCCGATCTAATGCTAATGGTATCGCCTACAGCAACATTTGATGAGTTTTTGTTCGATGTTGCAAAGCAATCGGAAATGAATGTGGATTGTATTGGTTTACATTCACAGAGAAGCAATGGTTTCCCGCTTATAAAATCTATGCAGGATTTGGTATATAGATATTTATTAGGTCCAAAAGGGTATTTGTTGCTTCAGAAGGTTCAAAAAATTAAGAATGTAGAAATATCGTTGAATTAACGCATGTTTTAATAGGTAAAGGATATAGAATGAAGTATAGGCTAACGATAATTATCCTGTTTTCTATAATTAGTTTATTTGCTGCAGAAGAAAATAAAGAAAAAGAATCAGAAGTAGTAAAAGAAGTAATAAGTTGTGAAGATCGATGGGTTGAAGAACTTATTACGTTGAAGAATTCAGATAAATATGAAGATCAATTAACCAAACAGCTCATTGATCTTTTTGTAGATTCTAAGGATGATTGGTATCAAGAGACAATAGATAGAATACAAGAATTAATTGATGCTGGTGCTAATATTAATATATTAGACGGTAATTTGCTTTCTGTGACTTTATTAAGTTTGGCATGTACGAAAAATAATATTCCCTTTATTGAAACGTGCTTAACTCATGGAGCGCCGGTAAATGGGTTTTTCTTTAATTTAGGAATGACCCCCTTGTTTTTTGCTTTTTCGCCTAAAGTAGCGCAATTGCT
The DNA here is from genome assembly GCA_963719415.1 of uncultured bacterium. GTDB lineage: Bacteria > Babelota > Babeliae > Babelales > Vermiphilaceae > JAPLIS01. The sequence goes on along the minus strand of OY970383.1, from coordinate 608,093 downwards.
TTTGGATGCTCATGCCGATGTTAATGTTAAAAAAACTTTAGGCCCTGATGATGATTTACCATCAACAGGGCCTAAAGCATTGCATTATGCTGCGGGATCTCATGAACATTCTCCAGAAGTAGTAGCGTTATTGTGTGATCATACTTCGGCAGAACCCCTTTCATTAGATGATTTAGGACGTAGTCCGCTTTATTTTTTATGTTTAAGAGCACAATATGAAAAAACAGATTCTTTTTTTAAAAAGGCAAGAGCATTAATATGGTGGTCATCACAACAAGTGGATATTTTGGATAGAGAAAGACAACAAACTCCTCGAGATTGTCTTATGAGAATAAGTCGCGATTTACTTAAAGGTTTTGATGCAATTGTTGTTGATGTAAAACTCGCTCGCGCTCAATTACTTTCTCATGAATTAACCATGTCACTAAAAACGTTTAATCAACGTCCGCAACTTGCACTTAAAGAGCTTATAGAAAACCAGGGATTGATTAGTAGTGTCGCAGATATTATTGTAAAGTATGCTGGTGAAAATACCCCACCTTCTTTGTATCCAGCACTTGTCGATGAAGAAGGAGGCGACTTGTCTCACTTGCTCAGTACTGTAGCGCGGTGTACGCCTAAATTTTTGCATCACTATGGGCTCCTTAGAGAAGAAGATGACCGCAAAGAGGATTTAGGCACAGGTGCTGTTATCGATGAAAAAGAGTTTGTTGTTGTAGAAGCTATACCAGATATGTTTGATACTCAGCCTCTTCAGAGAAAAAAAACGCAGAAAAAAAACTATTTTTCTGGAAAAAGAAGCAGTTCAAAAAAATGTTTAATTTCGTAAACAGAAAAGAGAGATAGTTGGTAACTTTTGAAATAATAAGCACCTCCGAAGAGGTGCTGTTAAGATTATCGTTTATACATAATTGCGCGTAGATGAGATGTTTTAAGTTGTTAACACATCAGGATTAGTGCCTAGAGCTAGAATAACAGCAGGAATAGCGGCGGCAGCTGGAGCAGCTGGAGGATTATAAACAGCGAAACCGGCATGATGATGAGGGGTTAGTCTAAGTCTATATTTAGCATGGGTACGAGCAAGCGCAGCGCGATCCTCGGCCCCTTTAGTGGCAAGATGGGCTTCATAATTAGCGCAAACAAGTAGACTACTAGCACTTGCTTGACGATCAGCAGCGTGCTCATTAGCTTGCTTAGTACAGATATGGGCTTGATACTCTGCGCCAGTAATTTGAACGTTAGCAACAACGTCACCATTCGCAGCGCGATTACGATTAATATTAAGTTTGGCATTAGTACACGATTGTTTAATAGTAGCAAGAGTACGAGAAAGTTCAGTTTTAATATCAGCTTCTCTACGGGCAATTACCTGTTTATCAGCTTCAAGTTTAGCATTAATAGTTGCAAGCTCAGCAGCAAGACTAGCCTCAATAGAGTTAAGACGAGCATTGACTTCTGCAATAAGCTTAGCATCAGGAACAGGCCCATGAGCAGCATGAACGGTATTTAGGCTACTAGCAATCAAACAAAAATTAAACAATATCATGAAACGTAGCTTCATAAAAAACACCTTTTTTAAGTGAAAAGTTAAAAATATATGTTTTTTATTTAACATGCCTAACTTATAATGTCCATAAAAAGTATTGCTTGTTCGGGCTAAGTTTATCTTAACTAAATAAATTTAGTGATCTGGTATTAGCCTTGAATATTTTCTTTAAACTCTTTTTCTTCTTCGAATGATTTAAAAAATAAGTGTCTACGATCAGGGCCTTGAGCAGGAATAGTAGCTCGCGCAGATTTTTGATGATCAGAAAAGTGAACAGGTATTTTTGCGTGGAGAGGATAGGGAAGAGCAATAGGAGCAATATAAGCAGGAGGAGGAAGATCGAAATCTAAAGAAGCAGACTCAAGGCTAGAAATATCAAAGCCACTAGCAGCGAGTTCACGAAGGTTGGCGGCAGCAGCTTCTCGATTAAGCTTAGTCTTTATAGCTCGGGCACTCATAAGCTCAGGAAGAGATCGCCGTGTGTTTTTGGCAGCAGCATAACCAAGAGATTTATTTCTGATATGGCGAGCACTGTTAAGATTAACTTCATATATGGCAAAATCAAAAGAGTTATTTCTGGTGCTATTATTAGTAGAAGGATCATTAATAATAGCAGAAAAAAGAGGAAGAGAAATGGAAGAATAGAAAGCAGGAATAATTGTATGAGCATCCAAATCGGCTGCTAAAAGCTTTCGAGCAAGAGCGCCCTCAGCAGCAGCACAATCACGAGCCGCAGTAAGCTTGGCAGTAGTAAAAATGCGATTATTAGCAGCATAATTGCGTGCAAGCTTATCTTTAGCGCGTTTGATAGCTTGAGAGGTACTGTGATTAGCTGGAGCATAATAAGAAACTATAAGATCAGTATTCTGAGCACAAGTGGTATATTCTGCAGCAAGTTTTTCTTCTACAGCTTCTTTATAGGTAGTAAAATTATCTTCAAGAATACGATCATGAACAACATGATCAGCTTGCGCTGTCGCAAGTCTATCGCTTGCAGCATGAAGAAAAATAGTAAAATCGTCAAGAAGAGTGCCAACACGAGGATCTTCATCATATGCAGTATGTAGGCTGTTAGCGATTAGACAAAAATTAAATAATATAATTGCATGTAATTTCATAAAAAGTCTTTTGAGTAAAGAGGTTGTTAAATATATATTCTGGACACAAGATACTAGAGTATGTGTATAAGTCAATTTTTTGATAGATTCTAATAATAAAAGCATAGACAAAAATAAAGGGTAAGAATCTATTTTGTAGTAAATTGGCACTTGAGAAATTGTGTATTTTACATAAGCGTGAAAGTATGAAAATCTCGGAAAAAGCCTTTATAATAGCCTATTGTTGCATATCTATTGGGTGATATGATACGATAATAATTAAGTAGGAGTTTATGTTTAAGAGTAAAGGAGGTTATTGTGGTTATGAAAAAAGCTGCCAAAAAGAGTACATCACGTTCGTCGACCAAATCCCCAGCTAAGTCAACGACTAAGTCAACGACGGGAAAATCGAAGGTAAAGAAGGTCATGAAAGAGTATAAAGAAGGCAAACTTCACAGTGGCTCTAAATCTGGCCCTCAAGTAAAAAATCGTAAGCAAGCAGTTGCAATCGCTCTTTCTGAAGCTCGTAAGCATGGCGCTACAATACCAAAAAAGAAAACGACATCTAAGTCAAAAAAGACAAAATAAATTTTTTGTTTTTTTATTCCCATTTCCAAGGTTTTTTTTCGGGTATAGTGGCAGGAGCAGAAGATTGAGCAATTTTTTTCGTTAATCTTCTCATTTCACGTCTAGCTTTATTTCTACGAGATTCAAGAATAATGAGATTAGCTCGGGCGGCCTGAATTTCTTCAGCATGCTTCTTTTTAGCTTTTTTTCTATAAGAAGACTTTCTATCTATAGGCCTGCCATTGGCTTTACAGAGAGCATCGTCAGTCGCAATAGCAGCTTGGCGCTTATTATCAATAAGAATAGCTTGTTTCATAAAAGCATCTCTGAGAGGGGGTTCCTCGGCATCAAAACCTTGAATTTGCGTCTCGCGAGATTTTATGTACTTATGTCTTTGAGCGTTTACCTTATCAATGGCACTAGTATCAGCATTATAGTCAGCACTATTGTCAGCACCATGTAGGTAAATAGTGGTAATCAGACAAAAACTAAATAATATAGTTGGGTGTAATTTCATACTATTTTTTTTCTTGTAATTTTAGGAGCAAAAAGTCTTCCAATGCAAGCATCTCTTTATCTGTTTTTTCAGTATCATGATCATGTCCTAAAAGATGACATATGCCATGCACTAATAATGTTTGCATACGCTCATATAGATTATCGGGATATAATTTTTGTACATATTCGACGGATATTATAAGATCTCCCAGATTTTTATCTTCTTCGGTTTTTGGCTCTATTCGTTGGCCTGGTAGAAGTTCATGAAACGGAAAAGAAAGGATATCAGTGGGGACATCTTTATCTCTGTATTCACGATTATATTTTTGTACCGTTATGTTATTGGTTAACAATATTGCTAGGTCGAAATCAGAATAGTCGAGGAGATCAAGAATTTTTTGCGCATCTTTTTTTAACACTTTTTTGTCGATGAGTACGGTATTTTTTTTATTGAGTAGGGAAATCATAGGTTATCTGCTTTTATGTGTGTCTGTTTTAAAATAACAACTGTTTTTTTATCTAATATTAATTTTGATCTATCCGCCCGAAAGGAGATAGATCAAAGTGTGTGTTTCTAGGTTTATTTTTTATCGAGCGTTGTAGTTGCTTCTAGAGTAATTTTAGCATGCCAAGAAATAAGTTCGGTTTCGCTAGTAGGGCAACTACTGGTTTCAGAATATATCTCTTTTTTGCTATTTTCATGAAGTTGCTTATCATGGGCTTGGTCTTCGTGAATGTGATTTTCAGAAATTAGTTTATATTCTATTGTATGTGCGTTGGTGATACCCTTTACTATATTTTCATATGCTCGTAATTTTGAGAGCTGCTCTCCATTTGTGCCATATATTTGTAACATAGCAAGTTCTGTTTTAAGAGAAAGTTGCTTTTCTGTTTTAAGTATACGTATTTGTGCAACAACATAGAGAACCTGATTGACTATAGAAACAGATTCAGGATACCGTGTCTCGTACTGATAGCGATCTAATTGTGTTAGGTGTAGTGACTTGCTTTGTATCTGTTTTTGATAAAGCTCCATAAATAGTGTTTCTGTAATATGGGGCAAAAATGGAGCAAAGAGCTGCAAAATACGTAACCCCACATGATAGAGAGTGTAGCGTGTTGCATAAATTTCTTCTTGCGTATAGCTTTCTGGTTTATAGAACTGATTTTTAATTAGTTCTATAAAGTTATCACAAAAAGTATGCCAAAAGAAGTTTTCTACGCGATCAAGCGCTCCGCTAAAGGCATAGTTATCCTGATTTTTTTTATATTCAGTATACGTAGCATTGATGGTATCAAGTACCCATTCGTTTATGGCGCCTAGCTGTGTAGGTGTTTTGGTGAAACTGTTTTGTTTTTGATCATGTTCGGGGTCATGCTCTATATGTTCTTTTATGAAAAGAAACGCATTCCATAATTTGGTGATTAAACGTAATCCTATTTTAAGTTGCCCTTCAGAAAAAGCCGTATCTTGACCCAGGCCGCCTGATAGAGTCCAGTAACGAATAGCATCAGCTGGGTATTGAGCAAGAAGGCTTTCAGGGGATAGAGTTGCATTGCTTTTTGATTTAGATAATTTTTCTTTTACACTACTTAATACATGACCAGATATAACAATGTCATGCCATGGAATCAGATCGTCGTGCATCACTGTTTTAACGATGGTATCAAATGCCCATGTTCTAATAATGTCATGTGCTTGAGGTCGCATACTCATAGGTAAAAAATTATGGGCTAAAAAATTATTTTTATTATCTATTTTTTGACCATTGCTATCTTGTTTGTGATTACTTATCTCTTCGTAGAGTTCTTTGCATATATAGGGAGTTAGTGATGACGTATTCCAGGTATCCATAACATCGGTATCAGGTGCTATGTTGTTGCTTGAACAAGAGCTGCAAGAGCCCGGATATTTTTGTTCTTGTGGATCAAGAGGGAGTTGGTTTTTTTCAGCAAGAAGAATAGCATTACAATCGATACAGTGCCATGCGGGAAAGGGGATGCCATAGAATCGTTGCCGAGAAATACACCAATCCCAGCCAATATGTTCAACCCAATTGGTATACCGAGATTTCATAAATGGAGGATACCAGTTTATGACATGGGCACTTTCTAAAAACTTTGATTTAAAGCTTAAGATAGAGACAAACCATTGCGAAAGAAGCATGATTTCGATCTCTTTTTTGCATCGTTCATGAATATTTACGGCATGAGTTATCGGTTTTTGTTGCGTTAATAAATGTTCTTTTTTTAACTTTTCTATAATGCGAGTACGAGCTGAATGAACACGCATGCCGGCGAGTATTCCTGTTTCTGGTAACCACTTTCCTGTTTTATCAATTGACTGACGATAAGAAAGGTTATGTTTTTTAAACCATTCAATATCTTTTTTGTCACCAAAAGTGCAACACATGACAAGGCCAGTTCCTTTGTTTATTTCTACGAGATTATCGGCAATAATAGGAACCAGATAATTAAAAATAGGTACGGTTGCCAGCTGACCAGCCAAATGAGTATAGCGACTGTCTTCTGGATTGTATAAAAGAGCAACGCACGATGGAAGTAGTTCTGGGCGCGTTGTGCCAACGGTAAGATCATTACCAGCAACATCTTTAAATATAATATCGTTAAAAAAAGAAGGAATTTCTTTATCTTCTAATTCTGCTTGGGATACAGAAGTACAACAGGTTGCACAATAGAGAGCCGGTTCATTTTTACGATATATATATCCCTTTTTAAAAAGCTCTATAAAAGATTCTTGTGATATTTTTTGGGTTTTTTTAGATATGGTCGAATAGGTATGAGACCATATAGCAGATATTCCCATCTGTTGCCATAATTGTTTAAAAGTTTCTGCCGACAGCGCAGATTCTTTTTGGCAGAGTTCAATAAATTCTGATCGAGGTAGTTGATATCCCTTGATGTTATGTTTTTGCTCTACGTATCGTTCTGTTGGCAGACCATTATCATCAAAACCAAAAGGATAAAAGACCGTATAGCCAGACATTCGTTTGTAGCGGGCAATAACATCAGTTTGGGTGTAAGAAAATATATGACCTATATGTAAAGATCCAGATACTGTTGGTGGCGGGGTATCGATGCTATAGAGAGGGCCGGTTTGTTCATTAATAGTATAGATATTATTGGCAAGCCAATAGTTTTGGTTTTTTTTTTCGCTTGCAGCGTAATCGTATTTTTTTTCCATAACTCTATTTTATTTTTTTAGGTTTTATTTTTATAATTTACAAATATTTTTAAATTAATACCAATCCGCAAACAATCACTAAGATATAATTTTAACTGCGGCCTCGCAGGATCCCAGTCCCCAGAATCTCCCTGAAAATTCGAGCTTCCCCATCAAAAAAGATGGGGTATAGAGTAAGGGGGTGAAAAATCTTAGCCTAAGTTCTGGGCCCCTACTGTTTACGATGGGGTAAAAGATTGCGGTTTGGTATAAGATTTTAATTACAGGCATTTTTTTTAAGCTTTTTAATGGTTTCAATATTAAGACCCGTTATTTTAGCGACAGTTTCAACGTCAAGAATATCTAAAAATTGTTTAGCCATCTCTAATTTACCCCTCATTTCACCAATCTCAATACCCTCTTGTTTACCAATCTCAATACCCTGTTTTTTGCCAATTTCAATACCTTCTTCTTTTCCTTCATCTTTCGCTGATGCACGTTTACCCGGCTCTGAACGTATTTCATCTAATAAACGATCATAAATTTCGAGTTGTTCTGGCGACCAGGTACTTTTGTGTAAAATATGAAAGGCATCTTCCATGTCAGGATTTTTTAAATTGCTTGGAATAGTTTCCATGCTGTGAACGTTTTTTAAAAAATAGATCCATTTATCTGCTAATGTCGTTAACTCTTGGAGCTCTTTATTAAATTTTTTTAATTCAACAAAATGAAATTCTAAATGTTTAAGCTCATGATGATATGTCTCTTGGTCTAATATCAGATGATGAGTAATATAGTGAGGATTTGAAAAAAATGTAAAATCTAAAACACCAACAAAAATAACAGGATCCAGAATGCCAAATGCTGCGGTAGATTTTAATTGCCGGTTTAATGCCACTGAACTATAATATTGGGCTCGTTCTAGATAATCTTTTTGTCTGACAACTTGCATTTCAACAATATAACGCTTGTTTGCTTGATCGGTACATCGTATATCAACAATACTTGATTTTGATGATTTTTGTTCTTTGGTGGTACCAGATGCTACTGTTTCAGGATGGTTGTAAGGGTCATTCATAACAACATCGACTATTATTTCACTGTTTTTTCGATTAAGAATGTTATTTAAAAAACTAATAACAATATTTTTATGGGCACTGTCCCCAAATAATTTTTTAAATGCGATATCAGTTTTAGGATCTAAAAAAACCATATCTATCACCTTTTTTATTTATAAAAATAAGAATATGTATTCAGTATAATTGAAAAAATAAATATATAAAAGTTTGTTGCTCATGCAAAAGGCTATTATTTTGACATTTTTAGGTGAAAAATTTAAGATAGCTTGTCAGAAAATAAGCAACATATAAACATATACAAACATAACAGGAGAAAGAATTTTATGAAATTAGGATATTTAGTATTTATATTATGTGCTGTTATATCACATGAATCAGCGTACGCGATGCGGTTCCGGCGGCCAATACGTATGATTTTGCCTCCCGAGCATATATTTCAGCGAGTACCGGTACAAGCTTTTCATGACAAAACAGTAAAAAAAAGTAAATGTAATAAAGGCGCTGTCGTTGGTGACGCCATTTCTGGTGCAATGGGAGGGATGCTTGGTATCGGAACGGGGGCTGCTTGGGGTGCTGTGGGTGGGTGTTTAGTGTCTTTACCGGTAGGGGTAATTGGACTGTTGGCTGCTCCTAACATTGATACAGTGCATATAATAGGAGGGCTGGCTAGTACTGGTGCGGTGATTGGTGGCGTAATTAATGGTTTTACAGAAGCGGATGAGTGGGGTGGGAAAGCTGGCGTAGTAGGATTAGGTACATTTTTAGGTGGAACCGCGGTAGTACTGGGAGCGCTTGGGCAAGTATCAGATGATAAACAAGATACGTCAGATTAAATAATAGTTAGTTTTTAAAAAGACAAATAATAGAGAGAGCATTTTCTATAAACGCCCTATCTATTATTTGTCTGATTTGTAAAATTGTTTGTTGGAAAAATAGTTTATACCAGATTGTTATTATTGTTGGTGGTTTGGTATAAATTTATTTTATCTATAGTCTCTATCGCAACGACTACATGTTTTTTGTATACAGCAATGCCGTAACATAAAATAGAGCCTTGGTAGTCAGAATTTCTTATTTCTGCTACATAAGAACGATTTTTGATTTGCTCTAATGCTTCTTGTGCTGATTCTGCTAATACTGTCTCATTATCATCTTTTGCTTTTTTAAATTCAATTAAAATTCCAGGATCTTGGGGTGTTCGTGGCATAAGCATAATATCATAACGTCCATGGCCAGACTCACGATTAGATTGAATTTTGTAACGATCAGAAAGTCCTGCAAGTAATCCCAATACAAACATATGAATTGAACGTTCAGGATCATCGCTTGGTAAATCGTAGGAACTGCAACTATATATAATAAATTCTTGTAACAAAATGGTTAGTCGGTAGCAATCTCCGGTCATAAAGGCAGTAAATAATTCAACAATCTTACCAGATATTAGTGTTTTGTTTATAGCTTCGGCAATTAATTTTTCATATAGTAATGTTATTTCTTCATTGGGTAATGCAAGCGTATAATAGTGTCTTCTATTTTTAAATATATGCGATGTTGCCGTAAGATAGCCAGTAAAAAGAAATATACTCCAAAATCCTTGAATATTTTGCATGTTGTTTTTAATATCTCGTAAAGTAATACCCTCATCGATTTCTTTATCAACAATCACTTTTCCCTGCAACAAAAGCTCTATATCATCTTTAATCGCCTGTCCAGACCGGGCAATCAGATCTCTAATTAGATCATTATTGCTGGTATTGGCCCAATATGGTTTGAAAGCACCATTGTTTTCGATACACTTAAGCAATGACCACGGATTATAAACATTGGTATTACCAAATACGTAGCCATCGTACCAGCTTTTAATTTCGTCTTTTTTATCAACAAGATCATAGCTAACCAATAACTGATCTACTTCTTCTTGAGTAAAACCAAATTTATCAGAGTATTGAGTATCTAATACAGTACACACAGAAAGATGATTGAGGCCTGAAAATATACCTTCTTTGGCTACACGAGTGATACCGGTCAAAAATCCTTTTTCAAGTGCAAAATTTGTTTTTAATACTTTAGAAAGTAAACCATCCATAAATCTTACTGTTTCTGAATAATAATTATTGAGATATGCATGTAGTATGGGAGCATCATATTCATCAATTAAAACAATAACTTTTTTCCCTGTTTGTTTATATAATAAACGTGATAAAAATTGCAAACTATTGAGTCAGTTCTTGCTCAGATGCTTGTTTTACTTTGAGGCGATTAAAAATATCAATATCAGAAATGTCAATTTTTTCTATTACGAGATTAGGCAATAGTCGCTTACATTCTTCTGATATAATACCTGCAAATTCTGCATAAGCTAATTCCCATGAACCAACTTTAATATCTTTAAATGTGAGAAAAATAACCGGAAATTGTCCTTGAAGAGCGCGAAATTCAGGATCAGTCCATATATTTGTTTGTTTCAAAAAGATAGGATGTATCTTGGTTTGTTTTTTCAAAAAAATATTTGAGCATTGAAAGATTTAGCGTTTTACCAAATCGACGCGGCCGAGGTGTTAAAATAACCTCCGCCCCATCTTGCCAAAATTCTTTAATGAGAAAAGTCTTATCAACATATGTATTGTTATTATCGATAAGTTTTTTATAATCATCAACTCCTATAGGAACTGAGCGGTAATGAGACATATAGCTCTCCCAATAATACATTTTAACTATTTATCAACTTAAAAATAGTACACTCTTAATAATTATTTTGATATTTTTAGGTGAAAAATGTAAGATAGCTTGTCAGAAAAATAAGCAACATACAAGCATAATAGGAGAAAAAAATTTATGAAATCAGGGTATTTGTTAGTTTTTATATTATGTGCTGTTATATCTCATGGATCAATGCAGGCGATGCTGCAGCGATCCATGAGACATATGCCGGTGCGTCGTATAGTTCAAATGCCGATACGATCTTTTAATGCACAAAGAGCGATGAATGAAGAAGGGCTTAGTTCTGGTATGTTCGCAGGAGCAGGTGGAGCTACTTTAGGATATGTTGGCGGTACTGGAATTGTAACTCTGTTACCTTTTATGATAAATTTAGATGATAAAGAAAGAGCAACTCACGTTGGAGGGTTAATTTCTGGCGCTGTCTGTGGTTTGTCTGGGGTTGTAAGTTTGGGGCCAGTTCGTTGTGTATTGGGTGTAGTAGCAGTGGGAGCAGTGTTAACAGAAAGACATTTGCTCGCAAAAAAGAAGTTTTTATTGCGTAAGGTGTTGAGTAGGCACTTGCCAGAGGAGCGACAAGATCTATTAGATTTTCTATAACAAGAAAAATTGGTATAAGTATTTTTTGGTATTTAGGTAATAAGTATTATTTATAGTTGATTTTCGATAAAAAAAGATAGACGAACAAAAAAGAGCGTTTTTTATAAGCGCTTTTTTTGTTCTTAAATAACGAAAAATGCCAGTATTGCTTTTGTAATATTTTAATTATTATACTATTAGTAGTTTTGCTTGCGGTGGTTTTTGTGTTGAGTCGTTTTATTTTTATAATTTTGTTGTGTAGTTTTATGATCTGTAATTTTATAGGTAGAGAATTTTATATGTTTAATAATTTCACATAAGTTTTTAATAAAAAGTGTATAAAAAATAGAGGGAGAGCAAAATATGAATATTGATAGAAGGCAAATACGGTCGACGCAATTTTTTTTCGGTATGCTTTTTTTTGGGTTAGCAACAGGCTATGGATCTTTGCTTTGCGAAACGTTTGTTGGTAAAAAAATAGTATTTATAGAGCCAGTAACTGATATGGATACCGTGATTTTGTTGGAAGAAACTCAAAAACAGATAGCCGTTTCGTTACCAGCCTGTCCTGATACACAAAAATGTTTTCGAGCTTATCAAGCTTTATATAATGAATTGGCAACGTGCGTAGCTGAACAAGAGGGTTATATTGAGGTTGCTTTTGACGCTGTTGTATACGGATTTGATAAAAACAGTCAAAAACCTCTTAATACGTTTTGGGTGAAAAAAAATAAGGTGTTATTTTTAGATTCGATTAGTGATGATAAAATAGAGCAGGCAATTCCTGCTGGTGAGTATGCCGGCAAGCCGACTATTGTGTTGATTTATCCGTGGAATGTTTTTTCAGCTGGTACTCGTTTTTTTCATAAGTCTGAACAAGATAAAAGGGAATCGTATTGCGTGCGGTACTTTGATTATAAAAAAGAGAACCTAGTTACTGCTTATATTCCTAAAAAATATGCTTTAAAAGAGATGCCATTGCAAGGTGAATATTTGGTTCGACTTCGTTTTGTGACGTTAATTAATAATCTTGTTGATATGGTAGCAGAATCAAGTAATAATACACAGATTATCCCCTATGTTTGGGGAGGAAGTAGTTTTATACAATCGCATCAAAAGGATGAATCTAATTTTTATGTGCAAGACGGTGTTTGGCATAGACATAGAAATAAACAAAAGAATAAAAAAAACGATAATCAGCAATATACTGGCTATGATTGTTCAGGGTTTATTATGCGTATGGCAAAGATTGCAGGGGTTGATTTTCCTTGGAAAACATCATGGGCTATACAAGAGAAAAAAAAGGCATTGGGTAGAAAAGATATATTAAAAAATGGGGATATTATCTGGATACCTGGTCATGTGATGGTGGTGAGCAATATAGCAAATAATGAATTAATTGAAGCGCGAGGGTATGGTTCAGGGTTTGGGTGTATACATAAAATAAAGATATCAGAATTTTTTGATGGTATTGATACGTATCAAGATTTACTAGAAGCATATCATACGAAGAAAAAAATTAAGTATAAAAATAAGAATGGTGTTGTTGGCGATAAAGAGTGTGAATTTAAATTGTTAAAGCTTATCGATTAAGAGAGCTTTGCTTACTAAAAAAACGTGAACTTGATGTTAGTAGGCTGTAAAAATAGTTTGGATACTCGTTTTACAGCCTACTAAAACTTCTCATTGGTGGCCCCAAAGGGGCCACCAATAAATATACCCACTTTACAAATATACCCACTTTACAAATATACCCACTTTACAAATATACCCACTTTACAAATATACCCACTTTACAAATATACCCACTTTACAAATATACCCACTTTACAAATATACCCACTTTACAAATATATTTAATGCACAAAAAAAGCTATAGAATGCTGATCGCTTAATTTTTGGGTGGAAGGATTTTTTGCTCACGCAGTTGGGCAGTGTTCGGAAGATGCTATTCGCAAATACATACAAAATTAATTAATTTTTTTAAAAAATTTAGGAAGCCATGGCTTTTAAGCAGTGCGTCGTTTAATGGTGATTTAAAATTTATTTTTGCCAAATTAAAATATATAAGATATGATTTTGTTATTATAAATTACTTTTAAATAGGACTTTTTTATGAAAAATTTTCAAATATCGCTAATTTTTTTTGCTTTTATTATAACGGTCAGTTGTAGGCCGGCTAATATCTGTGTAGAGCGTTGGTCTGCTAAAAGAGAATATACAAAGGCTTTAAAAACACAAAGCCTTGCGCTCTTAAGTCGTAAAGAATTAGATAGCCAACCTGTATTGCAAAAAGCTGCTGATGGAAACTCCACTGTATGGCCAATTTTTTACGAGTCTCTACGACCAAACAATAAAGCAATTTCGCACTTATTTCCCTTTCGTAGACTGTTGCCAGAATATCCTTCTTCTATAGTAATTAGTTATATACCAAATACATTTGGGGACTATGGATTAAAACAAAGCCGTATAATAGCAGTCGCGATAGATTTTTCTCCAGGTGAAATAAAATGGTACAATTCTATACTTGTTTGGATTGATCCTTTTGGAACGTTGAATTGTTTTAAAGAAAATACATTTAAAATGGCTAAGGTGGCTCATGAGCAAAACTTTGTAGGTGGCAGAGAATTAAGGTACTCAGATCTAAATTTGAATTGTTTTGCTGATGGTCTTGTAAAGCATGTTGATTCAAAGGATGAAGATCGTATTATGCAAGGAACGGTTGAGTCTACTTATGTAGATTGGGTAAATGAGGTGATGTATTGGGAAGTTACGCCAAATTCTAGTCAATCGTAATAAATAAATAAGACAGATGTAGATGTAGTGCTTTCGTTTTTTCACTGTTATTTAACGTGAGCCTGATCTAAGCAATCAGCATTCTATCGTGTTTTTTGTATATTAGATGTTTTTGTAATTGGTATTATAATTTTTTTTAATAATAATATTATTATAGCTATTTTTTACAGTTGTATATATCAAGTTATGTTGATTGAAAATTAAAAAAGGGATTGGTATAATACCAATCCCTTTTTTAATGCTATAGAGCTTTACTTAATTTTTGCATAAGCATGAACGGCCAATATCGTCACAAGTAAATCCATTGGCACGGAGCGCTTCTGGATCTAGTATGTTACGAGCATCAACCAATATTTGTGCATTCACACGCGCAGCAACATCAGCTAAATCGATATTTTTAAATTCATCCCATTCTGTCATAACAACAACAGCATCAGCTTGAGTGACTGTTTCTTCTATTGAATCGCAATAAGTGATAGTGCCAAGATTATTTGTAGTATCACTTATTCGTGAAAGTTCTACTTGCATTGTTTTCATGGCTTGTGGATCATATGTTTTAACGTGTGCGCCAGCTGCAAGAAGTTGTTCTATAGTAGTAATAGCGGGAGAATATCTGACATCATCGGTATTTGCTTTGAATGCAAGACCTAAAACAGCAACTGTTTTATTATTGAAATCGTTATTCATTAAGTTGGCTAATTTGTTAAAGGTAACTTTTTTTTGTAATTCATTTGCTAAGAGTGCTGCTTCTACGGTGTGAACAGGAAGATTATATTTTTTTGCCGTAAATAAAAGTGCTTCAGTATCTTTGGGAAAGCAAGAGCCACCAAACCCTGGTCCAGGATTTAAGAAATATCTGTTTATACGTCTATCGAGTCCCATAGCGTCAGCAAGTACTTTAACGTCTGCGCCTGTTTTATCACACAGATTAGCAAGTTCATTAATAAAACTTATTTTAACTGCCAAGAAAGCATTTGAAGCATATTTGATCAATTCTGATGTAACAACATTAGTAGCAACATAGGGAGTATTTTGGGCTAAAAGGCGAGCATAGATGATGCGCATGATAGCATGGGCTTTTTCTGATTCAGACCCAACTACAAGGCGATCTGGATGGAGAAAATCTTCAACAGCAGAACCTTCTTTTAAGAATTCAGGATTAGATACTATAGCAAATTGATCTTGTTTAACGCCTTGTTCTATGAGCATTTGTTCAATCCATTTACCTGTTCCTACAGGTACGGTACTTTTAGTAACGATCACTTTAAAAGAGTTCATATTTTGAGATATGGCACGTGTTACCGCTTTAATGGCAGCAAGATCGGCAGAACCATCGTCTCCCATAGGAGTACCAACTGCTATAAACAGCACATCAGATTGTCTGATAGTTTCTGCTATGTTGTCAGAAAATACGAGGCGATTTTCATTGAAGTTTTGTGCTACAATTTCTTCAAGGCCAGGTTCATAGATAGGGAGGATACCTTTTTTCAGATTTGCTACCTTTACAGAATCAATATCTGCACAAATAACTTTATTGCCAAAATCTGCTAAGCATGCTCCTGTTACCAATCCAACATAACCGGTCCCTATGACGCCTACTGTATAATTGTTATCGGCAGATCGATTGTTTTGTTTTTTTGTATAAATGTATGGTGCACATAAAAGCAGAAAAAAGAGAGATTGAAAATAAGTGATGCGGATAAAATTCATTTTTTCCCCTTACAAAAATGTTTTTAAACTATACACAAAATTTAATTTATGTTTTATTTGTGCTTAAAGTAAAGAGTTTGTTGAAAAATAGAATTTTATTTTTAATTTAAAAGCTTTTTTTTGCATAATAGTATGCTTTTGTCTATAGTCGTAAATAGGTAAAAGATCAAAAATTTATAACATATGCTTGGTAATGGTTCCTGCGGGAGCCATTATAAATAAGTTTACTAACGACAGTAGCTTTGAAAAAACGTGGAACTTTAAATACGCCTTTTTTCGTATCTATTTATTGTGGTAAAAGTTATTGAGCTGGGCATTCCAAAGATGTTTGTATAAGCCATTTAATGCAAGTAGATTTTCGTGAGTGCCATCTTCGATTATTTCACCCTGATTGAATACTAAAATACGATCCATGTGCAACAATGTTGAGAGTCGATGCGCAATAACAATTGATGTTTTATTTTCCATGAGATGCCATAAACTTTCTTGGATTTTACGTTCAGTAAGAGTGTCTAATTGAGAGGTTGCTTCATCTAATATTAAAATAGGAGCATTTTTTATTATTGCTCGTGCAATTGCAATTCGTTGTCGTTGTCCGCCCGATAATTTTGAACCTCGTTCTCCAACGATAAAGTTATATGATCCGGTGAGTTTTTGAATAAATTCATCAGCGTGAGCTTTTTTAGCAGCAACAACAACGTCATTGTCAGACGCGTGTATGGAGCCATAACGGATATTTTCAAGGACAGAGCGATTAAATAATGATGGATCTTGTGGAATCATGCCAATCGATCTATGAAGAGAATTTTGTGTTACATCTCTGATGTCATTACCATCAATTAAGATGCTTCCCTCTGTTATATCATAGAGTCTTAATATTAAGTTTACAAAAGTGGTTTTTCCACCACCAGAATAACCAACGAGTCCTACTTTTTGTCCTGCTGGGATAGTAATTGATAGATTTTTCAGTGTTGGATTATTGTTTTTATAAGCAAAAGTGACGTTATTAAAAACAATTTTTCCCTCGGTAACATTTAGTTTTTTAGCATTTGGTTTGTTTTGAATTTCGACAGGAGATAGAACAATTAAGAGTCCCTGAGATATTTCACTTATGAAACGGGAAAAGGAGAGTACGTCTGCTGATAATGTCCATAGGTTATTAATTATAGCTGTATTTATGGTGATGATAAGTGAAAAATCGCCGGCAGTAATGGTTCCTTTTTTGAAACCGTTAACGAGAACAATAAAGCAGAGCGTTTGATAAACAATGAATGAGAATCCTTGAAAGGCGAAAATTTTTAAAAATATCCAATCTCTTTTTTGATCGGCTACTACCCATTTATCTAAGTGAGTATCAAACTGTTTTAATTCTGGTTTTTGAATTGCAAGTAGATGAATGCTCGTTATGTTACTCAACATATCAACCATGCTACCAATAACATGTGAGCGTATTTCAGAAGAAGATAGGCAAAGTTGTTGTGCTTTTTTTGAGAAAAGGAGGGTGCCTAGAATGAAAACAATGATCCATATGGCAAGTAATAGACCAAAATAATAATTTATTGTACACACGGTAAAAATGGCGATTAAAATAGCTAAAAATTGGCTGAAGAATTGATTAATGCATATTTTTACAAGATCGGGAATGCCGCTCATAACATCTTTTACTTTGTTAACGAGATTTCCCGCAAAATTATTTTGAAATAAGCTTAAAGAATGAGTCATCATTTTTTGCATTAGTAGCGCACCAATATGTTTTTTTAATGGTGGGTTAAGTTTAAGCCATATATAATCGTAAAATCTGAATAAAACGACAACAAATAGGCCGACACCGGTATACAAAGCTATTGGGCCAAAGAGTTGGTCAAATGCTAGAGCTGGGTTTAGGCAGGATATGCGATCGAGTATAACTTTAAATATATAGGGGCGCAGACTTAAGCTTATAGCCCATAAAAGGCTGGTGACAATTTGCCAAGCAATTAGTTTTTTAAATGGCCTAAGACTCTCAAGAATGAAATGTATTATAGTATTATTTTTTTTCATTTAACTCTCCTTTACTTATCATCGTTAGTAGTTAGATTTAGCAGGAATTATAATTATTCTCGTTTACTGAAATCTCTTTATTATAATATTAGCATACTATGTTAGCATATAATTTTAATATTAAATTTACAAATAGGGTTCAGGTAAAAAGTTAGTATGTACAGTTCCGATTTGGATAGTGGGCATAGAGTTTTATGCTGATAAATAATCTGATTTAACCTTGCTTTTTTACCTGAATAAGCGATCCTGAATTTATAATAAAATAAAAATTATTTTAATAATTGGGGGTATCGTGAAAGAGATAAAGAATAAAAATGAGATAAAAAATAAATTATTTACTCTCCATGCACCATTTGAAGTTTCGGAAGCGCAACAAGAAGTTATTGATAAATTAGTAAAGGCAATGCCAGGAATATCGACTTTGATGGGTGTCACTGGTTCTGGAAAAACATTTACGATGGCTAATATTATTGCTGCTCAGAATAAGCCTGTTCTTGTGTTAGCTCCCAATAAGACTTTAGCCGCGCAATTATATGAAGAATTTTCACTTTTTTTTCCTGAAAATAAAGTCTGTTACTTTGTCAGCTATTATGATTATTATCAACCAGAATCATATCTACCAGCGCAAGATATTTATATTCCTAAAGAAACAAAAGTTAATAGAGAATTAGATCGATTACGTATTGAGTCCACAGCCTCACTTATTAATAGAGAAGATACGATAGTGGTAGCTTCAGTTTCAAGTATCTATTCTTTAGGTAATCCTACAGATTATCGAAATTTAGCGTTACCTTTGAAAGTGGGGCAACGGATAAAAAGAAAAGAATTGATAGATGGGTTAGTTTTTATTCAGTATATTCGCAATGATATAGAAAAGATAGCAGGTTGTTTTCAGGTAATGGGCAACGCTATTATAGTAGATCTTCCCTATCAGAAAGAGAGATTGCGAATTGAACTTTTTGGTGATTCAATAGAATCGCTTGAGTGGATAGGTAAGCTTGATAATACCGTATATATGCATCTTGACAATACGCTTATTTTGCCGGCAAAACATTTTGTAACACCAGAATATAGAAAACAGGGTGCAATTCGCGCTATTAAAGCTGATCTTGATGCATGGTCAAGCCAAATGTCTAATCCATTGTATAAGGATCGGATAGAAAAAAGAGTAACGCATGATATTGAACTGCTAAAAGAAGTAGGGTATGTATCAGGAATTGAAAATTATTCGATCTATTTTGATGGCAGGAAACCAGGAGAGCGACCATTTTGTTTGTTTGATTTTTTTCCTAAAGATTTTTTATTGCTTATAGATGAGTCACATATTACTATTCCTCAGTTTAGAGGTATGTATGCAGGGGATCTTGCGCGTAAAAAATCATTAATTGAATGTGGTTTTCGGTTGCCATCGGCGCGCGACAATCGTCCTTTGAAATTTGAAGAAATAGAAACTTTTTTTAATAATGTTATTTTTGTTTCAGCTACACCGAGCGAATATGAATTGACTCATTCTGCGGTTGTTGCTGAACAGATAATTAGGCCTACTGGTTTATTAGATCCAGAGATTTCCGTTCATTCGCGGATTGGTCAGATAGATTATCTTTTAGAGCAGATTAAAGAAACGACAGATAAAGGGTTTCGTTCTTTAGTAATGGTCATGACTAAAAAAATGGCTGAAGAGTTAGCTCGTTATTTAGAAGAAAAGCAGATTAGAGTCTGTTATTTGCATAGTGATTTAAAGACTCCAGAGCGCACTGAAATTTTGCAAAAGTTACGTTTGGGAGTTTTCGATTGTCTTGTCGGCGTTAATCTTTTGCGAGAAGGGATTGATCTGCCCGAAGTTGCACTTGTTGCCATTATGGATGCTGATCTCGAGAGTTTTTTAAGAGATAAGCGTTCATTGATTCAGATTATTGGTAGAGCTGCTCGTAATGCGCAAGCACGGGTGATATTATTTGCCGATAAAATTACTAAATCGATGCAGCTTGCAATGCAAGAAACAGAAAGGCGGCGAGCTATTCAGCAAGCATATAATAAAAAACATGGTATTGAGCCCACTACGGTAACGCGAGAAGTTACCAAAAGTATTACTGATTTACAGAAAGCTATTCAAGAAGCTTCTAAATTGGGCAAAAAGAAGAAGTTTGATAGTACTGCATTGTCTGAATTAGACAGACAAAAACGTATTATGGAGCTTGAAGTGGCAATGCAAAAAGCTGCTGAAGAATTTGATTTTGAAAAAGCGATAGCGTTACGTGGTGAATGGCAGGTTTTGAAGTTGGCTAAAAAATAAAAAATTAGAGCCCTCCTTTTTGCTGCGAATATTGGGGATTCGTCACTTTAATTTGTCTGGCTTGTTATATGAGTCTTGTATTGGTTTTTTTATGAGTTTAGCTTCTTGCACTATTTGTCTTCAGGAAAAGAATTTTGACGGTATTTTTTTTTGTAGGGGTATTACGATAGCGGCAGATGGTAAGCGCGGATTAGGGCGGAATTGTCGCTTGAATTTTTTTTTGTATTTGATGGTGTAACTCATTTTATACGGGGAGTGTGATGGATTAAACCGTGCCCTGTCTGGAAATTTGATTGGTTTATCTTCCGGGATAGTCATCAATGTAGGTTGATACTTTTTTTTTATTTTTTTGGATAAAGCTGCTTGCAAACATATTTGATTTGGCAAGCAATCATCTATTTTTTGTAGCTGATGTTGTTTTTTTTTATAAAAGAGCAAAGCTTTGCTCTTTGGCTGATCGTCAGGGTTGGGATTCATGCCAAGCGCATTAAGAGTAATGCATAAGAGGGATAATGTTATTAGTTTTGTCATATATATGCTTCAATTTAGTTATTGATTCTAAAGATATACATATAGCAAAGCGTTGATAAATAACCCCAAAAGAATATACTAATTTCTAAACAAAAATTTAGGAGTTATAGTATGTATAGCGTAGACATAAGAAAAAAAGCTCTCGATTTATTAATCGAGAAGAAAATGAAAAAAACAGAAGTAGCATTGTTGCTTGATATAGACAGAAAAACATTATATACATGGAATAAAATATTCAAAAAAGAAGGCCGCATTGCACCATTATCAGATCGAACAAAATCTGGAAAAAGCAGAAGAAAATTAGATTTAGTTAAATTTAAACTTTTTTTGGACGAACATCAAGATTGGACCATTAAAGCAATGACTGAAGCGTTGAAAGTTGGTAAAACAGCAGTAGGAACAGCTATAAAGGCTCTTGGTTACACTCGAAAAAAAAACAATATTTATTCAAAGAAAGAATAGAGAAAGCACGAATAGAGTTTGCAGAGAAAGTAAAAAAAATAAAAAAATCAGAATTGGTATATTTTGACGAATCTGGAATTGACAATAACGAACGATATGCATATGGATGGGGATTGCGTGGCAAGCGCGTTTTTGCTGAAAAACCCGGGCATTCTACGCAAAGAACAAGTATTTGCGCAGGTCTTTTTGAAAATAAACTTTGTGCGCCTTTAATATTCGATGGTTATTGCAATAAAGAAATTATTAAATGTTATTTTGAGACTGTTTTGCTGCCACATATAGGTACTGGAAAGACTATTGTTTTAGATAACGCATCGTTTCACAAATGGATCGAAATCTCTGATATTGTAAATAAAGCTGGTTGTTCTTTGCTTTTTTTACCTGCTTATTCTCCAGACTTAAACCCAATAGAACATCATTGGGCTTACCTAAAAAATAATATTAGGCGTGAGCTTGAATTTGTTGAAAATGATATTTGGAAAGCGACTTGTAATGCATTTGAGAAAATGGGGAATTCTTAGTGCGCTATGCTATACCTAACAATCACTTAAAATTAATATTATTAACAGTTTTTATTGTTATTATTAATAACTTGTCGTTTCTATAAGAAAATCGAAGATATCAGAATTACATATTATTTTTTCAACTATTTTTGTCCATGGTATTGGGGTCTTGTTTAAGACGTTTGATTCCTCGAAAAATTCCTTTTCGGTAAAACCAGATAAAAAGGCGAATGATAAACTAGTATGCGATGTATCGATGATGCTGACTGCCGCATTCACGTTGTTTTCATTTGCTTTTTCTAAAGCTTCTTTTAATGTCGAAATTACCTGATTTTTGAGGGCCATGCTCTCCTCCCGTTGTTTTCGATCTTCAGCTTGAGACGTATAGCGGTTTTCGTCGCCACTTTCTCCTAATAAGTATCTGTTATGTTTATCATATTGTTCTAATAGATACCGTAAATTACGTTGAGCTTTTTTGGTAAAGTTTTTATTAGAATAAAGTTTGTGTATGCATTCGAGTGCTTTTTGTATTTTAGCTTCACATGTTGTTTCTTGTATTCTTTTATCTGCTTGTTCTTTCTTTTGGTCAAGGGCAATTTGTCGTCTTTTAACTTTTTGAGCTTCCCACTTTTTTTCTTCTTCAGCTTCTTTTTTTTGCCATTTCCGTTCGGCATTTCTAATTTCTAGCTTGCTATCGACCTTTTTTAGGAATAAGACAAGTTCTTTTAGATTATTTAGATTATCTTGGATTTTAATTTTATTCTCTGGAGAGGCATTTGTGTAGTTGATTTTTTCGGCTTTATATTGTTCTATTGCCTCTTCAAGTGCAGTATGTCCAGATCCAGGTTCTTTTTCCATAGGTAAGATACGTGCAAAATCGAGATTTAAACCTTTAATTAAATTAAAATTTCTTTTGGCTATCGCTTGAAATAATAGAGCTGATTGTTCTTCGGGAGTTGCTTGTTCGATTTTTTTTCTTTCTTGTTTTTCACGTTCTAATTCAGCTCGTCTTTTTTCTTCTTGTTGAGTACGTATAATGGCTTGTTGTGCTTGTTCAGTTGCTATTTCTTCTTGGCGAGCTCGTTGAGCAGCTACTGCTTTTTTGCGAGCTTGTTCTTTAGCTTGTACTTCTTTTTGTATTTGAATTCTTCGTTTTTCGAATTCTACTGCTTTATTTATTTGTTCTTGTTTTGCTTTGTATGTTGCTAATTCTTGTTGTCTTTCTCGAACAAATTTTTCTTTTTTTGATAAAAAGTTTTGTATCCATTTTAAATTAGTTAATTTTTTTTGCAGGTCTTTTTTAATATCTGGGCGCAAGATCTGCCCTTTGCGTTCTAGTGCGTTTAATTTTTCTTGTGCCTTTTCTGCCTGATAATTTGCTTCTTCTTGAGGAGTGTGACCATGATCGTTTACTCTATTCAAGATTTTTGCAAAAAATTTTTTTTCAATTGTTTGAACAGTTTCTAGGTCTTTGTCTTTTCCATTTTTGATTGCTTCAAACAGTTGGCCTGAAAGTTTGGTTAGTTTTTTTTCTTCTTTTTCTTCCTCAGTCATTGTTTTTTGAGTCGTTATTGGCTCTGCCGCATATCCTGCCGTTATTTCATTTATTTCATTTGTTTCATGGGCATTTTCATCGGCATAAGTGGCGCATGTTGTTATCATGATTAGGAGTATAGGAATATATATTTTTTTATTCATTATTTTTTTCGATAATTAATTATTTTTATTTTTTCTGTTTTTTAACTAATTTTTTTAGCTAAAGCACCAACGAATATAAGAGCGCATAGACAGGCGACATAGGTGGGTGTATTTTCAATAACTTTAATGTTAATAAGGTTACTGGTAGTAATTCGTTGACAAGAAATTCGTCCTTCTTCTATGAGTTTTAGAGAAGCAATTCGTCCTTCTTCGGCGAGTTTTTGTGAATGTAGAATTGCCGTTACAAGATTTATTTTTTCTTTGTCTAGATTAATATACTGAAAATTTGTTGTTAGTGGATTGTTTTTTTCTGGGTCGCTACTTAAACAATCGCTATCGGCCTGTAAATCGGCCTGTAAATCGGCTTGTAAATTAGGTTGTGCATTAGATTGTGCGTTAGGATGTGCTTTATGAAGGGATTGGGTACGTTGATGAGCGTATTCAATCTGTTTAGCTTTGAACAGATATTCAATGGTCTGATTTTGAATATCTAAAATAGCCTTCATAGCGCTATCGTACGTGGTGCTATCATGTAGCGCGGGATTATCTAATGTAGTATTACCTGATACGGTATGGTTCAGAGGAGTTTCTAACAGAGTAGGATTTAAAGTAGTAGGTGATGATTCACCGTAGCTTGTCATAAAACTGTAAAAAACTATGGATGCTATAATGTTTATTTTTTTTATAAAATTATAAGTTTTATTTTTATCTATTTTACTCATACTATTCCTGATTTGTTAAATGATAGATTTTTTTATAAGAAGCATGTTTATAGAGAACAGGTTAAAAGAGGGGTATTATTTTTGTTGTTCCTATTTCAGGTAATATATCAAAAGTAGATGCAGATGGTTTGGGTATGCTTAAAATATTAGATAAAGTATTAGCAAGTTGCAACGTTGATACTCGTTGATAGATAGTTTTTGCTTCAATTAAACCGCACTGATAGAGAATTAAAGGTACTTGTGTGTTGTAATTATATGCGGAATTGTGATCAGCCCCCTTTTTCCATTCTGTTATATCACAATAAGGGTTTGGTTGAACAATAAGATGTCCACTTCTCTGAGGGTAGAGCTGATGTTTATAGTAACTTTCGAGAGAGTCATGATCGCATACTTTATTTTTGAGTTCTTCATAAGTCCATATATGCTTGATACCAGCATGCTCTTTAGCTTGTAACTGTATGTGACGAAGTATCTGTTTTTTTTGCTTTTTATTAAATTGATTAAAGAGATCGTTATGTAAATAGATTTGTGAGTTTTTATAGGTATTGATTATGTTGGTTGTTTTTTTATCAGATATTTGTTTGTTGGTTATCAGATTATTAGATGGGTGATTATTAGATACCTGCTCTTGGATATACTTATTAAGACTATTATTAAGATTATCTATGAGTTCTCTAGATTCATAACGATGAGCAGGGAATCCTTTTTTGGCAATAACTTCTGGGATAGGAGTTATGCCATGATCAGCGGTCAGCACAAAAAGTGTTTTTCTTCTGCCGGCTGCGCGCTGAGCTTTTCGCATAAACCGCGCTAACTGCTTGTCCAAATGATAAATAATATCTATCGTCTCTTTGCTGTCAGGTCCATATTGATGTCCTGCAAAATCGAGAGAGCCAAGAGATACCCAGAGAAGAAGTCGATTTTTATTTTTTTTTCGTATATGCGTATTAATACAGTTTTGCGCAAGATCTAATAAAAGTTTGTTTGATTGAGGTGTTTTCATAAAAAGAGAAAATGGTTTTTTTGGATTTGTTTCCCGTTCTATAGGAATTTTTTTCCCAACCATGCCACCTTGATATTCGCTCTGACAGTGTTCTTGATGCCGCGCAGGGAATTCTGAATCGAATTCTTGTGTGTAGGTATTGTGTTGATCAAGAGCAGCTTCGTATGCGCGACTTTTATAGGGTTTTGCTTGGCGCCAAATTACATGGTTTATTGAGGTCATATCATGTAACTCATTAAATTGCTGAATCCAATCAGGTATTTTTTTAAAGTAAGCTTTGCTAGAAGTAAAGGTTCCTGTTTTTGCATCAAACCATACAGCTTTTCCTAATTTGCCAGCCATTTGAGTTGCTGAATAATCTTTCATGGAGAGCGCGTAGGCATAACATTTGTTGTCTGGCAAGGATTGTAATCTAAACTGATCTGATAAATTATCTACCATGAGGAGTTGTGAAGAAGAACCTACATCATATACACCCGTCGGGCTTAATACAGCAGCATTTTCTGGGGTATCATAATTTGCTCGAACAATAACGCCATCTTCATTAATCCATGAATTGCTTACGATACCATGATCTTGGGCATAGGTGCCTGTGCTGAGGCCAGCATGTCCGACTGCTGTCGTAGGTATTCCGTGAGGATGGAAAGCATTTTTATAGTTTACGCCCAGAGATATAAGGTTTTTGAGTCCGCCATTTAAATAATGAAAATATTTTTGTAGAGCGCTATAGGCTAACTGGTCAACTACTATGATTATTGTCAATCGTGTTTTGTCGAGATCTGTTTTTATAGGCAGGGGATATAAAAGCAATAGCAAGGAGAGTATACATAATCTGTTATGGTATATTGATTTTTGATAAAAGTTGAACTTATTTTTCATGATTGCCTAGTCCTGTCATGCTTTTTTTAAGTTTTTATCTATTGTTCAAAATTAATGATAGTAATTTTTGAAATAAAAAGTAAAGATTTGAGTTTTTTTATTAAAAGTTTTCTGTTTTTTTTAATTGTTATACCAATTTCATACTAATCCGTTATCAAAAACCAAAATTATTTCACCCCCAACTTTACCCCAGCTTCCGCTAGTGCCCAGTTAAAACTATATTTTAATAATTGCTGGTGGATTGGTATTAGCAAGAAAGTCAAAACAAGTATCGTTGTAATTGTTATTGACAACTATTTTCTGAACGATATGAGTCCATGGCATTATCAATCGGGTGTGTCCTGGGAGCCATGAGCCTTTAACCGTTATGCCTCTCATAAGAAAATCGTCCAAGGTAAAATCAGACAGAAACCCGACTAGTGAACTTTTATGAAATGTATTTATGATGTTAATAGCTTCATTAATTTTGTCATCGTATATTTTTTTTAATATATCGCAGAACTTTTTTATTAATGGTTTTTGTATTCCAGATTCTTCTTTTTTTGGACTGAGTACTTTATTATATAGTTGCTCTAATAAATAACGTAGATTACGGCGAGATTGTTTGCTAAAAGTTTTGTTTTTGTAGAGTTTTTTTATTTGTTCAATTGATGCGTGTGGTTTTAGACGTCGCGTTTTTGTTTTCTGCTCTGGATTTTCTTTTTTTTTAGGGTTTGGTTTTGCTACAGCCGCCACTTTTATAGGATCAGGTAGGACATCTTGCATTTGTTCAAGGAACTTAAAACAGGGATTATTTTCTATGATGGTTCTAATAATATATTGCCATTTTATTGAAGTGCTTATTTTTGGAGCACGCATCTCAATTTTTGGTTTGTAATTTTCGTTTTTAGAAATAGCGTATCCTATAACGCTTCCTGTGCGCACCGCCTCTTCTTCTCCTGTTTCCTTTAATGAAAGTGATCCTGAAAGAAAATCGTTTAAGGTAAAATCAGATAGAAAAAAGAATAATGAGCTTTTATGAAATTTATTTATGATATTGATAGCTCCATCAATATTGCCCTCAGATATATTTTTAAATAGTGTGCATAAATTTGAACTTAAAGAGATTCTTGATGATGATCTAGCAGAAGTTTCTGGGTCTCCTTGTCCATACAGCCCTAATAAAGTTCGAAATTTTTGACGAGATTGTTTGGTAAATTTTTTGTTCGCATAGAGCTTTTCTATGAATTCAATTGCTGTTTTTTCTCTTAAATTTAGCTGTTTTATTTTTATCTCTTTCGTTGCTTCTGATTTTAAGCTTTGTTTTGAATTTAAGTCTTTTATTTTTTTTTTAAATTTTTTTGTTTGCAGCTGTCGATTTACTTCTTCTAGGGCCATTTTTTTTTTAGCTTTATTTTTTTCATGTTCAATGTCTTGCGAAAAATTAAGAGCAGACATTTTAGATTCTTTTATTCTAAGATGAAAATCTGTCCAGCCTTTTTTCCTTGTTTGTTGTTCTTCTTGTTCTTTTTTTTTGTCTAGTTCTATCTGTTTTAATCTATCTAATTTTTCTATATTTTCGACGTCTTTCGTTTTTTCAGCTTCTTTAGTAATTTCTTTCTGAGCTATAAGAGCAGTAGCCCATGCTTTTATTTCTGCCGTTTTTTCGTTGGTTATTTTTTGTTGTTCCGCTATTTTTTCGCGTTTTGCGGCTACGGCACTGGTAAAATACAATAGCGTGTCTTTAATTTGTTTTAAGTCGTTCAGTTCCTTTTCTTTTTTTTTTTATTTTTTTTTGTAAATTTAATAATCTTGGAAGGTGCTGCATTTGCTTTTGCAAGTTTGTCTTGAGCTTCTTGTAGCGGAGTGCGGCCATTTCGTGTTATATCCATAATTTGTTCAAAGGTTTCTGCGTCTTTAGCACTATTATTAACAGCAAGAACATTTTTTTCATCTATTGCGGTGAATAGTTGCGCAGCCTGTTCTTTTGGAGTTAATTTTTTGGATGTAATTTTTTCTGGTATTAGTTGTTGACTATTGTTATCTTGCTGCATATCAATAACTTGCTTTTCTTTGTTGTTTAAAAATTTAACTATAAGATCTAAATTAATTAAATTTTTTATTTCTTGGTTTTTATTTTCTGGAGTAGCGTTGTAAAGTGCTTTTTTTGTTTTATTGTATTGCAGGAATGCTTCCTGTTTTGCAGGTATACGATATTCGTTTTTTAAAACCATAACTTTTTCAAAATTTTTAGCGGCAATCACCATAAGAACAGCTTTAAGATTTTTATTTTTGATTGCTTGAAACAACTTGTCAGACAGGTCTTTTGGTGTTGATTCTTTTATATCGTTGATTAGATTTGTTTTTTCTAATAAAAATACGTATATTCGCTTTAACTTAGTTGTATCTATTTCTCCCTGCCTTTGATCCTGTTTAGAGGCATTTTTTTGCACTAGAGCTATATAGTTTGTTTTTTCTTGTTCAAATTGAAAAAGTGCTTCTTCTAATAGAGTACGACCAGCAGTGTTTGTTATATTTAAAATTTGTGTGTTTATTATTGGTACATTCAAAACAGTATTAACGTCTTTAACATAGATAGCTTCAAAGAGTTTATCGGCTAGCGCTTGTTCTTCTGGTATTGGTTTTTGAGTTGTTGTATGCTCGGCCATTATTATTTTGTCAGGATTTTCACTGGCATACATGGTACATGCTGTTATCATGATTAATAGTATAGGAATAGGTATTTTTTTATTCATGTTTATTTCTTATATGCCTTTTTTGAGTTTTACTTTTTATTTCAAAAATTAATGATAGTAATTTTTGAAATAAAAAGTAAAGATTTGAGTTTTTTTATTAAAAGTTTTCTGTTTTTTTTAATTATTATTAGACTAATAGCAGGAGAGACTATATATACCTTTTTTATTGTTGGTATTTGTATATGTTAATAAGATAGTATTAATAAAATGGTGTTAATAAAATGGAACAGTTTCTAGTTAGGTCTACCAGTGATTATAGAGGTATTGTGCTTAAAAAGCACAAATATACTGATACAATATCATTGTTAGATGCGCACTTAGGACATATTAAGGCTATTGTTTACCGGGCATTTTGTGTGTCGGTTGGAGACGTGTTATCATATCAGATTGATAAACGAGGTAAGCACTATATTCTTTTGGGCTGCAAAATTGAACAGCAGCCTTTTTTGCTTAGTTTTCATGATATTTTTTTTTTACACCATATTATTGAAATTTGTTATTATTCTATCCCTTTAGGAGCTGACGAGAAAGAAGTATTTGATTTAATTCTTTTTTTATATGCACATTTTGCCGCTTCATGGACGATGAACATAAAAAAAATATTTTTATTCAAATTAATACTTCTTATCGGGGTGTATACAGAGCATCCAAAGCTGTCTAAATCAATTATAATGCGTCTTTCTACTATTTCTACTCAAGCCATTGCTTATATTTCTAGTAAGCCTATTGAGGGAGCTGTTGATGAGGCTATTGACAAGGTGTTTGATTGCGCCATAGATTTAGACTGTATGCAAGATATTCATAATTGGCTCTGTTTTTGTTTAGCCGAACATCCATATTGCGACCAATTTAAAACTATTAATTATATATATAGAGAGTAGGTGTATGAAAAGAAGTATCTTTTTTAATACGGGTTCATGGTTTTATAGTATTCCCTGTTTTTATACAGTTTTTTATACTGCTTACACAGCTGCTTATGCGATTGCCTATACGAGTGCCTATATGAGTGCCTATATGATTATAGGGTACTATTGTATGCATGCATCCCCGTTGCATGCGCTTGGATTAGCAGAAAAGCTAGAAGAAGCGGGTCAAAAAATACGAAGTTCAAGTGATCAAATTTTTGTCGGTGTTGTAGAAGAAAAAAAAGGACAACTGGGCCTGTTAAAGAAAGCGTTGGAAGCATTTGATGAAGAGACAAATAAGAATGCTGTTCTTGTAAAGGATGATATTGAACGAGTCTCGTTACGGTTGACGGCAATAAAAAATGAGTTAAAAAATGACAATTCAAATGAATATAGCAATAAACTGTTATTTATCGTTAACGAAATGTATCAAGTGCTTCAAGATCTTGTACGTTCTCGAGAACAAGTGCGTATTCTTCTTGAAGTTTTTATTAAAGAAATAACTCTTTTTATTGAAGATTTTGATTTTGAGAAATATAAAATTGAACATCGCCTCCAAGATAGACTTTATTATTCTTTTGAAGATTTGCAAAAAATTCATCAGAGAATAATTGAACAATCAAAGCGGATTGATCAACTTGCAGATCAAGAAAAAAATGCAAAAATAGAACTCGATATTTTAAAACGTACGAAGACAATTACTGATGAATCTTTAAAGAAAAAACAGTTAGAGATAGAAGGATTGGTTGCCAGTGCAGCAGGGCAAGATGGTGATTTTGTCGTTGAAACTGAAAAAAACATAGCCCTTGCTCGAGATGAGGAGCAACTTTATCGTTATAAGATAGCATTAGATGAAGTAAAAATACGTGAGTTTGAATATAAGATTGGTTTAGCGGCGCACCAGAGTTTTATAGCAAAATCACAGTTGACCCTTTTTAAAGAATATGTGTATAAAATTAAGCCAGCAGTGCGCGTTAGTGAAGCTGATATTGCGTACGCTAAAGATGAGTTAAGTAAACGAAAACAAGAATACTACAAGATAAAAGAAAAATATCGTCAAGAAATAGATGTTTTGCAAAATGAATTTAAGAAAAAAGAAAGACAGCGGGAAAAATTGAGTGTTGATTCTGGTGTTTCACTTGGAAGAGATACAGATGATTTTATCAAAGATCCAGCCCATACTGTGGATGCCTATATGAGTTTTTGTTATGTTTCTCATATTAATAGCGATATGTTATTGCTTAAAACAAGAATAGATCTGTTAACAGCTCAGATTTTTCTTGAAGACGAAAAATTTCACTATGAGAATATGCAAATTAATGTCAAAGAATCATATTATAAAATTGTAACAAGAAAGCTCACTTCAGATGATGATATTGTTCAGGAGATAAAAAAATATGTTGCTCCTTCGGCAGATGCAAAATCAAAAGCATTACGATTTAAAGAAAAAATTGTATTGATAGGTGACGAACTGAGCATTAAAAAAGGAGTAATTGATAATATTGTTCGTCAGCGACAAGAACTAGTTAAACTAAAAAATACTGTTTTTAAAGTTCATCAAAAAGAGTATGCGCGGTGCATGCAGTCCTTTGTGGAGTCAGAACAGGTTATCAAAAATCAGATTGATATATTGAGCAGGCTTACGGGAGTTTATTCAGGTATTTCTTCTATTGTCGGAAACATTAGTCGTTTAATTGATTTTATCAGGGTAGAGCTAGAAGCCATAACTATCTGGTATCGTCCCGAGTATGCCATTAGTTGGCAGGCGGCATATAATATTCCTTTTGATGTATCTGTTTTTTTTTCTGACATATATTCTTATATAAAACGATTAGATAAAAATTCGGTAATTTCTTATATTTCAACCTATGTGCATCAGTCGACTCAGGCTAGTCAGTTTACTGGTTATCACCTGTGGTTTTTATTAAAAATGGCTCTTTTGGTGCTTTTATTTTTTTGGATAAAAAAATATATTCCTTTTTCTATTAATTGGTTAACAATATTGAGTCAGCAATATGATGGTATTATTCGTTCGTTATTTTTAATTGGCATGCTTGTATTGGAATTTACCTATTCTGTTTTTTGGCCCATTGCAATGTGGATATTAATGTATCTTGTGTTGTTGCATGCTATGATGATTGATCCGTACGTGTATGTATTTTTTTATTTATTATCAATACCCTATCTTTGTGTATTAGCGTATCGATTTATTCGTTTTTTGATGATATTTAATGAGCGTTATTCTTTTGTTTTGCTCGCAAAAGAATATCAGCAACGATTTATGATCGTCTTTTCTATTCTGCTCTATTCCACGATTTTAATAACGTTTTTTCGCCAAGCTTTTATGTTAACCAATTATTATAAATCAGAATTGCCGCGTGTGCTGCTTGCTATAAATTTTATCATTCAAGTATTATTGATTTTTTTCGTTGTTCCGAGAGATCATCTATTAGAAATGATCCCCACGCATAATAGTATATGGCGCTGGATTGCAAAACAAGTTGCTCGCTATTATTATCCATTACTTTTTTTTATATTTTTTATTTTAGTAGTTGGTTCACCGTATGTGGGTCATTTTAGACTCGTAGAATATGTTTTTTTTGCAGTTCTTAAAACGATAGTGCTTCTTATTGGTTTACTGCTTCTTTATTCATTTTTTAAACGATTAGAGTATCGAATATTTTTTAATGTTGATAGAGGGGATGTTGTCAGAGAGCGATTTACTCATAGCAAGACTTGGTTTGGTCTTTCAATTATAGTATCTCTTCTTTTAGTGGTATCAATAGGCTTCCTCGTATTGGTGCGTATTTGGGGTTGGTGTATTGATGTGAATGATGTGATGAGCTTTATGAATAAACCACTAGCTTATGGAGCTCCTTTGTCTGGCTCGGGGACTGCTAATCCGATTACTATACTTTCGTTTTTACATATTATTAGTTTTATCATGGTCGGTTTTTTTGTTTCGTATACACTTAACCGATTTGTTCTTGATAAAATTTTTGATCTATTGTTAGTAGATATGGGAATACAACATACAATCACCCGAATTATGCATTACGTTGTGGTGACCATTGCTGTTTTTATAGGTTTTCATAGTGTTGGCCTAGGGCAAGTTGTCGGGCTTGTTTTAGGCGCCTTAGCGCTTTCTTTGGGTTGGGTCCTCAAAGAGCCAATTAGTGATTTTGTAGCCTATTTTATTATTTTAGTGCAGCGTCCTCTTAAAATCGGAGATTATGTAAAAATTAATGAAATAGAAGGCGTTGTCAGAAGAATTACGCCTCGATCGGTTATATTCCGTTCAAAAAATAGTACAACCGTAGTAATTCCCAACTCCATTATTACTACCAATTATATAGTAAATTGGAATTATACACGGGCATTTATTGCCTTGCAGGATATTGAATTAGTTATTCCTTTTTCTCATGATCCTGAGATTGTTCAAGCGCTACTTCGTAAAGCGGTAGAAGCTAATCCTAATATTCTTAAAACACCACCAGTAATTGTACGGCTTGAAGAATTTTTAGAGTACGGATATAAATTTATGATTCGTGGATTTGTTAGTTCTGTATATACTCTCGAAATGTGGAATATTGCAAGCGATGTTCGTTTAGCCTTAGTAAGAAAATTGCGAGAGAATAATATTGAAATAGCGGTTCCTATTCGCATAATCAAAGATGTTAGCTCGAATTCTACGTTAAAAAATATTGAATAAAATATCTTATAAAAAATAGATACGGTTATTTTTTTGATTATGCTGAATATATGCTTTTATTTTTATAAATAAAAAATATATCTAGAGAAAGATAATAATAGAAAAGATAATAATAGAAAAGATAATAATAGAAAGATAATAATTATGGTTTTTTTAGATCCAAAAACAGATATTGCATTTAAAAAATTATTTGGCGATAGTGCACATAAAAACGTTGCTATCAGTTTTCTAAATAGTATTCTTGATCGCAAAGAAGGCGAAATGATAGTCGATGTTGTTATGAATGATCCTTATAATCATCCAGAAACGATAATAATAAATTCTTCTACTAAAACACCAGAAATAGATTCTGAAGAAAAACAAAAATCATCAAAGTCCAGCATTGTAGATGTGCGGTGTACTGATCAGGCAAATAGACGTTATATTGTTGAAATGCAAGTTGTTAGACAAAAAGATTATCTAGAGCGGGCTCAATATTACAGTGCTTTGGCATTGGGGCGTCAGTTAAAATCTACTGAACCATTTGGTACGCTAGCTCCCGTTATTTTTATTGGTGTTTTAGATTTTGAATTTTTTGCAAATCCTCATTATATTACTCATCATTTGATATTGGATCAAGAAACGCATTCTCATGAGCTCAAGCATTTATCGTTTCATTTTGTTGAATTAAAAAAATTTAATAAAAAACTTGAAGAGTTAACGACATTATCTGACAAATGGATCTATTTTTTAAAAAATGCTCATATTCTGGAAGCTATTCCAAGTCGTTTGAAAAATCCTGATATGGAAGATGCTTTTCACATTTTGAACAAAAGCAGTTGGTCGTTGCAACAACTTGAGTTGTATGATCGTTTATTAGATGCTATACGTTCAGAAAAAGGTAAAATTGATGCTGCTTCAGAAGAAAGAGAAGCGATAGGAGAAGCTAGAGGAGAAGCTAGAGGAGAAGCTAAGGGTAAACGAGAGACAGCTAAACAATTTTTAAGAATTGTTGATGTTGAAACAGTCGCCAAAATAACTGGTCTTGATATTGAGGTCGTCAAAAAACTTAAATCCGAATTATAATAGTAATTACTATTGAATTCATCAGAAATAATTTTTGTTTAAGGGCTAAAATCTCAGGCAGCGGTCAACCGGCTATTGTTATTGGTAGTCATACATATTATTCTTGTCTATTTTCTAAAAATCTAAAAATTAAATTATGCACTTTGCGGTTGAATCTGCGGGGCTAAAAAAAAGCAGGTCTAAAAGATACTGCGATTACCTTCTCCAAGGGAATAATTGATTGACTAGAATCACATGAAAAATATTGACATATAGGCAAAATGTTTTATGTGAAGTAAAATCATTAAGCAGCAACTACGGTGCTTTCAGCATCAATATACAGTTTGGATATTTTTATATAATTATTAAGGGATATTTTATGAAATCATGCACTCGAAAAAAAGTTACCCTATTGGTTATGCTTGCTTTGGTATTTTTTTCATTTTCAGCTAATTTTTGCGCTTCAGAGTGGATTGATTATCAAAATAGCTTGAGCAAAAGGGTTATGGCGGGAGTTGAAACAGGAGCTTTAACGGGAGCTCAGGCGAGAGCCATAATAGGAGCTTACGAGGGAGCAAATTTAGCGCTAAAACTAAGACAAGCAGGACTAGACGCAGCAGCACTAAGGCGAGGAGATGAAGCTGTAGGAATTATGAGAGCAGCAAGGGAACAAACAGAAGAGGAAGTAATGGCAGCAGACCTAGCAAAACTAGGAGAAGAAGAAGCAAGACTATTTGGAGGAGCGAAAGAAGGGCTAAAACAAGCATTTATAGGGGCAGCAGAGGGAGCAGGTATAGGAGTAGGCGTAGCTCTTTTTGAAGATAATATAAAAAGAGCTCAAGAAAGGACAAAAATAGCTTTAAATGGGTATTACTTAGGGCGGACGATAGGGTCTTTGGCGGGAGGAGCGCTTAAATCGGTAACTGGTAGCGATTATACAGCTCAGTTGGGGTGGGCTGGTGCTCTAATGGGGTTGGCGGTAGGACATCAAAGCTATAATCCTGCAGATCCAGCTGATTAAAAAATTATGCATGAGCCAAAAATCCTTGAATAGGCCAAGGTTGGGAAAAATCAAGATGGGGATCTTTAAGCGTCTGATGATTCTGTAAAAAATAGACTGATTTAATGTCAAATCCGTTTTCTCTAATAGTTTTAAGCAAACCTTCTATTAATTTTAATTTTAGATACGTAGAATTTTGTTCTAGCAATGGATTTTTCTCAAACGATAGAAAGAGAAGATTTCCGTTCTCATTGAGAGTTATCGCTTGCATTTTTATTGGATAAGATATGACATGTTCTTCTTCTAATATCGTTAAAAAAGAGAGCACTACCTGTTTTATGTTAGCCTGTTTACTTGTTGTCCAAAGGCACTGTTTTGTTTCAGATTTCCAGCTATCTTCATGCCAAAAATAGAAGATAATATTTTTTTTATGAGTATTAAACTCTGGCGTACACTCTGCAGATGATTCTGTAGATGGTGATATAGATGGTAGTAGTGCGGAAAATCGAAAGATTATGCATTCTTTATGATACATAAAATAGAGAGAGCCAATAATAAAGGTGATACTTGAAATAATAAGAAGATGTTTTATTTTCATATATATTATCTTTTTACGTATTATATTTTTATATATTAACTTTGTTCTGTTTCTTTTATAAGTCTCATGATCGATTCTACAATAGGCTCGATACATAGCAGGGCGTCCTGTCTTTTTTTGATTCCTATTTCTATATTAATTGCAGGACACGTGATACCTATCAGTGCTGCGGAGGGAAAACCAATAATAGAATGAGTATGAAAGTGATTGCTATAGGGTGGCGATAAAAACAGTTGTTCAAAGATGCGGGCTACTTTTAAAGAAGATCTCTGATTAAAAATATAAGATTGATCGTAGCGATAAAAAACGAATTCTGATGGTCGTACGATGAGATCATTATTGTAAGAAAATTGGTATATATAGAGTTGTTGTTTAATGTCTGTTTCTTGGTAAAAAGAAAGCTCCAAAAAGAGATTTACCTGTAAGCTATTTGCAAAATGGGCTATATGCTCCTGTTGTGATGTCGTATCTCTTGCCATAGTATGGGGAAGGGTTGCTATAATGATCGCGATATGAGGCATTCGCTCTTCAAGTTTAGTTTTTATAGTCTCCAAGGTGGATAATGAGATACTTCGTTCAAAAGAGCTATCGATAATTCTTTCAGCATGATTATTCGTTTTAGCAGGATTTAGCATGATAGTAAAATGCTTTTTGGGATAAGTTATACTCTGAGTTGGCAAAAGAATAAAAAGTGTTAGATAGAATAAGTTGCTTATAGCAACACTAAATTTTTTTTTTAAGCTAAGTTTACTTAATCCAACCCCCAACTTATACCCCATCTTTTTGCTGGGGTCCTCCTGATAATCGAGGTCTTTGGCGTGAAGAATAGTATTGGCAGGCGCAGTATAAAAACTTAATAGTTGCGGATTGTGTACTGTTGATTGAAATATTTTGTTTATAGTAGGCATAATTTTTTTTTAATAGATATGGTTTTTTGCTTATGGGTTACTGAAATTGGAATACTTTATATTTATTTGGTAGTGCTATTAATGTAGTGCTATTAATGTAGTGCTATTAATTTAGTAGGGTCTCTATTGGTGCAGAGTATAATGAAATTTAACGGCATTCTAAGTTTGAAGTTAAATATTCTTTTAAAAAGGTGGTTCGCGCAAGCCCCTTGTTATTTTTAACACTCATAGCAATAGCCTTTGGTTGTCCAATCAGTATACATAATTTTTTGGCTCGCGTGACCGCGGTATACAAAAGATTCCGCTGTAAGAGCATAAAATGTTGCATAAAGAGAGGGATGATCACCGCTTTATATTCAGATCCCTGACTTTTATGAATAGAGATAGCATAGGCTAATGTTAATTCGTCAAGTTCATGGAACTCATATTCTACTTCTTTGTCAGGATAGGCTACGGTGAGTAATTGATCTTGTTTGTTGATGTTAGCGATAGTACCAATATCACCATTATATACATGCTTATCATAGTTGTTTCGAATTTGCATAACGCGATCATCTATTTTAAAAGCGACTCCGCGAGAAAATATTTGGTCAGCGTTTCTGCTTTCAGGGTTTAATATTTGTTGTAAGTCATAATTAATTTTGATGGTTCCAGCTGCTCCTCGGTTCATGGGAGCAAGGACAATTGCATCTTCTGGTTTGATATGCATAGCAGGCAGTTTTTTACGTAAAATATTGTTAAGATGCGCGGGCAGATTTTCTGGTAATTCTTCTTTAATATATATAAAATCTTGAGCACTTCCCTCTTTATTGAAAACAGGAAATTCCCCTCTATTGATAGCGTGTGCGTTAGTGATAATTAAACTATTTTGTGCTTGACGAAATATAACAGAGAGGTGGATGCACGGTATTATATTGCTTGCAATAATATCAGATAAAAAATTACCTGCACCAACAGAAGGTAGTTGATGTATATCTCCGATAAGAACAAGGTGAGCATTAAAAGGAGTAGCTTTCAGGAGAGCATGAGCGAGAAAGATATCGATCATCGAAGCTTCGTCGATGATTAAAAAATCTGTTTTTATGCTATCTTGTTCGTTTTTATTAAAACTCATACTACTTACATCAAATGCAAGGAGTCTATGCAATGTTTCAGCATAACGTCCGGTTCCTTCTTGTATTCGTTTTGCAGCACGTCCTGTTGGAGCAGCGAGCTTATAGGTCTGCCCCTTATCGTCAAGGATTGTCAGAAGTGTTTTAATGAGTGTTGTTTTACCAGTACCGGGTCCTCCCGTGATTATGGTAATTTTGTTTTGCAAGCAGGTTAAAACGCCTCGTTGCTGATCTTCGTTAAGTTCTACAGAGTTATCTGTTTTTTGTATATCAGAATTAGCGCGCATTGCCGCATAGAGACCATCAATGTCGAATTTTTTTTCGGTAGGGATTTCTAATAATTTTTTAATTTTAAGAGCAACCCCTTTTTCTGAAAAATAGTAACGCGTTAACGAGATAAAATGAACTTCTTGGTGTGAGACAAGGCTTATTTTTTGGTCGTTATAGAGGTTGTGCATTGCAATTTTAAGATTGGGTTTTACGTGTTCGTTGAGTTCCAAAAGAGTAAGCACTTCTGTTTTGAGTGTTTCTATTTCTTGGTAGAGGTGGCCTTGTTGGCAGATAGCAGCAAGATGGTACAGTATGCCAGATCGGATTCGTTTTACTGAGTCTAGGGTATATCCCATATTTTGCGCAATCTGATCAGCCAACTTAAAACCGATTCCCCAAATATCATCAGCTAGGCGGTAGGGATTTTCTATGATAACAGGAATAGAGTCATTTCCATATTTTTTGTAAATTTTTATTGCATAGGCTGGAGAGATATTTTTTTCTTGTAAAAAGACCATGATATGAGATATTGCTTTTTGGTCTTTCCATGCGGCAATAATTGTCTCTACGCGTTTTGGCCCTATTCCCGGTATTTCTTGGAGGCGGTCTGGATATTCATCGATCACCGTAAGAATAGTTTCTCCAAAATAGTCGACCAACTTTTCTGCATAAGCTGGACCTATGCCTTTGATAAGTCCGGAAGCAAGATATTTTTTAAGCCCCATGCTTGTGGTTGGTACTTGAACCGTATATTCTTTTACCTCAAATTGTCTCCCAAATTTAGGATGCATAATCCATTGGCCCAGCAATTGTAACTGTTCCCCAGGCTTAGCTGTTGGAAGATAGCCTTTGACGGCGATTGATTCTTTTAATTTTGGGATGGAGAGCATGAGAACGGTAAATCCATTTTCGCTGTTGCAAAAGAGAATTTTTTCTACGGTGCCTTGCAGTCTATTGTCTTCTTGCATAATCTAAGAAGCACTTTCGTTATTAAGAAATTCTAAGCAAAGCTTAAGAACTGTTTCTGTGGTTATGTTTTCTAAGGCTATAATAGATAGTATATTATTTTTTTTTATATTATTGAAAAAAGATTTTTGATTAAAGGGTATTTGGTCATTATTATTACTACTATTATTACTACTATTATTATGAGTCTGTTGTAGGTCTGAGTTTTTCAGTTCTTGGATTACGGTAGGGAGTAGTTTTTTTATGGCAAACAATTTTTTTTGTTCTAGAATAAAAAGAGCATGTGCTTTGGGGCAGGTATGAGTTAAGTCATTAAAAAAATTATGTAAATCAATGAGAAATATAGAGAATTTTTTAAAACTCGTTATTTCTTGTTTAAATACGGCATCTTCATTTTCAGGAGTTGTTTTTGCCCAGGTTAAAAGAGAACTATCTAATCGATTTCGTTTTTCGCACGATTCTTTAATAAGTCCCGTAGTAAAGGCTTTAACACCGGGGGTAGAGTTTTTATAATAATTGGAAATTTTTATAAAATCATTTTTAATTTTTTCAAGAAGTTGTTTCATGATTTCATTGTCGGCGATTGACGTTATGGTAGCTTCTATTTCTTTGAGAGATTCTATATTATGATACGAATCGTTAAAAAGAAAATAGCCTTTGAATGAGCCGTCTGGTTGTTTTTTACCTAATAACAGTTGTTTTACGGTATGTTTAAATCGTTCAACCTGTTCCATGCGAGCAGCGTCAATAAATGTTCCATCAAAAAATGGATGAATGCCCAGTGTAATTGGTGATTGATCAAAAAGGGGTTTAGCAACATAAGATATTGTTGGGATCATGCATGAGTATAGTAATGCATAGATGATCGTCATATTTGTTATTATAGTTTGTGTTATTATATTTTTTATAAAATTCTTCATGAAACATCCTTTTTTTATAAATGCTTTTTTTATAAATACTTTTTTTTATAAGCATTATCGTTAATAATGGCTCTCTATTTTAAATAATAGAGTAAAATTTTTACCAATACCACTACTCCATAGAGATCCATCAAAGCCACAAGATATATCAAGCGTCCATGTTGGTTTAGCTACTCGATAATTAAGACTTGT
Source organism: uncultured bacterium (assembly GCA_963719415.1). Taxonomy (GTDB): domain Bacteria; phylum Babelota; class Babeliae; order Babelales; family Vermiphilaceae; genus JAPLIS01. Next base: position 567,826 of record OY970383.1, on the reverse strand, counting down.
TAGGGCATTTGATCGAAACGCTAAAAATGGTTTTGCTTTTTTTAAATCTATTTCTGTTTTTGGGATTACGAGCTGGCATTGAGGTATTGTAGGGTCACCAAGTACGCCTTTTGTTTGAAGCCAATTATCAAGACCGATCAGCCATCCCCAGGTAGTGCCTTGGTAGCATAGTCTATGATTTCCGTGAAAAATAATGCCTGGCTGTACCCATGTATCATACGCTACCATAAAAAATGTATTAACTACTTGTTGTTCAATAAAGCGTAAATCAGTTTCTGCTTTAGTCGAGTCTTGGTCAGGATTGTTAAAATTATGGTTTTCAATATCGGTTGGATTTTTTTTATGTATAAAAAAGCGTTTTTCTTTTGCCGGAAAAAGATATTCGGCGCTGATTTTATTGATAAGCGTGAATGGAGTGGCCCATTCTCTGTTGATAAAAGTTTGTAATGGATGAGCTGTATTGCCAAAAAGACCAATGCCCAGGTGTCCATTGTTGCCAAGATTAGTGTCAAGGAGTGCTGCAGCAGCGCGTTTAGCGCTATCGAGTGCAAAATCTTTAATAATATTAAAAGCTTCTTGTTCGGGGTTCGTAATGGTTGATGATTCGGTGACTATATTAAAAAGTTTTTCGAATAAAAGTAGATCGGGTACGGTGGATGGTTTAGCAAAAGAAGAGCCAAGAAATCCTTTATGCACTGCAAAAGCAGTGGGGATACTGGTGTAGATACCAATATGAGCATTACCTTCATGATACAGTTTTATTTCTTTTTCAATTTCTAGTCTAAGATCACCAAAGCCACATTTATCACTGACAAAATAGAGTTTTCTCAATCGAGCCGTCTCTTCTGGTGTTGCTTGACCAAATTGTTCTGTTATTGCATCTCGTTCTTTTTGGTCGAGGTAGAGGTTTCGTTCAAAGTAATAGAATGGCATTTTTATGCGTGCAATAAAATCTCGATGACTATGTGCGTAAGAAAAAAAGAGTCCACATTGTCTCTCTTGTAATTTTATATCGCAAAAAAGGTTAAGTATTTTTGCTGCATCAATTTTTAAAAATGGATGGTCACCGAATAGATCTCTGATTTTTTCTAGGCAGCATTGTATTCTATTAATGAGAGATTGGCCATTGACATTGATATATGAGTTGAGCGAGGTGCTTTCTTTAGTAAAGAATCCTTTGCTCATCTGATTATAGAAAACATCACATCCTATATATCTTTTTTTGTTAGCTCTGGTGAGTTGGCGACCAATAAGTACTTCATCAAGTAGGTTGCGTCTGTTTGTGGTATTTGTGTGAAGGAAAAGGTCCTCTTTGAGTATGTCGAGCATTCCCGCTCTTACTAATAATTCTACAATAATGTGAGGACTAATAGTAATCGATTCGGGGGCTGCTGCTCCTCTAGGAACAATATAAGTATTATTTTCGTCTATCTCTCTAGCCCATAGTTCATAATCAAAATTTTCAGCTTCTATATCTTCAGTATCTATGCTTGTGTATGTGTACGTAGATAATGTTATTAATATATATATAAAAAAAGTAGAAAAAATATAAGTATATTTCATAAGTTATTAGTTATTTTTCGAGGTTAAAGGGCATTTTATTGTTACTTTATACAGTGATTATTGAATAGTAACATGCTAAGAATTTATATTCTATATAAATTTTATTATGATTACAAATGGGGTATATAGGCATTATTATTAGTTATCAAAAAGCTTTTTTTGGTCATAAGATACTTGCAAAAAAAACAAAAATAGAGTCTACTAAAAACAGAATTATATAATTACAATAATTTGTTTACGCAAAGGGTAAAGCATGGCAGTAGAAAATGGCGTTTTTTATGCGCAAGCGGCTGCATTTTTTGGCGCTGCAATTGCTATAGGCTTAGGGTGTATTGGGCCAGCAATAGGTCAAGGACTTATTGGTATGAAAGCATGTGAAAATATTGGTAAGTACCCAGAGAGCGCAAAACAGATTCGTGATGCTATGGTCGGTGCGATGGTGTTTGTAGAATCAGGTGCTATTTATTGTTTATTAATTTCAGGTTTTTTGATTTGGGTTGGCAAAAGTTTAATAACGCTTATTGCTTAATAGTTTACTTGATATATAGCTTGATATATAGTTGGCGCTTATGGGTTAGACAGATTGTACGCATAATCGTGCTATAATTTGTGTATAATCTAGGTAAAAATTGGGTAAGTATAGCCCCTATGTATAATTTGAGTATAGTTTATGTATAACGAGTGAAAGAGCGTTAAGTATATGTATGTTCAGCTAAATAGTACTTTCTTGTTTCAAGTAATCCATTTTTGGATTGCTTATTGCATAGTTCGTTTTATAATTTTAAAACCTGCTGTGACGTTAATTATGGCAAAAGAACAGAAAAATCAGGCTATGCGAGAAGCTATCGGTTATACCTATACGTTGATTACACGGGAAAAAGAGACGTTAAATAATCACTGGTTAGAGGGGAATGCGTTGCATAAAGAAAAAATACCTCTGGTAGTAGACAAGTCGATGATAGATAAAGATGTTTTAGCAGCAGTTTTTGATGCTTATCCGGTGATTTCTGATGAGGTGGTTTTAGAATTAGTTGAAACAACGACTGAAAAGCTGACACATAAGCTTGCTTATGCTCAGTGGCAATTACAAGATAAAGAAAATAGACAGGTTAAGTAGGGCCGGTTAAGTAGGGGTAGGGGGTATGGATATACTGAGTGTTTTTTTTCGTTTGGCTAATCTTGTAGCTCTGGTCGGGGGTGGTTTTTATCTGTATGTATACTATATAAAGAATTTTATTCAAGATGCTATGCACAAAAAAGAGCAGGTTGTTGCGGGATTACAAAATGAACACGAACTAGTGGTAGCTACGTATACTCACTTTAAAGATAAACTTGTGCAGCAGCAGACAGAGTATATGCGCTTACAGAATCATATAGCTATTTGGAATCAAGCAGTAGAAGAAGAGGATCTCTTACGTAGCCAAGAAAAAGAAAGGGTTATTGTTCAGATTAAAGAGAAAAATCAGTATAAAAAACAAGAATTATATAAAAGTCGTGTAGCAGCTCGTGCGATACCTCTCGTAGTAGATGCTACCGAAAAAAAATTAAAACAGATTTTTATTAATGATGCTGATAGTCAAAGAACAGGAGCTCGTTTTTTGCAAAGTATTATAACTTCTTTAACAGAGAATTAAAGCGTGAATCTTGATACCAAAAAAATAATTGCTCGCAAGTATGCTCAGGCATATATGCAGGTCTATGAACATGATCTGACAGAAACAATGCTCGATAAGCTTATGGCGCTGAAAAAAAATCTTTCTATGCAACCTACTATTTTATTTTTTTTAACAGCAGCGTCTATAGAAGATGTCGTTAAAAAAGAAGGAATATTTTCTTTAGTAGAAAAGTTTAAACTTTGTGATTCTTTTAAAAAACTTATGCTTTTATTATTCATGAGTAGACGAATCGTTTTTTTACCGTTAGTTCTTGATGGTCTCTTTTTTTTGTATAATAAGAAGCGGAAAATAGTGACTTTTTCTGTTACGAGTTCTCATATTTTAACCGATAATGAATTACGGGAATTACAGCAATTTTTAATAAAAAAGATCGGTGGTACCATCCTTTTTAAACATACGATAGACAGGCAGCTCATTGCTGGAATTCGTATGTTGAGCGATGCGTATCTTTGGGAATATTCTATTGCTAAGCAATTGCGATTAGTGCAATTATTGCCTCATGTATAAAAAAAGCAGCTGATATAGGGAAAAAAATAATGGATATAAAAAACACAGATCTTGTCTCGTTATTTGAATCAGCATTGCAAGATGTTTCTCAAGAAAAACTCGAAGAGATTGGTATTGTAATTCAGGTTGGCGATGGCATAGCTAAAATGCATGGTTTGACTAATGCTATGTATGGCGAATTAATTAATTTTGAGGGAGGAAATAGAGGCATCATCATGCAACTAGACCAAGATTCTCTCTCTCTTTTTTTATTAGATGCGGCTATTTCAGTGGCAGAGGGGGAAGTAGGACACAGGACAGGATCAGTATTTAAGTCGCCCGTTGGCATGGGACTATTGGGTAGAGTTATTAATGCAATAGGCCAGCCTATTGATGGCTTGGGTGATCTGGTTGTAGAGAATTATATGCCGGTTGAAGCTTCTGTGCCAGGTATTATAGATCGGAGTCCAATTGATGAATCGCTTGAAACAGGTATTTTAGCAATTGATGCGCTTATTCCTATTGGTAAGGGCCAGCGAGAGTTGTTGATTGGTAATAGAGATTCAGGAAAAACAACGGTCGTTCTTGATATTATTTTGCACCAAAAAGGTAAGAATGTACTCTGCGTGTATGTAGCAATTGGACAACGGGTTGCTAATTTAGCTCGTATAGTTCGTCTTTTAGAAGAGAATGGTGCACTCGAATATACGGTCATTGTGTCAGCAGCGGCTGGTCAAGCCGCATTGAATCAGTATTTGGCTCCGTATGTTGGTTGTACTATTGGTGAGTATCTAAGAAGTTGTAAGCGAGATGTGTTGATAATATATGATGATTTAAGTAGTCATGCTATAGCATATCGTGAAATGGCACTTTTATTGCGACAATCGCCAGGGCGTGAAGCATATCCAGGCGACGTATTTTATTTGCATTCACGACTTCTTGAGCGTGCAGGAAAACTCGCTGTTGGCGGTTCATTAACAGCGCTTCCTATTGTCCAAATTCAATCCGATGATATTACTTCTTATATTGCAACCAATCTTATTTCGATTACTGATGGCCAGATTTTTCTAGATACCAAATTATTTAATCAGGGGATACGGCCTGCAGTCAATACAGGACTTTCAATTTCTCGGGTTGGTGGAGCTGCCCAAACGCAAGCTATTAAAAAAGTGACCAAGGCTTTACGTCTTGAACTTGCTCAGTATTATGATCTTCTTGATTTTGCTCAATTTGGTACAGAACTTGATGAATTTTCTAAAAAGCGACTTCAGCGAGGCATGTTAGTTGTGGAGCTTTTAAAGCAGGCTGAGCATGTGACTTATTCTTTTGTAGATCAGTCGCTTATGTTGTTTTTGTTGAAAGAAAACTTTTTAGATCCTATAGGGGTTGCTCAAGCGCGGACTTGCGCTGTTCAGTTTGCCAGTTATGTAAAATCGGTTTATAAAGATCTTTATAGAGGTATTCTTACGAGTAAAATGATATCTGATGATAATTATGCGCAGTTAAAGTTAATTGCTCAGGAATTTAGCACGCTGTTCGTAATGCCCAAAGATTAATTTTATTTAAGTAATATTGTTAAATACGTGGCTTGATAGGTATATTTTTATGGTGTTAGTTGATAAAAAAATTACGATTCAAGATTTAGTAGAAATGTCTAAAAAAATGCACGAAAATTTAGTGAAAGTAGTTGTTGATATTGAGCGCCAAATCATGGTCGTAGATGCGCAATTTCACTCAGATGAAGAAGCTTTTTTACTTCAGAATGGGTCAAAAGCAAGAAAATTTATGGGGTATAAACATACACCCAGATAAAGTTGGCCAAGAAGGTTTTATTGAGTTTGATTCTATGATTAACATACGCCCTGTTATTGGCAACAGGGGAAGAGGTGTATATAATATGCAAACACAAAAAAAAATAACTATGATTGTCGATAAATTGGTGGCTTTATGATACACAACAAAGGCTTAACGGCTGAACGGTGGTTTGAATTTTCTGTTTGTGAGCAGATGGCAAATATTGGATGCGATATAGATCGATCAGTTCGGTGGCGAGATAAAGGAGATCTAGGACTGAGCCATGGAGTTTTTGAAAGAGCTTTAGAGCTTCTTGATCTAACTATAGCTGACCCTAAAAACAGTGGTGGTCGGTTAACGGAGCTTGTTCGTTTGCGAGAGTTTCTTAAAGACTATTTTTTGTGTGATAATGAGTATCAGGTACTAGATGATATTTTTTTGTATAATTATTTTATGTATTTTAATTATATTGCTGCTGTTGAACGAGGAAGATAGTCTTGTTTTTGGTTTTATAGAACTTTTATTTGCAAGATTATAGAAACTTATTATTTTGTTAAAATAAAATAAAATTTGCTGGTTTATGTTGAGCTTTTAAATTAGATACGGTATACTTCAAACATACTTTTTATAAGCATATTTTGTGCCCGTAGCTCAGCTGGATAGAGCAACGGATTTCTAATCCGTAGGTCGAAGGTTCGAATCCTTCCGGGCACACCAAGTTTTAAGCTAGTTAGGTATACCATGTTTTGATTTGGTTATGCCAAGCTTTAAAGCATATTGCTTTTTAATTATTTTCCCAAAAATTCAAATATCCAAAGTTTTTTCCAAATATTCAGGGCTTTTTTAGTTTTTTTACCTTAAATAAGCGTTAAAAGCTTGTAATATGTTTCTATCAGAATAGTTTTGTCGAAATTATTTGTTAACCTGTTGTCATAGTATTTTATTTGTTATACTCTTACAATATAGGGCTTAATTCTTATGGTTTTAATGAGTGAATTGATTTTTAAGTCGATTTTTTTATATTTTTATGATTAGGATTTATAAAATGAAAAATAGTAACAGTTATCCGCAAAATATCAGGTCTTTTCGATTTTATAATCGATTGTATGTATATAGTAATATTTTTTTTCTATTTTTTATCAGCGTTTTTTCGTTTTCTATGTTTGCGGCTGGGACTCTTGGTTTGGAAGCTGGTAAGGTTCCGTTAGCGGGGACCGGGCTAGCAGGAGCTTCGGCGGCAACTGGTAATTCATCAGACGATCTGGCGAATGGTAATCCATTATCGCCAGATAAGAAGTCAGCTACTGTTCCTGGTGTGTCGAAAAAAAAAGAATCAGCTGAAGAGAAAGAAATAAGAGAAAAGGCAGAAATGATCGCGCAAGTTAAAAAAGATAGAGGCTGGAAGTTGTGTAATCCTATGTCGACAGCCAATATAATGACTGCTGAATCGGAAGCTGATGTTCGAATGGCAGTAGGTGAACTTAGACATCTTTTGCGTGACGTTAGGTCTATCATACCTGGCAGCAGTAGTCAGCAAGAAGGAGAATTGTCGGGTGAAGCTCAAAAACTTTATAATACATTAAAGCCTCAGGTGGTTGGTTTTTTAAGAGCGCTTAATGAAGCTAGAGATCTTAATGTTGTGGGTGATGCGAATGATTTGCCTGATTCAGAGATAGGTATAAAACGAGCGCAGCAGGCACGGCAAGCGATTAGGGGTATAGATGGTATTTTGAAGCTTCTTGCTGAGGCGGGGAATTCTAAGCAAAGTCAAATGACTCAAGATGTTATAGCTTTAAAAAAGGAACTTGAGCAAACGTTGGCTTCTTTGCTTGGTCGCCCTACTGAGATAGCAGAAAACAAAGATCATCCATTATATAATTTGGGCCAGGCTTTGGAGAATGTAAAAGACGGTACTGGAGCAGGAAAGAAATTTGTGAATACCTATGGAGCTGCTGGCTTGCAATTATTGCTTAATACTCCCGTTGTAGATGAGCAGGGTCAGCTGATAAAAGATCCAACATTGGATCAACGACTGAGGGCATTGTTTACTCAGGCGGCTGATAATGGAGAAGAAAGAGCAAGTAGATTGCTTGGTCGTCATATGGGGAAAGATTCATGGGTGGGGCAAGTTGGTAAATTAATTGCTTTTGGTGTATCAGTTGCGGTGATAGTTGCGTGTAAAAAAGCATATGATGCATTTGGTGGTATAAAAAAAATAAGAAAAGATTTTATTTCTTTTATACGTGAAGTTATATTAGAAGTGACAAAAAGTGGTACGGTAGATACCGTGGATCCGGTAGCCGATATTGTTGAAAATAAAGAAGTTAGTGCAAAAAATACAGAACTTGATACAGAACTTGATACAGAACTTGATACAGAAGATGTCCAAAAAAATAGCAAAAAAGATAATCAAAAAGATAGCCAGCAAAAAGATACTCTAAGCCAGACTCAAGAAAAGGCAGCTAAAAAACAGTTAGTTAAGAGATGGTGGATGTAAATTCTAAAAAGGATAGCGGTAGTGGCATTTGTTATTATCTGTTATTGTTGATAAAATGTATGAGTAGGAGCCCCAAAGGGGCTCCTACTCGATTCTATAACACCTCTATTAATCATGTTTTATTTTAAGTCTCTTGTTTTGCCGTAATTTTGTAATTCTCGTAACGTCTTGGTTGGATCTGGTGTATTAAAAATAGCAGAAGCAATAGCAAAGTGATCCACTCCAAGTGTGGCAAGATTCCCATAGTTGTTCAGAGTAATTCCCCCATCAAGAGCAATAGTGGTCGAGATAAGAGGAGAGATACTGTTAGTTGAGCTAGCGCTCGCTTGATTTTGTTCTAATAGGTGACCCTGCTGCGCTGAGTTATGGCTTTGTCTGAGGCTTTTTTTTATTGATAGATAGTATTCTGATAAATAGTTCTGTAATTCAGTAATTTTGTTGATTGTTTCAGGGATAAAGGGCTGTCCTGATTTGCCCGGGTGCACAGACATTAAGAGTATGTGATCAATAGAGGAAAAGAAGGGGATAAGGTCGGTAACGGGCGTTTTTGGATTTATAGCGATACTTGGTCGCCACTTTTTTTCTTGAATAGCTTGAATTACCGCTAAGGGATTGTTGGTTGATTCTAAATGGAAACTAATAATATTTTTTTTAAGATTATTAGGGTCGAGATTATTTTTTTTGGGATTATTTTTTGCAGACTCTACTATTGGTTCTACTATTGGTTCTACTATTGGTTCTACTATTGGTTCTAATTGAGCTATGAAAGAAGCGGGATTATCAACCATAAGATGAACCCAGATTTGCTGTGAAGTCGCTTGGGAAATAGCCTCAACAAAGAGAGTTCCCCACGTTAAAGAAGGGACAAAGTGATTGTCCATAATATCTATATGATACCCCGCGCAGAAGGGATCAAGATTTTTGATTGTATTGCCAAGATTAAGAAGGTCTGAAGATATAAGAGAGGGAAAAATAGAAGGCATGCGCGCTCCTTATCAATTAAATATAAAAATATTAATTAAATATAAAAATAATTAAAAAAATTACGTAAGTAAAAAATCTATTTTTGACTCTGTTTTAGTCTAAATTGCCCCCTGTGGCTTGAGTAAAGATAGAGATAAAATATGAGTCACTTGCTATCAAAAAGATTGATTGAAGTTTTTGGATTTTATTGTATTCTTATAATGAGGTCTCATAATAGGTACGTTTAATAGGTTTGTATTAGTATATATATAATTATGTCAGAGGAGAAAGCATATGTTTGAAACATTTCGCCCCTTGGGTGACCGAGTTTTGGTTGAGCGTATAGAAGCACAAGAGCGGACAGCAGGAGGTCTTATTATTCCTGATTCAGCTAAAGAAAAATCTCAGACAGGAAGAGTAATAGCCGTTGGTACAGGACGTAGAGATGCTTCCGGAGCTCATTTGGCTCTTGATGTTAAGATTAATGATATTGTCTATTTTGGAAAATATGCGGGCACTGAAGTAGATAAAAATCATATTATTCTCAAAGAAGATGATCTCTTAGGGGTTAGTAATTTATAATAACGTGAGTTTGGCTTAAGCGCTCAGTTTTTATATCCCATAGTTACATCCCATCTATCGATGGGGTAAAAAGAAATTAGTATAAGAAGAGTAACTTACCTTATTTAAGTAAAAGATTGGAGTTTATTATGGCAGTTAAAAAAATTATGTTTGGTGTCGATGCACGTGAAAAAATACGTCGTGGCATAGATACATTAGCAGATACAGTAAAAGTTACTCTTGGGCCCAAAGGTCGTAATGTTGTTTTTGAACGTTCTTTTGGTGCTCCATTAATCACTAAAGATGGTGTTACGGTTGCAAAAGAGATTGAAGTTGCTGATAAACTAGAAAACATGGGCGCACAGATGGTCCGTGAAGTTGCAAGCAAAGCTCATGATGTTGCCGGTGATGGAACAACAACAGCAACAATATTGGCTCAAGCTATTTTCCGTGAAGGAAATAAATATGTAGCAGCTGGTGCTAATCCGATGGAATTAAAGCGTGGCATAGAAATTTCAGTTAAAGCAGTGGTTGCTGATATTCAAAAACAATCTCGTGCAGTTGCCGGTAAAAAAGAGATTGAACAAGTAGCAACTATTTCAGCAAATTCTGATGTTGTGATTGGTAATCAGATTGCAGAAGCTATGGAACGTGTTGGTCGTGATGGGGTTATTACTGTTGAAGAAGCAAAAGGGATGAGCGACGAGCTTGAAGTTGTTGAAGGAATGCAGTTTGACCGTGGCTATCTATCTCCTTATTTTGTGACTCACGCTGAAAAAATGGAAACAACTTTTGATCATCCGCTTATTCTTATCTATGAAAAAAAGATTAGCACTATGAAGAGTTTGTTGCCAATTTTAGAACAAGCTGCAAAGTCTGGCCGTGCATTGTTGATTATAGCAGAAGATGTTGAAGGTGAAGCTCTTGCGACTCTCGTAGTTAACAAATTACGGGGAACGTTAAATGTTTCAGCCGTTAAAGCTCCGGGTTTTGGTGATCGTCGTAAAGCAATGTTAGAAGATATCGCTATTCTTACTGGTGGTAAACTTGTTTCTGAAGATATTGGTCTGAAACTTGAATCAGCAATGTTACATGATCTTGGTACAGCGGCTAAAGTAGTGATCACTAAGGATTCGACTACTATCATTGAAGGTCAAGGATCTTCAGAAGCCATCAAAGGGCGTGTTCTACAAATTAGAATGCAGATTGAAAATTGCACTTCTGATTATGATAAAGAAAAACTACAAGAACGGTTAGCAAAATTAGCTGGCGGTGTTGCGGTGATTAAAGTTGGTGCTGCAACAGAAACAGAAATGAAAGAAAAGAAAGATCGTATTGAAGATGCACTTCATGCAACGCGAGCTGCCGTAGAAGAAGGTATTGTTGCTGGTGGCGGTGTTGCATTATTACGTGCCCAAGCTGCAGTAGATGCGTTAAATCTTTCGGGTGATGAGAAGTTCGGTGCGCAAATAGTTCGTCGTGCTTTAGAAGAGCCAATGCGGATTATTGTATCTAACGCTGGTCATGACGCAGCGGTTATTGTAAACAAAGTTCGTGAATCAGCAGCTGGTATTGGTTTTGATGCCAAAAATGGGGAATATGTTGATATGGTAGCAGCAGGTATTGTTGATCCAGCAAAAGTTACTCGTTCTGCTATTCAGAATGCTGCATCGATAGCCGGTCTTTTGTTAACAACAGAAGCTGCTATTTTTGAGTTATCTCAAGATAAGAAAGACTCGATGCCGTCTGCTTCAGGAGGAATGGGTGGTATGGGTGGCATGCCGGGCATGTATTAAGATTTGGCTTGTATTAAAATAGAATTAGTTTTTAAGTAATAATGTATAGATAGATACAAATATTTATAACTTAACATTAAGAATTTATAAAAAGAGAGAGTTTTCGATAACAAGAAAACTCTCTCTTTTTATAATGATTATACTGTATTGATATAACGTATGAACGGTAAAAATAAGATAAAGTTTTTGGTAGTTAAATTAAGGAATGTGTATGAAATTTTTAAACCCTTGCAATGATGTTGCATTTAAGAAAATTTTTGGATCAGAAGAGCATAAATCGGTTACGATTTCATTTTTGAATTCTATTTTAGAACTCACTGGCAACAAAACTATTGTTTCGATTGACTTTTTAAACACGGAGCAACTGCCATTGGCAAATGAAAAAAAAGATAATATTTTGGATCTTATTTGTATTGATCAAGCTGGTACTAGGTATATTGTTGAGATGCAAGTTAGAGGAGTGAGAGAGTTTGGTAAACGGATGGTTTTTTATGGCGCAAAAACATATTCTATGCAGTTGGGCAAAGGAAAGCCGTATCCAGAGCTTATGCCGGTTGTGGTGCTTTCTCTCGTCGGTTTTACTATGTTTTCAAACAAAAAAAAGTATAAATCGATTCATAAAATATTAGATATAGAAACGCATGAAAATGATTTGGAGGAACTAACTTTTGTTTTTGTTGAATTGCCAAAGTTTCATAAAAAAGAGCAAGAGCTGACAACAACTGAAGATAAATGGCTTTATTTTGTAAAAGAGATTAAAAAACAAAATTATATTCCAGCAGCTTTGGATGAAGAAGAATTGATAGAAGCATGTGGTGTTGCTGAAAAGATGAGTTGGTCGGAACAAGAATTGAGTGATTATGAGGATGCCTTTGTTCGCGCTACAGATCAACAGGGTGAAATAGAATTAGCTGAAGAGGGTGGTGAAAAACGTGGTAAACAAAAGGGGCTTCAAGAAGGAATTCAAGAGGGTAGAAAAGATGGCGAAATAAATGCCAAGCGAACGGTGGCGCAACAGATGCTACAATCATCCATCTATACTGTCGCTGAAATTGTTCGTATTACTGGATTATCAGAGGAAGAGGTTGTTTTGTTAAAAAAATAAGTTAAAATTAAGGATTAATAAAAAGAGAGAGTTTTCGATAATAAGAAAATTTTCTCTTTTTATTAACTAACCTGAGCTCGACTTGAAAAATGCTGTAAATTTGCCCCCTTTAATCCCCCATCCGGGGAAATTGGGGAGCAGGTGGGGTAAGAAATTGGATGGGCCCGCAGGGCCCATTAAGCCCGCTATACAAAAAATATCGTAGAAATCAAGTTGGTTAGATCGAGCTTACGTTAATAATACGGTGAGCTCGGTGAAAGAAAGTCATAAAATTAAGATTTTTTGTTCCCCCCCCAGCTCCAATCCAATTAGCAATCTCAATTTTAATAGTTGATAGCGGATTAGTATTAAACGTCTCTTTTTTCGTCGTCAACGTCTTTGAGTTGTGAACCTGGAAGTATAGTTAGATCTAAATTGCTTTGTATTTTTTTTATGATTATTTTTAGCATTATGTCACTTGCTGGTCGATAATTTTTGCCATTCATATCGTATGGTTTCCCATAACAAGGATCTTTGAGTTCATGCTCCTCTTTAGTTGCTGGATCAATGATTGTTATTGGTTCTGGTAGGCGCGCAATAAAATGCCAGTGCGTATGAGTACCTTCTTCTCCTGCAAGATTCATTAGGCATGCAACGTTAACAAGTTCAGCACCAAAAGCTTTTCTCAATCCAAGTTCCAACATTTTTTCAAATTTACCAAATTCTTGCCAATGTTCCTCTCTCCAATCAGCTAGCGAGGCTATATGTTCATGGGGTTGAACAAAAACACGTGGGACACGGCTGTCTCGAGGATCCATGCTTGCATAAAATAGATCACTTTTTACTAATGCTATTGTTTTCTCTTCGAAGGGGGTGCAGGGGTGGCACATTGGTTTTGGTTTTTGAGCCGCTGCTGATATCGCAGGACATAAAAAAACAAGACTGAGTATGGATACTATTTTAATGTGCTTCATAGGATACCTATTTTTGAGGTTATATGATATTAAAATTATTTCAATTGTAGAAAACTGTTATTTAATTGTCAATTTATAAACTATGCCTGTTAAGATATTAAAAACAGGCTACCGTACTTCTTTTGAAACGTAGGTAATATCAAATTCTTTTGGCTTTCTATTAAAGTTTAAGCCAAGTAAAATTATTGGTTTATTTTGATCGCGCAAGACCTCATAATACTTACGATTTTCTATTTGTTCCAGTGCCTTTTTTGCCGACTGATTAAACTTTAACTCAATAACATAATTCACCGATGGAAGTTCAACAATCATATCAATGCGAGCGTGACTTGTCATATATTCAGAATAGACTTTTAACCCAGCAGCGCTCAATAAAACGTGCAGCAATCCGTGATAAAATTTTTTTTCTGGAATATGCGATAGATAAGGGACTCGAACGAATGTTGATTTAATTAATGCAACTATCTCAACGATATTTTTTTCTTCAAACGCGGACCATAATTTTGAAGCAAAAAGTCCTGTTTGGTTAACATCTGTTCGTGTTAAAACAGACAAAAAATATTGTTCCATAGCAGTACGTACTTCATAATTTGGATAGTCAAGAGTATATATTTTTGCCTCTTGGTCAACGCGTGCTATGGTTAAGTATCCCGATTGAAAAAGTAAAGAGACAAGGGGTGTTGTGCCTATATCAAAAATACTAAGAAAGTCAGCCGTTGCATTGAATGACTCTAAATGAAGCATTTCACGTTCAACGGTACGATAATTTTTCTTTATCTCTTTTATTAAAAAAGAAGGAGTACCGGTCTGAAGCCAGAAATTTTCACATTTTTGTTCTTCAAGTGCATTCATAAAAGAAAATGGATTATAGACAGCGGTAACATCTGCTCCAAATCGGTAACCATTATACCAGTTTTTAATTTGCAGGTGTAATTTCTCATAAGAAATGTTTTGTTGGGTTGCCCATGCCTGCATATGCGGAGTAAAGTAGTGCTCTATTTCTTCGTTTGTATAGCCACAAATAGTAGCCCATCGCTCATTCAATGTTATAATTTTAAGATTATTGAGACCGGAAAATATTCCAGCTTTGGCAAATGCACTAACGCCCGTAATAAAAGTAAAAGCAACATATTCATCTAAATCTTTAATGACTGAAAAAAAATTCTGTAAAGAATTTCGAATTTTTTCTGCGTTTTTTTGATCATCGAGTGCTTTTAAAATTGGATAATCATATTCGTCGATAAGAATCGCTACCTTGCCAAAACGGCTATAAAGTGCTCTTACTAAATCATCCAAAGCAAACTCTGGACTTGTAGCGTGTATGGATTCTGTAAGCTCATAGCTTTGAGCAATGCGAGATAGTGTACGAAGCAATCCACTTGTCAAGCTATCAACATCCTTTATGCCAAGCCCGGAAAAACTCAAAGCGATAACGCCATGAGGTTGCCATGCATAATCGCTTTTTTCAATCCAAAGATCTTTAAACAATGGTTTATTGCCGGCTAGGATTTCTTTCAAGGTTGAAACTAACAATGACTTACCAAATCTCCGTGGACGGGAGAGAAAATATCTATGGCCCTGAGTAATTAAATTATACGCATGTTCCGTTTTGTCGACATACAAATAGCCGTTATTGCGAATCACAGAAAAAGTGCTTAAACCAAGAGGTAATCTTTGTAGAGCAGAAGTTTTCATAATTAAACCAATTTTTTATTTTTGATACATAATGCGAAGCATATAAACACATACTGTTTCAAAGTTACCGTGAGCTGCTGCGTCACGGAGAAGTTTAGCGTGACCTTTTTTTGTATTATCATGTTTTTATTGTTCTGATTTAAGTTTTTTAATGGTTTCAATATTTAAACTTGTTGTTTTAGCAATTGTTTCGATATCAAGAATGTTTAAATTTAATAATTGTTTAGCTATACTAACTTTTTCTTCCAATTTACCTTCTGCTTTGCCTTCTTTTTTGCCTTTCTCTCTACCTTTTTCTTCTGCTGTATCAATTGTATCATTTTCTAATCGTATACGATTTAACGTGCGTTCGTATTCATCAAGTTCTTTAAGGGTCCAACTGTTTTTGTTTAAAACAAGAAAAGCTTCTTCTAGTTCGGTTAAATTTTTTGGTACTTTGTGTTGTTCGTGAGCATTACTTAAAAAGTAGATCCATTTTTCAGCCAGCGTTGTCAGTTCTTCAAGTTTTTTTGTAAATTTTCTTAATTCTACAAAGTGAAATTCAAAGCCCTTACATTTTTGCTCACCTGTTTTAGTATCAAGAATAAGATTGTGGCATAAGTAATTATTGTCATTTTTGAAAAGATTAAAATCAAGAATACCAACAAAAATAACAGGAACTGCTATATCGAAACGTTCGCTTTTTCCTAATTGCCTACTAAAAGCTACAGCACTATAGTATTGTGCTCGGGTTGCAAAGTATCTTTGTGGAGCAACCTGCATTTCTATAATATACTGATTTTGTGCCTGATCAGTGCATCGTACATCGACAATGCTTGATTTTTGATCTTTATTATCAGCTAAATTGTTAGGATCATTAATAACAACCTCGATTATTTTTTCGCCTTCTTTGCGTTCGAGTATGCTATTTAAAAAACTGATAACGATATCTTTATGGGCCATATTGCCAAATAATTTTTTAAACGCTATATCATTTGTAGGATCTAAATAAATCATAATTAACCCTTTTATAAGAAATATAAAAAACTAGTTTTTCTCTATATAAAAAATATGTGTGTATAGTTAGTGTACTCAAAAAATAGTTTTTTGATTTAAAATTTTTATGAGTAAACGTATTATTTGATTAATTGGGCAGGAAGTAGTTGGAGAGCAAAAATTTATTCCTGTTCTTTTTTTTCTATTGTATTCAGCAACGCAGCTTTTTCTTTTTTAGCTATTATAGCCAGCTCTTCTTTTATAAAAGGTTTTACTGCATCTTCCCGGCTAGGTAAGACTTTCGCATACAAAAGAGTCCGCCAGAGAGTGCTATTGCGTGAATAATCAATAGCTTCTCTTAACTCATCAGTTAAATTTTCATGTATTGTTGCGCCATAGCTTAATAAAGTCGCTGTAAGATTGCATCCACATCCATCCTTCCCTTTCACTCCAAAACAATGTGACCATCGAGCTCCCTTTAGATCATGCGCCAACGCCCAGAATAGTGGCGGTGTACCGTGAAGGGGGGTTATATTTGGATCTATTTTGCTTTCCAATAATAAAGTAAGCAAACGTAATTTTTCTTCTCTTATATTATTATTATGTTTTAACCCACAGTAGTCACTTTTATCCCAAGTAGCCTTGAGTAACTCTCCTACTAATGTATTTTTATTCTTAAGACTTTTTGTTGGATCAGCTTTGCAGACAAGGAGATATTCAACAGTTTCATATGAGCTTTGGCATACTGCTAAAGAAAGAGGGGATTTGAAATTACCTTCATAATTTATATCTGCACGGTGTCCACAGAGAAAGCGTGTTATTTGTATTTTCTGAGCGGGATTGTGATAACCAACAAGAGTGTAATGTAACGACGTTTGCAAAGGGGATTTATCCTGATACTGTACATTAATATCTGCTTTTGCTTCTACCAAATTTTTTACCGCATTAAAGTTATCTTGCGATGCAGCTTCATGAAGTAATTTTGCGAGTTCTATCTGTTCTTGCGTTTGTTTTTGAAAGAGTTGAAAGTTTTTTTGAAATTTTTTTTGCTGTTTGGGGGATAATACTGATAGTTCTTGCTCAATCAGGGAGTCATCCATTGTTCTACTGTTTTTAAAAAAAAGAGAGCTAAGTAATGCAACACATACCACTATTTTTTTGATTTTTTGTATAGTCATGGGCATACTCCTGTTTTTTTTCTTCTATTTCTTTTTTTTTTATCTCTTTTTTTTTTATCTCTTTTTTTTCTATTGCAGCAAGCTCTTCTTTTATCAAAGGCTTTCTCATATCTTGTGGGCTGGGGGTAGCTTTCGCCCACAAAAGAGTTCGCCAGAGGCTACTATTGCGAGAATATTGAATAGCTCTTGATAGTTGATATGTTGCGTTTTCTTTATCTATTGTTGCGCCATAACTCAATAAGGTTGCCGTAAGATGGCATTCACAGCCGTCTTTATCGACTACGTCAGGAGGGCCTATTTTATTTTTTGCATATGCTGCTCCATTCAAATCATGTTCTATCGCCCAGTATATTGGTGATGGGCTATTATTAATAGAAGTTATATTTGGATCTATTCGGCTATTTAATAATCTTTTGAGTATGTTTAATTTTCCTTTTCTCTCATTGTCATTACGCTCTATCCAGCAATATTCAATTGGTTGAGTCCAAAAGTGTGAGACAAATTCTTCTACTAATGTATATGTATGCTTTAGTTTTTTTGTTGGATCAGCTTTGCAGGCAAGTAGATATTTAACCGTTTCATATGAGTTTTGGCATACGGCTAAAGAAAGAGGAGATTTGAAATTACCTTCATAATTTACATCCGCATATTGTTTGCATAAAAATCGTATTATTTTTTCTTTTTCGGCGGGATTATAATAGCCAATAAGTCTATAAAATAACGATGCCTGCAAAGGAGATTTGTCATGATAAAGGGCATTAACATCGGCTTTCGCTTCCACTAGATTTTTTACCGCTTCAAAATTGTCTTGTGATGCTGCTTTATGAAGGAATGTATCGAGTTTTAGCTGTTGTTGTTGCGGCAATTCGGGCTCCAGAAAAGCACCATCCATTGCTGCTCTACTGTTTTTACAAAAGAAAAAACTAAACACTATAAAAAGCGCCATTCTTTTAATTATCACTATTTTTTTTCTTTTTTGTAGTATCATAAGCATATTTTTTTTAATTTTTTAGTTTAAAACAATAGTTTGGTATTATTGGGTTATGCTCTATTTTCCCTAAAATTTATATATTTTAAAACGATGCTCCTAGTGAAAGCCAGATACCCCAAACTCTGAGTGTTGTATTTTTTTGTGGAATATCAATGTATGCGCCACCATTAATAAACGGTTTACCGTGTTTGGATTTCAGAGTAGAACCCGCCGATATATGTACTTTATGATTTAAAACGCTTCCACTTTCAGCTGAAGATGGATCAAGATCGGTAAAAGCTGCACCGCTTAATTGGGTAATGGGATTGATGGGTAAGGTGATGGGAGTAAACACAATATCATTTTCAGCTTGATAGGCGATGGTGCTTTCGCTTGCTGTAGTGTTCGGTTCGCTTCCCGCAATACCATAAACACCATAATACTCACAGGGGTGATAGTAAGGACGTTTCAGCTCAACTCGTTCATTACTTTTACCCCATACATTATAACCCACCTCAGCTTCGATGGCGGATGATATGTAGCGCCATCCACACGAAAAATCAAAGACCCCATAGGGACGTACAAGTACGTGATGAGTAAGGAGATTAACGCCAGGAATGTTGCTTCGGCCACCTTCTCCTTGTTCATTATAGAGTAAGTATCTACTCCACGGTTTATTTTTTATGTCCAGGGTTCTATGCTGGCTATTGCGAATATTAAAAATAGATTCAAGGTTGGTGAAAAAGCAGAGGCCATAGTTGCTCGTATCTTCATTGAGAGGAAATTGGAAGAAAATTGCCGCTCCAAAGGCAAAATGCTGATTATTGCCAACAACAGCTTCAAAGGTCTCTTTTGCTGTCTGTTTATTTCCCGTTGGTGCAACTAAAATAGTGTTATATGCAAATTGGAAGTAATCCCGAGATACGAGTGAGCTGCCGATTGCGACTCTAATTTCTGCTGGCCGCATTTTTTTTGAGCAGTCAGGTATGTGCGCGTAGCACCATGCGGGTTGTTGAAAGGCTTGCCTAATGGTTGTTGGTGAGTTAGGGTGTTCAGGTGTGTCAGGGGTTACGATTTTTTTTTCTTGTAGATTAAGCGAGCGTTGCATATCTACAAACGGAATGTTAATGCTTATCCAATAATCTTTTAATAGATCAAGATCGATAAATGCATTTAGATTTTGATTGTATTCAACAAGAAATCCAGCCTGTCTTTCAGTCGGATTTAGGGTAAATGAGCCCCTAAAGCTTGGATCAAGGCCAAGCCATTCAGCACGTACTGTTCGATCATGAATAATTTCAGCTCTATTGTCGTCTCCGACAACCAGGACGTTGTCAATGCACGGAGGTAGAAAATAATGAGCAGTTTTTTCCATGCTGAGAGATTTTTGATAAAAGCCGATTACGCGGGCGGCGGCCTGCATGTCTTCTTCTTTATTATATATTATCGAATGCCAGAGAGCTTGTTGCATGCTTAAGTGTTGGTAGGCTGGTCTGGTTAACATAAAAGACCGCGCATAGACTTGGTGCGGTTTGCTGTTGACGGTGCTTGCATGAACTAAAAATGCTATAAGTGCAACTATATGTATAATACCAGTTTTACTCTGTAGTAATGAACATAGATAGCTATTTGCCCCCTCCGGGGGCGAAAAGCGTGCATGTTTTTTTTCACCATGATCACCTGAAGTTACGGTAACAATAATTTTATTCATGACAGCAGTTTCCCTTTTTTATATAGACAGAATAGGTTAATTACGCTTTTGTTATATGTTTTTATTATGCGATTTTGTTATGCGATTATATGTATAGTTTTTTTTAATACTACTAAAAACGAATATATATTTATATAACTCGATCGTGAATTAACATTTTTTGTGTAATCTCTCTAAAAAGGGGTGCGGCCACCGTAGATGCCAGTACTTTTTTGCGGTTAGTATCTTTAACAAAAGTGACTACAACTCTCTGATAGTTATCTTTTTCTACCGTTTTTTCTACAATGCCAGCACAGGTAAATATATTTTTGTTAAGATCGTATACGCCATTTACCAGTTGGCAGCCAGTGCCTGTTTTGCTCATAATGCGATATCCTTTGATGCGCGCATGTTTGGTGGTTCCTGCTTGAGTGGTTCGTTCTAATATTTCTTTAAGGGTTGTGATACTTTTGTCAGAATAGAGTTGTTCTATTTTTTTTGATTTTTTTTGTGTATCTGTTTTTTCCTGTAATGGTGAGATATTTTGGGTATCTTTATTATATATAATAGTAGGAGAAACGGGATAGCCATTACGTGCTATCATGCAGAATGCAGCGCCAATTTGCAACAGGGTTGCCGTAACTTCGTAACCATACGATAATGATATAATTGATTGTTTCGACCAGTTATCCGGGTGATTTACAAACCCACTCTCTTGGCCGGGTAATTCTATCGTCGTTTTTGTGCCAAGCCCAAGACGTCTGTAATGCGTATAGAGAGCGGGCCCTAGTCTTTTTGCAACAATGGCAGTACCAATATTATTAGAGAATGCAACAACATCAGCAAAAGGGATGAGGCTGTGAGCATTGGTGGTGTTTATAGTTCTTCCAGCTATTCGCGTGGTTTTGGTGTTTTTGCAATCGATCAATTCTTCGGCGGTTACGACGTTCTCTTCAAGAGCTGCAAGTGCTGCAAATACTTTGATAATGGATCCGAGTTCGTAGGTGTCAGAAATAATGCGATTTCTGGTTAATTCTCTATTTTCCAGCACGTCGCTGTTAGGATCAAATGATGGGTAGGTGGCCATAGAAACTATTTCTCCGGTATTTGGATTTATGATAAGTGCGCACGCGTACTGAGATCCGAATTCGGTAACGGTTTTTTTGAGCTCTTCTGATACTAAAAATTGTAATTTACTATCGATAGTTAGTTTGATAGAACTGCTACTGTTTTGTGTGTGAGAATTCTGTGCCTGAGAATTCTGTGCCTGAGAATTATTTTCGTGGGGATAAAAATAACCGGAGCGAGCATCTTTGTACAATAATTGTTGTATGGGGTTGCCGGCAAGTTGTTTATTAAAATATAATTCGATGCCCAGTATACCATTATTATCAATATCTGTTTTTCCTACGAGGGGTGATACGCAAGCAATAGGGTAAAACCGACTCGATTCTCGCAGGAGCTGGATATCCTTATTGCCACTTTCTTTGAGCATGTCTATGTGCTCTTTAGAAAGTTTGCGCTGTATGTACATGAACTGTTTGTGTAGTTTTTTTTTATTTTTTTGGGTTTTCAGTTTACTTAACGCATGGGGAAAGTGTTGAGATAATAGGGCGATGGTTTCTGTAGGAGTAGTTAATTTATGGGGAAGTATAAAAGCTGATATGCAATCATTGTTGATCGCTAGATAATTATTGTTGCGGTCAAGAATGATTGCTCGTTCTGGTTTGATGGTGGTTATTATCGAATGTTGTTGGGACGCTCGTTGGGTAAAAAAGGATTTGTTCCGTATCTGAATACGATAAAGATTTCCTATAATCAAAAGATAAGCTATACAAAAAACAATAAACAGTAGAAAGCTTTTGAAAGAATTTTTAGAATAGCTTTTATTGATGCGGTTATATTCTTTCATATAATTGGCCTAACAAGTATTAAAATATAAATACTTACAAAAGATTGCTTGCTATAGACAGAATATTCTATTTAATCACTCCCAGCCAAGAACAGTTGTGTGTGTTGCAGGGCGCGCGCGCAGCGCCCCCTGCTCGATAAATGTGCCTTAGCATTTTAAGTAACTATTTTCTATATTCACTCTATATTACCAATTTATTGGGGTCCCTCAATTTTAATATAATTTTTTAATATGGTGAATATTCAGTGGTTCCATTTTTAATGTGTCACGTGCGTATGTTGCTAGTGTATCATAATTTTGCAACAGGTAGAGTTCTTGGGTAAGTCTCTGCTTTTCCTGATCCAATTCTTTTTTTGTTATTTCTAATTTTTGTTGCACGTATGATTCTTTAATAAAGAGTGTCTGCTTATAGATGTGAGCGATAATCAGTAGTATCTGTACGCTGAAAAATAAAGAAAAGAGGAATGGTTTCTGTGAAGTAAAAAACTGTTTTTGTATTTCTATTTTCACCACTA
Organism: uncultured bacterium; assembly: GCA_963719415.1. Taxonomy (GTDB): domain Bacteria; phylum Babelota; class Babeliae; order Babelales; family Vermiphilaceae; genus JAPLIS01. The sequence goes on along the minus strand of OY970383.1, from coordinate 545,497 downwards.
TCCTTACTATAATACATAAAATGAGATAAAATATTTTATGCAGTTATTTTTAGCCAGCACTATTTGATTCTCAAACCGCTATTTTAGTGATTAAGGCGCTGTATAGTTGCATGCCACACAAACAATAGTAGCATGATATTATCTCTGATGTGAATAATTATCAGGTGTGAATAATTCTGTGATGCGAATAATGCGCACATAAGTGTTTAGAAAAATAGTAACAAAAAGGGGCTTAAAAAAGCCCCCTACAAGAAATTATTATCTTTATATGTTATAGTTTATAAGCTCTATTTTTGGTTTAATTTTTAGCTTTTCTCGGGGTCTTGTTGTTTCAATAACAGCTCCTTGTGCTACTTCGAGGTATAGTTTTACGAATTTCCAAAAAAAGTCGATACAATATTCGAAGCGTTGGATTAATCCGTCGCGAATAAGAAGATATTCTTCTTGAGATTTTTCTTGCTCAACAACGTTTAAAATTTTTAAGCCTTTTTGTAAAGATAGAACGGCTTTTTGCAAATGCTTTGTGTTTAAGCTTTACGGTTTCCATACAATTTTTTCCCGTTCGATTTCAGCTCGCATTAGAGTAGGCACTGAGTATATATCAACGACATCTATTTTATACATAATATTACTTTCTTTAAACATGCATACGATTTCATCGACATCCACTGTTTGTGTTTTTCTCCGCCATCAAGAGCGATATCAATGTCAGCTGTTCGGCTATTGGTTCCCCGAGCACGTGAGCCAAATAGATATATTTTTACATCGGGCATAAGTGCTGATATTACAGCAATAATTTTATGTTTTGTTTTTTCATCGATTGTTTGCATAGGATCTTGCACAAATACATCCTTTTATGACTTTAATATAATTATTATGTTTTTTTAAGACAGTGTAATATGTTTTTGCGTGAAAACAAATGTTTATATTTTTCTTGCACGCTATAAAACTTTACAGTTGGATAAGTAAGCAGTAAAATAATGAAATTGTGTACTTTTGTGATGTATATTTTGTGATGTATATTTTGTGACATGTATTTTTTGAATTATATATTTTTAATTTTTATAAATAGAGGGTCAAGCGTGGAATTACTCCATTATTTTTATATTTGTGTGACAGCATCATTTGCTGGAATTGCTATAGTGTTATTATTGTTTCAGCGAATTAATGCGATTAAAGTAACCGATCAAAAAGCAGCAAAGATAGCTGATGCAATTGCTCAGGGTGCCATGATTTTTTTGAAAGAAGAATACACTATCGTAGCAATCGTTGTTGCTATCATAGCGGGTATTATAGCATTGGTTGCTAGAGAGCCGATGGCAGCGGGTATATTTATTATCGGTTCAATATTCCCTGCATTTGCCGGTTATATTGGCATGAAAGCTGCGACCATGGCTAATGTGCGGACAACGATGGCTGCCAAAAACGAAGGTGAATATGGCGCTTTTCTTGTCGCGTTTTTTGGTGGTGGCGTTATGGGCTTTGCGGTAGCAAGTTTAGGCCTTTTAGGTATGAGTATATTGTTCTATTTTTTTGTTGATAACGTTAAACTGCCTTTAATTTTAACCTGCTTCAGTCTTGGTGCAAGTTTAGTAGCCTTTTTTGCACGTATTGGTGGCGGGATTTATACTAAGTCGGCTGATGTTGGCGCAGATTTAGTAGGAAAACTTGAGATTAATATTCCGGAAGATGATCCTCGCAACCCTGCAGTTATTGCCGATAACGTTGGTGATTGTGTGGGTGATACTGCCGGTATGGGTGCAGACATTTATGAATCATATGTAGGAACATTGGCATCATCTATGATTTTATGTCTCAATGAGTTTGGTACATCTCTTTCTCTCCTTACACTACCCTTAATGCTCGCAGCTTTAGGTCTGATCGGTTCAGCAGTGGGGCTTTTTTCAAGTCTTGTATTACGTTTAGAACCATCAGCTATGCTTAATTGTGCTTCTTATATCGCCGTGAGTATATTGCTTATCGGTTCATATTTTTATCTCGCTTTTATGCAGTTAAATTGTTGTTTTTTTGTAGCAATCGTTGGTGGCTGTATTGGTGGTATTTTAATTGGTAAAATTACTGAATATTATACTGGTGGTAAACCGGTAGAGCAGATTGCTGAAAGCTCTCGCTCAGGTGCTGCAACTAATCTTATTTATGGACTTTCTGTTGGTATGGAGTCAACCGTTTTACCGGTGTTGGCATTATCAGGAATTACGTTAATATCTTTTATTTATGGTGGAGGTCTTTTTGGGATATCGCTTGCAGCTGTCGCTATGCTTGCAACCGTAGGTATAACCATGACTGTTGATGCATATGGTCCGATTGCAGATAATGCTGGCGGGATAGCAGAGATGGCCGGATTCGGTTCATCAGTTAGATCTATTACTGATAAGTTGGATGCATTAGGAAATACAACCGCTGCTATGGGTAAAGGATTTGCCGTAGGATCAGCTCTTTTGACAGCATTAGCCATGCTTTCTGCATATGCTAAGGAAGCTCACATAGCCGTATTAAATGTGTTGGATCCGTATGTTATGGCAGGTATGTTTGTCGGTGGCACTATTCCTTTTTTGATTTCAGCTTTGACTATGCGAGCTGTTGGTGATGCTGCATTAGAAATGGTTCTTGAAGTAAGACGACAATTTAAAATGATTCCTGGTCTTATGGAAGGTACTGCCGAGCCAGATTATAATCGTTGTATCGCAATAAGTACACGTGCTTCTCTTAAAAAAATGATCTTGCCAGGTATTATTTCTATTTTAGCTCCGGTGATTGTCCGTTTTGCGTTAAACAAAGAAGCTCTTGGTGGCTTATTGGTTGGAGCGGTTGTTGTTGGTGTTTCTCTTGCTCTCATGATGGCAAATAGTGGTGGTGCATGGGATAATGCTAAGAAATTTATTGAAGCGGGTAATTTGGGTGGCAAAGGGTCGCAAGCGCACAGAGCGGCAATTGTTGGTGATACAGTGGGTGATCCTTTTAAAGACACATCAGGACCAGCTCTTAATATTTTAATTAAGCTTATGGCGGTTATCGCACTTTTATTGGTTTTAATTTAGTATTTTTTTGAAAGAGTTAATTTTTGAAATAGGCAGAGTGGTTTTTAGAAGTTATATATATTTAATAACTTTTTTTTAGAGGATTTTGTATGAAGTTACGTATAGCAATGTTAGTATTAAGTTTTTGTTTTATATCGAATTTGTATTCGTCGGGACACAAGGCACAGCTGGTACTTATTGATTTAGGCACTTTGGATGCTACGTCCGTTGGCGACCCTCTAGGCCACGGTAGGCCGACGATTAATCGTACGGAAACTGGACGTTCTTTTGATCATCAGCATGACTTTCCAGTTGACGGAGATTTTAAAGCTGGTCAAGAAGAAATTGAAGTCGCAGCGGCGGGAGTCGCAACGGTGGGTGTAAGAGCAAAAGCATGTGCACTTGCAATCACAGGCTTCAAGTGGGTTAGTAAAAATCCTGGTTTTGCTGCAGTGATATGCCTTACGGTGGCAGGAGCATCAGAGTGGTTCGCTGAGAGGTGCTATCGAGATTCTAAAGAGCAGCCAAAGACAAAGATGGTGAGAGCAGCTGGTAAACAAAGGGGCTTTCTTGCAAGAAATTGGGATGGACTTTGTGGTCTGAATAAGGTTAGCCAAGTTGCTTTAGGTACAGCAGCAGGATTTGCGAGTCGAGCTGCTTGGGTTGCTGTAAAACGCGGCTTTTAGTGCAGCCGTCAGTCACGTACCTCGTCCTGGTGATTGTTAGTGGTTAAATAATTTATAGTGTCTATAAAAAAGAGGGAGTTGTCGTAAAAAAACAGCTCCCTTTTTTTTATAGTATTTTATACCAATCGGTTACCAACTATGGCAAAGCGCTGATAAATAACGGGGAATTCTTAATGCACTCAGCTCTATTAAGATAGAGTAATTGCTCAATATCTCTAAACTTTATTGGATCGGGGGCCGCAGCCGCGTCCTGATCAAAATCAGGGGTCCCCAACATAACCCCCTTATCACCCACTTCACTTTTTATTGGTTCTTTTTTGTACGCAGCAATCGTTTTTTTGCAACGTATTGATTGTGTATCTACTGTTTATCTATTACTTAACCGGTTGTTTTATATTTATTCTTTTAGTATATTAATAATAGTTAATGGCTTTTTTTAAGGGCTTTTTGTTGTTAAAATAGTTTTATTAACGTTAATCGAGAATTATATTTACCGATGGTTAAGTTCTGTGGTTAAATTTTGTGATTTGTGCGATTAAGTTTTCAAAATAGTGTTATAAAGTTTCGTGTCATAGGAATAAGGGGGGTTATGAAATTACAAGTAGGATTAGGTATGAGATTGTATTTTGTATTATGTGCGAGTATTGTTTTGTCCGGTTCGCAAGCTTTTGGATCTGAAGTGCACATGACGCCGACGACGCTTAGGAGTGATGATGAATCAAGCGAAGATGATGCGTCGTGGTCATTGGGAGAAGCACAACCCAAAGCTCTACTCACAATTGGACCGGGTTTTCTGGTAAGAGAATTTATGAGCGGTGGGTCCGAGTCGAGCTTGTGGGGTCGTCAGAATTCTACAGATACACGTAAAGATAAAAATGACAAAGAAGAATCAGAAGTTGCTAATGATGGGCAAGGAGAGGGAGACGATGGCGATAAAAAAGAATTTTTAGGTTGGCAGGACTCGCCGCGGCAAAGTTCATGGATTTCGCTTGATAGTTCTAGTCAAGTACAACCAACAGGTGATGGCCGAGAGGTCGATGATAATGAGAGCTGGGGTGGTAGTCAGTCTGGTTTTTTAGGATCTCCACCGGCATCACGCCGTCCAAGTATTTCAGGCCATTCTTTAGAACGGAGATTGGAGGGGCTAGGCGATGATGAGGAAAAGTGGAGTGCTCAAGAGAGAGCCGTTAATGTGCCACTTGAAGAAGGAGAAGCAGAAAAGCTGCTTGATGCTATTATAAATGACTATATTTTGCTTGGTGTTGGTGAGTCGCTAAATAAAGAGCAGATTCTAGCTCAAGCACATGCGATTATAGGAACTAAAGAATTTGATAAGCGTATATACCGTCTCTATAAAAATCCTAGGAAAGAGCAGGAAGACTCTGTGTGTCGTGAAGGCTATGTGTGTATTGAAAGGGATGGTGTATGTATAGGCAGGCGAATAGACGGGAAACATAGTTCCGTAATAATACCCTGGCCAAAGGGAGAAAGCCGTGAAGAGGAAGAAGGATCAGAAGCAGAAGATAGCGATAATGACGGTTATACCTTTCTGGCGTGTGGAAGGCAGGGAGAAGGCATTGAATTTTGCCACGAAGAGCGTGCATATTGGCGAAATAAAATGAAGGAGTTTGATGCTATGGTATCTGAATATGATTCACATGGCCAGTTAAGCGATCAGCAAAAAGGTTTGGTGGGTGATTTTTTTAGGAACATTAAATTATTCTTTGAGAAAGAGGGTAGGGGTTTGCTAACGATAAAAAAAGACAATAGCTACTTAAAGATAGATATAAGAGAAGCTCCATCTTGCACGCCATACTTTTATTATATTAAGGAAAAAATCGCCTATATAAGGTTTTCAGAAGCAGACGGTATTCAAATAGAGGGTTTGGCAGATAAGGGACAAAAAAAAGGTTCTTCAGGAGATTCATCAGCCGAAAAGGATGGATTGGGATCGCAATCTTCAGTAGAAAATGACGGCTTGCCATCGCAAGGCCTATGGTCGCGGTTTAGTAATCATATTGGGCTGTTATGTGGAACTGCGGCAATGTTTATCCTGCCAGCGAAAATACTTTCTGATGGTTCTGAAGATAGCCGAATGGCTGCCGAAAATAGTTCGGCAGCAACAAGTTCTTTGGTAGATTCAAGCGAAGAAGTTTCTATTTCAGGCATAGATAAAGCTTTGGGGCACGTTGAAAAAGTTCTAGATGAAACGGGAGTCGATGACTCGAGTCAAAGTAAAGATTCAGAAGTTTTAGGTGTAGCAGCAGAAGTAGGAAAAGTTACCGCTCAAGATAAGTTGGTATTGCCAGGGTTAGGTTTTATGTCAGATGAAAATTTGAGTATGGTGAAAAAAACAGCGTTGGGTAGTGTGTTGGCAGCGGGAGTGCTCAAACTTTTCCATTATTGTTACTCGCAATACAAAAAAAATAGTGGATTACATGGTGCTAAGGGTAAAGCTCAGATGTGGGCCAAAAAAGCGCTTTATTATGCTCAACAGTATAAAAAGATGACAATGGCCACCGCAGGTGGTTTGGCAGTTGTTGGAGTCTATCTTTTACAGAATAGATAAGAGCTATAAAAGGTAGAAAATAGGGCTAAAAAATCGAGAGCCTTGCAGCAGGTGGCATTAAAAAAAGTGGGTTTAGATGCTCTTATTTTCCGAGAGATATTATTGTCAGAGAGATAGGTACTAGACTCTGAAATCGATAATATATAGAAAAAATAGGGGGAGTTGTTGTAAAAAGACAGCTCCCTTTTTTTTTCATGTATCTACTGTTTATCTATTACTTAACCGGTTGTTTTATATTTATTCTTTTAGTATATTAATAACAGTTAATGGCTTTTTTTAAGGGCTTTTTGTTGTTAAAATAGTTTTATTAACGTTAATCGAGAATTATATTTACCGATGGTTAAGTTCTCTGGTTAAATTTTGTGATTTGTGCGATTAAGTTTTCAAAATGGTGTTATAAAGTTTCGTGTCATAGGAATAAGGGGGGGGTATGAAATTACAAGTAGGATTAGGTATGAAATTGTATTTTGTGTTATTTGCGAGTATTGTTTTGTCCGGTTCGCAAGCTTTTGGATCCAGCTACGATGTGGCTATAAGTGGCGAATCTACATCTGTTGACACAGGCGGCAATAGAAAGTTTTCTACACCTAGAGCGAGATTTTCATGGAGTTTGGGTAGCCAGGGAGCAGCCCCTCTGAAAGTGTCATACAGATATAATAAGAAAGTTTTGGATTCTGTATATGAATCTGCTGGCGATGGGCAAGAAATAGCGGACGGGCAATCCGGCGGTAGTGGGCATGGTCAAGCTTTACCACAAGAGGATGGCTATTGTGACTGTGGGAAAAAGCATGAAGCTGAAGAGAGAGTCATTGGTTCGCAGATTGGAGCGGTGTTTTGTCAAATGATAGATGCCTATACGCCCAAAGAACCACAGAGGACAGAGTTTGAAGCTAGAGTGCGGGAAGGGTTGGAAAATAGATGTTTTAAGGGAGATTTTTTGTATGCAAAAGACAAGAACTATATATCTTTAGAAGGTGACTGTTTAGCAATAGGTAATTCAAAATTTTTTCTAAAGATAAGAAAAAATGGTGAATTCGAGAGAGGTTGTGTGGGACCAAGAGGTGATGTGAGTAATGTTGAATTAGAGAAAGGCGCAAGGGATCTTTTGAAGCTGGTGAACCTTTCCTCTATAGATACGGAAAATTTTGTAAATGAGGTGTGTCGAATTGTAGGAAACAATCGTTGGGATGTTGATTTTTTCCCTTTTGTAGACGATGGTGGTAACTATATATCCTTCGATGGGCGTTATTTAAGTGTATGCTCTAGCCGCCCTTCACGCCTTCGCCTAAAGATGCGGAGAGATGGTTTAGGGGTATGGATAATAGATGGTTTTAAGATGTGGAGATATGGTAAACAAATAGTAGGCGAGGCAGGCGATAGTGGCAAAGGAAAATCTTTAGGTGATAATGGGGAAGGCGATGTGCCGTTGGGCGGGCAAGGCCTATGGTCGCGGCTTGGTAGGCATTTTCTAGGATTTGGAACTGCAGTAGGGGTTGGCGCATTTCTAGGAGTTGGAGCTGTAGATGGGGTTGGCGCATTAGAAAAAATGGCACTTTCTAGAGCTTCTGGAGATAGTCCAGTAGACGGCGGAAATAGCTCAGCAGGAACAAGTTCTCGGGTAGGTTTAGATGTAAACGCAGCAGCCCCCGTGTTAGTTGAAGCGCAAAATGGAGTTGCAGGCAAAGTCTCTGATTCAGGCCTAGATGAAACTTTGCGGCAAGCACAAGAAGCTTTAGTCGAAGTTGGTGCTGACTTATATTCAAGTAAAAATTCAGAAGCGGTAGAAAAAGTTCTTGTTCAAGAAGGGTCATCGGTAGCACGTTTTGTATCAGATGAAAATTTGAGTATGGTGAAAAAAACAGCGTTGGGTAGTGTGTTGGCAGCGGGAGTGCTCAAACTTTTCCATTATTGTTACTCGCAATACAAAAAAAATAGTGGATTACATGGTGCTAAGGGTAAAGCTCAGATGTGGGCCAAAAAAGCGCTTTATTATGCTCAACAGTATAAAAAGATGACAATGGCCACCGCAGGTGGTTTGGCAGTTGTTGGAGTGTATCTTTTACAGAATAGATAAGAGCTATAAAAGGTAGAGAACTCTTTTTTTTATGCAACTGTCACTTTTTTACCATTTATTTATCGCTTGTTTACTCTTTATCCGGTTTGCTTTGTATTTATTCTTTTAGTATATTTAATAACAATAGATGAACTTTTTTAAGGTTTTTTGTTGTTAAAATAATTTTATTAAAGTTAATCAAGACTGATATTTAATAATGGTTAAGTTCTGTAAGTGGTGTGTTGTAGAATTCTGTATTATAAGAATGAGGGACGATTATGAGATTACAAATAGGATTAGGTATGAAATTGTATTTTGTATTGTTTGCGAGTGTTATTTTATCCGGTTCGCAACTTTTTGGAGCTTTGGTTGTTTCTGGTGAGGGTGTTAAGGTCCATGAAGACGGCTTTGATGGAGCATTGCAAGTTGAAGTCGCGCCTAATGATGAATTAGTCGAAGATAACCTGGTCCGAATAGGCGGATTGTTAGGAGTAGTTGCAGGTGCAGATGAGAATGGCCATGTAGGTTTTGCAGCATATCGCCGTCCAAGTATTCCAAAAGATCCCCCAGTCGTAGATGATCGATCGCCTCTTGATCATTTTCTCATTGGAGGAATTGTAAGCGGTGGGGATAATAGACATGGAGAGGTTAGGGGACCACAACCAGAAAATCAATGTAAAGACAATGCAGTTGGTGTTTCGGTTAATGGGAGATTTCGTAGTCCAAGTATTTTATCGCAAAACAGCGACCTACCTGCCCTAGAAAACTGGGAAGGAGATGATAGGGGATCTCGTCGTTCAAGTATTTCAGGAGGCCGCTCATCCGCAGGAAATAGCACTAGAGCGCCATCGGAAGCATCGTCTGGCTCAGGAATGAATTGGAATGGAGAAGGACGTCCGCTTTTTGATCCTTTAGAGCAAGGTGAATCGTATAAGTTTTTAGTTGAGGATGGCGGAAAGTATGACGAAGAACAAGAGAAAGTCGCTAAGAAGATTAGTTTAGAAGAGAAAGCGCTGTTCGATAGCATGATAGCTTGCTTCCAGCCCAATGCATCTGAATCGCTGAAATCGAATGAGCTTCTAGAAGTGAGATTTAGAGCTTTTAAATTTACAACTTTTGATAAACACAGTCGTTTTGTCTATTCAACTGATAAAGGGGCTGTGATATTTAGAGGTGATTCTCTATTAATAGGCCATCCAGGCAGAGACTATTCCATAATAAATCTGGCCAGAACCGATGATTTGTCTGGTGGTGATGGTGAAAATGGGGCAGCATCGTCTGATCGTTTAGAGCGATCGGCTGAACAGGTTGGCCCGGCGAAAAGAGCGCAATCGCAAGTATTATCTGCAAAAGCAGGCGACAGGCCTGGCAAAGAAGTTCCAGTTGTTGAGGAGCAAGACTTGAAGCCGCAAAGCCGATGGACGCGGTTTTTTGATTTCGGTTTTCGAGGATTGGGAGCTGCGGCAGGGGTTGGCGCATTTCTAGGAGTTGGAGCTGCAGAAGCGGTTAAGGCATCAGATTCTAGAAGCTCTGAAGATAGCCCAGTAGGTAGCGGAAATAACTCGGCCGGAACAAGTTCTCAAGTAGGTTCAGAGGCAAACTCAGCAGCCCCCGTGTTAGTTCAAACGCAAGATGGAGTTGCAAACAAAGTCTCTGATTCAAACCTAGATGAAACTTTGCGGCAAGCACAAGAAGCTTTAGTCGAAGTTGGTGCTGACTTATATTCAAGTAAAAATTCAGAAGTGGTAGAAAAAGCCCTTGCACAAGAAGAGTCTTTTGTGGCAAGTTTTATGTCAGATGGAACGTTGAGTACGGTGAAAAAAACAGCATTGGGTAGTGTACTTGCAGCGGGAGTGCTCAAGCTTTTCCATTATTGTTACTCGCAATACAAAAAAAATAGTGGGTTACGTGGTGCTAAGGGTAAAGCTCAGATGTGGGCGAAAAAAGCGCTTTATTATGCTCAACAGTATAAAAAAATGACAATGGCCACGGCAGGTGGTTTGGCGGTTGTTGGATTTTATCTTTTGCAGAATAGATAAGAGCTATAAAAAGTAGAAAATGGGGCTAAGAATTCTGGGTTCCCGCCGGTTAGGTGGGGCTAAAAAACCCGGGTTTAGATAATATTATTCTCAGAGAGATATTATTGCCAGAGAGATAGGTACTAGACTCTGAAATCGATAGTATATAAAAAAATAGGGGGAGTTGTTGTAAAAAGACAGCTCCCTTTTTTTATCGAGCATCTACTTTCCTTTCCGATTGTCCTCTATTTATTCTTTTAGTATATTAATAACAGTAAATGGTCTTTTTAAAGGCTTTTTTTTGTTAAAATAATTTTATTAAAGTTAATCGAGACTGATATTTAATAAATAATGGTTAACTTCTGTAAGTGGTGTGTTGTAGGATTCTGTGCTATAAAAATAGGGGTGTTTATGAGGTTGCAAGTAGGATTAGGTATGAAATTGTATTTGGTGTTATTTGCGAGCGTTGTTTTGTCCAGTTCGCACCTTTTTGGAGCTGGACAGAACCAAACGCAGAATGATAGCAGGTTGGCTGTTAGACCTTTTACTGATAAATCCAGAGACGGAAGCGACGAGGCAGCAGTGAAGTATCCGCTTTTTACCCAACCTTCTACGCCTACATTTAACGGCTACCAACAACCAAAAAGTCAACTTGATAGTGATTCTGAAGATAGTGATTATGAAGATAAAAGCGACGGTGAAGAGCGTAAAGTTCCAGTAACACGGCAGTTAGGGTCAACGTATGTGCAGTCTGATACTTTACCGCAAGCCCAATTGTGGTCGTTTGTAGTTAGGAATAAGGATAGTGGAAAGTATGAGGAAGACAAGATTGCAATAGAAGAGAAAGAGCTGTTGGATGATATGATAGCTTGGCGGTATTTGAGTACGGACCAACAAAATCGATCACAATGGCATACATCGCCGCCTCATCTAAATTTGAGGCTTGCTAGCATTTTCAAGAAAGGCTCTGAATTTAGGTATCAAACTAAAGACGGAGGGTTTGTGTATTTTAAAAATGATTATCTATGGATAGGCCATCCAATAAAAGGTTCTTTTACAATAAACCTGGCGGTGGTCGCCGGAATCGGGAGTCGGCAATCGTCTGTCGTAGGTCAAGGTGGTGGTGGGTTGGATGAGAAAGATGGCTTGTCTTTTGGTGGCGAAGAACGTGCAGAGGCGGAGCAAGGCCCGACGCCGCAACGTCGATGGACGCGGTATGGCAGCAGTTTTCTAGGATTGGGAGCAGTGGCTGGAGCCCTATCATATTTAGTACCGATTTTTTTTAGAGGTTCTGGAGATAGCCCAGTAGGCGGAAATAGCCCCGCAGAAACAAATTCTCAAGTAGATTCAGAAGCAAATGCAGCTCCAGTGTTAGTTGAAGAGCAAGCGCAAGCGCAAGTGTCAACGCAAGATGAAGTTGCAGACATTGCTCCAGCAATCCAAATTTCTGAGGTAGCTTCAAACAAAGAAGTATCTGATTCAGGCCTAGATGAAGATTTGCAGCAAGTACAAGAAGCTTTAGGCGAAGTCGGCGGCGACTTATATTCAAGTAACAATTCAGAAGCGGTAGAAAAAGCTCTTACACAAGAAGAGTTTTTTGCGGCACGTTTTGTATCAGATGGAACGTTGAGTATGGCGAAAAAAACAGCATTGGGTAGCCTGCTTACAGCGGGAGTGCTGAAACTTTTCCATTATTGTTACTCGCAATACAAAAAAAATAGTGGGTTACGTGGTGCTAAGGGTAAAGCTCAGATGTGGGCGAAAAAAGCGCTTTATTATGCTCAACAGTATAAAAAAATGACAATGGCCACGGCAGGTGGTTTGGCGGTTGTTGGATTTTATCTTTTGCAGAATAGATAAGAGCTATAAAAAGTAGAAAATGGGGCTAAGAATTCGGGGTCCCCGCCGGTTAGGTGGGGCTAAAAAACCCGGGTTTAGGTATCTTATTATTGCCAGGGGTGATGGTAGCATAGGTATTGAGATTGATATAAAAGAGTAGAGGGAGTTGTTGCAAAAAGCCAGCTCCCTTTTTTATTGTTGTGTAGTATTATTGTACTTCGATAGCCGTTTTTTCTCTTTTATCCCCTCATTTTTTGCCTCTCTCGCCCCTTTTATTTCTCTCTCTTCCTTTCTCTTTTTTGTCTTTTTTATGTACGGTAAGCCATCAACTTCCCGCAATTATCATTTTTCAGCTAGAATTTTCATTTATATGGAGTGTTTATTTTGTTTTTCACGCCTATTTCTATTTTTTATTTACTATTTACTTACTATCTATCCTCGTTTGCTTTATATCTATTCTTTTAGTATATTATTAATAAGAAACGCTCTTTTTTAAGGGCTTTTTCACGGTTAAAATAATGCTATTGGTATTGGCTGTGATTGAATTTTGGTGTTGATTGAGTTCTATAAATGGTGATTATGAAATGGGGGAGTTTCCATGAGATTAAATATAAGATTAAAGTTTATATTGTTTTTGAGTTTTATTTTGTGCGTGTCGGACGTTTTTGGATCGAGCTCGAGTCTTGTTTCTTGTAAACCAATTAGCCCAGCTCTAGTTAGAGAACTATTTCATAATCCACGATCTACTAAGAATGGTTTGTTGTGGCAGTCGTATGATCATTACTCGAAAATGGCTAAAGAGGCTGAAAAAGGTTTAGAAAATAAAAAATCAGAATTGCATAGCGGCTGGAATATTTTTGAAAATAGCCCGCCATCTTTATTTGCAGAGCCAGCTGAAATAGGAAATGCTGTTCCATTAAGTGTAATTCTAGAATTCCCGGAGGCTCCGCAGGTAGAGCCTCCCGCAAGTGCACCAGCATTAGTTCCAGGCGCAGTTCCCATTGTACCTCAAGGCGATGAGCATGGTAGAGAAGGTCTAGTTTTTAGTTTATATCCAAGAGATTCAGTGTTGGCTTCAGCTCCATCATCGCAACCTCGAAATCAAGGAAAATCAGCAGAAGTAGAAGGGCCGGTAGGAGAATACGCAGAATTTATGGCTTCCATATCTCAAGCAATAAAAAAATCTCAAGAAAAAGTGGCAGTAGCCGTAAAATCTCGAGCACAAAGTGTAGAAAGAAGTAAAGGCCTGTGCGATGCTATATTGAAACCATCTGCGCGTAGGGATTATGTGAGCGATTATCAAGAGGTAAGTGTAGATCGAAATGTAGTTTTAGATAATAGTCAAGCTCCAGAAGATTTAGCAAGTAGCTTATATCCAAGAGCTCAAGAATCTCGACAGAGCTTTGACGAAAGAAGGCGAGAAAGAGAACTAGAAAGAGAACGAAAAGGAGCACGACTTCAAGAATCTCGACAATTTCGACAAGAAACTGAAAAAAAAGCTAGAGAAAGAGAAAGTCGTCGAGCAGAGCGTGCAGATAGGGTTTTGGGCGATAAGAGCGCTCATAAAAAAGAGGCAAGTGTTGTTGGAGATGCAACTGTAGGTAGTAGCTTGCATCCGAGAACTTTTGTTTCGGGTTCAGCTCCATCATCGCAATCTCGAGATCAAGAAGAATCAGGACAAAAATTTCAAGAGAGACTTGAAGAAGTACTAGTTAGAAAAAGAGCAGAATTTGACGCTTATGAAGGAGTGGCAAATATTTTGAGTGGAACAAGATTAGAAGCAGAAGAAAGACCTAAGGCAACTTCTCAAGCGGAAATATATCAACAAGGATATGAAGCCGCTATTAGAGGAAGAAGTATGGTTGATCTACAGTTTGAAGAAGCTCGACTAAAAAAAGAAAAAAGACTTGAAGAATTAGCTAGAAAAAGAGCACGGAGTCAAGCAGAATATGCAGAAAGAGCTTTGATTAGTTCTGGCGGTAAGAGTGTTCATAAAAAAGAGGCCAGTGTAGTTGAAGATGCAACTTTAGGTAGTGGCACAGATTCAAGAGCTTCGCAACCTAGGGTTCAAGAAGAGGTAGTAGTAGAAGGGCCAGACGTGCCCCAAGTTCAAGAAGCGGTGAGGCAAGACACATGCGAAATAGGCGGTGATCCAGATCCATATATAAGACGACAAAAGATGCGTCGAGAAATTGTTGCAAATGTAGTCAATGTTGCAAATGTAGTCAATGTTGCAAATGTAGAAGAAGTTGAAAGAAGGAAAAGAGCTGAAGTAATACTAAAACGTCAAGCAGAATCAGGACAAAAAATTCAAGAAAGACTTGAAGAAGCTCGACTAGAAAAAGAAAAAAGACTTGAAGAACGCGCTAGAGAAAGAGAAAGTCGTCGATTAGAACGCGCAAATAACGTTCGTGAAAAAGCAGCAAGTGCACCTAGAGCAAGGTGGAAGGATGGCGACGAATCAAGCGAAGATGAGGATGAGAACTCTGTTAGTCTAGAATCTCTTCAGCGAAGCGCTTGGGAAGATACGGTAGCGACATTAGATAAAATGATAGCTGAAAAAAAGAAACCGACTGCCTTTGGCGTATACAGGGACCTTTGTAAAATTACTCAAAAATGGGGTCTGTCTCGTAGATTTGAAAAAGAAGATAGGAAGCTGCTGATTAAAGACGGATGCATTTCTTATTGGAACGGCAAAGGCTGGTTAAAAGTTAATGTTAAAGATGAAGGTAGAGGCGGCGAAGGTTTAGAGATAGAGTATGGGCAGTCTGAGAATGTGGAACCGGCAGTGGCGCCTACAGTTGATCCAGCATGTCGACTAGTAGTAGCAAATGCAGGGCAGAATGCTAGGCCGATGTTGCCAGTGAATAGAGGAGGAGTCGAAGAATGGGGACAGAAGAGACCAGTGTTCTTTCAAGGCGGCGACGCACCAAGACAACACATAGACAGAGAGGATCTTGGGGGAATTGCAGCAGACTTAGTACCTTCTAATCACCATCCTTTAGCAGTCAGTTCAGCAGACAGAGAAGTACCTTTAGCAGACAGAGAAGTCGATCCAAGAAGCGTGTTGGATGGTATTATAAGACAAGGTAGAGGGGCTGACGAAAGCGCATGCGATGAGGCATTTAAAGCTGTGGCTGCGATTTTAATTCCATTAGTTCCGGGAAAACAGAGTCGGGACGGAAGAGTAGACTTGCCTCAGGGTTTTCGATTTGATAATGGTCAACTTTTCTATGTGAATGACGAGGGATGTTTGCAGTTTTCACAAGTAAAGAGGCGTATCGTTAGACATAAGAATGGCAGGGCGTCAATACGGTTTGTACCAAAAAGTTTAGCGATATGCAATTTTGAACAGGCGAAAAGAGCAGAAGAGCATCGTTTTGAAGAGTTTGGGAAAGAGATAGCAAGACAGAGAGAAGTACATGGATTAGCACGACAAGAAGATTACGACCAAACGTTATTGAAAGAATTTTTAGCAGCAAATGCTGAACGGGTGCAAAGAGAAGAAGAAGCTCGTTTGCGCGAAGCGGTTCCACCTTTAGAACAGCATGACGAAGCAGGTGAAGATGTAGGTCCAGAAATAGACTTAGATGAAAACGGCATACCAGAAGACATAGATAACATAGAGTTAGAAGATGGCCCAGCCGAATTTGTAGAAGCAGGAGTAGATCAAGATCCAGAAGTAAGAAGACCGGCAGTCTCGTGGCGTAGCAAATTACTAAAGTTGAGCACTTATTTTGTGGAATATGCACTTCCACCTATTGTTGTGGCGGCCGCTGGGCAATTTGTTGGCGGCGGTGAAAATAGCCTAGTAGAACAAAATTCTTTTGTAGATCCAGATTCAGCAGAAGTCAAAGCAGTAGGAACACAAGGCACCGTTTCTACTCTAGATGTAGCAGTAAGCTCCGCTCAAAGTAAAAACTTAGCAGTTTCAGGCGTAACAGCTAGAGCTGGAAAAGTTACCGGTGAAGAGTTAGTTACAACAGGTTTGATGCCAAACGGAACTTGGAAGACGGTGAAAGAAACAGCATTGGCTAGCGTGTTGGCAGCAGGAATGTTAAAACTTTTCCATTATTGTTACTCGCAATATGCAAAAAATATCGCATTAAAAGATATTAAGGGTCAAATGACGCAAAAGGCTAAGTTTTGGGCGGAAAAAGCGCTTTACTATGCTCAACAGTATAAAAAGCTGACAATGGCCGGTGCAGGTAGTTTGGCGGTTGCAGGATTTTATCTTTTACAAAATAGATAAATAGAGCAAAGCGCTCATAAATCAGCTTATTGTTGGGGTAAAAAAAATAACCCAGTAATTGCCCCGTAGGGAACAATACAA
Source organism: uncultured bacterium (assembly GCA_963719415.1). Lineage (GTDB taxonomy): Bacteria > Babelota > Babeliae > Babelales > Vermiphilaceae > JAPLIS01. The sequence continues at coordinate 528,961 of OY970383.1, read as the reverse complement.
ACAAATTTATCAACAATAGCAAGTTTAAAAAAACCGGGGCCCCCAATCTAGTGATTGGGGTAAAAAAACTGGGGCCCCCAATCTAGTGATTGGGGTAAAAAAATTGTGCAAAAGGTATGGAATGGTGGAAGTAAACAGCATTGGTTAAAAGCAACTGAGTAGAATCTTCTTTCCATATATAAATAGGGAATTGTTGTAAAAAGACAGTTCCCTATCTTATTTCTTTATATCTACGAGGTTTTTATCGTTTATCTACTCTATTTTCTGTTTGTTTTATATTTATTCTTTTAGTATATTATCAATAAGAAACGCTTTTTTTGCAGGCTTTTTTTCTTGTTAAAATAATGGCATTGATGTTAATCTGGACTGACGCTTAACGTTGGTTAAGCTTTGTGAATAGTTTATTACAAAAAAGAGGATTTTTATGAGATTAGGCGTGAGATTAAATATAAGATTAAATTTTGTTTTGTTTTTAAGTTTTGTTCTATGCGGCTCGCAGGCTTTTGGAGCGTTTACTGCTTTTCAGGCTGCCCGTAAGTTTGGTCATTATTTGCCAAATAGGGGCCCAGGAGCAGATGGCCAAAGATTTAATAGGTCGGCTTTGTCTCAAATAAAACCCTTGAATTTCCCTCGTAGTGGAGTAGACGATGACTCGTGTTTGGTAAACCCAGCAGGGACAAGATCGCCTGCGAGTTGGTTTGGAATATTGCCAAGAGCTAAAGTGGGTAATTTTTGGCAAATGCCAAAAATAGGAGAAGATGCAGCAGGTTTTTCAGCTTTCCCCAATAGAGAATTATATCCAGCTGGATGTCAAACAGCACATCCAACTGATACAGGATATCAAGCTGATGATAAGGAAGAAGAAGAGGCAGCAAGAGTGGGAGAACCAGTATCTAACAAAACTAATTCTGTGTTGGAAGTTTTTTTATCGAAGCAAGGGGCAGTAAACGGCGGTGGCTTGAGGCAAAATTCGTCGCTAGCGGGTATTTTGGGCGGACAGTCGGCGAGGGATCCTTTTTTTAGAGTTCAAAGAAATGGGCCACTAGCATTTGGAAGTAATATAGAGCCACCTGACCAAGCAGTAAGAGATTTTATGTTAAAGTTAGGTTTAAAAGATTCTTGGGTCTCTTCTTGGAACTCTTTAGTCCAACAAAAAGCGTTTGCAATGGTAGCCTCGGGCAAGGTGCGTATTGATGAAAGCCAGCTTACGCCTCAACAAAAAGAAGTACTTCAAGTAATACGCCAGTCTTTAGCTAGTAGAGATGTAGCAGAAGGAGATTTTAGGCCGGATTTTTTTGAAGCAAACAATTTGGTTCGCGTCGAAAATGGACCCCCTTCACCATTTATGAGTATAATGCAGGCAGCAAGCGTTGGTGGAGATGCAGTTTCAGAAGGTATACTTTCAGTTAACAGATCAGAACCAGAAGTTTTAGCTAACCCAGAACCACAAGCTTTCGCTTTGGTTCCAGTTTTTAGGCCACCATTCATATTCAAGCAAATGTTAGAGGTATTGTCGGGTAGAGCACTTATTGATAAAGCTTTTACACCAGAACAACAACAGATGGTTAAAGAAGTGTATCAAGTTGCGGGTGAAGTAGCATACGAACTCCTAAGACCATTCATGGTAGCAGAACCAGCGGCAGAACTTGGAGTAGAACTTGGAGTAGAACTTGGAGTAGAACCTGGGGTAGGATTAGATGTAGGAGCTCTCATTTTGCCTCCAGCTTCTATACCAGAACCAGAACCGCGAGCTCAAGATGTTGCAGCAGGACAGGTTCTAGACGTAGCAGTCGTAGGGCTCGGGTCTCGAATAAAAACTGGAGCTAAAATAAGATTTAAACAGGGGGTAGAGACTCAAGTAAAGCATCTAGGCTTGTTGGATAAAAGTAAAAAGAAAGATCTGGTAGGTGGGGTTGATTCTGACTATAAGAGCGATGATGAAGCGTTAAACTTAGTCCAAGGAGCAAATTCAGGCAGTAGATCGAATTCAGCAGTAGGTCTAGACAGTGAGGCAGATTCTGACTCAGACTTAGACGCAGCCTACAACGCTTTGGCTCCTTTACCTTCTATGATCGCAGATAAACCACAATCAAGTTTAGATGAAGAAGAGGATAGTAAAGAAGATCGAGCTTCGCTAGGTGCATTGGTTGGAGAAAGCGCACATCCTGTAGCGCCTGAATCAGCGTTAGTTCGATTTGGTGGTCCTTTAGAGGTCAGTTTAGCAGAGGCATCTGCAGTGGTGGCTAATGAATCCGGTTTAGTGGATGCTCGGGAAAATTTGATAGATATTTGGCAAAAGAGTATAGCGGTGTTAGAAAACATACTAAATAGAGGTGAATTGGATAGCCTAAGCAAGAATGACGTTTTGGCAGTAGGAATCGTGTTTGCTGCACTCTCGAGACAATATGGAGTATTCCCCTGGGTGTTAGACAATGGATTGGAGCTAGGTGTAATTTCTGAAGAACGAGAAGGTCGAAATTTACTTTCAGGCTTTTTTTATTCGAATGGCAAAAGACGCTTAGTGTTAACAGGCCGCGGTCTACAAGTATATGGGTTGGAAGAAGAAGAAAAAGAAGCAGCTGAGAATCAAGGTAAATTAGTTCGATATGCAGAGGTAAATCAAGGTGGACAGGAACAGGTAAGTCCTTTTTTTGGACCACAAGTAGCTCCAGACGCACATCAAAAAATAGAATTGACACCAGGCTTGCAAATGCTGCAAGAACGAGTAGTTCAAAGAGCTTTAAAAGGTCTGCCGGTATACAATTTTGTAGGTGGGCAAGGAAAAGCAGTTCTTCGATTAGATGTAAATCAGGGCGAAGTACCAGGCCAAGGAGCTTCTGATATATATAGCGATATGGATGTGTTAGATGGTATAGAGGATGCTGGTGCGGCCTCGCAGGCTATAGTGGCTGCTATTTTGAAAAAATATGATAGCCCGCTGCAACGTTTTGACGGTGGGAGAAATTTATCCATAACGAAACAAAAAATGGGACATTATCCTGCAGGACTTTACTATTTAAATCGCAAAGGGCTTACGATAATCCTAACAGAAAATGAAGGTTTCGCTGTATTCAAGAATCAAGCTCCAGCACAACAACCTTTGCTAACCATTAGAGACGGCGCAGTTCCTAGGGGAGTGCCAGGCCAAGGAGATCCACAAGTAGGAAGAGAGCCAGGCGAAGGCTCAGACGAAGAGCTAGGCGAAAGAGCTTCAGAACTAGGAGATCTAGGGGAACCAGTAGGAGATCTAGGGGAACTAAGAGATGGCGCAGGCGAACCGGCACGTTGGCAAGGCGCACGAAAAGCAGGAATTTGGGGTAGTTGTTTTGTGGGGTTAGGAGGATTAGCTACTCTAGTATGGTCTTACCTGGAATCTGATCGCAGATCAGAGAATGGCGATGGAAATGGTTTGGCAAAAACAAGTTCTTCAGTAGACGCAGATATAGCTGCAACAGAAATAAGAGGCGTAGGTGCGGGTGTAGGCGAAGTCAAAAAAGCTATCCTAACTAAGGTAGTCGAAGGCTCAGGTCAAAGTAAAAAATTAGCAGGAGCTACCCCTAGAGCCGTAGTAAATCAAGAAAAGTTAGTTGCAACAGGTTTAGAAGTTGGTTTGATGTCACATAGAACAACGTTGGATGTAATCAAAGGAACAGCGTTGGCTAGTGTACTTACAGCAGGGATGTTAAAGCTTTTCCATTATTGTTACCTGCAGTATAAAAAAAATATCGCCTTAATCCAACGACATGGCATTAATAAACATGATATTAAAAATCAGATTACACAAAAAGCTCAGATGTGGGCACAAAAAGCGTTTTACTTTGCCCAACAGCATAAAAAGCTGACAATGGCAGGTGCGGGCGGTTTAGCCTTTGCTGGGTTTTGTTTTTTGCAAAATAGATAGTTTATAGAGATAGAAAAATAGAATTATACGTTACGACAGTTATATTATCACGACAGTTATATTATTACAGCAATTATATGTTACAGCAGGGAAGCTTCTATGAGACTATATGGTGTGTTATTTTTGAGTTTTATTCTGTGTGGGTCACCAGTTTTTGGTGCTGGTCGGTTAGCAAAAAAAGGGGTTAAGGATACGAATTTATTGCAGGCAAGAAAAATAAAAAAATTAGAAGAAATAAAAAAGGTAGAAAAAAAAGGGGCAAAAAATAAAAAAGAAGGAGAAGTAAAGGGAAAAGTCGCAGAAAAAAAAAGAGAAGTAAGAGAAAGAGCGGGAGTAGCTCGTTTTGTGAGGGGGCGGCGCGGTGAATCAACGGTATTAAGTAGAGCAGATAGCGAGTGTCAACAAACAGAACAAAGAGTTCGAGCAAGAGAAGCTGCTGCCAAAGAAGAAAGATTTCCTCATCAAATGGTGAGAGTAGAACGGGAAGCAAAGGAAAAGGCAAAAGCGCTTGCAAAAGTAGAAGCAGCGAAAGTAGCGGAAGCTCGAAGAAGAGCTCGGTTAGAACAAAAAAAAGCACGAGCACTCGTTTTGCGTGCACAGCTTCAAGAAAAACCTTTCGATGCACCGCTAGAAAAGTATCAAGAAAAATTGAGAAATTTAACCAGAAATTTGAGCAATAAAGATAAAATTTTGAAATTAAGCGTAGACCAAAACGTAGACCAAAGCATAGCGCCGGGCACCGTAACTATTATAGATACACTAGATAGTACCGGGACAGACAATATGGCTCAAGACAGTGCTGATAATGCAGGTTTAGATAGCGCGAGTGAAGATACGGTAACGGTAGATAGCCTGAATAACGTGTGCGTAAGCAGCGTGGGCATAGATACTCGTATAGCAGCAGGAGATTTTTCTTGCGCTAAACAGTTTTCTTGCCTAGAAAACCAGCGCTCGCAATTTTCACCATTTTCATCATACTCACAAGATAAATTTCCTGAATTTTATAAGTGCGAAAAGCCATCGTGCTTGAAGAACGGAAAGCATACCTGTTTAAGTGTAATGGTGGAATCAGCTCATTGCTGGCCAGAATTGCCAGAAAACGATCAAAAAGAAAATCCAGCTTTAATGATGATAGCTTTTGATAAAGAAGAAGCTGTGCTCTGCGAATCAGAAAGTTTTGAAGCACAAGTAGTCTCACCACTATTGCTAAAATCCTGCACAGGAGAAATAGAACATGAACAGTCGGCTGCTCCTTTATTTCAAGTTTCTCCAGTTTCTAGAGTTTTGCCTGTTTCTAAAAGAAAAAATCCGAGCTTTCAGGGGCTAGTGCCCGTTGGCCGTTATGGTAGCTTTGCTAGATTTCAAGGCGACGGTGTTTTAGAAGCACCCCGTCCATCCTTATTTCGAGCTATATCAACAGCCCATTTATATAAAGCCCATTTATATAAAACTTGGAGAAACAGAAAGGATATGGAGGCGTTAGCTAAAGCCGTGGCGGGTAAAAGCGACGAATTGACTTGTCCAGATGCATATGCTGCAGAGGCAAGATTGAGAGCTTTGCGTTGTGCTCAAGGAGTGGGATTTAGTAATTATGCGGGAATTTTTGCAGCCCTAGAATCTCCCCTGCAATATAATCGTCAATTAGCCCGTTCGTTTCTTGTTCACTATACTTATAATCCAGTTTCTATTCTTTTAACAGAATAATAGATATCTTTAGAGTAACGTTTTTTAATTAAAAAAAGAGTTTTTTGCAATTGCCAGCTATAGATCAGTGCGTATTAAAAATTTTCCCCTTGAGGCCCCAGAGGGCCTCAATTTTTTCATAATCACCAATGCTCACACAAATAAAATTACTAATAAAATCACCAATATTTCACACAAATACTCGACAACATTAATTACTTGGGGCTATTTTTATTGCCCGGGGGCTTGTATTAATCTAAGCTTTGCTATAGAGTCGTATTTTTTATAGAGGAGAATGGTAGTGAGATTGCAATTAATGATTATGTTTGGTTTTTATTCTGTTTTTGCTTCGCCTGTTTTAAAAAGCGCTCAAGAAACTGCTGTTTTAAAAAGTCGTCAAGAGATGGTAGATGATGAAACAATTTTTGCAGAGATTGCTAAAAATCAAGAACGGGTAAGGGAACATATGCTGAACGCGAAAGATGATATTGCTGCCCTGGTAGATAATTTAGCTGTCTCTTTTAAGGAACGGTTAGAGCATGAAGTTAGTAGATTTGGTAGCCGTCTTGAAGTGGCAGAACAAGTGCTTGTTAGGCTTTGCGATGATGAGCGTGTTGGAGCAAGTTTTCAAGAAGAAGTAGACTCTTCGGAAGGTAAAAAGCTCAAAAAGACCAATTTTTTTGGTGTATTTGATTCGCTGAAAGATGATGTATTGAAGTTGCACGTTCGTTTAACAAATACCGTAAAGAGTATGAATGATTTGGGTCTAGAACAAGGGCGCATTCAGTCAGCGTTGATGAGTGCTGTATTAGAAAAAGATGGCTGGCATCATGCTAGAAGTGATGTGTTAGAAGATTGTTTGCATGCAGATTATAGTGAGTTAAAAAAACGGTTAGAAGAACAGCAAGCGCAAGCAGAAAAATTGCAAGCACAGCAACAATTTATTATGGGGCAGCAAGCACAACAGTTAAAGGAAGCTCACGTAGAAACGCAAAAGCTGAAAAAGCAACTGCAGGAGCAAGAATCGCAAACACAAAAATTAAGAACAGAACAGCTGGAATTGGTAGCACGGGTTCGAAATCATGCTCAAGCCATTATAGCTCAACAAGAACAAAGTAGTACCATGTATCAATGGATTTGTGGTCTTGGCGCGGGAATGGTAATCATACTTGGCGTGATGAGTTTTTTAAAAAAAGTAGCAAAAGTAGCGTAAAAAACAGTCTTTTTTGGATGTTTGTTGGGCGATGTTCTGGTGATTGGTAAAACTAAAATTGCTGTTAGGCTTACCAGTAACAGCTTTTGATTTCGAAATTTTCTTATATCTATTTTAAATATCCGTTTTTTTAAGCATCTCTATCTGTTTCTTACTGCTGGTGCAGTGTACCATTACATTATTGTTTTTTTCTTCTCTTTCTTTTTGCATTTTTGTATCTCATTTTTATTATAAAAAATGTAAGATATTTGTTCATAATAAAAGTTAAAAAAGTATTTGATTATAAGGCCTTCCCCGGTTACTATTATATATATAAAAGATGATATTTTTTTAGTTGGATGTCTCTGGGGCCCGCTATAATAAAAATGGGTTGATGGATTTTTTTGTCTTTTATTGAGTGAGATTTTTTGTTAAGAGATTTTAGATTTTGTATACATAAAAAATATGGAATGAAGGGAAGGATACTATGGAACCAGCGCGTAATATTTCTCGAAATAGTGGTAGTATAGCCTACTCAGAAAATAATCAGGAGATGAAAAGTCTAGCGACTTTCTGTGTGATGTATAAAGATGGGACGACGAAGGCTTTTAGTGAAGAACGTATTTATCGCACTATAGAATGGGCATCACACAATTATCGTGATGTGATTGATTCGGATATTATTTTTCAAGAGCTGCTTAGAAATATTTTTAATGGCATTTCAGCTGCGGAATTGGCAGATGGACTTGTCTACGCTGCAATATCTTTTGCAGAACGAGATCCGGCCTATACGTATGTTGCAGGTCGCCTTCTTTTTAAAAAATTATATAAAGAAGTTACGGGCATTTCTGCATTACCTTCAAAGATATTTTCGAGTATATCTTCAAATATAGAAGTTGAGTATAGAAAAGCATTTATTAAAAGCATTGAATATGGGGTGAAAGAAGATCTGTTTGTTCGCGACATGCTTGCGTTTGATATCGAACGCCTTGCGCAGCATTTAGTTATAGATCGTGATACCCTTTTTGATTATATGGGATTACGTACACTGTATGAACGTTATTTTGTGCGATCTGAACTATATGGCATTCTTGAATTACCTCAGATTTTTTGGATGCGTGTTGCGATGGGATTGGCGCTTAACGAAGAACATAAAGATGATCGTGCAATAGAATTTTATAATGTGATGTCTCAGATGCGCTATGTTCCGGGAACTCCTACGTTACTTCACGCTGCGTTGACGCGACCCCAATTAAGTTCATGCTTTTTGGGAACGGTGGAAGATGATTTATTTCATATTTTTAAATGTATTGGTGATCTAGCACAGATGTCTAAATGGTCTGGTGGTGTTGCGTATGATTGGACTAATATTCGTGCGGTAGGTACCATGATTAAAAGTATTAAAACTGAATCGCAGGGCGTTGTTCCTTTTTTGAAAATTGCCAATGATACAACAGCGGCAATTAATAGAAGCGGCAAACGACGATCAGCAGCTGTTGTCTATTTGGAATCATGGCATTTAGAGATTGAAGATTTTCTTGATCTGCGGCGTAACACGGGTGATGAACGACGTCGAACGCATGATATTAATACAGCAAACTGGGTTCCGGATCTTTTTATGAAACGTGTTGAGCGTGATGAACAATGGACACTTTTTTCTCCTCAGGAAGTTTCTGATTTGCATCATATATATGGCAGTGAATTTGAAAAAAAATATATAATGTATGAGCAAAAAGCGGCATTGGGCCAGATAACTCACTACAAGGTAATTGCTGCTAAAGATTTATGGCGTAAAATGTTGAGTCGTCTGTTTGAAACGGGTCATCCATGGTTAACGTTTAAAGATGCGTGCAATATTCGCTCACCTCAGGATCATGCAGGGGTAGTGCACTGTTCTAATTTATGTACTGAAATTACGTTAAATAATTCAGCAGATGAAACAGCGGTCTGTAATTTAGGTTCGGTCAATTTAGCTCGCATGGTTACTGATGATGGTGTGTTGGATAAACAGTTGGTGGCTGAAACGGTGCGTGTCGCATTGCGTATGCTCGATAATGTAATAGATATCTGTTATTATCCAACGGCTGAAACGCGCAATGCAAACATGCGACATCGTCCTGTTGGATTGGGATTAATGGGTTTTCAGGATCTTCTTTTTAAACTTGATCTAAGTTTTAGTGATCCAGAAGTATTACGATTATCTGATGAGTTAATGGAGTTTGTTTCATATCATGCGATTTTGACGTCGTCTGAATTGGCACAAGAACGGGGTACTTATTCTTCATACGAAGGTTCAAAGTGGTCCCGTAATATTTTTCCGATTGATACATTAGATCTGCTTGAAAAAGAACGGGGTATGCCCATTAATGTTTCTCGCACAAGTTCGCTTGACTGGACTCACGTACGTGAGCACGTAAAAAAATATGGCATGCGTAATTCAAATACTATGGCTATTGCACCAACAGCAACGATTTCTAATATTTCGGATTGCTATCCATGTATTGAGCCTATCTATAAAAATATGTACGTAAAAGCAAACATGAGCGGTGAATTTACGGTTGTTAACAAGTATCTGGTTCATGATCTAAAAGTAGCGGGATTATGGGATCAGGATATAATCGATCAGATTAAATATTATGATGGTAACCTTGATTATATAGAATCAATTCCTCAAAAGCTTAAAGATAAGTATAAAGAGGCGTTTGAAATTGATCCATTCTGGTTGGTTTCTTTAACAGCACTTCGCGGTAAATGGGTTGATCAGAGTCAATCATTTAATATTTTCTTAAAAGGTACGTCGGGTAAAAAGTTGGGTGAAATCTACCAGGCTGGTTGGCATGCAGGTATAAAGACTTTCTATTATTTACGCTCTTTGGGTGCGTCACAGATTGAAAAATCGACGCTTGATGCACAGAAATTTGGCTACACGCAGAAACGTGAATATATGAAAGACCAACAATCAAATTCGGTAAATTCTGCAGATGCTGAAAAATCGAGGTCTGATAGTATGGGTGGTGTGATTAAAAAAGATGAGCTGGTAAAAGATGATCAAGTCGAAGTTGCTGCATGTAATTTGTCTATGGAGCCTGACTGCGATTCATGCCAGTAGCTCTATTTAAAGTATATTATTTGGGCTATATTAATTTTAGTAGTTAATAGATCAGTTCGCTTGTTCTCTTTATCTGGTAAGGAGGGAGGGGGCAAGCGTTTTTAATAAATATATTTGATAATAATGGGCTATAATAGGGGCTATAGCAAAGCGCTCATAAATAACCGGGCCCCCGCCGAGTAGGTGGGGTAAAAATAACGGGGCCCCCGCCGAGTAGGTGGGGTAAAAATAACGGGCCCCCGCCGAGTAGGTGGGGTAAAAATAACGGGCCCCCGCCGAGTAGGTGGGGTAAAAATAACCCTAACTAGTATAGCCCCGCAGGGGGCTATATCAGCAAACTTATCAAAACTAACAAGTTTAAAAAAACGGGGAATTCTTAACGCGCTCAGCTATATAATAAATAGAGTATAATTGTAAAAATAAAATTAATAGAGGGGTTATATATATGTCACGGGGTATTCTTAATAATTCGACTATTGATCCAAATAAAATTTTGCCCATGAAATATCTGTGGGCGCGTCAACATTATAAAGCTGGTGTTGCTAATAATTGGACGCCAGAAGAAGTATCTATGCAAAAAGATGTTGAGCAATGGAAATCAGCGCATGTGCTTTCTGAGGGTGAACGACGTCTTATTTTATGGAATTTGGGTTTTTTTTCTACAGCTGAATCATTGACGGCTAACAATATAGTGTTAATCGTATATAAGCTGGTGACCAATCCAGAATGTCGGCAATATCTATTGCGACAAGCGTATGAAGAAGCGGTACATACGGATACGTTTATCTATTGTTGTGATTCATTAGGATTAGATCCTGAAGATATGTATAGCATGTATGATCGAGTTCCTTCGATTAAAGCAAAAGATGATTTTGTCGTCGAATTGACCAGTGCTCTTTTAGATCCGACATTTGTGACAACAGATCAGGTAAGTATCCAACGTTTTGTCAGAGATCTTATTGGCTTTTATGTCATTATGGAAGGGATCTTTTTTTACGCAGGATTTGCCATGATGCTTGCATTAAAACGTCAAAATAAGATGATTGGTATTGGCGAGCAGTTTGAATATATCATGCGAGATGAGAGTCTACATTTAGCATTTGGCGCTGATCTTATTAATACGATTAAAGCTGAAAACCCAGAAATATGGACGCCTGCTTTTCAGGAAGAGATTATTGTTCTCATTAGGCAATCGGTGATATTGGAACAGGCTTATGCTCATGACGCGTGTCCTAATGGGATGCTTGGCATCAATGCCGAGCAGTTTTCTGATTACGTTGAATATATCGCTGATAGGCGGCTAGAGCGTATAGATTTGCCCAAAATATATGGCAAAAAGAATCCCTTTCCATGGATGTCTCAGGCAACTGATCTTGCTAAAGAAAAGAACTTTTTTGAGACTCGCGTGACTGAATATCAGACTGCAGGCTCTCTTGAATGGGAATAGATATATATTTATACAGATAAATTGACTATTTGAATAGATGCGTTATGATTTAAGTATATAGTTACCTGTAGAGTCTCTATAAGTGTTTTAGAACCAATTATTATAATGGGGGTTATAATGAACAAAAAAATTATGTTTTCGTTGGCTATTACTGTTGCTTTATTAAATGCAGGACTTTCTGCTATGGTGATAGATTCAATTTCAGGGCCTGCATGTTCGCAAAATTATGAAGATAGAGATAGACTTAAACAAAAAATAGAAGAAGCTCGAAAAGCGCATAAAGAGGCTAAGATAGTTCAAGAAAAAGTTCAATCTAGATCTGAAACTATGCGCAAAACAGTAAAAGTATGCACAGGATCGACTATTGGATTATTGGCTACTGGTGGGATTATTGCTCCTTTAGTGCGTATAGCGCCTGATATGTATGATTTTATAGTAAAAGATGGTGTTTTCAAGGCAGAATGTCAAAATGCCATTGGTATGGGAACGGTGATTCTAGCAACTAGTGGTATTTTAATTATTTTAACGAAAGAGTTATCGAGAGCTATTGTGGATTATGCAGATAAAATGTGTGAAAACGCTAATGATGCTGCATGGGAAGCTGGTAATAATTATCGTAGATTGGTAGAAAAATATAAGAGGTTATATTGCCAAGATGATAGTATCGATATAGTAATAGATGACGCCGGTGAATGGACTTGTTTAACACCGTCGGTAATATCTTAAAAATAGGGTATTAGATAAAACAAGTATAGTTTAATAATAATATAGCTTAATAATTGAGATAAAAAGGGACTTTCAAAAACGAAAGTCCCTTTTTGCTTTTTTAGTTGCCCTGAGCATGAGCGAAAATAGTCAGTTTTTTTATGATAAATTAAAAAGTCTTTTTATGTTTGCGGCTAACTCAGATTCGTTTAAGGTGACTTTTACCGTATTAATTTTGACCCCATTGCGGAAACAGATAAGTGTAGGATATGCTCTGATGTTAAACTTTTGACTTATATTTTTAAATATTTCAGCATTTATTTTCACAAAAGTCACCGGAGTGATCAACTTAGAAAGAGAAACGAGGATTGGTGCTAATAGCCGGCATGGTGGACACCAGTCTGTATAAAAATCAAGTATGACCATATCAAGAGTCATAATATAATCGAGAGCAGCTCCTTCTGAGCCATGTTTAAGTACTAATTCTTGGAAATTAATGACCGTTTTAGTTTTTTGTTCATTAGCTTTTTGTGTAACAGTTGTTGAAGTTTTATTCCATTCTGCATTACAAGCATTTAAGCTGAGTAATAGAAGAATTATATACATAGTTATATTGTTTTTTATTGTTGTTTTTAGCATGGATTTTGTTCCTTTTAATAGATAGTTTTACTCTTGTTTATTGTTTTTTTACTTTCTTTGTAACGCGTCTTTTTTCTCCCTCTATTTTTATGATCTCTATTTTTTATATTTTATGTTTCTTCTATTCTCTATTTTTTATAACATGTAATAAAATAAAAAAACATGAGTTAGTTGTTTCTAAAGTATTTGGTATTTTTTGTAAAGCAGAAATGTGAAGTAAAAAGGAGATCAAGTGTTGCCATTTAGAGAAATAATGTATGTAGATACTCTGGTAGGTACTCTTTCTTATGTAATGGTTGGCGATATCGGAGGCACCAATAGTAACTTTGGCTTTTTTCAAGAAGGAGATAGCGGCTGTACGCTGATCTTTTCTATACATGTAAAAAGTATGTTGATTATTGATTTTGCTGCTTTAGTTAAAGATATTCTTGTGTATGTAAAACAGCGTTATCATATATCCATTGTTTGTGCCGGTTTTGCTGTTGCGGGTATTGTTACCGAAACGTTAGATTATGTCCAATTGACCAACCTTTCTTTAAGAGTTAATGGAGAAAAAATAAAAAAAGTAACCGGTTTGAATTCGTTATTGGTGGTTAATGATTTTGCTGTTATAGGGTATGGATTAGCATATATTAAGGCTACCGATTTGGTTTTGGTACACCCATTTCGCCAATCTCACGAAACTCAAGAAACTCACCAACAAAATCGCGACCAAGCTTACGAATCACAAAAAACTCACGAATCTCAAGAATCTCACGAATCTCAAGAATCTCACGAATCTCACGAATCTCAAGAAACTCACCAACAAAATCGTGACCAAACTTACCAATCACAACAAATTCACAAAAACCAAGAAGCTCACGAAAAAACTTACCAAGAAGCTCGCCAAGAAGAAGATAAAAAAACAAAAAAAGAGCGGGAGTGGGACAATAGAGTTTACGAAAATAAAGCTATTATAGGAGCAGGCACCGGTCTTGGTAAAAGTATCATGGCTTGGAATAAATATGTAAACCGTTATGTTCCTATTGTGTCAGAAGGGGGGCATGCTGACTTTCCTATCCATAATCAGCTTGAATTTGATCTGGTGCGTTATATTAAAGAGAAACTATCTATCGCAGATCCTCTTTCATGGGAAGATCTGCTATCGGGGCGAGGCATTGAGCATATCTATAGTTTTTTTTCTGATACTGATTATAAAGCCGACCTAACAGAGACGCTTGTTGCACCCCGTACACCTCAAAAGAGGGCAATAGATCCGTTACCATCACCTGAAGCTGGTAGAGCGGCAAAGAAAATAACTATAGACAAGATATTTGAAAGTCGTTTTTGCAATATCTACGCAGAACGAACATGGGCATTATATGCAAAGATTTACGCTCGTTGCGCAAAAGATTTTGCTCTAGAGGCATGTGCTTTGGGGGGCGTTTATATAGGAGGAGGTATTGCCGCCAAAAATCTTACGCTGTTTAGTTCAGATATATTTTTGCAGGAATTTACGAATTCTTCAAAACATCAGACGTTTTTAAAAGAAATGCCTCTGTATGTTATTGCTGATTATAATGTTAGTCTGTATGGGATAGCTCATTATCTGAAACTTGAGGGTCTATATTTTTGAGTGTTTTATGAGCTATGCTATCTAAAATACCATTGATAAATCTATAAGCATCTTCTTCTGCAAACAGTTTTGCTAATTCTACTGCTTCATTAATAATGATTTTTTGATTTGTATCAGTTTTGGTCAATTCCCATACCGCAAGACGTAAAATCAGTTTTATCGGCACACTGATACGATCAAATCGCCAATTGGTTAGCAGGGGCTTATAGAGTTCATCCAGAGAGTCTCTGTCAGCAATTACTTTGCGCGCAATAGAGATAGTCTCATTGTCCGAAGGAAGATGTGCAATAAACCCTTTGCTAAGATTATCGGCAATCATTTCTATTGATTCTTCATATTCATGTGACTCAGCTGCATATAAAAGATGGAAAATTAACGACCTTAATTCTCGTCGTGATATATGAGCTTGAGATGGCGTATATAATGATGGTTCATCAAAAGTATCTTCAGCAACACTACTATTATGGATTGAGCACATTATGATTCCCTCTTAATAATAATTTTATTTTTTTATGCGTTCAATATAGGAAGAATCTCTCGTATCAACTTTAATTATATCTCCTTCAGCCACGAAAAGAGGTACTTGCACCACGAGGCCAGTTTCTAGGGTCGCCGGTTTGTTGCCAGCTCCCTGAGCGGTATCACCTTTATAGCCAGGAGGAGTTTCTTTAACTTCAAGTTCCATGAAAAGAGGGGCATTAACACCGATAATACGTTCGCCAAAATATAAAACTGAATAGGAAGCTTGTTCTTTAAGAAAGGGAATTACCTCTTCTATTTGATCTTTATTGAGAGATACTTGATCATAGCTATTTTGGTCCATAAAGTTATAAAGGCCATCATTTTCATATAGAAATTGCATATCTCTATATTGTAAATTAGGGTTGTTAAACTTTTCACCAGAGCGGAAGGTTTCTTCTCGAACAAGGCCAGTTATCATATTTTTCATTTTAGTTCTGACAAAAGCGCCACCTTTTCCGGGCTTTACATGTTGGAATTCTATTACTGAATATGGCTCGTCTCGGAATAAAATTTTTGAACCTCTTTTGAAATCTGATGTTGAGATCATGAATAGCCCCTTTTATATGGCGTTAAAATACTATTAAAGATGATAAACCCTTATTAATAAGTATAAAAGGAGTGATAAAAAAAGCAATTAGCAATTTTAGCCTTTTTTGGGTTATAGAAGGTCGAATTCTACGGTTTTAGGGATAATAGGAGAGAGGGCAGTATAGATGAGGCTTGTTTTTTATGGGTATGGAGAGAAAAATTGACGGCCTAGTGTTGGTTGGGTAGCTATATTGCTATGTTTTTGAGCTGTGTTGGCCCCTCTACCTCAGTCTCATTTGTTATTTGATGGTGATGATTGGTTTAAAACGCAGAATTTTGCGTGAAATACACATTTTTTTGTATGTTTGTTGAAATTTGGGTACACTAAATACTTGTGCAGTTTGGAAGTTGAAAGTTATATTTTATATTTTTTATTACCATATTTATTAAAACAAAGGGTTTTTATGGTGTTTGTTATGCGGAAAAACAGCATTAGATTTTTGTTACAGGTATCTTTTTTTATTTTTACACTTGCCAGTACTATAGTGCAATCAAGTTTTGCGGCTAATCTTGTGGCTGATGCTAGTACTTCAGGTGTTAGCCAAACACCAGGTTTTGGGTCGGGATCATCATGGGAGGGGGGTAAAAGAGCGGCCATGGTTCTTTTGCCTGTCGCGGCGGCTGGAGTATTGTATTTTGAAGAGCGAGGTCAAGAAGCAGAATTCCAAAGAATTTTTCAAGCAGAGCTCTCTGATTCAGGGCTTCCTTCTTGGTGTAATGTCATGCCAGGGGATATAAATAAGAAGCGGGATTCGAGGCTTGAACGCGGCGGGGAAAGTAGGTGGAATGAAGCTAGCTCCTATATACAAAATAAGAGATCTAAAAATGCTTGGAGGGTTGATATGGAAGAGAGATTGTCCATATACGAAGATGGTGAGGAAAATGCTAGAGTTGATTTTTTTCTAGCAATAAAAGATAAATTTTGGGTGCAACTGAATGTTGAACATCTAGATAATAAGCTGGAGAATGCTAAAAAAATGGCATTCAAGCATCTTTTAGATGTTAGTTGTCCAGATGATCAAGATCTAGAACACAAAGTTTGGTCATTCGCGGATCAAATAGTTTCTCAAGCAAAATATGAACGTTCTAAAAATGAGGGTTTTGAGTCTTTTAATCTAGGGGCCCCTTATTTTAAAGAATTAACAGCTCGGTACAAAGAGATTATGAAGGAGCAACAAAAAAAACGAGACCGTATCCAACTATGTTATAACATTAGCAAAGTAGCTGGAGTTGTTGCTGTTGCAGCGCTTGCTAAGATTATATTTAGTTAATTATATTTGTTTCTTAATAGTGGGGGTTTACCATTCCAATAAATAGATAAGTAGTTTAAATTTGTCTTTATATAGCATAGCGCACTAAGAATTCCCCATTTTCTCAAATGCATTACAAGTCGCTTTCCAAATATCATTTTCAACAAATTCAAGCTCACGCCTAATATTATTTTTTAGGTAAGCCCAATGATGTTCTATTGGGTTTAAGTCTGGAGAATAAGCAGGTAAAAAAAGCAAAGAACAACCAGCTTTATTTACAATATCAGAGATTTCGATCCATTTGTGAAACGATGCGTTATCTAAAACAATAGTCTTTCCAGTACCTATATGTGGCAGCAAAACAGTCTCAAAATAACATTTAATAATTTCTTTATTGCAATAACCATCGAATATTAAAGGCGCACAAAGTTTATTTTCAAAAAGACCTGCGCAAATACTTGTTCTTTGCGTAGAATGCCCGGGTTTTTCAGCAAAAACGCGCTTGCCACGCAATCCCCATCCATATGCATATCGTTCGTTATTGTCAATTCCAGATTCGTCAAAATATACCAATTCTGATTTTTTTATTTTTTTTACTTTCTCTGCAAACTCTATTCGTGCTTTCTCTATTCTTTCTTTGAATAAATATTGTTTTTTTTTCGAGTGTAACCAAGAGCCTTTATAGCTGTTCCTACTGCTGTTTTACCAACTTTCAACGCTTCAGTCATTGCTTTAATGGTCCAATCTTGATGTTCGTCCAAAAAAAGTTTAAATTTAACTAAATCTAATTTTCTTCTGCTTTTTCCAGATTTTGTTCGATCTGATAATGGTGCAATGCGGCCTTCTTTTTTGAATATTTTATTCCATGTATATAATGTTTTTCTGTCTATATCAAGCAACAATGCTACTTCTGTTTTTTTCATTTTCTTCTCGATTAATAAATCGAGAGCTTTTTTTCTTATGTCTACGCTATACATACTATAACTCCTAAATTTTTGTTTAGAAATTAGTATATTCTTTTGGGGTTATTTATCAACGCTTTGCTATAAATAAATAAGCAATTCTAAGTTTTTAACACAAAAGGGTTTTTATGGCGTTTGTTATGCGGAGAAATAGTAGTAGATTTTTGTTATCGGTATCTTTTTTTACTTTTACACTTGCTAATAGTATAGTGCAATCAAGTTTTGCGGCTACTTCTACTGGTGGTACTTTAAGTGTTAGCCAAACACGAGGTTCTGGGTCGGAATTATTTAAAACAGCGGCTATGGTTCTTGTTCCTGCAGGGGTGTTTTGTGTATCACATCCTCAAGCAGGACGAAATCGGGTTAGCTTTCAGAAATGTCAATCTAATGTAAGAGATTTAAGAGCAGAAGTTGTTGCGCCGAGTTTTGCTTGGTGTTCTGTTGGTAATGATGATATGTCGGCAGCATATGACGATAGGGGTACGCCAGAATGGGTTGCTTGTAAAAATAAGAGTCTTGACTGTTGGCAGGCGAGAGCTGATTTACAGTTAGCTTTAAAAAGAAATATACTTAGAGAAATTAACTCGAATAACGCTGCAAGTCCAGTATTGCAGGGCCTTTTAGGTGTTCGATGTCCAAAAGAAAAGACCCTAGAAGGGCAAGCTCATTTATTATCAGATCAGATGTCACGCAACGCAGTCTATGTTCCTAGGAGCGCTGGTTCTTCTTGGTATTTTGAACTTAATGATGACTTTAATGTAAATTTAATGGGCAATTATCGAGCGCGTGCTGCTAGGGAAGCAACAAATCAAGAAACATTAGGTCAATCATACAGATTTCGTGCGAACTTGTGGCGGGGCGTTAGCAAATTAGCTCAAGTAGCTACATTTGCAGTTGTTGGGTTTAGGGCAGCTCTATTTTGTGGATTTAGTACAAAAGCTTCAGCTGGGGTTGGTGCTATTACTGGTGGAGTTGGTACTTTTGGATTGAATGCATGGGAACGAGCATCTTCTCCGGAATTAAGAAAAGCTGGGCGCTCTGTAAGCTGGCAAGAAGAAGATGAGTTGGCAAGAAGAAGATGAGTTGGCTCGTAAGCGTTTGGGTAGAGTCGGTTCAAGATAAGTTCAAGATAAATAAGCTTAAGTTGGTCTAGATTTTTTTGTATACATAAATAAGCGAGCCTTGGTTTTTAACACAAAAACAAGGGTCGCTTATTTGTTTTTAAAAAACATATAAAAATCGCTATCTAAAAAATATATGTAGCAGAGCGTATTAAATCCCATTTGTTGCTCCCCGCCGAGGGTCACCATAAAACTATCACACAAGCTTTTAATATTTTACCGGCTTCGGGGGAGTTTTATCTGAGTTTTGCTATAGAAAGCTGATTCGTTGACGTTGCTTGGGTAGGTTTTGAGCTGGGTTGGGCCCTGTTTCATTTATTATTCGATGGGAATTTGGTTAAAAAAAATAGCATTTTTATGTAAAATTTGTATGCTTTGGTATGTCTGTTGAGATTGGGTTACGTTAAACCATCTTAAAGTAGACGATTATATTTTATGTTTTTTTTACCATACAAAAAGGGATTTTTATGGCAGCAGTTATTCAGGCAAAGAGTTTTATGGGATCTATTATCCGGGGAAATAGCACTCGATTTTTTTTACAAGTATCTTTTTTTACTTTTACATTAGCTAGCACGCTGGTGCAACCAATTTTTGCTGCTCATTTAGGCGTTGTCAGCAGTAGCCAGGCATCTAGATTTGGATCGGGATCCTCATGGAAGGGGGCTTTTGAAACAGCAGCTATGGTTCTTGTTCCTGTAGGAGTGGCTGGTGCATCATATCTTCAAGCACAATGTGATGAATCCGCTGTTATGGTTTGCCAAAATAAGGTAAGAGATCTTGAAAAAGAAAAAGCTAAGGGTGTGGATTCTGGTTGGTTTATTGTTGATAGCGAAAAAGCGAAAAGAAAAATAGAAGAAGAAAGAGGCCGTCCGAATAACGATAATGATGATCGCCCAGAGGACTTTTTGTCGCAAGTATTGCGAGCGAATATGGTTCAGCAAAGCCAATCAAATATCCCTAGGGATAGAGCATTTAATAGTTTTTTAATGGCTAGGTATCCAGCTCAAAAGACCGTGCAGGATAGAGCTGGTTTATGCGTAACTCAAGATGTAGAGTTTTCTCATGGGAGAGAACAGAGTTTTTATAGACTTAAGCCTGATTTTCAAAAAGGCTTTATAGATTGTTATATACGTATTATGGAAGAAGAAGAAATAAAGCATGCGTCACGCGCTCGAATGTGGTATGGCTTTAGCAAAGTAGCAGCATATACTGCGGTTGTAGTTGCAGGAGCTAGAGTTGCTTTGGCTTCTGGATTGAGCAGAACTGCATCGGTTGGAGTTGGTGCGGCAGCGGCGACTGTGGCTTATATCAAGCAGAATTATAAGTCTTTTTCTGTTGGTCATGGTCCGTCACCAAAATAAATAGCTAAGCTAAAATTGGTTTAGATTTATAGTTATAAGTAAGCGGCTCTGAGTTTTTAATACAAAAACAAGGGGTCGCTTATTTGTTTACTTAGTTTATTATTTAACGTGAGCTCGACGTAAGAAAATGGTAAAAATAGCTTATGTACTCATTTTAAAGCGTACTAAAAATTCCCACTTGTGGCCCCTTTTTTACCCCACCTGTCGGCGGGGACCCCGAATTTTTTTACCCCACCTGTCGGCGGGGACCCCGAATTTGGGGGGTCACAAATAAATATACCCAGTTTACAAAAAACATCTCATTTACAAAAAAATCTGTATAGCAAAACTTAGATAAATAACCCCACTGTATATGTGTAGATCTATACTTACTCATTGCTCCATTCTAGTTTAGGGGGCAAAAAGGATGGGAAATTTTTAGTGCGCTCGGCTATAGGATGCTGATCGCTTAAATCGAACTCATGTTATTTATCTAGGTGGCAGTAATTTTTGTTGGTTCTTCTAAAATGCTTAGAATTTCAGTTGCACAATAGACTTTGTTGCGGCTGTTTTCATTTATTTTTTTAATGATACCAGCCGCAACAAGTTTTTTAATAGCTCGATTAGCGGTGCTATATGCCATACCAAGGTCTTGTGCCATTTTGTTAATAGTGCAATAGGGATTTGCGGCAAGTTGTCGAATAGTAACGGCAATCGATAAATCTTTGGCTATCCTTGATTCCCATGCTTGTAATAATACATTAATTCGTTCTACTCGAGATAGTACATCTTCAGCTTGAATAGCAACTCCATTTAAAAAATAGACAAGCCAATCATTCCATGATCCCTGGGCGCTGACTTGATATAATTGCTTGTAATATTCAGCTCGTGTGGCTTCAAAAAAGGCACTCAAATATAACAGTGGCGCAGGCAATATTTGTTGTTCGATAAAAAGCAACATGATTAATAGGCGACCTATACGTCCGTTTCCATCTAAAAAAGGGTGAATAGCTTCAAATTGATAATGACAGAGTCCAATATGAATAAGAGAAGGAAGTTGTCTATCGTGTAAAAAAGATTCAAAATCTGCTAAGCAAGGCATGAGCATATCAGGCGGTGGTGGTACAAATTTTGCTGTGTTTATGGTGCTGCCAGGTAAGCCGATCCAGTTTTGTACATTTCTAAATTCTCCTGGTTTTGCATGAAAGCCCCTAACTCCTTTCATAAGTAATTCATGGATTTCTTTAATGAGTCGTAAAGATAAAGGAATTTCAGAGAGGCGATTAAGACCATGATCAAGTGCCATGATATAATTTTTCACTTCAGATAGATCACTAGGATCATATTTGACGGATGCTCCGGCATCGATTGCGAGTAATTCGCCAAGCGTTGTATGGGTTCCCTCTATCTTGCTTGATAGTACTGCTTCTCGGGCTATAAAGGGGTGAATGAGTAAGTGTGGATTAGGGAGTCTTGTTCCCTCTCGAGCTAATTTACCTAATAAAAAATTAGCTCGAGATAAACTATGTACCAGCTCATTGCTCCATTCTAGTTTAGGGGGCAAAGGATAGGGAACAAAGGCTTTATATCCCGTTTTTGATGAGATTATAGTGCCGGATGGGGATTGATCAATATTCATATACTATATCCAGCATAATTTTTTTTGATCTATTTTTTTTAGTAGGTCAGTTTTTTGCTCGCTACTTTGTAGCATAGTTCTTATTGTCGAAAAACGCAATAATCGATAATAAGAGCATTTGTTATGATCGTTGGCGATTACGAAAAGTGGCGTTATTATCGAAAAATGGCAAAATCGATAATAAGAGACCTTGTTGTTTTCAAAAAACAACTGTTTTTGGTGCTCAAGTTATTTTGCAGGTAAAAAATCAGTGATATCGATAATACGATAAAAATAGTTACTCATTTCTACTGGCTCAGATACCCCACTGATATGAAATAAGACAGGAATAACGGCAAAACTCCAAAACTTATTGTTTAAAGTTGTTGCAGCAAACTCTTTAATTGACTTTTTGCCCATGCATCTTACGGCTAAGCTGGGAAGGAATCGTTGATGTAAGGCTTTTAGATTTTCTAATTCTCGTTTTCTACCAATAAAAAATTTTTTCATAATAAAATTATTTTCCAAAATTTATTCTTTTTTTTGATTATATTATTATAATTATATAATCAATTATATAATTTTGAGCATAGGTTTTAGGAAATAGTATGTTGGGAAATGGCATGTCTTATAATCAGCAGATTATTTTGGGATCAGGTATAGTTGAAACGCCGATTGGCTCTATGCTTGCAATAGGCGATGACCGTACTCTTTATCTTTTGGAGTTTGTGGATAAGCGTGGCTTGGAAGGGGAAGTCGAAAAGCTGGGATTGCTGCTTAAAGCTCGGGCAATGCCGGATATAATAACTGATTCGATTAGATCGATTAAAACTGAGCTTAAAGCTTATTTTAAGGGGACCGGCACTCAATTTAACACACAGGTACATTTGTTGGGTACACCATTTCAGCAGGAAGCTTGGCATGCTTTAGTGCAGATTCCGTATGGCCAGACACGAAGTTATACAGAGCAGGCTTGTAAGATTGGCAAACCTAAAGTATGTCGTGCTGTTGCCAATGCCAATGGGGCTAACCGGCTTGCTATCATAGTGCCCTGTCATCGTGTTATTACAAGTTCTGGAAAGCTTGGTGGTTATGCTGGTGGCATAAGTCGCAAGCAGTGGCTTATCGATCATGAAAAGAGATTAAAAAAATAGATTAAGAGTAGCGACTTTGGCACCCTTAATCTATTTTTTTTTACATTTTTTTATTATTCGCAAGCGTCTAACAAGTTGTCTAATGTTTTTTCAGCCATTTTCAATTCACCGTCTAGCTCTTCATTGTCATCGAACTCAAACATACGATCAAGCTTATACTTAGCAATTAAAGCGGCTAAATCATTTGCTGCCGTCAATAAACTTTCTGTAATAGCCCTTTTTTCCTGACAAAAACAAGAAGGATAAAGTTCATGAATTTTTTTTGTCAATTGCGAGAACAATAACGCATCCTGCTCACGATCCTGTTGCAATTCTACGGTATTATTTTTATCTTTTTTTTCTGAATTTTCAGAAATTTCTTCAATGGTTACAAGCCCTTCTTTTTCTAAGTGTTTAATAGCTTTTTCAACATACATTTCGGCAAATTCTAATATTGCCAGTTTAACAACTTTTTTTCGTTCAATCCTATTCACAGGTTCAATTCCGTTTACAGAATGATCTATTTCAACAGATGTTGGTGGTTGTTCAAAAATAGTATGAGTTTTAGAAAAATTAAACAAAAATAGTATCGCAATACTTAACATACATATCTTATGCATGCGTATATTTAACCACCAAATTAACTCGACCATTAATATTTTTTTTCTCATCAAAAATCCTTTTCTATAAAAAAAGTACCAATCACTTGTGGCCGTGGCCCCCAAAGGGGCAATAAATGGGGAATTTTTAGTACGCTCTGCTATAGGACGCTCATCACTTAAATCGAGCTCACGTTATTTATTAGTCCTATAGATCGAGCTCACGTTATTTAAAACGTTTTTCTAGGCGTTTTTCTAAACGTTTTTGTTCAATAGTCTCAGCAACTGCTTGTGCGTGTTTTTTTCGAGCTTGTTCCTGTTGTTCTTGTTTTGACAAATGGCCTTCTTTTTCTCTTGTTTTTTCATGATCGCGAGCACGATCTCTTTCTTGTTCTTTTTCTCGTTCATGCATACGCTCTCTATCTCTATTTCTTTCTTTTTCTCTTGCTCTAGCCATTTCAGCTTCATGTTCTCTTTCTCTAGCGTATTCTCTATTTTTTTCTCTCGCTCGTTCTTGATCTCTTTCATGTTCGCGTTCTCTCGCTCTTTGGCGTTCTTGCTCTAGACGGGCTTGTTGTTGGACATATGCACATGCGCTTTCATATGCACAAAGGTCTGCTATATAAAGCGGTGATAAGCGTAATCTGCTGAGAGAAACTTGAAACATGGTAACAGTCGTATTCATACGATCTATTAAGTTTCTATAATTGAGCTCTAGATCTGTTTGTGTTGCATAATAAGAGAGTCTTGCTACTGATAGATGTGCAGATTGCAAGCGACCAAGAAGTTGCTGAATACTTAAAGCAGTTTCTACCAGTTGGGTTTCATACCAGAGTTGAGGGTAATAATTTCGCACCGTACTATTGTATATTGGTGGATAGCTCGTGATTCTGGTAAATTGATAGCTGATAATATCAGATAAACAGTGAATAAAGTCGGACACATCATATATTGATCGTAATTGACTAAATTGATGATCTATTGCATGAAATGCATTTTTATTCTCAAGCAATATGGCTCTAAATTTTTGCACAGCATTATATTCTTCTTGTTCTTTGAGGTCTATTTGCTCTTGCCTGTACTCACGTGTAGAAATAATATCGTTATATAAATCACGCATATCTTTAAGCAATAGGGCAATTTTTATTTCAGCATGGTCCCTGTCTGTAGTTATAGCGCTATAATACTGAGGATCTTTTTGCATTGCGGATCGATAAGAAACGAGGTTGCTATAGCTATCTTGTAAGGCTCTAATGGCATTGTTAAGATTGTCCGTATACCATAAGAGCGGAAAATTATGTGATAATGTATGACCATGATAAGCGATACGAGCATGTTCTTTTTTGATAGAGCTAAGTACTATCGATTGCCAAGAACCATACCGTTTTGTATCTTTATATTCTTGATATTCTTGGAGCATCTGTACATAGTGACTTGTGTAATCAAGCTCTTGTCTGATTGCCTTTTCTATGCATGATTTAGCGCTATTATATTGATAATTATTATATCCTATGATAGATCCGCCAACAAGGCAGGCTAGTGCGCTAACTCCTGCAACAACACCTCCTACTATAGAACTGGTTTTGTGTGCTTGTGCCGGTATTGATTGAGCGATACAAAGAGCCATTAACAATGGATAAAGTCGACTTAATTTTTTTTGTTTTTGAGTGTTGTTGTGCATGAATTTCTCCCCTATATGATTTTAAAGATATAGTTTAAAGTTTTAGTTTATAAATCAGTATATTTTCTATAATTTAGCGTAAGTTTTTATTTTGTTTTTGTCAAAGGGCTCCGTTTTGAGGTCTTAAATTAAGGGTATAGTTTGTTATTTAAGTATATATTTGCTATACTGCGAAAAATTTTAAAAATTATAAGTCAAAAAGGGGATTTCGTGCACATGTCCAATAGGTTTTATGTGTTACTATTAGTTTCAGGCATTTTTCTGCATAGTTTTGCGGCACAGCCATTGCGACGAGTTAGGCTTCAAACGGGGCAAGAATTGGCAAGGCAAAAAGAGAGACTTGTCGTTGCAAGTAAGAAAAGAATTGGAGTTCTTGGCGATGTTGAAAGTTCATGGGAAAAAATTCGTACCTGGAACGAAAAAAGTAATATTTTTACTATAGTTAATGATAACCTAGATAATTTTGATATTGTGTTTAATGGTGATAATACAGAATTTGTTTTTATGGGTGATGCGATAGATAAAGGACGAGATACCATAAAAGCGCTGAAGTTTTTTATTTATTTAAAAGAGAAATATCCACATCGCGTTCATCTGATACTTGGCAATAGAGATATCAATAAATTACGTTTTTTATGGGAGCTTTCCGACGAAGCCTTGGTTCTTAATGGTGAAAATCGCTTTTCTCCTGATCGTTTTAGAATAGAAGAATGGGAAGATCTGTTTGCCGAGTGGTGTGCGAATGGCAACAATACTATTGATGGGGAAGTCGTTGCATATCAACACGGAAAATCAGCAGATTCAGATCGTTTATTGAAATTTAAGTTTTTACTTGATAAAACGTTGGGCTGTTCAGACACCTTTAAGAATTTTAAAAAAGAAGTTTGCGCAAATACAGATCAAGAAACTTTTGATATCTATATGTCGTTATTGGCTGAGAAAGGGTTGCTTTCAAAATATCTTTTACATACGCAACTGATTCATAAAGATGCAAATAAGCTGTATGTGCATGGAAGCTTACATGAAGATAGTTTTGGTTATATTGTGGGAGAGCACCCCTATCGTATGACAATTGAAACAGAAGAAGGTTTAGAAGAATATGTTGAAACAATGAATAAAGCTGGGGCTGAAGCGATTAGAGCTGGTCTAAAGGGAAACTTAAAAGAGGCCATACCATTAGTAGAATTACAAGAACCAAAAGTGATAAAAAATAAGCAAGGCAAAAATGGTTGGGGTAGAGAATCTAACCCTTATAGTATTATTCAAGGTAAACCATGGCAAAATGGTGATTTGGCTCTCCTATCTCCTCAATTTGCAGCGTTATTATCACGAGTAGGCATTACTATGGTTTTCAGTGGTCATATTCCGGTTGGGGATTTCCCTGTAGCGCTGGTAACTCAAGTGCCAGACCACGACGAAGAGTACAAAATACAAGAACAGGACGTAGCTTTTGCACGAGGTAAAAAAGTAACGTGTGTTTTGACGGATACTTCTTTTGCTAAGCCACCAAGAAATGCTGGTGTTGTTGTTGAAGGAGATGAAATTAATATACTTGGCGATTATTATAGTGCTGATGGCGTTAAACATCCTGTAACTTGTTATTCAAGCGATCCTAAAGTTGGAAAGCAAACAGTTATTGATGGTGCCCTTTGGTGGCTTGCGGGAAGAACGGGCAATGGGCAAGAACTTTTTGTTCGATACAAGGATCAAAGATCTACTTATAAGTTATTGGAAGCAGCAAGCAATGTAAAAAGTGATGAGGTCGAACGCTTAGAAGATCCAGCACCGGCATCGGCACGTCCACCAATAGAACTTTGTGAATTGATAGAACTATCACCATTGGTGAATTTAGAAGAAAAACAGTCAAATTGTTTGCTTCAATAGATACATACAAAAAGCCGACTTTTAAAAAAGAATATCCCCGCTCATAAAAAAGCGGGGATATTCTTTTTTAGATAGAAATACTAAAACAGGCTGTGTATATAGACGAAAGTAATAAGAACACAAGATATCAAAGCAACTTTTTTTTGAGATAATCATGAATTTTTGTTTTCGAAAAATGCTGTCTATTGAAAATAGGTTTTAATTGACGAGAAGGTTAAATACTATAAAATTTGGAATAAGAGTTATTTTTTAAAGCTTTAATTGGTTAGGCGTTTTTTGTGAATAAGAGACTAAGAGTATATTTTTTAGCTGTTTTTTTATTGATAGCAAGAACTGTTTCAGTACAGGCTGGAGTAATCCCGCCAACGCCAGCGCAATTAGCGAGGGCGACCGAGATGGATAATTCTTTTTTGCAGAGCCTATTCGAGGTTAGTTCTCATTCTTTTGATACAGTGGCAGCAGAAAAAGACGTGGATTGGTTTTTTAGGCAGGGAGCTGATGGTAATGCAAGGACAGAGGATGGTATGCCAGCTATTTGTATAGCGGCTTTGCACTCTAAAGATAGTGTTGAGTTTTTTAGGGGCTTGGTTCGTTTGGGTATCAACCCTCGAGTGCAGGGGCCACGAGGAGAAACGCCTTATTCTATGGCTCTTTCCGTAGGGAATACGGGTATAGCTCGATACT
This sequence comes from uncultured bacterium, assembly GCA_963719415.1. Classification (GTDB taxonomy): domain Bacteria; phylum Babelota; class Babeliae; order Babelales; family Vermiphilaceae; genus JAPLIS01. Next base: position 501,288 of record OY970383.1, on the reverse strand, counting down.
GCCAGAGACGTGGTATTTCACGATAAATTAAGCGTGAAAAAATGGATAATTTTTGTTTTAGATTTTAAAAAATCTATCAAAGATTCTTGAAAATAGAGCAAACTTATCAACAATAATAAGTTTAAAAAAAACGGGGAATTTTTAACGCGCTTTGCTCTATTAATCTTTGTATATGATTTTTGTATTTTTGTTATTGATGAGTAAAATATTGCCAAAAAACCAATCAGTCTGGTTGGCAAAAGTACGACCAATTTCGTGAAAACCGTGCTCGAGAGCCCATTTTTTAACCGTTTCGAGTGATGGTTGTTGTTCATAAGCTTCTATAAAACCGACTTCTGTATAAATAACTGATATGCTAGAAAGAAGAAAATCGGCTGATTTTAAAGCATTAAGCTCATGCCCTTGCATATCAAGCCATAAAAAATCAACGTGGCTAATAGTGTGTATTTGGGCCCACATCGCAAGCGTAATCGTTTCTACTTCAATAGTATAAGGAAAGTGAATGGGAGATCGTGAAAGGCGTTCTTTTGGCTTGCGCAGCGAACCTGCCTGAGAGCTAATTCCTGGCTTATGAGGTTTTTCGGATACATAGAACGTTGCTACTCCCTCCTTATCGCTCAAAGCAAGCTGATAGCACCTGACATTGGGCAGATGCGCGGTATTTTTTTTGAGACGCTCAAAAAGCTCTGGTACCGGCTCAAAAGCATGAACAGTACCCTCAGGCCATGCTTGGGCAAGCCTTTGGGTGTCGCGGCCATCGAATGCTCCAGCTTCTATGATAATGGGGTTACGAGAAAGGTAGGGTTTAATCTGATTAATAGCCTGATCTGATTTAAAAATAGTAATAGTCGTCATATTTTGATCTGTTTTTATTCGTGCTTTTTTATATTGTTTTTGTTATATATGGTTTTTAACTGTTTTTCGAATAGTCGTAGCTAGAGTAATATTAGTTTTTTTTGATTAGTTTTTTTTGATTAGTTTTTTTGTTGTAATATTTTGATATCTAATCTAATCTAATTTAGCTTCTTTTTGAAGCTAGGAAGTAGGGCTTTTGACTTATCGATCAAGTAAGGTAAACTTATAGGTAAGTTAGATTAAGAAAAAACAGTTAAGCTTGAAAGAGTTTTTAAATAATATTCCTATTTTTGAATTAGTTTTGAAATAGTATAATAATAGTTAAAGGTTGTAATGATATTTCAAATAGTGCAATAATAAATAGTATAATAATATATGTATAACATGATATCATAAATACATAAACTGAGGAATTAAATATGAAACCAAAATTTTTAAAGATGTCTAAAGTTAAAATCTCTAAAGTTATTGTATGCGCACTATTCTTATCGACTTATTCTGTTAAACCGGCTACTGATGATTCGGCTACTGAAGCAACTCATCGCTCTCACCAATTAAGCCATCAATCAAATTCTCCTCTTGCAATTGCACTTTCTCTTGGGAAAGATGTTCAGAATAATATAAAAAATCTTATTAAGTGGAATGAAAAATTTCTTAATTCTTCAAAAAAACATTGTTCTTTAACATATAAAGAGTTGTTGGTTGATTTTGGACATTGTGCAAAATGGTTTCAAGAAAATGTGACTTCTAAGTTGTCACCAATAAAAAGAGGCGTCGCCCTTGAAGAAGATGATGCTATGGCTCAAGCAATGCATGTTATTGTTCAAGATATGAATGAGATGATGGTTTCTATGTTTCAGATGCTTAAAGAATTAGGAAAAGAGAAAGATCCGTTTAAATTTCTCATGAAAATGAAAACTAAAAAGCCAGAAATGGACGCTAAGTTTAATGATATTTTAGCGAAAATAGTTAAATTACAAAAAGATTGTAAAAATAGAGGCTTATGTGACCTTCATGCACAGGTTAGTGATATGAAAAAAGCAATAGTAGATTTTAAAGAAAAAAATAAAGGTGCTGAAAATCTTGTAGCAAAACGAGTATATGCACCTAACTTTTTTAAATAAAAAAGAGATACGCGCTAGTGCCTGAAATTGGCATTACTTATTATAATTCAGTATAATTAATATATTTAGTAATAAAAGAGAATAGCATAATCGCTATTCTCTTTTATTATATTTTTTTTATATTTTTATAGAGTATTTTTTTAATTTTAGCTAGGTTTTTTATGTATTTATGGTATATGATATGAATTCAAATTTTGCATACGATTTTGATGTTATTGTAGTCGGTGGTGGCCATGCTGGCATAGAAGCTGCCTATAGCGCAGCACGCATGGGATCAAAAACGCTCATGATAACCCTTAGTGTAGAAAAAATAGGCCTTATGCCGTGCAATCCCGCCATTGGTGGTGTTGGCAAAGGACATTTGGTGTATGAGATTAGTGCCCTTGGAGGTCTTATGCCCAAATTGTGTACTCAGACGTATTTGCAAGTTCGTATGCTTAATACCAGTAAAGGGGCAGCTGTTCAAGGCCTAAGATTACAAATAGATAAGTATGCGTATAGCAAGCTGAGTCAAGAGTCGCTTATGGCTACTGAAAATTTGACGGTACGAGCAGGTATGGTGGAAGAGCTCATAATGGACGCTCAAAAAAAGGTACATGGCGTAAAAACCGCGGATAATACTGTTTATTTGGCACCAACGGTGATTCTAACAACGGGTACTTTTTTGAATGGTCGTATTCATATTGGTAAAGATAATTATTCTGCAGGAAGACGAGATGAAGAAGCTGTTCTTAATTTATCGTCTTTTTTGAGCAGCTTAGGTCTTATTTTGAGACGTTTAAAAACAGGTACCCCGCCTCGTTTGCTTACATCTAGCATTGATTTTTCTAAGTTGGAATATCAAGAACCAGATAACCTCAATTATTTATTCGAGTTTCATGCTCATAAAACGACAAACAAGATGGCGTGCTATATTGGTCAGACTAATGAAAAAACGCATGAAGTAATTAGAAAAAATTTGCATTTGTCTGCTATGTATAATGGAAATATCACCGGCATAGGTCCTCGTTATTGTCCTTCGATAGAAGATAAGATTGGCAGATTCCCTCATAAGAATTCTCATCAAATATTTGTTGAGCCTGAAGGCGCTTCAAGCGATGAGATTTATCCGAATGGTATTTCTACCTCTTTGCCTTACGAAGTTCAAAAAGAGTATATTAAAACTATTGTTGGCTTTGAGAATGCTGAGATTACTAAGCCTGGTTATGCTATAGAATATGACTTTGTGTTGCCAGATCAACTCACGCATTCTCTAGAAGTTAAGTCTGTGGAAGGTCTTTTTTTAGCTGGTCAGATAAATGGAACGACGGGCTATGAAGAAGCTGCTGCACAGGGCATTATTGCAGGGATTAATGCAAGTCTTAAAGCATCCCATAAAGAACCATTTATTTTGAGTCGTACCGAAAGCTATATTGGTGTTATGGTCGATGATTTAGTGACTATGGGAGTTGATGAACCGTACCGTATGTTTACTTCTCGCGCAGAAAGACGTCTTTTGTTGCGTCAAGATAATGCATTTTTACGATTAACAGAAAAAGCATACAATCTTGGCTTAATAGACTCAGAACTTTTTACTGATTTTAAACAAGAAAAAGCTATTATAGAAGATTCCCTTAATGTATTGCGTTCGGGAAAAAAATGTACCGATCTTTTGAGACTTTTTGGTCAATCACAATCAGATGATAGCAGAGAAGAGTTAAAAAAAGAATTGCATACACCTATTTCTGATAGAGCTTTGCAGACAGTCCATGCTGAAATTTGCTATGAGCCTTATCTTATTCGCGAAGCAAAAGAAGTTGAAAAGCATGCCGCGTATAAGCAGATAGAGATTCCTGAATCGTTGTTATTTCAAGATATGCCGGGTCTGTCTAAAGAGCTTCAAGAAAAATTAAAACGATATGCTCCTAAAACTATTGCTCAAGCATCTCTTATTCCTGGTATGACTCCTGCTGCTATATCACTTCTTATTTTGGCTGTTCGTGGTATAGGTAAGAAAAAATAAGAATACTGAGCTCATACGTTAAATAGTATATTGAGTTAAAATAGATACTCTTGAGCTAAGATAGTAAGTAGTCTAAATTGGGCAATCTAAATTATATAGTCTAGAGGAGTATATTGTTTATGAAAAAGATTTTTATAGCAGTGATTTTTGTGTTCGTTTGTCTGATTTCTATTTTTTTTTGCCAGTATTATAGAAAATTATCTCTCGCACCGGTACCAAATATTAAAGAACGAGTTCAGGGCTCTTTTTTGCAGTTATCCCAAGAGCCGTATCGGGCTCTTGATAAAGATTCTGTACCTGAGCCAGCTTTGGAACCGGATATGGCTTTTGATAAAGACTTAGCGTTAACTCAAGAATTTCAAGCTATGGCTCAAGATCGAGTTTCTCCTTTAGCTACGAATAAAGATTTAGTGCCAGACCAAGAATCAGCACCAACATTAGTTTTGGTCCAAGAGCCGAATGCGGCGCTTGATAAAGACTCAGTATTAGCTCTCGATTCTTCTTTGCAGTTACCCCAAAAGTCGGATACTGCTCTGGATAAAGATTTAGAATTAGTACAGGAATCTCCTGTTTTTGCGCCAGAAATAGTATCGACAAAGAGTGGCCAAAGACAGGAAGAGAGTGATACGCAAGAAACAGAGAAAAATAAAAAAGAGATCAGAACCATTAAAGTAAAAAATAATATAACTACAGACATGTTAAAATATAAACATTGGACAGGCACCTATAGCCCCACTTTTTTTAAAGTTAGCATCGATAATAACGAGTTAGAAATGGGGCAAGAACATGCTATACCGATAGAAAACAATAGACTTGTTGTTTCTTATCAGTACTCCTTTATGAATGGCTATAAAAAGGGCCATAGAGCAGTTACCTTTGATGTAGATAAAGATGTATCAATGGTAAATCTCACCTTTTCATGGAAGACAAAATGGCATATACTCAGTAAAGAAGCTTTGCCTATAGAAGTAGAAGAAGTTATAGAAAAATAAAAAATAGTTAAAGATAATTTTTTGCTATTAAAAAAATTAAAAATTAAAAAAATATATGAAACGAGAATTGTTATCTATATACGGACCTTTTTCTATTAATAGTTATGGAGTAGCCATAGCGGTTGGTGTTTGTCTTTTTATATGGCTTATAAAGAGAGACTCTAAAGCTATTGCACTATCTATTCCCGATAAAATAATGGATATTGTCATGATTAGTATCGGTGCCGGCATTATAGGAGGACGCCTTCTGTATGTAATCAGCGAGCCAGAAGTACGTTTTTGTTTTTCAGAACTTTTTGCCTGGGGAAATGGTGGCGGCTTTTCGATTCTTGGTGCTGTTGCAGCTATTATAGTTGCACTTACTTGTTTTTTAAAGAAAATCAGCGTGCCAGTTTTGCCCTTTTTAGATATTATAGCTCTCTATACTCCTCTATTGCAGTCTATTTCTCGGATTGGTTGTTTTTTTGCTGGTTGTTGTTATGGTGCCCCTACAGAGCTTTTTTGGGGATATGTGTATACAGATACTGCTAGTATGGCTCCTTTGTATCAAGCGTTACATCCCACTCAACTCTATAGCGCTTTAAGTTTATTTTTTATTTTTTTATTTTTGTATTTTGTGGTACAAAAAATAAGCGTTAAACGGGGGCAACTTTTTGGGGCTTATCTATTTTGTATAAGTATGGAACGGTTTTTGATTGATTTTTGGAGAGATGACCGTATCTTTAGTCAAAATTTTGTAATTCACTTTTTATTTTTGGATTACCTATCAGTCTATCAATTGATAGCATTGACAATGGGGGTGAGCTCTTTTTTGTTTTTAATATATATAAGTTTTATATCAAAACGTACTAGCCCTCATGATTCTGTTGAGCCTTATTCGGTTAATTCTAATGAATATATTTAATTATATCAAATCTCACTTGAGTATTCTTGACGTAATTAGTGAGCATACAACACTGAAAAAAAATGGTTCTTACTGGAAGGGATGTTGCCCCTTTCATCATGAAAAAACAGCTTCTTTTACTGTTTCTCCCCATAAAGAAATTTTTTATTGTTTTGGCTGTCATGTGAGTGGTGATAGTATTAATTTTATTGAAAAAATAGAGCATTGTACGCCAATTGAAGCCGTGCATTACCTTGCTCAAAGATTTAATATAGTATTGCCAGAAGAGATTTTGAAGCAGAGTAATAATGCGGGTGCGCATGGTGCAAAACAACAGAAAAATCTCTACTTTACGCTCTGTAAACTCATGGCGATTTGGTGTCAACAACAGCTAGAAAAAAATAGTTTATTACTTGAATATTTACAGCAGAGAGGGTTTGATACTGCTATTATACATCAATTTTTGTTAGGTTATTTTCCAGCAGGGGCCTCAGCTATAGCTCTTTTTATTGCGTATATGCAAACGCATGCTATCCTTACGCAGGATCTTTTAGACGCTCAGATTCTTATGCTCAGCAAACAAGGGTCAGGTAAGCAGGGTTTATACTGTCCCTTTGAAGATCGACTTATATTTCCTATAAGAGATTATCAGGGTAACTTTTGTGGATTCGGTGGAAGAGTTTTTAAGCCGCAAGATGAACGTCCCAAATATTATAATTCGAAAGAAAATGAATTTTTTCTTAAGGGAGCTCTTTTGTTTGGTCTTGATAGTGCAAAAAAATCCATGCAAGAGACAGGAGTAGTTTTTTTGGTGGAAGGATATACTGACTGTATGGCAATGGTGCAGCATGGTTTTTCTAATACGGTGGCTACCTTAGGCACCGCTTGCACGCCGCAGCACTTAAAAACAGTCTCTCGATTTGTGCAACAAGTGTATGTTCTTTATGATAATGATAGCGCGGGCCAGCAAGCTATTATGCGATTGACGCAATTGTGTTGGCAGGTTGATTTGGAATTAAAAGTAATTAGTCTACCCAAGGGACAAGATCCAGCTTCTTGGTTACAGAATAATTCAGATATACAGTCATTAATGCATAGCGCGAAAGATATTTTTCTTTTTTTTATTGATATGTTAGGTAATAATGTTGCAACTAAACTGATATCAGAAAAGATGAGACTTGTTCGTCAGTGTATAGAAATTATTAAAACAATTAATGATCCATTAAGACAAAATTTTTTACTTCAAAAAGCAGCAAAAGTATTTGATATACCATTTGCATCGTTACAAAAGGAGTTGTTGCAGCCTCATAAACCTCTGTTTATTGGTGATCATGAACAGAAACAAGAACATAAAAATGAGATAGTAGGACAAGTAAACCATGACTCTATTGAGGCTCCATTTTTAGCGTTAGAAAAGCAATTTTTTTGTGCTATAATTCAGGATGTTTCTTTATTGAATAACGTCAATGTAAAATATATAATTGATTGTTTACCACAAAAACTATCAGATATTCTTTCTCTTTTGAATGATTTATATGTAAAGCAACAATCACATAGCCTGCATGACCTGTTATATCTTCTTAATCCTGCAGATAAAAAGTTGGTGCACAAATTAATTTTTGAGCAATCGGAGAATATAGTGGATACCATCGCGGATAATACTATTAATAGTATCGCTAAAAATGATTTAGAGACACTGTTGAATCAGTTGCAAAAAATACATTGGAAAAAAATTGTTCATGATATTAAAGTACAGATAGCGCATGCAGATAGCAATAAGAACAGAGATGAGGTAGAAAAATTGATACAAGAATTTATATTTTTAAAAAAGAAAATGGTATCTCAGACATTTTAATTATGCCATAAGACTTAACTGAGCCGGTCTATTTTAGTATAATATGCATATATTAGTTATCAGAGAAATAAAAACTATATAAAAACTATATAAAAACAATAGAGAATCATGAAAACAAAAAAAAATACAGAATTAACGAAAAATACAGAATTAACGAAAAAAACAGAATTAATGAAAAAAGCTCAAGCATCAAAAAACAGTATTAAAAAAGTGACTGCTAAAAAGCATGTTCCTTTAGATCTTGATTTAAAGAAAGAACTTTTTGAAGAATTTATTGAAAAAGCTAAAAAAAATATGATTATCACTCATGAAGATGTAATTGAATTTAGTGATAAAAATAATTTTACAGAAAAAGAGACTGATAAGTTACTTCGTATGCTTGATAAGGAAAACATTGAACTTGTTTCTCCCGAAGAAATAGAGCAGATAGAGCTTGATGATGTTAACAAAGAAGAAATCGAAATTAAAAGCCCTAAAAAAAGGGGTATGGCTTTAGATGAAGATAAAGGGTCTTTGGATCTTGATGATGATGATGAGCAGGAGAGTGACGATGAATCTGAGGAATCGGTATCAACGCAGTTAACGGATAGTGTAAAATCATATTTGCGTGATATTGGAAAAATTCCTCTTTTGAATAAAAAGACAGAAAATATAATTGCTGATCAGATAGCACAGAGTAAGAGTGAATCTATTGCGGCTATTGCTCATTTTCCTTTTTTGCACAAAGAACTTTTGGTTATTAGTGAAAAAATTAAAAAAGATGTTATTCACGTAAAAGATGTTATTCAGTTTTCAAAATTTGATGAAGGCAATTTGCCTTTGATTGGACCAGAAAAGGATGCTCTATTTGTTACGTTAGATGCCATTAAAAATTTAATCGAAAATGAAGAAAAAATATATTTTAGTTATCGAGGAAAGTTAGATTCTGAAAGTAAAAAAAATGAGATGCTTCAGAAGGTAAAAGATAACAAAAAGGCTATTACTGAAGCTATGATGGGTATTAAATTTTCTAATAAAATTATTCGTAAATTTGCTCAAAAAATTAGTAAGTATGCAAAGAAAATCAGTGAAAGAGAATCTCTTTTAGAGATGAACAATAAATTATTGGCAGGGTACGAGAACGAACAATCATCAGATCAGCCGTTATCTGATCATGGATTAATAGATCAGGTAGTTAATACTATTGAAGAATTGAAAAAAAATAATCGTATTGCTTTGAAATCAATAAAAAAGATAGAAATAGAAGTTGGTTTGCCAAAAGATTTTATTTTTGCCTATCATAAAAAAATAGTTCAAAGTCAGATAAAAGATAAGCAGGCAAAAGACAATTTAGCAAAAGCAAACTTAAGATTAGTAGTAAATCAGGCAAAAAAATATGTGAATCGAGGTCTTCATTTTCTTGATTTAATTCAAGAAGGTAATATTGGTCTTATGAAGGCAGTAGAAAAATTTGAATTTGAGCGTGGATTTAAATTTTCAACGTATGCTACGTGGTGGATCAGACAGGCTATTACACGAGCTATTGCAGATCAATCTCGTACCATTCGAGTTCCCGTACATATGGTGGAAACGCTCAATAAAATTAATAAAATAAAACGAACATTTATCCAAGAACATGGTCGAGAACCATCATATGAAGAACTCGCAAAAGAACTTAATATTGATGAGAAAAAAATAAAAAATATTATTAAGATTTCAAAAGAGCCAATATCTCTAGAGACACCAGTTGGCGATAGTGAAGATGCATCTATTAAAGATTTTATTGAAAATGAGAACGAAGATTCTCCTTCAGATATGGTCGCCAGTAATGATTTAAAAGATCGTATACGAGAAGTGCTTAAGACATTGACGCCTCGAGAAGAAAAAGTGCTTAAAATGCGTTTTGGTATTGACGTTGCTTCAGAGCATACATTGGAAGAAGTAGGTAAAGATTTTTCGGTGACCCGAGAACGAATAAGGCAAATTGAGGTAAAAGCTCTTCGTAAGTTAAGACATCCATCACGTAGTAAAAAATTACTTAATTTTTTTAATAAAGAGTTAGATAATATTCTTGTTGAAGATGAAGATTTTTTGCCTGAAGATGACGAATAGAGACGAATAGATAGCTGGATTATGAATTAGAGCAAACTGTATTTAGAGCAAGGGTGTATTAAAAAATTCCCTCTTATTAATAAGTTTGTGTGTGGATGCTTTCTTACGGGGCATCCACCATTATATACTATTCAGTGTATTTGTGGTTATTTAGCAGCCATTGTATTAATATGAGCTGGCCTATCTTATGCTTAAACTATGATAAGTTCTTGACTTTAAATCATTAAAAATTATAAAACCAATACGAGCAATATATATGAGTAGTGTTGGAATAATAGGGTAATGATTTAAAGCTAGGAAGTATAGTGATATATAATAATCGACTGTTTTTTTCTATTGTTTTTTTTTCAATTACGTTTTCTCTGTTATGTGTTGGAAAAGGAGCGTCAGATACGCAGTATTCTGCAGTAGAGGGTCAAACAGATAGCCAAGAAGTAGATAGTCAAGAACTAGATGGCCAAGAACTAGATGGCCAAGAACTAGATGGCCAAGAACTAGATGGCCAAGAACTAGATAGTCAAGAAGTAGATGATCAAGAAGTAGATGATCAGGAAGTAGATAGTCAAGATAATCAAGATAGTGCAGTAAGTTATAATTCCGGTATTAATGACGGATATGAAGAAAATATTGATTTTTTAGAGGTTCCATCAGTAGATTTAAAAGAATTTATTGCTGGAATTTTTGAGTTTTTGCAAAATATTATAAGCAAAGAGAGTGAAGCAAGTAGGGCTGAGTTGAATCTTTTTGTTATGCAAAAAGTAGCAGAACTTATTGAGAGTAATAAAAAAGTAATAAAAAGAACAGTGTCACCAACAGCAATTCCAGTAAATGAAGATCAACAGACGCAAGAGATGCTTAAAAGTTTAGCCAATGTAGTAAATGGTTTTTTTAATATTGCATCTATTGCCGCTAATACAAATAAAAGTCAAAGCGATATTGGTGCTGTAGCAAATCAGGTTGCATTTATGGTTAACAATATTGTAAATTTATCGATACTCACCAAGCAGTAATAAAATTGCTTACAAAGATTGTATTGGGTTCTGGTAGTCGTATTTGGCTTTTCAGTGTAGGGCTATCAAGTAACTATCTATAAAAATAAGATACGCTGTTTATGCAGATAATAGACTCTTGCAAAGTTTAATTTATTCAAAAATAGGGGATTGTGCATGAAGGGTTTAATGAGGTTTTTGGCATTATCAATCCTATACTTCATTATCGCATTATATCATTACCCTACCAAAGCACATCAATATCAACTTGCTGTTTGTGCTATATTTCAGAATGAGGGTCGTTTTTTGAAAGAATGGATAGAGTTTAATATGTTAGTGGGTGTTGAACATTTTTATTTATACAATAATTATAGCACCGATAATTATGCAGAAATTTTAAAACCATACATAGATGCTGGTATAGTCGATTGCGTGGATTGGAATTATTCATCTAAAGATTTTTATCCTGCAAGGTTAAGGTTTCAATCAATGGCATACAATGATTGTTTAAATAAAATTCGAGGTCATGTTAAATGGCTTATGGTTATCGATTTAGATGAGTTTTTATTTCCGGTGGAGTGTTCTGATTTACGTGAATTTTTAAAAGATTATGAAGATTATGCAGCTGTATGTGCTAATTGGATTGTGTTTGGAACGTCGCACGTAAGAAAAATTCCTGCAAATAAACTTCTTATTGAATCTTTGATTTTGCGTTCTTCTTTGGAATACGGGAGAAATAGAACGATAAAAAGCATCATTCAGCCAGAAAAAGTGCAACAAATGGGTATACATCGAGCCACCAAGATGTTTCCAGGTTTTTTTCAAATAAATACAAACAAAGAGCCTTTTGAAGGAAGAAAGACGCCCGTCTGTCTTTCAGATAAATTACGCATTAATCATTATTGGGTGCGTGATGAAGAATTTTTATATGGCGTAAAGTTGCCTCGTCTGATTGGCAGAAGAAAAACAGGATGGAGTGTGAGGTCAGAGGATAAATTCCATTTTAAACTGAATGGTATTTTAAACGCAGAGAGAGATTCGACAATTTATAAATATGTGAGACTGCTGAGAAAAAAAATGTTTGGGACTAGTATTAAACCGCTCATGCGAAGCAAAAAATTAAGAAAAAAATAATAAGGCCCAGGCTAATCTATGATGGTGTTTTGCGCATGATTGTGGTGATGGATTCCTTTACCACAATCATGCTAAATTTTTACAAAATAGGAGTTTTACTTTTATCTATAGTTGTAAGTTAACTTGAATTTGCTTTTTTAAGTTTTCAATTAAATTCGATATAACCAGCCATAAATGTGGCTGGTTTATTATTTTATCGACTTGTTCACCGGCCAAAAATCTTTTCATTTCTTGTTTGAATTCTAGTATCATATTTGGATCTGCAAGGAGTAGTTCTTGTCGTTTGGTAAATAGATCTAAAAAATAAGGTTGGGTTAGGTTACGGTCATTAAGTTTTAGGGGGATAAGTTCAAGTTTTGGTTTTAATCCAAGACCGTGCAGCCAAAAGATATCCCATATATCGCGATATTTAATGCGATTTGGCCTGAGAGCGAATGCGAGTAATTTGTCTGTATAAATTTCTTGGCTACTTTCAGCTTCTATAATAAGCCCACTCGTTCCTGTGTCGACACCATAATGATTTAATAGTAGCATGGGGCGTTTTTCGTATGATGGTAGTGCACAAATATCAATATTTATTCTTTGTGCCGGGAAATGTTTTTTATGAGGCCTTGTTTCTATTTTTATTTTCCAGGTATCAACATTTTTTATATCTTTGGTGGGCTCACTTATTTGTATTGGTAGTCCATACTTATCTAAAAGCTCTTGAATTAACAGTTGACTCATATCTTTTAGTGTTTTTCGTGAAAAATTGATGCCACCAGTGAAATCTAGATCTTCACTCAGTCTTATGCCTCCATAACAAGCCCTTAAACAGGTACCTCCTATAAAGGTAAGATCTATTAATAAATTGTTATCGCTTAAAATTCTGAGAATTTCATGATGCAATAGTTCTTTTTCTACGACTATGCGTAATGGTGCAAGTTCGGGTTTGTTTGTTAGAGCTTCGGTTACCAATTGGTCAAATAAGTTCATTGGCTACGTCCCAATCTATTAAGTCACAATTTCTATCTGTTTTTTTCATATCTTTAATTGCTCGTGCTACATTAGCTCTCCATAATCTACACAATCCATCATAGAACAAGTCTTTCATAACGGCAGTTGGTTTTTTGCTTGTATGGATAAATTCTATAGAACCAAACGTCCCACACGATATGGTGGTACTGCGACCAGATGACATAATAGATATGTAGTTTATAGGAATTTGGGAAATAACTCCTGCATCACTTAATACGGTTTCAAGGCTAATGTAATTAAATTTGGTGGTTCGCAAGAGTGCTGCGGCATGAAATAAAAAAAGACCTGTGGGGGGAATTGCTTTTTTATACGTATAGAGACCGCGACATACTCTGGTTAAGTATCCAGCAGTTGTAGCCCTGCTGAGAAGCGTTTTATAGGATGCGTTAGATAAGAGGGGAAATAATACTCTTAAATCTTGAAATAAAAATAGATAGCGATCTTGATTAGCGTTGTGTAAGAGCCAGTTTTGTAGAACTTTTATTGGTTGCATTTATATACCTAAAATAGTTGGTTGATTAACAATAGGTTACTGTTAGCGTAACTTACTGTAGAGCGTAAAGCAAGATTTTTTGTTTTTTTTGATATTTATGTAGAGGAGATTTAGGGGAAAATAGGTAAGACCTGTGCCTAAAAATAGTCTATAGGTTAACAATAGGTTACTGTTATAGTAACTAAGTGTAGCGCAACAAACTATTTTAGACTTTTATTTTAACTATTTAACGTGAGCTCGACTTAAAAAGGCTGTAAATTTTACCCCGCTCTACTGTCACGGGGACCCCTAAATTCGCCCCCTTTAATCCCCCATCCGGGGGAAATTGTGGGGTCCCCGCCGGGGCAGGTGGGGTAAGAAATTGGGTGGGCCCGCAGGACCCACTAAGCCCGCTATACAAAAAATATCGTAGAAAGCTAAGTTGTTAGATCGAGCTCACGTTATTTATAGAAGAATACAGTTCTAGTGCTCGTTTGAAATCAATAACACCATCTATAGGTGTTTCTAAAAAATAAGGCATTTGCCAGTTTTGTGTTTTTTGAGCAATTATACTTGTTGGTTTATCCCAAGGTGGGTAAACTCGTATACCTCGCTTGCCGCCAAGATTATTAGGTGAAACTATTTTTTGTTTGATCAAAATAGATTTTGATGCATAGTTTACTCAAATAACTTATACGCATAGAATTGAAAAATCTTGCTTTGATTTATGGAGGAGAGGGTGGGATTCGAACCCACGGTTCCGCTCTCGCGAAACAACGGTTTTCAAGACCGCCGCATTCGACCGCTCTGCCACCTCTCCATAAATATCCGATATTTTAGATAATTTATCTTAACTTATTTGGTAAAAAAATCAATATTTTTTAAAAATTTACGAGTTTTGTATTATTTTTTTCTGTTTTTTATATACCATTTCTATATATAAAGAGAATAAAGGGCCAATTATAGGGTGAGAGTATATTAGGATAGTGAGTATATGAGTATCAATTTTTCAAAACTAAGACCTTAAGAACAGGTGACATAGTTTATTATGGTATGATATGAAGGGTTATGTATATGAACAGGTTAATAGTATTATTTTTTTTATTAATGAGTAGCCAACCATCTTGTCTTTTTGGTGCTTTTTGCATTAAAGCTGGTTGGTTTTTTCCTGCTTTTAGGCGTAAAGTTACCCGATTAAATTTTGGTAAATCAGATTTTGTTTTGATAGATTTTTACTTTAAAAAAAATACGAGCACAAATATAGCAATATTAAAAAATCTTGATGATAAATTTATTTTAAAACAGGTTACTAATGATAAAGCTACTAGCGTGGTTATTAAAGAAAAAGTAGCCGCAGATATTGCTGAGTCAATTGGTATCGCTGCTCATAAAATTATTATTATTCCGATAGGCCGTTCATTTGAGGGGAAAAAAATTATAGATAAGCCGGCCACCTTGCATTCATTTGTCCCCGGAGTTATAGCCAGAACTTTTTTTCAAGATGGTCATGGGCCAGACATTAGGCAGTATAATCGGTCAGGAAAACAAGGTTCACAAAGGGGGCTTCGAAGAGTAACGATTACTGATATGGCAAGACATCCAGATTTATCAGCTCTTGTTGCTTTTGATACGTTTATTGCTAATCATGATAGAAGTCCTAGAAATTATTTTTATGACGAAAAGAAAGATTGTTATTTTGCTATTGATCTCGCAAGTTCATTTTCAGTGAACATTGCGCAATATGCCTACGATCTTTTTTCTGATATGGTAAAAAAAAATAAAGAAGAAAAATTGTCTTCTGATGAGATTAATGGCCTGGTGATATATCAATCTATTTTAAAAAAGTTAATTACCCTGTATCCACCAGAAGTTATATATGCACAAATGGTTAAAGCGATGCGTGAAGCCAACCTAACATCTTATATAGAAAATCGTAGGTTTATACGTAAGAGAAGACGGTTTGTTCAGGCTAATTATGATTCATGCAAGCAAGTAGTTGCTGTTCTTGATATTCTATTGAAAAACCATACAAAATAGTCAGAATTGTTCTATGATTTGCGCTTTGTTTTAAATTTTTTGCTTAAAAAATAACTGTTTTGTTTTTTCTATATTTTGTTTTATTTTTGCACTATTGGTAACAAAGTGTTCGCTTTCAACGTACTTTATATGAGCGCCATGATCAAGTAGTGTTTGTATAGCAGCAAAATTATCTTTGGCATGAATCAGCGCAAACACAAGAGGTTTGTATCTGAATGGTTTCTTACGGTTTGCCCAATGAACAAAACAGGTAAAGTGATCATTTATTTGTATTCCATTGTTTAACCAGTACGTTATAAGAGGTATATCTTGATTGACAATGGCTTGCCCAAAAGCCTGTTCGCGAAGAGCTTGTTTTTTAGGCATGAATAAAATATGATTATTTTCGGGTGTTTTTGTGTGTTCCTGTTTATATTCTTCTTTCTGTTCTTGGTTATCGCTCTTATTCATGGCTTTTGCGGTTAATAAAAATAAGAGCTGTATTGTTAATAATCCTATATACAAAAACTGTTTTGTGTTTTCTGATCGGTTTTTTTTATTTAACATGTTTTTTACTTTCTGTTAGAGAGAGATAAGTAATTACAGCAGATAATTTCTGTGGTTTATTTTTAAACAGAATGAGTGTTCGCATATTATATATATCATAATTTCAAGCTGAAATTCAATAGATTTTGTAGTTTTAACTATTGCGTATAGGTATTTCTGCTGTTCTGTTGTGTCAAAATCAGAAAGTTGCAAAGCATCTCTGTTTTATTTTGTATAAAAAGATATACTTGCTTTAGTGCTTTAGATTATTAGTTTTATTTTTAGATTAGCTTAGAAGTTATTATGGCATATCATATTAAACAGTTGTTGGATAATGTATTGCCCATCGAGAGTGATTGGAAACGACATCTTTTGGCAAATTGGTCTAAAACAATTGGAAACCTTTATTCTCAAGTTACTATAGAGCAGATATATGAAGACTCATTAGTTTTAGGAGTCTACGATTCTTGTTGGCTTCAAGAACTGTATATGCTTTCTTCAATGTTAATTAAACAGATTAATGCAACGCTCGATTCACCTCGCATCAAGCAGATACGGTTTAAGCAGATAGGTATTGAGGTGAAAAAAAACATGATAATTAAAAAAAAAGAACGCAATTTATTTAAAAATATTGAGCTGAGTCCAAAAGAAAAAGAAGCTTTGCAATTAATCACAGATCCGGGATTACAAAAAGTATTAACATCATATCTTATGCGTTGTTATCAAGAACGCTAATAGGTAGGCACATGATTAGAGATAATAAAAAAAATAAAACGCTCTGTTTTGTGGCGGGTAAATCTGGTGGGCATATCGTTCCCTGTATAACGCTTGCCCGACAAGCAAAAAAAAAACAGACAAAAGAGAAACAAGAAAAAGAGGACTGTTTTCGCATTCTTTTCTTTTCAACAACTTCTTTGTTGGATAGACGTATTTTGGAAAATAATGAGCATATAGATATGCATGTGCCGTTGCCACTAGAAAGCCTTTTGTTGAATACTGTATATGGGAAAGCGAGAACAGCTTGGTTTTTTTTAATCTCTTTTTTAAGTAGTATGCGAGAATTATATAAGTATAAACCGTATAAAGTAGTGAGCACTGGAGGGCATATAGCTATTCCCGTCTGTCTTGCGGCTCGTTTTTTGCGTATTCCCATTGAATTGTATGAGTTAAATGTACAACCTGGAAAGGCAATCTCGCTACTCTCTGTGCATGCTTCGAAAGTTTTTATCTGTTTTAATAAAACAGCTTTATTGTTGCCTAAAGTTGTTTGTACGGCTGCTGATTATCCGATACGGTTTACTGATCTTGATAGAGGTAAGAGTAACGATGTTTCTGCTATAGGGTTAGATCCGGCTAAGAAAACAATTTTTATTCTT
This sequence comes from uncultured bacterium, assembly GCA_963719415.1. Classification (GTDB taxonomy): domain Bacteria; phylum Babelota; class Babeliae; order Babelales; family Vermiphilaceae; genus JAPLIS01. The sequence continues at coordinate 483,936 of OY970383.1, read as the reverse complement.
GGTGGTTCTCAAGGCTCTTTTTTCCTGAATAAAGTTATGGAACAAGTTTTTGTAAAAGATTCTGCGTTGGGTGCAAAAGTAAATGTTATTCATCAGACAGGAGAAGTGGATCAAGGCTATTGGCGTCAGTTTTATCAAGATCGTGGTATACCAGCTTTAATTTTTTCTTATTCTCATATTTTATCTGTTTATTATCAAGCGGCAGATCTTATCGTATCTCGTGCGGGGGCTGGCGCTTTATTTGAAATACTTTTTTTTAATAAACAAGCTTTATTGATTCCCTTAGAGATAGTTTCTAATAATCGTCTATCTAATAATCATCAGTATGATAATGCACATGAAATGGTAATCAAACATCAACGATTATTTCGAATGGTCAGACAGCAAGAGATTGATAAAGATATACAGGTTCTGATTAATGCGATTAAATGTTTTCTAAAATACTAATGGTGTTAGGCTCATATTTTTCCGCAGTTTTGCCGGTATATTGATTTATATATCGTTGAGTAAGGGTTGGATCAAAAGTAAAATTAGTTATTGGATCAATAATGGTTTTATGGTAAGAGAGCCATATGGGAAATGCGGTTTTAATGGGAAAAATACCTTGCCCCATGGGACTATTATCATCATAACCAATATAGATTGCGGTGGTTAACGATGGGGTTGATCCAACAAACCAACAGACTCGTGAATCATTAGTTGTTCCTGTTTTGCCTATTGCTTCTGAATTGATCCAATCTGAAGCCTTAGAGTACCGCTTTAATCGTTCAATGCCATGTTTTAATACGTAAGCAACTTGATCATTTACCGCCGGTGCTATCGCTTGGTTTTTGATTATTTTTTTAATAAAAATTTTAGAACCGTTACTATTTTTAATCCATTTAATGAAATGAGGTTCTACGTACATGCCATGGTGAGCAAAAACATTAAACATGCCGGCAACTTCTACAAGCGTAGCGTCGATGCATCCGAGAGCAAGAGATGGGTATGTGTGGAGAGAGTGTTCTATATGGCATCTTTTTATGGTCTTGACTATCTGGTCAGCGCCGGTAGCGAGTAGCGTTTTAATGGCAACAATATTGTTAGAGCGTGAAAGGGCATAGGCTCGAGTTATTTGACCATTAAACTTTTTATCATAATTTTTAGGTTGCCATATACTCGTTCCTTGTTGGAGAGAAAATGGTTCATCATAATCGGTATCAGCCATAGAAAATCCTTGATCTAATGCTGTTGCATAGATTAATGGTTTGATTGTTGATCCAATTTGTCTACGAGCCTTTAATGCGCGATTCCACTGCGAATTGCCAAAATCATAACCACCTACCAGTGCTTTTATTTCCCCTGTTTTCGTTTTTATGCTTATTAATGCGCCATCAATTGCCTCGTTCAGTTCTTTTTTTAATTGTTTGCAATGGCTGTAAAATGCTTTTTCTGCATTGCGTTGTTGAACTACGTTTAGTGTTGTCTGAATAATAAATCCATCGGTATAGAGTTTTGTTTTGCCGACAATATTTTCTACAAAAATTCGAATTGTTTCACGCAGATGAATACCTATTTTATTATTTAATTCAGTATTTGATTCTATAATAGTAATGGGTAATTTTGATAATGAAAAAGCTTTCTTTTTAGTAATAAATTTACAGGTATACATCAGTTGTAAAATAGTATTTCTTCTTTTTTTACATTGGGCTGGCTGTAAAATAGGACAATAGGTTCTCGGGGAGCGGACAATTGCGGCTAGGGTAGCGGCTTGATCAATAGAAATTTCATGAGCATCAATTCCCCAAAAACGTCTGCTTGCGGCTTGTACTCCATAGATACCACAACCAAAATAGATATGATTTAAGTATGTTTCGAGTATATATTCTTTGGTAAACTGTCGCTCCACGACAAGCGCAAAAATTTGTTCTTTAATTTTTCGAGAGAATGTTTTGTGTTGATTAAGAAATAAAAGCTTGGCTAGTTGTTGGGTGATAGTGCTTGCGCCCTGTACTTTTTTTCCATGATATAGGTTAACAAAAATTGATCGAATTATGCCCTTGTATGAAATACCTTGATGGGAAAAAAAACTCCAATCTTCAGCTGCAATAAAAGCATTGATAAGATGGGATGGCATCTGATTAAAAGATATTGGTTCTCGTTTATCAAGTTGAAAACGAGCCCATTCGACCCCTTGATCATCAAGAAGTATAGTTGCTTTTCCGGGATTATAGTGTTCAAGGGAAGATAGGTCAATATACTGATTATTAAAAATATAAACAAGAGTGCCTAAACAGAAAGACAAGAGAATAATAGTTATGATAATGCATTTATGAAGAAAATTCTGGAACATGGGTAATAATTGCTTCTTCTGTCGAATTGTCTTTTGGGTTATTTTCTAGGCTCGTAAGATGCTCATGATAAAGATCTTTTAAGTTGTAATAAATATTTTCGCCTGCCAGGCAACTAACCATAGCAAAAAGTAGACAAAAATAACGTTCATCTTTATTAAGTGGTAAATCTTCGCACATATTTTTTATTTGGTTTACACATGCAACAAGACCTATTATTTTAAGCATAGTATAGCATAATGTACTGGCTTGTATAATTAAAATTTTTGTTGGCATATTTTTGTGTTTTTCATAGAGATCATAAAAAAAATTATTTTTATTGAGACTATACGTTTTATTGGATGAAACAGTATTTTGTGCTTGTAATGGGTTAGTTATACATTGATTAAGTATGAGTAGAGTAAGCAAGCATAGATACTTTCGAAACACTATTTTTTGATTTATGTTCATAAAGATCCTAATCTATATAATACGTGTATTATAATAAAATGATGCTGTTTATGAATGTAATTAATATAATCATATGAAGTCAATATTTCTGTTTTTGCAAGACCTTTTTTTTGTGGTATTAGCTTTTTTTATAGATACAGGCTTATTTCTTTTGTGGAGTCAGCCAATAACCTATAGTATTTCGTATATATTTATTTTTTTGATGTTTTTTTGGCATAATTCATGGTCTTACGATTATCCAGGGATTCGGTATTTTTTTATGCTAATAATAGGATTTATGTTATTGCTTGAAATGTTTTTGTATAATGGCTGTCAGTTACGTTATTCTTTCCTGTATTTAGTACCATTTTTTTTGTCTGTTTTTTTTGTTCATTCGATTTGCTATAATAACAGATTACTTTTTGTTACCGTGAGCATTGGAGTCTTTTTTTCTCATCTTATTCTTGTAGAGAATGGCGGACATGATTTTTTTCATATTAATAGCTATACATATATTAAAATAATTGCTAACATGATATTAATAGTATTTTTTTCTTTGAAATTACACTATCAGGGTCGTCGAGACAATCGCTGTTTGGGGTAACCCAAAGGGAGGAAAGTCCGGACTCCTAACGAATATGGTACCTCTGGAGACTTTTATCAACAGAGGACACGGTAATACGTGATGGCAAGTGCCACAGAAAAAAACCGCTTTTTTTATGCCCATTTCAGATGATTTTAGTGAATATATTATTATTGTATGAAACGGGTATTATATAAAAAAAGTAAGGGTGAAAATGTGTGGTAAGAGCGCACAACGCTATAGAGCAATCTATAGAGTGGGTAAACCCTACCGGGAGCAAGACAAAATAGGCGTAAGTTGGTTATTCGTTCTACTATAATACGCGGGTATGTCGCACAGATAAATGGTTGTCGAGTTAAAAAAATTTTTATCAATCTTTTTTAATTAACAGAATCCGGCTTATGAGCGACCCTGATAGTTTAATACTATAGATCAAACACGTTAAACATGTATAAAAAATAATGTTTAGCTTGTTTGATTTTAAATACTCGTCAAAAATTAAAAATATTTTAAGTGTTTGCGGTAGCTCAGGTAAATAGGTGGGGTGTTAAATGGGTCCCCAATCGCTAGATGGGGTAAAGTATATTTGCACTCCCGCCTTCAATTGCTTAAACTTATATAGATAGAATAGTTTTACTGGATAAAGCTATTGGTTTGACTATTTTTTTATAAGCGTTTAATTAATAATTAATACATAAAGTAGTATGCGTATACAGACTTATTTTTGGATAATCCCATTTTTCTGTTTTTTTTTAGGGTATGGCATAGTTTATAATTTGTTTCATATTGATTATATTGAGATGCCACTTTTTGTGGGTAAAACTATTGATCAAGCAATACCTATAGCAACAAGCCTTCACCTTAATATGCGTCTTTTGCAATATAAAGAAGATGCAGATATTCCGCCCGGAGTTATTGTAAGCCAAATACCGGAGGCTTGTAAAAAGGTTAAGCCTCATCAATCTATTTTTTTTGTTGTTTCAAAAAATCCACCAGTTGAATCTACGCCAAATTTACAGGGAAAGACTGAACAAGCGATACGTTCTCAGCTGTCTTCTGCTGGTATTACGTATACTCATTATCAGCTACCAAGTAATTATCCTCAATCTCATTGTATTGCTCAAATTCCTGCTCCAGGAGAGCCATTGCATAAGAAGAATATTATTTTTTATACATCACCCTCAGCGACTTCGCCGATAGCTAATCAAAAAATTATTTGGCCTTCATTTATTAATAAACGAGTAGAAGAGGTGAAAGAATTTCTAAAATTTCATGATATTGATGTAGAAATTATACATACCTATACTCAGAGATCTGATCATGAATGTATTAATTGCCTGGTTGTTGATCAGAGACCTTTGCCTGGTTCAATTATTATAATAAAAGGATTGCAGAATGTATTACGAGTACAGTTGCAGGTTGCATAAAAAAAAATTCTAAAAAGGGAAATATATGTATAAAAAACTATTTTTTATTGTGCTGTTTTTTGTGATACTTATTACGTATCGCTATATAAATCGTATTGTTATACGTCCTTTAAAAGTCTATAAGCAGCCGTGCTTTGATGTTGAGCATAAACCTATCATTCTTTGGGATTTACATCATGTTATATTACAAAAAGATATACCGAAAATTTTTCATCTGATCTGGTCTTATAATAAAAAAACAGAGTTGCTAAGCGCTTTTTCTTTTGCAATGGTTAAGGATATATGTTTAGCATGTTATTATATGTTGTTCTCAGGTTTTTCAGCAGAAATTTTGGTGGTCATAGCACAGAAAAATCACCATCAATTATTGGCTGATTTAATTATAGAGATTTCAAATACGCAATATATAGATACAGATGTAGCTTTATTGATTAAAGAATTGCATAAAAAAGGATATAGACAACGTATTTTTTCTAATATTGGAACTACTATTTTTAATGATTTATTGCGTAAGCCTGATATGAATAATTTTTTTAATACGGGTATATTTGACTTAGAAAAATCGCAGGTTTTTTGCTATAATTATACAAATTTTACCAGTATCGTTAGAAAACCTCACGATAGTTTTTATCAAAAATATAAAAAAGATGTATCGCAGGATTTATCATCGTTCGTTTTTATCGATGATAAATATAAAAATATATATGCAGCACAGCAGAACGGTATGTACGCTTTGCAATTTCATACTATAGTACGATTACAAAAAGAGCTTTCATTTTTATTGGGTATATGTATATAATTTTTATTAAGTAATTGTATACATTATCAAATAGCTATAGATAAGGAGTGATGTATGAAGAATAAGGTGAACATACTTTTGTTGCTTTTAAGCTTTAGTAGTCATATTTTTTGTGATGGTTTTTTGCGCAAAACAGATCTTATCCGTAAGTTGCTACGCAAAATGGATCTTATTCGCAGGATAGATGATTATTCTTTATCCAATATTCAATCTGATGATTTAAGATTATTGAGCAGGTATTGTGAAGGTCGTAGGGTTTGTATAGCAACCTTAGAAGACAAATGTGGTAATAAATTTATTCTTAAGCAAATGATGAATTCTATTTTTGCGGCCATTAAAGAAAAATTAGTAAGTCATATAGCTTATTTGGTTAAAATCCCTGCGAATCAGGTTAAGATAATTCCTTGGGATATTTCTTTTATTGGGAAAGGGATCGCAAAATTTCCAGCGACGCTTCATACGTTTGCTCCTGGAGTACCAGCCAAGTACTTGCCGGAACATTTGCGTAAATATTCTTTTTCTTTGAAGCAGGTTGTAAATGAGAAAAGTTCTAAAAAGATTCTTGGGTTTAACAGAACGATTGTGAGTCGTATGTCGCTCCATGATGATTTGCCGGAAATAGTTGCTTTGGATACTTTTTTTGCCAATAAGGGTAGGCATGCGAATAATTTTTTTTATGATGAAGAATCAGATCATTTTTGTGCTATTGATTTTGAGAGTTCATTACGTAAGGATTTAGTAGCAAATGTATATAAATTTTTTTCTGCTATAGCAGAAGATAAAAATTCTGATTTTTCACGTGAAGAAATAAAAGGTCTTGTTATATATAGAGATATGCTAAAGAAGCTTGTTGATACATATAATCCAAAATTTTTGAGTTCTCTTATGGATGAGCTCATAAAATTCTCTAAGATAGAGCTCATTGAAAATTGTAAGGAAGAAAAAAAGCTATATAACGATATGTTGATAGATAATCATACTATATGTATAAAAATAGTACAGGTTCTGGACATAATATTAAAAAATAATGCTCATAAAGTAGCTCCTGATATCATTGTTATGCCAGATACAGATACTGTTATGCCAGATACAGATACTGTTATGCCAGATACAGATACTGTTATGCCAGATACAGATACTGTTATGCCAGATATAGATACTGTTATTCCAGATACTGCTCTTACTTTAGATACAGATACTGTCGTTATTTCTGATAAATAGGGCAGATAGGGCTTTTTTCGCAATGATTTTTTGAAAGATAGCATTATCTGCTTTTTTTATTTTATTATATCAACAATAATGGCATATTTTATAAACGATTATAATTGGTATAGGTAGGTAGGTAAGAAGGAGCTTCTTATGTATATTTTAGTTTATCTGTTTGTTTTTTGTTCTCTATTTAATACTACTATTTTTTGTGATATTGCAGGCTATGAATATAATGAATTTTCAGACGTTGAGAGCATTAATATTGAAAAGAGTATTGAAACTAATAAGAGAAGTAAGTCAGTAAAACATATATCGAATGAATGTTTAGATATTAAAAGTAAGGATTTAACATTATTAAACTATTATTGTAAGGCTCAGAATTCTTCCTGTATAGCAACATTAGTTGATAAAGATGGTAATAAATTTATTCTTAAACAAAAACTTAATACTCCCATATCTTCTGCGCTAGAAACATTAGCTGGCCATATAGCTTGTTTTGCAGGTATTCCTGCAAATAAGATTAAACTTATACCGTGCAATGTTCCTTTTGTTGGAAAGAAGAAGTTACATAAACCAGCTACTCTTCATACCTTTGTTCCTGGTGTATTAGTGAATAGGGTATCGCTCATAACATCTCAATATGCGGTGTCGCTACAGCTTGTCGAAAAAGAGAGAAAGGGAGATAAAATTATTGAAGAAGTATTTGGAATAACGAGAGATATTATTAGAAATATGTCTGTGCATTCTGATTTGCCTAAAATAGTCGCGCTAGATACCTTTTTAGCTAATCATGATAGACATAGGGGAAACTTATTTTACGATGAAGAAACGGACCATTTTTATGTTATTGATTTAGAAGGTTCATTTGGAAGAGATTTAGCAAAGCTTATATATGAATATTTTCTTATGGTCCTATCTAAGAAAAATATTATTTTTTCAAAAGGTGAAATTAAAGCTCTTGTTATATATCGCGCTATGTTAAAGAAACTTATTGCTGAATATAATCCAGAAAAGATCAGTGCGCAGTTGGATAAGCTAATAAAGGAAACTCAAATGGTGCAAACTAAAGAAAGTTTGCTGAGAATAAGTGGCTATCATAAAAAAATTGAGGCTAATTATAATTCATGTATTAAAGTAGTGGACATTTTGAATGTACTATTAAAAAAATATCACCAATAGGTTTGTGTATATAGAGATAGGTAAAAAAAGGAGCGTTGTATGCACACTATGATTTATTTATTTATTTTGTGTTCTCTTTTTAATACTACTCTTTTTTGTAGTGTTGCTGAATATCTGTCTAATAATTTTTTAAGTAGTAAGAGAGTTAATGTTGGAAGAATTAAAGTAAGTGGAGATGTAAAAGATAAACTGAGCGAATTTTTAGATATTAAAAGTAATGATTTAAATTTATTGTCTTTTCGTGCGAGGCCTCAAAACCTTTCCTGTATAGCTGCCTTAGAAGATAGGGAGGGCAATAGATTTATTCTTAAGCAAAAATTTAATATTTTAGCTTCTGCTTTAGAAAAATTAGCGGCTGACATAGCTTTTTTTGCTGATATTCCAGTAAATCGGATTAAACTTATCCCCTGCAATGTTCCTTTTGTTGGAAAGAAGAAGATAAATCAATCAGCAACTCTTCATACCTTTGTTCCTGGTGTATTGTTGAATAATTTACCAAAGGAGCTGTCTCATTATGCAGTATCATTACAGCTTGTACAAAAAGAGAGAAAGAATGGAAAAATTATCAAAGCAGTATTTGGAATAACGAGAAATGTTATTAAAAATATGTCTGAGCATCCTGATTTGGCTAAAATAGTGGCACTCGATACTTTTTTAGCTAATCATGATAGGCATAGGGGAAATTTATTTTATGATGAAGAAACGGACCATTTTTATGTTATTGATTTAGAAGGTTCATTTAGAAGAGATTTAGCAAGATGTGTATATGAATATTTTTATATGGTTTTAGTTAACAAAAATGTTGTTTTTTCAAAAAAAGAAATTAATGGTCTTGTTATATATCGAGATATGTTAAAGAAACTTGTTGTTTCATATAGTCCATCATCGCTCAACGCAAAATTTGATAAATGTATAAAACAATCTCAGCTAACGCAAAGCGAAGGAAGTCGCACGAAAATAAAGTTTTTTCATGAAACGATAAGGTCTAACTATAATTCATGCGTTAAAATAGTGCATGTTTTGGATATATTGTTAAAAAAATATCTCTAATATATATATAGGCTGAACAGGTTAAATAGTTACTAAAAAATATATAAACGTATATATACCAACTTATTGAATAGAAGGTTGTCCGCACCTTTTAGTACGCAAGCAAATAGTATTGGCTGAGAGTGGCTAAATAGAACATTTTGTTTATGAGTAGGTAAGAAGGAGCTTTGTATGTACCTTATGATTTATCTATTTATTCTTTTTTGTATTTTTAACAATACTGTTTTTTGCGATAGCGTACGACAAGTAAAACATAAGAAATGGAATGAGAATACTCATTGTTTAGAAGAGTTTAATGAGTTTGTCGATATTGAGAGTAAAAATTTAACTTTGTTAGATTATAATCGTAGGATTAAAAATTCTTCATGCATAGCAACGTTAGTTGATGAAGATAGCAATAAATTTATTCTTAAGCAAAAACTTAATCTTTTATTGTCTCATGTACTAGAAAAATTAGCAGCTGACATAGCTTGCTCTGTGGGTATTCCAGCAAATTGGGTTGAACTTATACCATGCAATGTTCCTTTTATTGGGAAAAAAAAGATACACAAACCCGCAACTCTTCATACATTTGTTCCCGGTGTATTGGTGAACAAAGTGCCGAAAACAAGATCTCGATATGCCGTTTCATTGCGGTTGGTAGAAAAGGCGATGCAGGAAGGCCGTATTGTTGAAGAAATATTTGGGATAACTAGAGATGTTATTAGGAATATGTCTGTGCATCCCGATTTGCCTAAGATAGTGGCGTTAGATACCTTTTTGGCTAATCATGATAGGCATCGAGGAAATTTATTTTACGATGAAGAAACAGACCATTTCTATGTTATTGATTTAGAAAGTTCTTTTAAGAAAAATTTAGCGCAACATATATATAAATATTTTGCCGCAGTGGTGTCTGAGGAAACTATTGTTTTTTCTGCAGAAGAAGTTAAAGGTCTTGTTATATATAGAGATATGTTAAAACAATTAATTGATAAGTATTCTCCTGATTATATTAATAAAAGGATGGACAAATTAATTCGTAAAGCAGGGATTGCGTGTACAAAGCTAGATTTAATTACAAAATCAAAATATCAGCAGTCAGTTAAAAAAAATTATGCATCATGTGAAAAAATAGTGGAAATTCTGGGTGCATTATTGGCATACTGCAATAGAGAAACAGGTTGTAATATAGATCCAGTAAGTTAAGACGCTAAAAAAGTATGTGGTTTAAAGTTAAAAAAGGAGAATAGGCATGATGAGTAGAGCAAGGATCATGGGTAAAAAATTTTTGTTTTTTATTATATTAGTCATGATAAGTAACAGAGCCGTAGCAGGGTTAGAATTTGGAACGAGAGGTTCATTTAGACGTCCTCTTAAAATTTTATGTGTTCTGGGATCTTTTCCTCTTTTGCCAGAAATATATGTAGTGAATCAGTTGGCAGGTCTTCTTGAAAGAGGTCATGATGTATATATTTATGCTAACCGTCAGGGGCAAAGAATTGTTCATCCAATTGTTGCACAATATAATTTGGTTGGACGTACTTACTATAAAAAACTTCCACGAGATATCCATACTTATGACATTATTATATGTCAGTTTGGGCCATTGGGAAAAAATTTCGTAAAAATAAAAAAACAATTAGGTTTAAAGGCCAAAATAGTTACTTGTTTTAGAGGATATGATATTTCGCGAGAGATAAAATCAAAAGGGAAACATACCTATGATACCCTATTTGAAGAAGGAGATTATTTTTTACCGGTATGTAAATATTTTAAAAATATTTTAATTGAACTCGGTTGTCCGCCACATAAGATTCGAGTGCATCATTCAGCTATTGATTTACAAAAGTTTGCTTTAAGACAAGATATCAGAAATTATAATAGCGAAAAGATAACAATAGTTTCTGTAAATCGTCTTGTTCCTAAAAAAGGAACTGTTTATGCAATTCTTGCTGTTGCTTCGTTGTTAAAAAAATATCCACAAATTGAGTATTTAGTTATGGGTGGCGGTCCTTTAGAAGATCAGCTAATGCAGATAATCCGTAAGCACGGAGCTGCTGATAATATTAAATTGTTGGGATGGGGGAATCATGATGATGTACTAAGACTATTGCATGCAGCAGATATTTTCGTATTGCCTTCAGTGACGGATAGTAGTGGTAACGAAGAAGGCATTCCTAATGCACTTAAAGAAGCTATGTCGGTTGGTATTCCTGTGGTGAGTACGTATCATGCGGGAATTGGCGAATTGGTGAAAAATGGCAAAACAGGCTTTTTGGTCCGGTGTGCCTCTGTTTCCGAGCTTGCTAAAAAAATTGAATATTTAATAAACAATACTGAAGAGGCGAGATTTATGGGGTTTGCAGCGCATGATCATGTGCAAGAAGAATATGATACAGAAAAATTGAACGACAAATTGGTTGAAATTTTTTATAGTCTTCTTGATTAATATTTTTTGATTAATGTGTTTGGGTGAAATAGCTATTCTGAGACAGGCTTATTTTTTGGGGACTTATTTTTTGAAGAATTGTTGTTGAAGAATTATCGTGCCGTAACCGTAACTATAGGTGGCCATAATTGCACATGATAATTCTACATGGTAACTTTATAAGATAATTGCCGGTGATAATTTGTTCAGAGAAAAATATGAATGCTACTAATCATGTATTAAGTGATTAGTAGCATTTGTTTTGTAAAAAAATTAAAAAAACGATAAATATAGGCTTTTTTTAGCATTTAAATTGTTTTTTTATGGTCTTTATGTATAATTGTTTTAACATGAAACATGATTTAATAAGGAAAATGTATATATGGAAAATAAAAAACAGCGCTTAATGCTATCTGCGATAATTCTATCTGTTATGTTGAGTAGTTTTTTTGTATGTCAGCAAGTGTCTTGTGCCGCTTTTGCTGCTGCTGGTGCAGTAGACGGAGTTGGACGTGCTGCCAGTGCCGTTTTAGACGGAGTTAGGCAAGCTGCAGAGCCGTTACCTGTAATTAACGAATCCGAAATGGGTTGGATGGCGTGGTTTGCATACAGGTTCTCCTGGGCAACAAAACAAGAGGCCAGAGATACAGAGGCAAGACTAAATGCTCATATCGCTAAAGCATCAAAAGAAGTGAAAGAAAATGCTAGAGAGCAATTTGCAGCTGTTAGCGATAAGATAGATGCTTCTGGCAAAACTTTGACATCGGCTATAGATGATGTTGATAAAAAGCAAAAAGGGTTTATGGAGACCCTTACAGAAAGATTGGGAGCATTGATTAGACAGCAGCAGCTATCTCTGCACCAAAATAAGCAAAAATTTGAACGGGTGAGGATCAGTCAAGAGGCTTTTCAAGAAACTTTTAAGACTAGATTTGATAAGATGGATAACAATTTGAAAACATGGGGCGAAAAGCACAGTTCTTGGCAATCTCAGCAAGAAGCGCGGTTCGTTAAGTGTAACGATGAAATAAAAAAACTTGAAAAAAAAGTCACTGAAAATGCCAAATTAAATGATGAAGAATCGAAAAAACGCAGAGAAGTGGTAGATGCTGCAGTTGAACGGGTGAATGGATTAGCGGAGGATGATAATAAGTTGCGTGAAGAACTTGCTACCCTTAAAAAAGTGCGAGTTCAACTAGATCAACAACTTAAGCTTGCTCAACGTGCAAGAAAAGAAGTAGAAGATAGGGCAGCTGTTGTTGAGAATATGGCAAGAGGAGCTGTGGTAAAAATTGTGAAGCAAAGAGAAAGAATACATGAGCAAGCAAAAGAGAACAATTTATTGCGGCAACAGTTACAGCAACAGATAACAGATTCTGATTTTGTTATGGCCGGATTTTTGGAGAAAGAGTGGAAATATGAAACAAAAGAAGAGCCAGGGGATGATAACGACGTCCAACCAGTAGAAGGATTGCGAGCAGTAGAAAAATTGCCAGTAGAAGGATTGCCGGCAGGAGCATCGAATCCTACGCCGCAACGAGGCATGTTTCGTTCTCGAGCGATACCGAGTGGATTAAGGCCACGAGGGACTCCGGGGTTATCAAGCGTTAGAATTCCTGGGGACTTTTTTAATGGTAGTAAATAATAGATACTAATTTTTTGGATGGAGGTTGATTGTGAAATATTTTTTTAGATTATTGATGTTTTTGGCTATATGTTTGATTTCAATGCCGCAGTGTACGTTTACAGCAAATAATAGTATTGCAGATAGGGTGAGTGCGTTAGAAAGAAGAAATAATAGCTGGTCATTTTGGGCAAAATTAACGGGTGTATGTGTAGCCGTGGGTACATTTGGAGCGGGTTATTTGTGGTGGAGAAAAGCGCCGATGTCATCTAATGATCTTACGCGTATGACAAAAAACGTTGAAGAGCGTATAGATAATGCTAGTGTAGAAATAATGGAAGTGCTAGAAGAAGGGTCTGAGCGAGTGCAACAGCAACACCAGGAAATGGTAGACGGTGCTCATGGTAAGCTTGTTAATGTAAGTAAGGCAATATCGCGCTATGCTGATAGTACAGCAGCGCAAATGGCGGAGCTTGAGACAGACATGGACGGCAAAGAGATAGCAGAAGCTTTGACTAAGCATGCAAATGCTAATACGGCTTGGGCAGCAAGTTTAGATGGACAGATGGAAGGTTTTGAGCAAGCTTTTGAACAGCTCAAGAAAGATGACGAATTCAATAAAAAGCGTATTGTAGCTAGGCAAACTCAACTTGGCAGTGGTATTGATAGTTTGGGTAGAGCAATTGTAGCCAGCCATCAGACTCAACGCAAAAATCATGCTGCAGAAGATCATTCTTTGGCGTTGCTGAATGAGGCGATATTTAAACAACGTGAAAGAGAAAGAAGGCAAGAAGAAGAAGTTAGAGCGCAATCAGTTTTGGTTTCACACCTCTTATTGGCAGCAAAAAAAGAAACGCAAGCGTTACAGTTGATAAATGGATCTTTGGATGCTACGCGTTTAATGTTAGAAGCAGCATTGTATTCTCCTGAGCCATCACCAAGATCACAGTTCTCTCCAAACTCATCGCCAAAATCATTAAACTCAGCATTACCAAAATTATCAAATTCAAAATCTCCAAATGACCTTCAATTGGGACATCAAGAAATTAATTTGGGACGATAAAAAAAATAGTGTTTACAAAAATTTTAGATAAGTGATTTTTTGGTAAGACAAAAACTAAAAAGGGATTGTTAATAATAACAGTCCCTTTTTAGTTTCTCTACTTTAATTATTTTTTTTAATTATTTTTTAGATTTTAATTATACTAGTTTCACCAAATAAGAACGAAAAATAATTCTAGCTATACCCGCCGGAGGCGGGTATAGCTAGATAATTCTATTCATGGCGATTAACTGAAATTGGTATTATTTTAAAAATTTTGTTATTCGCCTTTTAATTTTTTAATCTCGCCAATTCGTAAAAATCGCCACATGCCTTGCTGCAAACCAGATTTAGTTATAGATGCGAATTTTATTCTATCAAGGCTGATTACGTTATAGCCTAGAGATTCAAAGAGACGTCGAATAACGCGATATTTACCGCTATGTAATGAGACGCTAACATGATTACGCCCTTTGTGGGATAAAAAATTAACAGAATCAACCTTGACCAAGCCGTCAGACAGACGAATCCCCGTTTTTATTTTGAGCATATCTTCTGCTTCTAGTTCTTTATCCAAAAGTGCTACATATGTTTTTTGTACCTGATATTTGGGATGCGCAAGATGCTGAGTAAGCTCTCCATCGTTGGTCAAAAGTAAAAGGCCTGTTGTATCACGATCGAGGCGGCCAACAGGATAAACTCGTTTTTTGATATTATCGCTTAAAAGATCAAGGACCGTTAATCGACCCTTATCGTCAGATACCGTTGCAATATACCCTTTGGGTTTATTGATGACGATATAAAGTTTACTTTCGATAGTTACCTTTTTGCCATTCGCCGTTACTGAATCTTTTTCGGTTACTTGGAAACCAGGCTCGATGACCGTTTTCCCATTTACTTTTACCCTTCCTTCTCTGATTAAAAGAACTGCATTACGACGAGAGCAAAGACCGGAATGAGAGAGAAATTTATTTAGTTGCATAGGAGCTCATACTTTCTGTTGAAAAAATAAAGTGATATCGTATCCTAAGAAGAGCCATCGTATTATTTTATGCCTATTTTTAAAGGATTTTTATGTCTCTATCTTCTTATAGTACCGAAAAAAGTGGATCTCTTGAAGTTATTTGTGGACCTATGTTTTCAGGTAAATCAGAAGAATTAATTCGACGCTTGCGTCGTGCAACTATTGCTAAGCAAAAAACGGCTGTTTTTAAGCATTCACTTGATAATCGGAGTTCTTGCAAGTCGGTTGTCTCTCATAACGGTACTTCGCTTGAAGCTTTTGCAACCCATCAGCCAGAATCTATTGCTGATATTGCTGAAAAGAATGTTATCGATGTGGTTGGTATAGATGAAGTGCAGTTTTTTAATAATGAGATTATCCCTATCCTGTGTGCGTTAGTTGATGCTGGAAAAAGAGTGATTGTTGCTGGTCTTGATACTGATTTTCGCGGTATTCCTTTTGGCCCGATGCCAACCCTTCTTGCTATTGCTGATGTTGTCCTCAAGCTGCAGGCAATATGTGTTGAGTGTGGCAATAATGCCATGTGTACGCAGAGATTGGTTGATGGTAAGCCGGCACGATTTAATGATCCAATTATTTTAATAGGTGCTCAAGAAGCGTATCAAGCTCGCTGTAGAGGTTGTTATCAGATCGATAAAAAATCGTATGTATTACAAAAGTAGGTATTTTAATTAGATCATGATAGGTAAAATTGATAAAGCTAAAAAGAGTTATACCTGTTCAGGCTGTGCTTATAAAAGTATAAAATGGCTTGGATGCTGTCCTGATTGCAATGAGTGGAATCTGTGCGTGGAAGTTGTTCCGGTTGCAGGTGCAGTAAGAACGCAAGGGACTTTAAATGGGGGACTGCCAAGTATGACTTCTTTGCAGTCTATAAAGCAGGTAACAGAAACGCGGATATTAACTAATATAGAAGAGTGGGATAGGGTAATGGGTGGCGGTATTGTGCCCTCTTCTTTTATTGTATTGACGGGTGATCCGGGTATTGGAAAATCAACCTTATTATTGCAAATTTCGCATAATCTTTCCAGGGATTATAGAGTATATTATTTTTCCACCGAAGAATCGCTGCAGCAGATTTTACAACGAGCGCGACGTCTTAAATGTGTCCAAGAGAAACTCCCTGATAAGGATACTAATAACGATAATAGCGCGCGCGATAACAGTAAAAGTAACATAGATAATGATAGTAAAAATGGAGTTGGTGATAGATTATTATGTTCTGATCAATCTAATTTAGAAACGATTGTTGCTATTGCACAACAGGATAAGCCAGATATCGTTATTATTGATTCTATTCAAAATTGTTATAGTAGCGATTCTCATAGCATCCCTGGTTCTGTTAATCAGGTACGTGAGTCCGTTTTTCAATTAATGCGTTTAGCAAAAGAGCATAATATCACCTTAGTGGTGAGCGGACATATAACCAAAGAAGGCGTTCTTGCAGGACCCAAGGTCTTGGAACATATGGTTGATGCTGTTTTTTATCTGCAATCAGAAGATCGTTTTCAAACGCGGGTATTGAGTGCCGTTAAAAATAGATTTGGGCCGATAGACGAAGTCGGTTTTTTTCATATGTATGAAAATGGTCTAGTTCAAGAGCCAAATATTAATAAACATCTTTTGAGTGGCCATACACACGCACCAGGATCAGTATTGGTGAGTGTTATAGAAGGAACCCGCCCTCTCCTCTTAGAACTACAAGCGTTGACTATAGAATCAAAATTTGGTATCCCTCAGCGAGTAGTCTCAGGGGTGGATCACAAGCAGGTGGTTCTTATTGCTGCTATTTTGCAAAAATATCTTTTTATTAAGCTTAATATGCATGATATTTTTTTTAAAATCAGTGGCGGCATTAAAGTTAAAGGTAATTCTACCGATATGGGTATTGCGCTCGCTCTTTTGTCTAGTTATTTTCAGCAGCCTATTCCTGAAAAATCGATTGTTTTGGGTGAAATTAGTCTTACTGGAGCTATTAAGCCGATTAAGCATAGTGCTATTTTAGTAAAAGAAGCGCATAAGTTTGGCATTATCAATCTTATCGTTGCCAAAGATCAGAGTATTGAAAAAATACCGGATATTAAGATATATCGTTTTAGTAGTGTCTACGAGCTTGTTTCTCTTTTTTCAGCCTAATTATCGTTTAGGCTCATATCTTTTTTAATGTATACTAATTTTTTTGCACTTTTCATGGTAGTAAATATTATCGCTCTTTTATAAGAAGTCTATAATAAGAGCTAAATAAAAAGTTCTAAACAGGTAAAATATTAAAAGTTTGTGAAATAGTTTGATTTTGGCCTGCGCCGTGTCCAGAAGCGAGAATTTTTAACGTATGGTAAGAAGACTATAAAAAACCTGAGCTCGGTGTAAAAAGATCGTAAAAATAGCTTGGATATTCGTTTTGCAGTGTACTAAAACTTTCCATTAGTGGCCCCCATAAGGGCCACTAACACATATATTCTAACTTACAAAAATATTTAACTTACAAAAAAAGCTGTAAGGCACTGATTGTTTATAGCGAGTTCGTGTTATTTAGGAGCCGGCGTTTGAGATCTATTTATTACAGGTTATTTTGTGCTTTTAAACATAATCTATCGTATGTTTTTAGATGTATACGATAATATGTTTTTATGGTGCCAGGGTTCTTTTTTTGCATAACTACTAAGATGTGAATACGATGCAACACTGATGGCCCTGAATCACCCCGATTTTGAGGTAATTTCGCCATAATTATGGTGTTCCCTTTGTTATCAGTAAAGGGAATGCCATTTTCTTCAATAGCACGACCAATTCTTTCAAGAAGGTCTTCTTCTTTCATGGTGCTTGGAAAAAAGGTAGTGTTTCCAATTCTATAACAGCCATCATCGTATCGCTCGTCTATCTGTCCGGCGTTGTACCGAAGATCATTAAAAACATGATGTTTTTTAGTATGGGGATCGACTGTTATGGTGAGTCCTCCATGGCGCATTATATATGATTGCGTAGCAAGCGCTTGAGCTGCATTTTTGGCTTCTTCTTCTGTAGGTTCTGGTGGCAGCGCAGGTTCTGGAGCTGGCTGTTCTAGTGGGACGTTTGTTAATCCCCATCTGAATAAAGCATAGTCCTCGGCACAGACTTTTGCTTCTGCTTCTGCAGATAAAGATTGAGCAGACTTTGAGTTTAGTTTAAGTCTGTTGCGGGTGGCGATAATGGTGTCGGCTAGTTTTTGGATAGATTTTGAAATATCTTGTTTGCGACAATGAGTAGAAGTAGCTATTTTGTTACCGTTGCCATGTTTAGATTTATTTTTTTTAGGTTTAGCCAAGGTTCTGTCGGCAGCTGAACTCTGTTTTACCCGTTCTGGCTTCCATGCATTATGCCCTAGTCTATATTTTCGAACAAGAGAGTTAAGCAAAGATAGATGTCTTTCAACATCGGTTCCGACTAGCCTATAGTTGGCATAGAATAATGTTCTGAATTTTTCAAAATAAATCGAATGGCTGGGAGAATTTTTTGGTTCAGCAATTAGTTGTTGCATGGCAATCACTAATTGCGCTGATTTGTTTTCTTTTTCTTCAGCGTCTTGTCGTCGTTTTTTTTGTTCTAACTCTTCTTTTTCTTGCTGTTCTTTGATTTTTATTTGTTGGGCGGGGATGAATTTTTCATTTACCCAGCGTTGAATCAATTCAGGTATAGAAAAAAGTGGCTTATTATTGTCCCCATGAGCTTGTGATTGTTGTAGAAAATAATTGACATCTTTTTTCGTATCAGGATCGTCGAAGTTAGGAGTTTGACAATGTTGACAAAAATATTGATTAGCAAGGAAAGTAGCCGGCGTTGAATTTTTTTTTATAGCATGTAGACGAAGCATTACTGCTACCTCAGCCCCTTTTTCTGCGATCTTCCCTATATTAAATTTTTCTAATATATTTTGCTCTGGTGAAGGAGTTGGTGGAGGAGTCGGGTTTTTAGCAATATGTTTTGAATGCTGTTCTTGGTTATAATTATTATTTTGGTCTGGGAGCTTATTTTCTAGCTTTTTAGGTGAAGTTGATAAAAGCTCATCGACTTGTGCCAAGAGAGCTTTTTGGAGCTTTTTATCTAAGCTATTATGTCCAATTTCTAATAATTCATTTTTTAAGTCAAAGACAAGACATCTATTTTCGATTGATTTATTTTTTTCATATGTTTCTATTGCATTAATTAATTTTTGACTTATAGACGTTGCTTGTACTGTATTTTTTTTTATTTTTTTTTGTGTTATTTTATAATTTTCTTTTATTCTTTTGAGCTCATCTAATTGTAGCGCTTTTTCTTGTTCTGGAGTTAATGATATTTTTAGCAAAGATTCATAGTTAGATGGAGCTTCTTTTTGTGTTCTGATTTGTTCTTGCCTAATAGATTGGCAGATTATTTTGTGATCTTGCCAGCTATTTACCTGACATTTTTTAGAGCAATAGGAAACTACTTTACAGATTGCACATTTGCTAGAAGCTGTTTCTTTGCACATATCTCCATGACATCTGTTGTTTAATTGGGGTGGTAGCGATGAAGACGGCAGTGTAGGTAGTGATGGAGCTGGCGAAGAGGTTCTATTGTCCCAAGGAGGTAAGCAATAATCTATATCAATTATCCCTTTTTTCATATCATTGTTAGGTGATTTTAGTAAATCTCTTGCTGTTTGCTCAGGAGTAATAAGGGTATTTTTTACGCCTGTCTTTTTATTACTATCTATTGAAGGTGGTATTGCATGAGCAGGAAGTTGATGTAAAAGCCCTGCGAGCACTTGCTTTCCTTTTTCTGTTAGTTCATACTGCTGGGTTTGCGAGATTTCCGGTTTTTTAGGGTTTGTGTTTCCGGGAAAAGATTCTTCAGCGAGGTTTTCGTCGTCTAGCGGTTGGTTGTCGTAGGCAGGCAAGGCATTTTGATAGATAGGCGAATTAGGTTGGGTATCTTGGTCCGATTCATGGTCGGATTCAGGAAAGTCTATGTTAAGAAGATCGTTGTGGGAATTTTCAGAGTTGGGTCCTTTTTTTGTGACTGTTGTTAAGTTTTTTTTTGGCCCAATAGTTATGTTGCTCGTTGCTGTATTTGAACTTAGTGGTAATTCTAGTAGATTTTTTTCTTGTTCTTGTTTTTCTTCTTGTGATATTTTTTCAGCTTTAAGTTTTTCAAATGCAGCGGAAAGACAATGTTCGGTAGCCCAGCACACCGCCAATGCAACTATATTAGCCTGTTTATTTTCCTGCAGTACATTATCTTGTGATGCGTTATTTATGAAAATCCCTAAACTTTGCATATTTTCACGACTACTCAGATCGGGTATATCTAGTATCCTTGGTATTGAGTAGGAGTATAGACTTATATTTACTGCTTTTTGCATAGCTGGAAGAAATCTATCAAAATCTGGTAAAACTGGCGGAGTAAGGGGCGTTGTTTCGGCCATTGATTTTTCAAGAGCATGTTGAGTCTCTTCTTTTTTTATCCTCAATATTCTACTATTGCCTTGGCGAACTTTTAGTAAATCTTGTTCTATTTTTGAGAACAATCGTGCTCGTTTTCGTTGGTTTTGTTTATTTCGTTTCTTTTTTTCTCGTTTTTTTTCTTTTTCTTTTTCTTTTTCTTTTTCTAATTTTTGTTTCGATGTTCCTGTACGTCCTATCAGCCTATTTCCTATTTTTATGTATGGAGTTTCCGGGAATGCTTGACTTGAAGAAGTATGATGGCCTGTCATGGATTCAGAATTGCGCTCTTCAGGCCAAAGATCAGGTTGATGATCATGTGAGTTTTCATCAAAGCTTGAGTTATAACTGGTAGCGCCGAAAAGTTTTTTAGAATGGTGTGAATTTGTTTGACCGTATTTTTGAACAGCGCCATGTAGAATGGATTTTGTAGCAACTAAGAAGAGGAAACAGACAAAAGATGCATATTGTATTTTTTTCATGAATTATCTTATGAGTTAACGTTTTTTATAAACCATTTTACTTTCTTAAGAGTAATTAATAAGTTTTTTTTTGTCAAAAATGATAAAAAAAATAAAAAAGATAAAAAATTAAATAACGAGAGCTTGACGCGCAAAGATGGTAAAAATAGGTTGGATATTCGTTTTGCAGCGTACTAAACGTTTCCATTAGTGGCCCCCCATAAGGGCCACTAACACATATATTCTAACTTACAAAAACATTTAACTTACAAAAAAAGCTGTAGCATGCTGATTACTTAGATCGAGCTTGCGTTAGTTAGTGGTTGTCATGCCCAATGCTGGAAGTCAAGAGGTGGTAAGTTGCCCTGCGGACCAACTCCTCGTACCCACGGCTGAAATGTTTCTTCCTGCGCTGGTAGCGGAGCTTGCGGTTCATGCTGTAGCTGTTGCAGCACAGCCCGGTGCAGTTTTTCTTGTCTTTGTGCTTCCAACCGCAGCTCTTTTTGTTCTTGTAGGGTTGCCAATCGCAACTCTCTTTTTCGTTGTTTTTCTTGCTGCCATGTTTTTGCTAAAAGTCCACGTTCATGCTGCTCGTGTACATTTTGTGATTCCAAAGATTTTCTAGTATGTATTCGTTTAGATATAGAGAAATCTGTTAGTATTTTGTTTTGTCCTGTCACGGGGTTTTGCTCTGTCACTGCTAAGATGTAAATAGGATGTCCTGTATCATTGGGAGGGAATTGTCCTAATATTTTTGTTCTGAGGTCACTGTCAATATAAGGAGTACCATGTCGAATGGCATAACCTATATTTTCCAGAAGTTGTGCTTTTGATAAATGGCAGGGGTAAAGAGTTGTACCATCAATATCATAGCAACCATTCGGATATTTATATTTTGGATCGAGTTTTTCATATCTAGGATCGTTGGGGCAGTGGTGTTTTTCGGCATGCCTTTTTCTTTTTATAGAGCCATCCCCATATGGTATACTATAAGATTTTGTGACTATTGGCGCACTTTCTTGCGCGTTGAGCGCAGCAAATTCTTTAGTTTCATCTTCGCCAGGCGCCTTGGGCTCAGAAATCAGTGGGGAGGGAGCTGGGACTGGAGGTGCTAGTTGCTCGACGTTCCTAGACCAGAGTTTTCGTTGTGCTGGTGTCATAGGAGGTTCTGATGGCAGTCGTTCAGGTTTTGGTTTTTTGGGTGCAGTTTTTTCTATCATAGCTTTTAGGACTTGCTTTTGGATAGTAGTTTTAGGAGCACCTTTACTTCGTCCAACAGGAAGGTTACCGTTGCTGCCCTGTCCAGATTTATTTTTTCTAGGCTTAGGAAGCGTTCTGTAGGTAGCTGAACTCTGTTTTACCCGTTCTGGTTTCCATGCATTATGCTCTAGTCTATATTTTCGAACAAGAGAGTTAAGCAAAGATGTATGTTCTTCAACATCGGTTCCGACGAGCTTATAGTTGCCATAGAATAATGTTCTGAATTTTTCAAAATAAATAGCATGTCTCGGAGAATTTTTTGGTTCAGCTTCTAGCTGTTGCATGGCAATAACTAATTGCGCTGATTTGTTTTCTTTTTTTTCAGCATCTTGTTGTTGTTTTTTTTTCGTCTCGGCAAAAGGGTCTTCTTGTAATGTTTTCGGCTGCGGTGGCGCTATTATTAGTTGAGGAGTTGATCTATCTGGCAACTCATTTGATTGGTTGTTTAGACATTCTGGTAATTCTAGAAGGTCTTCTTCACTATCTGATTCTTCGAGAGGAACGGCAGGAGTAGAAATTTTCTGAGTTGAAGTACGTAATATTCCCTCTTCGATTTTTTCAATTTGTTTTTTTAACTCAAGGCCGGGCTGTATTGTGTCGTTTTGTAAGTGCATAATTCTTTTAGCTTCTTTGGCTTCATACTCCTTAAACCATAGATTTTGAGTTTGGTTATCGGTCAGATGAGGGTTCTTTCTTTGATAAGCAGCTAAAGATTCTTGTACGTCAGGGTCGGATAAGTCGGGTATTTGAAAGTCTGCTTGAAGCTTTTCTGGTAAAAATAATAACAAGGCCCTCTCGTTTGTAGATGCATGTGTTAAGCGCAATAAACGTCGTTGTTCATATTTTTCGCTTTTTGTTTTTTCGATTTCTTGAACTGCTGACTTTGGTGTCTCTTGTTTGCAACATTGTTTTTTGTGTCCGTTTTTCCAATCTTTTACTTGACAGTCTCTACTGCAATAATAAGCCTTTTTACATTTCGAACATGTTTTAAATGATGTTAATTTTTCGTTGCATGAATGACAGTTGGTATTGTTCAATTGTGGTACGTTTAAAGATGTACTTACTAGATCCCTATTGCGGTCTTCGCCGTTAAGTGGTTCAGTTAAGTCGCTTTCAGAGAGAGGTAAACTAGGCTGAAAGTTTTGACCATTGCGTTTTGCCAAATAGGCTTTTCCTTTTTCAGTCAAGCCTGTTTTAGAGACTAGCGGAGAATTTTTTGTTGCTTGTAGTATTTCCGGTGCTATACCCATGGATCTAAGGATGTCTTGTGATGTTTGATCTAAAGTAGCAATGTCTGTTGAGTGCAATGCTAGTGTAGCGTTTGTAAAGTTTTTTTCGTTTTGTGATAATTCGGCATTTTCTATAAGTGCAGTTTTTGCAGCTATGAATTTTGAAAATGCAGCTTCAGCTTCTTTTTTTTTTTCATCTTTTCGTTTTAGTTCGTCTTTTCGTTTTAGTTCGTCACTATTGGCATCGAATATTGATCGATCATTATATATTTTTTTTAGGTAGAGCTGTTGTTCTTTTGCATTTTCGGGCCACTTTTGTTGGGTCACAGATTTTATTTCAGCAATAACCATAGGGTGAAGACTAGCTAACCATTTAAGAACGGCTTCATATTCCGATTTTTTATTTGATGTTGCGGACCCTTGGCCATGGGTTGGTTGGGCGCTCGATTTAGGCTTGGCCTGTGATGTTGGGTTTGTATTTAGCAAAGCTATTGCCATTTCGACTGCATGTTGGGTCTCTTCAGATGTTTTTTTGGGAAAAGCTTTTTTTCGTGTGTCGCGTTTATAATTAGGCTGCCGAATTAGTGGCTTTTTTGGCTTAGGAATTTCGAGGAATCTATCAGCCTCAGCTTCTGGTAAAGGGGGAAGAGAAATACTGCTTGGTTTAAGATTTAAAGATCTGAGTTCTGAAGGGTTTCGGTCATCTTCTAACCTTTGTTCTGACTGGTTGGCAGCTTGCAAAGAGAAAATTGAGATAATCATGTAGGTCAAGCAGAAAAAAAATGCATATTGTGTTTTTTTCATAAAATTTTCGAATTATAAAAGTTTTTATAAAACAGGGCCACTTTTTTTATTGTAATTAACTAGTTTTTTTTGTCAAAAATGATAAAAAAAATAAAAAAGATAAAAAATTAAATAACGAGAGCTTGACGCGCAAAGATGGTAAAAATAGGTTGGATATTCGTTTTGCAGCGTACTAAAAGTTTCCATTAGTGGCCCCCCATAAGGGCCACTAACACATATATTCTAACTTACAAAAACATTTAACTTACAAAAAAAGCTGTAGCATGCTGATTACTTAGATCGAGCTTGCGTTAGTTAGTGGTTGTCATGCCCAATGCTGGAAGTCAAGAGGTGGTAAGTTGCCCTGCGGACCAACTCCCCGTACCCACG
This sequence comes from uncultured bacterium, assembly GCA_963719415.1. GTDB lineage: Bacteria > Babelota > Babeliae > Babelales > Vermiphilaceae > JAPLIS01. Next base: position 459,266 of record OY970383.1, on the reverse strand, counting down.
GCTGAAATGTTTCTTCCTGCGCTGGTAGCGGGGCTTGCGGTTCATGCTGTAGCTGCTGCAGCACAGCCCGGTGCAGTTTTTCTTGTCTTTGTGCTTCCAACCGCAGCTCTTTTTGTTCTTGTAGGGTTGCCAATCGCAACTCTCTTTTTCGTTGTTTTTCTTGCTGCCATGTTTTTGCTAAAAGTCCACGTTCATGCTGCTCGTGTACATTTTGTGATTCCAAAGATTTTCTAGTATGTGTTCGTTTAGATATAGAGAAATCTGTTAGTATTTTGTTTTGTCCTGTCATGGGGTTTTGCTCTGTCACTGCTAGGATGTAAATAGGATGTCCTGTATCATTGGGAGGGAATTGTCCTAATATTTTTGTTCTGAGGTCACTGTCAATATAAGGAGTACCATGTCGAATGGCATAACCTATATTTTCCAGAAGTTGTGCTTTTGATAAATGGCAGGGGTAAAGAGTTGTACCATCAATATCATAGCAACCATTTGGATGTTTATATTTTGGATCGAGTTTTTCATATCTAGGATCGTTGGGGCAGTGGTGTTTTTCGGCATGCCTTTTTCTTTTTATAGAGCCATCCCCATATGGTATACTATAAGATTTTGTGACTATTGGCGCACTTTCTTGCGCGTTGAGCGCAGCAAATTCTTTAGTTTCATCTTCGCCAGGCGCCTTGGGCTCAGAAATCAGTGGGGAGGGAGCTGGGACTGGAGGTGCTAGTTGCTCGACATCCCTAGACCAGAGTTTTCGTTGAGCTGGTGTCATAGGAGGTTCTGACGGTAGTCGTTCAGGTTTTGGTTTTTTGGGTGCAGTTTTTTCTATCATAGCTTTTAGGACTTGCTTTTGGATAGTAGTTTTAGGAGTACCTTTACTTCGTCCGACAGGAGGGTTACCGTTGCTGCCCTGTCCAGATTTATTTTTTCTAGGCTTAGGAAGCGTTCTGTAGGTAGCTGAACTCTGTTTTACCCGTTCTGGTTTCCATGCATTATGCTCTAGTCTATATTTTCGAACAAGAGAGTTAAGCAAAGATGTATGTTCTTCAACATCGGTTCCGACGAGCTTATAGTTGCCATAGAATAATGTTCTGAATTTTTCAAAATAAATAGCATGTCTCGGAGAATTTTTTGGTTCAGCTTCTAGCTGTTGCATGGCAATAACTAATTGCGCTGATTTGTTTTCTTTCTCTTCAGCGTCTTGTTGTCGTTTTTGTTCTTGAAGCTGTTGTTTTTCTAGTAATTGTCGTTGTTTTTGTCTTGCAAGCCTTATTTCTGTCTTCTTTTCTGCCGGGGTATTTTCCCATATGCGGGTGTTGAATTCATTTTTGACCCAATCATGACACAATCGTAAAACGCGTATATATTCGCTTTCTCCTTCTTTTTGCGGAGCATCGTTTATAAAACGTGCTAAAAGGGTTAAGGTGTCAGGATCGTTAAGGTCAAGTTTGGCTTCTATCGAAAGAACACCGAGGGTCCTTTCTACTAAACGGGACATTTCTTTTTCCCTTTCTTCACGGTGATCAAAAAATGCAGCTGGCAAAGCTGGGTGAGTAGGTGGCAAATTTTGGTCTATAGAAGACATTGATGGAGTAGTTTGTTCTGGTTCTGGTTGGGGTTGGGGTTCTACTATTTTGTTTGCGCTCGATATGATACTTTGTAGATTGGTATCTTTCTCTGGTGATAACGTACTTTCACTTGCTAAGGTTGAGACTGGTTTTCCTAAACCTGTTGATTGTGTTTTTATATCTTGGGCGCGGATGAGGCTTTGGCCGTCTGGTGACGTAGGTGCTAAAGGAGTAGATAGTGCTTTTTCTGCCTTTCTCATAAGAGCCGCGTATGATTTTTCGTTTACAAGAGGACCGTTCATCGCTTTTAATTTTTCTAATTCTTCTTTTAAACTAAGGATAGTTTTTTTACCCTTTGGGGTGGGATAAGAGGTATATGCGTTTGCAGCATCATGCAATTGACGACCTATATCGATCAATTCATTGGTAATTTTTTTCTTAAATGTCGCACAGTCTTCTTTTAACTTTCTTATTTCTTCTTCGTTTTCTGGACTTAGAGCTAGTCCTTCTGGGCTGGACGAATCACTTTGTGCTTGCTTTTGTGATGAGGTAGGTTGAGATCCATTATCTCCAAAAACTTTATTCAGTAAATAATTTGCTTGTTGTTCTACATTTAGCTCTTTTTTTTGTTTTGAAATGGCTAAAAATTTCAGTTTTTCTTCTTCTGCTAGAGCTTTTTCTTCTGCCCGAGCTTTTTCTTCTTTTTGTTGTATTTTACGCCGCTTTTTTTTGCTAGAGTTTTTTTTATTGTTTTGTTCAGGGGAGGACGGTTGATCGGGAGAAGGCGGTTGATCGTCATTTAATAGTGCACTTACCCGATGTATTGCTTTTGGATTTTTTTTAAGGCCAAGGGACTTTGGAAGGGGGGCTGGATTAGATTGTTCTAGAGTATTAGCAGGATGCATAGTGGATGCTGAGGTAATGGCAAAGAGAACGAAAATTAAAGTTGCACATAGTGTATTTTTCATAAATTGCTTTATTTTTAAATGTTTTTTTATAATCTAATATTGTGTCTTATTGTAATGAACAAACTTTTTTTGTCAAAAAAATAGAGATTTAAAAATTTAAAATAAAATTAGGAAAAAATTAGAGTGCAAAAAAATAGATGGTAATTGTGTCGTATATGTTTATGATTAAAAAAAATAAGATTTGGTAGAAAATAGGGAATAAATACATATAAATTAATAGGTTAAAAATAGGAATTAGTATGAAGTCGATCAGTAAAAGTAGAAGCAAAGTCATAGATACCGATAGAGAAGATAGTATACGTGTAGATTTAGGTATAAAGAGCAAAGCGTTGTCTGATATCGTTCAATCACTTAACATATTGTTGGCTTACGAATATGGCTTGTATACAAAGACATTGAAATTTCATTGGAATGTACGCAGCAGGCATTTTGGCGCTCTGCACAAGCTTTTTAATGATCAGTATGAGCTCCTATTTGCTATGATTGATCGTCTGGCTGAGCGGGTACGTGCTCTTGGTGGATTTTCGTTGGGTACTTTAGAAGAATTTAAAGAATATAGTGCTATTAAGGAAGAACCGGGCAATAATCCTATTGACCTAGAAATGATTACGATTTTGTTGCTTGATCATGAGCTTGTCATACGATTAATTCGAGAATATAGCGAAACAGTGGCTTCAGCAAAAGATGAAGGCACTATTAATATGCTTGGTGATTTTATAGAGGCGCATGAAAAAATGGCATGGATGCTCCGGGCTCATTTAGAGTAAAAAAATAGAGTAAAAACCGAGAAAAATATTTTTTTGTATTTATAAAAATATGTATTATCCTGTTACGATGCTTGTTGAATATTTGCTTGTCAGATATTTATTTGTTGGATATTTATTTGTTGGATATTTTTTATTATTGAATATTATTATTGAACACAGGAAACGCGCATGGATAATGCCTATTTTGAAGTAGAACAGACACTTAATTTACAGGGAACAACGTATCTTGCCGGAGCAAAAAATGCTGTTCTTGTAATTATGGCATCGCTTATTTTAACTAATGGAAAATCGATATTAAAGAATGTACCCGTATCTTTAGATGTTATTCATATGATTGAGTTGTTAGAGCAACTAGGAGCAGTGATTATATTCGATAAAGTTAATCATGAATTATTTGTTGATACATCAAGTCTTTGCCGTTGGCAGGTAAGCGCTGCGGTCATGAAAAAAACTCGCGCATCATTTCTTGTTATGGGACCATTACTTGCGCGATTTGGGCGCGCGCATATAGCAATGCCTGGTGGTGATCTTATTGGTGCTAGACCTATTGACTATCATCTAAAAAATTTTGTAAAAATGGGTGTTTCAATTAATCAAGAAGCATCTTTTTTAAAAGCCGAAATAAAGAGTGATGATCTGTTACAAGCAACAACTATAGTACTCGAATATCCAAGTGTTGGAGCAACTGAAAATTGTATGATGGCAGCTACTTTAGCCCGCGGGAAGACCCGTATCATTAATGCCGCGTTAGAGCCAGAAGTGTTTGATCTTATAGCGGTGTTGCAAAAAATGGGTGCTCCTATTACCGTTCTTGCACCCGCTACGATTGAAATAGAAGGCGTTGAAGCATTAATGGGGGTAGAGCATGCCATTATTCCGGATCGTTTAGAAGCAGGTTCTTTGCTGCTTGCAGCGGCGGTTACCGGCGGGAATATTTTTATACCAAACATTAATGCAGGGATGCTTGATGTGTTTTTATTAAAGTTGGAAGAGATGGGACATACTATTATTGTTGGCAATGATGGCAATGGGATAACGTTACAGGCGACTAACAAGCCGCAGGCGGTCTCTTTTAAGACCGGTCCATTTCCTGGCTTTCCTACTGATTTACAGGCTCCTATGATGCTCGCTCAATGTATTGCCAATGGGGTGAGTATTATTGAAGAGACCGTGTTTGAAAATCGTTTTTTACATGTTCGTGAGTTAGAAAAAATGGGTGCAATTATTTCCGTTGAGCATAACAAGGCTACAATAAAAGGGGTTGAGACATTATTTGGAGCATCGGTCATAGCATCAGATATTAGAGCTTCGTGTGCCCTGGTATTGGCTGGGCTAGTAGCTCGTGGTACGACCTCTGTTTCAGGGTTGTCTCACTTTTATCGTGGCTACGATGCGCTAGATCAGAAATTAATTCGATTGGGTGCTTCGATAACGGTTAAAAAAACAGGCAAGATGGGTGACATTGCTTTTGTTGATACAGGTGTTGATGCGCAAGCGCATAAATTGTCGCTATAACAGAGCTTTATTAAAAATTTTTTTATACCAAATTACTATCTTTATTTTTACCGATTTCGGAATAGGGGGTCGGCTAAATGTTCTCGTTTTTTTATGAGTAACTATAGTAGGGCATATTTAAAAACTTCCCAAATTTTTTGGGGCCGCCGATTTATACCCCGCAATCATACCCCGGTCTAACGCAACAGGCAAAATCTATTATTGTTGACAGGCTTGTATGTGGTGCCCAGAAGGGCACCACATACATAAACTTTTTTCCCGTAAACTTTTGGGGGGGGATATTTATTTAGGCTTTGTTGTAATAAGACTCTGACGTTAAAAACTTCCCACCAGTTCAGTTAATTCTTTGGTTATTTTCGCTTGACGGATTTTGTTAAATTGAAGAGTCAGATCGTCAAGCATATTTTTTGCATTGCGAGTCGCGCTATCCATAGATATAAAACGAGCAGCCTGTTCTGCAAGAAGAGACTCAAAAAGAAGCATTTCAAGCTGAGCTGCTCCTAATTGTTTTTTAAGAAGTTCGATTATTTCGTGTGCAGGATATTCGGTAATATAGTCTTCGTTGGATAGAGCCAGGGCTTGCCCTGTAGAGCTTGTTTCTGGAGTGTGTGTTATTTCTGTTGTAAGTTCAGGAGAGAGTAAAAAAGTAGCATGAGGCTTTTGTATAAAGAATGTTTTTGGCCTATTACTCCAGACAAGTATATTGGTATAGGCAGGAAGGGTACTATTAATATATTCTATAATTTGTCCCGTAATAGTTGAAATTGTATTATGTGTAAGTTGACCGTATGTTAATAGGGGCGTTAAGGTGGTTTTTGTTTTTATTTCATTAATCGCTTTTTGACCGACAGCTATACACGTTATTTTTTCATGATTTGCAGCAAGATAGGGGTCGTTATTGATATTGTTAAAGATCATGCTGTTAAAGTTGCCACAGAGCCCTTTTTGAGACCCTATCACAATCAATAAAATTTTTTCTGGCAGATTTTTTTCTTCTATTCGGGCTTGTGCCGGTGAATGTGATTGTGCTGCTGCTTGTGTTGGTGTTTGTCTTGTTTGTGAATTATTAATGTTTGAGTGCGTATTATTTGGGTATTTATTTTGTACTTGTCTATAGACTTGTTTGATTGATTCTACGTATTTAATAAGATGAATTTGTCTTTTTTTTAATTTTGTATGCGTTGACATAGATATCAACTGCATAGTGTGAGTAACTTTTTTTATAGTTTCTATTGCTTTAATGCGTTGCCGCATGGAAATAAGTTTTGACATGATATAATCGTATTATTTAACGGTATTATTTAATGGTGTATTTTATTTTTTCTTATTTTTAGACTACTTTTAATCGCTAAAGTTTGCAATTATTCACGTTTTTATTTATAAAATAAGGTAATATATGGTCTATTTTTTTCTTATGATGTATTCTAGGTGTATATTATTAACTATTATTATTTACCAGAAGGGTTATTTCTATGTCAGAAAAACTTGAAGCATATTGCGTGAAATGTCGTAAAAAAGTTGCTATAAAAAACGCGAAAGATGTTCTTTTGAAAAATGGCAAGCCAGCAACAAAAGGGGAATGTCCTGAGTGTTCAACTGGGGTATTTCGTATAGGATCTGGCAGTAGCAGTAGCAAGTCGACAAGTAAGCCGGTAGCGGCTAAACCGACAAAAAAAGCTGGAAAATAAAATGTTGAGTAGATTTTATTTAGGTTAAGCATGATTATCGTGATTGACGGATACAATCTACTTAAGCAAATTATAAAAAAAAATATAATTGAAGATAAAGATCGCAGTGCTTTTGTGAAGCAGTTGAGCAAATATGGTCATCAGAAAAAGCATGCAATCGTTATAGTATTTGATGGCGGGCAGCTTGATTGGCCACAAATAGAAAATAGTGCTGGAGTGCTTACTGTCTATTCTGGCTCCCGCCAAACAGCTGATCAGTATATATATAACTATTTTAAAACAGAGAATAAGCAACAAGAAGTTCTTCTTGTATCTTCTGATTCTGAGTTAAGGCGGCTGGTTTCAGAACTAGGGATCTGTTCCCTTGATTCTGAAAGTTTTTATATATTGGTAAAGCGTTTTTTGTTTTATTATGAATCACAGAAAAAAAAATATCACCAGTCAATTGAATCAGGGCTAAAAGATAAAAATATTGTCAGGTTACACGGTAATATGCAACATGAAGTTGATAGTTATATGGAGTTGGCAGCACAAAATATTGGTGTTAAAAAAGAGGACCGATTGCCCGTATATGATAAAAAAAGTATACATGATAACGGGTTTTCGCATAAAAAATTATCACGTGCTGATCAGAAGCTTTTTAATATATTAAAAAAATTATAACTATTATTTACAAAAAAATTATTTATAAAAATATAATTATGCACAATAGTATGCACAATAGTATGCACAACCAAAAAGAGATAATCTATTCTCGCAAACAGATAAAAACAGTAGCAAGAGAAATTGCTCGTATTGCTCAAAACGCAGCCATCATAACGCTTTCAGGGCCATTGGGAGCAGGTAAAACAACATTGGTGTCAGAGCTGGTACATGCCCTTGGGGTTGTCGAATCTGTTTCAAGTCCTACCTACACGTATGTAAATGTGTATAAAAATAAAGATAGCAAAACTTTTTACCATTTTGATCTCTATCGCATAACGTCTCTCGATGACTTTATATCGTCTGGTTTTAATGAGTATCTCTATGAGCCTAATAGTATCGCCCTGATCGAGTGGCCCGATGTTATCGTGCCATTATTGAAAGATCGAGTTTGTACGATTACTATAGAATATGTTCCCGATATGCGGTTACGCAAGTTACTTATAACTTGGTAATATAGGGCGCTTGTCTAATATAAAGTAAATAGATGTTGAAAAATAGGGTAACCTAAGCTCCCGCCGGGACTTAGACTTTTTAAATAAATATTAAATTAACGTGTTTATTTATAATTTTTTTAGCTCAAGAGTTTCTAATTTTTTAAACAATAATTTTTCTAATTTATTGTTGCTCGTTTAACGAAACGTATGAACTCATACCTTGCGTAAGAATTTTACCTACAGCAGCACCATAATTCTGCACGGTTGAAAAGCCTAAGGCAGAACCAGTTAAAAGATTTGTAGCATTAACCAAGCTCCGGAAGCATCAATAGCAATCTTTTTTGATTTGAGATGTTGAGTATTATATTTTGATGTGCCATCGATGTCCACTGTTTGAGTATCAGCAGTTCCTGATAAAGTGACATTGTTGGCGCCAGAGATAGTCGTTTGCAAGTTGGTAGTTTCTATATCAGACATATCAACAATTGAGTTCCCTGAAACGTTGAGTGTTTGTAATGGTATTTTTGATGATATCGTTGAGTTTGTTGTTGTTGGTGAATTATTGTGTACGGTGTGAACTTTTGACGCCCCATTTACGGTTAATGTATGCAGAGGAGCTTGTTTGAGTATAACAGGAGTGACTCCATCAACATGGAGAGAATTGCTTGAAAGATTGACGGTGATGGTACAAAGAGGTTTGTCGCCGGTTCCATTAAATTTAAGACAGGTATTTTTTTTCAGCACCAGTCCAAGTTTTCCATTTTCTACAACAAATGCAAGACCGCTATCAAAAATAGCGGCATCACCTTCTATAGAAGAATTAACGCTATTGTCTATTATGACTTGTACAAAAGAAGGAAGGGATACTGAATCGATTTTTAGCGTGGGAGAAAGTCGTTTGGTGATTCCCGTTAATTGAATATTTTTGGGGTTTTTCATGTTTTTTGTATCGGATATAGTAATAGAATTACCTTTTTGTTGTATAAAAAGATTATTGTTTATGCACGCATTATAGGTTGTGCCAAAAAAATTCAAAAAAGAATCAAACCAACCTGTTCTATTATCATGAGTGCCATAACAGGCTTGTAATGAGATAATGCAGGCTATGAGAAGTATTATTTTATGGCGAGTATATATCATAATTTTTTTTCCTAAATATATTAATTTTGAATTAAAATAGCATCTATTAATTATAGCAAATTGCTTAGAATTTTTCCAGGATATTTGCCATTTTAACAAGAAAGAAATGAGGAAAGCTCTTGCGAAATAGAGCTTTCCTCATTTCTTTCTACTGGTTTACTATTAGAAGCTAAAGGCTTCCTGCGCCACTTGCGCCGCATTTTTAATACGAGAGCGACCTTCATTTAACTTGTAGGTATAATGAGACACCTTGCCATTTGCATCGATAACGGCTCCCATGTGATAATTCTTGCAGTTAGGAGACTGTTCTGCGAAAGACATAATGCCATCAAAGTGGGCACAGTTCATAAAGAGTGTATTTTCGTATTGGCTTAATTTAGTAATAAATTGTACGGCGATTTTTTCTGCTTGATCTGGAGAGGTAGCCGTAAAAATTTCATCAAGAAGTATAAAGCTGAAACCTTTTGTCGCATTAATTTTCTCTATTATTGCTTTAGCTCTGTCGACTTCTGCTTTAAGGCCAGATACGCCTCCTGCAGTATCATCCGTCATGTTTAAGTAACAATCAAGGTTTGCAAACGGGGTCATAATCATGCTCTCTGCTGCAGCTATACCGAACGTTTGTGCCAATATAGCATTTAACAGGGTTGCTTTTGCAATAGTAGATTTACCACCTGTATTAGGACCGCTCAGTACGATATTGCGTGGTTTTGTTAACCCAAATTCTATCGAGTTCGTTACGGCTTTATTTTCAGATACAAACGGATTCCATATGCCAGTAGCTTTTATATACGGTGTTTTGCTGGTGGTATCAAAGGTAACAAACGAGTAGCGAGCTTCTTGATTGGCTGATGCATTGATTTTATTAGCTAAGGTAAGATATACATCAATTTTCCCTATGGCATTAACTATATCCGTAAATTCTGATCGGACTTCACTACTCATCATTAACGAATGTGCGCGTGTTATACGGCCAGTAACTGAAAGAGGAGATGGTTTCCCCTTAAATGTTTCAGTGCTTAATAGTTCTATAAGTTCTGTGAATTCAGCTGAGTGTGCGTTTATTGGATTTACAAGATTTTCAAGAGCGTTAAGCTTGGTGAAGTTCTGTGCAATTTCAGGGTGCAAGCAGATCTGTTTATAAAGTTCTTGTGCACCTTTGATATAATCAGCAACGTTCATGAGCTCTGATTGCAGAAACATAAAAATTTCTTCTTGTTTTTTTATAGAAGCGAGAGATTTAATTATGCGGTCTGCACATATACCGAATCCTGCTACAACAAGAAGTTCTTTCGGTGGTGTTGGTATCCATGCTAATAATGGATGCTGTGCATTGAGTTTTTTCCCCCAAAGTAGTTTTACAAATTCATATTGCTGGGTGATTATATTTTTTGTTGATACTATAGCATTGGTAAAGTTGTTTAATAAGAAAGTATTATTGAATGTAGTTGTAGCCGCATGTTCGTTTTGAGCTACTTCTTGACCGGTGATTAATTTTTTTGAAAGAGAATTTTTGCATACTTGGGTTAAACTATAGGTTATCGCTAGCGTCCATGCAATGTCATGTACTTTGAGCCATCTATCAAAAATAGATTTTACCGTAAGATACTGGGGATTATCGTTGAGCATGTTTAATGGGTAGATTGTCGAGTAGAGATCCGCTGTTAAATACGGATCAAGCAATGTGCTATGGTCGTAGTAAGCTAAGAAACTCATCTCATTTTTACCGCCTATTTTTTGTAAAATTTCTGTTATGGTGGCATTAAGTTTTTTGTTTGTTGCGAATTCTTTAATTATTTTTTGATTTTGCAAAGGAACGGTAGCGGTAGCGTGGGGTTGGCTGATTTCTTTTATCATCAAGTATTTGCCAGCTTCAGTGAAAAACAGACTTTTACGATCACTCTTGTCATCAGTGCTCGGGCTAGGTGCGGTTGAAATGCGATACACTAAGCTTTCTTTTTCATTGCCTGTTTCTCCTGATCCTTTAACAAGACCCATTTTTACTAATGTTGTTAAAGAGATGGTGTTGTCATAAAGGTTTTCTGGCTGAAAGTTCGCTGCCCAAAAAATACGATCGTATTTTGTATGCTCATCGCATTGGGGCGCAACAAAGGCTGGATCTTTGTGTCCTAATTGTTTAAGAGTATCTACGTATTGTTGAACGGTATTTTTGCTTGATTTTTGTGCTTTGGTAGATGGCAAGGAAAGTTTGAGGCCGAGCGAATGGTAGCCGGCGGCGACAACTTGCCTTAGGTAAGATTCCGGATAAGAAAAAGTAGGTCGTGGCATTAAAATTATGGCCATCAGGAATATTTTGACTGTTTTATTGAATTGTTTTTTCATAGTATTCTCCCCCAAGTAATTTTTTAGATTTAGCCTGGTTTTTCTTTATATTTAAGTTTAAATGAGCTTATTTACTAATAATCATAACATGCCCTATTCCCTTTGGCAAATGGCATGTTTTAGTCAGGATGCAAATAATTCTATTTGTATTGCTTAGGATGTGCCTGAGGCTAGGGTCAAGCTAAAGTAGGTAAAAAAGTAGGGCTAAAGAGCGGGATAGGGAGTAAGATAGAGAGAGCAGAGGGGGCTTGTAGAGGGTAGGGAGAAAAAGCAACGTAGGAATGAGATAGAAAGAGGTCTAGGGGCGAAAACAGGGCCCAAGTGGGTCATATACGAATAAATTATATGAACAAATGGATATACCCGTAAAAGAGAGAAAGAGTCGCTCGAAATAGAAGAACTATTTTGAGCGACTCTTTTTTGTGAGCGATTTATGAGCGACTGATTGTCTATTGATCGCTTTTAGCGTTAAATTTTAAAGCTAAAGGCTTCTTCGACTACCTGTGCCGCGTTTTTGACATGAGAACGACCTTCAGCGAGTTTATAGGTATAGCGCGATACTTTGGTGCCCTTTGCATCAAGAGTGACTCCCATGTGGCAATTTCTACAGTCAGGAGAGTTTTCGGCAAACTGTATCAATTCTTCAAAGTGTGCAGCATCTATGAACAGAGCATTTTTGAATGTGTTTATTTCTGTGATAAAATTTAAGGCTAATTTTGCAGCTTGATCAGGAGAGGTAGCTATAAAAATTTCATCAAGAAGGACAAGGCTAAAGCCGATAGTTGTTTTGATGCGCTCTAAAAGCTCTCTCGCTCTGAGTATTTCAGCCTTAAGGCCAGAGATGCCACTTGCCGTATCATCAGTCATATTTAAGTAGCAATCAAGGTTTGCAAACGGAGTCATAGTCATGCTTTTTGCAGCTACGATTCCGAATGTTTGTGCCATGATAGCATTTAAGAGAACCGATTTTGAGAAAGTAGATTTACCGCCTGTATTAGGACCGCTGAGCACCATATTGCGAGGCTGTGTTAAGCCAAGATCGATATCGTTAGTAACCGCTTTATCTTGTGGCACAAACGGATTCCAGATACCAGTAGCTTTTATATACGGCTTGGTGCTTGTGGCGTCAAAGGTAACAAATGAGTATCTCGCTTCTTTATGAGCTGATGCTGACATCTGTTTAGCTAGTGCTACATGGACATCCATCTCACCAACAGCTTGTATTATATCAGCAAATTCATGACGAATTGATTCATCACACATTAATTTATGTGCACGTAACGCGCGGCCTTTAACAGAAAAGAATGAAGCTTTGCCTTTGAATGTCTTGGTGCTTAAAAGTTCTATAAGCTCATTAAATTCAGCTGAATGTTCTGTTGAAGGTATTACCAGAGCTTCGAGAGCTTTAAGATTGCTAAAATTATGAGCAAGTTCTGGTTGTTCATTTATTATTTTATAAACTTCTTTTGCGCCATTAACATATGAAGCTACGTCAATAAGTTGTGTTTGTAAAAGATTAACCATGTTTTTTTGCATTTGAGCGAAGCTTAATACGGCAGTTCCTGTAACAACACCATATATTCCTGCAAATGAGCCAACAATTTTACTAGCGCTAGATCCATAGAAAAATCGGAGTAATTGTGCCCATTGCGATGTTGGTTCATAGAGGAGATAAGCACCATTATAACTCATAGCTGCTGCAGATAATAGTGTGAGGCAACTCTGGAATTCATTGAGGACAATACCAGCTTGTAATGTAGAGCTAGAATTGTTTAAATATTTGAATCCTGGCAGGTTCCAATAGAGGATTTCCAATAATTTAGGGTCAATAAATGGATCTGAAGTATAGTAAGAAAGAAGACCGTTTTCACCGTATGCGCAACTTTTTAACGATTTAGTAGCTTGTGCCGTTGTTTCAGGATTATCGATAAAGTGAGCAGTAATTTTTTGTCTTTTTGTAATCAAATCAGTATCGAAATGTGGTTGGCTTATGGTGAGAGCTAAAGATGCGTGACCGCTTTCAGTTTCAATCAGACTTGTTAATGTATTTTCTGTATCGGCGTTGCTTGATATATAACGAGCACAATATTTATCGGGTTGAGAACCAAGTCCGTAAACGAGTTCCATTTTTATGCGTATCGCATCTGAAATAGTATTAGATTCGTTATTATTGTTTTCTAAAATTTGAAATAGTAATTCACGTTTTTCACGTAGATCGAGCTGGGGAATAAAAAAAACATTATCTTTAAGAGATCGAAATATATCAGCTACTTTTTCAATTTTAAATAGAGGTGGTGCAACTTTTATTGGTTTTTCGCCTAGCGATTGTAGGTTGCTGTACGCTGTCTGTTTGTTGAATTTTTGATCATAGGCTGGGGCATAAAATGAAGTAAAGGCGAGAGAAAGTAGCGCAAGATATCGCATTGTTGTAGACTTTTGGAACATTGATAAATCTCCTGTTATTTGTTAAAGCTATTTGTGTCTATATGTTATTTTTATGCGTATAAGTTATTATTGTATATATAAATAGAATAACTATTTTTTTTAGAATAGCAAGAAGGGGGAATTGAGATTAGTTTTAAAAATTAGGAGTAAGATAGGTATAGGGCGAATGTTGGGTATAGGGCGATGTTGGATATTTCGTGAGTCTATATATTTTGGCGTGAAATCATATGTTTTGTGAGTTTGTATGTCGCGCGAGTTTGGCCTGAGAGAGTTTGTATAAAAAGAGTTTGTATAGAGAAAATTTGTATAGAGAAAGTCTGTGTAGCGTGGGCATGTTAAAAAAATTGTGAGTTTGTGTGTAAAAAAACTTGATACTTTTTAAACTTATAGGTATAAATATATAATGAATGTGCGATGGGGAATGCAAAAGCAAGCAAAGAAGCCAAAATATAAGTTGAAATAGTTTAAAAAAAACATTATCATTATGGACGTATTTGTTTTACTGGCGAGATTCCCGAGCGGCCAAAGGGGACGGACTGTAAATCCGTTGGCTCAGCCTTCGCAGGTTCGAATCCTGCTCTCGCCACCAGTTAACGTAGCTGCGAGAACTAAAGTGATCGCAGAAATAACGGTAACTGTGGCAATTAAAGCAACTACCGCGATTAATGCAAATGCGGGAATAGCTCAATTGGTAGAGCGACAGCCTTCCAAGCTGTAGGTTGCGGGTTCGAGCCCCGTTTCCCGCTCCAATATTTGAAATGTATGCTGGCGTAGCTCAGTTGGTAGAGCAGCTGATTTGTAATCAGCAGGTCGCGGGTTCGAATCCGGCCGCCAGCTCCATAAAGCAAAGTTAATGCGGTCTTGCCCGTAGCTTTTTTGAAAATGTTTTTGCTTTCATGTATTCTAAAAGCGTAAAAAGCCATGGTTTTTTACGCGTAATTTAATAAAAAAAAGAAATTTGCCCAGTAAGTTAGATAAATTCTTGTCTTTTTTTCAATTTGATTTAATCTAGATATGTATCATACTAAGGATTAGGTGTCTGTGCCCACGTAGCTCAGTTGGTAGAGCACTTCCTTGGTAAGGGAGAGGTCACCGGTTCAAGTCCGGTCGCGGGCTCCAAAAGTATGTTTTTATGAGAGGTGTTAGTTTAAGTAGAAATTTTAGAAAAATTTTTGGATATATATGGCAAAAAATAGAGTAACCACACATTTAGTATGTTCTGTCTGCAAAGAGCGTAATTACACTCAAGTGGTGGGTAAGGGTAGAACTTTGGGTACTTTAAAGTTGAAAAAGTTTTGTTCTCGGTGCAGAGGTCATCACGATCACAAAGAAACTAAATAAGCTTTTTATAGGCCAGTAGCTCCAACGGTAGAGCAGCAGACTCCAAATCTGCGTGTTGGGGGTTCGAATCCCTCCTGGCCTGCCAATATTGATAAAAAGGATGCGGTCTGTTTTGCGGATAGAATGTAAAGTGCAAGGAGAAATATGGTACGTTTTTTGCGTGAAGTGTATGCAGAGTTGCTAAAAGTTGTTTGGCCTAAGTTTGATGAGTTTAGAGATTCTACTATTGTAGTGCTTTTTCTTGTTGGTATTTTCACTATCTATTTAGGTGGACTTGGTTTTGTATTATCGCAACTTGCACAATATGTTTTTAGATTTTTTAGTGCTTAACTTTTTTACATTAAATTAGGAATATAGTCAGATGAAACGTTGGTACGTTCTTCAAGTGTATGCAGGATATGAGCTGGCAGTGCGAGATGACTTGGTAAAGCGTATTGATGCCTCTGGTTTAAAGGATCATTTTGGACAGGTTCTAGTTCCTTCAGCAAAGTTTAAAAAAGTATTCCAATCTGTTGATGATCAGGATCAGCAGTTGTTTCCTGGGTATGTCTTAATTGAGATGGACATGGTTCCTGAGGCTGAACGGTTAGTAACATCAAGTTTGCGTGTTATGCGTTTCTTGGGTGGTAAAAATCCGATGGCGCTTCGAACTAAAGAAGTTCTCAAAATGTTTTCTCAAATTGAGGGTGAAGTTTCTGTGCGAGCAGACGTTCAAGAATTTGCTCTTGGTTCTGAAGTTGAGATTTACGATGGGCCATTTGCTGGATTTTTTGGAATTGTTGATGGAGTGGACCAAGAAAATGAGCGCTTGACATTGATGGTGAGTATTTTTGGTCGTATGACACCTGTAGAGTTGGGGTTTGACCAGGTTAAACGATAAATATAAGGTGATGAGAATGGCAAAAGAGATTAAGGCTCAGGTAAAATTACAAATTCCAGGTGGTGCAGCTACGCCTGGTGCTTCTATTGGTGCCTCTTTGGGGCAGCATGGTGTGGCAATTATGGAGTTCTGTAAGCAGTTTAATGCTAAAACAGCTGATCGCAAAGGGCAAACTGTTCCTGTTGTTATAACTATATACACAGATAAAACGTTTACTTTTGTTGTAAAGACTCCTCCGTCTACGGAGCTTATAAAGAAAAAGGTTAATATTACAAAGGGATCTTCTCGGCCTCATGAGCAAAAGGTGGGTAAGATAACTTGGGCAGATATTGAAGAAATTGCAAAAATTAAAATGCCTGACTTGAATGCTAATGACATGGAGCAGGCTAAAAAAATTATTGCTGGCAGTGCGCGAAGTATAGGTATTGATGTTGTTGATTAAGTGGTAGGGCTATACAATATGACTAAGCATGGAAAAAAATATGTTGGTGCGCAAAAAAAAGCCCAACATGGAGAGGTTTTGTCAGCTGATGCTGCTCTTGCCCGAGTTAAAGAAGTAGCGTTTGCTAAATTTGATGAGGCAATAGATCTCAATATTAATTTAGGAATAGATGCTTCAAAAGGTGAGCAGGTTGTCCGCGGTTCGGTAATTTTACCGTACGTAAAGGGCGTTCAGCCGCGTGTTATTGTATTTGCCAAGGGAGATTATGCTGGTCAAGCAGAAAAAGCGAAGGCTGATTTTGTTGGAGCAGAAGACTTGGTAGAAAAAATTGCTGCGGGCTGGATGGATTTTGATTATGCTGTTGCTACGCCAGATCTTATGGGTTTAGTGGGCAAGTTGGCAAAAGTTTTGGGCCCTCGAGGGTTGTTACCTAATAAAAAATTAGGTACGGTTACGTTTGACGTAGCAGATGTTGTTGATGACCTTAAGCGTGGTCGCGTTTTCTTTAAAAATGATAAAGGTGGCGTTGTCCATTTTTCTTTTGGAAGAGTCTCTTTCTCTGTTGAAAAGCTTAAGGAAAATTTGGTTGCTTTTATTAAAGCGCTTGTTGCAGCAAAACCTTCTGCGGCAAAAGGTAAATATCTTAAAAAAATTACTGTATCTTCTTCAATGGGTGTAGGGATTTTAATTAACCCTGATGAATTAGTCTCGTAAAGGTGTTTTCATGAATAGGCAACAAAAAGAATTGGTAGTCAAAGAATTGCGTGAATGTTTTAAAAATAATTCATCATCTTTTTTGATTGGTGTAAAAGGTCTTTCTGTTAAGCAGACTCAACTTTTGCGATCTGGTTTGCGTCAAAAAGGGGGTCTATTAAAAGTAGCTAAAGTACGTTTAATTAAACGTGCTGTTGATACGGCTTCTTTTGGTAAAGATCTGACGCCATTTTTAAAAGAACAGGTTGGGGTTGTTTTTGCGGATAAAGAGCCTTCTGCTGTGGCAAAAATGCTGTATGATTTTTCAAAAGAAAATGCAGCTCTTGATCTTATAGCGGGATATTTTGAATCCAAAACATATGATAAAGTTGGTATGCAGCGTATAGCAGTATTGCCTTCTAGGTCGGCATTGCTTGCTCAACTATGTGGAACATTAAATGCTCCAATAGCGCAGCTTGCTCGAACACTAAGTGCTTATGTGCAAAAATTATCAGCACCGTCTGAGTCGGCGCCTGAATCAGTATCTGAATCAGCGTCTGAAGCAGGGGCTGAGTAAAAAGAGATTTTAGAGTAGTTTTTAGTATTTGATTAATGGTTAATGTTTTTAAATTATATATGTCGGGTGGAGATTGCAATGACATCAGAAATTAATAAAAAATTGGTAGAAGATATTAGCAAGTTGTCTGTTCTTGAGTTGTCGGATTTAGTTAAGCTAATTGAAGAAACATTCGGTGTTTCAGCAGCTATGCCAGCAGCAGCAGCTTCTACAGCAGCAACTTCTACAGCAGCAACAGCAGAAGAAGAAAAAAGTCAATTTAAAGTTACCTTAAAAGAGATAGGTGCGGATAAAATTAAAGTGATTAAAGCTTTACGCAAAGTCCTACCTACTTTAAGTCTGTCTGATGCTAAAAAAGCAGTAGAAGAAGCTCCGACAGTTGTTGCTGAAGCAGCATCAAAAGCTGATGCCGCAACAATGAAGAAAGAGCTAGAAGAAGCTGGTGCTAAAGTAGAATTAGCTTAATTTTAGATACAAAAAAAATATATAGACAAATAACAAGTTAAATGGACGCTGAAAAAGTGTAGCTGTTTTGGCGTCTTAATTTAACAAGTTTTTGGTATAGATTTTATTAAAGTGTTTATTAGGGTATATAGGCACAATATTTTGTCTATAAGTTTTGTTCACATAAATAGTACACATAAACACTATATCTATTAAAACATAATCTATTAAGACATAAAATAAGACATACATCGAAGATACAGAAAAAGTATACGATTTATTTATAATTTGTTGTTCATAATTTGTTCATAATTTATTATAAGCGAGAGCGGGGGGCGACTTAATGTCAGATTTTTTTATGGACAAGAGTAATCTTCGTAAATCATTTGGGCGGATACAAGACAATGTGCCAGTTCCTAATTTAATAGAAATTCAATCAACGTCATTTAATGATTTTGTACAACTTGATTGTCTGGCTGAAGAGCGGAAGCTTATCGGTTTAGAAAAGGTTTTGCGGGATATATTTCCAATTGAATGTGAAGACAAAATGTCTTTGGAGTATGTTACTTATGAGCTAGGTAGTTGGGCTTGTATTTGTGGTAAATTAACTGGTATAGAAAATCGTTACCAATGGAGTTGTTCTTCATGCAAAAAATCTGCTTGCTCTCGTTTGTCTGCTGATTATGCATGTACCAATTGTGATAAAAAAACAGCAAAATATAAGCTTTGTTCTAATTGTTTGACTCGAGTAATTATTCAATTACCGATGACACTTGAAGAGTGCCGTACAAGCGATCAGACATTTTCTATGCCATTACAAATTAGAATGCAATTGATCACTTGGATGGTTAATGATCAAGGCGAAAAATTAGTAAAAGACATTAAAGAACAAAATATTTTTTTCTCAGATATCCCAGTAATGGGTGATTTGTGTGAAGAAAATGATGTTTTTAAGCTTGGTAATTTAGGAACCTTTTTAATAAATGGGGTTGATCGTGTTGTAGTAAGTCAGCTGCATAGTTCTCCTGGTGTTGTTTTTTCTCAAAGTAAAAAAATTAAAGATTTTAGAGGTAGACCTTATTATCTAGCACGTCTTATCCCTCTTCGAGGGTCTTGGATGGACTTTGAGTTTGATAGCAATGACTATTTACTATGTTCGTATAGATAAGAAAAAAAAATTATTAGCGACGACCTTTTTGCAAGCGCTCGGATTTTCACGCGACGAAATTATTTCGCTTTTTTATGATTTTGATGTAATCTTGAATTTAAAAGAGATTATTGCTTCCGTGCTGTTGATGATGGGCTTAATTGGTCAACGGCTCGAAAAAGGAATGTTTCCTGACAGAAGAACATGAAAAGCTTTTTGTTGGAAGACGTGTTACTAAAGAAATAGTTAATAAGCTTAAAGCTGAGGATATTTCTCAACTTACTATTAGTAAAGCAAGTTTATTAAATCGTGTTGTTGGAAAAGATATTATCGATCCTAAAACAGGTGAAGTTCTTATAGAACAAGGTGAAGTTCTTGCAGAGCATCATTTTGATGTTTTTCATAAACTCAAAAATGTTATTTTTTATCTGGTTCAATCATCTGGTTATGTGTTTCAACCTACTATCGCTATGACTTTGATGCAAGATTCGTGTCATTCTTATGAAGAGGCGCTTAAAGAGTTGCATAGCAAGCTTTGGCCTGGTGACAGTTCTTCTTTGAAAGAAATAAAAGAACGCCTTGATAATCTTTTTTTCAATAGTCGTTTTTATGACTTGACTCGTGTTGGACGTATTCGCATCAATAGAAAGCTTGGCCTTTCGATAGATGAATCTATTTTTGCCCTTACTAAAGAAGATATCGTAGCAACCATCCGCTATCTCGTTAACTTACGAGAACGTGGAGAAGGACATCTTGATGATATTGATCATTTAGGTAATCGTAGGGTTCGTCTTGTGGGTGAATTGCTTAATAATCAGATGTATCTTGGTTTTATGCGTATTGAACGAATTGTTCGTGAACGATTTAGAATGCAAGAGACTCATGGAGCTCTTATGCCACAAGATTTTTTAAATGTAAAGCCATTAGGTGCCGTTTTAAGAGAATTTTTTGGTATGGGACAACTATCACAATTTATGGATCAAACTAATCCTCTAGCAGAACTTGCGCATAAGCGTCGATTGTCGGCCCTTGGGCCCGGTGGTGTTCTTAAAGACCGAGCCACGTATGAGATTCGTGACGTACATACTTCTCACTATGGTCGTATCTGTCCTGTAGAAACACCTGAAGGTCAAACGGTAGGTCTTATTTCGTCTTTAGCTACTTATGCAGTAGTAAATGATCTAGGGTTTATAGAAAGTGGTTATAGGCCAGTTGTTGATCGTACTATCAAAAATGAAGTTGTTTTTCTTGATGCGTTCGAAGAATCAAAGCATTATATCGCACAAGCTGATTCAGTTAAACCAGGTAAAAAGAAGATAGAAACCGATTCTGTTTTTGCTCGTCATGATGGTAACTTTATGGATATTGAAGCTGATAAAATTGACTATGTTGATTTATCGCCCAAGCAATTAGTATCTGTTTCTGCGGCGCTTATTCCTTTCTTAGAGCATGATGACGCGGTGCGTGCTCTTATGGGTGCTAATATGCAACGACAAGCGGTTCCTTTAATTCGTACAGAGACTCCTATCGTAGGTACTGGTATGGAAAAAGATATCGTGAAAGCATCAGGAAGTGTAACAATTGCTAGAAGAGATGGGGTTGTAGAATATGTTTCTTCTGAAAAAATTATTGTTCAAGCAGATGAAACTAATTTTTATGATTCTGATGAATGGGTTGCTCGCGGCATAGAGACGTATCATTTAAAAAAATTCTTGTTGTCGAGTCATAGTACATGGGTTCATCAAGAGCCGATTGTAAATGTTGGCGATAAGATTAAAAAAGGTGATGCATTAACGACCGGTCCTGCAATTAAAAATAATGAACTTGCTTTAGGTTCTAATGTGTTGGTGGCGTTTATGCCTTGGCATGGATATAACTTTGAAGATGCTATTGTGTTGAGTAAGCGCTTAGTTGAAGATGATAAGCTTACTTCTGTACATATAGATGTGTATGATGTTGAAGCTCGAGATACAAAACTTGGGCCAGAAGAGATTACTCGCGATATTCCTAATGTTGGAGAAACTGCTTTAAGAGGTCTC
Organism: uncultured bacterium; assembly: GCA_963719415.1. GTDB lineage: Bacteria > Babelota > Babeliae > Babelales > Vermiphilaceae > JAPLIS01. Next base: position 438,133 of record OY970383.1, on the reverse strand, counting down.
GATGAAGATGGTATAGTGCGTATTGGTACTCGAGTTAAAGCTGGGGATATTCTCGTTGGTAAAGTTACCCTTAAAGGGGACGTGCAGTATTCTCCAGAAGAGAAGTTATTGCGAGCTATTTTTGGCGAAAAATCTCGGGAAGTTCGAGATACTTCATTGCGAGTACCGCCAGGAGTTGAAGGAACTGTTGTTGATGTTAAAATATTTTCTCGCAGTGGCGTAAGAAAAGATAAACGATATAAACAAGAAGTTGCTAAGCAAGTTGAAAAACTTGAAGTCGATACTATGCATCATGAGCTATTTCTTACAAAAATGATTATAGGTAAAATTATTGATTTGTTGGATGGTGCTGAAGTGAGTGGACAATCAGGAAAAGAGTTTGTCACTGATGGCTGTTTTGATAGAGCAAAATTAAATAATGAGTTCTCTGGGTCAAGTGAGTCATTGAAAATAGTATTAGGCTTAAGAGCAAAAAATAAAAAAATCAATGATGCAATTAAATTGTTGCATGATGCGTATGAAAATCAATTACGTATTCTTCTTAACTTAAAAGAAGAGCGGATTGCTAAATTTAAGAAGGGTGATCCTCTTGTTTCTGGTGTTATTAAAATGATTAAAGTTTATATTACCTCTAAACGAGCAGTTTCAGTTGGTGATAAGTTGGCTGGACGCCATGGAAATAAGGGTGTTGTTTCTATCGTGATTCCTCGAGAAGATATGCCTTATTTAGAAGATGGAACGCCTGTTGATATAGTCTTTAACCCAATTGGTGTACCTTCTCGTATGAACGTAGGTCAAATTCTTGAAGTAATTCTTGGATTTTTGGGTAAAAACATGGGTGATTCTTTAAAAGAAAAACTTGAACAACAGAACAGTATCGCAGTAAAGCAATTATTAAGTCAGTATTATGGTAAAGATCTTATTAGTTCATATGAAGATTTATATGGAAAAGAAGGCCTGCACGATTTAGCACAGCAAGCAGTGAAGCATGGGGTAAAATTTGAGACTCCGGTGTTTGATGGTGCAAAATTTGATCAAGATATTGTGCCATTGTTGAAAGATATTAATTTATCTGAAAATGGTGCTTATATGCTACGAGATGGTCGTACAGGTGATTATTTTGATCAACCAGTAACTGTTGGTTACATGTATATGATGAAGCTTAATCATATGGCTGAAGATAAATTGCATGCTCGTTCAGTTGGACCGTACGCATTAGTAACGCAACAACCTCTTGGTGGTAAAGCACAACAGGGTGGACAGCGATTAGGTGAAATGGAAGTATGGGCATTTGAAGCTTATGGTGCAGCATATACATTACAAGAAATGTTAACCTATAAATCTGATGATGTAGTTGGCAGACATAAGGTATATGAAGCGATTGTTCGCGGTACGACTATACCAGATCCTGGAGTACCAGAATCGTTTAATGTGTTAATTAAAGAACTACAAAGTTTAGGTTTGCAAGTTGATTTGTTAAAGGTAGGCAAGGAGAACGTCAGTGACTAATAGAATATTGGAACGATTTAAAGAATATGTAAATGTTACACGATTTAATGCTATCAAAATAAGTCTTGCTTCGCCAGAAAAAATTCGTTCGTTGTCATATGGTGAAGTGAAAAAGATAGAAACCATTAACTATAGAACGTTAAAGCCTGAACGAGATGGTCTGTTTTGCGCTCGTATTTTTGGTCCGCAGAAAGATTGGGAATGTAATTGCGGTAAATATAAGTCGCATGAAGCATCGAGGCGTTACCTGTGAAAAATGTGGCGTTGAAGTTATTCAATCGCGTGTTCGTCGTGAGCGCATGGGGCATATTGAGCTTGTTGCTCCTGTATGCCATATCTGGTATTTGAAGGGTATTCCAAGCTATTTTGGTCTTATTTTAGATATGCCGGTCAAAGATATTGAACGAGTTATCTATTTTGATGATTATATTGTTATTCACCAAGGTAAATCGCCTTATGCTCGTAAGACTTTGTTGACCAATCTAGAATATGAAAATTATATTGATAGTCATCCAGAAGATACAGAATTTTTGGCAGAAACTGGAGCCGAAGCGATTCGACTTATTTTGAAAGATTTGGATCTAGCATTAGAGCTTGAACATTTAAAGTAGAGCTACGGAGAAACTGCTTCAGTAGCTTTACGACATAAACTTATTCGTCGCATTAAAGTTATTTCAGGTTTGTTACAGAGCAAGTTGCGCCCTGAATGGATGATTATAACGGTGTTGCCTGTTTTGCCGCCAGATCTACGTCCATTAGTTCCTTTAGAAGGTGGTCGTTTTGCAAGTTCTGATTTAAATGAATTATATCGTCGGGTATTGAATCGAAATATTCGTTTGCAACGTTTAATAGAAATTGAAGCACCGTCCGTTATTATTAAAAACGAAAAACGGATGTTGCAAGAATCAGTTGATGCTCTTATTGATAATGGTCGCAGAGGACAAGCTGTTCGTGGCTCAAATCGTCGACCTCTTAAATCATTGAGTGAAATGTTGCGTGGTAAACAGGGTCGATTTCAGGCAAAATCTGCTTGGTCGTCGTGTTGATTATTCTGGTCGTTCTGTTATTGTGGTTGATCCTGAACTAAAATTAGATCAGTGTGGATTACCAAAAGCGATGGCATTTGAAATTTTTAAGCCATATGTATATGCAGGTTTATTGCAGGGTGATTTTGCGCCTAATATGCGCGTTGCTCGTCGACATGGTTGAAGAATTGGCAACCAGAAGTCTGGGACGTTCTTGAAGCAAGTAGTAAAGAGTCGGCCTATTCTTTTAAACCGTGCACCAACGTTGCATCGTCTTGGTATTCAAGCTTTTTATCCTATTTTAGTTGATGGTAAAGCTATCAAAATTCATCCACTTGTCTGTACAGCGTTTAACGCAGATTTTGATGGTGATCAGATGGCTGTGCATTTACCACTGAGTGAAAGGGCACAAGAAGAGAGTCGCCGATTAATGCTTTCAACGAAGAATATTTTATCTCCTTCAAATGGCCGACCAGTTACCGTTCCTTCTCAGGATATGGTACTTAGGTCTTCATTATATGACCAAAGTACGTGCAAATGTTGAAGGGGAGGGAATCCTTTTTTCAAGCGTTCATGAAGTTGTGACGAGCGTATCAATGCAAACAAGTTGACTTGCATGCTCGTATTCAATTACGACTTGAAGACACATCAATTGTTTCAACTACAGTAGGCCGGGCACTTTTGTTTGAAGCCTTGCCAAAAGGATCTGATTGTTCCATTGGGTCAATAAAGTAATGGGCAAGAGTGATTTAGCTAAAATGGTTGAAAAGATCTATTATCATTTGGGCAGCGAAGAGACTGTTTTGTGTCTTGATAGAATTAAAAAACTTGGTTTTTATAATGCCACTATGGGCGGTATCTCTTTTGTCTTATCAGATCTTGTTATTCCAGAAGAGAAAACGGGATCATTGATTAAGGCTGAAGATGATAGTTAAAAATACTGAAAAGTTGTATATGGATGGTGTTATTACTAATGGTGAGCGATATAATAAAGTACTGAGTGTTTGGGGTCATGCCACGGCTGATGTTGCTAATGCTATGTATAAAGAATCTTGAAGATACAAGATAACAGCGCTTTTATGAATGAAGATAAATCAAATCAGCCTTTTAATCCAATTTTTATGATGCTTGAATCAGGAGCAAAAGGTTCTAAAGATCAAATTAAGCAGTTAGTGGGTATGCGTGGACCGATGGCGAAACCGACCGGTGAAATTATGGAAACGCCGGTAAAGTCTAACTTTAAAGAGGGTCTTCAGTGTATTTGAATACTTTATTTCTACTCACGGTGCTCGTAAAGGTCAAGCTGATACGGCGCTTAAAACAGCAAACTCTGGTTATTTAACTCGTCGTTTAGTTGATGTTGCTCAAGATGTTGTTGTTATTACAGATGATTGTAAAACGCTCGGTTACGTTGAATTAGCAGATTTGAAAGATTCTGGTGATATTATTTATGCGATTAGCAAATCGAGTATTTGGTCGTGTTTTTGCTGCTGATGTTAAAGATCCGGTAACTGGTGAAATTATTGGAAGACAGAATGAGATTGTTAATCGAGAGATGCGCGGTAGAATAGATGAATCGCATTGTACAAAGCATCCTTGTTCGTTCAGTGTTAACATGTCAAGCAAAACGTGGTGTTTGCGTTAAGTGTTATGGTTATGATTTATCAAAGAGTGCATATGTTGATGTTGGAACAACGGTAGGTATTATTGCAGCACAATCTATTGGGGAACCGGGAACGCAGCTTACTATGAGAACGTTCCATATCGGGGGTACTGCTTCTGGTTTGGCGTGAACAACCATATTATGAAGCTAAATCATGATGGTAATTATTGAATGGCGAGGCATTCGAACTATTACTAATCGTAATAATCAATTGGTAGTGATGAGTCGTAAAGCAAAATTAGTGATTCTTGCAGAAGATGGTCGTGAATTACAGAGCATGATTTGGAGTATGGTTCTCTTATTTATGTACAGGATAAGCAGCCGGTAAAAGTAGGTACAAAATTAGTAGAATGGGATCCAACATAATAAAGTTATTCTTGACTGAAAAAGCGAGGTAACTGTTAAATTTATTGATTTTATTGAAAATATTACTGTTCAAGAACGTTTTGATGAAGATAACCAATAAATCCAGTTATGTATTCTTAGAAGCATCGTAGTGAAAAATATCAGCCAGCAATTAGTATTGTTGATGCTGATGGCGAAGAATTAGCTCATTACTTTTGCCAAGCGGTTCTTACTTGAACGTAGCAAATGATCAGAAAGTTAAAGTTGGTGATGTTATTGTTAAAATGCCTCGTGAAGCTTCCGAAGAAAAGATATTACTGGTGGTTTACCTCGTATTGCTGAATTATTTGAAGCACGTATCACCTAAAGATCCTGCTATTATTTCTGATATTGATGGGGAAGTAGTTTTTGGTGGCTTGCATCGTGGTATGCGTAAAATTACGGTGGTCAATGGTGCTGAATCTTTTGATTACTTTGATTCCTCGTGGTAAACAGATTAATGTAGTCAATGGTGAACGAGTTAGTGCTGGTGATCTGATTAACTTCAGGTCTCCAGTACTTCATGATATTTTTCGTATTATGGGACCTGATGTAGTACAACGATATTTTGTTGATCAAATTCAAGAAATTTATCGCTTACAAGGTATTGATATTAATGATCGACATATTGAGTTGATTGTTCGACAAATGGTTCGTAAAGTTCGTGTAATTGATGCAGGAGATACTCGATTTCTTATTGGTGATCGTGTTGATCGTATTCATTTTAAAACAGTTAATAGTACTGCTAAAGCTGAAGGTAAAAAAGCTGCGACTGCAAAACCTATTTTGATGGGGATTACTCAAGCATCATTAGGAACTGAAAGCTTTATTTCTGCAGCATCATTCCAAGAAACAACACGAATTTTAGCTGAAGCTGCTATTATCAGGACAAATAGATTACTTTATGGATTGAAAGAAAATGTTATTGTTGGTAAACTTATACCTGCAGGTACTGGTATTCGTCATTTGAGAAAAATATTTAGGTGATGATTTGACTGAATTGAACGAGAAGCTGCAAGCAGAAGAGCAAGACGTAATAGGGTTGCATGAAAATAAATACTGAAAATAACGACTAAGTAAAGATTGATATAGGCGCGTAGCTCAGTGGTAGAGCATTGCTTTGACGTAGCAAGGGTCAGCGGTTCAATCCCGCTCGCGCCTACCAGATATGTCTTTATTAATGTAAATAAAACTGTTATAATAAAGAAAATTATAATAATAACGTAATAAATTAGGAACCTAAAATGGTTGTTTTAAAAAAACAAGATATAATTCAAAAATTTAGAACTAATGAAAAAGATACTGGTTCTACAGAAGTACAAGTTGCTCTATTAACTCATGGCATTAATGAGCTTAATCAACATTGTATTAAATCTCCAAAAGACTTTAGCTCTCGTCGTGGCCTTTTAAAAATGGTCAATCGTAGAAAAAGCTTATTATCCTATTTTAAAGATGAAAATCAAGAAAAGTATAAGAATCTTATTGAGCAGTTAGGTTTACGTAAATAGTTTTTTCGTAAATAGCGTCTATACAATAGTGTTTATACAGGTAATAAAAGTATTTAAGGTTATGTTAGGTTTAATCTGATGGTTAAAAATTTTCGATTAGAAGAATTCGGATTTGAAGCTGAAATAGGTAAAGTTGCCCTTCAAGCAGATGGTTCACTTTTCTTTAAGCATGGTGGTACGGTTATATTGGCCACTGTTGTAGCAGCAGAATCTAAAGAGTTTCCTGGTTTTTTACCGCTTTCTGTTGAATACAGAGAACCTCTTGCGGCAGCAGGTAAAATTCCTGGAGGGTATTATAAAAGAGAAGGCAGATCTTCTGATCGAGAAGTATTAACAAGTCGGTTAATAGATCGTGCTCTTAGACCCTTATTTCCCGCAACGTTCTTTGATCAAGTTCAGGTGTTGGTCACTGTTTATTCTGTTGATAAACAATATGCACCTCATGTTATAGCGCTATTGGCTGCTTCTTTAGCACTATCAATTTCAAAGATTCCTTTTTTAGGACCCGTTGGTGCTGTAGAAGTGGTGCGTATTAATGGTAAATGGCAGGTAAATCCTTCGTATGAAGAGAGCGTTCTATCAGAAGTTAATCTCGTCGTTGCAGGTACACAAGAAGGTATTTGTATGGTCGAAGGAGCGACGAATGAGTTGCCAGAAAAAGATCTATTAGATGCTCTTTTTTATGCTCATGAAGCGATTAAAAAATTAGTTGTTTGGCAGGAAGAAATACAAAAAGCGCTCAACGTTACTAAAGAAAATAAAAAAGAAGATTGGCATAACTGGAGTATGTGGGAAACTTTGGCATCAGATTTTTTAACTCCAAATAGAGTTGAATCGGTGTTTGTGTTTGATAAGCATGAACGAGCTCTTAAAGTTAAGACCCTAAAAGAAGAATTTTTATATATGCAGGCAGAAGAACTAGCTAAACCAGAAGTTATTCCGGCTGTTGTAGAATATATTTTCAAAGACATCCTAAAAAATAAAATCACCGAATTGCTTTTTGTTAAGAAAAATCGTATTGATGGTCGTGCATTTAATCAGATTCGTACTATCACAACTGAAGTTGGTTTATTGCCTTTCACCCATGGTTCGGCTCTGTTTACCCGTGGTCAAACGCAGGCTCTTGTTACCGTGACATTGGGTGGCGGACAAGACGAACAGCGGTTTGACAACGTAATGGATACAGCAGAAGCGGTTAAAAGTTCATTTATGCTTCATTATAATTTTCCTCCGTTTTCTGTTGGAGAAGTTCGCATGTTGCGTGGGCCAGGTCGTAGAGAAGTTGGTCATGGTTATCTAGCAGCATCATCATTTAAATATGTACTTCCGTCAAAAGAAGATTTTCCGTACACTATTCGTATTGTTGCAGACATGTTAGAATCTAACGGGTCAACGTCTATGGCAACAGTTTGTGGTTCTACCATGGCACTTATGCATGCTGGTGTACCTATTAGAAAAATGGTAGCTGGTATTGCAATGGGACTTTTGAAAAATGAAAAAGGGGATATCGCCGTATTGTCAGATATTTCTGGTTTTGAAGATGATTTTGGACTTATGGATTTCAAGGTAGTAGGTACAGAAAATGGGGTTTCTGCTCTTCAGTTAGATATTAAATACAAAGGTGGTTTTTCTCGCCAAGTGTTTGAATCTGCATTAGCACAAGCTCGAGAAGGTAGATTGCATATTCTTGGTGAAATGCAAAAAGTAATGACTAAACCAAATGCTGAACTTTCTGATTTAGTACCAAAAGTGACTACTTTACATGTTGCTCCTGATAAAATTGGTGGTATCATTGGTGGTGGCGGTAAGACAATTCGTGAAATTATTGAAGTTACCAAAACAGCAATTGATATAGAATCGGATGGATTAGTTAAGATTTTTGGTGGACCTGAAGCTAATGTTGAATTAGCAATTCGTTGGGTCAAGGTACTTGCTGGCCAGATTGATGTAGGTATAATTTTTGAAGGTAAAATACGGAAAATAGCAGAGTTTGGTATATTTGTAGAGCTTGTTCCAGGAGTTGATGGCTTGGTTCATGTTTCTAATATTCCAAGAAATATGCAACGTACATTTGCTAAAGATTTTGCCGTTGATCAGTTTATTAAAGTACAGATTCTTGATCATGATAGTACTACTGGTCGTATTAGTTTACGGCTGTTAGAGAATTAATAGTTTAGTTAAATAATAGCTTTAAAAATAGTATTAGATATTTAGATAGTATGTGAATAGGGGAACTTTTTAATAAGAGTTCCCCTATTTTGTTGTTTGGGGTTAAAGCATAGATTTTTAATTTTTAATATTTTGCCATAAAATTAGAAAATTAGGTTATACTACGTGAGCTCGGTCTAAACGATCAGTATTTTAAAGCTTTTTTTGTAAATGAGATGTTTCTGTAAAGTAGGGTATAATTCTGTGTGGCCCTCAAAATTCGGGGTCCCCGCCGTAGGTGGGGTAAAAAAATTCGGGGTCCCCGCCATAGGTGGGGTAAAAAAATTCGGGGTCCCTGCCGCCGTAGGTGGGGTAAAAAAATTCGGGGTCCCTGCCGCCGTAGGTGGGGTAAAAAAATTCGGGGTCCCTGCCGCCGTAGGTGGGGTAAAAAAATTCGGGATCCTGCCGGCTATTCTGGGGTCCCCGGACGCGAGACCGGGGTATTGACATAGGTGGGATAAAGAGGGGCCATAAATGGGAAGTTTTAGTACGTTGCAAAGCTAATATTCAAGCTATTTTTACCATTTTTTTACGTCGAGCTCACGTTAGTAAAGTATATCTAACTGACTCTTTAAGCATCTAATTCTATAGCAATAGTTATAATATTTTCAAGAAAAAGCGTTTTCTTTACAAATAGAATTGTTTTGGGCTAAAATTATAGTTAAGTATCATAATATTTATAATTTTGCATAATTTTATATACAGGCGTAAATGGAGGGGGTATCGGGTATGAGTAAGAATATGAGTAACAGATTGATATTATTGGCGTTATTATTAACGCCAGTAGGAATGTATGCTATGTATTCTATTAATGCTTTGGATACTATGTATGCAGTAAGTACTATGGATGTTAGCTATGGGCCAGTAAAGATTGATGAGAATGGGGTTATTCGAGTTTCATGCTTAATAAGAGTTAAGGGAATACCTCAAAAAAAAATAATCGTAACCTTAGATGATTTTGGACGAGTTCAAGAGACGCCTTTTTTGGTGGGTAAAGACGGTAAAGAATTATCGAGAAAAGTGTATAAGGCTTATGATGATCCACATCCGTTAAGTCAATTTGGGAAAAAGATGCTTAAAGATATAAAGTATTATCAACAAACTTTTTTGAATATGTCAGATGTTAATGAAAATGAAAATGAAAATTATGAAGATAGCAACCTGAGGCCATTTCCACCGGAAAAGACGAAGGGACGTTTTTTGGGGTGGTTTGCGCGTAAGAAAAAAGCTTCATATTAAACTATTATTTTAAGTTAAGATTATTATTACTTCTAAATTTTTATTCTGCTTTACCTTAAATTAATTATTTTTTTATAGCTTTATATATAGATACAAATGGAGGTTTCTATGAATAAAATATTGGTATTATTGGCGTTTTTAATAATGCCAGCAGGGGCATATGCTATGGATGTTCGCTGTAAGCCAATCAAAATATCTGATCGTGGGATTTTTGGTTCGTCCTGTTCTATATGGGTCGGTGGAAAACTTAAAAAGAGAGTGGTTGTAACTCAAAATCAATTTGGAAATACTCAGGAAACGCATACTTTGTTTAATGTTGATGGTACCGTAAAGTCGAGATCGGTGCATAAGAGTTACCATGATGTACGTCCGTTAACTCAATTTGGGCAAGAGAGGCTTAGGGCTATAATAGATTATCGAAAATCTTTGGGGGGAAATTTAGTAGATGAGGAAGAACAGGAATCGAGTGGATTATCTCCAGCAACACAGTTGGAGCTCAATAGAAGAGTTCAAAGAGTTTCTTCAACAGGTAGAGCTAGAGATATTGTTGCTCCTGCTTCAGGTGTTGCCTCAGGCATGGTTCCTGGTAGGGCGCCAAGTGGAGCTTCTGAAGGAGTTATGGATGTTCAGTACTTCACAATTGATGAGTATGCAGATGAATCTGTTAGTTTGAGGTGTCGTATAAGTTTTGATGGAATAGCGAGAAAAGAAATAGTGGTAATATTGGACTCTCTGGGTCGTTCTCAGGAAGTGGAAACTTTGATTGATGAGGAGGGTAACCCATTGGAAGAAAAAGTGATCAAGGGTTATGAGGATCGGCGTCCGTTAAGCCAACTTGGACAAGATATGCTTCAAGATTTAAAGGACTTTAAAGAAGTTCGTGAAAGGCAGTCAGATTTTGGGTCAGAACGCGGCGCAGAAAATAGCAGGTTGGATAGTAGGCGGATGAGTGATTTTGATTTAGGTGCGAATGAGGGTCCTCAAGGGTCGTTGACTCTTTCTGATAGCGGTGAGAGTAATGGTGAGGGTAAGGTGACGAAGTAGGAGTTTTATTGATTTAATTTTTATAAGTTAGATAGGTTTTAAATTGTACAGAACATAAAGCGGGAAGTATACTGAATAGTATGTTTCTCGCTTTATGTTCTTAAAATATTTATTAGTTTATTATGGGCTATTATGCATATTAGTTTCTCTCAATTTATTACAGAAACTCAGATTATTGCAGAATTTCAGGCAAAATCGAATACAAAATCTAAGGTAAAAGAAGCTGACGCAGGTTTTAATATAATATCTGAACCAGCAAACTTTTTTTCTAAACAACGTACGCTTGTTTTTACTGGCACTGAATATCCGCTACTCTTTTTTATGCAACTAAAAAATATATTATCTATTAATTTTAATAATAGAGTCAATTTTAGTACTAATATCGAGACTATCGATATTAAACAAGAAGATTTCTTTTCTCTCAAAAATAGACTATCGACTACTTTTTTGGGGGCAAGTCAGACCTATTTTTTTACAGAAATTGATACTGATACGGGTGAAAAAAGTGGCAATATCGCGGCAAAAAATAAAGACCTATATCGTTACATAGAAACATATAAAGGACCCCATACGCTTATTCTGTATGTGCCACAAGATAAAAGCATTAATGACGAGCATATATCAGTTATTAGTTTGCCAGTACGTATTGATAGCCTATTGTTCAGTCAGCTATTGACCTGGTATTCTATTATTTTATCAAGCAGCGTTAAGAAATCTATAGAACTTTTATTTAAGCATGTTGAATTTTTATCGCTAGAACAAGCATGTATGCTGACAAATTACGTACGATTAGGTCTACAAGATCGGTCTTTTTTTTCAGATTGGCTTCCTGCTCTTATTGTTTGTGAGCAATCATTATTTAGTTTAAGTCAATCGTTTTTTCAAAAAGACAGTAAACTATTTTTTTCTCAATGGCGTCGTTTATCAGATGCGTACTCTGAACAATTTTGGTTTGTTTTTTGGTCAGAACAGATATGGCGAGCAGCTCAGGTTGTTGATTTAAACAGTCAAAGAAATTATGTTGGTGCTCGTAAAATTGCATTTCGTCTTCCTTTTTCTTTTGTAAATCAGGATTGGCGTAATTATAAAAAAGAAGAACTTATTGCAGCGCATGATTTTCTCTGCACGCTCGATCATCGCTTTAAAACGAGTGGTACTGTGGTAGGTTTTGATTTTTTCTATTCTCAATTTTTGTCTGGCCAGTTTGCTTAATCTTGGTATAATTTATTATAGTTTTTAAAAACTATAATACGTATTATTAAAGAATGAGCGCTAGGAGACTTGTATTAAAAATATTCTTATTGATTGTTTGGTCAATTTATAATACCCAATTAGAGGCTTCACGGATAGCTGATTGTTTTCGATGTAAGCGTAAAAAATATACTCCGACTAAGCTTACTACAAAACAGTTGGCTGATAATATACTGCAAAAAGAGGATGAAGTTTTTTTCGAATCGTTATTATCTATGGAAAGAGGTGAACAATGGACACAAGAACAATTTGAAGAATGTGAAAAAATGAAAGCTGATTATACAGCCATTTTTCAATTGCGTCCACCGGATGGTTACAAGGCTTTCAGAGATCCAGCTTTACCTTTTTTGATAATAGACGCTTTTGAAACGGCTTTAATAGAAAGCTCCATTCATCCTTACTGGGTTGGTCTTTATATTGGTAGTGATAGCAACAAAGATCAATATGTTCCATCAAAGTGTTCAGCAATTACATCGCTAGGGGTATGTAATGTAGATTCTTATAAAAAACTATTTGGAGAAAAAATATATCATGTTATAGACAAGATATATTCAGTGTCACCTTCGATCACAATCAATGCAAATGAAATTGATAATTGGTTAATAAATCCAGTTTGGTGTCGAAGTACGGCATTACATGAAGCAATGCATGTAAAACAAATGCATGGTCATCGTCAGATGATTTTTGAGGTATTATTTCGTATTCAGGCCGATGAATGTAATGTTGATCTTGATGTTTTTACGGTACAACGCAAAAAAATAGAATTGCCAGTCATAAAACAGCAAGAAATTACTGCAGAAGAATTTCCAGCAACTCGCAATAAATTGACAGCTCGCTTGTTGCATTATCATTTTTTAAAGCAAGGCTATTGGAGACGAGAAAGAAATGAACCAATTGATAGTGATCATCAAAATTTAGATATATCAGCTGCAAATGTTGCACACATTTTAGAAGCGCATATGTCTGAAAGAAAATGTGTCGGTATAAAAAAGAAAATTTTATCGCAACAATTTTCAATTTTTCATTTTGGAAAAAATAGTTGATTAAAACAGGTATGGAAAGCCTCATAGGTTGTTGATTTAAATAGTCAGAAAAATTATGCCCGTGCTCGTAAAATTGGCAATAAAAATTGATTATATTTGAAGCAAATACTATAATATACGTGCAAAAATAATATAATACTCTTACCTGAATGGATCGCATGCAAAAGATTTCTGTTTTAGCCGTTTGTGTTTTTTTTACTCAGTTATTATCTGCTGCCCATCAAGAAATGTATGATCCTATAGCAACTGCGCAATTACAGGAACTATTAAATGGGCCAGCTGTATATTCTTCGGAGGCTTTTGAAGAAGTGGGTTCAGAAGTAGAAGAACTTGTTGGTTGTAGAAATGCTGATCCAGCGTTACTAACTCCCTATGGTTTGCCTGTTATAAGCCTTGCAGCAGCAGAAGGAAAAAGAAATATTGTGGAAGTTCTATTGCAAAGTAAGGCAGATCCAAATCAACTAAGTAGGCGAGAACAGACTCCTTTACACTTTGCCAGAGATCATAAAGTGGCAGAATTGTTATTAAAAGCTAAAGCAGATATTAATGATCAAAATAGAGAGGGGCAGACTCCTCTTGATAAAGCTATAGAAGAACGAAAATCTCGAGAATTAATTGATTTTCTATGTGCTCACGGCGCTCAAAAAGGGGATGTAAATAAAAGAGTGTTTTGGAATTGTTCGAAAGAGCAAGCTCTTAAGTTTGAGCCCGCAGGATAATGCCTTCTCGAGGCTATAATCATGAGTATGACAAGTCCCTACTATTTTATGATAGTTGTAAAAAAATATAACAAATAGATGGTGAGGATTAGAAAGTGAAAACTTATTTTTTTAAATTTCCAGTAATTTTGTTAGCAGCTTTTGTTAGTATTGTAAGCTATAGTCTTTATCAAAATAAAGAGAGCAATCAAAAGTATAGTCAAGAGTATACTCTTGATTGCGTTTTAGATGCGTATGGTTTTGCAAAAGAGAAAGAAAAAGAAGCGCTTCGTAATCTTTTTAGTTTATCATCAATAAAAGAAGATATTTTTCCGGCAAGACAATCGAAAGATCAATTAGTTGCTGATATAGTTACTTTGATAGATCAAACACAAAAGCATTTTTTTATTCGAACGGGAAACACTGAACGTTGGGAAGTTAAGCCAATTAATTGGATGAACGTAGAGAAAGCAAAAATTTTATCGTGTATGAAAACATTAGGGTTTGTAGATTCTGTAATACCAGCAAAAAATTCTTTTGATGCTATTTGCATTTTGGGGGCTACAACTCCAGCAATTCATAATCGTATTGAATATGGTACTAGTCTTATTAAAAATGGTCTGAAAGCGGGCGCTATTATATTGTTGGGTGGAGAACGTTATGTTACTAAAAATATTGATGGCTCTGAAATTGAGCTTGTACATAGAGCAAAAGAATTAGGTATTGATGATTGGCAAAAATTAACAGAGACGCATCTCATGCGTTATGCTTATAGTAAATCAGATATAAATAATTATGGACTTTCGCTTCATGTTATTGATACGCCAGCTCGTGATTTGCCGAGGCCTACTACGGTAACAACAATATTGGAATTAATTAGTTGGTTGCAAGATCATTCAGAAATTAAAAGTGTTTTGTTTATATCATCTCAACCTAATGTAAAATATCAGCAAGCTGTTATAGATCTTATTTTTAACGAGCAAAAAGTTGAAATAGATTATGAAGTAGTTGGTGCAGCCGTTATTAATGTAGATAATGTTCAACCAATGGTAGGGGCATTAGGCTCTTATATTTGGACAATCTCACCGATAGTTCTTAAAGCAATGCATGTGCAGAATAGTGATCAGGAAGTAAAAGATGCGTTTAAGAGTTTATATGGACATCAGGCATTTATGTATCAAGCTTTACCTGTTAATCTAAAATAAAAGAAAGACTGATGATTTTGAAAAAGCTCTACTTAAAGAGGAGTTTTAGCTTATCGATAAAGACTTAAAAGTGAGGTAGTATATGTATAAAAAAATAGTTTTTTCATTATTCTTTATTTGTAGGTTGATTAGTTTTTCTCCTATTTTTGTGGGCGCTCAAGCAAGTCAACTTATATTATATCGGAATCCTCAGGATGAAGAAAGAGAGCGATCAGCAGCTAGAGAAATACGGCAAATAGAAAATGGTAAAAAAAAAATAGACGATCTAGAAATAAAAGATATTGAAATAAGTGATATAAAAATAGAGAGCGGAAAAGAAGAAGTAGAATTTCTAAAAACAAGAAAGTCTGTATACTCTGAGCTTGAAGAATGGCAACAAAAAATAGGAGATATAGGGGCTGAAAGTATACAGGAAGAAAAGTTTTTATTTTTTAATCGTTTTAATGATCTTGTATGGATGAATTTAGCTTCTAGCGATTTGAAAGATATACAATATGAAGAGATAGTGAGAAATAGAAAAAGATCTGCTTTTGATGTGTGGTTTGTACATTTAGATAAAAGAATAAGAAATAGTAAAACGATTGAGGAACTTGCGCTCTCTTATAAGTTAGAAGAATTAAATAATAGTGTAAAAAATAATAGTTTTTTTAATTTTTTTAATGGATTTAAACAAAAGGGACCATTGTTAGCCTATTTGCATCTTTTTCGACTCAGATTAGCTTTTTTGAAAGAGAAGGTTGTAGCAGGTAAGCTTGTATTAGAAAATGATTTTCGGAATGTTTCTAAGTTGATTATGTTGGATTCACTTGTTAAACTTCGACTAGCAGAGAATTATATCACGAGAGAAAACGATCGGCATTATGGTGCATATAGCGCCGAAGATATAATTTTTTATATTAATCAGGTATTAGAATCACAGAGCTTCTTTGTAGATAATGGCGGCACTCTTATCATGAAAGATCTAGACGGTGTTCGATTAGAAGGTGTGGGAGAAAGGGTGGTGGTTGCCGAAGATATAAAGGCTTTGCTTCATCGAATTGCAAGAATAAATGTATAAAAGTATTGCGAGAATAGGTACATAAAAATAAATAAATTTATAAAAATAAAGAAAGAGTTGTTTAGCATGGTTTTTCTCAAAAATGTTGTAGTTTTTTGTTCTCTCATATCGTTATCATGTCCGTTACAAGCAATGGGATCATATGATCCTGTCAGTTTTGCCATTACACTCGCATCGATTACGGCGGCTAATGCTTATGAGCAGTACGCTTTTAGTCGAGAATTAGATCGATTTAAAGAAGCCTCTCGGCCAGCGCTATTGGCTAGAGTAAAAAGTGGCGAAGAATCACCACCTTTTGGAGCTTCAGTTATAATACGTGATAATCAATTAATTGGGTGCAGAGGTAGGCGTCCTTCAGGTGAAATACCACCAGAAGAAATAGAAAAACTTAAACAAGAAATTATTCATAACCCCTCAAAACTTCTTGGTAGAAATCAAGTTTCACTATGGAAACATCAAGTTTCTGTTGTAGATCCTGAGCAAGGATATTTAAGTGGTTATATGCCAAATCCAGATAGAGATGATTCAAATAACCCTGATGATCCGACTAAGTGGATGGACCCCGCTATGGTGGCTGCTTTGATAAAAGAGAGCATTGTATCACGAAATAGGCAAGATAATCCTTTGTGGGCGCTTGATGAATGTGTTGGAACTTTTAGTTGCGTTGAGGGAGAACGACCTTGTGCTTTAACTCGGTTTACTGATACGGGGAAAGCTCGTTTGTTATTTGAAGAAATGGTTGTGGGTAATAAATTAAAGCGCCAATTGAGATTAGAGCGTGGCGGTCCGGTAACTTTAGTTAATGTTGGTTCATGTGATCTGTTTCAGGATCTTGTTTTAATGACTCAAATAGGCGAAAGATATAAGGATAAGCAAGGGGGTATAGGCGTTAATCTTGTTTGTATTGATAGAATCTATAAAAAATATATAGCGGCTATGAATAATAAAGAAACGAGAGAGACAGCAGAATACGACCACGATGAATATAGCATACAAAAAACTCATCTTCGCTTTACTCAATTATCACGATGGCTTACTCAAGCGTATCCTCAACACAGATATGACATTTTTTTGTATGACTCTGTTGAAAAGTATGTGGCAGCTTTAGCAGAAAATCCGCATTTAGCAGCTAATATATATATGGGAGCTGATTTAGATGAAAGCCGTGATTTTTTAAGGTATTTAAAATATGCAGAGGGTGATAGCAGTGAATATAAAAATGGGAGCGAAGCGTATTTGTCAGCACCATTGAGAATAATATTAAAGCCCTATGGCGTTGGACTTATGCTTAAAAAATGCTCTGATTTACCTCAAGCACCAGGTGTGATAAATCATTGTTTTGAGTTATTGCCCGAAAATGCTCCAAGACCAGATGATTCAGCATTGGTAAGTCTAGAAACACCGCAATTATCAGGTCGTTACTTTGTGGTGAAAGAGTCATATCGTCGACCATTGTTGCCGATTCATATCTGGAGGCGGCTATTCGGCATGTAGCCTATTTGTTTATTTGTATACAAAAGCGCTGGACATTCTATCACATTCTTGTTTGGATAAACCAAATTGAGAGGCAACTGATCGCCATTGTTTTACGGCTAAGTTAACTTTTTTGATAATAGACAGTGCTTCAGTTTCGCTTAAGCGAAATTCTTGTGCAACCGACAGCGCGGTTTCTATTGACGCAGTAGTATCGTAAAGATCAATTGATGTGGTAAGAACGTGTAGAGCTATTTCTATAGGCGTTGGATTGATATCATAGACGGGGGGTGTGAGATTGAAACAATAATTTCTTTACTACTCATTACTATCCTTTTTTATGTAATAGTCGTTAAGCGGCCTACGAAGCTAAGACATTTAATTAATTCAATCTGAATCAAATATCTTTGTTAAAATAGACAAAAGTTTAAAAAGGCTGTATATTTAGTGCTGGAACATATTGTCTTTTAGGGTCTTGCGCTGCATATTAAAGAAAATGGGGAGAATTGACTATGATACGTATTTTATCTATATATGCACGTACTTTTGGCCATTTTTTTTTGATGGTCGCACTGTTTTTTCATCAGCTACAGGCAATGCCCGATCAACCACTTTTTGGTAGTTCATGGAAATTGCGCGAGAATCAAATGGTAAAAGTAGGTAGAGAATTTTTAGATGAGATACCGCCACACGAAATTAAAAGAATTAAAGATGAAATTATTTTTAATCCTTCAGTTCTTTTAGAAAAAAAGGGAAATTTGTACTGGAAGTATATGTATGAAGTATCTGATTCTCAGTCACTTGAATTGTTTTCAGAAAAAACATTGAATACAAAACTTGCTCAAATAAATAATGGTATTTGTTTGGAAAATAAAGGTAATTCGGTGGGCATGCTTACAGAATGTTGCGGAGGATTTAATCCTTGTTCTTTAAGTCGGCTTGATGATATATCGCAAGCTCGAAAGCGATTTGAAGAGAAAGTTGTTAGTGAATTAGAGAATCAATTGAACGTAGAGGCCAATAGAGATGGCGGCGGGATAACTTTGGTGGATGTTGGTTCTGGTGGTTTGTTCCAAGATCTTATTTTAATTACCAAACTATTTGAAAAAAATAAAAAGGGGATAAGTCTTAATATAGTTTTTATTGATACGGAATATAAAAACTATATTAAATCTATGAATAATGTCAAAAAAGATCGGAAGAGGGAGGAGTTTTATTTTGTAGAAAATAATATACAAATGATGGATTTTTACCGTATTTATTATGTTGAAGCTGATATACAAAGAAGGCATGCTGGTTTCGTTCAGCTATTTCAATGGATTGAGCAAGCATATCCCCAACACAAATTGAAGATGTTTGTGTATGATTCCGTTGACATGTATGTAGCAGATCTTGTTCAAAAACCGTACTTACAAGCTAATATATATATGGGCGTTGATTTGGATAAAAACTATGGTATCGTAGAATATTTGGAGCGAGCAGAAGGCGATGAAAGTAAAGACAAAGATGGGAGTGAGGCATACTTATCTGGGTCATTGAAAAAAATATTAAAGCCTTATGGTGTTGGTTTAATGCTGACGAAAGAATGTTTTGATGGAAAAAAATATATATTTAATGAGGGGCCAATAGTTAGAAATCATTGTATTAAAATACTTCCAGCTGATGCTTCAAGACCAGATAATGCGCGACTTATTAATTCAAATCGACCAATGATCTATGAGCGATATGTTGTGCTAGCAGAGACATATGATTTACCATGGATGTCGATTCATTACTGGATATGGTTTTTTGGCAAGTATCTAAGTAAAACAAAGTTAAATATATTTTGATTGACTGATGTTTTTTAGAAATTTAGGGATCCTGCAGAAACAGGATTCCTTTTTTTATGCTTAATTTTTGCTTGGTATTATTTTATTATACTTTTAAATTTGGGGTAATTAAATAAAATTGCTATAACATGTTATGTTAGGTATGTTTTTTTAAAGTATGCTTTTTTTTGTATATATTTTTTATATAATATATTTTTGGTTATGCGTGTTTTGGGTTATATGTATATTTTTTTAATTAATTACGGGAGATTTTAGGTTATGAACAATATAAAAAGTAGAGTGCTTTTATTGTTATCAGTCTCTTTTGTTATGTTATCGCTACATGCCTGTCAAGAAACAGTTGAAACAGGACAGCCTGTTCAAGAAACTAATGAGATTTTGGATCAACCAGATAATCAATCTAATAAGCAAGTAGAGTTAAACGAGCAGTTAGGCTTTGCTATTTGGTTTAACAACGATGATGAGATTCGTAATTTAATTAATATGGGTGCAGATATTAATGCGGTTTGCTCTGTTGGAGATATGAAATATTATCCGCTGGGGGGCGTTTTAGAGAGAAAACGGAATAAGCAGTGGAATACTCGTCAAAAAAGTGGTAAAGAAGATTTTGAACTCGTAAAATTTTTGGTAGAGCATGGAGCAGAGATTGAAAAAGGACCGTCAGTTCTTTTATTGGCGATTATGTTAGGCAATTATACAATAGTTCAATTTTTATTAGACTATGGTCTTGATATTGAAGCCAAAGTTGTTGAGGGTAATCGCTCTCTGAATGTTTTTGATTTTTTAATAAATGGTATTGATTTTGGACATTCGTATGCAGATGTCATGCTTATTATAGTCGCTTTAGTAAATGCTGTAGTAAAAAAAGATCCTGCTATAGACAAGAATAAATTAACTACAGCAGTTTTAACTGCATGTACAAAAAAAATTAGAGTAATAATGAAGCTTGAAGAAGCTGCTAAAAAGTTTGAAAAAAGAGATTGTTAATTGGTTTTAGAAAAAAAGGACTTTGACAAAATAGAGCTCTTTTTTTACGTCTATTTAAGCAGTGCAAATAATCTCATAGGATAGGTAGATAATAATTTGATAGTATTGTGTTAGTTTTTGAAGTTTCAAAATAGGCGTAAAAATAGGTGTAGTAGGTAAAATAGTTCGAGATACATGAATAAACTAGCAAGAATAAATAGAAAGGGTGTTTATGTATAAGCTATTATTGTTGAGTATGATATTATTTTTGGGATTTGCTGAGGCTTTTGCTGCTGAAGCAAGTGGTCTTGGATCTGGAGAAGAAGCAGAACTTAGGTTAGCGGTTAGCAATCATAGTAAAGAACTGACAAGGGGCAGAGAACTTACGGAATCATTTTTTGATAGTGAATTTGTTGCTGGATTCGTTTTAGGTTCAGGACTTTCAACTATAATAAAATTAAAATCTATTGCAGAAAAAACAGGAAAACCAGGAGCTTTTTCGGCTGCTGAGCAATTAGCTTTTACTCAAAGTGCTGTTGAAATGGGGCAGGCTGGATCAGCTGATCTTGCACAAGCAAATCAAAAATTCTCAGCGTTTTTCAGTCCTGGTCAAGCTCAATAAAAAAAGTTAGTTAGTTTTAGGGTGAGTATAGTATAGAAAATAAAAATTTGTGAGATTAAGAGATAAAGAAAAGGGAGCAATTTCGCTTCCTTTTCTTTTACCAGTTTTTGTTAGCAAAACTATAGCAGAGTGTATTTAAAACTTCCCATTTTTTTAAACTTATCAGCCCTTTGCTATCTTATGCTGTTGCATGAGAGCTTTTTTCTGCTGATTGTCCTGTTACAAGATAACAGAACGTATCTTCAACTTCACTTTTGCACGGTGGGTTATAGAGAGAATCAGCGGTAAACCCATTAATCAAAACAGAAAAAGCCACTATTTCATTATGCAGATTCGTTGCATAGCCACTTAAAGCAGAAACTCCTTGCAATGTACCTGTTTTACCATGTATCATACCCGATAATTCAGGCATACGTTTTTGGAGTGTACCATCAGTTCCTGTAATAGAAAAACTATTAAAAAAGTGTGAAAAATAAGCTTGCTTATAAGCCCACTGCAGCATAGCCACAATATGTGCAGGTGAAATGAGGTTATACCGAGATTTTCCTGAACCATCCACAATGATAACTGTTTTTGGATCGAGTTTCATTTTTTCGAAAAGATTTTTGAGCGCTTGACCGCCATTTTGCCAGCTGCCAGGTAATCCTGTGTGGTGTGCACCAATTTTTTTAAAGAGGCAATCAGCATATAAATTATCAGAATTTTTCATCATATGTTGTAGTAACTGAGATACAGGTTTTGATTTGTGTGTTGCGAGTAATTGCGCATTAGACGGAGTAGCTTTCATTTCAATAGTACCTACTAGTGAGATATTGTTTTCTGCTAACATATCAGATATTAGTGAATGTATATCATAAAAATTGGCTTTTAATTTATCGTCATCAGCAAGACAACCATAACTTAATCCAGGAGCACATAATCCTTTACCATCAAGAGACAATCCAGTAACCGGCGCATTCCAGCCATAGCCAATATTGTCGACTAATGAACCGGGTGGGAAAAAATCTTGGTCAAATATTGTAGTATCAATATATAGAGTACCAGTAATGGTATCGATATTTTTTGAAGAGAGAGAAGCAATAAGATCAGATAGGTTAGTTCTGTTAAGAGAAGGGTCGCCAGCGCCTTTAATATAAAGTGAGCCATGTAATATTTTATTATCAATAGTTCCATCATAAGAAAGAGTCGTTTCAAAGAGATAATCATGGCCAAGATATTCGAGGGCTGAAATAGCGGTGAGTATCTTCGTATTACTTGCTGGAGTAAAAAGATGATTAGCGTTTAAGCTGCAGGTACAATTGCTGGTTAAATTGTTATAAGATGACTGATTATGAGGTTCTATATTGTTATGATTGCGCATACGGAGTGGTATAGATTTTATGCCAATGTGCATGGCCGAATTTTTTTGTTCTATCGTATTAATATTTTGTTGTAAGCTATATTTTTTTCTTTTGAGTTTTTTTACTCTTGTAGTGGTAGTATAGGTTGGAAATAGTGTCGTAAGAATGCTGAGCACAAAAAAGAAATACTGTTTTTTGAGATAGTGCATGTAAAAAAGCCTTTTTTTAGCGAGATGAAATCAGTATTATTTTGAACCGTAAATAGCATGATACTGTTCGATGTGTTGTTCGTTATTTCGCCAAAAGCAGGCATATTTATCACCATACGAGTAATGCCAAAACTCATAGACATAATTAGTAAGCCCAGCTCGGGTTGCAGCAGCAAGAAGTAAAAGTCGATTATTTTTTTGATGGTCCTGTAAAGAAGGATCTTGGCTAAATATTGGTGCTGTTGCGCCACCTTTGTTGAATGGTCCCATATCAAGGAAACATTGTCCTTCGTTGCTCCAGATAGCAATATCTATTGCGGCTCCCGTAGAATGTGCAGGAACATTATCAATATAAGGGGATACCCAGGTAGATGTTTCCGCATACGCTTGTTCTTCGGTAAGGTCTGGATTTTCAGCATGAACTTGGGCCATTTTTGTATCGAATAATAGTTTTTGGGTAGCAATATCACGCCAACCTTCAAATAGATATATATCAAGGTCTCCTGGTTTATAGCCAAGTTCAGGCATTGATAAAGTTAATGCATCCAATTCAACAACAACTTGACATGTTGTTTCAAATACTTTTTGTCGCATGCAAGGGTGACTATCAGAACGAGGATCAATATGATCAGGATGCGCATGAGCTTTTAAAAGCATGTTTTCTGGCATAACTTTAACTCGAGAATGCTTCATGTCATATAGATTAACAATTGGATTTTCACATTCATTGATAGGAATATTTTTGACACGAGGATCAGCAATTTTGGGTGCACTACCAGCTAAAAATTTTTGGTGTTGGTTGTTAATTATTGCATATGCTCTAGAATAAGTTTCAGAATGTGTTTCGCCTTCAATTATTGTTTTATATCTTTCTAGCAATGATGTCCAATCATGTGCATGTAGTTTGCTGCTTACAAGTAATATCATGAGTAATCTCGCATAATAGTTAATGGTATAATAGCTCATAAAAACTCCTAGATAAATATGTTAATAATGTGAGCATATAAACAGAACAATTTAGATTGTAGGTTAAGTATTACAAAAAATCAAATCGCCAAGTTGTCGGTTTTTTTGCTATTTTGACATTCAGGTATAAAAATACTAAAATTTCCCTATTTATTTGTGCGGCAGAGCTTGGTGTTGTAGTGGCTTTTGAGATTATTCAAAATATACAGTCAAAAAAAGAGACAATTAAATAACGTAAGAATTTTAATAATTTGTTTTTTACAACTTTATATGAATTTGAGGTGCGTATAGTGAGAAAATTAGTTTATGATATCGGTGCTAGCACCTTTGTTTTTGATGGGGCAAAGAAGCTGATAGTTGTATTTTTAGACCTTCTTGTTAATCGTTATATAGCGAAGCTGGGATTAATAGTGATGATGGTGTTTTCTACCGATACATTATTTTCTGCGGAAGAATTTAAAGGAAGGGACCTAATAAAATATGATGATGTATTAACAGCAAGATTGGTAGAAGTATATAAAAAGACCAATGATGATAATTGGCGTAGGAACGTTTCAAAAATAGAATTACTGATTGAGAATGGCGCTGATCCTAATATTAAAAAAGACCATATGGGATTGTTGCAGGATGCTGTTCTTCAACAACAAGCTTCTCTTGTTATAAAATGTTTAAACTATGGAGCTTTAATAGAAGCAACAGATTTTGAAGGCGAAACGGCATTATTTAAGGCGAATAATGTGGGAATATTATATATTCTTGGGCAAGCTGGTGCTAATTTTAATCATAGAAGCAGACTTGAACGTGAGACAGCGCTACATAGTGCGGTAAGACATGGGTTTTCATACGAGGTGGTAAAAGAGCTTTGCGGTCGAATAAGTACCGTGATGCCATGTGATGTTTTTGGGAATACACCACTACACGCATTTTTTAGTTCTCTGGCGTATGAACCGAGACAGCAACAGATTTTTGTGTTGATTGCTGAAGCATTATTAGCCTGGTTGCCAGAACAACGGTTTATGATAAATGCAGAAAGGGAAACACCTCACGATATACTTAATATTAGTAATTATGCATTAGTTCCTGTTTTTGACGCAATTCTTAGGGATAGATTAGAGGAAAAAAATCGCCTTGAAAAGAGTACTACTGATAAAAGTTGTAGTATGCAGTAATCTTATATCAAGTCACAATTTTTATACCTTGAATTTAAGATATATAGCATCTATCTTCTTTTATTGCAGCTATTTGTGAGAGTATTTCAGAAATTTTTATTATGTTATGAGAAGTAGAAACAAGATGACTGCCGGTCGGTGAGAAAAAAAGAGAAGTGACCGCGTTTTTATGACTTTCTAGATAGCTCAATAACTTGCCGCCAATAGGATCCCATATTGTTATTTTTCCATCGCACGCTCCTGTTGCTAATAAACCAGTTGGCGAATAGGCTATTGATTCGATGCTTTCTGTATGTTGCTTTAATGTATGTATCAATTTGTCGTTTTTTATATTTTTGATGCATATCAGAGAATAAGGTTGCCCCCATAATGGTTTTTTTTGAAAGAACCCCATTGCTAGTTGTTTATTATCTCGTGAAAATGCCATGCAAAAAAGCCCTGGATTCTTGCTTTTAACGGTGCAGCTATGATCGAAAGTATTATCATCGTTAGCTGTCCATATTTCTACTGAGTTTGACGTAATTCCTGATTTTCTATATCTAGGTGGTCCTATCGCTAACTGTTGATTATCGGATGTTGTGGTAAAAGATCCAAAAAAAGGAAAAGGTATTTCTTGGATACATGTTTCAGTTTTTGTATTCCATATTTTTATGGCTCCAGGATCATGATTTAGTGTTAACAATATATCTAGTTTTAAGAATTTTATCTGATTTACAATATGTTGGGTATCTAGACTATGAATGGAATCAGCTATAAAACAGTCTGTCGCAAGGATACTTGTTATTTGTACCGTATTATCATTCCACCCATTTATTGCAAGAAGTTTACCATCGGGAGAAAAATTCATACAGGAGTT
The DNA here is from genome assembly GCA_963719415.1 of uncultured bacterium. Classification (GTDB taxonomy): domain Bacteria; phylum Babelota; class Babeliae; order Babelales; family Vermiphilaceae; genus JAPLIS01. Next base: position 412,869 of record OY970383.1, on the reverse strand, counting down.
GAGCGAGAGATTATCGCAAGAGCGAGTAGTGGGATCTACGTAAAGAGTTCTCGCTATTTTTCCGGTTTTTGGACTCAGTAATGCAATGCAGCCTAGTTGTAAATTCGCAGCTATATACTCTTCGTCGGATTTTATTGTTATAAGGCGCCCTAAATCTTGAATTTCGATAGTTTGTGGTCTCCATTCGCGTCCATAATATCGCTGAACTAAATTTATGGGATCGGGCGTTAAATGATTGCAAAGAGCTTTTTCTATGGCATTATGTTTAGTTAAGGGATAGTCGTTGCTACGAACGAGACTACCTTTTTCTGCAGCTGCATATAACGCACAGATATTCACGCTCACCAAAATTAGTAATATATATTTTTTCATGTGCTTTTTCTATTGATAAAATAATGTTGTTGTTAGATAATTTTTTTTATTTAAGATATAAGACAGCGGTTATCTTTTTTTTCATCTTCTTTAGTTTCTGGTACTTCAGAAATTATTAGTGTACCATTATGGGAATTGGAAACAAGGTGTGTGCCGGCAGGTGAAAAGAAAAGGGATCTTACTGGATCTTGGTGGTACCCTAGTTTTCTGAGTAATTTGCCCTTATGAGGATTCCATAATAATATTGCTCCATTATTTGTACCAGTTGCTAATACATTAGTCGATGAATATGCTATTGAAGTGATTCCATCTCCTTCTTTTGTATACTGTGCTAATTTATGTATTAAGGTGCCGGTTTTGGGATCTAGGATATATATTTTGTAACGCCATCGCCCGATCATTGTTTCTCGAGTCCATGATCCTATTGCTAATTGCATACCATTCGGCAAAAATGCCATACAAGAAAATGAACAAAGTTTGTTTTCAATGGTATGAGTGCAGTTGAAAGTATCATTTTTAGTGGTCCATATCGTTACTAGATTATTTAGTTGTGTAGCTAGAAATTGCCCGTCTGATGCTGTTATAAAAGAATTATGAGGGTGATTAGAAATTTGTGAGATCCAGTTTCCTGTTTTTATATTCCATAATTTTATTGCATTCTTAAAATAACTTGATGCTATTAATCTATTTGGTTTTAAAAATTTTATCTGATGAATTTTGTATCCGTTCTTTATATTATGGATGATATTGCATTTAAACATGTCGGCTATGGTTATTATAGGGCTATTTTCTAAGTTTATCGCAATAAATTTCCCGTCTTGTGAAAAATCAATAGTAGACCGTAAACGCATATCACCCTCTACTAATTCCAAATTAAAACTATGCATTAACGTTCCCGTATCTGGTGAGAATAATAATATGTTGTTAGGTTTTAGGCTGAAAGCTATAGATTCTTCTTGCGGTACCAATCCTATTAGATCGCCTTTAGCTTGAATAGTTTGCGCGCGCCATTGAGGTGCATAATAGTTCATTACCAAATCTGTTATTGTAGTAATAGGTAAATAAGGTTGAAGAGCAGCGAGAGTAATTTGTCGAGGAGCTAAAGAGTTATTGATATCAATTAAAGTATCTTTCTCTGCAGCTGCATATAACGCACAGATATTCACGCTCGCCAAAATCAGTAATATATATTTTTTCATGTGCTTTTTCTATTGATAAAATAATGTTTGTTGTTAGATAATTTTTTTTATTTAAGATATAAGACAGCGGTTATCTTTTTTTTCTTCTTTTTTAGTTTCTGGTACTTCAGAAATTACCATTGTACTATTATCGGAATTGGAAACAAGGTGTGTGCCGGCAGGTGAAAAGAAAAGGGATCTTACTGGGGCTTGATGGTACTCTAGTTTTCTCAGCAACTTGCCCTTATAAGGATTCCATAATAATATTGTTCCATTCTTCGTACCAGTTGCTAATACATTAGTCGATGAATATGCTATTGAAGTGATTCCGTCAAATTCTTCTTTTGTATACTGTGCTAATTTATGTATTAAGGTGCCGGTGTTTAGATCTAGGATATATATTTTGTAACGCCATCGCCCGATCATTGTTTCTCGAGTCCATGATCCTATTGCTAATTGCATACTATCCGGCGAAAATGCCATACAAGAAAACGAAAAACGCTTGTTTTTAATGGTATGAGTATAATCGAAAGTGTCATTTTCAGTTGTCCATATCGTTACTAAATTACCGGTGTTTGTAGCTAAGAGTAGACCATCTGGTGCTGTTGTAAAAGAATTATGAGGGTGATTAGAAATTTGTGAGATCCAGTTTCCTGTTTTTGTATTCCATAATTTTATTGCATTATTATAACGATTTGATGCTATTAATCTATCTGGTTTTAAAAATTTCATCTGGCTAATTGGATCGTTGCTGCGTAGATTATGAACGATATTACATTTAAGTATATCAGCTATGGTTATTATAGAATTATTTTCTAAGTTTATCGCCATAAGTTTACCATCTTGAGAAAAATCAATGGTAGAGGGTAAAGACATCTTGTTCTCTGGTTCTAAGTTGAAACTATGTATTAATGTTCCCGTCTCTGGAGAGAATAATGATATGTTGTTAGGTTTTAGACTGAAAGCTATAGATTCTTCTTGCGGTACCAATGTTATTGGGCCGGGTATAGTATTAGCAGTTTGCGAGTGCCATAGAGGTGCATAATATTTCATAACCAAATTTGTTATTGTGGTAATGGGTAAATAAGGCTGAAGAGCTGCTATGGCAACCTGTCGCGGAGTTAAAGAGCTATGGATGCCCATTAAAGCACCTTTTTCTGCAGCGGTATATAATACGCTGATATGTATGCTTGCTAGAATAAGAACAATATATTTTTTCACGTGTAATTTTTTTTTCATGTTTAGGTTTTTTTGGTGTGTAAGTTTCGCATTAAGATATAAGGCAGCCTCTCTTTTTTTTTTGATCTTTTTTTTCTTCAATACTGATTAGTGGGACTTGAGAAATGTATATTGCTCCATCGATATCGGCTTTAGAAAGAATATGGGTGCCATTGGGTGAAAAAGCAAGAAAACGTATTTCGCTTTTATGGTTTGCAATTTGGTTAAGTGGTTGGCCAGAGAGAGGGTTCCATAGGAGTATGGTTCCATCTTCGGCGCCGGTTACTAATAACTGCGTTAATCGGTTTGGTGAATAAGCCATTGCTTTTACTGCTAAGGCATAGTGTGCTAGTTTTTGTATTTGTTTGCCTGAGCGTGGATTGGTGATACATATTGGGTAATATTCTTTGCTCTGCAGGTCTTCTCTTACGTATGAAGCTGTTGCTAGTTGTGTGTTATCTGGTGAAAATGCCATACAACTAACGCCTTTTGTTATATTTTTGAGGGTATGAATGGATTTGAAAGTAGGGGCATGCCATATTTTTACCGATTTCCACTCATTTTTTTCAAGTTCGCTTTTCAATCCAGGAGGTGATAATGCAGTAGCCAATAGTTGACCATCCGCTGTTACCGTAAAAAGGCCACGTCGAGGAAATGGCATGGATTTTAAGCAGTCGCCTGTTTTTGTATCCCATAAATTTATTGTTTTGTGTTCGCCATTGGATGATATTAATGTATTGTTTGGTGGTAAAAATCTAATTTGACTAACTCTTTCACCATGATTTAAATTAAAAACGAGAGCATTTGTGTTGCTATTTATTATTTTTATCGCATTTATGCCGAATGTTTTTACCGCAATAAGATTACTATCGGGTGAAACATCAATACAAGAAGCGAGCAGGCAATTTTTTACATGAATTTCACGTATTATATTTCCTGTTTCTGGGCATAGGAGTGTTAGAATGCCATTTTTTGTATTTATAACTATATATTCGCCATTGCGTTCTATTGCCATAGGGCAACAGAGCCTTTTGGTGTTTATAATTTGCTCTTTCCATTGGGGTTTTTCATAATATCCAATTAAACTTATTATCTCAGGAATAGGTACAAGAGTTTGAAGAGCTGTTGCTATAGCAATTTGTCGTGGCGTTAAAAAGGTATCGACTCTAACCAGGGCGTTTTTTACTGCGGCTGTATGCAGTACACACATATGTATGCTTGTTAAAAGTATGAGAATATATTTTTTCATATGCGATTTTTTTTATTGATTGCGGTGATTATTATTATGCGATGACGATGTATGCGATCATGATAATACAGTATATTTAAATATTGTGAAAATTTTTGTTTTGGTAATTAGCTTTGGCAATTGATTTTGACATTCAGGTATAAAAATAATATGATACCCCGATTAGAAAAATAGATAGTATATAAGTCAAAAAAAGGGATTATAGTTTTTATGAAATTAAAATATTATATAGCAGTGTTATTATTGGTTGTTGTATTAAGTGAATCAACGGTGTATGCAATGGGGAAATTTCGGTTAGCTAATAAGGCTGCCAATGTTTTGTGTAATAGCATGGCTGGCGGTGGATTGGGGGGTGGTCTAGGTATTGGTACTGGTCTTGCAGTAGGTGGGTTTGCAGAAATAGGGAGTCATGTTTTGGAGATTTCTACAGGCATTAATATTGATGGTCATAATCCAGATAACCCTTTACATTATAACCATATGATGCGAGGCATGTTTGTTGGTTTTTTCCCTGGCCTGATTGCAGGATCCTTGATTAGTGCTGGCCCTGTAGGGCCATTTGTCTGTGCTGGAGTGCTTGGTTCCGTAATGGCTCCCGAAATTATAGATAGAGCGAAGGCTGTTTTAGCAAAAGAGACCAATGATTAAATAGTATAAAAATTGTGGAATAATTAGGGGGAGCTTGGGAAAAAAGAGCTCCCTTTTTGGTGTGCAACTAATGCGAGATTACCTATTTTATTTTATATTATTTATAGAGTATTTTAATCCTGTTTTTTGAACCGTTCTGGCTGTATAATGCCACCAGAGATTATCATACTCATCGCTTCATGCCGCGTAATACCATCAACTCGTAGTATATCTTTTTCAGCTAATATTAATAAAAATCCTGTAGTGGGATTTGGAGTGGTGGGCAGAAATATGTTGAAAAATTTTTCGTTTTGATCAGGTGCAATAGTTGGTGAAAGATCGCCCGTTAGAAAGCCAAATGCATAGATACCTTTGCGAGGAAATTCGATCAACACCACTTCTTTGAAAGTAACCTGATCTTGTACGTTAAAAGCACCCACTAGTTGTTTGATGCCTGAATATATAGGTCGTACCATAGGTATTCGAGATAAAAACTGTTCTATGCCTAAAATTAACGAATCTAAAAGTACTGTTTTTACAAAAATACCAACGAGTAATATAGCTCCTATGGCAAAAATAAATTCAGCATAGGGTATTGTGTGCAAAAAGGTACATTGAGTTAATCGGTTCAGGGGTTTAAGCCATTGAGATAACAATTTAAATGATGTATTAAAAAGAGCGATAGTAAGCGTTAAGGGTAAAATGGTGAAAAGGCCATTCAAAAAAAGAGACCATAGGCGGCTAACTATTTTTGATATAAATGTTTTTTTTGCCATATTATTTCTTTCTGTTTTTTTGTTTATAAATAAAAATTATACGTGTAACTGTTTGTTTTTAAGCTCCTGTACTAACGCATTACCAATAGTGGTAGCATCGATAGCATCTTTTGATTCAACCATAACACGTAATAGATTTTCTGTGCCAGAATAACGTACTTCGAGTCTGCCATAAGTGAGTTGTTTTGCGTAATGGCTAATAATAGCTGCATATGGTTCTGCAGTGAGATCTTTTTTTGTCATGATAGGCACATTAATAAGAACTTGAGGATAGCGTGTGAATGTATCAAGATCATAGTTATTCGTATGGATTACTGCTTCTAGAATAGAAAGGGCGGTATACATACCATCGCCACAGTTTAAATAATCACGCATGATAATATGTCCTGATTGCTCTCCCCCCAATAATAAATCATGTGTTTTAAGATAGCTTGCAACATGCTTATCGCCAACGGGGGTTCGCATAAGATTTTTATTTTGTTTTTCTAGATAAGAGGCGAGTCCTGCATTGGTCATGATAGTTCCCACTATTGTTTTTTGATTTTTATAGCGGGGGTGTTGGGTTAAAAGGGCGATGATATCGTCGCCATCTTTAATCTCGCCGTGTCTATTAACGGCAATAATTCTATCACCATCGCCATCAAAGGCAAAACCAAAAGTAGCTTTATGTTTAAGTACAGCGGCTTGTAGTTTTTTAAGATCAAGCGCCCCACACTTTTTATTGATATTAAAACCATCGGGTCTATTATTGATTATAATAAGGCGGCCGGGAATATGTTTGAAAATTTCTCTGGCAACTTTAGAGGTTGCTCCATGAGCGCAATCAAGAACAATAACCATTTTTCTCAGAGGGGATAACGACAACACAGAGGGTCTGTTTTTTTTCTGGTCTTGCATATAATTTAGATAGATTCTTGTTGCAGGACGCGTCCACTTTTTGAGAGTACCTAATTGATCTGGATGCAAAGATGGTAGTTCTGCTTGATAAAAAGAAAAAGAAATGCTGAGCTCATCTTCAGGAGTTAGTTTGCCTGTTTGAGCATCTATTATTTTAATACCATTATCGTCATAGGGATTGTGTGAGGCTGAAATCATGATACCAAACCGAAATTTGCTTTGATTTTGTAAAAGGGCATATAAAGCTGGGGTAGGAAGAATGCCAACATCAACAAGATGAATGTCATTCGCGAGTATACCTGTTGCAATTCCTGTTTTAACTAATGCGGCTGAGTTACGAGTATCAGTTGCAATAAGAGCAGTTATTTTTGGAGTTATGGGTAAAAAATTTTTAACATGCTCAGCATTATATTTTTGCTGAGCCCACAGACCTAGAGCGTTGCCCAGTTTTGCAAGTCCTATTAAAGTAAATGGTTCTCGACCAATTCTGTTTCTGATGCCATCCGTGCCAAAAAGATTTGTATTCATATAATTTTAAATCTGTCGCTATTAATTGTATGTTAATTATTCTGTTTTTTTTTACGGTAATCGATATTTGTGATAGTAACCGATATAGGTGTTGGTATATAGTGTATCAATTTGATTGAGTCAGGTAAAAATAATTGATCATGAGATATAGCTATTGCTTGTTTTTTTTCTTTTAGTAGTGCGCCATTAACATGGGCAGCAAGATTATTGATATCAATATTTTTTAAATAATTTCTTTTTCCTGCCAATAATAGTTGAATAGTTTTAGGAGCTTGTATAGATAGTTCTGTATTAAGGTTATAAAAAGAGAGTGGAATAGTATACCAACGCGTTTCTGTTACTATATTGCCGAGTAAATACCAGGCTGTGTAGCCCAATATGAATGAGATAACTTTAAGGGGTGCGTTGCTGATGAGTAGATTTTTTAGACGCAGATTCATGATTTAATTCCTGTGTGTAAGATGTCTGTTTATTGTTATATATTTGTCTATTGTGTGTTTGTTTTTTTTTATACATAAGTTTGATTTGATTAAGTAGATTTTGTGCTGATAGATAAGGTATACGATCATGACTTGTAAGTAGCGTAAATGAGTGAGTAGTCGGATCGCCAAAAAAGGCGATAGCATCAGTATGTTGAATTCGGAGCAGCGTTTCGTATTCCCAGCTATCAGATTGTTTTGCTCGGTTGTCTAATGGTGATTGTGATGATTGTTGTGAGATAGACCATTGTGTATTAATGCTTTTTAAGATCCCTGAATTTTGTAGATAAAGCATTTTTTGATAATTAACTATAGCGCTTGTTTCTATGAGACTAAAAAGATTTTCTGAAATAGGTGCATTAATAGAAATAGGCGTGTTAAAAGATGTTGATTGTTCTATAAATTCTTGCATAGAATCCGTTGCTTCTATAATGCAATATATAGGCTTGTTATTATTAATAGCTTGTAGAGCATGTACTACTACTATTTCAAGCCAATCTACTGGTATTAGTTTTGTATCAGACTTTTGCTTGAGTGCTATAAAATTGTGTTGCAATGTTTTTTGGTGAAACAATATAAAAAGCATGCATACTATTGGCCAGGTACAAGCGAGAATATATAAGATGCTTGTTAAATTAAGCGCATAGGAGCAGAAAATAAGAAGTATAAAACTATAAAAATAAGCAACTAAGTTTTGATACGTATTTTTTTTTAACCAGACTGCTAGGTAATAAAAAACAGAAGAAAAGAGCATTATTTCCACGATGTCTCGCCAATAGTTTGTTAAATAAGTGTATAGCATATATTTTGGCTCTTACTTTTTATTATTAGTTTTATTATTACTTTTACTTTTATTATCGTCTTTATTTTTACTTTAGAATAACAAGACTTTTTTACTTTAGAATAATGGGAGCTGTTTAACAACTAAGAATTATTGGCAAGAATTATGTGCAAAAAATTGTTTTGGAGATATTTTTACTAAATTTTTTTTAACTACTCGCGCCGATCTTTGGTTTTTTGTTACCTGTTGACAATGTTCCAATTGACATTTTTTGATTGGTTTATTAGCTTAAACAATGTAAAAAAAATTATAAGTCGGAGGACAAATATAAATTAATGGTAAATATAGAGAGGTAAATATAAAATGGAATAAGTGAGAAAAAGTGGATAAATTTTTGCTTTTTTAGCTTAGATGGGTTGTAAAATGAGTCAAACTATAGATTATGAAAGAAATTATATGTTTTTTAGATATAGTAGGTTTATGTTGTTAGTTTTATATTGTGTGCTTACTTTTTCAACGGGTAATGCTGCTAATGAAAAATTGACTGTTTTGCCGTGGGTTAAATCTGAGGTTTTTATTAGTTTATCTGTAGCTGGGGTTTTTTTTGGTTTATTTGTTATGGATAATTATCCTAATTATGTGGCTATGAAACAGATTTATGATGGACATAGAAATACTAAAAGGCTCGCTCGCGCCGAAATTCAAGAAAATGATAAGGAGATCGTTAAGTTTGATGCAGTAATTACAGGGCGACAGGAATCAGTTGCTTGTAAAATGGCTTCAGATCGTTTTAATTTAATGTGTCCTGATGTAGAAAATGTTGTACAAGATTTTTGTGTTGATCCACAGTTTTCACCTTTTTCTAGTATTGAATTACATGATACAAAGACTCAACTTATTCGCCTTAATGCTATTGAAAGAAAAAAAATTAAAGATGCAAATGTAGGCATACTATCGATAGGAAAAAAGTGTGCTTGGTCTGTTGGCAAAGAATTAGTTCCAGCATTAATTCTTGGAGGATTATATGCGAGAGCATTGCAAAAAACAAGGGATGGAACAAGTGTATTAACGGAGCAGATGTCGCAAGACATAGCCGAAATGAGTTCGAGGATAAAAAATATGAAGCTGACTATGTCGGGATTCGAGGGAGCTCTGGCGAGATTAGAAAATAGGATGTAATAATTAAGCTTGCTGATACGGCTAAGAAGGTATTATTATCGTTTTTGTCGTGGTAATATCAAAGCGATTGTTAACGAATTAGTATAAGTAGGCGATCTTGAGTTTTTTAATAAAAACAATAAAAAGGGATCGCCTATTTATTGTTTTTATTAGTTTATTCACAATAGCGGAGTTTTATACTAACCTGTATTAAAATTATGCACATGAATAAGGGAATAATTATGGATTATAAACAGGAACACCAACAAGAGTTTGAACAGAATCGAAAACAAAGTCATAAACAGATCGTGTTGACTGGTGATCGGCCGTCGGGGAATTTGCATTTAGGACATTTAGTTGGTTCGTTGCAACAACGTGTTGCATTACAAGATCAGTATGAACAGTTTATTATGATAGCAGATGTGCAAGCGTTAACCGATAATTTTAATCATCCAGAAAAAGTGAAAGAATCTACGCTAGAAGTAGCACTTGATTATTTATCTGTTGGTATTGATTTTAATAAGTCGACGGTGTTTATCCAGTCTTTAATACCAGAAATTGCAGAACTTACTCTTTATTATCTTAATTTAGTAACGGTGCATAGACTCGAACGGAATCCGACCGTTAAAACAGAAATCAAGCAAAAAGCATTTGGCGAAAGTGTTCCCGCTGGTTTTCTCATGTATCCAGTACATCAAGCTGCAGACATTACGATAGTAAAAGGGACGCTGGTACCTGTTGGCAACGATCAATTACCGATGATCGAACAAACAAATGAGATTGTTCGATCATTTAATCGCATTTATAATCAAGAAATATTTGGCGAAGTTAAAGCTTTATTATCTTCTGCGCCTCGATTGCCGGGTATTAATGGCGCAGCAAAAATGGGCAAATCTCTTGGTAATGCAATTTTTTTAGTGGATGATGCTGATACCATAGTTAAAAAAGTGATGAGTATGTACACCGATCCTGATCATATTAGAGTACAAGATCCCGGCAAAATAGAGGGGAATATGGTTTTTGCCTATCTTGATATATTTGATACTGATACTGAAAAAGTTGAAAAACTTAAACAACAGTATCAGGGTGGCGGTCTTGGCGATGTGGTAGTAAAGCGTTATTTAATAGAGGTATTGCAAGGTCTGCTTGATCCGATACGTAAACGGCGATGTGAGTATGCTCATGATAAATCGCAGGTACTCGCTATGCTTTTAGAGGGTACCGATAAAGTGAGACATGTAGCTGCTAACACATTAAAAGAAGTTCGTAGCGCAATGCATTTTAATTACACTCTTTAGATTCTTTTTGTTTGTGGATCAATAGTTTGATACTGTTATATATATCAACATCCACCTTTTTTTTCATCTCTTGGTAGAGCGCTTCAGCTTCTTCATACGTATATAATGTTTTATTGTTTGGCATGGTATTAATAAGTTGTTCGGTACTATTTTTTTTATAGTTTAGAAGTGGTATATAGATAATAATAGGTTTTTTAGTATGTTTTTTTTGACCTGTTTTTGTTGGTTTTAAAATAATATAGTGTTGTTTATACTTTTTGAGATATGAGAGTATAAAGTCAGTTGATAACGATGTATCCGATAAGAGATTTTCTGTTGTTTTATCAATAGTATATTCTATATTATATTCTTTTTTAGCATAAATCAGAGCCTTTTTTAGTTCTTGTGCACCATTAATAGGTAGATCGGGTGAGCTATCATTGATGATAATGATATCAACATTACGTTCAGGAATTAAAAGAGGGAATAGGGGGATGGTGCATTCGAGTGATGCATCTAGTATAGGAACTAATGGTTCTTCGCTTTTAATAAAACTTGGTAGATTTGGAGTAGTATTAGCTGGTAGCAGACTAGTATGGCAAGACTTATATAGAGTGTTAGCGAGTGAAGATCCGAGCATCCCTAAGCAGTATCCAAGAGATAGTGGTGGACTATAATTGGTTGATTGAGCATGTTGTGGAGAAAACGTTCGGCCCAAAGACCATAATGGTATGCGATTATTCTGGTGAAGATTGTTGCCATGATTGATGCAAAGATTAATATCATGATCAGATATTTCAAGCCAGTGATATCCAGTTTTGTTTTTTTCAAGAGCAGATTTAGGTATAAGCGCGCAATGGATAGAAAATGGTCGCATGGAGAGTTGTTTTTGGACAGTTTGTTTATCGGCTTTGATAATATATAGTTTATTCGGTTCTGGTATAGTGATAATGCGATCTGCAATAAGAGCGCCGAATGCGCTGATACCAGACAGTGGCGTATCGGGATAGAGCATTTTTTCTCGCATTGTTTGCGTTAGCATACTATCTATTTCTTCCTTGTTTTGTTCTGATAATGAATTATGTAAAAATCTATTGCTGGGGCAAAAGAGTGCATTTTTATAGGTTTTGATTTTTTTTGCTTGGCAAGCGTGCCAGCCGTAGAGTGCCCAACATGAAGTAGAAAGAGCTGCATGATAGGTGATAGTATCTATGAGATTAATGTCTTGTATTCCATCAATAAAACCCAGCGTTGCGATGAATGATCTATAGCCGCCACCGGAAGAGCAGAGGGCAATACGGGCTGGTTTATTGTCTATTTTTTCGTGAGATTTATGAAGTGAAAGATAGAGCTTTTCTTCCTTTGATAAGCCGGCATCAACGTTTATATAAGCTTCATGGTTTTGCATGGTATGTTTATAAGTATTCTGATATACATCTCTTTGATAGTCGCTGTTTGCTTTTATAAATATGTTTTCTCGCGTGTTATACCATATGCCACATGCTAAAGCGACTATTATTCTTGTTGTTATATCACCTGTTTGTTTAATGGCGCTAGACCATCTATGGAACAAGCTGTTTGTGAGGCGGAGTAGCGTGTGTAGCGGATTAAGAACAGTGAGTTGTTTTGATTCGTTGTATTCTATGATAAGTGAGGGAGTAATTGATGGGCAGATACGAGTTGCTGGTAACGTATACGATCTGTTTTTTCTACCATAATAGGTGACTTTTTTAGATAATTCAGGCGCAGTATCTTTCAGCAATTGTTCTTTTGTACTGATATATAAACGAATATTTTCAAAAGAAGGGATGTTAAAACTTACTTTTTGTTTCCCTTTAACTGAGTTTGCTCGGTTAAAGTTAGTAAGTTGTAATCTATTTTTTATAAACGTTTTATCGTAAGATTGCTCATACAGATTAAAGTAAACTATTTTATCTGTATTGTTATACAATGTGTAGCGGGATGATTCTGTTAGTTGTTTTTGTTTATCTGTTTGATCAAGTGCTATGAGTTGTAATGTATGAGAAGTATCATTGTTCATGAAAATAAAATAACCCCATTTTTCTTTGTTAAGGTCATAGAGACTTGTATGAAAAGATGGAGCGTGCGTGCCTTCTAGTTTTTGCAGGTTTTTGGTAAAAAAAATAGTTGGATATTGGTTGTTGAGGCTATTTTTTTTATAGGGAATAAGTATAGTTTTAGTCTGCCCTGCTTTTATCGCAACAATAGGGGGATCAGTCGATCTGTTGCCATCGTAGGTATAATAGGGAACTTTTTGATCATTAATATAAAAAGAGAGATATATCGGTTCAGTTAATCGGTTTTCAAAAAGGTATGGCTTATAGGGGAGTATATGTTTTGAAAATAATAAGTTTTCATCGTCTTTTTCTGTGGTTTTTTTTTGTATATTATCGTGAATCTTTTTTTCCTGTAAAGTAATAGCAGTATTAGTGCATATAAAGTTAATATGTCTGTTCCAGGGCCTTATTTTGGCCCCATAATCCCAGATACAACTATTATTATTATCGTCATTATTATGGTGAGTAGCGGCGATAGAAAATGTGTTATGGTATTGGTCAGTTAATAGATTTTTATTTTTTGTTACTATAATTATTGGATACGTATTGGTTATATAGCCAGGAATATAAGGAATATGTACTTTGTGTTGGCTATGCGCGGGTAATATTGCAATTGGTGTTTCGCAAGGCGCATTGCAAGCATTATGATAAGAGACTTTGATATTATTTAGATAGAAACCTACGTAGAGTGTTTCGTTTGATTTATTATAGAGTATATGTTCTTTGGTATAGGTGATAGTACTATACAGGAATTGAGAGCTAAGAGTGCATAGTACTATTATTATAAAAAATTTAATATACATGCTATTTTTTTACTTTTATTATTGCAGTAATAAACAAACATTTATTTTAGCGAAAAAGGTGATGAAAAGGGTTTATCATGGGCAATCGTATTGGTTCATCCTCTTGCTTGCCCGCATTTTTTGCTATTGGCTTAGATTTTTGTTCAGGTTTTTCAGGCGTAGAGCTTCCTTTAACAGTACCATTAGCTGGTGGCAAACTAGAGAGTTCTAAAGAGGCGGATTGTAGGTTAGTGTTTATGATGAGCAATACCAATGTTATACTTAAAAACTGTTTAAATTTCATATATTTTACTCCAATGATGATTAATGCGAATGTATATATAATAAGTTATTATGAAAGTATCATGAACTATTCTATTTTTTTTACATTACTATTAACTTGCGATTAAGGCAAGCATCTAAAATTTTTTAAGTTTGGCAAAGATGATATAGTAAACTTATCAATAATAGTAAGTTTAAAAAAACCGGGGGCCCCCGACGCAAGACGGGGTATTGAGGTCCCCGCCGAGCAGGTGGGGTATAAAATTGGGGAGATTTAAATACGCTATAGAACTGTTTTATGATTATGATATACAGCAACCTTTTCTTTTATTTTTTTTGGGGTTTAAAGATAATGCCATTTTTTCTTCGACTGCTATATCTTTTTCTTCGCTTGCGACGTCAGTTTTGTCTTCACTTTTTTTAGCATATTCAGATGTATCAGAAATTTGTATAGTTCCGTCTAAAGAGCCAGAAACAAGGAAATTGTCATCGGGTGAAAAAGCTAAGGACCATGTTAAATTAGAATGTATTTTTAATGTTGTATACAGTTGATTATTGCAAAGATTCCATATTTTTATTTTTCTATCTCTACCGCCGGAGGCTAAAGATAGACCAGTTGATGAATATGCTAAAGCGCAGGCGATATTTGACTTGCCCCTTAATATTTGTGGTGGTTCGTCGGAATCTAAATTCATATATTTTATTGCGTTTCCCGTTGAGAAGAGCTTACTCATTCCCATCGCTAATTGTGTATTATTAGTAGGAGAGAATGCTATACAATAGATATTGCCCTCTATAGGATCAGTGGGTATGGTACGAATATGTTCAAGGGTATGAGCATTTAAGATGTGTATGCAATTATTTTTAGGACTTGTAGCAGCTAACAATTTTTCATCTGATGTTGTTGTAAAATGATGTATGCCAGGTAGTGACTTGCCAGCTATTTTTTTGTACGTTTTTATGTCCCATAATTCAATGGTGTTTAGCAAGCGGGATATTAATGTATCGGATAATAATTTTATCTGGTGCACCGGAGTTAGATGCGATAGATTTTGTTTAAGCTTGCCGGTATAGACATTCCATATTTTTACTGTAGTATCCGACGAACCAGATGCAAGAAGACTGCTATCATACGAAAAATCGAGAGAGACGATGTCGCTTGTATGGCCATTATATTCAAGTATTGATATTCCCCTTTCAGGATCAACTAGTTTTAAACCGCCTTTGAGCATTCCTACTGCTATACTTTCTCCATCGGGCGCTACGGCTAAAGTGAATACTGGTTGATGTATTGGAATAGTCTGTGGCCGCCAAATTTTTTTTTTAGCATATTGTTTTATTAAATCTTTTATTTCGCGGCTGGTAATAAAGGGCGTAAGAACTTTTGTTAGTTCTTTTGTTAATGCAGTTTCGTCTTGTGTTAAAAAGTTATTGTTGTGGGCACGAGCTGGTAGGTTATTTTCTGCAGATTGGGCATATTCAGAAGCGTAGTGGGATATAGATTGTTCTGCTGCGCTCATTATTAGGCATATATGTAGGCTTATGTTTATGCTCGCTATAATCAGTAGTGTATATTTTTTCATGTAAGATCTTTCTTTTTATGATTACGATATGCTGTAAGAACAGGACTCATGCGAACCAATAAATAAGCTGATTTATGCTTGGTTTTTTTAAAAAACAAGAGAGCTTGACTCTGATTTATAGTTGCATTTTAAAATTGAAACTTTTTTTAACTTGATTTTTTAGATAAAAAAACGATCCTGAATTTGTTGTCAAAGCTAAATGAAACAAAAAAAAGGATCGCTTTATGAATATTAATATTCATAAATATAGTCTAGCACTTGTAACAACTTTTGAAAGCAAAAAAAATTCTTCGGCAGTGGCTAGGGAAATTGGCGTTCATCAAAGTACTACGAGTCGATTTTTAGATAAAATTAATCTTGATGATATCAAGCTTGAACCGATGGTTAAATGTTTATTTGGTAACAAAAAATTAACTTTTATTATCGACGAAAGTGTTCTCATTAGGCTTTATTCTGAAAGCACAGAGGGCATTAGTTCTATGGTTGACCATTCGACAAAAAGCTTTGCTAATGGCTGCAAAATTGTATTAGGTGGATTAACAGATGGCTCGTTTTTTTTGCCTATATATGTTGAGCAATGGATCGCACAGTTTATCCTGGGAAATGCATACCAAAAGATGATCGATATCGCAAAAAAATTAATTTTAAAAGTGATGAGTTTAAATTTAAACATTGAAGCTGTTGTAATGGATGGCCTTTATTTTTCTAAAGAATTTTTGCATTGGTTATATGAAAAAAAAATAAACTTCGTTATCAAAGCAAAAACAACGACAAGTGTTTATTTTAAGGGAAACAAAATGCAGTTGAAAAATTGCAGTGCGTTGAGATTAAACAGTAATCAAAACGCTAAAACAATTGCTGCTGATTGGGATGGCAAACAATGGAATTTCACTGCTGTGCGCAGGAATGGAAAGCGTGGCCCTAAGACTATTTATTTAATTTCAAATTTTGTAGCCAAATCAAAAAAGTATGCAAAAATTTATAATTCTCGCTGGACAATTGAAAAATGTTTTAGATCAGCAAAACAATCTTTTGGATTAAAAAGCTCTTGTTCTCAATTTGCACATATTTATCTTAATCATATTAAATGTGTTTTTTATGCATATGCGCTCATGCAGTTTGTAATGAAAAAATTTAAGCTTAAATCGACAGAAGAGGCAATAAGAAAGACTCAAGCCTTAAAAAAGAGGTATGGCTTCAAAGAAACCGCCGCGAAAATCAGCTTTGTAGAGAATTACGCATGAGTCCTGTCAATATACCGTTTAGTCTGTTTGGCGTTATTTATTAGCGCTTTACTATATAACGTAATTTTTTTACTTGCTTGTATGATTATGATATGCAGTAAAAAATCTATTTTTTATTCTTCTTTTTTTTCTTCAACTTTTTTTGTCAGATCAAAAATATCTATAATTTTATCATAAGAACCTGAAACAATATATCTATCATTAGGTGAAAAAGTTAGAGAGTGGATGATCGGCTCCGATTTCATGCCCTCATGATCGTGAGACTTATTTAATATTTTACATGGTTGGTTGTTGCAAAGATTCCATATATATATCTCTTTACCATGAACATTAGAAAAGGCTAATAATCCAGTTCGTGAATATGCTAAAGAATTGATTGTCTTTTCTTGTTTTACTAGTATCCGTGATGATTCGCTTGAATCTAAACTTATAAGGTTTATCCAATTTTCTTTTGATGAATCTTGTTTGAGTACACTTATTGCTAATTGTGTGTTGGTAGGAGAAATTGCTATACAAGAAATACGATCATAGGTAGGAGGATTTTCAATAGGTATGGTGCGAATAGGTTCAAGAGTGTCAGCATTCCAGATTCGTATTAAACCTTTTTCTGAAGTTGCAGCAGTAACCAAAAGCCGCCCATTATCGGATATTGTCGCAAAAAAACCTTTTCTTGTCAGCGGTAGGCTTTTTATTTTTTGGCCAGTTTGTATATCCCATAATTCTATCATACCATGCGAATGAGATAGTAACCTACTGTCGGATAAAAATTTTACGTTTGGGTCTGAGCCATTATGGTCTAGGTATTGTTTTAGTTCACCAGTATAAGCATCCCATATTTTTGTTATTTTATCAGATGAACTAGATGCGAGAAGATTGCCATCAGGTGAAAAATTAAGAGATAGAATTGGTGTATTTTTATGACCATACCATTCAAGTACTGATTTTCCGGTTTCTGGATTAAATAATTTCAATTGACCGTAAACAGTTCCTATAGCAAAGCGTTGATAAATAACCCCAAAAGAATATACTAATTTCTAAACAAAAATTTAGGAGTTATAGTATGTATAGCGTAGACATAAGAAAAAAAGCTCTCGATTTATTAATCGAGAAGAAAATGAAAAAAACGGAAGTAGCATTGTTGCTTGATATAGACAGAAAAACATTATATACATGGAATAAAATATTCAAAAAAGAAGGCCGCATTGCACCATTATCAGATCGAACAAAATCTGGAAAAAGCAGAAGAAAATTAGATTTAGTTAAATTTAAACTTTTTTTGGACGAACATCAAGATTGGACCATTAAAGCAATGACTGAAGCGTTGAAAGTTGGTAAAACAGCAGTAGGAACAGCTATAAAGGCTCTTGGTTACACTCGAAAAAAAAACAATATTTATTCAAAGAAAGAATAGAGAAAGCACGAATAGAGTTTGCAGAGAAAGTAAAAAAAATAAAAAAATCAGAATTGGTATATTTTGACGAATCTGGAATTGACAATAACGAACGATATGCATATGGATGGGGATTGCGTGGCAAGCGCGTTTTTGCTGAAAAACCCGGGCATTCTACGCAAAGAACAAGTATTTGCGCAGGTCTTTTTGAAAATAAACTTTGTGCGCCTTTAATATTCGATGGTTATTGCAATAAAGAAATTATTAAATGTTATTTTGAGGCTGTTTTGCTGCCACATATAGGCACTGGAAAGACTATTGTTTTAGATAACGCATCGTTTCACAAATGGATCGAAATCTCTGATATTGTAAATAAAGCTGGTTGTTCTTTGCTTTTTTTACCTGCTTATTCTCCAGACTTAAACCCAATAGAACATCATTGGGCTTACCTAAAAAATAATATTAGGCGTGAGCTTGAATTTGTTGAAAATGATATTTGGAAAGCGACTTGTAATGCATTTGAGAAAATGGGGAATTCTTAGTGCGCTATGCTATACAGCGATAGTATTGCCATCGGGTGATATTGTTGTGCTGCTTATTATTTTGTCAGCAGCAATGGTTTGCTCGTGCCATCTATTTTGAGCATACTCTTTTATTAAATGAACTATTCCAGGACAAAAATCAATAAGAATAGTTGTCAGTTCTTTTGTTAGCGGAGTTTCTCGCATTAAAGAACGATAGCTTTGAATGACAGCTGGTAGGTAATTTTCTGCTGGTAAGGGATATTCAGGAGCATATTCGAGCGCAGTTTGTTCAGCAGCTCCTTTTATGGAGGAGGTGAATAGACTTATGTTGATACTTATTGTAATCAATACTATATATTTTTTCATGTTAATGTATGTCCTTTTCTTGAGTTTGTCAGATTGTATGTTAAATGTGTCTATTTTGTGTAAGGTAAAAAAATAAGTCTAGGTCCGGTGAACCAAATTCCAAAACCAATTAAATTTATACAAAAAGAAACTATAATGCATTATAAGATTGAATATACAGCATTTTTAAATATTGTAAATCCATACAAATAATATTAAGAAGCTACAGATACTTATTAAAGCCTTTTGCTTTATGTTTAAAATGAGACTGTCTCTGGAGAATGTCACACTTATATTACGGTTATTGTCGTGCAATAAGGGTAGAATTGGGGGAAAAATCAAGAGACCGGATGCTTTTTTTATGCCCGTGCCATGAAAGTATGAGCTTTCCTGTTTTTGGATTAAATAATTTTAAGAAGCCGTCATTGGTTCCTGCGGTTATAGTATTTCCGTCAGGTGATATTGCTAAGCTACTTACTGATTTGCCAGTTTTAATAGTTTGCTCTCGCCATCGATTTTCAAGATAGTTTCCTATTAAGTGGATTATTCCAGGGCAGAAATCAGTAAGAATAGTTGTCAGTTCTTTTGTTAGCGGAGTTTCTCGCATTAAAGCGTTATTGCTTTGAATAGGGGCTAACACACAACTTTCTGCTGTGTGAGCATATTCGGGTTCTGCAGCTCCCATTACTATGCATGTATGTAGACTTAAGCTGATGCTTATAGTAATCAGTGCTATATATTTTTTCATACGCAGTCTCTCCCTTTTTGATTATGCTTATGTAGTAACGATCTATTTTTATTTGCGTGTAATTTTTTTTTATATTTTAGAAATTCGCAGTATTGGTATTTTGGAAACTAGTATAGTTTGGCTATAAAAATCGGCAAGGAGAAAGATGCCATCGGGCAAAAAGCCTAGGTTCTGTGAACCAAATTTAACAGTTGTTTAAAAAAAGAATAAGCTTCCTTTTATAAAACCAACTAAAGTTATAAAAAAGGAAGCTATAATGCATTACAAAATTGAATATACAGTATTTTTAAACATTGTAAAAATTTTAAAAACAATTAAAGGTCTTCATACAAACAATCTAGAAAAACTACAAACATTTATTGAAGCAGCTTACTTTATACTTAAAGGAGGTTGTCAATGGAGAATGCTTCCTTCTTATTATGGTTGTTGGCGTGCAGTACACAAAAGATTTGTAGCATGGAGTAAACATGGAATCTGGGGAAAAATATTTGATTACGCCAAAGTTGATCCTGATTTGGAGTATGAACTATCTCATTTAACTGTTGTACGAGTCCGTGTATGTTATTCCTAATTGCGACTAATGTATCCTATAGAGATCGGCGAGTTGTCGTTGATAGTCGTGTAAATAGTGTGGTCGAAAGTGGTAGATGTTGAATCAAAAGTAGAATATCTATGATATACAACAGGTATTCTTTTTCTTTTTAATTTTTTTTTGCATTCCTATGTACTCTGACACATCAGTGATTTTTAATGTTCCTTTCTCTGAATTTAAAATAAGGTGCCCGCCTTCCGGGGAAAAAGCAAGAGGCATTATAGAGCTATCGATGTTTTCGAATTGTCCTAGTAGTTGGCTGGTACGCGGGTTCCATAACAGTATTTTTCGCCAGTTTGTTCCTGAGGCTAATAGGTCACCAGAAGGTGAATATAATAGAGAAATGATGCTTTCTTCCTTTTTTAGAATTTTTGGTGCATAAAGTTTTTTTACTGTTTTGCCCGTGTCTAAATCTATGATTTTTATTAGGTTATGATATTTTTTTTGCATCGGAGAGTCATCATAAGTTCCGATTGCTAATTTCGTATTATCCGGAGAAGCAGCCATGCTATTTATAGATTCACATGTTTCAGTAGTTCGTTCATATTCAAAAGTATCAGCATTCCATATTGTTATTGAATTGCGATACTTTTCAATGTCGTACATACAAGCAACTAATTGTTTCGTTTTGAATACCGTTGCAACAAAATAATCTATAGGTATTTTTTGTAAGGGTGTATCGCTTTTTATATCCAATACCGTTATGGAATAAGGGGAATATGTATTTGATCGATATGTCTCACTTACATACGTCGGCAATTTCTCTGTTTTTAATAGCAATGTATCGTTATTTAAAAATTTAATTTGAGAAGGATGTCCCGAAAAGCCTTGTAGGTCGCGTTCGATTTTTTTTGTACCGGTATTCCATATTTTTACTGATTCTGTTAAACCTTTTCTCCTTGATCCTCCTAAGTTAGCAGATACAAGAAGAGTACTATCTGGCGAGAATTCAAGAATCTTGACTTTGTCTTTGCTCAGCGTATTAAAACTATATATTGATTCAAAGGTTTTTGGGTTAACTAATAACACGAAGCCGTCAATAGTTCCTAAAGCTATATTTTTTTTATTTGGCGATACTGCTATGCTAGATATCGAATTACCGAAATCAAAAGATTGCTCCTTCCATTGACTTTCAGCATACTCATTTATTAAACCTATTACTTCAGAGCAACGTAAAGAAGGTGAAAGAACAGCCGTTAATAGAGCCTTTCGTACTAAAGAGCAGTTGTCGATGGAAGTGGATGCTTTTTTTTGTGTTGCACTTATTATCATGCATGTATGCATACTTGCAGTAATCATAATAAGTAGCATATATTTTTTCATGTATGGTCTTTTTTCCGAATTTTTTGGTTATGGATTTTTTTGTTTGGTTAGGTGTAATACTAATTATAATCATCTAAAAATTGGCGTGCGATATCAAAACAGGTATTCATTTTACTACATATATTCTAAAAAATCAGAATATATTCTAAAAAATCAGAAATAATTTTTTTAGTGCTTGTTTTAAATTTTACGGTGACATAGATTTTTATTAGTTTTTTTTTCACTTTTTTCTACAATTTCTAAACCATATGTTTCATATTTGACGAGTTGATTTTTTTCCGGCTATACCTGGTTTTTGTGTTATACTTGATTTGTGAGAGATGGTCTGAGCGTCGTATTCGTCAGAAAATGGTAGTCCAAAGATGCAAAAAAAAGCAGAAGAGCAAAGTTGGTTCTATTCACATCCATCTGATGGCGAACGAGCGAAGCTGGCTGATCAAAGAGCGGGAGAGCGTGGACAAAAACGGTTGGCAGATGTTGAGCTAAAGGTAGAGTCATTGCAAAATTAAAAGCAGAAGATCTATGATATGAGGTACGTATCCTTTTTTTTAATTTTTTTTTGGTATGTGATACTAAAAAAAAGTTGTTTTAGTTTGCTATATATATTCTAAAAAGTCAGAAATGATTTTTTTAGTACCGGCTTTGAATTTAACGGTAACATAGGTTTTATCAGCTTTTTTTTCGCTTTTTTCCACAATTCCTAAGCCATATGTTTCATGCTTGACGGGCTGATTTTTTTTGGCAACCATGATTTTTTCTTTTTGTATGTCACGTTCTTCGTCAGAAAAGGGTAATTTGTCTGGCATATAGTGGTGGGAAGAGGAAGAAGTCGTGGATGCTGTTATTTGTGTTGGTGTCAGCCTGCTTGTCGGCTTGCTAAAAGTAAATACTTGGCTTGTTTGACTATCGCCGTTCATATTCCCAAACCAATCAGCAAAGAAAGAGATAAATTGTATATTGTTTCCGGATGATACGTCTTGTCTGGTGATCAGATTTTTTGGTATCTCTTGTAAAAATTGAGAAGGTATTTGATCAACCATTTTTCCATAGGTGTAACGATATTTTGCATGCGTTAGCAGAAGGTGTTCTTTTGCTCGTGTAATGCCAACATAAAAAAGACGTCGTTCTTCTTCTACCGTATCAGCATGATTAAGTGAGCGACTTGAGGGAATAATGCCTTCTTCAAGTCCTGCTAATATTACGAGGTCAAATTCGAGACCTTTTGCAGCATGAAGACTCATCAATAATACTTTATCGTGCTGTTTGTCTTGTTTGGTAACTTTTTCTTGCATGAGTGCAATTTCATGGAGTAGCGACTCAATACTGCTGATCATATTTTCTTCAAAGTAGCGAATAGCTTCAACTAATTCCTGAACGTTTTCAATACGTTCTTCTGCTTCTTGAGGATCGTACGTATTGCGCAGATACTGCATATACTCTGTTTTGGTAATAATAGTAGTGATAGCTTTGCTCGGTGTTGTTGTTGCATCTAAATTATCAAAAACAGCTACAAAACTTTGTAACGTTTTTTGTTTTGAAGCAGGTACTTGATTTTGTTGAGCTTGGCATATGTCTTTAAAATCTAAAAATGGCTCATTTTGCCAATAATCATAGAGGAGCTCTTCTGTTTTGAGACCAAGGCCACGGGAAGGGGTATTAATGACTCTAAAAAAAGAAGGTCTATCAAAGGGATTAATGATTAAACGAAAATAGGCAAGAAGATCTTTAATCTCTTTTCGTTCATAGAATTGCATACCGCCAATAATCTGATAAGGAATTGAATTTTTAATAAGAGCTTCTTCTATTGCACGTGATTGTGCATGCGTTCGATAGAGCACCGCCATGTTACTTCGTTTCTGTTTTTTAGCAGCGGCTTTGAGACAATAAGCGATAGCTTCACCTTCTTGATATTCAGACATGCAGGTTATAGCGCGTATGCGATCGACCCCATTTTTATTGGACCACAATTTTTTACTGTTACGTTTTTTGTTTTGCTCTATAACACGATTAGCAAGTTCTAGTATAGGTTGAACAGAGCGGTAATTTTGTTCGATTTTAATTATTTGTGTATCATTAAAATCATTTTTAAAATGAATCATGTTTTCAATAGTAGCACCACGCCATGAGTATATTGATTGATCTTCATCACCAACTGCGCATAAAGAATCGATGGAAAATAGGCGTTCAGGGACTGTTGCTTGTTCTAATGTTGTTTGCTGTAAGGTCATCTGTTTTAGAAGTTCATGCTGTACTTTGTTGGTATCTTGATATTCATCAACCAGAAGATGCCGTACTCTATTTTGGTGTAAGTTTTTAAAGGTAGAATCTTTTTTAAAGAGCTGTAAAACTTTAAGCATAAGGTCATCGAAATCGAAGCACTTGCTTGCTGTTTTTTCTTTTTCATACGCATAATATATCTGTTCTACCAGTGGATGATTAAATAGGCTACTTATCGGCACAGCATCAATGAGTTGATTTTTAATATGAGAAATTTGGTACAATACGTTGCGTGGGGTAACATGTTTTGGTGCATTCAACCGTTGTAAAATACCGGTAATTATTTTCATTTGGTCATCACCATCTAAAATAGTAAAAGTAGGAATATCAAAGTGTCTACTATTTTGTTTTAATAATCGAACGCAGTATGAGTGAAAAGTTCCTACAAAGGGGAGTATGTGTTGATCATCTAAAAAACTAGCAATTCGTGATTTCATCTCATTTGCTGCTTTATTAGTAAATGTTAAAGCAACGATAGCAGAGGGTGAAACATGATGGTTTAATATAAGATTGGTAATGCGTGCGGTAATGACGCGTGTTTTTCCCGAACCTGCACCAGCTATAACGAGTGTTGGTCCATTGCCTTGTAAAACAGCTTTTTGTTGTGCTGCATTAAGTTCGTTGGTAACAAATGTATTGAATGTGTGATCTTGCAGCATTGTGCCTCTACACTAAAATTTAAAAATAGACTGTTGAATTTTAATTACCTTAGTTTAGTGTAATTGCACGCAATAATAGTTCAAGAAAAATCTCAGGTTTTTTATATTATAGACATAAAATTCTCAAAATTATAAATACTCTCGTGTAAATAAAATTAAATATTTTATTTACACAGTTTCTTCGCCACTACTATCTTCGCTACTGCTCTCTTGCTGCTCATTTTTTTGTTCGCGACTATTTGCGCTTAAAGCTTTAGCGCATGTTTTTCTTGCATGGGCAAGTAGTGCAGCATAAGACGTTCTTTCTCGATCATTTTTTTGACTATTATTTCCACTATTAGGAGTATCACTATTGCGACCATGGCGAGCTGGTCCGTATCCATCCCAATTAGGCCAATATAAATAATCTAAACTTAAAGAGCGTTGTTTAGATTCTGCAGCTTCTTTTTTTTCTTGTTCTGGTTCCAATCTTAATTCTAATGATTTAGTTCTGGCGGGACGACTATTTTTTTTCTGCCCTTGGCCGGTAGGTTTTTCTTGTTCAGCGTGGAACGGTGGTTTTTGTTGTCCTTGTTGTTCTGCTATTTCTTGTTCTTCTTCTATATACCATGATCTAGCTATGCCGGGACCTTTATAATTGTCTATCGGATTTGGTTGAAAGAGTTTAGATTCTGGCTTTTCACGAGGAGATTTTTGTTGTTCGGCAGCATGTGTTTGTGTAGCCATTAAGTTGAAACAGAGTAATGCGACATATTTCAAGCATATTTTTTTTGTACATACTTTTTTCACGATAGCCCTTTTTCGTAAAATTTTTACCAGAATCTGTTTTTATTCAGTAGTAGTATAGTCAGCATGCTTTTTTTTTCAAATTTTTTATTCGACGACAGTCTTATGTAATAATTTAATTTAGTTATAGAGAGATATAGTTTATACATGTAGGGGTTTTGCTGCGGACCTTAACTGCTCGATTGTCTATAATGATAGGTAGCAACTTGTCTAAACAATAATAAAACAACGTGAGTTCGACGCAAAAAGACAGTAAAAGCAACTCGGATATTTTTTTTGCAGTGTACTAAAACTTCTCATTTTGTGGCCTCCGAAGGAGCCACAAATAAATATACCCTACTTTACAAAAACATTTAAGGTACAAAAAAAGCTGTAGACTGCTGATCGCTTAAATTGAGTTCACGTTAAAGATAAATAATTAAAGGAGTCAAGATAAACGTTTGCAAAGTTTGTTTTGTTATTTCATAAAGGAATTTTATTGCTTTTTTTTCCGACTTTACAAGGAAATTATATTTTTATATTATTATAAATTATATAATTTTGCTGAGTGCATCACAAAAGAAGCCTAAAAGATATTTTAATTATAAAAGGAATGGAAATTTCTGTGAGATACAAATATTGTCACCTTTTTTTTATAGTCTTATTTTTGACTATGACAATAAAGGGTAGTTTTAAAGCGTCTGAAAAATCTGAAAAGTTTGATCCTGTAGCTATTTTTCAAGAGGACTCTTCAGGAATGCAATACCCCATAAGATTACTTAGGTATGCTGTGCCTGAAAATAAACATAGATTAATAAAAGACATAAAGATTGACCTAGAAAGTAACCTAAAGGCAATAGAACAACAAATAAGGGCCAGGGTATGGCTTTTCAGTTATCATGCAAAAAATACAACGGTTAATTCTTCTTTTGAAGAATTGGGGTATAATTTTATTTATAACAGAGGCAAAGGTGATACTTTTAACGAGGAGGAGATGAAAGCATGGCATGCACTATATCTTGAAAGTCCAGAATTAGCCCTTTTGAAAAACGAAAAATTAACCCTTGAAATAGCTGAAAAAATCTGCTTTTCAGTGTATTGGAAACAAAATTTATTGGCAGCACCACTACTGATAAATAGAATGGTTATGGGTGAAAAACCTATATTGTTTTCATTAGTCCAAAGCAAGCTATTATTAAATTTATCTGTAAAACGATGTGAGAATGATTATGATCAAGAGGACCTTTTGAGGATGATAGGTGAGGACTGTAAATATTATGTACCTACATTTTGTCCTTGTAGTTTAGAGGTTTTTGGATTAACTCGCTGCAAAAAAATGATGATAGAAGAAACTAAAATGCAAGCCAAAGAAGAGTTAGAAAGGGGTCCAGCTTTAGTAGAAATAGTAGAAAAACAACAAATGGAGAAAAGAGCTCAAAAGACCCTAGATTTAACAATTAAAGTTGAAGATGAAAAAAAAAGCTGAGCCGAGAGTGGTTAGTTTGTTAATAGCTATTGCTTATTTTTATATACATATAAAAACCCAGTAGCAAGCTTATTGCCGAGCTCAGGAGAACAGCTTTTTGTACATCACATCGTTAATAATCTAGGTGAAGCAACTTTTTTGTGTAGGTTTTATGCGAAAAGTGTTTACTGGGCCACAACATAATCGACATAACTTTTTTCTTCAATTAAGTGTGATCCATAGAGTTCGTTAATTATACGCTTGATTGTGCAACGTTCATCATTAGTAATATATACAAGACGTGCTAATTCTATAAATGCCTCATCAAATTCTTGTTTACATTCTTTAATGCGAATATCGTCTTCAACTACCCAAAGTTTATAGTTAATTTTTTTAAGATGGTCCATGGACTCGAGTAATTCTGGGGTTATCGCTATTATTTCGCATAAAGTGTGATAAAGTAGTTTAAGTTCGACATTAACGTTGCGTAACTTTTTTGTATCTTTTATCTGTTCTTGTTTGATTCTTAAAATAGTGATTTTATCAATTAATTCTCCAAGAGATATTTCTGCTACAATACTGCGCGTTATTTTAGGGCTTACGCTGTTTGCTGTATAATTTTGAGAAATTGTTGTGTTAGCGGCTAAAGTGAACGATGGAAAAGAAAATAGAAGTAATAAAATAGTGGAGAATAAGATGGTAGAAAAAAAGGAGACAGAGAAATAGTTAGTGGAGAAAAAACTTGTAGAGAATAAAACAGTTGTAGATTGCTGAATAGCTGAATGCTTATCAATAACAGGGTGCTTAAAGAGATAATTGGTGATTTTCATGACAGACTCCTTTTTTAGATCTGGTTTTGAATCTTGTATATTATTTTTTTATTTTTTTTATTTTTACATAATCTGACTCTTTTTTTTTAATTTTTAATTATTTATTTTTATTTATTAAACATAATTCTGTGTAAACGTTTTCCATAACTGAATTCCAATCAAAGGGTGCTGGTTGCTTAAAAATACGCATAGTTGGATACCAGGGTGAATCCGTTCTGTTTATTAACCAACGCCAATCAGTAGCATAGGGAAGTAAAAGCCATACTGGTTTTCCCAAAGCTCCGGCAAGATGAGCCACAGCGCTATCGATCGTGATGACAAGATCAAGATTTGCTATAATTGCAGCGGTATCCATAAAGGGGCCATGATCGCCATCGAGTAATGCATCATCGATTACCGTTAGGGGAAACTGCGCGTTGATTTGGTTAATTTGATCTAAGCCATCTTTTTTTTGCAGTGAATAAAAGTGTACGTTGGAAATGTTTTGGAGTTTTTCAAACATTGGCAATGGGATATCGCGTCTTGCTATAGACATACGGGCTTCGTCGTTTTGTGTATCTGGGTGCCAACATATGCCAATATTAAAGGTTGTTTTATTAACTATCTTTTTCCATTGTTCTATAAGTTTATGATCAGGAAAAACATAAGGAACAGAGCTGGGAATAGTGGTTTCTGTATCTTCAAAAAGAGCTGGTAGATTCATGATTTGTGCATATACATCACAGGTGGAGGCAACACGAGATAGAACATAGTTTTTTTTGCTGATACACCTATCTATAAAAGGGCAACGGGATAGAAGGTGTACTAGTGGTGTTTGTACAAAGGCAATTACTATTGCCCCAAGTTTTTTAAGTCGCTTGGCATATCTAATAAAATTGAACGTATCTCCCAGGCCTCCTTGATAAATCAGCAGAACTTTTTTGTTGGAAACTTCGTTGTTTTGAATGAGAGCCTGTAATCTATTAAGGTGTGACTCATGCAGTTGAAGATGTGTTTTCCAACCATTTACATAATCTCCCTGCATTAAATAGGCGGCTGAAAGTCCGCGAAGAGATTCTATTGTTTTAGGATTTTTTTCAATAATATCGAGATACAGAGGAATTGATTTTTCAGGGGTAACCTTGAATTTTGTAGGCATAGGCAAGATTATGTTGTGCTTCTGTTAGCGCGGGACATTCTGAAAGTAATTGGGTATATGTTGCAATAGCACCAGTTATATCGCCATCATATAAAGCAGTATTTCCTGTTTTAAATAGTTCTTGAATATAGTCGTTTTCAGTGGAGCAAGATAAAGTAAAATAGAAAGTTTGTAACGAAAAGAGTACGAATGTGAATAGAGATTTATAGGGCATAATGTATCTCGCGCTTGAATAGTTTTTTGGTAATTAAAAAGCATAGTATAGGTACACTACTTATTTATTTGTTGTTTTTGTACAAAGTCCGTTAACTCTTCTTTGATAGTAGCGAGCACTGAATCCCAATCACCTGGTTCTGGTTGTCTAAAAAGACGCATAGTAGGATACCAAGGTGTATCCGCGCGTTTAAGCATCCACCGCCAATCGGCTGGTTCTGGTAACGGGACCCAGGTTGGTTTTCCAAGGCCAGCTGCAAGATGAGCAATAGAGGTATCAACGGTAATGACAAGATCAAGATTTGCCATAACGGCAGCTGTATCCATAAATCGGCCGTTAGTTGAATCAAAATCAGCATCAAAAGAGATAAGATTAAATCCATAATCATCTTTTAATTGATCAGTTCCCGTTTCTTTTTGAAGATTATAGAGGCTGACGTTAGGGATAGCTGCTAGTGAGGCTAGTTGTTTTAGTTGTATGTTTTTTGCTGCTACTATGGTACGTAAAAAAGCAGTGCTATATTGGTCATTTCCTTGCCAGCAAATACCAACTTTTATATTTTTATTAGCGGTAAGTTTTTCTTTCCATGTCGCTATTAGTTGTTTATCAGCATATAAATAGGGAATAGTATTAGGTACTGTTTGACTTGTTGTTTTAAGAATATGAGGGAGAGACATAAGGGGAGCGTAACAATCAAATTGAGGCGGTTGCTCATTTAGTCCTATTACTTGATCAATATACGGGCATAGTTTAACAATCTGAGCAAGAGGGTTTTGTACTGCAACGATGACATAGCCACCCATTTTTTTGATCACTTGAGCATAGCGAATAAACTGATAGGTATCGCCAAGGCCCTGTTCTGCGTATAAGAAAATTTTTTTGTTTTTTAAAGAACTTCCATCCCATACAGGTTGAGGATACTCTCTTTTGTTTGACTTTTGGGAAGTTCGTTTCCAACGCCATTCATATTCTTCAAAGCCACGTATAAAATCTTCAGTGGCAAGATACGCAAGGCCAAGGCCAAAATGAGCTTCGGCGTGATTAGGATCTTTCTGAATTGTCGCATAGTAATGGGGTAGTGCCTTTTCTATTTTACCTAATTTTTTGTAAGTATAGGCGATATTATAATTTATTACCGGATTATCAGGATGTTTTAATAAAAGTCGTTTGTATTCTTGTAAAGCTTCTTGAGTTTTGTTGATGGTGTTGTAGGCGTTTGCTCGCTGAAAAGCATAATTTGTATTATCCGGTGATTGGCTGACTAAAAATTCCAATTGTTCTAAAGCTAAATTATAACTCTGTTCTTCTGAGTAGAGAGTAGCTAGATCTAATCGCGCTTGGAGAGCTTCGGTGTTTGCAGTTTCTATTTTTTTAAGGAGCAGTTCTTTTTTTTTTTGTTTTAATGCAAGAGCAGTTTTTTGAATCTCTTTTTTTTGTAGTTCGCTTATTGTTGGTTGCGTGTAATTATGTGTAGAGAATATAAGTATAAAAAAATTTGAATAAAAAATATGCTTATAATTTATTAATTTCATGAAACTATCTCCTGTTTTTATGTATATATTTTCTATCGTCCAAAAAGTAAGATAAAAAAAGTTATCTATTTTTTTTGATACTATAAAATAAATTGGTTGTAAATAACAAAATTATTTAAGCAAAAAAGAATGTATGTGGCTAAAATAAAAAAGGTGGTTGGAAAGGGCTTATTTATAAAAAGTATAAAGAAGCGATAGCTTTTAAGGTATAAGGCATAATTTTTTTTGGTAATTTTGATAACAAAAAGGCCTAGCGGTTATGCTAGGCCTTTTTGTTATCAAAAATTTAAATCAGGTGTAACGTCTATTTTTCTGGGTTCCAGGAGCGTAAGAAATCAATAAGTGGCTCTAGGCCATCTTTTGATTGTGCATTGGTAAACACCTGTGGTTGATATTTTTTTAATGCTTCTTGCATAGTTGCCGCCTGTAATAAAAGAGGATCAATCTTATCTTTTTTATTAAAAACATAGAGCATTTCTTTATCTACTTTTAAATCAGCAAGAATTTGATTCACCACCTGCACATGAGCTTCCCAGCTGGTATCAGAAAGATCAACCACATGCAGCAATAGATCAGCATATTGTAATTCTGATAAAGTACTTTTGAATGCGGCGATTAAATTAGGAGGAAGTTGTTGAATAAACCCGACGGTGTCAGATATAATCCCTTTTTGTTTATTATCGATAAAAAGAGATCGAGTTGTTGTATCCAACGTAGCAAATAATTTATCTATCGCTAATGTGTCGCTATGAGTAAGACTGTTTAGGATAGTTGATTTTCCTGCATTCGTATAGCCGACTAAGCATATCTGAGGCATTTGTGAATCAAGACGAACTTTTCGTTGCGTTTCTCGTACTTTTTGCAGTTCAACAAGCTGTTTTTTGTATTTAGTAATCTGACTATTAAGGTAGCGACGATCTCGTTCTTTAAGTTTTTCACCAAATCCACCCCGAACACCAACAGCGCCTGACTGTTGTTCGAGATACACACCTTTTCCCGCTAAACGAGTCTTGCGGTGTTGGAGCATGGCGATGGCCACCTGTGTTTTGCCTTCGTTAGAACGGGCAGCTTTTTCAAAAATTTCCAAAATAAGTTGTGTTCTATCGATAACTTCAGTTCCGAGAAAATCTTCAATATTCCGTTCCTGTTGAGGAGTTAGAGTATCGGATATAATGATATTTTTGATCTCTAGTTCTTCGCACTTTTTTTTAATTTCTTCGAGTTTGCCTCGCGTAAAAAAGTGGACTGGGCTTACATCTCGTAGTTTTATAATAAGCATCTCTTCATAGATGATATTATCGGCTTTAACTAGATTGCGAAATTCTTCCAGATAATTATCGATATTGCTACTTTTTTGATAAGGAGCATTGACGCCTATGATAAGCGTTTTTGGAGTCTGATTAGTTTCGTAAAAAAGTTTTTTAGACATGCTTTAGCCAATCATCAACGTATAAAGGTAAAATACTATATTAGCAATAGTATACTGCGGAGGTTAAAAAAATCAAAAAAAATCAAAGCTATAGACATATTATAGGTAAAAAAGTTATGCATAAAAAGCTATGAATAAAAACGGTGTTGCTGAAAATTGAGTTAAAAATTATAGTAAAATATAGATAAAAATAAAAAAATAGGTAAACAATAAGGGGGATTTTTATGACACATCGATTAATAATAGCTTGTGTGCTTGCTGGTATAATGGGCGATTCTATTCAAGCGAAAGAGAAAAAAAACAGTGAATTATCTGTTCAATTTTCTTCTTCTGATATTTCTAGTGAAACTGAAGAATTGTCTCTTAAACCTTGCATGGATGAAACTGATGAAACTGTTGAGTTCACTCCTCTCATGAAATCAGTTTTTCATGGAGATAAGGCGAATGTAGCTCTATTGCTTAAAGATGGTGTTAAGGTAAACGAGCAGAATATACATCTGAATACAGCTTTAATAATTGCAGTGTGTAAAGGCAAAAAAATAATTGTAGGGTTATTGCTTGAAGAGGGGGCTAATGCCAATATACAGAATAAGCATGGATTTACTGCTTTAATGTATGCATCTAAACATGGCAAAGAGGTAATAGTAAAGCTATTGCTTGAAGCAGGGGCAGATGTAAATAAGAAAAATAAGGTTGGAAGTACTGCTTTATTGTATGCATTTGATAATAGAAAGGATATCGCAGTTCTGCGTCTATTGCTTGAAGCAGGGGCAGATGTAAACACGCAGGATAGATATGGGCATACACTTTTAGCGAAAGCAATTTTTAAAGGTTATCACGATGTTATACCGTTATTGATCAAAGCAGGAGCAGAGGTAAACGAAAAGAGTGAGTATGGCACCACCATTTTGATGCATGCTGCAGCTAAGCATGATAATGATGAGGTTGTACGATTATTGCTTGAAGCTAGAGCTGATGTAAATGGACATGATGACTATGGCCGCACGGCTTTACTTAAGGCAGTTTTTTACGGCAATGACACAACGGTACAATTATTGCTTGAAGCTGGAGCCAAGGCTAACATGCAAGACAAAGAAGGGTTTACTGCTTTAATGTGTGCGGCTAAATCTGGTTATTCTGAAATTGTACGCATATTGCTTGCAGGAGGCGCTAAAACTAAGATTCAGGATACATATGGAAAAACAGCTTTAGATCATGCAAAGTCTCGAGAAGATAATAAGGCAGTTGTGCAGTTATTGCGTGAAGCTAAAGCAAAATAAAAAAATAGATAAAAATAAGGAGATTTTTATGGTGTATCAATTAATAATGGCTTTTGTGCTTTCTGCTATAATGGGTAATTATGTTTAAGCGGAACAAAAAAAAGCTACTGAATTACAAGAAGATATTGAGTTAAAAGAAGTGAATAATATCTATAATAAATTTTCTTCAGATGAGCTTCTTTCTGATGAAATTGAAGAATTATTTCTTAGAGACTGTTTTCATGATTAAAAAAATATGATATAAAGATACTTGAGATAAAGTTTTTTTAACAAGGGCAGCATGGAATACTCAAGTAATTTAACAGATTCTGAATGGAAAAAGATTGCTAATTTTTTCGATTGTGGCAACTACGGAAATCGATCAGAACATGCAAAAAAAGATTTAGTTAACGCCGTGCTTTATATAACAAAAACAGGTTGTCAGTGGAGACTTTTGCCACACGATTTGCCACCATGGCAAACGGTATATAGCTTTTTTAGGCGTGCTAAAAAAAAGGGAATATGGGACAATATATTAAAAGTTATTGTGGCAGAAACCCGCGAAAATTCAGGGAAAAATCCCAGTCCAAGTTACTCCATCACCGATAGCCAAACTGTTAAAACAACAGGACCAGCAATGCAACGTGGCATTGATGGCGGAAAAAAAAATAAAGGGTCGAAAGCGTCATATTAGCGTTGACACTCAAGGGAATCTTTTGCACGTTGAAGTGCATGCTGCAAATATACATGACACTATGAAGGGTGGTGAAATTTTTAAAAAAACTCTTGAAAAATATCCAACATTAAACGGGGTTTGTTTGGATGCTGGATATCGTGGAACTGCTGAGAACTATGTCAGAGATATTTTAAAAAAAACAGCAAATATATCTTCGCGAATAGTTGAAAAATGGGCCATTATTCCTGTCAGATGGGTTGTAGAAAGGACATTTGGCTGGCTCAATGCAAGTAGGCGACTATCAAAAGATTATGAAATATCTTTTTCTAGCGAAGAAACTTTTATAAAAATTTCACATAGCAATATGTTGCTAAAAAGATTACTTAAAAAATCATGAAAACAGTCTCTAAGTTTCATACCCCACCTTTTTTGTTATCTAAAATTACCATTTTTTATCACTTATATTTTTGATAGTTTTATTTGTTTGAATTTTGGCAATTACAAATAGGGCTGTTGTTGCCTTTTTTTGCGTTATTATGAGATACTTTTAATAAGTATTTTTAGTTATATATGTATAAAAGCACAACCAATAGGGTTTTTATGAAAAAATTAGTACATTTTTTTGCTTTTAGTTTGTGCCTGGTTTCTGGAGCTGGAAGTCTGGTTGCATTTGAACAGGCACACGGCGCTTTTAGTCATAAAGTATCAGTATCGGCGCCTGCAGTCGCAAATCAATCAGAGACTGTTGTTTCAAAAAATTTATCAAAACGGGATCGAGCTTTGGTATGGGCTGTTCAAAAAGGTTATTCGTTGTTTGTAAAAATTTTGATTAAAGCTGGCGCTGACGTTAATGTGCAAGACAAAGAAGGGATTACCGTTCTAATGGAGGCAGCTGCTAAGGGCTATGCCGATATAATAAAATTATTGCTTGAGGCGGGGGCAGACCTTAATGCCAAAGATAAATGGGGGTCTACAGCTTTAATGTGTATTATTTCTGATGCAGATATAGATATAGCAAGATTGTTGCTTTCTGCGCGTGCTGATGTTAATGCGACAGATAAAGATGGAGTTACCACTTTGATGCTGGCAGCTAGACTTGGCAATAGAGACGTTGTTCGATTATTGCTTGAGGCTGGGGCAGAGGTAGATATGCAAGATAAAGATGGGGATACAGCTTTAATAAGGGCCGCTAGAGTTGGCAAAAGTGATGTTGTTCGATTATTGCTTGAGGCTGGGGCAGAGGTAAATAAGCAGAACAAAGAAGGGGTTACCGCTCTGGTTGTAGCCGTTTTAGCTGGACATCCAATTCCTGGATTACAATTACGTGGTGAAGGTTATTATTGCCAATCGATTAAATCAGTTAAACCTGTTCGAAATGAATATATAGAAATTACTACCTTATTAATTGCAGCCGGAGCTGATGTAAATAAAAAAAATGAATGGATGGGTGGGTATACAGCTCTTGTGCAGGCAAGCAAGCTAGGACATGTGGAACTAGTGAGACTACTGTTATCCGTTGGAGCTGATACTAATGCACGTTCAGTCGGGCATACTTCGTTAATGCTTGCAGCTCGTTATGGATATAGAGATATAGTTAAGCTATTGCTATCGGCTGGAGCTGATGTAAATGTACGAGATGGGGATAATTATTCCGCTCTTATGCATGCAGTTTATGGTAATAACTTAGGCTTCGATACCCTTGAAATCATTGAAATATTATTGCCCGCTGGTGCTGATGTATCTTTACGAAATAAGGGAGGCGAGACTGCGCTCGATATCGCGATTAAAGATGACAGTACTTGTCCTGATGGCGAGAGAAAAGAGTATACTGCAGAAATAGTAGAGCTATTACGAGGACGATAGGTCTATATGGGCTTTTATAGAGAATCGTAATAGAATTAATGGGTTATTGTGTGGGTGGGCTATGAATTGAATTTCATATATCACCCTTTTTTGTTACCTATATTTTTTGCCCGTTATGAACAATTACAAATAGGGCTCAGATTGCTTTTTTGTGCTGCCCTGGTATGCTTTTTTGATATATAATTTTTTTGTTTTTTATAATAATTTTACGGTAAAATAGGGGATACATGAAAAAATTGATACAATTTTTCGTTCTAGTCTTGAGTCTAATATCAGGCGTTGAATGCTTGGCTGTTTCTGTGCAGCCAGAAAACAGAGTTTTTGGTGAAAATACGGAGCAGTCAGGCTCTGTTGAAAAAAATCTATCGAAGCGAGATCAAGTTTTATTATTTGCAGTCAAAAATGGGTTTTCGAGTCTGGTGAAAGTTTTGATTAAACTTGGTGCTGACGTTAATGTTTATGATGAAAGTGGATATACAGCCTTAATGGACGCAGCTTTAAATGGCAGGAAAGATATAGTTCGATTGTTGTTGAATGCAGGCGCTTACGTGAATACGCAGAGTAAAGATGAGCACAATCTGACCGCTTTATTATTTGCAGTTAGACGTGGTAATGATAATGGTGAGATTATTCGTTTGTTGCTTGAAGCAGAGACTGATATAAATACGCAAAATAAAAGTAGCGATAAAGCGTTATTGTTGGCAGCTGAATATGGGTATACAGATATGGTGAGATTGTTGCTTGAAGCAGGGGCAGATGTAAATGCGCAAAACAAAGAGGGGAACACTGCTTTAATGTTGGCAATTGCTTATAGGCAGACAGAGATAGTAAAATTGTTGATTGGTGCAGGGGCAGATGCAAATATGCAGACCAAAGAAAGGTATACTCCTTTAATGATCGCGGCCTTTAATGGCGATGCTGCAAATGTACGATTACTGTTATCCGTGGGAGCAGACGTAAACAAGCAAGAAAAATTTGGAAATACAGCTTTAACGTTCGCAATTGTTTATAAGCAAGTAGGTATAGTAAAATTATTGCTTGAGGCAGGGGCAGATGTAAATATGCAGAATAGATATGGAGCTACAGTTCTAATGCATGCGATCCTGGCAGGCAATGAAATTATTCACTTATTGCTCGAGGCAGGAGTGGATGTAAATAGGCAGAATAAAAATGGGATCACGGCTTTAATGTTAGCAGCTTCTTTTGGCCATGAACTAATTGTGCGGCTATTGCTTAAAGCGGGAGCGGATATTAATATACGAGGCAATGATGGAAAGACAGCTTTAGAGCATGCTTTACATAATGATGATTGTGGCAATAAAGACGAAGTTGTGCGTTTACTGCGTGAGGCTGGGTCAAAATAGTGAGTGCTTTAGTTATGAATTGGCAATCAATTGTAGCTAATGATCGGGAAGTAAGGCAGTTTTTTGAGAGTAAAGAGCGGGCATGTTTCTATAGTATACGAGCTGAGGGGAAGAGGTCAGGGTTACTTTGATTTCTTCCCCTCAGTCTATTATTGACCTTAAAATAATTGCAAACAGTATGACGTTTGTTTTTTTGTCCTATTATGATAGACTTTTAATGTGTGGTTTTAGTGCTATAAATACGATTTTTGCGGTGAAATGGAGGTTTTATGAAAAAATTGGTACAATTTTTTATTCTTGGTTTGTGCCTAATGTCAGGAGCTAAAGAAGTTGTTGCTTCTGGGCAAGTAGAGCAGTTAAATGCCTTTGTTGAAAAAAATCTATCGAAGCGAGATCAAGCTTTGTTATGGACAGCTCGAAATTGTTATTCGTGGCTTGTAAGATTCTTGCTTGAAGCAGGAGCTAACGTAAATGCGCAAGATGAAGCTGGAAATACGGCTTTAGTTTGGGCAATTAAAGGTGGAAATAGGGACGCTGTTCGATTATTGTTATCTGCAGAGGCAGATGTGAATATGCAAATGCAAGATGAAAACGGAGATAGAGCTTTATTGTGGGCAGCTTATTATGGGTATACAGATATAGTAACGTTATTGCTTGAAGCAGGGGCAGATGTAAGTATTCAAGATAGAATAGGTCGTACAGCTTTAATGTGGGCAGTTCAAAATAGACACACAGATACAATAAAATTATTGCTTGAAGCAGGCGCAGATATAAATCAACAGGCTATGAATGGGGGTACCGTTTTGATGTGGGCGGTTAATAATGGCGACAAAGAGATGATTGGATTGTTGCTTGAGGCTGGAGCAGATGTGAATATTCGAGATAGAATAGGGCGTACAGCTTTAATGAGGGCAGTTCAAAAGGGCCGCCCAGATACAATAAGATTCTTGCTTGAAGCAGGGGCTAACGTAAATGCGCAAGATGAGACTAGAAATACGGCTTTAGTTTGGGCAATTAAAGGTGGAAATAGGGACGCTGTTCGATTATTGATTGAGGCCGGGGTTGATGTGAATATGCAAATGCAAGATGAAAACGGAGATAGAGCTTTATTGTGGGCAGCTTATTATGGGTATACAGATATAGTAACGTTATTGCTTGAAGCAGGGGCTGATGTAAATATTCAAGATAGAATAGGTCGTACAGCTCTAATTATGGCAGCTTTTCATGGACATCGTGAAATTGTACAATTATTGCTTGACGCTGGTGCTCATATGAACTTCCAAGATTCGAGCAGAAATTCTTGAGCTCTTATGGATGCAGAGTTAAGTGCTGCAATGGGTTTTGATACTGTCGATGCTATTAAATTATTGCTCATGTATCTTTACGAAATAAAGATGGCGAGACTGCGCTGGATATTGCGATTTAAAGATGGCAATATTTATCCTGATGGTACGAATTTTTGGTAAAAAGTACTATTAATGTAATGAAACGAGTATAACTTATAATCTAACTTTACGGTCTACTAATATAACGCTATTATTAGGTAACAGATAGCTTTTTATAAGAAAAGAGATTAAGTATAAATATATGTATTATTTAAAAAATTATAAAAAATAATAAAAGTAGAGGAATTTTTCGTGAAACGTATGTTAATGATTATTTTCATGTTTGGTTTTATAGTGAATAATTGTGTCAGAGCAGAGCAAGAGAGCAGTATGCTTTCTCAATCTAATCAGCAATCTGAAGAACTGCCTGCTTGCTTGAAGCCAGAGCAGTTATTAGATCAAGCGCATATTGTGGAGGTTTTTGAGACTTGTAAAAAAACTATAATTAATCATAAATTGCAGATTTATAAAGCTCTGATCTATTGTAAATTGTTAGTAGAAAAAGCAAATGAAAGTATTGACGCAAGTGAAACTGTTCATAAAAAGGCAGTAGATGCTCAAATAGCATTGCAAAAATTCGTCCAGCATATACAATTGTTTGATGATGCTTTTCGACCGCAACTTCAGGTGCATTTAAAAAACGTGATTATCGCTTGTACAATACTTTGTCATTTAGAAAATAAAAGTGATGCTGTTGACCAAGAAGATATTGAGTTTTTGTTGAGAATGATAGAAAAGCTGGAAAAAGAAAAGGTTTTGATTGCAGGGTTTACGGCTGCAGTTGAGGATAAGCAAAAGACTTTAAAGGGCTTGATTGATGATGTTCATAAAGCAGTTGTCATAGAATAGCGCCATAAAGTCTCACTAAATAGTGGTGAAAAAATAAATTTATAATTAAATTATTGTGCTCAAAGAGTGATAGTTTAATCATAATTACATGAAATAGATATAATACAGTAGAATAAATTGAGTAAAATTGACAAAAGTAGTAAGTTTGATAAAGAGTGTAATTGACTGTAGTCGACACTATAAAGCAGAATAAAAGCAGACGTTGGCATAGGGTATGGCTTAGTAGTAGGGTATGTTTGAAAAATAGGGTAAAGATATATGTTTGATTTTTTATCTCAGAAAATATCGTCAGTTTTTTCGTCTTTTTCGCAAAACACAAAAATTTCAGAAGCGGATATTAAAGAAACTCTTGAATCTGTTCATTCAGCTCTGATAGAAGCTGACGTACCATATAGCGTGGTTGAAGCTTTTATTGATTCGGTTAAAAAAGAAATAGTTGGTAAAAAAATTATTAATTCTTTAAAGCCAGGTGAGCGAGTAATACAGGTTGTTCACGATATGCTTTTAGCCTTTTTTGGTGGAAAAAGCGGCGTAGCCTTTTCTTTTCAGATACCAGCTGTTGTTATGGTATTGGGTCTGCAAGGATCAGGAAAAACGACTACTGTTGCAAAATTAGCTCATTACGTCCAGAGTCAAGCGGAAAAACGAGGGAAAAAACGTTCAATTTTAGTGGCTTCAGTGGACTTCTATCGTCCAGCGGCAATAGATCAATTGGAGCAGCTTACCAAAAAAATGAATGTATCTTTTTATCGCGCTCGAAGTAGTAATCCGGTAGAAGCTGCTCGAGAAATATATGCTGAATATAAAAATAAGGGTTTTGAGTTGCTTTTGTTGGATACAGCAGGTCGGCTGCATGTTGATACTCAAATGATGCAAGAATTAAAAGATATTGATGCGCTCATGACTCCTCGCTATAAAGTATTGGTTTTAGATTCAATGACGGGTCAAGAATCTTTGAAAGTCGCCCAGTCTTTTGATGATGCTATTGGATTTAATTTTGCTATTTTAACCAAAACGGATAGTGATTCGCGCGGTGGAGCAGCATTTTCATTTCGTTATTCCTTGAAAAAGCCGATTGCTTTTGTAGGGGTGGGTGAAAAAATTGATAATCTTGAACAATTTTATCCTGAGCGAGCCGTAAGTCGCATTTTAGGAATGGGCGATCTGCAGACGCTTTTTGAAAGAGTTGAAGATAAAATTAAAGCTTCAGAACAAGATCGCATGGAAAATGCTCTATTGTCGGGCAATATAACACTGAATGACTTTGCTCAGCAGATGGATATGATGAATAAGATCGGATCGTTAGCCTCAATTATGAAGTATATGCCAGGTATGGGGGATATACGCTTGTCTCAAGAAGACTTGCATAAAGGGGAAAGTGATTTGAAAAAATTTAGGTCTATTATCAATTCAATGACGCTTAAAGAACGACTTGAGCCAGCGGTTTTAAATGATTCACGAAAAGAGAGAATAGCTAAAGGGGCGGGGGTACGGGTTCCAGATGTAGATTTTCTTATTGAGCGATTTGAACAAACGGGACAATATGTTAAACTATTAAAGAAATCAGGTCCACTCAAGCGATTATTTAAATAATATTATTGTTTTTTACAAAGGATTATGTGTATGGCAGTTAGAATTAGACTTTCTCGAGTTGGTAGAAAAAAGACACCTTTTTTTAGCCTTGTTGCAATTGATTCGAAAAGTAAGCGAGATGGTGCATTTTTATCGGATATAGGTACTTATGACAGCCTTAAGGGTAAAGTAGTTGTTTTTAGAGAAGAATTGTATAAAGATTGGGTATCTAAGGGTGCTATTCCTTCTGATTCAGCAAAAAAAGTATATCGCGTTTATAAGCGTGCATTGAAAGCTGCTCAAGAGAATGGTCAAACAACTAATGTTAAAGTTGATGTTAAAGCAAAAACGGTTGCTAAGTCTGTAGAAAAAAAAGTGGCTACAGAAAAATCGACTGTAGAAAAATCGACTGCTGTCAAAGAATAGAATACACGCAGAATAGAATATAAAGAGAATACAAAAGAGAAAGTGTTTCTATGCTCAGAGAGTTTGTTGAACATCTTGTTACTCAATTGGTTAATGATCCAGAATCTGTTGTTGTGTCTGTAATTCATGATCAAGAAAACGCTGGCGAAGTAAGCGTTATTGAAATCAGGGTTAACTCACGAGATAGAGGGCGTCTTATCGGTAAACGAGGACAAACAATTAGGGCCATACGTACTTTGGTTGATACGATGGTTTCTGCAAGAGAGAAAATTTCTGTTCGGGTTGCAGATTAATATAGCTATAATATATTAAACAGATACTAAAGAAGTGCCCTAAAAAATAAGATATTTGGCAGTTTAATTTAACAAAATTTTGGGTTTTTAGCATTAAAGCATCTAGATAGGTTGGTTTTTTATTGTATGCATATATCAATTTGTACTGTTTTTCCAGAACTTTATTCTTCTTTTACCCAGGTAAGTCTTATTAAGCGAGCACAAGAAAAAGAATTAATTTCTCTTGATGTTTGTTCATTTTTTTCTCTGGTTCCTCCAAAAAAACGTATTGATGCGCCAACATTTGGTCCAGGGGCAGGAATGCTTATTCGTCCTGAAGTGGTGCAGCAAGCAGTTGATCAACAAGAAAAAAAATATGGACGTTCTTTTAAGATTTTTTTTTCACCGCAAGGAGAATTGTTAAATCAACGGCTTTTAAAAAAAATAGCATTACAAGCAGAGTCTACTGGTCATCTCATGTTGTTGCCAGCTCGCTATGAAGGAATGGATACGAGGGTTGAGCAAGAATATGCGGATATGATTGTTTCAGTAGGTGATTTTGTTCTGATGGGTGGAGATATTCCGGCAATGATGTTGCTTGAGGGCTTTTTGCGTCTGATACCAGGTGTAGTGGGCAGCCAAGAGTCAGTGTCAGAAGAATCGTTTACGGGTCCTTTTATCGACTATCCAGAATATACGGAACCGGTCAATTGGAAAGAACGAGAGGTACCTGATATTGTTCGGTCGGGAAATCATGGAGCAATTGCGCAGTGGCGTAAGCAGCAAGCAGCGTGTGTAAGTGTAAAAAAACATTTTTCATGGGTTCGCTCGCATATAACAACCCTTAAAGAGCGTGAGATTGCCGCTTCTTATATACCACCTCATTATGTCGCTCTTATTCACGGG
The DNA here is from genome assembly GCA_963719415.1 of uncultured bacterium. Lineage (GTDB taxonomy): Bacteria > Babelota > Babeliae > Babelales > Vermiphilaceae > JAPLIS01. Next base: position 370,557 of record OY970383.1, on the reverse strand, counting down.
GATGTGTTGGTTGGTGGAGATCAGGGCGTTGGGGCAACATCGGTTACTTCTATAGATATTCATGATATAGCTCGTTCTTGTGCTACGTATGGAATGCAAGGATTTTTTATTGTTACACCACTCTGCGATCAACAAAAAATTGTACATAAATTATTGAGTTTTTGGTGTTCTGAGAATGGTATTTCGTATAATAAAAGTCGTCATAAAGCTATTTCATTAGTTACGGTGAAAGATACGATAGAACAAGCTATTGCCGCTATTGAAGAAAAAGAAGGGGTCGCGCCTTTAGTTGTGGTGACATCAGCCTCTCAAGGTCAAGATCATGCTTCTTTTATTACTTTTTATGATCAGCATCGAGTATGGGAATCAGGTAGGCCAGTTTTATTGGTTTTCGGTACTGGGAAAGGATTGCAAGGTTCGTTTTTGAAAAAATCTGATTTTCAGTTGGTGCCGGTAGAAGGATTTACGAATTTTAATCATCTTTCAGTCAGGTCGGCTGCGGCCATAGTGCTTGATCGCTGGGTGGGGATTAATAATAAAGAGGTTGGACAAGAAGCAAAATAGTGCTTGGCATGAGTGCTTTTTTACGTTATTATAATACATATATTGAGACAGCTTTACTCAAAAATTAAATAAAGATTTTTATAAGGAAATGCGCATGAAAGCAAAAAAGTGGACTAAAGAGACGATTAGAGATATTGGTATGTATGAACGTGCATTTCCTGTTTTTGAAATAGGGGATTGTGTAGCTGTTTCATTAAGAATTCTTGAAATTTCAGAAGAATTACAAGAAAAAATCAATAAGATTAAAAAGATATTTTTCAAAAAAAATGGTAAATCTATTACTCAAGAAGAATTGAATAAAGAGATGGAAAAAAGCTTTAGTGCAAAAGAAAAAGAAGGCATTAAAGAACGACTCCAAAGTTTTGAGGGTGATGTTATAGCTCGTCATAATCAAGGTGTTTCAAGTACTTTTACGGTACGTAAAATTGGTGCTCAAGGAGTTGCCGTTGAGCGTATTTTGCCAACCTATTCTCCTCTTATTGAAACTATTAAGATAGTCAAAAAAGGTGATGTTCGTCGTGCAAAACTATTTTATGTACGTGATAGAGTTGGTAAAGCTGCTCGTATTAAAGAGCGGAAAAAAGTGGGTACAGCTAAAGAGAGCGCTCGGGTTAGTAACTAGTTTATAGATAGAACTATTCAAATGTTTTTAGCTCAATAAAATATTTTATTCATAGAGTGTTTAAATATTGTTTGATTAAAAAGAATTATTTTATGGCGAAAAATGGTACTTGTTTTTATTTTTTTATTATTTCTTGTTGTTTTTTGATGGGCTGCTTTAGTCGTAAAAATAATAAAAATAAAATTAAGTCAGAGGTTGCAGTTTTACGAGCACCGTTTGATCAGCAAGAAGAAGAAATTGTAAAAAGTGGTATGTCTAAACAACATGCCACTTCTCTTTTTTTAAGACAAAATCTGAATCCACATTTTATTGATATTCCTACCCCTTTGGATGTTTATAATGTAGTCTGTTCGCCCCCCCCGGGTATGTGCGATAGTAATGTTGTTAATAATGCTGGTAAAAATGATAGCAGAGACGCTAGCAAAGGTATTAGCTATTGTGCCGGTAACGTTGTCAGCAAAGATACTAGTAATAGCGATAATTTTTTATCTTTCAAAAGTAAAAACAAAATTTTTTATATAGTTGATTTCTATTTTTCGCAGATGGAGCGTTTTGGTTGGAAGTATGCCGGACAATTTAGTGCGGGAGGTGAGGTTTTGTTGAATTTTGTTAAGCCGGATAAGCGATCAGCAATAAGTATTCGACCGTATAGATCTGGCGTATTAGTGATTATTTTTTCTTCTCATAATCACAATCATAATCCTAGCTTTTAAGCATATAGCAACTTATTGAGACATATTTTTCAGGTTGGCCCCCAATTAAAATATAGGAGGCCAACTAAATTAGTTCAAGTTTTGTTTTTTTATTATTCGTTAGTTTCTTCTGTCTCTTCAGTTTCTTCTGTTTCTGTTACTTCTTTTTTAGGGGCGTGTTTTTTGAGCCTTCTATTTTTTTCTTCTTGAAGTTGCCGTCTTCGTTGTTCATGTCTATCTTCTCGATATGCTCGACGTGCTGATCTTTCTCCAGCAGCATTGGCAGCTATGGCGCCAACAGTGCCGATCGCACCAGCAACTGTGCCGGCAATCAATCCGCCACGGCTTGGGTAATAATCATACCCATATCCATATGGCCCACCATAATGACCATAACCATGTCTCCAGTATGGTCTACCATAGTATCCATAGTGTCTGCCATATAGTCCCCCGTAGCCTCTATAAGGACTTGCCCAGCGTCTACCATAATAACCACCATATCGAGGACCCCAATAGCGACCCAAAGTCTGCGTAGTCATATTCAATAAACTACCTATACATGCTATTACGATAAGCAATAGTGTTGTTTTGTTTTTCATTGAAAACCTCCATTTTCACTAAAATTTTTATTTTTATCTAGTTTAACGTGAGCTCGACTTAAAAATGCTGTAAATTTTACCCCGCTCTACTGTCACGGGGACCCCTAAATTTTACCCGGCTCTACTATCACGGGGACCCCTAAATTTTACCCCGCTCTACTATCACGGGGACCCCTAAATTTTACCCCGCTCTACTATCACGGGGACCCCTAAATTCGCCCCTTTAATCCCCCCATCCGGGGGCAGGCAGGTGGGGTAAGAAATTGGGTGGGCCCTGCGGGCCCATTTAGCCCGCTATAGAAAAAATATTGTAGAAAGCTAAGTTGTTAGATCGAGCTCACGTTAGTTTAAGTTTTTTTAATCTTCCATCTCTTCGTCAGTTGATTGTATTTTTTGTGGCAGAGTTTGTTGTGAGTTTTTTTGAGCTAGTTGTTCTCTAAGCATTCTGTTCTCTTCTTCTCGTGCATATCTATCGTCTCGTCGGGCTAATTTATTTTGACGAGCTTGAGCGCCCAGCATGCCCAAGGTTCCCACGGTATTGGCTGCTATATTGGTACCAAGCAAGGCTCGATCTCCTCTTGTCCAACGATCATCTCTACGCCTCCAATTATCGTATCCACGACCCCAACGACCATCTCTTCGGTCCAAACGATCATATCCGCGGCCCCATCCGGGGGCAGCATGTGTGTCTACGTTTAAAAAACTGCCTATACATGCTATCGCGATAAATAATATAACTTTCTTTTTCATAATAACCTCCATTTTCTAGTAATTTTTTTATCAATATCTTCTATTATTCAGTCACTTTTATCTAATAACTTCTATTTAATAACTTCTATTTTTCTAAAAATCTCTTACTTTATTTATTGTTTACTAAAACCCATAGTCTTTTGTTTATTATTTACTAAAAGTTTTACTAAAGTCTGGCTTTGAGTTTTCGTGTTTCTTGCTTCAGATCTTGTCGTTCACGGCGTATTTTCTCTTTTTGAAAATCTTTTTCTAGCTTTTGTTCTCGCAACTCATTTTCTTGTTGGCGTAATCTATCTTGCTTGTTTCTATTAGATTCTATTGTTTGGACAGCTTTCTCGTCGGAGCTAAATACTTCGCCTGGCGTTAGAGATCTTGGCGGCACACTTTTTGTCTCATAATCATGTTTGTGGCCATGAAGGTGCCATTTTTCAGGCCAATGAGGACGTGCATCTAGGTTTAAAAAGACACCTATACCCGTACTTAGACCTATCACTGCAATAAGCAATGGTATGTTTTTTTTCATATAACCCCCTTTTTGTTAATAGGTATGTTTTTATCTAGTATGCTTATTGTTCTCGCATTACTTTATTTTTTGAACAATTTGTCGAGTGTACTATCTGCCATAATGGCGATAATAGCCGTGATGGCGAGTTGGCAATACTCCTCGGACGACTCGATGTGGTCCGTAATGACGGTAACGTGGGTAGCCACGATAGTTTATTGGATTGTCTGGTCTTGGTCGACAAAGACCATTTCGACAAACAGTAGTAGTTCGGCCTCTCAAATCACTTGAATATCGAGGTCGAGCTTCTATATCTCTGTTTAAAAAGCTACTTATGCATGCTATAGCAATAAGTAGTAGTGTTGTTTTTTTCATAATAACCTCCATGTTATTTTGCATGCTTATTGCACGTGTATTGATCTCCAATTTCCTTCTTTTGAGACTTTTGTTATAGGTCGCTCTATTTTTGCTCCTCTATTGTTGAGAATAACAGGAATAAAGGCCTAAAATCAATGGTTTTGAGGATATTTTTAATGTATTAGGTTAAGTTTTTGGCCTAGGTATTTACTATCTGTAAAGAAATTTGATAGCATTAATAATAGAGCAAAGCGATGATAAATAACTCCAACCAATATAGCCTCCGCAGGGAGGCTATATTAGCAAACTTATCAACAATAACAAGTTTAAAAAGGGGAATTCTTAACGCGCTCAGCTATACGTGTAGAAGCTAAATTTTTTAAATATACTTAAATAACTGAAAAAGAGGTTTTATGAGAATATATACTCGAAAAGTAATTGTTTCATTAACGGCGGTTATTGCACTATTTTTTTCACTAGGAGCAGTGGCAGAGGGAAGAGTAAAAAGATCAGGAGAGAGAGAAGTATGTGAAGAAATAAAAAGCAAAGAAGAAGCTATAATGGTAAATAGAATAGGCCGAGTAACAAGAATATTAGCTGAGTTAGCAGCAATGGGAGTAGGTGCAGCGGCATTACAAGCCGTAGGAAAACAACTAGCAGGAGACCTAGGAGGAAGAATAGGAATGGCACTAGGAGGGGGAGCAGCGTTTGCATCAACAATGTACGTATTGCAAGATAAAGAACTGGTAAGTGCATGCAATCGAAAAATAGGAAACTTAATGGGATATAATACCAACTTATAGAATAGAAACTAATTTTTGCGAGATTTTATTTATTTTTCCAGCACCAAGAAAGAGTATAGTTTCATACTGGTCTGCTGTATCGCGTATATGTGTTTCTAGGGTGAGCATATCGTTCTCGAAGGGAATATAGGTAATAGAAAAAGAGGGATTTAAAGCTTGTAGTGTTTCGGCAAAACGTTTGCTGGTAACATTTTCTATAGGCAATTCGCCGGCAGGAAAAATATCGGTAATAATGAGATTGTCGATGGAGCTTTCTAAAAAAACTTTAATAAAGTAGTCCCATAAGTGATATGTTCTTGTATATCTGTGTGGTTGAAAGATTACAGAAAGTTTTTGTTTAGTAGAGGAGAGTTTTTGGTTAATAGAAAAATCTTGTTCGGTAGAGAGAGGGTTAATAGAAAGTTCTTGCTTAGTAGAAAATTCTTGCTGGTTAGAGAGTTTCTGTTCGGTAAAGGGCTCTTGTTTAGTACGTCGACAAGCAATTGCCAACGTTAGTTCTATTTCTTTTGGGTGATGTCCATAATCATCGATAATAGTAGCCCCTTTAAAGGTTCCTCGACGAGTAAATCGCTGATCAACTCCCTGAAAATTGGCTAACGCTTTCGTAATTACGTTTAATGGTATATCTAAATCTAATGCAACGGCAATAGCGCCGAGTGCATTTAATATATTATGATTGCCCGGCATATTGAGAGTGATGGTCTCCAATGCAGTACTCTGAGCAAGAATATCCTGGTTTTCTGGTGTAGCAAGAGCGTTAGAATGGGTGTTGTCAGGGATAGCCAAATTGTCAGGTCTGTTAGAAATAGTGTTGCTTTTTGGCCAGTTAAGAGTAAAAAATTTTTTGTTAAGGGTAAAATGTGAACGATTATTTTTCAATATAATATCGGTAGCAAAAAAATCGTTTTGCTGATTAAAGCCATACGTTATGGTGGTGATATGAGGAATTGCTGGCAGTGAAGAAATATGTGGATCATCAGCGCAGACAAATGCTTTGCCATAAAAGGGAAGTGAGCTTAAAAATTGTTGAAAAGTTTGTTTTATATCGTTTAGATCTCGATATGTTTCCAAATGTTCTAAATCGATGTTAGTGACGATGGCAAGTGTAGGGTGTAAAAATAAGAGAGACCTATCGGATTCGTCAGCTTCAGCTACTAAAAAATCGCTTAATCCAAATCGAGCATTAGTTGATATTGTTTTTAGGTGGCCACCAATAATGACTGTCGGATCAATGCCAGCTTCAATTAAAATATGAGAAACCAAAGAGGTAGTTGTTGTTTTTCCATGAGCACCAGCAATTGCTATGCTATATTTTGTTCGCATTAGTTCAGCAAGCATGATCGCTCGCGGTATTGTTGCAATACCTCTTTTTTGAGCATTAATAATTTCTATGTTGTCAGGCCTAATAATTGAAGAGTAGACTATCACATTAATAAGAGGATCGGCACAAGCAGTAGTGTTGTTGCCCTGAAAAATTGAACATCCTATATTTTGTAGATTGATAATACTTTGTTGGTGCATATCCGAGTCACACCCGGATATCGTATATCCCTGATGTTTGAGAATGGTGGCAATGCCACTCATCCCTATGCCTCCGATGCCAATAAAATGTATATGTGTTTTTTTATTGTACATATGTCGCTAGACTCTGCCGTTACTAAACACTATCATTACTAAACACTATCGTTACTAAACATTATCGTTACTAAACACTATCGTTACTAAACACTATCGTTACTAAATATTGCTTATACGTGTTCATAAAAATTATAAAATAAAGTTATTTTATAATAACTCGTTTATGGTAACATGTTTAGCTTTTTCTAACAATTAATTTTTCTCATAATTTTTCTCATAAAACGCGTTAAAATCATAATAAATTTTGTAATTTGTGTAACTGCTTGTTGAGGTGCAATAATTGACTTTTTAGTTCTTCTTTTTCCATAGTTAATTTTTTATTTTCTTCTAGAAGAGCTAGTTCTGTTTTTTTTGTCTGTTCTTGTTCTTGAGTATATGTTTGTTTTTGTGCCGAAGAATATGTTTCTGTTGGATAAGTTTCTGTAGAATAAATTTCTGTTTTTTGTTTAAATTGAGGGGCGGCAAGAGATCGGTTTTGTGCTATATGTTTTTTTGCTCCAGCAATAGTGAAACCTTTTTGATACAATAATTTTTTTATTTCTTCAAAAAGAACGACGTCTTCGTTGCTATAGAATCGTTGACCTCCCGTAGAGCGATCTGTTTTAAGGTTAAATTCTTTTTCCCAAAAACGAATTACAAAACGTTCTACTTTAAGATGTTTAGCGCATTCTCCGATGCGGAACTGTTTTTTTTGCATTCTTATTATAGTTTGCGCGCTCATAGTATCTCCTGTTTATTACGTATACTTTTATTTATTATTTATATTTACTTAGTTAGGTTGTTTTTAGTTATTCAGAATGAGATATATTTTACAAGCAGGCTTATTTTGTAAAATACCATATTATTTAGCAAAACTGGTAGATTTTTTTTGCGCTAGCATGGGGTCCTCTTTTATGATATTATTTGTAATAATAAAGTGTTTCAAGATTTATACTATAATCTCTCAGCATCCCCTATTTATATCTATTTTAAGGACCCGTGTTTATGATAAAAAAATTACAGAATATATCTATCGCTTTTCTTTTTGTCACCCTATTTTTTCTTTTGATGCAGGTGGGAGGTTATTGGTGGAAGGGGAATAGTGCTGGAGATGCTGCCAATAGAGTCGCAGATTTTGTTGCTCCTACAAGTCAGCAGATGGTGAAACCATTAAATACAGAAATAGACTTTATTGATATTCAGCGAAAATTAGAAGAAACCCTATCCGAAATAGAGACCAATTGGGCAAAATTAGCATTCTCAACGTATGGAGCAAGCCTTGATAGTCTGGTATTCAAACAGTTAATTTCTGGTAAAATGCAAGAGATTCCTGTTGTTTTTCCGCCAGTGTCTACTGAGCAAGAAAAACGATGCTTTTTGATAGGACTCGCTGAAAAAACTCCGTATTATTACACGTTAGAAAAGGTAGAAAAACGGCAAAAAGAGACGGGTGACGGTATTGATAGTTATGAATTAGTGTATAAAGCAGAGACTGATGCGGTCGAAATTCAAAAAACATTTATTGTGTATAATGATATTTCTAAAATTAATCTTAAGTTAGACATTAAGCCAAAACAGAGGGCTCATGATAGTATAATCACTAATATAGCCGGCAATATAGCCAATAGCATGCCTAGTAGCATAGCTGATAGGGTAAGTAGTTTTGTAGGCGGCAATACAGGTGCTTATAAAAGCGTAGAGCCCCGCATTCTTTTCTCTAGTCCATTTATCCCATCGCTTGGCGTAAAAGATGCTATATCTTCTTTGGTGATTGATCAAAATGGTGTCTTTAAAAAAACTGCACGAGATAAAACAGATATGCAGCGTGGTTTTTATAAGCCGGGACTTTTTGGCTCAGAAGATACGTATTTTGTTCACGCTCTTATTGAAGATAAAGACCAATTTGCTCAACGAGCTTATTATAGTATAATGGGCAATAACGCGCTTTTCTCTTTTGTTGAAGGCCCTTCGATAACGGCTCCTTATTCAGGAGAGCTTTCATTCTATTTTGGACCTAAAGAGATGAGTATGTTTACTGCTGTTGGTGATGTTCGATTAGAAAAAACACTTGGCTATTCTGGTGTTTTGGCACCACTTTCTCGATTTTTATTGCGTTCCTTGCAGTGGCTTTATGGTTATATAGGTAATTATGGATGGGCTATTATCGTTCTTATTATGATTATGCAATTTTGCATGATTCCATTTACCTTACAGGGAGAAAGAAGCGCTAAAAAACAGAAAGAGTTTCAGAAAAAAATGGCCTATTTGCAGCAACGATATAGAAATGATTCAGAAGGATTGAACCGAGAACGAGCGCTCTTAATTCAAAAAAATGGTATTCCTGGATTGGGAGGGTGTTTGCCTGTATTATTGTTTAGAGTACCAACTTTTTTTGCTCTTAATGCAGTTCTCAATAGTGCTATTGAATTATATCAAGCTCCTTTTTTATGGATCAATGATCTTTCTGCGGTAGATCCTTATTTTATTTTTCCTATTTTTGTTGCGCTTGGTATGTTTGCGCAAGCATTTACGTTCGAGTCAGAACAACGGGTACAGATGCTTGTTATGGCACTTGTTATGGGTTGGTTTACCTCCACTCTTTCGGCGGGTTTGGCTCTCTATATAGCCACAAGTACGCTGCTCGGGGTATTTCAGACTTCATTGCTTCGCTTTTTTAGAATGGTTTAACAGAAAAATTATATGTTTAAAGATATTCCAACATTAACGCGCCTTTTACAACAGCTTCAAAAAGTTCCTTATTTGGCAACTAAAAATATGTATCATGTTGCTGAATATTTTCTACGACTTAAATCAGATCAGGTAGAGCAATTTATTGCGGTATTGCGCGAAGTTAATCAGAATATAGCGCTCTGTAGTCAGTGTTTTGCTTGGAAAGAGAACAGGATTGGTTGTGTATTTTGTCTGTCAGAAAAAAGGGATCAGGGTCTTGTTTGTGTAGTAGAGACATGGCAGGAGCTTTTATCGATAGAAAAAACAAAAGGATATAACGGCGTGTACCATGTGTTAGGCGGCGTTGTTTCTCCTCTTGAAGGAGTTGGTCCCGAAGATTTAACCATTAAAGAATTGGTAAGTCGTGTTGAATCCGGAGGTATTGTAGAGATAGTTTTTGCGACTAATCAGACACCAGAAGGGGAAGCAACGGCGGCATTTATTGCAACTAAATTAAAAAATAAGATAGTTAAAATTTCATGTTTGGCTCGCGGGTTGCCCGTAGGATCGTCGCTGGACGCAATGGATCGGGTCACTGTACATAAAGCGTTATCAGAGAGACGTCCATTTTAGATTAAGTAATTTTATTATAAGGGATTAATACGTATGTTGTTTGATTTTGGCAAAAAGCCTCATGTATCTGTTTATGGATTGCGTAGAAAAAGTTTAATACAAAGTATTAAAGATAAGTTTGGTGCTGATAGCTTTGACTCAGGTAATTTTGGTGTAAGTAAAGGTGTAGACAATAAAGAGGTAAGAAGTAATGGTGCGGGTGATGCTGTTTTATTGATAGGCGGTTTTCATAAAGAAAGTGCATCATTTGTTCAAGACAGTTCTTTTTACTATTTTACGGGAATTGAACTACCTGGCGTAGCCCTTTTAATTAATGAAGCAGGTAAGGCGACTCTCTATATTCCTCGTTATGCGGATAATGATTCTGATAATCGTAATCAGTCGCTTGATAGAAATGGTAGGCTAGATACTTCCAAAGAATCAGCTACTCGTCTAGGTATTGATGCTATTGCATTTTTGGGCGATCGCATAGAAGAGTCAAGCGTTGGTCAATTTACTGATCTTTCAGCCTATAAGAATCTTATAGAACAATTAAAGATGGCAAGTAATAGCATATATACATTTGCGCCAACAGATTTTCATTCTTGCGTTGAACAACGTCTTTTTCTCATGCGTTTATTAGGAACTTTTCCCGCTTTTTCGAGTGCTTTTGTTGACATCACTCCCTTAGCTGCTGATTTAAGAAGCAGTAAAGATATGGGTGAGATTGAGCTGATAAAAGGAGCCGTTAGTGTGGCAACTATAGCTCATGAAGCTGCTGCGCATATTGTGGCCGATCAGATACCAGAACTTGATATACAAGCTGGTCTTGAAGGTGTGGTGACTATGGCGGGTGCGCGTATCGCTTTTCCAACGAACATAGTAAGTGGCGCAGCTGGTTTAGGTAAAAGTGATCTGGCTACTGGTCAGGCTGCAGAGTATATACAAAACGGTGGTACATTGTCTAATGGCCAACTCGTAACGATTGATATTGGTGTTATGTACAATAACTATATTGCTAATCTTGCGCGTACCTATCCGATATCAGGAGCGTTTAATAAGCATCAGCGTACATTATATGATGTACTGGTTGCAGCGCAAGAATATATTATTGATTTTATACAGTCCGGCAATTGGATTTTTAACGCGGAAGTTCCCAATAAATCATTGTTTCACTTGTTAAAAATTTTTTTTACACGATATAATTATGAGCACTATTTTGTTCAAGATATTGGATATCATACGGGTCTTGATTTACGTGATCTTGCTGATAACAGTCGGCCATTGCAGACGGGTGATGTTATCGTTTTAGCGCTTGGGTTATATATACCTAAAGATTCTATCAATATTTTAATTAAAGATATTTATTGGGTTATCAAAAAAGGGGCGATAAATTTAAGCGAAGAATTGCCTATTCAGGCTGAAGATGTTGAGCTTTTCATGAAAGAGCGTCCTCAGCAAGACGGTGAGGACGAAGAAGATTTATTTGATGATTATCAAGATTCAGATGATCTTGATTCATTCGATTTTAGTAATCAGGATGATATTGAGCATTAGATAATTATAGCATATAGTAGTAGATTAAGGCTATTCTGATGAGTCTTTGTTGTAAAGGGGGCGGGTAAAACGAGCCCCCTTTTTTACGTCTAATTTTTTCTTAAGCAGAAAACAGAGCAAAAAATATAATCTATGCCTAATGGATATGTTATACGGGGGAGAAATATTTTGTTTACTAATAGAATGTTGTCTGTATAATTATGGAACTAGCGTTTTAGATGATATTATACAAATAATATTAATTTTGTGAGGCTATAATAGGTTAGAATGAAATAGGTGTAAATAACAGAGGTTCTTTTTATGAATAGAGTATTATTATTGTTAGCGTTAATGCCAGTTGGTATGTCTGCTATGGGTGTTAAGCCACCGGCAGTTGTCAGTAAAGTTGTTGCTGGTTATCGGCGAGCTCGCCGCCTGGAAGAGCTTTCTGGAGGTGGTTGTATAAGTACAACTGTTTATTATGATGTAAAAACGGAAAAAGTATCCTGTAGGGTAGTTGTGAGAGAAGGTGGTGATATAATGACTCATGACTTTGGACCAGGAAAAAGCAAGGATTTGCCATCTCCAACAGCTAAAGAGTTATTGGTAGATATACGGAATTGGCATCAAGCAATGAGTAACCGAGCAGTTGCTGAGGCGAAATCAAGGGTTTTTTAGAGATTTAAAAAATGGTTTTAATATAGTCTCAGTATGTTTTAATTTGGTGTTTTGCGAGAAAGGCTGTGGGTAAAATCAGGTCTTTTTTTTTGCTTATTTTTTTATAGTAATTTTTTAGGGTAACGTGAAAAAATATTTTAGCGTTACCCTTTGAATTTGTTGTGAGCAATATATTGTTAGTTGAGAATAGATAAGATTTAAGTTTCTATAAAACCTAACTAAAAAATCTAATCTTGACCCGGCTGTCTAGCATTGATAATGTTACGGAGAGAGTAGTCGTATCGTTAATTTTAAAAGAAGGGTTGTGTATGAAAATGGTTTCAGGCTCTAGTTTTGTACTGGTTTTATTGGTTTTGTCTTGCCATGTTGCTATGTCCCAAGATGGGGAGTTTTTAAAGAAGTGGGTTGAAGACGTGGAGATGGCGACGCTGTCAGATGCTAGTACGCAACAAGAAGATGATGCTTGTTTACGAGCTGGTGATAAGGTGAAAGATGACAAGGTTTTGGAGCCATTGACAAGAGATCAGTTGAAATTGCCAGATGCCTTGGTGGGCGGATTAGTTGAAAGTGTGGAGCCTATAGTTGAGCTGTTGCCGCCCCTTTTTAACGCTATAAAAAATATTTTAAATTATGCTGGTGGTCAAAAAGAAAAAATTTGTAAGCAGTATCCCCATAATGGTTTTACTATTTGTGAATTGTCTTGCGAAATAGAAGCTCTTCGTGTAGGGAAAATAGTATATGATCGGTTGAAAGCAAGAGGCTGTATGCCAGTAACAGAAGAACAAGAGAAAGATTTCAGAGAGAATGTTGAAGCGAGAAGGGCTTTTTTAGAAAAATTATTGTCTCTAGAAATAGTTATTTCTAATCAGCAGAATAAGAAAGAGTGTAGTGAGGGAGAAGGTAAAGAAGGAGAATGTGGGCAAGCTTGTAATTAGTATAAGTAGCAGGTTGCTAAGAAGTTTTAAATTTTTGTACTGGATGCTTTTGTAATCAGAAAAAAGTTGGGCGGGATAGAAAATTAGATTCGGCTAAGTCTGTTTTATTTTGAAAAAGCATAAAATAACTTAAAACGTATAAATGAAAATTAGATTTAGAAATAAGGCTATTTATGTCCCCCGAGAGGACATAAATAGCCTTACTAATATATTCACCATAAATTCTTAACAATCAATTTAAATTGGTATAATGCTATTTTTCGTTTGACCTAAAAACAAAAATCATTTAACTTAAGATATAATTATCTGTTTTTAAAAGATTTGATCTGAATTTTTTTATAGCACGATTTTTATGGTTAGACTTAAGTAAAATAGATATTAGTTAAATAGATATTATTAATAAGTAAAAGTTAAAGGTTTACGCATGAATAGAGCTTTTTTTTTAGCAAAAGAAGCACGTCTTCCTAAGTGGGTTGTTATAGATGCAGAAGGTCAGATATTAGGCCGGATGGCAACTCGCATTGCTGATATTTTAAGAGGTAAAAATAAACCTTACTATACGCCGCATACTGATTGTGGTGACTATGTGATCGTTCTTAATGCCGATAAAGTTAAATTAAGCGGTAATAAGATGCGGGATAAGATCTATGATCGTTATACTGGCTGGCGTGGTGGTTACAAAGTTAGAACCCCGCTTGATATTTTAGCTAAGCATCCAACACAATTGGTTGAACTTGCAGTAAAGCGTATGTTGCCAAAAAATAAATTGAATCAAGGTATTTTTGGTAAGTTAAAGGCTTATGCCGGCTCTGAGCATCCTCATGCTGCGCAGAATCCAGTATCGATTTAGCTTATATTAGCTAAATTATATTAGTTTAAATTATTTTGTGATTATCTAAAAAAACCCGTACGAAAGTACGGGTTTTTTGTTGCGTTAAAGTTGCTCAGTTTAGGAATATATTTTTTTCGACACTGGGCTATTTTTGTTAGCTTTTAAGGCCTAAAAAGTGCTTTATAGAATCAATGTGAGGGCTTGCTAAACGACTAATATCTCGAATGCTGAGAATAATAATAAGGGCGAGTACGAATAGCCAGGTGCCAATATGTATGTATTCTCGTATTTTAGGAGATAGAGGCCGGCCAATAATGGCTTCTATTGAATAGAAGACTATTTGCCCACCATCAAATATAGGAAGAGGGATTAGATTAAAGAGGGCCAAATTAATGCTTATGAGGGCAAGAAGAATAAAAAACACCTGGAATCCTTGTTCGGCACTTTTACTCGTCTGGGATATCATAGCAATAGGACCACCGAGGCCGTTAAGGTTGCGTCCAGATAGAAGATTGGTAAGCGCCAGCGCTGTTCCCTTGATATAAATATTGGTGAGTTTAATGCCCTTTTTAATTGCATCTATGAATGAATTGTTTTTGACTAATGCAAATTCGACTCCTAATTTTCCTACAAATTCTGGGGGGGTAGGCGCTACAGTCTTAGAAGAAGTTATATTAGTGGAAGAGCTTTGGATGTTAGGGTCTGTTTCTGGCTTGCTAGGATCGATTGCTTGTTTAGCGTTTGCGGCTTGGGTGTTGAGTATTGCTTCTTTTTGGGGAATTACGGTAAGCGTCAAGATCTCTGGGCCACGCTCTATAGTAATGTCTGTTTTTTGGCCACCACGATCTTTGAGTAGTTTTAGGATTTTCAGGACATTGTTGCCGACCTCTTCTTGGTTGATGGCCCTGATGCGATCTCCGACCTGTAAGCCGTAGATAGCGGCTGCGGAGTTATCTTCAATTCGTTCAATAATCGGCTGTTCATTGAGATGGAATAATTGTGCCAATCTTGGTAAATCGGTTACAAAAAGAGCTATAAGTGCGGCATAGGCAAACATAAGATTAAAAAATATACCTCCCAACATAACCAATAATTTCTGATAAAATGGCTTGGAAGCGAAGGAGTCTTGGGCTATGGAATGAGCTTCTTTTTGGTCTCCTTGTCCAACTTCAGCAGCTCCTGCAATTTCTACATATCCGCCAAGAGGAAGCAAGGAGAGAGAGAATTGGGTTTCACCTATTTTTTTTGAAATAAGTTTGGGACCAAGGCCTATAGAGAAAGAAGGGGTTCCTATGTGAAATATTTTACAAAATAAAAAATGTCCTAATTCATGAAATCCTATAAGAAATCCAATGCCAAGTATGCCTAGGCCAATAAATAAAAGAGAGTGAAATAGCGAAAATAGAGGCGTAGTGATATGGTCGATCATAATGTCCTTATATAAGTAATATATTTTTTAAAATTTATGTATTTAAAGTTTAGGTGATTTTTTCGATTTTTTGAAGCAATCTATCACGGATAGCTTTAAAAGTCTAAATGATTCTAGAAGTTTATTGATTTTATCGTTATTGCTATACTGATGGTATGCAGGAGTAGTATCAGGGTATTTATGAAACGTATGCATATACTTTATTTTTGCTAGAATAGTGTGAGAGCTAGAATAGCATGAAAGCATGCGTTTAGGCATACATTTTTTCGAGAATATCACGAGAGATACTCGATAGAGATACTCGATAGAGATACGAGACTTATAGGTAATTTTTTGATAAGCTGACGAATAAGGGTAGTTTTGTTTAAATTTTATTTATTTAAAAAGCAAGCCGAGCGTATCTTATTTGTTTATTTGCATAGATCCTGTATTTAAATTTACTTGAAAAAATTATCAAAAAGAGTAAGCTAACTTTTAGTTAGTACTCTATTTTCTTGTAAATGACAATTAAATGACTGTCTGAAAGAAGCTTCTATTTCGAATATTATTTCGCCATTATTATTAACCATTTATTATTAAGTGAATCATAAACAATACCATTTTTAAAAATTTTAGGAACTATACTGCTATGCCTACTATCAATCAATTGTGTCGATTTGGAAGAAAAAAAATAAAAGCTAAGTCAAAAAGCTCTGCTCTTAAAGGAGCCCCGCAAGCGAGAGGCGTTTGTACGAGAGTATTTACTACTACACCGAAAAAACCTAACTCTGCGTTGCGTAAGGTTGCAAGGGTCAAGTTGTCGACAGGATTTGAAGTAACAGCGTATATTCCTGGAGAAGGTCATAATTTGCAAGAGCACTCTGTAGTGCTTATTCGTGGTGGTAGGGTGAAAGATTTGCCTGGTTGTAAGTATCATATTGTTCGTGGAGCGCTTGATACCGCAGGTGTTGAAAAAAGAAGACAATCGCGTTCACTGTATGGTGCAAAGCGTCCTAAAGAAGTAACCACAAAGAAATAATACCGAGGAATTAAGATATGCCAAGACGTAAAAAATCAGAATTTAAAAGAGAAATCGGTGTTGATCCACGATTTAAATCACCTCTTGTTCAAAAGTTAATCAATACGGCAATGCATGATGGGAAAAAAAGTATTGCCCAGACTCTTGTATACGATGCTATGGATGTGCTAGCTAAAAAATCGGGAAACGACGATATAAAGGCGCTCGAATTTTTTAACAAAGCATTCGATCAAATTATCCCGCGAGTAGAAGTTAGACCTAAGCGTGTGGGTGGTAGTGTTTATCAGATTCCTACTGAAGTTATTCCAAAACGACGACAAGCTTTAGCTCTTCGGTGGCTTCTTGATGCCGCTCGTTCTCGAGGCGATAAGACTATGGGACAACGGCTTGCATTTGAACTTTTGGATGCAGCTGAAGGCAGAGGCGGAGCTGTTAAAAAAAGATCTGATGTTCAGCGGATGGCAGAGGCGAATCGGGCTTTCTCTCATTACGCTTGGTAATAACGCAATGATAGGAAAAATATAATGAGCGAACATTTATTAGAAAAATATAGAAATATAGGGATAGCAGCGCATATTGACGCAGGAAAGACGACGCTTACTGAGCGTATTCTTTTTTATACCGGTATTTCGCATAAAATAGGCGAAGTGCATGAGGGTGCGGCTACTATGGATTGGATGGAGCAAGAGCGTGAGCGGGGTATTACTATTACTTCAGCGGCAACAACGTGTTCTTGGAAAAATTGCCATATTAACATTATTGATACACCGGGCCACGTTGATTTTACTATTGAAGTTGAGCGCTCGTTACGAGTTCTTGATGGAATGGTTGCCGTTTTTGCGGGTGTTGAAGGTGTTCAGCCTCAATCAGAAACCGTTCATAAGCAGGCAAACCGATATCATGTTCCTCGTATTGTCTTTGTTAATAAGCTTGATCGTACAGGGGCAGATTATTTTAAAGTTATTGCTGATGTTAATGAAAAATTAAAAGCGCCAGCTTTGGCGATGCAGATTCCTGTTGGCATGTCGGAAGATTTTAGGGGTATTATCGACGTATTGACTCGTAAAATGGCGACATTTGAAGGCGATATGGGTGAGAATATTACTTGGTCTGATGTGCCAAGTGAATATGCTGATCAGGTTGAAAAATTACGCATTAAAATTATTGAAGCGGCATCTGATTTTGATGATGTTTTGCAAGATAAGTTTTTAAATGAAGAAGAGATTTCTATTGCAGATATTAAGCGCGGCCTCAGAAAAGGGGTTCTCGTTGAAGAAATTATGCCCACTTTTTGTGGTTCAGCATTTAAAAACAAAGGCGTTCAGTTGCTTCTGGATGCAGTTGTTGATTATCTTCCATCACCGCTTGATGTTCCTGCTGTTGAAGGGCTTGTTCAGGGCACTGATGAGAAGGTTGTTATTAGTGCGGATGTTAAGGGAGCATTTTATGCTCTTGTGTTTAAAATTATGACGGATCCTTTTGTGGGGGTTCTCAATTTTATTCGTGTCTATTCGGGGGAATTGGCTTCTGGTTCTTATGTTTATAACTCCCGTACCGGATCTAAAGAGCGTATTGGTCGTCTGTTAAAAATGCATGCTAACAAACGTGAAGAAATTGCTTCTGCTCATGCAGGAGATATTGTTGCGGTTATTGGTATTAAAGATGCTATGACTGGTGATACGTTAACTAATGCTAAAAATGACGTAGTGCTTGAATCTATTACTATTCCTGCTCCTGTTATTTCTACTTCCATTGAGCCAAAAAATAAAGCTGATTATGAAAAGATGGGATTAGCTTTAAAGAAAATGATGCAGGAAGATCCTTCATTTAGATTTTCTTATAATGAAGAAACAGGTCAAACTGATATCTCTGGTATGGGTGAGTTGCACTTAGAGATTAGTTGTTGATCGTCTTTGTAGAGAACATAAAGTAGATGTTCGTCAAGGCAAATTGCAAGTTGCCTATAAAGAAACGGTTCAAAAGTCTGCTGATGCTGAGGGTAAATTTATTCGTCAATCTGGTGGTCGCGGTCAATATGGTCATGTTTGGATTAAAATGGAACCAAAAGAGCGTGGTACTGGATTTGAGTTTGTAGATAAGGTTGTTGGTGGCGCTATTCCAAAAGAATTTATTGCTGGCGTTCAAAAAGGTGTTACAGAAGCTTTAAATGCTGGGGTCTTGGGTGGGTATCCAGTTGTTGATTGTAAAGTAACTCTTTATGATGGGTCTTATCATGATGTTGATTCGTCTGAAATGGCTTTTAAGATTGCAGGTTCAATGGCCTTTAAGGCGGCTATGAAATTAGCATCACCTGTTTTGCTTGAACCGGTTATGAAGGTGGCTGTTGATACACCTGATGAGTGCATGGGTGATGTTATGGGCGATTGAACTCTCGAAGAGGAAGAATTTTGGGTATGGAGGCCTTAAAAGGATCTCAGATCATTACTGCTGAAGTGCCGTTGGGTCAGATGTTTGGTTATTCGACCGATGTGCGATCTATGAGTAAAGGACGAGCGAGTTATACTATGGAGTTTGCGTGTTATCGGGAAGTGCCTAAGAATATTTTAGATTCTATAGTGGAAAAAAAATAGTACTTTTTTAATAAAATTTGTAGGAGGCCATAATGGCAAAAGGTGTTTTTGAGACGGAAAAAACCTCATGTAAATATAGGAACGATTGGTCACGTTGATCATGGTAAAACTACGTTAACGGCGGCAATTACAACGTATTTAGCTTCTAAGGGATTAGCAGAAGCGAAAAAATTTGATGAAATCGATAATGCTCCTGAAGAAAAAGAACGTGGTATTACGATTGCAACATCTCATATTGAGTATGAAACTGCTAAGCGTCACTATGCGCATATTGATTGTCCTGGTCACGCTGACTATGTAAAAAACATGATCACTGGTGCTGCTCAGATGGATGGTGCGATTTTAGTAGTTTCTGCAGTTGATGGCCCTATGCCACAAACGAGAGAACATATATTGTTAGCTAAAAACGTTAACGTACCGGCTCTTGTTGTGTTCTTAAATAAAGTTGACATGGTTGATGATACAGAGATGGTTGATATGGTTGAAGAAGAAGTAAGAGATCTTCTTAAAAAATATGGCTTCCCTGGAGATAAAATTCCTGTTATTAGAGGTTCGGCTCTTCTTGCTTTAGATGGTGATAAGAGTGATTTGGGAGAACCATCAATTCAGAGATTAATGGATGCAGTTGATGAATTTATTCCTGAGCCTACACGTGAAGTAGATAAACCATTTTTGATGCCTATTGAAGGTGTGTTTTCAATTTCTGGTCGTGGTACTGTTGCTACGGGAAGAATTGAAACAGGTAAGATTGCAGTTGGCGATGAGGTTGAGATCGTTGGATTTGATAAAGTTATTAAATCTGTTGCTACCGGTGTGGAAATGTTCCGTAAAATGATGAACGATGCTCAGGCTGGTGATAACGTTGGGCTTCTTTTACGTGGTGTTAAAAAAGAAGATATTGAGCGTGGAATGGTTGTTGCAAATCCTGGTACTGTTAAGCCACATAAAAGCTTCAAGGGTTCAGTATATATTTTAAGTAAAGATGAAGGTGGAAGGCATTCCCCGTTCTTTTCTGGTTATCGTCCACAGTTTTATTTTAGAACAACAGATGTTACAGGTATTGTTACTCTTCCTGCTGGTCGAGAAATGGTTATGCCGGGAGATAATGTTGAAATCGAAGTGGCATTGATTGGCACGATAGCTATGAATAAAGATTTACGTTTTGCGATTCGTGAAGGTGGCAGAACGGTTGGTTCAGGTATTGTTACTGAAATTATTGAGTAAGTTAGATAAGGTCATATAATGAAAAAACAACGTATTCGTTTAAAACTCAAATCATATGACCATCGTTTATTAGATAAGGCTGTCAAGCTTGTTGTTTTGACTGCAAAAAGAACAGGAGCCCAATTAATGGGTCCTGTTCCTTTACCTAATCAAAAACGATGTTTTACTGTGTTACGGTCACCTCATGTTGATAAAAAGTCGCGAGAACAGTTTGAGCTTACTACTCATAAACGTATTTTAGATATTGTTTCTCCTTCTGAAAAAACTATGAAGACCCTTATGGAATTAAATTTGTCTTATGGTGTTGACGTTGAAATTAAGTTAAAGGTCTGATTATGGTAACCGGAGTATGGGGAAAAAAAATCGGGATGACGCAAGTCTTTGATGAGAATGTGGTAGTTCCAGTTACTGCAGTAAGTCTTGATTCCTGGGTAGTAGTGGGATCAAAAACAGCTCAACGAGATGGGTATGATGCTCTAAAGGTTGGTTGTGTAAAAGATCGTTATTTGAATAAAAAATTTATAAACGATTGGGTGAAAAAACCTAAAAAATATTTTAGTTTTGTAAGAGAAATCAAGTTAGAACAAGCTATGCCTTCTTTGGCAATTGGTAGCAAGTTAGATTTTTTAGCTGATTTAATGGTTGGCGCTAAGGTTGATGCTACGGCAATTACCAAAGGGTGCGGCTTTGCTGGTGTTGTTAAGCGACATGGTTTTGTTGGCGCTAAAGCAAGTCATGGTGCAACTATGGGTAAAGCTCCAGGTTCTATGTCAGGTGCTCGGAGTAAAGGTAAAGTTATTAAGGGAAAACGCTTGCCTGGTCATATGGGTGTAAAGCAACAGGTGATGAGGGGGTTAAAGGTTATTCGAAAAGTCGAAACTCCAAACGCTGTTGTTTTGATAAAAGGTTCTATTCCTGGTAAAGGTGGTTCTCTTGTATATCTTCGTAAAGCATCATAATTAAGAGAGAAATCTATGAGTAAAATAGAAAAAAAAAGTATTACCTCTTCTTATTCTTCACAGATTCTTGGCTTAAGTGATGTGGGATTAGTTGATATTAAAAAAAAGAGAGTTATAACAGGTTTTTCTACCTGGATTCGTGTTCTTAGGCAAAATGGTCGACAAGGTACCGTTGGTTGCAAAGGACGATCTGAAGTAAATCGAACAAATAAAAAGCCTTGGAAGCAAAAAGGTACCGGTAGAGCACGTGCTGGTTCTGCAAGATCTCCTGTATGGCGTGGTGGTGGTGTTGTTTTTGGTCCACAGCCTCGGGTAAGGACGCTGCGAGTTTCGCAAAAACTTAAGAAAACGGTTTTATTGCAGTCACTGATTAATTTTGTGGAAAAAGGAAAAGTGGTTGTTGCTGATTGGGCTGGTATCAATACAAGGCCAAGCACTTCAACGGCCGCTCAATTTTTAAAATCTCTTGGATTTGAGAATCAAAAAATTACTCTTCTTTTGCCGTGGGCAGATACAATAAACAGAGCATCATTTAATAACATTTCACATGTTCGTATTTTATTAAACGATGAAGTAAACGCGGCTGATATAAGCACATCTGGTACGTTATTGGTGTTGAAAAAAGATTTGGAACACTTTAAGGAAATGGTCGGACGATGGATTTAACTATTTATGATATCATAAAAGGGCCGGTAATCTCAGACAAAGCTGTTTTGGCAAACCGTAAACATAAAAAATTAGTATTTAAAGTACATCAAGATGCAAATAAGCCATTAATTAAGCAGGCTCTTGAAAAATTATTTGATGTTAAAGTTGAAAAAGTAAATTTGCTGAATCGGTGTGGAAAAACAAAACGAGTTGGGCGACGCATAATAGAACGTCCTTCGACTAAAATAGCTATAGTAACCTTGAAACCAGGTCATACTCTTAATCTGTTTGATTCTGTTGGCGAAACAGGTATTGAGACAAAAGAGGTTAATTCTAATAGCGGCAAACAAGCCTAAAATTGATGGGGATTTTTTATGTCTATTAAAAAAAGAAAGCCACGAAATGCGTCATTACGATTTCAGTCTTTCCTTGAATCAAATGATATAACCAAAAAAAAGCCTGAAAAACTTCTTGTTGTAGGCAAAAAGCGTTGCAGTGGACGAAATGCATATGGAAGAATTACGGTTAGGCATCGTGGTGGCGGTGCACAGCAAAAATATCGCTTGGTTGATTTTAAGCGTACTGTGCGTGACGTTCCAGGTAAAATTGTAAGTGTAGAATATGATCCGAACAGAAATGTTCGAATTAATCTGGTAGTGTATGAAAATGGGGCAAAAAAGTACGTTTTAATGCCTGAAGGCTTGAGTGTTGGATCTTCTATCTTAGCAAGTGAAAAAGCAGAAGCAAAGGTAGGAAATTCTATGCCACTTAAATCTGTGCCGTTGGGTTTTTCTGTTTATAATGTTGAAATTTCGCCAAATTCAGGTGGAACATTTGCTCGTAGCGCAGGTACTTCAGCTCAAGTTATGGGTAAAATGGATGATCATGTTACGCTTAAAATGCCATCAGGTGAAATGAGAATGGTTCTTGGAACTTGTTGGGCATCTATTGGCGTTTTGGGTAACGCTGATTTTAAAAATATTTCTTGGGGTAAAGCAGGAAGAAGACGTCATTTAGGTTTTAGACCAAGTGTGCGTGGTATGGCTATGAATCCAGTTGATCACCCGCATGGTGGTGGTGAAGGTCGTTCTAAATCTGGATCGCATCCAAGAACACCGTGGGGTAAGGGCTGTAAAGGAACGCGTACGCGTCATAAACGTAGAAATAATCTATTAATTTTAAAACGTCGTAAGCCATAGTAAGCCGTAGTAGGCTTAGGGCTCAAATGGAATGACGTTTAGTTTTAATAATATTTTAAAGAATTAAGGATATAAGATATGACTAGATCGGCTAAAAAGGGGCCTTATGTGGAATCCTTTTTGTTGAAAAAGGTTCAAAAGATTAAAGATAGTGGAAAAAGAGAAGTTATTAAAACCTGGTCTCGCAGAAGTCTTGTTTTGCCTGATTTTGTTGGATTAACATTTGCGGTGCATAATGGTAAGAAATTTGTGCCTGTTTTTGTATCTGAAAATATGGTAGGACATGCTTTGGGTGAATTTGCACCATCAAGAACATTTAAGTTGCATAGTGGTCAAAGAAAAGCAGGGGCTGTTGCTAAAGGGTAGTAGTATATTACTGAATTATAAAAAAACGGGATTGTCAGATTTCATTAATTGAGATAAGATAATATAAGAAAAGTATTTAGTTATAATTTTTATTATAAAGTGACTAATATTTTTATTGTTACGCTATTTCTGATAGATATTATTTTGGTTAATAATTCAGAAATTATCTATTTTTGTGGGTGTTTGGTAATCTTATTAATAATTAAATTTTGTTAATAATTAGTAGTTCAGTTAATTTTAGTATTTTGGTTTTAGTATTTTGATTAGTTTTATTGGGTTTTTTGAAAAATATTATTTTATTAGATGAGGTTTTAACCATGGAATTTACGGCAAAAGCCCGATATATTCGTTTTTCTCCTTATAAACTACGCATTTTAGTCGATGTTATACGGGGAAAAAGTGCATTGTATGCATTAAACTGGCTGTCTACTTGTGCATTAAAGCGGGCTGAACCGATTAAAAAAATGGTTGAGTCAGCAGTTGCTAATGCAAAAAATTTACAAGATATACAGAGTAGTGACCTTTGTATTAAAGATATCCGCGTTGATGAAGGTCCAACTTATAGATATTTTAAGCCAGGCGCTATGGGTCGTTCCAATAAATATAAGCGGCGGATTAGTCATATGAGTGTTGTTTTAGAGTCAGCGCAAAAAGCAATAACGAAAGAGGCATAAGGTGGGACAAAAGGTTCATCCGATAGGATTTAGATTAGGTATTTATCGTGATTGGGATGCTCGTTGGTTTGCTAAAGGGGGCAAATATGGAGCTCTCTTATCTGAAGATTTAGCGATTAGAAAATTTCTAGAAAAAGAGCTTGAATCAGCTGAGATTTCAAAAATAGAGATTGAAAAAGATAGTGGCGTTATACGTATTGTCATCCATTCTGCTCGGCCTGGTCTTATTATTGGTAAAAAGGGTCAAGGTATTGATGATTTGCGTAAAAAATTAGCAAAAATTTTGAACAAATCGGGTGTTGAAATATCTGTTCAAGAAGTAGCAAAGCCAGAATTAGATGCACTTGTTGTTGCCAAAAATATAGCTGCTCAATTGGTTAAACGGGTGAGTTATAAGCGTGCAATGAAAAAAGCTTCTATGGCTGCCTTTAGAAGTGGTGCAAAAGGAATTAAGGTCTGTTGCGCGGGTCGATTGCAAGGGGCTGAGATCGCTCGATCAGAGTGGTTACGGGAGGGGTCAGTTCCTCTTCATACATTACGTTCAAATATTGATTATGGTTTAGCGGAAGCAAAAACCACCTATGGTCTTATTGGCGTTAAAGTGTGGATTTATAAGGGTGAATATCAGAGTGTTTAATTAGTTTTTTGGAATTATTAGAAAGAATATAACCGTGTTGATGCCCAAAAAAGTCAAATATAGAAAAGTTCAAAAAGGAAAAATTAGAGGTATCTCTAAGGGAGCTTTAAGTATAGCGTTTGGTGAATACGGTTTGCAGGCCGTTGAGCCAGTGCGTCTTTCTGCTCAACAAATTGAAGCAACGCGAATAACGCTATCTCGTTTCTTAAAAAAAGAAGGTGAGTATTTTTTGCGAGTTTTCCCCGATAAGCCTGTTACAAAAAAACCTGCCGAAACTCGGATGGGTAAAGGTAAGGGTAACGTGGAAAAATGGGTTTCTGTGGTAAAGCGGGGGCGTATTGTAGTTGAAGTTTCTGGTGTTGATGAAGTAAGAGCCAAAAAAATATTACGTAGCGCTGCTTACAAATTGCCCATGAAAACTAAGTTTGTTAAACGTAATCCTGTTGCTAGTAATGATGCTGTAAATAATGATGCTGTAGATAGCGGTATTGTAAATGGTACAGCAAACAATAACGAGTAATAGAGTATTTAACTGTGGAGAATTGAATAGTGAAAGTAGATGTTTTTAAAAAAGAAGTAACGCTGTTGAGTGTTACGGATTTACAAAAAAAACTTGATCAAATGCGTAAACAATTATTTGATTTAAGATTAAATTCTTCTGTAAATCATCTTAAAGATTATTCGCATTTTTCTAAATTACGCGCAAATATTGCTCGTGTGTTGACATTGTTGCGGCAAAAAAATGCTGTGCAACAATAATATATGCTCATTAATCGTAGGCCAGAAGATAAGATAGTTAAAACAAGATTAAAACAGAAAAAAATATGGAAATAGAAAAAAGAAAAAAGCGTATTTTTACGGGGGTTGTCATTTCTGATAAAATGGAAAAGACGATTGTTGTAAAAATAACGTCTACATATATGGATCCTATGTTTCATAGAATTCGTAAAAGAAATAAAAATTATAAAGTGCATGACGAACAAGGTTTAGCTAAAATGAATGATCAGGTTGAATTTTGTGAAGGACGTCCTGTTTCTAAAAGTAAATATATGCATCTTGTTCGTGTAGTAACTAATCAGCAAGATTAACAATTAGGGTTGACATGATTCAAAAACAATCATATTTAGGTGTTGCCGATAATTCTGGTGCAAAATCACTCCAATGTATTCATATTGTGGGTTCTACAAGAAAAAGATATGCATATTTAGGTGATCTGATTAAATGTACCGTTAAATCTGCTATTCCTGGTGGAACGGTGAAAAAAAGTGAAGTAGTTACTGCTCTTATTGTTCGTACGCGTAAAGAATTTCGTCGTGCAGATGGGAGTTATATTCGTTTCGGCGATAATGCGGCGGTGATTGTTAAAGATAATGAATTAGTAGGAACTCGTGTATTCGGTCCTGTTGCTCGTGAATTACGTGCAAAAGGGTTTTTAAAGTTGGCTTCTTTGGCACCGGAAGTTTTATAGGGGGTTTATATATGGTAGCACGTGTCAAAAGAAACGATAAAGTCTGTATTACGGTCGGAAAAGATCGGGGTAAAGAGGGCGTTGTTATTGCAATTTTACCTAAAAAAGATAAAGTTATGGTAAAAGGGGTTGCGATTGTTAAGAGGCATGTTAAAGCAGGCAAAGATGTTGCTGCGGGCATTAAAGAGCAAGAGAGCTTTATACCTTTATCAAGAGTAATGCCAATTTGTAGCGCTTGTAATAAAGCTTGTCGAGTTAATGTAAAAATGCTTGCAAGTGAGAAAAATGTTCGAATTTGTAATCGTTGTAAAGAAACGTTTTAGTGTTGGACTATAGTATGAAAAATGCGCGGTTAAAAGAGTTATATACCAGTTCAATTCGTTCAGAATTGTTCAAGAAGTTACAATTAGACAACATAATGGAAGTTCCGAAGATATCAAAAGTTGTTCTCAATGTTGGCGTTAAAGATGCCATCACGGATAGCAATAAGATTATTCAAGCGGTCATGAATGTTATCGATAAGATATCAGGACAAAAATCAGTACGTACTTTGGCTCGTAAGTCAATTGCAGGTTTTAAGCTTCGAGAAGGTATGCCTATTGGGGTTATGGTTACCTTGCGTAATCAGAATATGTATGAATTTTTGGATCGATTAATCAATTTAGCTATACCAAAAATTCGTGACTTTAGGGGTGTTTCCGTAAAGTTTGATGGTCGTGGCAATTACAATCTTGGTATTAAGGGTTGGGATATATTTCCAGAGTTAGATTATAGTGTTGGTGAAAAAGTTCGTGGTCTGAATATTAGTATTCATACTACAGCAAAAGAAGACAGTCATGCTTTTGAATTATTAAAAAGCTTTGGCATGCCATTTTCTAAATAACGCATAAATTGAGGTAAGTATGGCCAGAAAGGCATTAATAGAAAAATCAAATAAAACTCCTAAGTTTGCAGTTCAAGCATACAATAGATGCAAAAATTGTGGCAGAGCACGTGCTTATATGGGGTTATTTATGATTTGTCGTCTCTGTTTTAGAAAATATGCTCTTTTAGGTGTGTTGCCTGGAGTAAAGAAAACGAGCTGGTAGATTATACTTAGTAGGTTAATAGATTATATTAGTAAATTGTATTATAAATTAATAACGTTTATAATACAAAGTTAATATATAAAGTAAAACTAATAAAATGGAAGGATAACAGATGTCAATGGACCCAATAGGCGATTTTTTAACAACTATCAGAAATGCTACAATGGTTGCTAAGCCTTCTGTTGTTGTTTATTATTCGAAAATGAAAAATGCTATAGCTCACATTTTGAAAGATGAAGGCTTTATCAAAGATTTTCAATTACAAGAAGAAAACAATAAAAAATTTTTAAAAGTAGTGTTGAAATACGTTCGCGGTGAATCAGTTATTCATGAAATAACTCGAAAAAGCAGACCTGGTCGTCGTAAATATGTTGGTTTTGACAGCATAGCCCCAGTAATTGGTAAATTAGGTATTTCAATTATTTCTACTAATCAGGGCGTTATTTCGCAAAAACAAGCGAAAAGATTAACTGTTGGTGGTGAATTGCTTTGTACGGTTTGGTAATTTTGTACTATTTGGTAAAGGAATAGAATGTCAAAAATTGGTAGAAAGCCTATAGACATTAAAGGAGTGCAGGTTGATTTGAAAGATCATTCTCTGCATTATAAAGGACAGTATGGGGCTGGTTCGTATGAACTATCTGATATGATTGATGCTCACATAGATGGTGACTTTTTACGATTAACAAGCAATAGTAAAAGTCGCGACGTTAATCGAGTTTGGGGATTGAGCAGAGCTTTATTGAATAACCAGATCAAGGGCGTACAAAAGAAATTTGTGTACAGTATGGAAATTGTTGGTCTTGGTTATAAGGTAAAGCAGACGGGTAATGTTTTGGAATTCTCTTTAGGGTATAGTCATAAAATTGATTTTGATTTGCCTAAATCAGTAACTTTTACCAGCGATAAAACTGGTCAAATTTTTAGTTTTGAGTCAACAGATAAAGAATTGCTTGGTCTTGTTTGTGCCAAAATACGTTCATTGCGTAAACCTGAACCCTACAAAGGTACCGGTATTAAATATAAAAATGAAGTATTATTGCGTAAAGCAGGTAAAACTAAGGGTGCTTAGCCGTTAAGCTTAACGGCGTAAAGCTTAACAATAAATGGTAACATTAAGTGGTGGAACATAGCAATGGTAAAACGAGATAGAGTTAGAGCTCAACGAAGAGCTTTACGCGTAAAAAGTAAAATTAAGCGTGTAAGTTCCCGTTTCAGAGTTTCTGTATTTAGAAGTTCAAGATATATGTATGCGCAAATTATTGATGATGTTTCTCAGCAGACATTGGTCAGTTGTTCATCTTTTCAATTAGATGTAACAGGTAATAAAAAAGATCAAGCTCATGCAGTAGGTATTGAACTTGCTAAAAGAGCAAAAGGCAAGGGGATCGAATCTGCAGTTTTTGATCGTGGACAATTTAAATATCATGGAAGAGTAAAAGCTTTGGCAGATGCTCTTCGTGAAGGCGGTTTAGAACTTTAGAAAAAACTAAAAGTTCTGACTTAGCGGCATATTTATATCTTTTTGCAAAGATAATTTAGGCAAAGATAGTTTAGAGCTTTAAAATTAAGAGCATACCTCAATAATATTTAATAAGGTTTAAAACGATGGTAGAAAAAAAAGAAAATGTTTTTGTAGATCATGTCGTAAAGGTTCGACGTGTTACCAAGGTTACTAAAGGTGGCAAGCGGTTTTCTTTTTCCGCATTTGTAGTAACAGGTAATAAAGATGGTATGGTTGGGATAGCATCCGGGAAAAGTAGGGACGTAGCTTCTGCTATTGCAAAAGCAATCAATAAAGCCCGCAAGCATATGATTAAGATTTCTTTAAGAGAAAATACTGTCTCTTATCCTGTGCAGGGTAAGCACGGAGCAAGTAGGGTAATTATTCGTCCTGCTTCAAAAGGAACAGGTATTATTGCTGGTGGTGCTGTTCGAGCTATCATGGATGCGCTTGGTGTGGCTGACGTATTATCCAAGGCCATTGGGGCATCAAATGGACAAAACGTTGCTAAGGCGACGCTAAATGCATTAGCTAAAATCCGTTCTGCGAAACATATAGCAGAATTAAGAGGTAAAAAGTCGATCAAAGAGATGGTTGGACACGAGACTGCTGGCAAAGAAATGGCGAGTAAAGAAATGGTTGGGGGTACGTTATAATGTTTCAGTTAGAAAAATTAAAGCCATTAGTTAAAAAGCGTAAAGATATTGGACGTGGTGGTAAAAGAGGTCAGACGAGTGGTAAGGGTCATAAAGGCCAAAAAGCGCGTTCTGGTGGGAGTCCTCGGCTTGGGTTTGAAGGCGGACAAATGCCTTTGCATCGACGTCTTCCTAAGCGCGGATTTAGTAACGCTAATTTCAAAAAAATAATGGAAATTATAGATCTTTCTTCTCTTGATTCGTTGTTCAACAACGGCGATGCTATTACAAGAGATTTGCTCATTGAAAAAGGGGCTTTGAAGGTCAAAAAAAGCCAACAAACATTTAGAAGTTCTTTTAAATTAAAAATTTTGGCAAATGGGCAGTTGACCAAACAATTAACTGTGTATGCAGATGCATTTAGTAAAAATGCGTTAAAAGCAATTCAGGAGGCTGGTGGTACAGCGCACGTCGTTAAAGGAGAGTAGCAAGGATGGTACTGATACAGAATTTTATTAATATTTTTTATATTCCAGAATTAAGAAAAAAAGTATTGTTTACGTTGGGTGTTCTTTTCATTCATCGTTTAGGTAATACTATTCCCGTTATTGGTATTAATATTCAAAAATTAGTTATGTTGATGAATCAAAATACCGGTATTGGAGGCTTTTTTGCTTCATGGGATCTTTTTTCTGGAGGAAGTTTAAGCCAAGGAATGCTTTTAGCCCTTGGTATTTCTCCTTATATTACTGCATCAATTATGATGCAGATGTTAACACTATCGGTGCCGTGGTTGGAAGAAAAACAGAAAGAAGGTGATCATGGTCGCAAGGTCATTAATCAATTGACTCGTTATCTTGCTTTTGCTGTAGCGATTGTACAGAGTTTTTCTATTGTTGTTGCTATAGAACGTTATGATTTAGCATTGCAACCGGGATGGACATTTCGTTTAATGTTTGTTTTAGCTATGACCACGGGTTCCATGTTCGTCATGTGGCTTGGTGAGCAGATAACTCTGTATGGGCTAGGTAATGGTAGTTCAATGATTATTTTTGCCGGCATTGTAGCAAGTTTTCCTGCAGATATTTTAAATATGATTGGTGCTGTAGCAAAAGGACTGGTAGCTTGGCCAGTGGCAGTATTATTATTCTTGATTTTTTTACTTATTGCTTCTTGTATTGTGTTTCTTGAAAAGGGAGAACGCAAGATTCCTGTTCAGTATACGAGACGAGTTGTTGGACAACGAATATATGGAGGGCAGAGCTCTTATATTCCTTTTAAAATTAATACGGCAGGAGTAATGCCCGTTATTTTTGCGAGTGCCTTGCTTAACATTCCTATCTTTGTCTTTTATGCCTTATCAGGTTATGGATATGTATTTCAGTGGATTTCAGACCAGTTAACTAAGGGTGGTTTGCTTTATAGTATATTGATTTTTGTGTTTATTATAGCCTTTTCCTTTTTGTATACTACTCTCATTTTTAATCCTGAAGAATTGGCTGAAAATATTAAAAAAAGTGGCGCATTTATTCCTGGTATTCGTCCAGGGAAAAAGACTGCAGAGTTTTTTAATTATATTCTATTGAGACTTGGTCTCGCTGGAGCGGTTTATTTAGGATTTTTGGCTTTATTGCCAACCGCAGTGCATGCTCTTTTTAATATGCCTATTTATTTACGTAGTTTAAGTGGCACAGCGCTTCTTATTGTGGTCGGTGTAGCATTAGAAACAGCTGCTCAAATTGAGTCTTATTTAATAGAGCATCGTTATGAGGGTTTTTTGTCTACAGGGCGCTTAAGAGGTAGAAAATGATCTCGAAAAGCTCAATAAAAGATATTTATATTTTTATAGGGCCACCAGGATCTGGTAAGGGGTCGCTAGCAAATGTTTGTTCTGAGCGATTCGGCTGGGATGTTCTTTCTACTGGTAATTTATGTAGAAAGCATATTGTAGAGCAGACAGAAATAGGTAAAGAAATAGATTTTGCTATAAAATCTGGTACACTTATATCTGATGAGTTAATATGTCGAATGGTTGAACATTGGTTTTTAGGTAAAATAGAAAATAATAATTCAATTATATTGGATGGTTACCCAAGGACCCTTGAGCAGGCAAAGATATTTAATAATTTATTGAAAAATAGTGATAAGCAGTTGAAGCTACATGTAATTGAATTTGTTATTTCAGATAAAGTTGTTATTGAGCGACTTTTTTTTAGGCTTACTTGTTCAAATAAAGAGTGTCAGGCTGTTTATTGTGTTAGCGAGGGATCTTTACGAGCTCCACAAAAAAAAGATATATGTGATCGATGTGGAAGCACGCTAGTTCGTAGAGTTGATGATGAAATTACGGCTATTCAAAAACGGTTAGAAGTATATCATAAGCATGCACAAAGTTTTTTGAATTATTATGAAAATAATGGATATCCGATAGTTAGACTTGATGCTGAAAAATCTTTAGAGGTTGTTTTTAAGGATTTTATACAATCTACAGGTGTTGTGCAGATATGATTATTATAAAAAACAATATTGCTATTCGTAAAATGAGGCAGGCAGGGGCTCTTCTTGCGGGCATTTTTTCTGATTTAAAACAGCAGATTAAGCCTGGTATTTCTACGGGTGAATTGGATGGCTGGATAGCATTAGAGTTGAGAGCAAAAAATCTTGTTTCTGCAACTAAAGGTTTTATGGGGTATCAGCATGTAAGTTGTATATCAATTAATGATGTTGTTGTTCATGGAGTGCCGAGTGCATTTACTATTTTAAAAGATGGTGATCTCGTAAAAGTTGATATATGTGCTTCTTGGCAGGGCTATAACGCTGATATGGCAAGAAGTTTTTTTGTTGGACAAGAGCCTTTGGCAAATCAGGGTGCCGCTCTTTTGGTAGCAGTTGCGCAGCAAGCCTTAGATAAAGGGATAAGTATGGCTTATCCTGGTAATCATATAACTGATATATCAGCGGCAATTCAGCAAGAAGTTGAGAAGCATAATTTTGGTATTATTCGAGATTTTGCTGGTCATGGAATTGGTAAAACTATGCATGAAGACCCAGAAATTTTAAATTATGGTAAGCCAGGCAGGGGGCCTATATTGCGTCAAGGCATGACACTTGCTATTGAGCCGATGATCACAGCCGGCGGGTATAAGGTTTTTATAGCCGATGATAAGTGGACAGTTAAAACATGTGATAAAAGTTTGGCAGCTCATGTTGAAGATACAATTTTAGTAACAGATTCTGAGCCAGAAGTGTTAACACGCAACAATATAGCAAGTATATGAGGATTTATTTTACATGAACATGAAGCAGAAAGAAGATGTTATTCGAGTTGACGGTATTGTTAAAGAAACATTGCCAAATGCTATGTTTCGCGTTGAGCTAGAAGGTGGGCATATTATTTTAGCTCATATATCGGGTAAGATGCGTATGCATTTTATACGAATTTTACCTGGAGATAAAGTGGCTGTGGAGCTTTCTTCATATGATTTAACGCGTGGGCGTATAGTATTGAGATATAAAGAATAAAAGTATAGATATAAATAAAAGTGTTGGTATAAAGAAAAGTTTTTGTATAAAAAAATTTTTTGTGTAGGGAAATGCATTATGAAAGTAAGAACATCAGTTAAACAGATGTGCAAAGATTGTCAGGTTGTTAAACGTAAGAGTGTTGTACGCATTATTTGTAAAAAAACTCCAAAACATAAACAGCGACAAGGGTAGGATTTTTTATGGCTAGAATAGAAGGTGTTAACTTACCTTTAAAAAAAAGAATTGAGTACGGGTTAACGTATGTTTTTGGCATAGGGCTTAAGTCATCACAAGATATTTTAAATAAATTGGGTATCGAATTTGATAAGCGAGTGAAAGACTTAACTGATATGCAAGTGGCTGCTATTCAGAAAGAAGTAACAACTCATTATGTGACCGAAGGTCATTTGCGTAAAGAAATTATGCTCAATATTCAACGTCTACGTGAAATAGGTTGTTATCGCGGACTGCGGCATAAGAAAGGCTTACCTGTTCGTGGTCAACGTACAAAAACTAACGCACGAACAAGAAAAGGTCCTAAAAAAGCACCTGTAGCATTAAAACGAGCAGTAACTAAGAAATAGCGGTTAAAGAATAGGTAAGCCTACTGACTAGCTGCTAGAAAATATTATTTATATATTAGGGATAAAGGATAGAATGGCCTACAAAAAGAAAGTAAAAAAAGTAAAAAAAGTAGTTGATTCTGTTATAGCTCACGTTAAATCTACTTTTAATAATACATTGGTATCTATCTCTACTTTAGATGGCAACATATTGTTTGGTAGCAGTGGCGGAAAGCTTGGTTTCAAGGGATCTCGTAAAGGAACTCCTTTTGCGGCATCACAGATTGGAGCTGCTCTGGCTAAAGATATGAGTGTTATTGGTGTAAAGCATGTTGAAGTTAACTTGCAAGGACCCGGCTCAGGCAGAGATTCAGTTGTTCGCTCTTTTCAGTCAGCAGGTTTTAATATTTCTGTATTAAGAGATGTGACGCCATTACCACATAACGGATGTCGTGCTCCGAAGAAGCGTCGAGTATAATAAAGATATTTAGATTTTTTATAGCATGTTGGGCTATAAAAGATGCGTTATACAATTAACATAGAATTATAGGGTTATTATGGAACAAAAAGTTGGATTTGGCCGAGGTGGTGGAGATAGGGCTGGAGATAAACCTGGATTGGATAAAAAAAATAAAAAAGATAAAGGTCCAATCAAGAAATCTTCGGAGTATGGGAAGCAATTACAAGAGAAGCAGAAAGTAAAAGAGATGTATGGCGTACGTGAGAAGCAGTTCAAACGATTCTTTGCAAATGCTGTTAAGGCGCAAGGGGTGCCGGGTGAAAATCTTTTAAGCTTTCTGGAGCGTCGATTAGATAACACAATATATCGTCTTAAGTTGGCGACAACAAGAACTCAAGCGCGTCAAATAGTTGTACATGGACATATATGTGTTAATGGCAAAAAAGTTAATTCTCCTTCTTATTTAGTGAAAGTTGGTGATGTTGTTACTTTAGCGAGTAGAGCATTAAGCAAAGATCAATTTATAAGTCAGGTAGTGGATAAAAAATCTAAAATTAGCATCAAGGTTCCAGACTGGTTGGAGTTGGATAAACAAGATCGTTTAGGGCGTATATTACGTCTACCGGTTCGATCAGATATTCAGGCTCCTATCGAAGAACGTTTAATTGTTGAGTTATATTCTAAGTAATCGCAGAGTTATTATTGCTCATATAGGGATATAAAATTTTTATGTCATTAATTAGGGTAATACGAAGGTGTATGAGAGGTTGAATGGATAAGAAGTATAAATCACTAACTATTCCCAAATTAGCATGGAATAGACAATTGTTGAGTGAAAAGTATGGTGAGCTTGTTGCGCAACCATTAGAGCCAGGTTTTGGAATTACTCTAGGTAATGCATTACGACGTGTTTTATTAAGCTCTGTAGAAGGAGCGGCGGTAACATCGATTATTGTAAAAGATATCAACAATGAATTTTCTGCTATCGCTGGGGTAGTGGAAGATGCGATGCAACTTATTTTAAATATTAAAGAAATAGTTGTTCGCAGTAAAGATGGCAAACCAGGTAAAATGTATCTGCGTGTTGAAGGACAAGCTGTTGCACGTGTTTCAGATATTCAGTTGGATGATAATTTAGAATTAATTAACAAAGATCATATACTGGCAAATGTAGCTGCAGGTGGCATTCTTGATATTGAGTTTTTTGTAGAAGTAGGAAGAGGTTATGCTCGCGCAGCATGGCCAGCAGGAAAAGCTTATCAAGAAGATAATCGCATCTATTTAGATGCAACTTTTTCTCCTATTGAAAAAGTAATGTTTGACGTTACAAAAACTCGTATTGGTGAAGATATTGATTTTGATAAATTGGTATTGCACGTACATACTGATGGTTCTGAAAATCCTCTTGATGTTATGCATTATGCCATTTCAGTATTGCGTACACAATTAGAGCACTTTTTAGTGAGTTCAGAAATTCCATTTAATGAAATTTCTGCTTTGCCTGAAAAAGAGCTAGAAAAAGAACCAGTACGGCTTAATAAGTTCGGCTTAAAAGATGTTCCGGTTGAATTGCTTTTAAAGCCTATTGAAGAGTTGGAACTCTCTGTTCGTGCGCATAATTGTTTAATTAATGCTGGTATTAAACGTGTTATTGATCTGGTAAATATTGTTGAAGATGACGTATTAAAAATTAAAAATTTTGGTCGAAAATCTCTTAATGAAATTAAAGATAGCATGAAGTCGTTTGGGCTTTCTTTTGGTATGAATATTAGTGAGAATGATGTCAAAGAAGTTCTTGAGAGTAAATAAAATATTTCAAGAAAAGATATAAGACATAAATAAAGCATAATATAAAAGCATAGGATTAATCTCGTATTGCTTGTAATAGGATCTGAATGAATCATCAAAATGGTAAGAAAAAATTAAATCTTAAGTATTCTCATCGTGTGGCTATGCTACGGAATCAGTTAATGCATTTGATTGAAAATGGGTTTTTGGTTTCTACCAAAGCACGTGTTAAAGAAGTGCAAAGATTTGCTGATAAAGTAGTAACTCTTGCTCGTGTTGGTAATGAATTTAATGCAAGACGTCGTGTTCATGCATTATTACCATACAAACCAGAAGTTGTTGTAACATTGTTTACTACAATTGCACCGAAATATGTAGACCGTCCAGGAGGCTACACTCGTATAATTCCTATGGGAAAACGAGTGAGCGATACGGCAACTATAGCTCGTTTAGAGTGGGTTTAAACATAATAGGCTGAGCTTAAAGTAGAATGGATCTAGATTGGATATATATAATACAGAGACTACCCGAGAACTCGATACAGACAAGCTTGTTCTTATAAAAAGTGCGCTGGATAAAGTTCGCCCTGTTATTCAAAGAGATGGTGGGGATGTCGAATTTGTTAGTGTTCAAGATAACATTTTATATGTACGATTAGTTGGTGCGTGTGTTGGTTGCCCCGCGTCTATGTATACGCTTAAATTAGGCATTGAACAAGCTGTTAAAGAAGTAATGCCTGATATTAAAGAAGTGATAGATGTTGATGCTGATCTCTAGAAATGCATTCTAAGGCTGATTTTCAGTTTTAATATGAATTAAATGTTAGTTACCGTATAATTTTTGAACACAAAAACTATACGGTAACTAATTTTTTTACCGAAATAGTAAAGTTATTTTTTTGAATAAGTATTGGTATAAATAGAGGGCTTTCATGAATAAATTGTTTTTTTTAACTATTTTAATGGTCACTTTATCTTCAGTTATGATTGCTGAGGCAAATAAGGATGATGAAAAAGTTATCATTAAAAAAAATAAAATTATGGATTTGACGACAAAGAGGGCAAAGTTAGAGTATACAATAGAAAAACTTAAATCTTTTTATAAAAGGCCACATCAATTATATAAAAATGAAGAGTTTAGGAAACAAAATGAAAAAGCAGAAAAAGAAATGCTAAATCTCTTGGAAAATGAATTAGAAAAAACAAAACAAGACTTGCAAGCATTGGTAAAAGAATATGCGTACGAAGACAAGCATTTAAAAGAACGCGTAGGTGTCCTCGGCGAGATGGCCCTAGCTCTTGAATCTTCTTGCAAAAGAACTGAAAATTT
Organism: uncultured bacterium; assembly: GCA_963719415.1. Lineage (GTDB taxonomy): Bacteria > Babelota > Babeliae > Babelales > Vermiphilaceae > JAPLIS01. Next base: position 333,683 of record OY970383.1, on the reverse strand, counting down.
AGAATCTTCTTGCGGAAAAACTGATAGGGAGTTATTGATTGAGGAAAAAGATTATTCGAAGTGTGAAAAGGCATATGGTTATTACATGACGGCTGAAATGAACGTTTTTATGGAGCTTAAGAGATGCGAAGTCAGGAAAAAGCTGAATCGATAATGAAAAATGGTTCGATGATTTAATAGACATATCAATAACTATAATGACCTCTATAAACTGGACATAGGTAATTTAAAAAAGTGTTAGTGATACTAATGCTATCTATTAATCAGGTATTTTTTGCAACATATGAATTTAATAGTGATATTTTAGAAAATCCTGTGCCGGAGTATTGTTATCAAAAAAAAAGAGACTGAAGAATTATTAGAACTCTCTAAAAAAATTTATGGTCAAAATGATTGGTTTGCAGCTAGCGCAAAGATGCAGGCGTTAATTCGAGCAGGAGCCGATCCTCAAATAAAAGAGCGCTTTGATGATTCTGTTTTTTTACGAGCATGCAAATTTAATGATATTTCTCTTATTGAAACCTGCTTAGCTTATGTATCTTCTATAAAGTTGCAAGAAGAAGATGATCAATTAGTTTTATCTTGGTGAGTATTAGGGTAGATTTTTATAAAGATCTTAAACAAAAGGTAGCGGCTCTCGTGTGGTGGTCGCAAGAGCAGGCTAAGATTAAAGATAGATTTGGGAAAACCCCTCGCAATATTTTGGAATCGATTTATCCTTTTTTTATACCGGAGTTTGATGGTATTTGTTGTGAAGTGGCGAGTGCCAGAGTTGTCCGAGCTCAGAAAATTAATAAAGAAATAGAAAAAAAGATTGACGCATATTTGCCAGTTCGTGCTGTTGCAAAACATGTTAACGACTATTTAGGCCTTTTACATATTCCATTGCGGGATTTTATGAAAAGAGACGAATCGATATTTTTGTATTCTACGCTTGCCAAGATATTTCCATTAGAGTTTGTAGGGTTAAAGTCTGGATTAAAACCTGAAAATGAAGGCTGTGCAGGGTTGTCCAAAAAAAGATGAACTTGCCTATCAAGCCATACTATTTATATACTTTGTATTATGGATTAAAAACACAAAATGGGCTTTATAATGAAAACCCTTTCTACTTTGCAACAATTACCTCTTGGCATAAGTACTTTTTCTGTGATTCGTAATGATGGCTATCTTTATGTCGACAAAACTAAAGATATTTATAATCTTATTACACAGGGCAGGCGATACTTTCTTTCTCGTCCACGAAGGTTTGGAAAATCACTTTTAGTTTCAACCTTGAAAGAAATTTTATCAGGCAATAAGTCGCTATTTAAAGATCTTTGGATAGAAAAAAGTGATTATGCATGGCAACCTCATGGTGTTATTTTTTTAAGTTTTTCTGGGCTTGGTATAAAAGATGCAGACAGTTTGACAAGTGGACTACTTCGTATATTATCTCGCATTGCTCAAAGTTATGAACTTACAGAGCCAATACATACTACAAGTCCAGAGTTTGCTTTGGATGATTTAGCGAGAGCACTTTACAACCGTTTTGGCAAAGTAGCAATTCTTATTGATGAATATGATTATCCAATTTTAAAAGTGCTTGATGACCAAAAAAAAGCAAAAGAAATTCGAGATTCTTTGCAGAATTTCTTCTCAGCGATTAAAGATTTAGATGAATATGTTTCTTTTACTTTTATTACGGGAGTTAGTGCATTTGCCAAAGCAGGGATATTTTCCGGTCTTAATAATTTAACGGTTATAACATTGAATAAACAATGGGCAACTATTTGTGGGTACACAGATCAAGAAATTGATCATTATTTTACACCATATATTCAAGCATGGATAAACAAAAAAAATATTATTAAACAAAATATTTCTTATGACGAACTGCGTCAGCAAATTAAATACTGGTATAATGGTTATCAATTTGGAGCCAATGTGTTTTCTGTATATAATCCATTTTCCGTTATGCATGCATTTAATGAACAAGAATATAAAAATTTTTGGCTTGGTACCGGTACTCCTTCTTTTTTGATAAAAGAGATAAAGAAAAATTATCGTACAGTAGAACTTGAAATGCTTCATTTGGAATCATTTTATGCAACTGAAGATTTTCTTAGTGCTTTTGAAATAGGTTCAACTCCTCTTGTTTCTTTGTTGTTTCAGTCGGGATACTTAACTATAGTACGTGTTGATGGAGAAGAAAGAGTGTATACTCTTGATTATCCAAATTATGAAGTACGTACTGCTATGGAACAATATTTTTTGAGTGTTTTTACTCAAACAGATGTCAATCAAGCAGGACTTTTTGTCTCAGAATTACGAACTGCTTTTAGAGAAAAAAATATATCCGAGATAGTTGCATTAATTAAATTAACGTTTGCACGTGTACCATATCCAACACATATTTCAGAAGAAAAATTTTATCACGGATTATTGCACGTTTTGTTTAGTGCTGCAGGATTGAAAGTTTATTCAGAATATATGACGAGTCACGCTCGTATTGATATAATTGTCGAGCTGCCATCGGTGAATTATGTTATTGAATTAAAATTTAACCAATCGGCAGAAAAAGTGCTGGAGCAGATCGAAAATCGTAAATATTACGAAGCTTTGCAATATGAGAATAAACCAATAATGTTACTCGGCTTAAATTTTCATCGAAAGCCAAAAGAGTTTGACATTACCTACGCCTCAAAAGAAGTAATACAAAAAAAGAAATAATTAATGAAAAATATTTTTATGTTAGTGATACTAATGCTATCTATTAATCAGGTATTTTTTGCAGCATATGAATTTAATAGTGATATTTTAGAAAATCCTGTGCCGGAGTATTGTTATCAAAAAAAAGAGACTGAAGAATTATTAGAACTCTCTAAAAAAATTTATGGTCAAAATGATTGGTTTGCAGCTAGCGCAAAGATGCAGGCGTTAATTCGAGCAGGAGCCGATCCTCAAATAAAAGAGCGCTTTGATGATTCTGTTTTTTTACGAGCATGCAAATTTAATGATATTTCTCTTATTGAAACCTGCTTAGCTTATGTATCTCCTATAAAGTTGCAAGAAGAAGATGATCAATTAGTTTTATCTTGCTGTGTATCTAAGCAAGCAATGGAGCTTTTGATAAATGCTGGTATTGATGCTAATACTCGAGTTGGACAACAGATGGCTTTACATAAAATTATACGAGACACGCGTTGTGGGTTTGAAATAGTAGAATTTTTGTGTCAATATACTAATTCAATACCTTTACCATTAAATCGTTGTCAACTTTCACCATTACAGGGACTTTTTAGAAGCCTTTATAGTATTAGGGTAGATTTTTATAAAGATCTTAAACAAAAGGTAGCAGCTCTCGTGTGGTGGTCGCAAGAGCAGACTAAGATTAAAGATAGATTTGGGAAAACCCCTCGCGATATTTTGGAATCGATTTATCCTTTTTTTATACCGGAGTTTGATGGTATTTGTTGTGAAGTGGCAAGTGCCAGTGTTGTCCGAGCTCAGAAAATTAATGAAGAAAGGGAAAAAAAGATTGACGTATATTTGCCAGTTCGTGCTGTTGCAAAACATGTTAACGACTATTTAGGCCTTTTACATATTCCATTGGGGGATTTTATGAAAAGAGACGAATCGATACTTTTGTATCCTATGCTTGCCAAGATATTTCCATTAAAGCTTGTAGAGTCTGAATTAAAATCTGAATTAGAATTTGAAAGTGAAGACGGTACACGACCGACCAAAAAAAGTCGACTTCAATAGAAACCGTATTTGTTAGAAATGGTGATATTATATCAGGTTTAAATGGTAACTTTAGAGATACACGCTATCTCTTTTTTTTTCCACTTCACGGCAGGAAAGCTCGATCATTGCAATCTCCTAAATAGGTATTAAATGGGTTTTTAATCCTGCTCAACGACGTTAACTATACTGCCATTTGCATGTTTTTCTACCACAAAGTGTATAGGAAATTGGTTTTTCATAGCACCGAGGTGCGAGACGATAATAATTTTAGAAAAATCACTCTGAATAGCATGTAAAGCGTCCATGATATGGGCTAATCCTTCTTCATCTTGTGATCCAAATCCTTCATCGATAATTAATGTCTGTAGTGCCGTTCCTGCCCTGCGTGCAAGTAGTTTTGAAATCGCTATTCGTAACGCAAAATCTATTTTAAAAGCTTCTCCTCCAGAAAAAAGCTCGTAAGGACGAATGCCACTGAGATCAGAAATGTTGATATCGAGTGTCTCTTTTGAGCCACCCTTTTTGAGATCTCTTAATGATTCAATAAAAATTTGAGCTTGATTATTGGTTAATTTTTTTAATAACTCATTAGCTTCTTGTTCGATCTCTGGAATAGCATCTTCAATTAAGAGAGCTTGAATACCATCTTTTCCTGTTGCAGAGGCAATTGCTTGATAGTCGAATATATCATTCTCAAGACCATGTATGATTGCTAGACTTTCTTTATACTCGAGTTCAATAGAAGTAAGGTTATTAAGTTGTGTTGTAAGACTTCCCTTTTTTTCTAACAGTACCTCTTTTTCTCGCACATGCTTTTTGTGCTCGAATAATAATAGATTTTTTTGTTGATAAATAATTTCTTGTTTTTCTTGAATATTTTTATATTTATCTAGTTTTTTGATGCAAACAGCAAACTCAGTATCAATTTTTCTCAGAATATCGCATAGATTAAAAATGGTTGTCTTTTTCTGTTCTTGGTGCGTTTTATCTTGTTGCACATGCTCATAGTCGTTTATTTTTTTTTCTATTTCATGTAATTGTTTTTGTATTTGAACGTGTTTTTCGCTATTATATTCTATTTTTTTTAGTCTATTTTCCAAGTCTGCAATAGTCGCCGTCATTGTTTTGCTTACAGGATCGTTAGCAAGATTTTCTTTCTGGTTAGACTCTAGTTTGGCATGAGATAATTCTAGGTGTTCAATAGAATGATAGATGGTACGTATTGTCTGTTCGATGCTGGTGCTTTGTTGTCCGACAGTTGCTAACTCAGTTTCTAATTTTTGTATATGCTTACTCTGGTTATCATATTCTATGGTGAGAGAAACTTGTTGTTGTAAAGAGTTCTGATTTTTTTTAATCTGATCATGCTGTTCTATAAGAATAAGTTTTAATTTTTTAACTACTTTTGCAAGGCGGGTACGTTGGTGAATTAAAAATTGTTCATTGTTTGTATATTTTTTCTGTAAAAAAAGTTGTTGGTTTCCTGATAGATTTTGTTCGCAGAGAGGACAGCAGGAATCATTTTTTTCGGAAATAAATTCCTTTTTTTGTGCTATGCTTTGCAATTCGTTGAGAATTAAAGAGCCGCGGGCACGAAATTGTTGATAGTATTCTTTTCTTCGTTCAAATAATTCTTCTTCTTGTTTTATACTCTGACAAGAAACGGCGAGCTTTTTAAGTTGGTATGATAACTCTTGTTGAGTCTGTTTAGTCTCATGTAATTCTTTTTGGTAAGTTTCTTTTTGTTTTAAAAGCCTGTTTTTATTTTCTAAAACATGTTTTAATTCAATGCGCTTACTTTCAATTTCTAATCTCATATTTTGTAGAATTTTTAGCTGATCGAGAGTAATAGCCTGTGTATGAAGTTGTAATTGTGTGGTCGCCTCTAAAAGTTTTTTTTTTAATTCAAGTTCTTCTTGTAGCTGTTTTTGAAAAACAGTAATAGTCTTAGATAAATTTTTTTGTTGATTTTGTAATAGAGTATGGTCTGGAAGATACAATAATTTTTTATGTATAGAGCGCCATAACATGAACGTTTCTGTTAATATTTGTCGGCTATGTTCTTTTGATTTTAATACTTCTTTTTTTTGAAGTTCGAGTACTGTTTTTGTATGTTGTTCTTGAGCAATTATTTTTTCGTTATTCTCAAGAGAAAGCATATTAGATTCAAAGATTTGTTCTGTTTGTTGGTTGCATGATAATTGTTCGTTAATTTCTAATAATTGGATAGAGAGAATCTCTCTTTTCTTTAGTTCGAGAATTTGTTTTTCTTGTGTTATTTGGAGCGATTGTTTGTTTACTAACGCGGCCTGTATTTTTTCAAGAGCTCGTTTACGTATTATTTCGTATTGGCCAAGATCTAAGATGGAAGATAAAATCTCTTTACGATCTTTAGATGATTTTTTAGAAAATTCGTTTGAATTGCCTTGCCTTAAAAAGGCTGAATTAACAAAAGAGTTAAAATCAATGCGTATTGTTTTTTCTATTATTTCTTGAGTTGCTTTAATGGTTTTACTGGTAAGTGGTTTTATTTTTTTTTGCTCATCCAGAATGCCAAATTCTAATTGGGTATGTGCTTTACCGTAACTCATAAAAAATTCTCTTTTTATTCGGTAGAGAATACCGCCTAGTTCAAAATCGAAGACAACCATCATATGAGTCTGGCCTAATCGTAATAACCCCTGATCTGGTTTTACAGAAGTTAATGTTTTGCGTGCTTGTCCCCATACAGCCCAGGTCATGGCATCAAGAAGTGCAGATTTTCCATGGCCATTTTTGCCGGATAAACAGATAAAAGAGTAAGGCTCAAAATTGATGATCTGCAATTCTGAACCATAACTGAGAAAATTTTTAAGTTGGAGTAAAAGAGGGATCATGAGAGCTATTTTGTTGGTTATATTTTTAGGGCTAGTATATTTTTTTGTATAGATACGACTATTAATGCTCGGTTAGTGTAGCATGGTATCTTGTTAATTTCTAGATATCGATCTAATTTTTTAGACATCTATAGCGCAGCGCTGATAAATAACGGGGTCCCCGCCGATTAGGTGGGGTAAAAATAACGGGGTCCCCGCCGATTAGGTGGGGTAAAAAAGAAGGTAAAGAGTTTTTGGCTCTTTACCTTCTTTTTTAATATGATTTTGAGAATTAGTTCAAGATGCGAGTAACTGCAAATTGAGTAGGAGAATAATTAGTAGCTAATACTAATTTTTTCTTATCATATTGCATAGCACCAACGGCTGGAACATCGGTCATGTTTCGTTCCATATTTATATGACTGAAACCGTGATTACCCCATGATTTATCTATTTCACCATTCTCCTGAAGGCGTACAAGAAGGAAATGTTCGTTTGTATCTTCTGTCAAGTATCCCATTATTATAATATTTTCATGGGCATCTAGAGCTACTGATCTAGCTTGAACATCATAGTTGCCTGTTGAAGTTGCATAATGAATATGTTGAATGCCGTTAGATGGATATGCGTTATTTAATACACCATCCCTTGTTAGATAGACTACGGTAATTGCATGTTTACCGTAGGTCTCAGTGGAACCAACAACTACTATCGTACCATCTCTTTTGATTACAACATCATTAGCAACACTATTTTCGGTATTATGAGCAGAAACTTGTTGGTTTGTGACAGCATTAACAGCAACAATACCTGAATGATCCGCCCCAAAGCTTTTATCTAATGTACCATTGTTATCGTATCGAGCTATAAAGATGTCCGTTTTATTTTCTGCATTATATGGATTATAGGTACCAACAACTACTATTTTGCCATCTTCTTGAATCGCGATTCCATTAGCATGCGAAGAAGAGCCTTTTACGCTAAGAAACGTAGCGCCTTGTGTACCAAAAGTATCATCAAGTATTCCATTTTGATTATAACGCATTAACATAATTTGATTGTTTGAATCAGTGCTATCACTATGGCCAGCGACTACTATTTTATAATCATTTTCTTGTACAGCAATAGCATTAACTTCGCCGTCTATATCAGTTTGGACGATGCCATTTTTGCCAAATAAAGTATCAGGGGCTCCGTTTTCATAATAACGAGCTAGAGTAATTTTACCATCAGCTTGACCCGCTCCAACTACTTTTTGATCGAATTTTTGAACCGTAACTGTATTAAAAGAAGAATTAGTAGTATCGCCCAATTTTTGATTCATTACACCACGAGCACCAAAAGTTGCATCTGGGTTACCATCGTCATTATATCGGACTAACACAGCATTCTGATTTGTAGCTCCTCCTGAAACAACGTTTTGGTTTGTTGTTCCTCCGACAACTATTTTATTGTTTTTTTGTGTGGCAATTGCACGGACCGTTGACTTACTACTCAGCGCATTAGTCACATATCCTCCACCAAAAGAAGTATCCGGTCTTCCAGAATTATGGTGTAAACTGTTCATAGGATATGATTCGGTGCTATTTTGCGATCCCATAGTATATGGGGCAGTATTTTGTGTGCCCATCATATTAGCCATGCTATTTTGAGATCCAGCCATGTTTTGATAGTGAGGCATAGTCTGTTGTGCTCCAGCCATATTTTGCGATCCCATAGTATATGATCCGGTACTGTTTTGTGTCCCCGTCATATTAGTCATGCTATTTTGCGATCCGGCCATGTTTTGTGAGTGGGGCATAGTCTGTTGTGCTCCAGCCATATTTTGCGATCCCATAGTATATGATGATTCGGTACTATTTTGTGTTCCCGTCATATTAGTCATGCTATTTTGCGATCCGGCCATGTTTTGTGAGTGAGGCATAGTCTGTTGTGCTCCAGCCATATTTTGCGATCCCATAGTATATGATCCGGTACTGTTTTGTGTCCCCGTCATATTAGTCATGCTATTTTGCGATCCGGCCATGTTTTGTGAGTGAGGCATAGTCTGTTGTGCTCCAGCCATATTTTGCGATCCCATAGTATATGAACCGGTACTATTTTGCGCACCCGTCATATTAGTCATGCTATTTTGCGATCCAGGCATATTCTGAGATACTGGCATGTTCTGAGATACTGGCATGTTCTGTGGGCGAGACATATTTTGTTGTGACCCAGTCATATTATACGATCCGCTGTTATATAACCCAGCGGCATTTTGTGCGGCAGAATTAGGTCTATTGGGTCTATTGTGTATACGTGTTACGGTAAGGTCATAAGCATCAAGAGCTTGTTGCTTAATCACATTATCGCTATCAGGAGAAACTTCTAGGTCTGTTTTTGTAGCTTCTGTTCCCTGCATATTAATGCAAAGAAATAGTGTTGAAAGTACGTATAGTTTCTTTTTTGTATTCATGTTTTCCATAACTCGTATTCCTTTATTTATTTTCTGAATTATTTCGTTTTATATGATGGCAACTAGTAAGTAAAAATGAGAGAGTAAAAGTAATTACATTAAATAACGAGCAACAGCGATTTGACGACCAGCTGCTGTGGCATTAGGTGCATAATTACCTACTACTACTAGTTTTGCACCATTTTGTTGTAAAGCACTAACCGCTGGCAATGTGCTATTATTAGGCATAGCATTAACATTTAATAGATTATTTTGAATACCTTGTTGACCAAATGTTTGATCCAAATTGCCGTGTGAGTCATAGCGAACAACGGTAAAATTGTTTTTATTATTAATTTTTGAATATCCGCTTACTACAATTTTTCCATTGTTGGTTACAGCGACTGATCGAGCGTAAGAAGGATAGAGTCCATTTTGTGCTCTGGTAGTTACCATGCCATGATTACCGAAAGAAGTATCAAATGTACCGTTATCATTTAAACGTATAGTCGTAAATACAGGAGTATTATCACCTAAGTGATTACTTTGACCCACAACAACTATTTTTTGATCTTGTTGGATAGCAACTCCATAAGCACTGCTCTGTGAATTGCCTATATTAGGGACCATAACAACACCATTATTGCCAAAAGTTGCATCTAATTTACCATCATGCGTATATCGTACTACAAGCATCTGATTTTTGTTTACTGAACCAACAGCCACTATTTTATTGTCTTGTTGCATTGCTATTGCATTGATATGAGCTTCGCTTCCTATTTTAGTAATTCCAATGCCAGGTTTTGGGTTACTTGTAAATGGCGCTTGTGCAAACCTTGTATCTAGTACACCATCGCTATCAAAGCGAGCTAAAACTATTCCTCCAGAAGTATCGTTTCCAGCAGCGATTATGTGATCTCCTTGTAGAGCAAGGGCGGTAATTTCTCCAAGCTGTTCTTTGGTATCTGCAATGCCATTGTTTCCAAATAGAGGATCTGGAGTTCCATTTTCGTAAAAGCGTCTGAGATCAAGTGTTGTTCCTGTTTTACCAGCAGCAACTATTTTTCTATCAGGTTGAAGAGCAAGAGCGCCGAAAGAAGAAGCATGAGGATTATTATTAGTTACCATACCTGTATTATTAGCGGCAGGTCCTCCAAATGCTGTGTCAGGTGAACTATCATTATTGTATCGGATTAGAACACCTCTACCGTCCTTAACCCCAGCAACAACTATTTTGTTGTTATACTGTACAGCAGTAGCGCGGGCTTCAGAAGTGGCACCTACTTGGTTAACAACATATCCTTTTCTTTCAGAGTCAAAATTGGCATCAGGTGTTCCCGCAATATTAGGTTGCATATTATTTTGGTGCATTGAAGCATACGTATTTGCTTGGTTTGCCTGTTGTCCATATTGATTTGCTTGGTTCGCTTGTGAATATTGGTTGGTCTGTTGTCCATATTGATGTGCTTGGTTCGCTTGTGAATATTGGTTTGCCTGTTGTCCATATTGATTTGCTTGGTTCGCTTGTGAATATTGGTTTGCCTGTTGTCCATATTGATTTGCTTGATTCGTTTGTGAATATTGGTTTGCCTGTTGTCCATATTGATTTGCTTGAGCATATCCGTTTGCTTGGGCATTAGTAGCTGTATTTGTATAGCCATTTGGTTTCATATTTGTGGTTGCATTATTTTGTTGCATTGCAGCATATGTACTTGCTTGGTTTGCCGGTGAATACTGGTTTGCTTGGGTGTAGCCGTTCGCTTGTTGATATGCTTCTGCTGCTGTAGCTGTATTCGTATATATATTAGTAGTTGCACTGGGTTTTACGTTTGGTCTTGCATGTGTTTTTGGTTTTTGCTTACGCGTTAGATTGAGTTCAACAGCGCTAAGAGCATTTTCGACGGTTTGATCTACATTTTGACTGCCGTTGTCCAAAGTATGAGAATCTTGTACATCAGCTTCTTTATTTTCAACACTCTGTATATTGATACAAAACAGTAATGCTGGAAGCACATATAACCTATTTTTTATATTTATTTGCTTCATAAAACTAATCCTTTTTTTTGGTGATTATATAATTTTTTTTATTCTATCTTATTAGTACAAAAAAAAGAGTTAAAATAGAAAGAGTTTATTTTATATTAGGTTTTGATCGAGAGAATTATTGATAGAATGGTTATTTTTTTATGATTATTTTATTTTGTTTGTTTATATGACTGCCTTTCTATGATTTCGTAACAAAAATCGGATAAAGAGGGAAAAACTCGTTACCCGATTTTTGAATTGTTTGTTAATGAACTTTAGTTTAGAAAGCGAGCGATGGCAAATCGAAGGTTTGCTGTTGTCATGTTGGGAGAATAAGAGCCAGCAAGTACCAATCTTCTTTTATCATTTTGTATAGCACCAACAAAAGGCACTGCGGCTTGATTGCCATTAAAATTAGTATCTATTAATAAACCGTTTACCGTTCCTCGGGTACCAAATGATTGATCTAATACACCATGAGGACGAAAACGTGCGATAGAAAGATTGTTGTAAGGGCCTTCCATTGAATACCCCATTACTATAATTCTTTCTTCTTGATCAAGAACTACTGATCGAGCATAAGAATTATTATTATAAGCGTCGTTTCCAACGTGAAATGTAGTAGTGCCATGAGGGTTAGCTATGTCTCCATTTTTATCTAAGCGAAGAACAAGAAATACATTGTTATTGTATATTTCAATAGCGGTACCAACAACTACTATTGTACCATCTTTTTGGACTTTAACGTCATAAGCAGCAGCGTTTTTATTTCCTATTCTAAAGGTGAGCCATCCCGAGAGATTACCAAATTCTCTAAAACCTGTATGATCTAGGTTTCCAGCGGGATGATATCGTGCTACAAGTACCCGATCTTGATTGTTTTCTGCGCTCAAGTTACTAACGCCAACAATTACTATTTTGCTATCTTCTTGAATGGTCACTCCATTGGCACGTGAAATTATTCCTGCAGAAGTTAAAACAGTTCCATTTGAGTTAAAGCTGTTATCAGGTGATCCATCTTGATTATAACGCATTAATAAAACCTGAGTATAATTACTAGCATTGTAGATTTTATAACCAGCAACTACTATTTTACCGTTCTCTTGTATAGCAATGGCATTAAGTTCGCCGAGTATACCAGTTCTTATAATACCAGTACCGGCAAATGAAGTATCTAATGAGCCATTTGTATTGTAGCGAGCGAGAACAGCTTTGTTGTCTGATCGGCCAGCAACGACTATTCTTTGATTTTGTTGAATTGCAACGGCATTAAAATAAGAAACGCCCCCTATGTCGGTAACCACTACTCCATTATCAATAAAACCTGTCTGATCTAATGTACCATCTTGATTATATCGCCCCACGACAGCTTTAGTGTCTTTTTTTCCTGCAAAAACTATTTTATCATTATTCTGTTGTACGGCAACAGCTCGAGCTTCACAATTGGGGCTTGTTGGGTTAATTACATATCCTTTAGGATTGTTAAAAGTAGAATCAAGTAATCCTGCGATATTTACTTGTAAGGATCCAATATCATCTTGATTTGTTTCTTGATTATGGTCCTGATTATGGTGATGATTATGGTGATGATTATGGTGATGATTATCGTGATGATGGGGTTTGCGTGTTAGAGTATCGGCATAAACGTCTGTATTAGCGTGTGCAATATCAGATTGTGTATGTGTAGATTGCGTAGCATTAGTTTCTGTACCAGTACCCTGTAGACCAATAAAAAACAGTAATGCTGGAAGCACGTATAATCTGTTTTTAATACTTATTGACTTCATAAATTAAGCCCTTTTTTTTGTGATTATACTTTTTTTTCTTACTTTTTTATTAGTACTAAAAAAAGAGTAAGAAAAAAAAGTATTTGTTTTATATTAAACTTTGAACAGAATTTGTTTGCGCTTATGATTTTGGCTTTGTAATTCAAAAGATGGAGGTAAAAGGTGAAAAACTCTTTATTCCCATCTTTTGAATTACTTGTTAACAAAAATCAATTATTGTAACGAGCAAGGGCCATTAGACTACCTGTTGGTGAAGTCTTATTAGAATACATACCAGCAAGAACTAGTTTTTTATTGTCATTTTGTATGGCACCAATAGTCGGTATGGTGATTTTATTGGGAAGAAGAGGGTTACCATATACTAATGAATTGAATTGAACTCCTTGATCACTAAAATCGCCGTCTAATGTCCCATCTGTGTTATAGCGTACAATAGAAAAATAGTGGTTGTCGGTAGGAGCTATCGTATATCCTATCACTATAATTTTTTCGTTTTCATCGAGAACTACCGATCGGGCATAAGCATTATCATTGATAAAGTCTGTAGGGGTAATGGTAACAATACCATCATGGCCAAAGTCGGTATCTGGAGAACCATCTTTTTTTAAACGAATTATAGTAAATATATTTCTGTTGAATTCTGAAATGCTAGAACCAACAACTATTATTTTGCCATCCTTTTGAACTACAACATCATAAGCAAAACTGGTGTTTTTTCCTATTTTAAGAGTGATGACGCCGTTTTTATCGGGTCCAAAATCTCTATCTAATACACCGTCCTTTGTATACCGTACTATAACTATGTTGTGTTGAAGTCCTGTATCCATGGAGCCAACTACGATTATTTTATTATCTTCTTGAATGGTGATTCCAGTCGCGCGAACGAATCGTCCTACATAGGTAGTAGCAATGCCTAGGCCAAAAGGAATGACGCTAAAAGGTATGCCAAAAGTAGTATCGAGTGATCCATTTTCATTATAGCGTATTACCATAATTGGAGTGTCGCTAGCGTAATCTCTATTGTAGCCAGCAACTACTATTTTACCGTCTTGTACTGCAAGAGCATTGAGTTCACCTTCTATATTGGTTCTCACAATACCATTTAAGCCAAATCCTGTATCTAAGATGAAATTAGTATTAGAAGGAGTGTTCTGCCGATAACGAGCGAGAATGCATTTGCCAGGTGAGTTGCTGTTAGCATCAGCGTTACCGGCAACAACTATTTTTTTATCTTTTTGAATGGTAACTGCATTAAACCAACAATCGCCACCTATTTTTTGAATTATCACCCCAGGACCATAAGGTGCAGTAGCAAAGCTAGCATCTAATGATCCATTTTCGTTGTACCGAGTTAAAAGGGCGAATTTGTCTCTTATTCCTACAACAACGACTTTATTGTCTGGTTGTATGGCAACTGCCCGAGGAGCAGAGTTAAAGCCCATTTCACCAATAACATATCCTTGCCCAGAACCAAAACTAGGATCAAAAAATCCATCACCATTTTGTTTTGTTTCAGAACTATGGTGACTAGTATTCTGTTTTTGTTTACGCATTAGATTGAGGTCAAAAGCATGGGGAGTATTCTGATTGATTTGCTCAGTCTGTTTATTTTTTTGATCAAGCGAAATTTCTATTTCGCTTGATTCAGTACACTGCAAGCTTACGGAAAAAAATAATGTCGAGACTATGTATATTATTTTTTTGCATATTATTTTTGTGCGTATTATTCCTGTATTATTTGTAGTATTAAAAAATGTATGTTTTTTCATGATTCACATTCCTTTTTTCACTGGTTTATTTTATTTTTTTATGAGAACTAGTTATGATAGCGGGCAATGGCAAATTGGTTAGTTGCTGTTGTGTTGCTGGCAGAAAAACTACCGGCTAGAACTAGTTTTTTATTGTCTTTTTGTAAAGCACCAATAACTGGTATTGAAGCTACATTGGTATGAGTACCATTATTTAATAGATTGATTTGAATTCCATGATCACCGAATGTTCTATCTAATGTGCCATTCTGTTTGAGACGTGCAAGGGAAAAATAGTTTGCATTATCTGTGCCTATCATATATCCCATTACTATAATGTTTTTATTTTCATCTAGCGCCACAGATCGGGCATGGGCATTATAAGTTTGGTCGGTTATAGGGTTGATCGTAACAACACCATTATTTCCAAAAGAAGTATCTTTTGAACCATTTTTATGTAAACGAATTATAGTAAATAGACTTTGATTTAATGATAAAATATTGGAACCAACAATTACTATTTTTTTATCTTCTTGGACTACAACATCATAAGCAATAGTGCTATACCTTTCTGTTTTAAGGATGATAACACCAGTTTTATTGAATCCAAAATCTTTGTCTAATGCACCATTTTCATCGTAACGAGTTATAACTATATTGTGTTTATTTCCTGCATTCATTGCGCCAACTACGATTATTTTATGATCTTTTTGAATAGTTATCGCATTAGCCAGAACAAGTCTACCCGCACGGGTAATGACAACGCCATTGGTACCAAAACTATCATCTAGTACTCCATTTTCGTCATAACGCATTAATAAAATTTGAGTGTCGGCAGCTCTGTTTTTATTGTAGCCAGCAACTACTATTTTACCGTCTGATTGCACAGCAACAGTATTGAATTCGCCATCTATATTGGTTCTAACAATACCATTAACACCAAAAAATTGATCTAGGGTGCCATTAGAGTTATAACGAGCGAGCATACATTTGCCCGGCAAGTTACTCGTACCTTCTGTGCTGCCAGCAGCAACTATTTTTTGATCAAATTCTTGGATGGCAACAGCATTAAAATAAGAAGAACGAATCAGATCTGTTTGAATTACTACACCTGGACCATATTGACCAGTGCCAAAATCGGAATCTAATAAACCATTTTCATTATATCGTACTAAAACAGGATAATTTTCTCTAATTCCTGCAACAACTATTTTATTGTTTTGTTGTACGGCAACTGCTTTAGGAGCCGAATTAAAGCCCATTGTGTTTATAACAAAGCCAGAGTTGTTGAAACTAGTATCAAATGATCCTGGACCATTATTTTTTTGTGTTTTGCCAGAATTTTGTTTACGCATTAGATCAAGATCAAGGATGCTCTGCTGATTATTTTGATTAACTTGATTATTATCGAGATCAGTAAAAACTTCGTTTTCAAGTTGTCTATTTGCAGGTTCTGATTTTGTAATTTCAGTACTTTGCACACTTATGTAAAAAAATAGTGCTAAAAGTGCGCACAATCTGTTTTTTACGCCAACGTTTTTCATAACTCATACCCCTTTTTTTAATAATGACAAGATACTTTTTTTTTATTTATAAATCTGTAAGTTATTAGTGACAAAAACTACTTATGATAAAGAGCAACGGCGAATTGGTTACTTGTTGTTGGGTTACTGGCAGAATAATTACCAGTCAGTGCTAATTTTTTAGTGTCGTTTTGTATAGCGCCAACAGCAGGTGTTCTGTTTTTATTGGGAGAAACACCAGATCTTATTGAAGTGTACTCTGTGCCTTGGCGACCAAATGTTTTATCTAATGTACCATTTGGGTTGAAGCGGACAAGAGAAAAATAGTTGTTATTATTAGCAGCTATCGTATATCCCATTACTATAATTTTTTCATCTTCATCTAAGGCTACTTTTGTGGCATATGCATTATCACCTATGTAGTTTGTAGGGGTAATAGTAATAACACCATTATCACCAAAAGAGGTATCTAGTGAGTTGTTTTTATTGAAACGCATTATAGTAAATACATTTTTGTTGAAAGGTGAAATGCTGGAACCAACCATTATTGTTTTATTGTCTTTTTGAACTACAACATCGTGAGCAACAAAGTTAGACCTGAGAGCTGTATGGCTAGGATCAAAGATTGTGTTTAATGTGCCGTCTTCATGGTACCGTATTGCAATCGTTTGGGTTATTGTCTCTGTTGTTTTTAATCCACCAACAATGGTGATTGTATGATCTTTTCCAACGGTGATTCCATTAACATGGGATTGTTTCCCGTTAAAGGGAGTGGTTACAGTACCGAGTGTTCCAAAAGTAGTATCAAGTGATCCATTTTCATTATAACGTATTAACATAATTTGCGTATCGAGAATGTCGGAGTTATTGCCGAAACGATTATAGCCAGCAACTACTATTTTATGGTCTTCTTGTATAGCCATAGCGGTGATTTCGCCATCTATAACAGTTTTTATAACGCCAGTACCACCAAAAGAAGTATCTAGGGTACTATTCTCATGATAACGAGCTATAGCAAATTTATTATCTGATTGGCCAGCAGCAACTATTTTTTTATCTTTTTGAATGGCAAGAGCATTAAAAAAAGAAATACCACCTAAATGAGCAATCACTACACCGTAAGTGCCAAAATTACTATCTAAGTAACCTCTATTATAATGATAGAGATAACGAACTAAAACAGCTTGATTCTGGTTTATTCCTGCAACTACTATTTTATTGTCTTGTTGTATGGCTACCGCTCGAGCTTGAGAATTAGTACCTATTTGAGCAACAGCAGATCCGTTGGAGCCAAAACTAGTATCAAATGTTCCAGGATTATCATTTTGTTTTGCGTTATCACTATTTTTTTTGCGGGTTAAACGGAGGTCAAAAGCGTTATGAGCATTCTGATTATTTTGTTCTACCTGTTCTGCGAGCGCATTTTTAATTTTTGATTGAGTAGTTGCAGTACTTTGTAAACTTATACAAAATAATAGTGCCGAAAGTAGGTATATTATTTTTATACTATTTATTTTTTTCATAAACTACGCCTTTTTTTTAATAATTATATGATAGTTTTTTATTAGTCAGTTTTATTTCTGTTAAGAGAGACGAGAACTAGTTGTTATCATAACGAGCAACAATAAATTGATTACTTACTCCTGAGTTGCTTGAAGAATAATTACCGACAAGTATTAGTTTTTTACTATCATCTTGTATGATTCCAACAACGGGAAGTGTATTTCGATTAGGAACAGAATTAAGACTGAATGAATTGTGTTGCTCTTTAAATTTTTTATCTTTACTACCATCTTGGTTATAACGTATAAGACCAAAATAGTGATAGGTATTTTGTATTCCATAGCCCATTACGATGATCCTTTCATTTTCATCCAAAGCTACTGATCGAGCATGAGCAGGATATCCTTGTAGGTCGCTTTCTCTATAGCCAAAGGAATTATCTACTGAACCGTTTTCATTGAGGCGGATGGTGAAAATTTTATAGGAGGTTACTGGCTGGAGAGTTGTTTGGCCAACGACAACTATTTTATCGTTTTCTTGGATAGTAACTGCATAAGCATCGGCGATTTGAAGCGGCAGACGGATAGTTACTATTCCTGTCTGATTAGATCCAAAAGTGGTATCTAAATCACCTCTTTTTGTATAGCGCGCTATAACAATCTCGATCTCGTCAAAGGTACCTACTTTTGTTAGAGATGATCCTACGATGACTATTTTATGATCTTTTTGAATTGCGATTCCATTGGCATGGCAATTTTCACCTATAGAGGTAGTGACAACGCCTTGTGTGCCAAAAGTATCATCAGGTTGTCCGTATTCATTATAACGCATTACTATAATTTGCGTATCGGTAGCGTTGATATTTTGATAACCAGTAACCACTATTTTATTATCCTTTTGTACCGCAACAGCATTGAATTTGCCATCTATATAGGTTTTTATAACGCCATTGATACCAAAGTAAGTATCTAGGGTGCCGTTTTCATAATAACGAGCAAGAGCCGGAAATGTATTATTCCATTGGCCAACGGTAATTGTTTTTTGGCCTGATGCTTGGATGGCAAGGGCATTAAAAAAAGATTTGCCCCCTAAATCATTAACTACTATGCCTGTACCGTTAGCACCACCAAAACTTGTATCTAATAAACCATTCTCATCGTATCGAACTAAAACAGCTTTGTTTTCTCTTGTTCCTGCGATAACTATGTTATTGTTTTTTTGGATGGCAACTGCCTGAGCTTGAGAATTGGTACCTATTTGAGTAATTACATATCCTGTTCCATCTGGGCCAAAACTTGTATCAAGAGCATCAGATTTTTTGTAGTCTGACTTGCTATTATGATCTTGTGGGTTATTATTATTCTGTTTTGGTTTACGAACTAGATTGAGATTAAAGGCGTCATGAGTATTTTGCTCGGTTTGATTATGATTCTGAGTATTATGGCAATGAGCAGAAGTTTCGTTTTCAGATTCTATTGTTTCAGTTGTAGATAGGGTGATTTCAGTACTCTGTACAGGTATACAAAAGAGTAGCGTCGAAAGTATGTATACTTTTTTTGTACTATTTGTTTTTTTCATAAATTATGCCTTTTTTTTAATAATTATATACTATTTTTTTTATGAATTTATTTTATTTTTTATAGTAAAATTTATGGTTTTAAGTTTCTGTTTTTAGCCTTATTTTTTTATGAAAATTTATTAACGTAGCGAGCAACAGCAAATTGGTTGTTTATTGGGGTAAGTGTAGGAGCATAATTACCGGCGAGTACTATTTTTTCATTGTCATCTTGTAGAGTACCAACGACCGGCAATGCAGTATGGTTGGGGACAAGATTAACGTTTAATGTATTACTTTGAATACCTTGTACGCCAAATGTTGTATCCAGCATACCATGCTCATCGTAACGCAGAATGGTAAAATTGTTTCTGTTGTCAACATTTACATATCCCATCACTATAATTTTTTGATCTTCAGTTATGGCTACTGATCGAGCATAGGCTGGGTAAGGTGCACCTTCCGGTCTGATAGTTACAACACCAGTACCATTCCTGCCAAAAGAGGTATCTAATGTGCCGTTTTCATGTAAACGAATTGTAGTAAATACAGGAGCACCATCTAAGTGATAGCTTTGACCTACAACAACTATTTTATTGTCTTCTTGAATAGCAACTCCATAAGCAGAGCTACCGAAATTTCCTATAGTTATAGCTACAATTCCTGTGTGATCAAGGCCAAAGGTTGTATCTAGCTTTCCATTTTTTGTATATCGTACTATAGCTGTTTGGTATTTTTGTGTTTTGCTCCCTGATCCAACTACTACTATTTTATTGTTTTTTTGGATTGCTATTGCATTGCCAACAGCACTGCTTCCTATTTCAGTAATTACGATACCAGGTTCTTGGAGGCCAGATTGTTCTCCAAAAGTTGTATCTAATTTGCCGCGTTTGTCAAAACGGACTAAAACTATGTTTTCCCCGGCATTATAACCGGTAGCTATTATAGTATCTTTTTGTAGAGCAATGGCAGTAATCTCTCTGGTTTGTGTTGATGTTACGATTCCTTTATCGCCAAACAGGGTATCTAAGGTTCCATTTTCATAATAACGAGCTAATGCTAAATAACCATTCGATTGGCCAGCAGCAATTATGCTTTTATCTTTGTCAATCGCAATTGTATTAAAAAAAGAGATGCTATTCGGAGTGCTGCCCATATTAGTAATTACTATACCATTACCCCCAATACCACCAAACTTTGTATCTAAGCTACTAGCATTATTATATTTAACTAAAACAGCTCTATTTTCTCTTGTTCCGACTACAACTATCGAATTGTTTGGTTGTGTTGTGGCAACTGCTCGAGCCTGAGAGTTAGTGCCTGTAGGGCTTATTGCATTAATAACATATCCCTTTCCATCGCCAAAGCTCGTATCAAATACACCTTCAGTGTTTTTTGTTATTACGCCATTATTATAATATAAGTTATTATTGTTGTGTTGATTATCGTTACTGTATTGAGAGCTATTGTTATTGTATTGAGAGCTATTGTTATTGTATTGAGAGCTATTGTTATTGTATTGAGAGCTATTGTTATTCTGGTAGTAATTATTATTATAATATTCTAGTTTGTTCTGTGGTTTATTGTTTTGATATTGTGCTTGTTTGCGGATTATATTGAGATCAAAAGCGTCACGGGTATTTTTATCAACCTGAGCATAGTGATTTGGCGACACGGTGCTTTCAGGGGGCCTGTTTTCAGTTTCACATTGTGTTTTTTCGGCGCTTTGTATGCTTATATAAGAAAGCAGGGTCAGAAATAGGTATACTATTTTTGTACTATTTATTTTTTTCATAATACATATCCTTTTTTTAAAAATTATCGGCTATTTTTTTATTTTTAAACTAATTTTATTTTTATAATAATTTTATTTTTATAGTAAGCTTGGTTTAGAATAAAGAGTAAAAAATTTTCTACTCTAAACGTTATAACGGCGAGAATTAGTTATGATAACGAGCAACAGCAAATTGGTTACTTGCTGTCGGGCTACTGGTAGAAAAATTACCAGCAAGTACTATTTTTTTATGATTGTCTTGCATAGTACCAATAACAGGGTGACTGCTTCGATTAAGAGCATTATTTGATTTTAATGGACTGCTTTCAATTCCTTGTTGAGCAAATGCTCCATCTAATATACCATCTGGGCTAAAGCGTAAAAGAGAAAAATAGTTGTATTCGATAGTGTTAGCCATAACCATTGTATATCCCATTACTATAATGTTTTCATTTTCATCTAGAGTCACTGATTGAGCGTAAGCATTGTCATCTCTGTAGAGAGTTGGGGTGATGGTAATAATACCATTATTGCCAAATGAGGCATCTTTTGAGCCGTCTTGATTTAGTCTAATTATAGTAAATAGAGTTCTATCTTGTTGTGATATGCTCGAACCAACAACTACTATTTTTTGATCTTTTTGGACGATGACATCATAGGCAATACTGTGGTTTTTTCCTATTTGGAGGGCAGCGA
This sequence comes from uncultured bacterium, assembly GCA_963719415.1. GTDB lineage: Bacteria > Babelota > Babeliae > Babelales > Vermiphilaceae > JAPLIS01. Next base: position 312,054 of record OY970383.1, on the reverse strand, counting down.
TACCTAAATGTCCAAAGCTTTGATCTAGTGTGCCATTTGTATTGTATCGCGCTACCATTACATCGTTCTGGTTTTCTAGTTTAAAGGTGCCAACAACTACTATTTTATTATTTTCTTGAATGGTGATTGCGTTAGCACGTGCTCTTGCTATTGAATGAGCGATACCTCGTGTACCAAAATTATCGTCGAGTACTCCATACTCATCATAACGCATCAATATCATTTGAGTATCGGAGAAAGCATTGTAAATATTATAGCCAGCAACCACTATTTTATTGTCTTTTTGTACAGCAACGGCATTGAGTTCGCCATCTATATTTGTTTTTATAATGCCATTGGTGCCAAAAAAAGTATTTAAGGAGCCATTGTCATAATAAGAGACTAGAATAGCTTTGTTTTGAGAATGGCCAACTGCAATTGTTGTTTGATATAATGGGTCAATTGCAACTGCATTAAAAGAAGAAATGCGATCCAAGTTTGTTTGTATTACCACACCTGGACCATAATTATTAATACCAAACTCAGCATCTAATGAACCATTATTGTTGTATTGAGCTAAAAGAGGATAATTTTCTCTTATTCCTGCAACAACTATTTTGTTATTATCTCGTATGACAACTGCTTTAGCAGCAGAGTTAAAGCCCATTGTATTAATAACATATCCTGAATTTTTTGTGCCAAAATTAGAATCAAATTTTCCAGCATTGTTTAGGCTTGCACCAGGACTATTGTAGTAGTTGTTAGTATTGTGTGGCTTATTGTTATGTTTACGCATTAGATTAAGATTAAAAGCGTTATGGACATTTTGCTCGGTCTGGTTGTTTTGCTCTACCTGAGTATCGTGGTAATGTGGTAAAACTTCTATTTTTGGTTGTGTAGTTTCTATTTTTGGTTGTGTAGTTGCAGTACTTTGTAAACTTATGCAAAAGAGTAAGGCTGAAAGTATATATATTATTTTTATACTATTTATTTTTTTCATAAACTATACCTTTTTTTAATAATTATATGATAGTTTTTTTCTGCAGATTGATTTTATTTTTATAGTAAACTTATTATTCTAAAGCTAATTTTTTATAAAAATTTATTTAAGTAGCTATGCCCAATAACGAGCAACAGCAAACTCACGACTTGTTGCTGTGCTCGTAGCAGCATAATTACCAGCGAGTACTAATTTTGTTTTATCGTTTTGTAGAATACCAACAACTGGCAGAACGCTATGGTTAGGAACAGTATTAGTATTTACTAATATATTACTTTGAATGCCCTGTACGCCAAAATCTGTATCTAAAACACCATGTTTATTATAACGAACAAGGGTGAAACTGTTTCTATTATCAACATTGACATATCCCATTACTATAATTTTTTTATCTTCAGTTAGAGCTACTGATCGAGCATAGGCGGGATAAGGAGCACCTCTTGGTCTAGTAGTTACAACACCATTATCGTGACTGCCAAAAGAAGTATCTAAGGCGCCGTCTTCATGTAAACGAATTGTCGTAAATACAGGAGCACCATCGCTTGAGTGTTGGCTTTGGCCTACAATAACTATTTTACCATCTTCCTGAATAGCAACTCCATAAGCAGCACTACTTCCATTTTCTATGGCAATAGTTACAACTCCTGTTTGAACCGGTCCAAAAGTTGTATCTAGATCCCCATTTTCTGTGTAGCGAACTATAGCCATTTGCGTCTGGTTTCCTAATCCAACGACTACTATTTTATTGTCTTTTTGGATTGCTATTGCATTGGCACGAGCACCGTTTCCTATTTTAGTAAGTACGATGCCAGGTTTTGGTGTGTGAAATTCTCGTCCAAAATTTGTGTCTAATGTACCATGCTTATCAAAGCGGGTTAAGACTATTGCTCCACTATTATCGTGGCCGCAAGCTATTATATTATTTTGTTGTAAAGCAAGAGCAGTAATCTCTGTTCTTTGTGTCGTTTTTACAATTCCTTTATCGCCAAAAAGAGTATCTAAGGTTCCGTTTTCATAATACCGTGCTACTGCCAGATAACCATCTGATTGGCCTGCAGCAACCATTTTTTTATCTTTCTGAATTACCAGTGTATTAAAAAAAGAGATACCTCCTTTGCCCGTTAAATCTTTAATTACTATACCATTACCACCAACACCACCAAAACGAGTATCTAAACCATTTTGATTGTATCGGACTAAAACTGCTCTGTTGTCCCTTATTCCAGCTATAATTATTGCATTGTTTGGTTGCGTGGCAACAGCTCTAGCCTGAGAGCTAGTGCCTATTGGTGGATTGCTAATAATATAACCTTTTCTATCAGAGGTAGGGTTAAAACTGGTATCCAATGATCCAGCAATATTTTGTTTTATTATGTTATTATTGTATTGTTGGTTATTGTTATAGTTTTGGGTATAATAGGGTGGCTCACCAACATAATGTGGTGGGTTGCTTGTATGATATTGGGGCTTGTTACTATAGTACTCTTGTTTAGCGCTACTTTGCATGCTTAGGCAAAAGAATAGTGCCGGAAGTATGTACCATTTTTTTGTAATATCTATAACGTTAAAAAATGTATTTTTTTTCATAACTTATATCCCCTTTTTATTGGTCTTTTTTATTTTTATACCGAACTTAAGTTGATTGAACACAACTAATAATTTAAATGGCGAGCAACGGCCATTAGGCTAGCTGTTTGAGAGTATTTATCAGAATACATACCCGCTAGAACTAGTTTTTTCTTATTGTTTTGTATAGTACCAACAACGGGTATTTCGGCTTTATTAAAACTAGTAGGATTAAGCTTTAATATATAATTTTGAATGCCATTGTCACCAAATGTTCTGTCTAATATGCCATTTTGGTCATAGCGGATTAGAACAAAGGAGTTGTCTTTGTTTTCTGCTATTCTATATCCCATTACTATAATGTTTTCATTTTCATCTAGGGCCACTGATCTGGCAGAACCATAATCACCGAGCCTGCTGTCTATAGGCATTACTATAGCAATGCCACGATGATTACCAAAAGAGGTATCTAGTGAACCATCTTTTTCTAAACGAATGGTAGTCAATTGACTTTTAGTGGTTACCATTGTGCTAGAAGAACCAACGACTACTATTTTGTTATCTTTTTGGATTACAACATCATATGCAGAATTAACGACTCTTTTTGTGTCGATGATGACAGCACCTGAATTGTTTGGTCCAAAACTTTGATCAGGTGTACCATTTTCGTGATATCGTGCTACAATTATATCCGTCGCACCGCCACCTAAATTAACTTCGCCAACAACTACTATTTTATGATCTTCTTCTTGAATGGCAATTGCATGAGCGCGTGAAAGTCTTCCTATTCGACTATAGACAACACCTTGTGTGCCAAAATTAGTATCACGTAATCCATTCTTATCATAACGTATTAACATAATTTGAGTATCGGCAACGTTGTGCATATTATAGCCAGCAGCCACTATTTTACCATCTTCTTGTACTGCAACGGCATTGAGTTCACCTGGTATATCGGTTTTTATAATGCCTCCGTTGCCAAAAGAAGTATCTAAGTCTCCATGATTGTTATGATAACGAGCTAGAACGCCTTTATTATTTGATCCACCAACGGTAATTATTTTTTTATCTAAGTTTTGAATTGCAACTGCATTAAAAGAACAAGCGACGTTGTTTCCATCTATTTTTTGAATTACTACGCCATGACCATAAAGAGAAGTTCTTCCAAAAGTTGAATCTAGGGGACCAAAGCTGCTGTAGCGAGCTAAAAGTGCGTAATTATCTCTTACTCCCACAACAACTATTTTATTATCATCTTGTGTAACAACTGCTCGAGGAATAGAACTATAGCCCATTGTATTAATAACATATCCTGAATATGCTGAGTTTGGTGTCTTAAAATGAGTATCCAATGATCCGGCAGTATTTTGCGCTCCAAGGACGTTGTATTGTAATTCAGTATTATTTTGAGGCCAAGCCGCGTCGAGAGCTCCTGTCGTATTTTGCGATTCAGCCATAGTATATGATTCGGCAGCATTGTGCGTTTCGGTCATATTAGCCATGTTATATTGCGCTCCAGGTATAGTTTGCGATACGGGCATTTTTTGCGATACCGGCATGTTTTGTTGTGATTCAGTATTGTTTGGTTTAGGCCTATTGGGCCTATTATGTACGCGTGTTATTGCGACGTCATAAATATGCTGGTTAACATGATTGTCGGTGTCAGAAGAAACGTCTGTATTAGCTTGTAGGGTATTAGTCTGTGTAGTATTAGTTTGTGTAGTATTAGTTTGTGTAATATTAGATGGTATAGTTTTAGCATCGATACCTTGTAAGCCAATACAAAATAGCAATGATGGAATCACATATAGTTTGTTTTTTATATACATTTTTTTCATAGCTTATGTCCTTTTTTTGGTAATTAGATACTCTTTTTTACTTTACTTATTCGTACTAAAAAAAGAAGTACGATAGAAAGGGTTTGTGTTATATAGCAAAGACGCTGATAAATAATGGGGTCCCCGCCGAGTAGGTGGGGTATGATTCGGGGTCCCTGCCCAGTAGGTGGGGTTATCAACAATAACAAGTTTAAAAAAATGGGGAATTTTTAACGCGCTCAGCTATATAAACGCGTAAACAGTATTTTTTAGTAGGGGGAGGCGAGCACGTTTTTGTTTATATTTTTTCATGTGTGTGATAGTGAGAAAAAAAACCAGGGTAAAGAGTTTTTTGCTCTTTATCCTGGTTTGGAATTATCTGTTGGCGAGTTAGTTATTATAACGAGCAACAGCTAACTGATCACTGGTTGTTGAATCGGTGCTTGAATAATTACTCGCAAGGGCTACTTTTTTATGGTTATTTTGTATGGCACCAACAACAGGAGTTCTGTTTTTGTTGGGAGCATTTTTTGCAGAGCTTAATGAGGTGTTTTTAATTCCTTGATCTCCAAAATGTGCATCTAACGCACCATCTTTTGTATAGCGTACGAGAGAAAAATAGGTGTAGTTGTTGGTAGCTACGGTATATCCCATTACTATAATGTTGTCATCATTATCTAAAGCTACTGATGTGGCATATGCGTTATCTCCCGTGTAACCCGTAGGAGTGATAGTAATAACACCATTATTTCCAAAAGAGGTATCTCGCAAACCATCTTTATTTAAACGAATTATAGTAAATATACTTTTATTGAATTTCGAAATGCTGGAACCAACAACTACTATTTTACCATTGCTTTGGCTTGCGACGCCATAAGGCACCGTTTCACCATTTCCGACCTGAATTCTTTCAAGACCGTTTTTTTCTGATCCAAAAAGTAAATCTAATGCACCTTGTTCGTTATATCGTGCTACAGCGATCTCATTTTTGTTTGCTACGTTTACTTTGCCAACAACCACTATTTTTTTATCTTCTTGAACATTTATCGCATTAATTTGAGATAATTTTCCTTCTTTAACGGAGAGCGTGCCCCCTGTACCAAAACTATTATCAATTGATCCATTTCCAAGGTAGCGCATGAGTAAAGCTTGATCATTCGAAGGGTTGCTAGGGTTAGAGTAAGAAACCAGTATTTTGTGGTCTTTTTGTTGTATAGCCATAGCATTAATATTGCTATTTATAGAGGGTTGAATATAGCCTCTACCATTAAATGATCTATCTAGGTCGCCATTTGTATTATAGCGAACTAAAAAATCATCTCTTTTGCCTATTGATCCACCGACGGCAACTATTTTTTGATCGAATTGTTGAATAGCAACTATATTGAAATAACCGTTTTTAGTGAGACCGAAAAGTACTGAACCACCATCAGTTGGATGACCAAAAGTTCCGTCTAGTTCACCATCAACGGCGAATCGTGTTAAAATAGGGAGAGTGTCGCCGGTGAACACGTCAATTGTTCCTGCAACAACTATTCTATCGTTAGGTTGTATGGCAATTCCTCGCGTGTAATAATCAAAACCAAAATCTAGTCTTGGGATGGGTAATTTACCAATAAAATATCCTTGTCCATTACGGCCAAAGTCAGAATCTAATGTTCCAGCAGGCTGGTTTGTTTTTGCTTTTTGTTTTCGTGTTAAAGTAAGATCAAAAGCGGTGTGGGTATTTTTATTATTCTGATCAGCCTGATCATTTTCGTGAGCGGATGAAACTTCGGTTTCTGATTGTATATTTTCAGTTTTAAGTTGCGTTGTTGCGATACTTTGCAGACTTATACACAAAAATAGTACGGGAAATAGGTATAAACTTTTTTTAATAGCTATAGCGCTAGAAAATGTGTTTTTTTTCATCACAGGCACCTCATTTTTGCTGGTTTATATTATTTTTTATAAAAAATTAGTCTAGAGTAAAGAGCGTAAAACTTTTTACTCTAGATCATTATTGACGAAAGCTAGTTGTGAAAGCGAGCAACAGCCATTAGGCTAGCTGTTTTTGATGTTTTATAAGAGTACATACCTGCTAGTACAAGTTTTTCACCGTTATTTTGTATGGCACCAACTACTGGTATTTCGGCGTGATTATAATGGGCATTACGACCATCATTATACCATAATGACTCCCGCCGAATGCCTTGCTGACCAAAGCTTGTATCTAGGTTGCCATTTTTATCATAACGTACAAGAGTAAAATAATTGTAAGCATTGCTATTGCCTATCACATATCCCATGACTATAATATTATCCTTTTTATCTAGAACTACTGATGTAGCGTAAGCATTATCATTTGAGTTGGCAGTGTTGGTTACAACAATTCCATTACCATTAGTTCCAAAATGAGTATCGAGCAAACCATTTTTTTCTAAGCGAATTGTGGTAAATAGATTTTTATTGTGTTCTGATATGCTGGAACCAACAACTATTATTTTACCATCCTTTTGGACTATAGTATCGTAAGCAATGCTGCTGTTTTTTCCTATATCATCAAGAGTGACAACGCCAGATTTATTTGGTCCGAAATCTTTGTCTAATACACCATCTTTTGTATAGCGGGTTATAACTATGTTGTGTTGATGTCCCGCATTAGTTGAGCCAACTACGATTATTTTATGATCTTCCTGAATAGTTATTGCATGAGCCTGAACAAGTCTTCCTACATAGGTGGTAGCCACCCCAGGTGTGCCAAAAGGTGTCCCAAAAGAAGTATCAAGTGATCCGTTTTTATTATAACGAACTACTACAATTTGGGTGTCTCCTGTATTAATTTTACTATAGCCAGCAACAACTATTTTATGATCTTTTTGTACGGCAACAGCTCTGAATTCACCATCTATATTGGTTCTAACAATACCATTGACCCCAAAACTTGTATCTACCGTACCGCCACGTGTGGATGTGTCACCAGCATTATAACGAGCTAGAAAACATTTGCCACTTACGCCACCCACAGCAACTATCTTTTGATCGAATTCTTGGATGGCAACTGCATTAAACCAAGACCCTTTACCTAATGATGTTTGAATTGTTACACCTTGAGTCTTACCAGGACCAAAATTGCCGGTACCAAAATCTTGATCTAATGAACCATTATCATTGAGTCGAGCCAAAAAGGGATAATCATCTCTTATTCCTGCAACAACTACTTTATTATCTGGTTGTGTGATAACTGCGCGAGGAGCAGAGGTAAAGCCCATTGTATTGACAACATATCCTATTGTACTGCCTGCTCCTGTTGTCGTTGATCTAAAATTAGTATCCAAAAGTCCAGCACTGTTTTGTTGCGTATTATCATTGGTATAGTCTATTTTGCTGTTATAGTTTTGTCCTTGGTTACTTGTATAGCCAGTCGGTTGTTCTTGATTATTGCTATAGTACCATTGACTATTATTGTATTGCTCTTGGTTTCCAGCATATTGTGGTTGGTTACCATTATTATCTTGGCCTTGGCTAGTGCCATACTGAGCAGAATCGCTATAGTATTGCATTTGGGTATTGTCATATTGTTCTTGATTATTATAATTTTGCGCTTGGCTATCACTGAGCTGAGCTTGGTTTTGGTAGTATTGGTTATTATACTGTTGCGATTCAGACATATTATTTGGAGACCAAGTTATGCTTTGTTGAGATTCAGGCATATTTTGTGGCTGAGTATATTGCGATCCAAGCATATTATTTTGTGGTCGAATGATATTTTGTTGTGATGCTGGCATATTTTGCATACTATATGACCCGGCAGTATTTTGTGAAGCCGTATTATTTGGTTTAGGTTTATTGGGCCTATTATGTACGCGTGTTATTGCGACGTCATAAGCATCAAGAGCTTGCTGGTTAACATCATTGTCGGTATCAGTATCAGAAGAAACGTCTGTATTGGTTTCTAGAGCAGTAGTCTGTGTGCTCTTAGATGGTATAGTTTTTGCGTCGGTACCCTGTAAACCAATACAAAATAGTAATCCTGGAATCATGTATAGTCTATTTTTTTTATGCATTTTTTTCATAACTCATATCCTTTTTTTTGGTAATTTAGATACTATTTTTTTACTTTTACTTATTAATACTAAAAAGAGAGCTAAAATAGAAAGATTTTGTTTCTATGTAAATAGGGTAAGCGGTATGTAGAGTAGGGTAGCCAGTTTTTGCTTATATTTTTTTATGTTTGTGATGGTGAGAAAAAGCAAAATCAGAGTAAAGATTTTTTGTTCTTTTTACCCTGATTTTGCTTTTTCTATTAACGAAAATTAGTTCCAGTAACGAGAGACGGTCATAAGACTACCTGTCGGTGAGACTTTGTCAGAATACATACCAACTACTATTAGTTTTTTCTTATCTTGTTGTATAGTACCAATAGCCGGTAGGGTGATTTTATTGGGTTTATTATCTAAAGTTAACAGGGTGTTTTGGATTCCCTGTTGACCGAATGTTTTGTCTAATGTATTAATAGAATTATAACGTATCATAGAAAAATAATTATTTTTATTATCAGCAGTTATTGTAGATCCTATTACTATAATTTTTCTAGTTTCATCTACGACTACTGATCTAGCATAAGCATTATCATTTGAGTTGCCTGTAGGCGAAGTTGAAAACGGTTGAAAATTAATCATAGAAGTAAATACTTTATCATTGGCATTTGAAGAACCCACAATTGCCAATTCATTAGGATTTTTTAATACAGCATCATAAGGAGTATAGTTGCTAATGGTCAAAAAATTTGATCTGTTGAATTTGTTATCAGGTTGACCGTTATTAAGGAAGGCTGCTACAAACATATTTGTTGTTGTTGTGCCCACTAGTGTTATTCGATCACCGTGTTCTATGACGATTTTATTAGCTTGTGCCAAACTTTTATATCCTGGTTGGTAATTTATCTGGTCGTTCACGTTTAGATTAATCACGTTTAGAGGGAGGGTAACTACGCCGTTAGAACCAAATGTATTATCAAGTGTTCCATTTTCATTATATCGCATTAATAATAACAGGTGATTAGAGATCCAGTCAGCTCCGTTACAGGTTCCTCTCGAATTGCCACAACTATATGTTGTGGTATAACGAATCATTTTTTCTTCATAACCAGCAACGATTATTTTGCCATCTGGTTGTACAAGTACATCATTTAGTTCACCTTTTATGCCGGTTCTAACAAGACCTTTGTCGCCAAATGTTGTATCTAAGGTCCCACCTTCATGATAACGAGCGATAATACCTTCGGTTTCGATTGATGAGAATTTTACCTTACTACCAACAGCAATTATTTTTCGATTGCAACATTGTTCTTGAATTGCAACCGCATTAAACCAAGACCCTTTTTCTGATGTTTGAATTACTACACCGGGGCCATAATCATTGATGCCAAAAGATTTATCTAATTCACCATTTTCGTTATATCGAGCTAAAAAAGGATAAAAGTCTCTTTTTCCAGCAACAACTATTTTATTATCGGATTGTGTGACGACTGCTTTAGGAACTGAGTTCAAACCCATTGGGTTAATAACATATCCGCCTTTTCCAAAACTACGATCAAGTGTACCAGGAGATTCGGCCATATTGGATGATTCTACCGAATTTATATTCGATAATGACCAATTGGTATTGTGAGATCCAGAATTATTTGGTTTTGGTTTATGATGATTATGTTTGCGCATGAGATCGGAGTCAAGATCGTCAAGAGCTTGATTAGCGTAATTGTCGTAATCAGAAGCAGCTTTTTCATTAGTTTGTTCTATTTCGGTGCCCTGTAGACTAATGCAAAACAGCACTATTGGCAGTAAGTATAATCTCTTTTTTATGTTGATTTGTTTCATGAATTATGTCCTTTTTTGATAATTTATACTATTTTTTAACTATTTAAGTAACGAGCAACGGCCATTAGACTAGCTGTTGGTGAGTATTTGCCAGAATACATGCCTGCGAGTACTAATTTTTTCTTGTCGTTTTGGATAGCACCAAAAACCGGTATTGCGGCTTGATTTAAACTGGTAGCATTTTGCTTTAATATACTGTATTGATTTCCTTGGGTACCAAATGTTGTGTCTTTTGTTCCATCATGATTGAGGCGAACGAGAGCAAAATAGTTATAATTGCCTTCCATTATATACCCCATTACTATAATTTTGTCGTTTTCATCGAGAGCCACCGATCTAGCGTAAGCATGATGATTGGGAAATCCAGGAGGGGTAGGAGAAATTGCAACAATACCATTAGTGCCAAAAGAAGTGTCGGGGGAACCATTGTGTTGTAAACGAATTATCGTAAATAGATTGCTATTGTTTGGTGAAATGCTAGAACCAGCAACAAGTATGGCACCATTTTGTTGAATCACTACATCATAAGCAACACTATTTTTGTTTTCTATATTAAAGGTTCTCATACCAGAGTTATTTAATCCAAAACTTGGATCTAGTGTACCGTTGGCATTATATCGTACTATGATCATGTCGGTTCGATTTCCCGAATTAACGGTACCCGCAACTACGATTTTGTTATCTTTCTGAATAACCATGGCATTTGCTCGCGAAGGCGCTCCTACTTGAGTTAAAACAACACCACGTGTGCCAAAATTATTATCCAAGTTTCCCTTACTATCAAAACGCATTACTATAATATGAGTATTAGAAGTAGTAATAGTATTTACACCAGCAACGACTATGTTGCTATCTGCGTCTATAGCAATGGCATTAAGTTCGCCAGCTATATTAGTTCTAATAATTCCCTTATCACCAAACGCAGTGTCTAAAGTGCCATCATGATAATAACGAGCGATAATACCTTTTCCAGCAGCGCTACCAGCAGCAACTATTTTTTGATTACAATCGCATTGTGTATCAATTGCAACAGCATTAAAATAAGATTTTTTACCTAATGATGTTTGGATGGTTACTCCTGGACCGTAGGTACCAACACCACCAAAGTCTTTATCTAATGCACCGTTATTGTTATAGCGAACCAAAACAGGGTATTCGTCTCTTTCTCCTGCAACAACTATTTTATTATCTTTTTGCACAGTAACTGCCCGAGGAGCAGACCTAAAACCCATTTCATTAATAACATATCCTAAGGTGATAGTTCCTGTTGTGTTATGTGATCTAAAAGTAGTATCAGGTGATCCAGCACTGTTTTGTTGCGTATTATCATTGGTATAGTCTATTTTGCTGTTATAGTTTTGTCCTTGGTTACTTGTATAGCCAGTCGGTTGTTCTTGATTATTGCTATAGTACCATTGACTATTATTGTATTGCTCTTGGTTTCCAGCATATTGTGGTTGGTTACCATTATTATCTTGGCCTTGGCTAGTGCCATATTGAGCAGAATCGCTATAGTATTGCATTTGGGTATTGTCATATTGTTCTTGATTATTATAAATTTGCGCTTGGCTATCACTGAGCTGTGCTTGGTTTTGGTAGTATTGGTTATTATACTGTTGCGATTCAGACATATTATTTGGAGACCAAGTTATGCTTTGTTGAGATTCAGGCATATTTTGTGGCTGAGTATATTGCGATCCAAGCATATTATTTTGTGGTCGAATGATATTTTGTTGTGATGCTGGCATATTTTGCATACTATATGCCCCGGCAGTATTTTGTGAAGCCGTATTATTTGGTTTAGGTTTATTGGGCCTATTATGTACGCGTGTTATTGCGACATCATAAGCATCAAGAGCTTGCTGGTTAACATCATTGTCGGTATCAGTATCAGAAGAAACGTCTGTATTGGTTTCTAGAGCAGTAGTCTGTGTGCTCTTAGATGGTATAGTTTTTGCTTCGGTACCTTGTAAACCAACAAAAAACAGTAGAGCTGGAAGCACGTATAATCTATTTTTTTTATGCATTTTTTTCATAACTCATATCCTTTTTTTTGGTAATTTAGATACTATTTTTTTACTTTTACTTATTAATACTAAAAAGAGAGCTAAAATAGAAAGATTTTGTTTCTATGTAAATAGGGTAAGCGGTATGTATAGCTGAGTGCGTTAAGAATTCCTCGTTTTTTTAAACTTGCTATTGTTGATAACCCCACCTACTCGGCGGGGACCCCGAATCATACCCCACCTACTCGGCGGGGGTCCCGTTATTTATCAGCGCTTTGCTATAAAAACAGTATTTTGATCTGCATGTGTTTGGCGCAAAGAAAGAGGAAAGAGCGAGAAACTCTTTACTCTTTCTTTTACGTTAGTTGACAAGCGCTAGTTGTTTACGTTCCAGTAGCGAGCAACAGCAAATCGGTGGCCGCTTGCAGCTTCTCTAGGGGAACTATCTGGCTTATAAGCATAATAATTACCAGCCAAGATTAGTTTTCTGCCATCGTCTTGTATTGCGCCAAAGACTGGAAGGGTAGTTTGATTACTATTATTATTATCAACTAATAGATTAACCATACGCCCTGTACGGCCAAATGATCCATCTAATGTACCATTGTGATTAAGGCGCACAAGAGAAAAATAATTGTTATTGATAGATCCAGCTCTAACTATTGTATATCCCATTACTATAATTTTTCCATTTTTATCTAAAGACACTGATCTAGCATAAGCATTATCTTGTCCATGAATTGTATTAGTAGGAAGAGTTGTAACGACACCATTAGTTCCAAAAGATGGATCGAACTGTTGTCCATTTTCATCTAGACGAATAACCGTAAATTGACTGTTATTATTTGGTGAAGTGATGGTAGCAACCAATACTATTTTACCATCATTTTGAACTTTAACGTCATAAAAGTTGCCTGTTGTAAATAATATTCTTGTGCCTGTACCATCGATTCCAAAACTGCTATCTAATGAGCCATCTTCATTATAGCGTGCCATAGCCAGGAAGGTATTAGCTGTACCAACAACTATTATTTTATTATTTCCTTCTTGAAAGGTGATTCCATTAATGCGAGAAGACGTAGTTCCTCCCAAACGGTTAAGGACAATACCCCCTGTGCCAAAATCAGTATCAGGTGTTCCATCTTTATTAAAACGCATTAACACAAATTGAGTATTTGAAGCGGTGTAGTTATTATGGCCAGCAACTACTATTTTACCGTCTTTTTGTATAGCAATAGCAGTAAGTTGGCCCATTATACCTGTTTTGATGATGCCTTTGTCGCCAAAGTTTTGATCTAGGACAACACTAATTGGGTTAGTGATTCTTTGTTGATACCGAACTATAAGACATTTACCTACTGAGCTACCAGTACGCCCATAGTCGCCGACTGCAACTATTTTTTGATCTGCTTGGATTGCTACGGCATTAAAAGAAGATCCTTTGTCTAGTGATGTTTGAATTATTACACCTGGACCATATGGAGCAGTGGCAAAACTAGAATCTAATTGGCCATAGCTATCATAGCGAACTAAAACAGGATAATCGTCTCTTATTCCTGCAATAACTATGTTATTATTTTTTTGCATGGCAACTGCTCGAGCAGCAGAGTTAAAGCCCGAGCTCTGACCTGCTGGATTAATAAAATATCCGCTTCTGCCAAAACTGGTATCAAGGAATCCAGCACTATTTTGTTGCGATGCGTAATGAGTATTGTATTGTCCAGCATTATTCTGCGAGCCAGCATCGTTTGGCCTTGGTTTGGGTCTTGGTCTTTGATTATGTGTTCGTACTAAGTCGGTGTCAAGAGCTTGCTGATTAACGAGGATAAGATCGGTAGTGACTTCTGTGTTTGTTTTTGTAGCTTCGGTACCTTGTAGGCCAACATAAAGCAGTAATGCGGGAAGCATGTATAATCTGTTTTTTATAGGTATTTGCTTCATACGTTTTACCCTTTTTTTTAGTAATTATATACTATTTTTTTGCTTTTTTCTTAGCATTAAAAAAGAATTGATAGAGAAAGGTTTTGTTTTATGTCGGCGGGTAAAATTATATAAGTAGGTACATTGTATTTTGATCTGTATATGTTTGAAACAAAAAAAGGGGCAAAGAGCAAAGAGATCTGTCTTTGCCCCAAATAAGCATGATGTTGACGAGAACTAGTTATAATAGCGAGCAACAGCAAATCGATGATTGCTTGCAAGTGTTACAACTGGTCTATCTAAAGGGTTAAAATAGTTACCCGCTAAGATTATTTTTTCGCCATTGTCTTGTAGAGCACCAACGACTGGCAGTGCGGTTAGATTTACCCTATTGCCAACCATGAGTAGAGTGTTCATACGTCCTTGATCACCAAAGCTTATTCTATTTATTGAGCCATTGTGATTGAGGCGTATAAGAGAAAAATAGTTGTGACTTTCAGGAGCAGGAGTTATAGTATATCCCATCACTATAATTTTGTCATTTGCTATAGCCACTGATCTGGCATAAGAATTATCATTATTTGTTCTAGGGGAGATTGAAGCAGTACCCTGAGTAGTTCCAAAATGAGTATCTGTAGTACCATTTGGATGTAAACCAATTATAGTAAATACATTTTTATCGTTGCCTGAAACGCTGGTGCCAGCAACTATTATTCGACCATTTTCTTCTTCTTGGATTGCAACATCATAAGCAATACTGTTGTTTTTCCCTCTTTGAAGGACAGCTCTGCCGGAATTATTTTGTCCAAAACTGTGATCTATGGCACCATTGTTATGGAATCGTACTACAAGTATGTCGCTTTGGTTTCCTGTGCCAGTTGAACCAACTACGATTATTTTACCATCTTTTTGAATGATAACGTTATGAGCACGTGCAGTGTTTCCTACCTGATAAAAAAGAAACCCATCTCCTCTAAAGCCAAAATCAGTATCAGGTGTTCCATCTATATTAAAACGTGCCAATACAATTTGAGTAACGAAAGGATTGAAGTTATTATAACCAGCAACAACTATTTTTCCATTTGCTTGTACAGTAACAGCAGTAAGCACGCCAGTTACATCGGTTCTAACAATGCCATTGACGCCAAAGTTTTGATCTAAGATGACACCGTTATTACTCTGTTGATATCGAGTTAGAAGACATTTACCTACTGGGCTAACATTACGTCCATAATCACCAACAGCAACTATTTTTTGGTCTGGTTGGATTGCAACTGCATTAAAAGAAGAACCCTTAAGTAATGATGTTTGAATTATTATGCCTGGTCCCCAAGCAGGAGTATTAGCAAAAGTAGAATCCAATGAGCCATTGTCGTTATAGCGAGCTAAAGTAGGATAATCATCTCTCATTCCCCCAACAACTATTTTATTGTTTTCTTGTATGGCAACTGCTCGGGCAGCAGCGCTAAAGCCCATTCTGTTAGCAACATATCCATTCCCGCTAAAACTAGTATCCAAGAATCCAGGATTATTTTGTTGTGTTTCGTTATGATGGTGATGGTGGTGGTGATGCTTAGGTTTACGGTTAAAATCATCAAAAGCTTGTTCGCTAACATCATTATAGAGATCAGGGGAAAGTTCTGTGTTTGTTTGTGGAACTTCGGTACCCTGTAGGCCAATACAAAATAGTAGTGCTGGTAGCATATATAATCTGTTTTTTATAGGTATTTGATTCATAAAATTTATCCCTTTTTTGAAAATTATAAGATATTTTTTTACTTTACTTATTTGTACTAAAAAGGGAATTAGAATAGAAAGAGTTTGCTTTATGTTGGTGTCTAATGAGCAATTAGATTGATTATAGAAAAAATATGTTATTTAGTTACTCCCAGGTTCGTGTGGTAGTGATCCCTTATTTATTGCGTTAAAATCTATAAATAGGGAGATTATTAAACTTTTGTTTTGGCTAGATCAATGGTATTCTACGCTCTAAGAACATTAGATAAGTATGTTACATATGAGTATTATTTTAAAAATATAAGCATGTGTACGCAGTATAAAATAGCGGGCGCGTAAGGCGTGCGCGTAAGATATGAAAGTGAATAGAGTATGGTAATGAGTGATACTATTTTTCGGGAATATGATATCCGTGGGAAAGTCGGTACAGAATTAATAGTTGATGAGGTATATAATCTTACCTGCGCGATAGTTTACTATTTTAAAGAGCAAAATTCTCAGCTTAAAACCGTAGCTGTTGGCATGGATGGAAGAGTACATTCATTATTAATAAAAGAGAGAATGATAGAAGCATTAGTGGATAGTGGTTTAGATGTCCTATTTTTAGGATTATGTACGTCTCCTGCTCTCTACTTTGCTCTTAATACTATATCAGTTGATGCAGGATTAATGATTACGGCGTCTCATAATGGCAAAGAGTATAACGGCATTAAAATATCTTTGGGTACTCAGCCTGTTTGGGGTAAACAGATACAGGTTATTCAGCGATTATATAAAGCAGGATTACGATTGCAACCATTAGCTAAGGGGACTATTACTGATTATCCTATTGTTACTCCCTATGTTGATTGGTTAGTGGATCATTTTTCCCAGCTTAAAAACAGAGCTATTTCAGTTGTTATAGATTGTGGCAATGGTGCTGCTGGTGCAGTAATACCAGAACTCATACAAAAAATGGGATGGTCGCAGGTAGAATTGTTATATGGTGAAGTTGATGGTACTTATCCGAATCACGAAGCTGATCCGACCGTAGAAGAAAATATGCTTGATGTAAAAGAGAAATTGCTGCATACACCAATAGCAGTAGGTGTAGGGTTCGATGGAGACGCTGATCGCATGGCAGCAATGACTAAAAAGGGATTTTTAGTTCCCGGGGATCAGTTATTAGCTCTTTTTGCTCAACAGATACTCGATAAAAATCCTGGGGCACGTATAGTATACGATATTAAAAGCTCTTCTGGATTATCTGAACTTCTTGTACAGTGGGGTGGGGTGGGAGTTATGTCTCCTTCTGGACATTCTATTATTAAAGAATATATGGAATCACACCATGCTTTATTGGGCGGTGAATTGAGTTGTCACTTTTCTTTTAAAGATCGTTATTTTGGTTATGATGATGGTGTTTATGCTTTTTTGAGGCTGCTCGAATTGCTTGAAAGCTCTGATCAATCATTAGATGATCTTGTACGTCTATTTCCTAAAAAATATAGCTCTCATGAATTTCGTATTTTTTGTCATGATCATAAAAAATTTGCCGTTGTTGATATGATAAAAGAAGCGCTTAAAAAGTTTTCTCACGTATCGTTAATAACGATAGATGGTGTTAGAGCTTCAATGGCTTATGGATGGGGAATTGTGCGGGCTTCAAACACGCAGCCTGCACTTAGTATTCGATTTGAAGGGTATAGTGCAGAAGGTTTGCAGCAGGTGAAAGATGATTTTATTGCTCTATTGCAACCACATATGCCAACAATTGATTTGTATCAAGTTTTTAATTCATAAGTTAATGTATGAATAAGCGTATGAATAACCGTGTTGGATTACATATTCGTTTAGAAGATTCATTTATTGCTGGGGTAGAAAAAGCGGTTCGATTGCAACTACCATTTTTTCAATGTTTTATGCGACAAAAAAGCACCGGTAATGTATTACCTATCTCTGATCAAGAGGTGGTATTATTTAATAAAGAATATCGGCACAAATTTGGCCATCTTTATATTCATGGTTCTTATTGGATCAACTTGGCGAGTCTTTATAAAAATGGTTATACTGCTTTTAAGCATGAAATTGAGCTAGCAAAAAGGGTATCTTTTACTCATATGGTTCTTCATCCTGGTTCTGCAAACGGGGCATCAACGAGACAAGAAGGAATTGATGCATTTGCTCGATCGTTAAACACTATTTTAAAATATGAACATGATATTTCATTAATTATAGAAAATACAGCACATGGGCGAATGTCTATTGGGAGCGATATCTCTGATTTTAAGCTTCTTATGGCAAATATAGATTATCCAGAAAAAATAAGTTTTGCCTTGGATACTGCGCATGCGTTTGTGTATGGTTACGATATTAGTACCGAAAAAGGTCAAGATTCTTTTATAGCGCTCGTTAAAGATACTATCGGTTTTAATTATGTGAGTCTTATACATTTAAATGATTCTCAAAAAAAATCTGGTTCATGTGTAGATGAACATGCTAGTGTTGGTGAGGGACTTATTGGTGAACATATGCTTCGTCGATTTGTTACCATTCCTGAATTAGAAGGTGTTCCCGTTCTTCTAGAATTGCCGGTTATATCTGAAGAGCAAGAATTAACATTAATCGAAAAAGTTGTTGGTTGGTTACGATAAATAGTATCACCCACCCCAATAGAAGTATGCGATATTGAACAATGTATGGTAAATAAGTAATGGTGGAAAGATTGGTATAGCGAGAGCTCACCATTTTCTCGATAGCGAATTTTGTGGGGTCCCCATCGGACGATGGGGTATAAAAAAAAGGGCGAGCGTATGAAGATAGCTATTAATGGGTTTGGCAGAATAGGTCGTAATTTTTTACGAGCTCTGCTTGCTGATAGTGAAGCATCAGAGCTGATATCGGTGGTTGCAATCAATAATGGATCGGGAAATCCAGAAGCATTGGTACATCTTTTTAAGTATGATACTCTTTTAGGGACGTATGCAGGAAGTGTGCAGCTTGATAATGACTATATGGTCATTGACGGTCATCGTATTAAAATTATAACAGAATTAGATCCAGCAGCCATTTCATGGAGTATGTATGAAGTGAGCTGGGTGGTAGAAGCATCAGGTCATTTTACTCATAAAAAAGATGCTTACAAGCATATTATGTCAGGTGCTGAGTATGTTTTGATTACGGCACCGGCAGAAAATGAAGACGTAGCTATAGTTCCGGGTGTCAACGAAGATGTTTTCGATTCAGCACATCATAAAATTGTCTCTTTAGGGAGTTGTACTACTAATGCCTTAGTTCCTATAGTCAAAATACTACACGATGCGTTTACTCTTACCAGTGGCATGATGACGACAGTTCATGCATATACGAATACACAAGTATTATTAGATGTTGAAACTTCTGATATGCGTAGATCTCGTGCTGCTGCATTAAATATTATTCCGACATCAACCGGGGCATCTGATGTGTTAACAAAGATTCTTCCAGAACTTGATGGCGTAATTAAATCTATGGCTTTACGAGTACCGGTTGCTAAAGTTTCTATAATAGATTTTTCTTTTACTGCGCAAAAGTCGTTTACCATAGATACAATTCATGAAGCTATAGAGCAAGCCGGCAACCAAAGAATGCAGGGAATTGTTGATATTACCTACGAGCCTTTAGTTTCGAGTGATTTTAATAAAACTCACTATTCAGTGGTGATTGATGGTCTATTAACTGATGTTAACAGATCTATGGGGAAATTGTTTGGTTGGTATGACAATGAATGGGGCTATAGTATGAGATTAAAAGATTTTTTGGTGTATATTTCTCAAAAATAGAATATTTTTTATATTTGTATGTTTTGGAACAATATAAGAGGGAGAGAAAATAGATCACTCTCTTAAGTTTATTTTTTATTTTTATGCAATTTTTATTGTCAGTTTTATTATTATACTAATTTTACTAGATAGTAATGAAAAAGAGATATGTTATCACCCCCGGAGGGGTGATAACATGCAAACTATATTCACGGTTATTAACTGAAACTGGTATTAGTCCCTAGACTCTTCACTTTCTTGTACTATTTTATAGGTATATTTGCCAGCAGTATCATACGGTGCATCGGTCATCCATTTTCCGTTATGATAAAGTAATTTGGTTCCGTTATAGGGGCCTTTGAATCTAAAAGTACGTGCTGCTGCTGAAAAAGGTCCATTGAGGGTTATGAATTCCATTTTTATTTCTTCGTCTTTTTTTGGTATGTAGCCTGGTGGAGTCCATGCAGGTAATCTATTTTTGGTCCAGACACTACCTCTAACGAAATTTGTTATACAGGCACCCTTGTTACTTTTGGCTACTTTTCCAGGTTCTAAGTTATGTTTTTCGCTACCGCATGACTTATAATCGCCATCCACGTATATTCTAAATGGCGTATTATTGAAAAATTGGTGCTGGTTATAAGAAGCATTAATATCGGTTACTGCTCCCACAATTGACAAAAACAATACGCTTGAGAGTATTTTATTCATAAATTCACCCCTTTTTAGATAGTATGTTATTTTTTCTTATTCGACATATATTCATATATTCACTCTTTTAGCATATCTAAAGAATATTGCCAAAATCAACAATTTATTTTCTATTTGCAAAGGCTGGCTCTGGTTTGCTACCTGAGAAGCTTTTTTTGTGTTCTACAATTTACTCTGTTTGTCGGGGGGGGATGGATCCCAATTATATCCCGCTTATCGCGGCGCCTTTGGTTTTAACATCCTGTCAAATAGGACGAAGTAGCCATTAGATATAAGAGTGCTTACTGAGCATATTTTGCCTATTTTTATTCCCTATTTTCACTCATACTATTTTTACAGCAGAAATTTATTTATTTTGCTTCACATTTTGCTTCACAATTTTTAATAAATGGTTTAATTTAAGGAAAAGAAAATAGGTAGGGCCCATAGCTCAGTCGGTCAGAGCAGTCGGCTCATAACCGAAAGGTCCCAGGTTCAAGTCCTGGTGGGCCCACCAGATTTAAATTCTATCTTATGTATAGAGAGAGAATTAATGAACACGAATAATCATCCTTTTCAGACTTTTATAGCATTAGTTAATTTTGATCAACAAATTCATGATCTTATAATCAAAAAAAATAGCATCGCGCAAGATATTATTGCTATTGGCCAGCAACTTCAACATGATGAAGAACAGTTGGTACATAATAAAAAAATTATTTTAGAAGCTAAAAAAGCGGTTGATATGATAGAACTTGATATGAAAACGTTGGATCAAAAAGAAAAACGTACTAAAAAAAAATTAGAACAGGTACTGAATTATAAAGAATCAGAAGCGTTGTACCGGGAAATAGAGCAATTAGCGGCTAAGCAGTATCTATTAGAAGAATCATTATTGCAGGCATGGCATGGTTTAGAGAAAATTGAACGATCTGATAGTGAATATCAGAAAATGTATAGACAACGTAAAACTGATTCTCTTGTATTATTAGAGCAGAAAAAGAATGCTCAAGGGGTTATACAAGCTGCTATTGAGCAGCATGAACATGAGCGTGAACAGCGACAAGTGGGCATACCTGAAGAGTGGTTACGTAAATATGATATGATGCGGTTGCAAGTTGATAATCCTGTTGTAGCAGTTGAAAGTGATAGTTGTGGTGCCTGTTTTCATGAATTATCCAAGCAGGAGTTGATGAAATTGCGTCATGGTGCGTTATTAGAATGCAAAATCTGTTTTAGATTTTTATATGATAAAAATGTAATGGGTAATGCATGAGTATAGTAGTATGAAACACCATATTACTCTTTTTGTGGATGGGGCTTCTCGCAACAATCCTGGACAGTCAGGAGCTGGTATTTATTTGTTAAGAGATAGTGAAGTAGTCCATAAAGAAGGTTTTTATCTCGGTATTAAAACTAATAATCAAGCTGAATACATAGCCTTATTATTAGGTCTTTTTTTTATAGGTGATTATCATCAGCCGGGAGATACGGTTCGTATTGTATCAGATTCTCAGCTATTGGTTATGCAACTTAAGAATAAGTATAAAATTAACAATCTTGTTTTAAAGCAGTATCATACGTTAGCGCAAAAAATGGCATTACTTTATGATGCGCATTTTGAGCATGTATTACGTGCCGATAACACGTTTGCTGATGCTATGGCAAATGAAGGACTGGATAAAAAAAATCCTGTACCCGATACGTTTGTTGCATTATTAAAAGCTCACGGAATTAGTATATAATCGATTTAATGACTAGGAATACTCTTGGCTAGAAATATGGTGACTAGGAATTTTTTGATTATGCTTGTTTTATTGCTAACAGCAAGAGCCACCGTATCCATGGGTAGTTGTTCTGCTGAATATTGCGCATTGCCTCTCATTAATCTCAAAAATGCTGTTGGTACTCAATGGCACTTGCAGACGAATGGTCATTTTATAATGACAGATGCTCAGCAAAATAAAAAAGATACCATCAAAAGTTCAGCTCTTTTTATCTATATCGATCAATCTCATTTTATTATAAATGGAATTCTCATAAAATCTCGTACGTTGCACATTGAATCTACCGATGGTGTTTTACATATTAATGGGGCATCGTATAGGGGGCGACTTTTTATTCAGGTAAAAAATGGTATTACATCATTGAGGGTTTTGGGCTCTAAAGATGTTCAAGCCAGGCAAGCTTGTTTTTATAATTACTCTGACTATGACTTACGTAACAATCAAGAGATCCACAACCAAGATACTTATAATCAAGATATATTAGATAAAGAGAGAAAAGAGAATCTTGCGCAAGATCTGATAGATGAAGAGAAATCAGAGAGTATTGTAGATACGTTAAAGCCATTAGAGTTAAAACCGTTAAATCAATTAAAATCATGTAAAATTCGTGTATTGCTCGACCAGCTAAAATCAGAAACAGTGGCAGGAAAAGTTTGGCCGATATCTTCTGAATCGGGGTTTGTGATTAGATATTCAGGGCCTAAGAATAAACAGATTAAGAATAAGCAGAGAATTATAAAATCAAAAGAAATTATTATTAAAAAAGAAAACAATCAGCTTTATGTTAATAATAAAAAGTATAATTCTGCGCTTGTTTGCATTATCCCTCTCAAGGGGAATCTTTCTTTTAATGCTTGTTCATATCAAGGATCTTTGCTTATATTTCAAGAAAAAGAAGTAGTCTTTTTGGTAAATTCTATTGATCTAGAAGATTATATTTTTGGTGTGCTTCGTACAGAAAGTATGCCGGGTTGGCCTCTTGAAATACACAAAGTATTTGCGGTAGCATGCCGGAGTTATGCGATAGCAATGGCCATACGAGCTAATAAATTAAAGAAAATATATCATATAAAAAACACAAATGAACATCAGACCTATGCGGGTGTGCATACAGATAGTCGATTACGTCAAGCGGTTGAAGAAACGAGAGGGTTGTTTGTTGCGTATAATAATGAGCCAATTGTAGCTATGTATGATATCTGTTGTGGTGGTATTATTCCTGCTCATATCAGCAATTTTAATTTTAAAAATGCTCCCTATTTAGCTCGTTCTTATGCTTGTTCTTATTGCAAAATTTGTAAGCCATATTCATGGGAAACAGTTTGTACGTTAAAAGATTTTGAGAATATGGTGAGTCAGGCAGTGAGAAAAATTAAAAATATTAAATCGGTGAAAGTGAGTAAAAAAGATAAAGCTGGGCTTGTATCAGAAATTTTGCTTAAAAGTAGCGGCCGTCCCCTTGTTTTTTCTGGTAAAAAAATGTATTCACTTATGAAAGATATAAAAAGTTTCTGCTTTCAGGCCTATAAATTAGGAAATTCTATTGTTTTTAAGGGAAAAGGCTACGGTCATCACCTTGGTCTTTGCCAATGGGGTGCCCGAGAAATGGTGCGCTCTGGCTGGGATTATAAAAAGGTTTTGCAATTCTATTATCCCGGTACGTGCTTAAAGCGTATTATCTAAAAAACATATAAACAGAATATTCTATATATATATTTATTTAGTTATTTTTGCCAATAATTTTTGATTGTGCGCTATGAGGCGCTTCGTGTTTCGTCTCATTACTCGATAATGTGCATAATTTTTCTGATTAGCTATAAAATTCTCAGTCTCCAACAAACCATTTTTTGTTGCCACCTGAAATAAAAACCTGTACACTGAGTAGTATATTGAGAAAAATAAAAAAATAAAAATATATGCTCTAAAATATTTATGTATTAAAAAGGGAAGTTGCATGTTAAAAAGAAAAAAGATAAAAGTTCTGATTCTTTTTTTAACTTTGGCCACAGTATTTTTTAATGTGAAAGTGAATGGGAGTTTTGAAACCTCAGAATCAGAACACATTGAATTAGCACAAACTGGTCAAGAAGTTCAGCCTGATGAAAATAAAGGGCTTTTTACAAAAATAGGTAATATGTGGCAAGGATTTAAATCATGGTTATCTGGTTCTAAAAAGGGAGAGCTAAGGACATCAGAGCAAGATAAGAGCTATGCCAGCGAACTAGTGGAAAGGGTTGAAGCGGCCAAAAAAGCGGTAAGCGATAAAATCGATGAATTGAAACGAGCAACTCCAGATACTGTTGTTAGAATTAAAGAAGAGCTAAAAGTAGCTCAAGCGGTTCTGATAAATTATAAAAAAACGTTAGCGATTTTAGGTGCTGTTTTGGCATTAGCAGGAGTTGCTTATTTGGGGGTAAAAGATCGAGCGTCTAGTGAATCAATGGGTAAAAAGCCAGCGCTAGAAGAGCTAAAAGAAGGAGCTTCTGGAGAGTCGATGTCAATAATGCCAGAAGTAGAAGTGCAAAGTCAAAAGTCTGAACAAGCGCTTGATTCAAAAGAGGCTGCAAGAAAAGTAAAAATAAGAAAAGAAATAGAAGAGCGACAAGCAGCAGCGGCGGCGAAAGAAAAAAAAAGAAAGCTTAGAGAAGAGACTTTTGAAAGATGGGATGAAGAAGAAAGAGTAGAAAGAGAAAAAAGAGCAAAATCTGAGCTAAGAGCGAGAGAGCAACAAAGACGAGAGCAAGAAAGACAAGAGAAAGAAAGACGAGACCAACAAAGACGAGAGCAAGAAGAAAGACAAGAGAAAGAAAGACAAGAGAAAGAAAGACGAGACCAAGAAAGACGAGATCAAGAAAGACAAGAGCAAGAAAGACAAGAGCAAGAAAGACAAGAGCAAGAAAGACAAGAGCAAGAAAGACAAGAGCAAGAAAGACAAGAGCAAGAAAGACGAAAAATACCAGAAAAAACAGAGCAAAGGAAACAAGCAGAAAGAGAATGGAAAGAGGAGGTGCAGAAAAGAGAACAACTGGCACGAAAAAGGAAGCAGGAGTTAGTGGAAGAACGAGAAGAGCAGCGGCGAGTGGCCGAAAAAACAGCAGCAGATTTTGAAGAGAAAAAGCGAGAAGCAATTCGACGAGTAGAGAAAAATAGACCATTTGTTTTTAGCAAAGAGATTTCGCAAGACCAGTTTGACATACATCAAATGGGAGAAGCGAGATGGCAAGAGCGGGAAGAGCAACGGCGAGTAGCAGCAGAAGCAGCAAAAAATGCTGCTAAGCAAAGGCGGACAGAAGCAGATAACCGAGCAGCAGCAGAAGCAGAAAAAAGTGTAGCGTCAAGGCAAGAAGAATTAGAAAAAGTAAAAGCGGGATTAAAAAAAAGAGGGTGAAATAGTAATTGTAAAGAGAATGATGTGCTAGGTGTTAATAGAGCACTTTTTAAGTATGCCCAATGGTGTTCTATTGGATTTAAATCAGAAGAATAAGTAGGCAAGACAAGCAAAGAACAGAAAGCTTTATTTACAATATTAATAAGTTCAGGCCATTTATGAAACGATGCATTATCTAAAACAATATTTTTCCTGGACCTATATGAGGCAACAACCAAAAATTAAGGGTGCACATAATTTAGACCAGTACAAATACTTGTTTTTTGGGTAGAATACCTGGTTTTCGAGCAAAAACTCGTGTCCCCCCCCGGAAAACGCCATTCATATGCATATCGTTTATTATTATCAATTCCAGATTCATCAAAATACACTATATCTGATGTTTTTATTTTTTTTAAAAAAATACTCTTTTTTTCGAGTATATCCAATAGCTGTTAGAGCTGTTTTTACTGCTGTTTTACCAGCATTCAGAGTTTGAGTAATTGCTTTAATCGTTTTATTGCTGACCCTTTTTCGAATAGTTAATGGCTCAGCTCGTTTTTTTTTGAATATCTTGTTCTACATATACAACGTTTTTTTATTTATACCAAGCAGTTTCGCTATTTTTGTTTTAGACATTTTACTATAGGTAGAGAAAAGAGCGCAACTTACATGATGATTTTCAGCGGTTAATGGAATTGTTAAGAAAAAAAACAAACAAATTGCTATTTGAAGCAAAAAGTCTGTATGCTGAGTAATATATTGGGAAAAATAAAAAAATAAAAATATATGCTCTAAAATATTTATGTATTAAAAAGGGAAGTTGCATGTTAAAAAGAAAAAAAATAAAAGTTCTGATTTTTTTTTTAACTTTGGCCCCTGTATTTTTTAATGTGAAAATGAATGCACGTTTTGAAACGTCAGAATCAAAACACATTGAATTAGCGCAAACTGGTCAAGAAGTTCAGCCAGGTGAAAGTAAAGGGCTGTTTGCAAAAATGAATGATATGTGGCAAGGATTTAAATCATGGTTATCTGGTTCTAAAAAAGTAGAGCATGAGGCATCAGAGCAAGATAAGAGCTATGTTAGTGAACTAGTGCAAAGGGTTGAAGCGGCCAGAAAAGCGGTAAGCGATAAAATCGATGAATTGAAACGAGCAACTCCAGATACTGTTGTTAGGATTAAAGAAGAATTAAGCACTGTTTTTGCTGATTATAAGCAAGCTTTAGCTATTTTAAGTTTAGCTTTGGCCGCTGGAGGTACGGTTGGTTATTTTGCAACAAAAGGTCAAGAGCCAAGAGTGCCAACAGGAGAGTCAGCAGAAGTACCAGCGTCAGGCTTGGAATTAGGACTAGAAGAAGCGCCAATCATTGAAGCAGGACCAATATTGCCATCAGGATCAGAAACGGAACAGGCAGAAGTAACGCCGACACCTAGAGCAGAGATATCAGAATCCATACCTTTTACAGAAAAACAAGAGCCATCGCAACAACAGTCTGAAGAACAGGCAGCGTTATTTGGACAACAAGGGGGTTCAGAAAAAGTGAGCGAAGCTGGATCAGAAAAGCTACCGGGAGCAGAGATATCAAAAATAGCACCAAATCCAGGATCAGAACCAATTCTAGCATCAGAAACGTCGACGTCTGGAAAAGGGGCGCCAACAAAAGCAATACCTGAAGTAAAAGCGCCAACACCAAAGACAGAGACAGGGACAGAGGGAACATTTGGAGCTATAGGGAGAGAAGATGAAAAAATAAGAGAAGATGAAAAAGCAAGAGAAGAAAGGCGGAGGGCAAGAGAAGAAAAGTGGAGGGCAGAAGAAGAAAGGTTGAGGGCAGAAGAAGAAAAAGTTGAAGAAGCAATGGCTAAGGCAGGATTGGGAGAAGAACGTGAGCAAGAAATTATGGAGGCACGCAAAGTATATATTGATGAGAAATTTTATGACTCTGTGTCAAAAGAAGAGTTAGAAAAACTTAAACAAAACGTTAAATACTTAGAAAATAAATTAAAGAGCGATAAGATGTTGGCTTTAGCTGAAGAGGTAAAAAAAGGCAATTCATACGCAATTTGGAAAATACGTTTTTTATAAAAGGGAGTATGTGACCGTGAAGAAAACAATTGTATTATTTAGTTTGTTTTTAGCAGTAAACACTGTTTCGCTTATGCATGGTTATCGTATCAGACTCGTGAATGAGACAAAATATCCAGGTAAAATGCATGTCGAGAATAAATCTTTTCTTTGTCGTAATATACATCGTGATTTACAACCAGGAGAAAGCCATGAAGAAGGAAATGGTGCTTGTAATGTGAGACGGGTTATCGGGGAGGTATTTATACCGCTAACTGTTTCTCGCTTGAAAGATCAGCCTGAGTATGAAAAAGTTACTGCAATTCCATACGAGCCTCCATTCGGAAGAACAGGTACCAAAACAGATACGTATGTATTAGTTCAAGAAGATTCAAAGTATGGACCGTCTGTATTTAGGATTGTTCGTAGATAGTTTATAAAATAGTTATTTAAATAGGCTTTAAAGTTTTTAAACATACACAATGTGGATGATTTGGCTCATGCTTTTTTATATGCAGCTGAAACGGCACAGGCTATATTTCCTAACAAATATTATCAAAAGGCTTACTTTCATACAGGGCCATTAGCAGGTCAAACTCAGTTCCATGTTCATATGCATATGGTATTATCTGATACGTTGCCTACTATTCATAGTTTGCCAGCAAAAGATGGTTTATTGGTTGCTCAAAACGACCTCGTTTCTATTTTTTGCACAGCAGGTAAACATCTTTTTGTTAGATTTAGACAACCTATTTTGTCATTAAAATTATTAAATAATAGCGCAGCTAAGCAGCTTGCTCATGGATTGCTATTTGTTTGTCGCTATATAGCTTCTCAGTATCCGACCAAAGATTATAAAACTATAATTTCAGATGCTTTTGATAGTCTTGGCAAGCCAACGATAACGGTTCAAATTGATCTGTTTGGTACATAGTAGCGGAAAAAGGGAAAGGAGCGTTTATGCTTGAAAGTGTGTTAGGGTGTGCAAATAGGTGAGGGTGCATGCAAATAAAAATTAAATGCACCCTCATTTTATATAATTTACGATTCGATATCGAGAAGCTCTACATCAAAGATAAGAGTCGCGTTGCCTGGAATAGCTCCTGGGATGCCCCGAGGCCCATATCCAAGCTTTGCTGGAATAATAAGACGTCGTTTTTCCCCAATTTTCATTCCTTTAACCCCTTCATCCCATCCAGCAATTACCATGCCACCATCAATAACAAAACTGAATGGTTTTCCACGATCAAGGCTACTATCAAATTTTTTACCCGGTTCTCCATTATTATCTAAAAATCCAGTATAATGTACTATGGCAATATCTCCTGAAGTAATGACTTTAGCGTCATCAGCTCCTGGCTTTTGTATAATATAACGGAGACCAGAGGGTGTTGTTATTTCGTTATTTGTGTTTTTAGTAGTATCCATAAGATATTTTGCAGCCTTTCCTGATTGTTGTTTGGTATAATAAATCTTTTGTGAATTATAATATTTATATATACTAATTCCTATAAATATAAATAAAATAATTAAATACATTTTTTTTATGTGCACCATTAAATACTCCTTAAATAATATGCATGTATGATAGCATTTAATTCTAAACATTATTTTAAAAAAAATATAGGTTATTCGATGGATTTATTGTGTGTTGAGCAACTGGTTAAAACATTTTCTGCACAAAAAACATGGTGGGGTGCCCTTAGATCGCCAGCTTTAACGGCGGTGCGAGGTATCTCTTTTTCGGTTAAAGAAGGTGAAATTGTTGGTCTTTTGGGAGCTAATGGTGCTGGCAAAACTACGACCATTCAGATGCTTTTATCTACTCTTATTCCAACTTCAGGATCGATTACTTATTTTGGAAAGAATTTTTTTACTCATCGATCAGCGGTGTTGCAAAAAGTTGGTTTTGCGAGTACCTATGCACGTTTACCGAGTAGACTTACGGTGTTAGAAAATATGCATCTATATGGTCGTTTATATGGTCTTACTCATGCGCAACGAATTGAAACGAGTAAATATTATTTAGAATATTTTGATTTATGGGAGCTAAGAGATCAGCAGACGGGTTCATTGTCTGAGGGACAAAAAATAGGGGTAATGCTGGCCAAAGCATTTCTTTCTCGTCCTAAGATAGTGCTTCTTGATGAGCCGACTGCTTCATTAGATCCTGATATTGGTCAGACTGTTCGTGCTTTTGTGATGGAACAACAAAAAGATCATGGGGTTTCTTTTTTATTTACTTCACATAACATGAGCGAAGTGAATGAAGTTTGTAGTCGAGTATTAGTTATGAAGCAGGGGCTTATTATTGCTAATAATACACCGCAACAGTTGGCAGTAAGTGTTTCTAAGGTACGTATTAGTTTAATGATTTGTGAAGGGTTAGAGAATTTAATTAAACATGTGCAGGATAAGGGTTTTGTTTTTACTATGAATACGGGATTTATAGAGATAGAAGTTGAAGAGCAGCTCGTTGCTTCTTTTTTACAAACATTAGCAGGTTTGGGAATTCGTTACTCAGAAATAGGTATCAAAAAACCTACCTTGGAAGATTACTTTTTACAGGTTGCAAAAAAAGATCGGAGAGGTTAATGATTTCTCTATATAGAGTTAATACTGTTACGTTGCGATATGCTCAAAAATTATTTCGTGATCCGGGCCGTATTATTAATATTTTTTACTGGCCATTTTTTGATGTCATAATTTACGGCTATATGGGAATTTGGGCTGAACAGGAATCAGCTTCAGGTTTAGGAGTTGCTCTGTTGAGTGGGGCAATACTATCACATATCGTATTGCGTGCTAATTCTGATATTGCTTTTAATGTGGTAGAAGAATTCTGGTCTTCAAATTTAGTAAATTTGTTTTCTAGTCCTCTTCAGTTTCATGAATGGATTTTAGGTTTAGTTCAGCTAGCATTTATGATGTTTTGTATTATTGTCGCCTTTATTTGTACTCTTACCTATCTTTTTTATGGTTTTAATCTATTAAGCGTTGGTCTATTATTTATTCCCATCGTGTTAAACCTTTTTTTATTTGGTATTTCTATAGGTTTTTTATCAACATCTCTGCTTTTCTATTATGGTATTCGTATGCAAGAGATTATTTTTATTATTGGTTGGGTATTTGATCCCTTTTCTGGTGCTTATTATCCGATAGATGTATTGCCCTTTTGGATGCGGATCATAGCGCATCTGTTACCATTATCGTATATTTTTGATACATTGCGATCGGTAGTTAAAAATGGAGTCTATGAGTGGCGGTTATTGATCGCAGGATCTCTATTGAACTTATTTTATTTGGGTGTCACTACTCTATTATTGCAATTTTTATTTAGAAAAAGCCTAGAAGGCGGGTTAGTATTATTATCTGAAGATTAGAAAAAAGCTAGAATCGCAAAAAATAAAAGATTTAAAAAGTTAAAAAAAAGTAGGGTGAAATACGTATGCCAGGATATAAGCAGCACTTAGTTGGTGGATTTTGTGTATACAGTATTCTGTTATATTTGTTACGTTTTTCTTGCCCGGTCTCTTGTTTTAAGGCTATAGAATTATTAATCTGTTGCCTGGCTGGTTCTCTGTTTCCTGATATTGATATAAAAAGTAGAGGGCAGAACTATTTTTATTCGTTTATTCTTCTTGCATTACTATTCTGTTTACTCTACAAAAAACATCAGGTTGGTATCAGCGTTAGTATTGTCTCTTTTGTACCATTGCTTGTTCGTCATCGTGGTTTATGTCATCGCCTCTGGTTTATTATAGGCATTCCCTTGACGGTATGGCTTTTATGTCACGTATATCAACCATTTTATGCACAATTTTATTGGTATAATACACTTTTTTTTATTGCTGGCGCTATTTCTCATCTCTGGCTTGATCTCGGATTAAAACGTATGTTTCGTTTTTAATATTTTTTTGTTATTAGTATGCGCCTAAAAAAACGGCGACTACTAATAATTAAGTTAGTAGTCGCCGTTTTTTTTAATATTTTTCAAATACGTATTCTATTTGATTACTTACCGTTACCGCCTCAATGCCAAGGCGGCCGTTATAGTTGCTAATAGAAAAAGAAGACCCCTTTTTTCTTCTCCTGTTTTTTTGGCAGCCAAATCAGCTTTTTTGTCGGCAGTTTTTAGCAAATTATAGAATTCTTCTTTTGTTACTTTAATAATATTGCTTAAGTTTGCTTCAAGAAAAACATCTCTTTTGTAGCCAAAAGAACCTTCTGGTTTTTTATAATCAGTTATATAGTAAAGTTTATTACCTTGGGCTTGCATTTCTCGTAAAGCGATTACTTCTTTTTTCAAAGAAAGACCACGACAAAGATTGATAGGTATATGAGAAACAATAGGTCGCGGATGATTTATGCCATCAGAGACTGAAGCATGTACACAGATATCAGTAGCGACACCGAGCACACCCATATGTACTATTTTTTCTGCTTCTAAATCAGCTCGCAGATTGGTTGCAATCCCACCATTAGGCAGACTATTATCTTTTGCTATAAAAAATGCTGAAAAACTTTCATATTCTTTTCGGGTTCCCTTTGCGTATATAGTATCTCCTTTTTCTGCAATGAGAGCTTCTGCGCCAGGAGTATTTACCACGCAATGTTCATGAAATGTGGTAAAAGAAGAATGATCTTTTGGATGTTGATCAGCTGAACATTTGATTGAAACTTTTCTACGGCGACCTTCTTGAATGAAGTTTTTAACATCATCGATATATTCATCATTGCAGCCCGGTACAGGCAATTCGTTTTCTCCTTCTTTAAGTCCTTCTTTGAATCCTGGTTGAACGTCGACTACTAGTATAGCTTCTTTAGGGGCGGTGTGTAGTATGTGACTATACTGTGCTAACAAAATAAGAGTAAAAAGAGTATAAAGAAGATATTTTTTTGAATACATAAAAGGTTACCTATTTAATATTGTGTGATATTGTGTGATATTGTGTGATATTGTGTAAAAAAACGAACTAAATTAATCACCATGCTTATTTTGTAGTTTCTGTTCTTCCTTCAAGATGTATTGTAAAGCTTTCAGGATTTTCCCCTCTAGAAGTAAAACGAGGAGGCGTAATTGTTAAAGTTAGATTGAAAGCGATTTTTTTGGTTTGATTAGCGTTGTTTGTATTGTTTTTATTAGAAGCTGCTTGTTGACTAGCTTTTATAAGAGCTTCTAATAAAGTTTGATCTTGAAGAAATGATACTTCAACTTCTCGCAATGTGCGTAGTATAAAAGCAGTTACCATCGCCTTAACTTTTTCTGGTGTAGTTTTTTTTTCGCTTTCTGCTTGGAGGTTTGTATTAGTTTTTTCGTTAGTTTGCAATAAAGCATTTTCGCCAGTTTGTAGCAAAGGGTTTGTGTCAGCGGGCATGGTTTGTATATGTTGTTAGGCTATAACTTGCTAACAGAGTAAGCATAAAAAGTGCGTTAAAAAAATACTGTTTTGAATACATAAAAAGATCTCCTGCAGATAAAAATATAATATTGTGTATAAAAATTAATGAAAATTAATTACAAAGATAGCAAATTTATATAGGTTAATCAATTCTGAGATTTTTATTTTTTTGTATAATATGAAATAATATAGATTGTTGCAAGACCAATTAAAAAGCCGGGAACTAATGGTCCAGGTAGCGGCCAAAGTGCCGATATAATACCCCCCATAAGCATGCCAGCAAGTGCGCCTTGGCGGGTAACATTATGGCTATATAATGACATAATAACTAATGGTCCAAATGAGCTTCCTAAGCCGGCCCAGGCATAATTAACTAAATCATTTATCGTCTTTGTATTTTCCCAGGCTATGTAAAGCGCTATGCCAGAGATGAGAAGAGAGCCGAAACGAGAAATTCGTAACAATTGTCGTGGAGTCGCTTGTCTATTAAAAAATATTTTATAAATATCAGTTGCAATAGTAGACCCTGATCCCAAAATAAGACTATCTATGCTTGATAGTGTTGCTGCCAAAATAGCGCATAAAACAAAGCCGGCTGCAAGGGGATGAAATAGGTTGGTCACTAAATCGATAAACACACGTTGTGAATTTTGCAGATTATTATTAAAAAAGGCGATGCCGATAAGACCTACCGCTACCGATGCGCTGAGTACCATAATTTGCCAAGTGATGCCGATTCGTTTTGCATATTTAATTTTTAATGGATCATCAATGCCCATGAAATTTGTCAATATATGTGGTTGACCGAAATAGCCGAGCCCCCAACTTGCGGCTAGATAGATTGCTGAAAAGGTATCGTGGACAGAACCTATAAGAGAGAGCGATTTGCCCGATGTTTTCATGCTCGTGACGATAGAGGTAAGGCCGTCAGGAAGAGAAAAAAGAGCATAAATGGGAACAATGAGTATCATAAAAAATAAAAATATACCTTGAAATAGATCGCACCATGCAATTGCTACAAAGCCACCCAGAAGCGTATAGACAAGAGCGGTGGCAAGGCTGAGAAGTATGCCAAGTTGATGCGATATACCCAGTGTTGATTCAAATAAAAGACTTAATCCAACTAATCCGGCTGCAATATAAAAGGTAAAAAATAGCAGAGATAAGAGAGCGCCCGTAAGTTGTAGAGCGCCTGATGTATCGCCAGAGGCATGTGCAAAAAAAGAGGGAATGGTAATGCTTTGACTTATTTCAGTGTTAACACGAAGCTTGGGTGCAATAAAATGCCAGGTTAGGTACATACCTATTACTAAGCCTATAGCGGTCCATGCTTCAAAAATGCCATTTAGATAGACAGCTGCAGGAAGCCCTACAAAAAGCCAACTTCCCATGTCTGTAGCTTGTGTTGCTATGGCAGTAACCCAATAGTTGACAGATCTTTCACCGCTCATAAAAGTTTCTGCAGAGTTATTTTTTTTATAGAAAAAGAGAGCAATGCTAATTAAAACAAGAAAATAGATGCCAAAAGCGCTCAACATAATCAGATTCATAACTCTGTTCCTGGTAATAAGTTGTATAATAATTAGTATAATAGGTAATAGTGATATAGATAATTAAAATAGAAAAGTAAAATATAAGAATAAAAAAATTAAGAGAATTTTATTTTTCACCAGAAAATGGTTATATGGTTTTAATGCATTTTCTTGCCATTGGGGACAGTGGGGGAGATAGTGGCAAGGCAGATAGCATTATTGTCATCAGAAAAACCAACAAGTAAAAATTGAGATAGAAATCCGGCTATATTTTTTTCACCGAGATTAACACAACCGATGATCTGTTTGTTGATGAGCGTTTCAGGTGTGTAGTGTGCCGTTACTTGTGCCGAAGTTTGTAAAATACCAATATCAGATCCAAAATCAGCCCAAACTTTAAAAGCAGGTTTTTTTGCACGGGGGAATTCTTCTACTTTTACAATAGTTCCGGAACGTAATTCAATTTGTTCAAATTCTTCGTATGTTATTATTTTCACTATATGCTCGATATATTTTATTTGTTAAGGAGTATCTAAATTATTATATCGCATATTTTATGGCTGTACAATATCCGTTGGCAGAATTGTTTGCAAGAAAATGAAAGTGGTATTTTGAACTTGGATTAAGTTTTTTGTTTTTTATTTATTTTGTGCGTCTATGAATAGAGGTATAGATTCTTTTGGTATGGGAACAGTTTTGGGAGGATAGCATGATTTTGGTGAGGGACTCATCAAGACTTCAAGTAGACTTTGATTTTTTAGTTTATCAAGTTGTTCTTCTGTTTCTAGCCATGCACTATCGAATTCTTTTCTTTTTTTATAGTAGAATTGTTAAAAATGAACAGTAGCGACATTAATGATACAGCATATATCTGTTTTTGAATGTTTTTCATTAAGACGTGCTTTTTGTAAAATTAATGGGTTAAATATGCTTTTTATTAATTATAGCGATATTTATCGTACTTTACTAATAAAAAACAGCATTCTCATTGGGCTTTTTTTATGAAACAGACAAGCAATTATATTTAATATCAAACTCTTTTGGTTTTCGATTGAAATTTAAGCCAAGTAAAATTATTGGTTTATTTTGATACTGTAAGGCTTCATAATATTTGCGATCTTCGATTTGCTCCAGCGCTTTTTCTGCCGATTGGTTAAATTTTAACTCAATAACATAGTTAACTGATGGCAATTCGACAATCATATCGATACGAGCGTGACTTGTTATATATTCTGAATAAACGTTTAAACCAGCAGCACTACATAAAACGTGCAGCAATCCGTGATAAAATCTTTCTTCTGGAATATGTGTTGGATACGGAACTTGAACAATTTTTGATTTAATTAATGCAACAATTTTTGCTATATTTTTTTTTACCCAGCAATTTTTGCTGGGGCCCGATTCTTCAAACGCTTTTCGTAATTATAAGACAAAAAGTTCTGTTTGAACAACATTTGTTTGCGTAATAACGCTCAAAAAATATTGTTCCATAGCAGTTCTCACTTCATAATTTGGATAATCAAGGGTATATTTTTTTGTTTCTTTGTTAAAACGTTTTATCGTCAAGTATCCAGATTGAAATAGTAAAGAAATGAGAGGGGTTGTGCCTACATCAAAAGCACTCAGAAAACCTACTGTTACATCAAATGGTTCTAAATGAAGCATTTTACGTTCGACATCCCGATAATTTTTATGCATTTCTTTTATTAAAAAAGAAGGCGTACCGCTCTGAAGCCAAAAATTTTCATAATTTTGTTTGTCGAGGGCATGCATAAAAGAAAATGGATTATAGACAGCAATGACATCTATTCCAAAATGATAGCCATTATACCAACTTTTAATTTGTTGACGCAGTTCTTCATAAAAAACATTTTGTTTATCAGCCCATGATTGAATATAAGAAATAAAATAATGGTTTATTTCTTCATCCGTGTAACCGCAAACAGTTGACCAACGATTATCTAATGTTATAGGTGTTAAATTGTTGAGACCTGAAAATATTCCTGCTTTAGCAAATGCACTAACACCAGTAATAAAAGTAAAATTAACATATTCATCTAAGCTTTTAATAACTGCAAAAAAATATTGAAAAAAATCACGGAATTTTTCTACTTTCGCAGGGTCATCAAGAATTTTTAGGATTGGAGAATCATATTCATCTATAAGAATTGCTACTTTGCCAAAGCGACCATAAAGCTGTTTTGCTAAACCCAATAAAGCAAATCCTAAATCGGTAATTTGCGTTACTTCAGTAATTCCGTAATTTTGAGCAATGTCAGATAACGTTAAAAACAATCCTCTTTTAAGGCCGTCGATATTTTCTATATCAAGCCTAGAAAAGTCAAAAATAATAACGCCATGTGGTTGCCATGTATAGTCACTTTTTTCAATCCAAAGATTTTTAAATAATGATTTATTGCCGGATAAAATTTCTTTTAGTGTTGAAATTAAAAGAGATTTTCCAAATCTTCGTGGACGAGAAAGAAAGTATCGCTCGCCTCCCACAATCAAATTATAAGCTTCTTTAGTTTTATCAACATAAAGATAGCCGTCATTGCGAATTTTAGAAAAGGTACTTATGCCTAGAGGCAATTTTTGTAAAGTAGGAGTTGTCATTATTAAACCAATTTTTTATTTTTGATATATAATACAAAGTATATAAATATATAATATTAAGTATAAAGAGTTAGTTAATTACGTATGTATGTTCGCTCGATAATACCTTGTGAATATTCTTTGACAGATATTTCATGCATGCTTTCAAAAATATTTGTTGGAAGCGCGATTCCTTCGTATAAAGTTTTTGGTATAATGATGATAATACATTCATCTATGAGATCGTATGTCTTAAATGACTCTATAAGTTTTGCACCACCAAGCAGCCATACTCGTTTAATTTTTGGATTTTGATTAATAATATCAAGATAGTGTTCCATGCTAGATACAAAAGTAACATCGGTGCGGTTTGTTTGCATCTGATCATGAGTAAATACATACATATGCTTGTCGTGATAGGGCAAATCTTTAACTATGCCAGATGTAATAAAAGAGAGAGTTTGTAAGAAAGTGCGGCTTCCCTGTGCGATTATATCAACTGAATCAACAAATTTTTCAAAGCCAAAATCTTCTCCTTCAGGAGCTTCTTGTGGGAGCCAGTCAAGATCTCCATTTTCGTCAGCTATAAATCCATCTTCACTTGCTGCTATATAAAGAACAGTATAAGCCATAAGATTACCTTTTTAACGTTTTTCTCGTTCTAATGCCGCTGCATAATTAAAATCATAAAAATATTGATTCCAAAACTCTTCAGAGGTGTTATATTCATTGTCGCATAGAAAAAAATCTTTAAGAGCTTCCCGGACACGACATAATTCTTTTCTTTTGCTACCCCGATTTTTTGGATCAAAAATAGTAAGATCTAATAATTCCATTGCTCGATCAAATGCTTTTTGACTCTGATTGTTATCACCACGCCGTCTCCAATCAAAAGCCCGTGCAACATCCATACCAACATTTGCTAGTTGCATAAACAAAGAGAAGGTGTGCCAGCGTTCAGGAGTTAGTTCTTTATGGATCATGATATAGTTACCAGTTTTTGTATAATTTGGCGTATATTATTTTCATAGGACGTCAAAATATGTATAAAAAATTTTTATTATTTTTTTTAATTGTTTATGTATAAAGTATAGCATGTTTTTTAATTAATTAGTTATGAAACTTATTCTGATTAATTATAAAGTTTTTTGCTCTAGAGAAAAGCATTAATAAATAATCAAAACAGACTGAATAGTAATATAATTGTAGTACCCCGCAGGGGGCACTACACACAAGTTTGTCAAATAATAGTAAGTTTTGAAAAAATTCGAGACCCATCAACAGATAAGGTAAAAGAAATGGTCTGCTATAGCTTACAAGTCAAAAAGCTTACGGGCATTCAGTGTTGTTTGTGTGGCAATTTCATCCAATGTTGTGCTCCGTAATTCTGCAATAAATTCAGCAATTGCTTTAATGTATTTCGGCTGATTTTGTTGTCCCCTTACTATTTGTGGTGCCAAAAAGGGAGCATCGGTTTCTAAGACGATATTCTCTAGTGGCATGCTTTGTACAATAGCTCGTAATACGTCGTTTTTTTTATACGTTACGGTGCCGCCTATGCCGAGCATGAATCCCATCTTTAGGCAATCGTTTGCAATAGACTGGTCGTAAGAAAAACAGTGCATAGTCGCGCGTTTAATATCACGTTTATATTCGTCCAGAATAGTAAGTGTTTCGTCTGCTGCATCACGAGAATGCACAATAAGAGCTAAGTCGTATGCAAGGGCAAGGTCGATTTGTGCCTTAAATGCATCAGCTTGGCGTTTGCTATCGTAACCAGGATGATAGCGATCAATGCCCGTTTCGCCTATACCAACGATATGTTTTTTTCCTGTATCACTATAGTTGTTTGTTTGGGTATATTCTGCTGTCGGTCTGTTTTGTGGGGTGTATTGTGATGGGGTATGCGGTGAATTGTTCTGTGATGGCGTGTATTTTGATATGAGTGATGGTGATTTGAGTAATTTGGTAAGTTCGGCGATATCAGACTTCCAGCCTGTAGAACAATCCGTGGGATGAATGCCAACTGCAGCATAGACGTTTGGATATTGTTGAGACAAAGAAAGACAATTTAAACTTTCTGATAAACTTGTGCCAACATTAATAATTATTGAAACGTTGTTATCAATAGCGTGATTGATGTATGTTTCTGCAGCAGCTAGTTCTTCTTTTGTCATAAAAGTGTCAGGGTTTTGTTTGACTATTATAT
Source organism: uncultured bacterium (assembly GCA_963719415.1). GTDB lineage: Bacteria > Babelota > Babeliae > Babelales > Vermiphilaceae > JAPLIS01. Next base: position 272,741 of record OY970383.1, on the reverse strand, counting down.
TGAGGTGGCAATGAGTATCAACCAACATAGGCGTATTTTGTAATCTGTTTTTTTCTAATTTTAGCCTGTCTTTTTCTAGCATGTTTGCTCCTAACATATTTGTTTTTTAATATATTTATCTTCTAATACCAACTTGCTATCATAAATTAAGTTTATGCACTTCCAATTCTATCTCCAGTTGGTCGGCGGGGGCTTCTAATAGAGTCTAGAGATATTCAGCAATTACTATATTTTAATAATTGATAACGGATTCGTATAATATAGGTATATTTTTTCGTTTTTATTTTTTTTAAAAATATCTTTCTTCCTTTTTTTGTTTTGTTCTATTTTAATAATGCTTTTGTTTTTTGCGTGTTTTTATTGTGATGCTTGACAAAGCCTTATTTAATACTAATATTTTATCATAAAAGAGATTGTGTGTTAATGAAGAAAGCAGTGTTTTAATTATTATCGACCCAGAGAGGAGTATTTTATGAATAAGAGTGCGTTGATTAATGAATTAAGCGAAGAAACTACTTTTAGTAAAAAAGATGTTTCACGCGTGATTGATTCATTGACTCGAATTATTGCCAGAACGTTAAAAAAAGGCGATAAGGTTTCAATTACCGGATTTGGCCATTTTTGGCTTTCTCACCGACCTAAGCGCAAAGGTATTAACCCAGCTACCAAAGCGCGTATAGAGTTACCTTCTGTTAATGTTCCTCGTTTCAAACCAGGGAAAAATTTAAGAGAAGTAGTAAAAACGGTGAGATTAGGATCGTAGATCTAAACTTTAATAAAGCTTTTACTCATTGGGCGAGGCCGTTAAAAAGGCCTCGCTTTTTGCTTTTCAAATTGCGTTATTTGCAGTATCCTGCTTAGTATTAGATAAATAGTACTATTACACCCACTATTATATTCGCTGTGCGTATAATAGATAACGTAGATGGATGGCTAATGATAGATTTAGGATTGTTAAGAAGTGATACCGCGCGAATCATCACTTTAATTGCAAAAAAAGATCCAGCATATAATACAGCATTATTATATGACTTAGATCAAAAATTACGAACGTTAACTCAAGAAATTGAATCGTTACGCCATAAAAAAAACGAACTAGCTTCTCAATCTCGTTCCGGTATTACGCCAGCTTTGCGTGAACAATCTATAGAAATTGGTGTTGTAATTCAGGAAAAAGAAAATGAGCATACGAGCCTTAAGAAGCACTTTGATGAGCTCTATCTCTATTGTCCTAATATTCCTTTAGACGACGTACCGGATGGCAACAAAGAATCAAATGTAGTTGTTAAAGAATTTGGCAGTAAGCAAATATTTAATTTTGTGCCAAAGCATCACCTGGAGTTAGGTAATGCCCTTGGTTGGTTTGATTTTGCAGCAGCAGCAGAGATGGCTGGAAGTGGGTTTCCTCTTTATAAAAAAGATGCCGTTAAGCTTATGTATGCTCTTACTATGTTTATGCTAAAAAACAATATGAAGTATGGTTATGAACCAGTATTGCCGCCATCTATGGTTAATGCACAAGCTCTTGAGTTGGCGAGTAATTTTCCAAAATTTAGAGAGCAAGTATACGCGATTGAAAAAGACGGCTTATACGCAACCCCAACTGCTGAAGTTAATCTAGCAAGCATGTATAGAGATAAAATTTTATCAGAACAAGAATTGCCAATACGTATGACTGCTTGGACAAGTTGTTTTCGTAGAGAAGCCGGCACATATGGATCGCTTGAACGGGGTCTGATTCGGGTACATCAGTTTGAAAAAGTTGAATTATATACTATATGTGAAGCAGAAAAATCAGCTGAAGAACAAGAAAGAATGCTAGCGTGCGCAGAATCTATTTTGCAGCAGCTGGGTCTTCACTATAGAATTTCTTTATTGGCGGGACAAGATTGTTCATTTCCTTCTGCTAAAACATATGATATAGAAGTCTGGTTGCCAGGACAGAATGCTTATTATGAAGTATCATCAGTAAGTGATTGTACTGACTTTCAGGCGCGCCGCGGCATGATTCGTTATAAAAAATTATCAGATAAAAAATCGCGATTAGCGCATACGTTAAATGGGTCGTCCTTGGCTCTTTCTCGGTTAATGGTTGCTATCATGGAAGTATATCAGCAGGAAGATGGTTCTATAGTTATTCCTAAAATATTGCTTGGCGAAGCACTTTTTGTTTGATTCTGTCTATAATTACTAAATTTAATAAAAGCTAAATAAGAGAAGGTTGTCTTTGTGCAGTATGATATTAATGCTTTAACTCGTTCGATTTATATTCATTGGCCCTTTTGTCCCTACAAATGTCATTATTGTCCTTTTGTAGCTCTTGCATCTCATGATTCATTTATGACAGAATATCATCGGGCATTGATGAATGAGATTGAATCTTTTAGGCAAGCAACTATTGGAAAAGAAATAAAAATAGATACTCTTTATTTTGGAGGTGGAACTCCAAGCACCTATCCCGACGATCTTCTTATTGAGCTTTTTGATCTATTAAAAAAAACGTTTGATCTTTCGCCAGGTTCAGAGATTACTATTGAAATTAATCCAGGAACAGTAAGAGCTGGTCAGCTTGAATTATGGAAGTCTCTTGGTATTAATAGATTGAGTATAGGGGTTCAGAGTCTTAATGATAAGGTGCTTCATTCACTTAATCGATTACAGTCAGGGCAAGATGTATTACGCCTGCTAAATGATGCTCAGTATTTTTTTTCTAATATTTCTGTTGATTTCATTTTAGGCTTACCAGGGGTGAGTAATGAAGAGTGGAAACTCTCGCTGCTACAAGCAATGAAATGGCCTATAACTCATATTTCTCTCTATTTTCTTACTATACATGAAGATACTCCGCTTTACTTTAAAGTAAAAAATAATAAAGTTTTACTTCCTTGTGACGACACAATTGTGGAATTATATTATGAATCGCGTGATATTTTTATGAACAATGGTTTTGAACATTATGAAATTTCAAGTTTTGCGCGTCCTGGGCATCAATCACGTCACAATACTGCGTATTGGAATCGGGTTCCCTATAAGGCGTTTGGTTTGGGAGCATGTTCTTTTGATGGAGTACGGAGATTGCAAAATGAAAAAAACCTTATGAAATACATTGCAAAAGCTAATTGTTTGGAAAGTTGTGTTGTTTTTATGGAAGAATTAACGGAAAAGCAGATTGGTATAGAGCGAATTATGCTTGGCTTACGAAGGTCGCAAGGAGTATCTTGGTCTTTATTATTAGAAAACCTTTCTGAGCATAAAAAAATAGAGGTTAAGGAAAAAGTAGAAGAATTTAAACGAAATAATTGGATTAAAGAATCATTAGGTATTCTAACCTTAACACCAGCTGGCCTTGCTCTTGAAAATGAGATTATTTTGCAGCTGTGCTGATATGTTTTGCTGGTATATTGTTTGGTGTAGATATAAATATTTAGTTTAGTTATAAAATTTTTTTGGGTTAATTTAGATACATATTATATTATTTTATTGATGAGGTTTGCATGGCAAAACATGTGGGAGTTAAGTTGCCTGAGGATTTAATTAGAATTCTTAGGAAGGGTAAAACAGTAGTAGTTTTGGCAACATTTTCAGATAAAGGGCTGCCTCATACGACGCCTATACAATGCGTATATCCTAAGGGAGATGAGAGTATTCTTATGAGTATTCATAAAGATCATGCAGGTTATCATAATATGGTATGGCAAAAAAAGGTCATGCTCTGTGTTTTAGATGAAGATAATGTTGCTTATAGTGTGCTTGGAAGAGCTGGTGTTGTCAGAGCGCCATCTTCTATACATCCTCTTATGAATGTAGTACGAATAGATATTATAGATATTAAAAGTGATCGTTCTCCTTTGTCGCGTATTGAGAGTGGCGTGCGATGGGGTTTTACTTCGCCGGAAGCAGAAGAGCTTACTATAGCTCTTATGGATGAGTTAAAAGAATTGACTAAGGTCTTATAATAGCAATTAATAATGATGAGGGAGTAGTGTATATGCTTATATGTAATAAAAAGATAAAAAAACTTTTTCTAGGTTTTTTTATTTATTTACCCATTATTATGCCGCTATATACTTTGATAGCAAGTGATGAAGCAGCTGAGCAGGAAGCCGGGCAGCAGACAGAGCAAGAGGGAGAGCAGGAAGCTGGGCAGGAGGGAGAGCAGCCGCAAGAGAGCTCAGAGCCAGAGCCCAAAGAAGAAGAAAAAACAGATGCTGAGTCTGAAAACACAGAAAATTCAGAATCTAAACCAGAATCTGGAAAAAAAGAAAGCTCGCAAGCTGAGCCTGAAAAAAAAGAGGGTTCAGAGGCTGAAGAAAAAGAAAAATCAGAAGCTGAACCCGAAAAGAAAGAAGATTCAGAGTCGCAAGAGAAAGAAAAGCCAGAAGCTGAATCTGAAAAAAAAGCACCGGCGAATGTCGAAAAAGAATCAGAAATTGGTATTGATACGGTTGATATAGAAGATGCTCAGGGCAATTGGCTTTTTAAAAGAATCTGGTGGACTAAAGCAGAAAAGAAATATGAAAAAATTCGTAAGTTCTTTGAATCTGTTCTTGATTCACGATCTGTTTTCATTGATAAACGTGCTGAAATTAAAAAAAATATTTTAGAACCATTTTATGTGTCTCTTGGCTTGAGTCAACAAGATTTACTCCGTTTGGTGGAAAAATTATTATATTATGTATCTAAAGAATCGGCTAATCAAAAATCAGCTAACCAGGCAACGACCGAAACAATGACCGAAGAAGGTCGCAATGCGCTGGAAAAAATAAAGCAAGAAGCGCCGGTTTTGAAGCGTATTAAGTCAGATTTAGAAGATATAGCTAAAATTGAAACTAAGATGGAAGAAGCATTAAGGCAGTTGGCGGGTTTTGTTCGAAAAGTGCGAGATAAAGAACGTGAATCGTGGGACCATTTCAAAGATATTGCTCAAATATTGGATCATATTAAAGCGCGTAAACTATTTTATGAAATAGATTTTAAAGGCCAAGAAATTTTTGAGATTCAAGCATATATTCTGAATGAATTTACGCAACACTTCGACCAATTTGAAGAAAAAATAAAGAATCTTGTAGAAAAAATTAAAGAATCAATTGATTCTTTAAAAAGTAAAGATCTTGATTTAGAAGAGGTACTAAAAAGTATTGAGGCTAAGCCCGTACCGTGCAAAGCTGAGAAACGAGAAGAAAAGAAAGAAGAGGAAGAAGAAGATGTTGAAGAGGAAGAAGAGGAGCAAGGGTTTATAAAATCTTATATTCTTAACCCTATTAATGCCGTTATAGATTATGTAGCTTCGGTGTTTAGCTCTGTTTCTTCTTGGGTTACTGGTCTATTTAAGGGTTCTGAAAGTAACGAGCAAGAGAGTGAGCAAGATAATGAAGAAGATAGTGAACAAGGTAGCCAAAAAGATAGCAAAGAAAAGGGAAAAAAAGATTTAGATTCTGGGAAAAAAGAAAAACTAAAAACGAAATCTAAAAAGAAAAAAGATTTGGGTTTGGAAAAAAAAGAAAAACCAGAGACTAAGTCTGAGAAAAAAGATTTAGAGCCTCAAGAAGAAAAGTCTGAAGAAAAATCAGAGTCTGGGCTAGAAAAGAAAGAAAATTTAGAATCTGATTCTGAATAGGTAGATCAAATTCAGTGGATTGTATTGAGCGGATTGTATTGAGTGGATTGTATTGAGTGGATTGTATTGAGTGGATTGTATTGAGTGGATTGTATTGAGCGGATTGTATTGAATATATTAATATGACTATTATGTTCCCTTTCGGGGGCGTAATAGTCATATTTTTAAATTTATTTGTTATTGGTTATTTTTTGTAATTCCTTTTGTTATCTAGTGAAACTGCGATTAGATTCTTTTTTATAAAAAACTGATTAAAATTAAATTGCCAACAATAGGTAAATGTGATAAATTTTTTACTTATATATGCCGAAGTGGTGGAATTGGCAGACACGCAGCTTTGAGGGGGCTGTGGGAGAAATCCTGTAGGGGTTCGAGTCCCCTCTTCGGCACCAGAATAATAAAGTAAAAAATAAAAGGTATAATAGCTTTATTAATATAGCAACGAAAAAATGGTAATAAAAAATAAGTTTAAAAATACACATTATCACCCCCAAAAAATGAGGGGTCCCCGCCGTTAGGTGGGGTAAAAAAGGGAGCTCTATTTATGGTTATGCGTCGTATGTTTTTTTCTTGGTTGATGGTCTGGGTTGTGGTGGCCGCACTTGGTCTTTATTTTATTATCCCACTACGGCAATCGTTAAAATTAGGAGCAGATCTCGTTGGCGGTACATTCTTAACGCTAGAAGTACAGGTTCAAGATGCGGTGAACGCAGAGCTTGTTTCGAAAATGAAAGCTATTGAATTATTATTAAAAAAAGAATCGCAAAAATCATTTCCTATCTCTTTAGATATAAAAACTGGTCGTTTAGTAGTACTATTTTCTTCGTTGCAAGACATGCAAGAGGCGTCTGAATTGATTAAAAAATCAGAACCAGAATTGCAGCAAAAAACAGAAAACTTGAACCTTTATCTATTTTTTCCTACTCAAAAAATTAAGCAAATTGAAAGTGATGCGGTAGAACGAAATATTAAAGTATTACATATTCGTCTTAATAGCGCCATCGCAGAAATTCCTATTCTAAAAAAAGGTGAAAAATTTATTGTTATCGAACTTCCTGACGTTACTGATGCTGAGCAGGCAAGAGCGTTAATTGGTAAAGTTGCTCAATTAGATTTCCGTTTAGTTGATGAATATGGAGCAAGTGCGGATGATATTTTATATAAATATGATGGCGTATTGCCCGACAACAAAGAAATTTTGCCAGGAAAAGCGCCTCGTGGTGGCTATTATCTGGTGACTAAATATGCTGATATAACCGGTAATATGCTTCAGACTGTTAAAAAATCAGTTGCTGAGCGTGATCATAGAGTTAAATATCAAGTTGCTTTTAAATTTAATAGCGATGCTGCCGATAAATTTTATGATTTAACGAAGAAAAATTACAAGCGCCAACTGGCTATTATTCTTGATGGTATTGTTATAACAGCTCCTGTTATTCAAGAGCCTCTTCGCGGAGAAGGGGTGATCACCGGAGACTTCACCGAACAAGAGACTGAAGAATTAGTGAATCTTTTGCAATCAGGTTCATTTGTAGCACGGGTTACTTTTGAAGAAGAACGTCAGATTGGACCAGCTCTTGGCGCACAAGCTCGTCACGATGGGCTTATGTCATGTCTTGTTGGTTTGGGATTACTTTTTATGTTTAGTGTAATTTATTATAGTTTATCAGGTTTTTTTGCATTTCTTGCTCTCCTTTATAACATGATATTAGTGTTAGTTGGTTTGCATTTTTTAAAAGCCACTTTAACTCTTCCGGGTATCGGAGGTATGGTCCTTACTATTGGGATGGCTATAGATGCATCGATTCTTATCTATGAAAGAATTAAAGAGGAGCTTGCTCGAGGCAATGGCATTAAGCAATCAATTACCTATGGTTTTTCTGATGCTATGATGGTTATTGTAGATGCTAATATAACGACCTTTGTTGTTGGCATTGTTCTCTATTATTTTGGAACAGGACCTATTCAAGGTTTTGCTGTTACCATGATGTTGGGGGTTATTGCAACTTTAATTAGTGGTCTTTTTTTCTTAAGATCATTATTTATGTTTATGATTAATAATTTTACTATTCAAAAGCTTAAAATTTAGTATAATTGAGGTTAGTTACTTAGAAATTAGATGGCGATGTAGCTCAGCTGGTTAGAGCGGCGGAATCATAATCCGTAGGTCCGGGGTTCGAGTCCCTGCATCGCCACCAAGAAATAGTTTTAAGTTTAAAAAATAATATACGCAGAGTAGTAGCTATACATACAACGAGCTATCTAGATATTAAAGAAGCTACGCATGAGCCTTGTAAAAAAAAGTTCTTTTACCATTCCTCTTATTCTTACCTATATCAGATTGCTGGTATCGCCTCTTGTTTTGCCTTTATTTCTTGTCTATTTATTACCCTATAATTCTCTCTTTATTAATGGCATTCTTGCTTTTTTATTTATCATTTTTGGATTAACTGATTTTTTTGATGGCTATTTTGCACGCCGTTACAATCAGGTAACTGTTTTAGGGAAATTATTAGATCCCGTTGCTGATAAATGTCTGGTATATGCAACTCTTGTTTCATTGGTTGCAACACATAAAATTTTTTTTTATTGGGCAATTATTATTATAGGAAGAGAATTTTTTGTTATGGGTCTGCGATTAATTGCGACTGAAAACAATAAAGATCTTTCTGTTGCGTTGCTTGGTAAAATTAAAACAATAGTGCATATTACTTGTTTGAGTTGGTTGATATTAAATCCGTACCAAACATTGGGGTATTCAGGTGCGTTTTGGTGGAACGGTATTGAAAGCTTGCTGATATTTTTATCACTTCTTTTGTCTGTCTTGTCTGGTGGTCTTTATTATAAAAGATTTATACAAGATTTTATCGAATAAGTATGATACTATACATGTCGGTAATTTCTCTGGCTTAATTTCTTAAGCCGGTTTTTTTTTGATTATTATTTTTTTATATTAACTATATGTTTATTATTTAGAAAAGTGAGTGACTATGAAATTTGATCAAGTGACAGCTTATTTTGAACAGATTGAACAAGTGAGTAGTCGTTTAGAAATGACTCGTCTTCTTGCGATTCTTTTGAGTGAAGCAACACCCGAAGAAGCATCTATTTTGTGTAATATTTCTTTAGGTCAATTACATCCACCTTATCGGGGCACCCAATTTAATTTAGCGCTTAAAAGTATTATTCAAGCAGTTGCTCAGGTGCAACAAAAATCAGTATCGGTTGTGGCTCAAGAACTAAAAAAAGTGGGTGATATAGGGTTAGTTATTGCTAGCGCAGGCACTATTACTTCAGATACAGCTACTTCAGGTCCTACTGTTTCGGATGCAGATACGGTTACTTTGGATAGTATTGCTGCTGATAGCAAGTCGTCTGCCCAAAGCGTTAAGCCATCGGCTCAAAATATGTCATTTATTTCTACTCCTGTTATATCACCTGTTATATCACCTACTGCAAGTACTGTTAATACAGTATTATCGAGTTCTAAAAATTTAGAACTGCAAGACGTTTATGACGCGTTATGTACACTTGAACAACGTGCGGGTACCGGAAGCCAAGAACAGAAAATAGAGCAACTAGTGATTCTCATGCAACAGCTGCGTCCATTATCTTCAAAATATCTGATCCGTATTATTTTAGGTACGTTGAGACTCGGTTTTTCTGATATGACCTTAATCGATGCACTTTCTGTTATGGTGGCTGGTGATAAATCATTGAGTAAGCGTATAGAGCATGCCTATAATCTTTGTGCCGATATAGGGTATATCGCACGGCTATTAAAAGAATCAGGTATAAAAGGATTAGATATAGAAAGATTGGGTTTAGAGAAATTAGATAGAGAAAAATTAGATAGAGAAAAATTAGGTGCAAAAGAATTGGCAATAACCGCTTTAGAGCGTATGCAGATACAAGTAGGCATTCCAATCCGTCCCGCATCAGCGGAAAGATTGCCAACAGCGCAAGCAATTATAGAAAAAATTGGCCCAGCGATTGCTCAACCAAAGCTTGATGGATTTAGAGTGCAAATTCATATTGATAAGCGTTCTGGTGATTTAGATAAGAGCCCGAGTCCTGATAATTTTGATGGTCAAAATGGTTTGTATGGTCAAAAAGTATTTTTCTTTTCTCGTCATTTGCATGATATTTCGTACATGTTTCCTGATCTGATACCGACTTTGTTATCGCTACCGGTTGCGACTTTTATCGCAGAAGGAGAAGCGATCTGTTTTGATCAAAATACGGATACTTTTTTACCTTTCCAAGAGACAGTAAAGCGGAAAAGAAAGCATGGTATTGAACAAGCGGCTCTCGACTTTCCTATAAAATTATTTATTTTTGATATTCTTTATCTTGATGGTCAGAGTCAATTGCCAAAAACGCATACAGAGCGACGACAGACGCTTTTAAACGTTTTTGATTCAAAGAATAAGTTAGATAATAATCTGGTACAAGTTATTGATGAAGTTGCTGTTGCTACCGGCAATGAATTGGAGAGTTATTTTCTTTCCATGATAGAGCTAGGCCTTGAAGGTATTATAGTAAAACGGCCAGACGCGGTATATCAACCGGGTAAACGTAATTTTAATTGGATTAAGTTAAAACGGCAGGAAGAAGGGCATTTAGAAGATACGTTAGATGCCGTCGTGCTCGGTTATTATGCTGGAGCGGGAAAGCGAGCGCACTTTGGTATAGGTTCGTTTTTAGTTGGTCTCTATAATCCTACTCAGGATAGATTTGAAACCGTTGCCAAAATTGGCACTGGCTTAAAAGACGCTGAATGGAAAGAATTAAAAGAAAAGTGTGATTCACGTAAAGTTGAAGGTCAACCTAAAAATGTTTGGTGTGATAAAAATCTAGCGCCGGATACCTGGGTATATCCTGAAATAGTGTGCCAAGTGCGTGCAGACGAAATTACGCTTTCTCCTGTTCATACAGCAGGTAAAGATGCAGAACATTTGGGATATGCATTACGGTTCCCGCGAATTATGGCATTCAGGGTTGATAAAAGTGCCTTAGAAGCGACGACTATTGATGAGATAAAGCAGCTGTACAAAAATCAGTACGGCCGCAATAAGTAGATAGCGAGAGCTCGACGTAAGAAGGTTGTAAAATAGCTTGGATGCGCTCGGTTTACAGCGCAGTAAAACTTTCTCTGTGTGGCCCCAATTCGGGGTCCTGCCTGCTATTTTGGGGTCCCCGGACGCAAGACCGGGGTATTGGCATAGGTGGGGTAAAGAGGGGCCACACAGAATTATAGTCTGTTTTACAGAAACATCTAACTTACAAAAAAAGCTTTATAGTTTAAGTGCCCGGAGGGGGTTTAAATACGATTATTTTAGTTATATTTTTTCTAAAAAAAGTGGCTAAATAAAGTATTCTATCTATAATAATAATCGGATTTATAGTAGCAGAATAACAATAAAAAAATTGACAGCGGAGAGAACAACGTTTGGTATACATTGCACTTGTATGAAAGTGTTTAGATATTTCGATAAAAATATTTTTTTTATAGCGTGTCCGAGTATTATTTTTATGTGCAGGGAGTTTTGATGAAAAGTATAAGTAAATTAATTTTGCTTTGTTTGATGATGTTTTCAGTTGTTGTAAATATGAGTGCGGGTGGCGAACAAGAGGAAGAAAAGCGAGGGTGTTGGACTCGTGCATTCAGGATTGCAGGGAAAATTTTAGGAGCACCAGTAGCTATTTTAGGTTTTGTTGGCGGAGTTGCTGTTGTTAGCTCTCAAGGAGCTTTTTCTATGCTTAATGCTTTTCCAGTTCAAATTCAACCGCCATCAATAGTTTGTTTGACGGAACAGGATAGGGCACCATTGCACGAAGATGCTTTTCGGTGTAATGAGGATGCAGTGATTAGGCATCGAAAAAATGGTTATAGTGTCTTAGCAAGAGCAAATTGTTCTTTTTCTGCAGAAGGAGATTCTATTATGCTACCCTCAGAAACTCCAATAGTTTTGTCCGATCTTGGACTTCGTGTGGCGAAAGAAAGGGGCGATTCTGGTCAAGTAAAGCGTTGTGCAAGCACTGTTGTTGAGATTTTGATAGAGGCTTTGAGAGAAGAGGCTTTGAGAGAAAAAAACGATTAATAAGTTTTTTACGAAACTTTATGTTAAAAACGTTTTTATATGAGGGAACTGTGTATGAAGAGAATAAGTAAAGTAATTTTGTTGTTTTTGATGGTATTTTCAGTTTTTGTAGAGGCGGGTGAGGGTGAGAAGCCAAGGCGAGAAGGGGAATGGCTTTGTGATGGAGGACTGGTAGGTGATGCTGGTCTTGATCTTGCTGCGGTAGGAATAAGAGAAGAAGAGATTGATCAGGATGAGTTTCACAGGCAGAAAGGTTTGCCGTTAATGCTAAGGGATACACCAAGTTATTTTGCTCACTTGAGGCTGAATGAGAAACGAAAAGGTAATTTGCAAGGGCAACAGTCATGCCAAGAGGTTCTTGATATATTAAGCAATGCAATAAAAGATAAAAAGAAGTAAAAAGAGAAACTAATATACGTTTTTTAGATGCTTTATTTAATTTTTGGTTGATTGTATAAAATTTATACTATTTTTTGTAACATAAAGCCCAGCATGTTTCATACTAAATGTGCTGGGCTTTGCATGTAAAGTATAATAGTTTAATAATTTAGCTAAAATATGAAGATCTCTATTTTTTTGATTATACTAAGTATAATATGAGTCTGGCTTAATGCTAAATTGCTACCTAAAAAAGATAGTAGTAAAATTGTTATCAGGAGAATTATATGTCTCACGATTCTATATATCCCTTAATACCTATAGGGGTCGATGATTATAAAAAACTTATTGATAAAAAAAATGTTTATGTAGATAAAACACTTTTTATTAAAGAATTTTGGCAAGATGGAAGCGAAGTTGTTTTAGTTCCTCGACCAAGGCGATTTGGTAAGACATTAAATCTTTCTATGCTTAAATATTTTTTTGAAAAAACAGATCAAGATACGTCGTATTTATTTGAAAATACCAATATATGGGAGTATTTAGAATTTCGTGATCTTCAAGGACAATTTCCCGTTATTTTTTTAACACTTAAAGATGTTAAAGTTCACTCATGGGAATTAGCTCAAGCAAAACTTGCAGCCATTATATCAGAAGAATGTAAACGACTTTCATTTAATAATATTGCTATAGAAAAAATGAGAGCTTTTGATATTCCTATTTTTAATCGACTTACTGATAAGATAGCATCTGAACAAGAGCTTATGGATAGTTTACAATTTTTATCGCGTTTACTATATGAGCAAGCAGGGAAAAAAGCTATCATTTTAATCGATGAATATGATGCTCCTATAATAAATGGTTACTTGCATGGTTATTATTCAAAAATGATAGAATTTATGTATAATTTTCTCTCAGCAGCATTAAAATCAAATTCTGCCCTTGAAAAAGGTTTTTTAACCGGTATTACCCGCATAGCTAAAGAAGGTATATTTTCTGGTCTTAATCATCTTTCTGTATATACCATATTAAATATTCAATATTCAGATAAATTTGGTTTTACTCAAGAAGAAGTAGATCAATTATTGATCAGTTATGATCTTGCTGATAAAAGAGACGATATTAAAATTTGGTATGATGGCTATGTGTTTGGTAATACTAATATCTATAATCCTTGGTCGTTGCTTAAGTGCATTCAGAGCAAGGGCGAGTTTCAAACATATTGGGCTAATACCAGCGATAATAAACTAGTGCAACATATTCTTGCTAACGCTAATCAAGAAATTAAAGACGAAATACGGCTTTTATTACAAAATAATACAATTGTTGATAAAGAAATTAATGAAGAACTAGTTTTGCTTGATCTTGAAAATAATGATCAAGAGCCATGGAGTTTTTTTTTATTTACCGGTTATCTTACTACAATATCTCGTACCACAATTAATGGTAGATACTATTATGCCCTTGCTATTCCTAACAAAGAAATTTCATATCTTTATCAAGATTTAATGTTAAAAGCTTTAAAAACCATTATCTCTTTTGCCAAACTTAAAAAGCTTTTTGAAGCTTTTATGGTAGGTGATAAAAAAACAGTTGAACAATATTTGCAGGAATTTATTACAGAAACTTGTTCTTCGCACGATGTAGCAAAAAAAGATCTTGAACGTAACATACATATGCTTGTTCTTGGATTACTCGCGGGACTTTCGGATCATTACTTAATGCAATCTAATCGCGAATCTGGTGATGGACGCTATGATATTATGCTTACGCCACGAAAGCCACACATTTCTGGTATTTTAATCGAATTTAAAAAAGCCACAAAAGAAGATATGGCCACGCTTGCAGTATATGCGCAAAAAGCATTAGATCAAATTAAAAGTCTTAATTACGAAACACAAATGAGAACGAGTGGCTACTATGGTCCCATTTTTTGTTATGGTATTGCTACGCATGGCAAGTATGTAGTAGTTAATATGGAGATAATATCAGCTTCTACGCAGTGAAATTTATTTTTTGATTATATTAAAATAGATAGGAGTTTTCAGTGACAAAAATTAGTAGAATAATTTTTTTGTGTTTGATGATATTGTCGATTTCTGTAGAAGCGGGTAAAAAGCGAAAATCGCCATGCAAACGTTTTTTTGGGATTTTTTCTTTTATCACTTTCTTATTTAGCCCCGAAGTTCAAGCGCAACCAGTGGTCTACAATAATATTGAATTATTTAGTTTTCAATCTCGGGTGCAATCGTTTTTTTGTAGTGCGGAATCAAGACCAGCTCCTTTGCATGTAGCCGCAGATGCATGCAATTTAGAAGCAGTATCTAGATATTTAAATGATGGCCATGATCCCTCTGTAGAGGCAGAGTGTTATTTTTTACACTCAGGCGGACAGAGGACGATGCTGCCTAAAGCAACTGCAAAAATATTGGCTAAGACTACAGAGACTATAGCTCGAGGAAGGGGGGATCGTGTATTGTCTAGTTATTGTTCTGAAACAATAAGCGTATTAGGTGAAGCTATCAGAGAAAGAGATTTATGATAGTCTAATTTAATTTTTGTTTAAGTTTATAAAATGTATGTTAAAAATGTTTTTACACCAAGGGTTTTCTGATGAAAAGTATAAGTAAAGTAATATTGTTTTGTTTACTATTAGTTCCTGTTTTTGTAGAAGCAAGCAGGAAACAAAAAAGGGGGCCGACCAGAAGAAAGACAAGTCAAAGCAAGGTGATCAGCGTGTACTCCTATTTGTGCTGCTGTTAGAGCGTTGCCGGCTGGTATTTATCACGCTTGTCGGACTTTATGTCCAGCTCAAGAACCACCTACAGTCTACTATATTCGGGAGCAATATACACGAAGATCACCTTTTCATGATTGTAATCCGGGTGGTCGTTGTAGGTGTAGGTGAAGAGTAAGGGAGGCGGTAGTAAAGGCGGGAATTAGTGTTCGTATTATTATTATACTAGTTTCACTAAATAAGAACGAAAAATAATTCTAGCTATACCCGCCGGAGGCGGGTATATAGCATAGCGCACTAAGAATTCCCCATTTTCTCAAATGCATTACAAGTCGCTTTCCAAATATCATTTTCAACAAATTCAAGCTCACGCCTAATATTATTTTTTAGGTAAGCCCAATGATGTTCTATTGGGTTTAAGTCTGGAGAATAAGCAGGTAAAAAAAGCAAAGAACAACCAGCTTTATTTACAATATCAGAGATTTCGATCCATTTGTGAAACGATGCGTTATCTAAAACAATAGTCTTTCCAGTGCCTATATGTGGCAGCAAAACAGCCTCAAAATAACATTTAATAATTTCTTTATTGCAATAACCATCGAATATTAAAGGCGCACAAAGTTTATTTTCAAAAAGACCTGCGCAAATACTTGTTCTTTGCGTAGAATGCCCGGGTTTTTCAGCAAAAACGCGCTTGCCACGCAATCCCCATCCATATGCATATCGTTCGTTATTGTCAATTCCAGATTCGTCAAAATATACCAATTCTGATTTTTTTATTTTTTTTACTTTCTCTGCAAACTCTATTCGTGCTTTCTCTATTCTTTCTTTGAATAAATATTGTTTTTTTTTCGAGTGTAACCAAGAGCCTTTATAGCTGTTCCTACTGCTGTTTTACCAACTTTCAACGCTTCAGTCATTGCTTTAATGGTCCAATCTTGATGTTCGTCCAAAAAAAGTTTAAATTTAACTAAATCTAATTTTCTTCTGCTTTTTCCAGATTTTGTTCGATCTGATAATGGTGCAATGCGGCCTTCTTTTTTGAATATTTTATTCCATGTATATAATGTTTTTCTGTCTATATCAAGCAACAATGCTACTTCCGTTTTTTTCATTTTCTTCTCGATTAATAAATCGAGAGCTTTTTTTCTTATGTCTACGCTATACATACTATAACTCCTAAATTTTTGTTTAGAAATTAGTATATTCTTTTGGGGTTATTTATCAACGCTTTGCTATAGCTAGATAATTCTATTCATGGCGATTAACTGAAATTGGTATTATTATGTTTTTGTTATTTTTTTTATAGTACTTTTTTGCACTACAGAGCCCAGCATATTTGTATAATAGATATGCTGGGCTTTTGTGTGAGAATAATTTAATAATCGAGTGACATATGAATAGTACCGTTTTTTGATTATACTGAATCTATATTTTTATTTTTTATATGAAAAAGGGATAATTATGGCCATTTATTTAAATCCTAAAAATGATATAGCATTTAAAAAATTATTTGGCGATATGGCTCATACAGATATTGTTATTAGTTTTTTAAATAGCATACTTGAACGTAAAGAAGGTGAAAAAATAGTTACTGTTTTTATGAATGATACAAGTAATTTGCCTGAAAGTAAAAAACTAAAATTAAGTATCGTTGACATACGGTGTACTGATCAAGCAGGTAATCAATATATTATGGAAATGCAAGTTGCCACACAGAAATATTATGCAATACGAGCTCAATACTACAGTTCTCTCGCTTTTAGCAGACAATTAGGAGAAAGAGAAGAATATGAGGACATACTAGTTCCAGTGATTTTTGTCGGTGTTCTCGATTTTAATCTTTTTGACAATGATAACAACTACTTATCTCATAATCTTTTTCTTGATACCAAAACTCTGGAGCAAAAATTCAAGCACCTTGAATTTCATTTTATTGAGTTAAAAAAATTTACTAAAAAACTGGAAGAGCTGAAAACACTTACTGAAAAATGGATCTATTTTTTAAGCAATGCTCATGAACAACATAAAGTACCAGATAATTTAACAGAATTAAAAGAAGCGTTTCTTGTGTTAAATAAAACTAATTGGGAAATAAAAGAGCTTAATGAATACGAACAATCTTTAGATCGCATGCGGGTAAAAGCTAGTGAAATTGCTGCTGCAACAGATAAAGGTATCGCTATCGGGAGAGCTGAAGGCGAAGCTAAGGGCAAACTAGAAGAAAAAATTAATATAGCTAAAGAACTTTTAGACATTCTTGATATCGCTGCAATTTCTCAAATCACGGGTCTTAGCGTTGAAGATGTTGAAAAAATTAAAAAAAATAATACATGAGTATATGGGTGAGATAGTTTAATTTTTATTTTTTATATATGAAAAGGAATAGATATGGCCATTTATTTAAATCCTAAAAATGATATAGCATTTAAAAAATTATTTGGCGATATGGCTCATACAGATATTGTTATCAGTTTTTTAAATAGCATACTTGAACGTAAAGAAGGTGAAAAAATAGTTTCTGTTTTTATGAATGATACAAGTAATTTGCCTGAAAGCAAAAAACTAAAATTAAGTATTGTTGACATACGATGTACTGATCAAGCAGGTAATCAATATATTATTGAAATGCAAGTTGCCACACAGAAATATTATGCAATACGAGCTCAATACTACAGTACTCTCGCTTTTAGCAGACAATTAGGAGAAAGAGAAGAATATGAGGACATACTAGTTCCAGTGATTTTTGTCGGTGTTCTCGATTTTAATCTTTTTGACAATGATAACAACTACTTATCTCATAATCTTTTTCTTGATACCAAAACTCTGGAGCAAAAATTCAAGCACCTTGAATTTCATTTTATTGAGTTAAAAAAATTTACTAAAAAACTGGAAGAGCTGAAAACACTTACTGAAAAATGGATCTATTTTTTAAGCAATGCTCATGAGCAACATAAAGTACCAGATAATTTAACAGAATTAAAAGAAGCGTTTCTTGTGTTAAATAAAACTAATTGGGAAATAAAAGAGCTTAACGAATACGAACAATCTTTAGATCGTATGCGGGTAAAAGCTAGTGAAATTGCTGCTGCAACAGATAAGGGTAAATTGGAAGAAAGAATAAGTATAGCTAAACAATTTTTAAAGATTCTAGACATTGAAATAGTTGCTGAAAATACTGCACTTGATATTGAAATTGTTAAAAAACTTAAATCCGAGCAGTAGAAAACTATTTTTTGAGTGCGCTGAGCATACTTGAGCGCAAAAATGAAAGAAAAATAGTTGATATTACGGTAAATGATCCCAATAATTATCCAGAAATAAATTCACCAGAAGAACAATCAAAGTCAAGTATTGTTGATGTGCGATGTACCGATGAATTAAAACGTCAATATATTATTGAAATGCAAGTTTTCTCAGATAAAGGTGTTGAAATTGGCAACGCAGAAGGTTTGGCTGAAGGCCAAGCCAAGGGTAAGCTAGAAGAAAAAATTAATATAGCTAAAGAACTTTTAGACATTCTTGATGTTGGGACTATTGCTCAAAAAACGGGGCTTAGTATTAAAGAAGTTGAAGGTTTAAAAAAAAATAATAGATAGAAAAGGAGCAAAAGATTTAGCAGCTGGAGAGTAGCGACATTTTAGTATAAATAGTATTGGTATGAGAGTATATAATGCATGTTGCATCAAGGAATTTTCAATGGAAAGTTTAAGTAAAATAGAAAGTTTAAGTAAAATAGAAAGTTTAAGTAAAATAGAAAGTTTAGGTAAAGTGAAAAATTTAAGTAAACTGCTATTGTTTTGTTTGCTATTAGTTCCTGTTTTTGTAGAAGCAAGCAGAAAACAAAAAAGGGAGCGGCGGTCGGAACGAGCAACTTGGCTATTAGAAGAAAGACAAGTCAAAGTAAGGCGAGTAACGCCGTGTGATCGCGTATGGCGATTGTTAGGTATACCACTAGCGGTAGCCGTGACTTTTTCTACTGGTGTTCAAGCTATTGTTTCAATAAGTCGTGCTCTTCATCCAAGAGTAGTTTGTAACGTAGGGGAAAAACAGGTGACATTTTTTTCTCCAGAACAAGCATGTCGCCAAAACGCATTGTTCAAGAATGGGATGTTTGTTGAAGGTTCGCGGGAAGGTGAGTGTTGGCTTTTATCGGGAGCGAGCACTATAAAATTACCTGGCGGACCGAGAGAAAATTTACCTAGATTAGCTAAAACCGCTAGAGAAAAATGGTTAAAAAACGGTGATCGCGAGTCAGCTGATGCTTGTTTGCTATATGAAGAAAATGGTTATTAAAGTTACGAATAGTATTGTTTTCTGATTATACTTAATAGATATTTTCATGAAAAAAGAGAATTTTTTAATGAGAGATATAAATGAGAAATATGAAGAGATAGATATAAGTAAAATAGTTTAGTTTTGTAATTTAATTTTTTGGCAGACAAATTTGGGAAGAAAAGAATTAAATCAGTTATTAGATGTTTGTGAGCAATAAAAATAGATAAAAAGAATATTGAAAAAAGTGAAAAATTTTTTAGGAAAGAGAATTTTTGATGAAAAAGGTGAGTATGAATAGAAAGGTGAATAGGGGCAAAGTAATATTACTTTGTTTGATGGTATTTTCAGTTTCTGTAGAAGCGGGTAAAAAAGAAAGAAGGACAAGGCGGGAATCAGCATGCAGTCGTGTGTGTAGAGTTTTAGGATTTCCCCTCATTTTAGCATCTACTGTTTTTTCAACTTCTCAAGCTGTTGTCCACTGGAGTTATGTTTTTGGACAAAATCAAATGTCACCGCCGGAGTTAAATTTAGTCTGTAATTCGGGGCATAATTTTGGAGAAGTATACAAAGCTAGTTGGGCCTGTGATGCAGCAGAAACAGCTAGACTTGTAGAAAATGGGTATAACGTTACAGCAGAAGTAGAGTGTTTTGCTGAAAATTTGATGGCGAATACTCCAACGGGAGCGAATATGAGGAAAGCCATTGGTTCAGCGTTAAGTGGCTGGAAGATATGGCAAAAAGCAAATCCTCAGCGTTCTGATGACTGTCTAAAAACCAAATCAATGTTAGAAAAAGACATGGCAAAAGAAAATAATTAACATCTGTTTTTTGTTAATTATTGTATACTCTTTTTTTGTAATACAAAGCCCAGCATGTTTTCTTAATAAATGTGCTGGGCTTTTGCGGGTAAAGTATAATAGTTTAATAATTTAGCTAAAAGATGAATATCTCTATTTTTTGATTATACTAAGTATAATATGAGTCTGACTTAATACTAAATTACTCACATAAAAAAGATAGTAGTAAAAATTGTTATCAGGAGAATTATATGTCTCACCATTTTATGTATCCATTAATACCTATAGGGGTTGATGATTATAAAGAGATAGTCGACCAAAAAAATATGTATGTTGATAAAACACTTCTTATTAAAGAATTTTTACAAGATGGTTCCAAAGTTGTTTTAGCTCCTCGACCAAGGCGATTTGGTAAGACATTAAATCTTTCTATGCTTAAATATTTTTTTGAAAAAACAGATAAAGATACTTCGTATTTATTTGAAAATACCAATATATGGGAGTATTCAGAATATCGTGATCTTCAAGGACAATTCCCCGTTATTTTTTTAACACTTAAAGATGTTAAAGTTCACTCATGGGAATTAGCTCATGCCAAACTTGCAGCCATTATATCAGAAGAATGTAAGCGACTTTCATCTAATAATATTACTATGGAAAAAATGAGAGCTTCTGATATTCCTATTTTTAATCGACTTACTGATAAGATAGCATCAGAGCAAGAGCTTATGGATAGCTTACAATTTTTATCCCGTTTACTTTATGAACAAACAGGAAGAAAAACTATCATTTTAATCGATGAATATGATGCTCCTATAATAAACGCTTACGTGCATGGCTATTATCAAAAAATGATAGAATTTATGTATAATTTTCTTTCAGCTGCATTAAAATCAAATTCTGCCCTTGAAAAAGGTTTTTTAACTGGCATTACGCGCATAGCTAAAGAAGGTATATTTTCTGGTCTTAATCATCTTTCTGTATATACCATATTAAATATTCAATATTCAGATAAATTTGGTTTTACTCAAGAAGAAGTAGATCAATTATTGATTAAATATGACCTTACTGATAAAGGTGATGATATTAAAATTTGGTATGATGGCTATGTGTTTGGTAATACTAATATCTATAATCCTTGGTCGTTGCTTAAGTGTATTCAGAGCAAGGGTGAGTTTCAAACATATTGGGCTAATACCAGCGATAATAAACTAGTGCAACATATTCTTGCTGATGCCAATCAAGAAATTAAAGATGAAATACGACTTTTATTACAAAATAATGCAATTACTGATAAAGCAATTGATGAAGAAATAGTTTTGCTTGATCTTGAAAATAATGATGAAGAGCCATGGAGTTTTCTTTTGTTTACCGGTTATCTTACTACAATATCTCGTACGGTAATTAATGGTAGATACTACTATACTCTTGCTATTCCTAACAAAGAAATTTCATATCTTTATCAAGATTTAATGTTAAAAGCTTTAAAAACCATTATCTCTTTTGCCAAGCTTAAAAAGCTTTTTGAAGCTTTTATGGTAGGTGATAAAAACACCGTTGAACAATATTTGCAAGAATTTATTACAGAAACTTGTTCTTCTCATGATGTAGGTAAAAAAGATCTTGAACGCAACATACATATGCTTGTTCTTGGATTGCTCGCGGGACTTTCTGATTCTTATTTAATACAGTCTAACCGTGAATCTGGAGATGGCCGTTATGATATTATGCTTACGCCACGAAAGCCACACATTTCTGGTATTTTAATCGAATTTAAAAAAGCCACAAAAGAAGATACAGCTACGCTTGTGATGTTTGCTCAAAAAGCATTAGATCAAATTAAAAGTCTTAATTACGAAACACAAATGAGAACAAGCGGCTATCATGGTCCCATTTTTTGTTATGGTATTGCTACGCATGGTAAACATGTAGTAGTCAATATGGAGATAATACCAGCTTCTACGCAGTGAAAACTATTTTTTGATTATATTAAAATAGATAGGAATTTTGTCATGAAAAACGTGAGTATGAATAAAAATCTGAGTATGAGTAAGATAATTTTGTTTTGTTTGATGGTATCACCAATTTTTGTAGATGCTGGCGAACGAAATACGCCATGCAAACGTTTTTTTGCTCTTTTTTCTTCTATTGCTTTTTTATTTAGCCCCCAATCTCAGGCACAAAGCTTAGTCTGTGTAGGAAATGGTGGCCGTGGGCTATTGCATGAATCAGCTTTTAGATGCGATTCAGGTGCAGTATCACACTATTTAGAAGAAGGCTATAGTACTTTTGCTAAGGCAAATTGTTATTATACTGAAAAACAGAAAGAGGTAGCTTTTACAACGACTTCAGAAAATTTGATTGTTATTCGGGGAATCGGAGCATTAAATACAGGGGATTTTGATTTGTTTAATGATTGTACGCAAACTATGGATGTATTAAAGGTAGCGGCTGCCAACGAAAAAAATTAAAGTACATTTTTATAAGTTAAAAAAAATATGAGTATATCTGATTATAAAAGAATAATGATTATCGGTAATGCCGGTTCGGGAAAAACGACGTTGGCGTTAAAGTTAGCGTATCTAGTTAATTTACCCCTATACCATTTAGATCAATATTATTGGAAAGCTGGATGGGAGCGGACTGATTCAATAGAATTTACTCACATTCACGCAGAACTATGCAAGAGAGATCGGTGGATTATTGAGGGTTGTAATCTTTCATGGTTGTCAGATCGAGTGGCAGAAGCAGAATTGATTATTTTTTTGGATATGCCTCGTTATCAGTGTTTATGGCGGGTGATTAAGCGATGTGTGCTGTATTATGATAAAGTGATTCCTGGTATGGCCATAGAATGTAAACAGCGAATAACTGGATTTAAGTTTCTAGAGTTTTTAAGATGGGTTTGGCATTTTAAAAATCGATCTCGGGCAAAAATAGTTGATCATATAGAAAGTAGTACGCAAGCGGGAAAGCCAGTAATTATATTAAAGTCAGGTAAAGAAGTTAACGATTTTTTGAAGAAAATTAAGGGTTAAAAGTTAATTATAGTATAACTATATAGCTTTGATAAGAACGTACGAAAAAGTAGGATTTAAAAAAGTAGCTAGCTCATGCAAAGAGAATTGCGAGACTTGGATGTTATATATAAACAGGTGATTTTAAGTTTGTAGTATAAAAATGTGCGCTGATTTTTCAAATATGGTTGAGGCGAATATTATTGATGCGATAGATATAGAATTAATTTTTGGGTTTAAAGTACAGTAGGTCTAAAATAGAGCTACGGTAAAATATAAATAGAGTAGTTTTTTAGGGTAGAAGTAGTGTAGTTTTGGAGATAGAAAAAGAAAAAGTAATATGATAAAAAAACAGAAAGAGAAAGAGTATGCGAAATCGTTTTTTCATGCAATTATATTTAATTGCGTTACTCAGTTTTTGGGGATTTTTTAGTAACGTATATGCTGCTCATGACGGTAGGTTTGGTAGCGGTATGCAAAGATTAGATCAAGGGCGAGATAGGGGTGATTATTGGGTGCAAGGAAAAACGAGAGATTTTGTTGCTAATCTTGCTGAACTCGCTGTGTATACTATGAATGTAGGTAGACCGGTTATGAATAGTGCGAATAAGCCTGTAGTGCACGATGATTGCGAACAGACTATTTTTATTTGTGGCGGTGCTGGAGATTTTGCTGCTAGTAACCTGGCTAAATATATTACCATTGCTCGTAAGGCTAACAATTCTGTTTTATTTAATTTGCCTGCTATTGCTGCGGTTGCGCGTAGAGCTGTGTATGATAATTTTGGTGCTGCAAACATGGCTTTAAATGTGGCTCATATTGCTACAGTCCTTGATAGTATTTGTCTCGGTAATTCTGCTACTCTTGATTCTGCTTGTGCCGGTACCTTTATTGGTTTTCCTCATGATATTGCAAACACTCTTACCTCTGCTTGTGATTTTGCTCGTAACGATAAATTTCTTGATTCAGCTGGTGCTATAGATGTTGCTGCTGAGAAAGTTTATCAAGCAAGAAAGCCTTTATTGAGTAAAGTATTGCATAAAAAGAGTTATCTACCAGTATAATGTAAGATTAAGATGAATATGTTTTATTAATCGATTTTAATTAATTGATTTTAATTAATAGAATACATGCTCATTAATAGATAAAGGGAACGGTATGAAAAATAATAATTTTAACAAAAAAAATAATTTTTTGATTATATTATTATTTTTTTTGTTAACGATCTTTGCCAGTACTACGACGGTGAATATATTTGATACTGTTTATAGAGGTGCTAAGAATGTGGTGACGATGATAGGAAAATATGGTTCAATAGGGACAAAAGCTTTAAAAGCTTTAATAGACAAAAAACCTATTACTGGTTTTATTTTATCTCCACCAGCGCATTATGTCGGGCCCTCACAACAAGTACACGCTCCTTCTATTGCTCAAGAAAGAGCATTCTATATACAAAAGCTAGAGACCGAAACAGATGACTATCTAATTGAATTGTATACGCAAGAAATAAAAGTTCTTGATAAAGTAAAAAAATATATTCCTCTTCTATACCTCCATTCTGATGATTTAGCGGGACCAATAGATCCGCGAGAATTTTTTGCTGGTCAAACAACAGCCGTGCGAACGGGAAAAAACAATGCTGGAAAAGGCACTTTTGTTATGCATGCAGGTCAGGTAACTTTTAGAAAATTAGCAGAACTCACCGCAGAAAACCCTACAGGCGATTATCATATATGGCAAGGTAAGCTTGATGATGAAAAAATATATGATCGTAACATTTTTTATGGTTCAAATCCGGTAAATCCTGTTCCCATTCATGTTTTGACGTATTATGGAAAAATAATAGATGGTCTTGATGAAAAGAGAAAGCCTATCTATAAAAAGGATGAGTTTGGCTATTTTGTACCGAATAAAAACATTTTGTATATACAATATCTCTGTTTGTATGGATATAACCAACCGTATACTATCAATACCAGATTGGGAACTTTGTATAAAGGTGATGTAATGGCCTTTCAGAATGCGCATGAAGGAGATTTAGAACATATTACCTTGAAAGTGAACTGTTCTGGTGATGGTGATAACCTTGAGGCAATCTATTATGGTTCTCATGGAACCAAAGATCAAGGAATGTGGATGTATGCTCCCGGTTCCAAGGGCAATGAATTAGAAGAGTTTACTATTAGTGGTGATGGTAGACCGTATGTTTTTGCAGCGTATGGTGGTCATGGTAATTACCCTAAACAAGGAGTGTATACGCGTGTCTATGGATTTGCAAATGATGTAACTCAAAAGGGTCGTTTATGGGAATTAACAGAACATACGGTATGTCGTACTGTATTGAAAAAAAGTGCTGGATACAATCCCTTACTTATGTATAATAATCCAGATTATTTTGGCTATCTTGAATGGAAGGGCGATTTGGGTCCCCGAGGCGTTGCTTCAGTTGCGCTTAAAATATGGCCGGGAAGTATTGAAGATGAAGATAAGGGACGAAATGCGATAACTGTTTATGAAAACCATTTTTGTCCTTTGTTAGAGCCGGCTATGCAGGCAAATGCCGTCTGCGTTAGAGATAAATCAAAAAAATCTCCACCACCAGGCAATAAGCGGCCATGGTATATAGGAATGTTTCAAACGTTTGGATTAATGTAACGCAAAATGTAGAAAAAAGTAGGTATCATACCAACCTGTTATCAACTATTAAGATAGAGTAATTGCTCAATATTACACGACTTTAGAATGGGGGCCGGCAGGGCCCTATTCTAATCTGAATCCCCTTGAAAATTCGGGGTCTCGTCGTCAGATGGGATATAAAACTGTTTCAAGCTATGGGGTTATTTTGACCCCATAGTCACACGCTCAATACCCCGTTTTGCGTACGGGGACCTCAATACCCCGTCTTGCGTACGGGGACCTCAATACCCCGTCTTGCGTACGGGGACCTCAATACCCCGTCTTGCGTACGGGGACCTCAATACCCCGTCTTGCGTACGGGGACCTCAATACCCCGTCTTGCGTACGGGGACCCCAGAATAGCCGGCAGGATCTCGTTTTTTATCAGTCCTTTGCTCTATAATAAGGTTTCGATACGCGGTCTCAAGCGCTCTAGATAGCTCCAACAATTTCTTTCTGTTGCGAATTTAGCTTTAAATTAAATTTTATTGTAAGGCGTGCAAGGCTGTACTATTTCAACTTGAATCTTTTTATTGCAAATTAATGTAATAACGATATTCTTAGGAAGGTGAGAAAAAATATACATGTTTAATAAGTAGGAGGTTTTTGGTATGGAAATGAGAAAAACAAATGTATGGGTAAGTCGCTCCCTTGGCTTGCTCTTTGTTTTTAGTAGCTTTGGTCATTTTGCAGAAGCTAATTCGAGCAAGTCGCAAGTTGTTCAAGGTGGGACAACAAGTCGTATGGCGACAATAGGACGTTTTTGCAAAAAACATTGGTATCTTGCTATTCCGGCGATGGGTGCTGCAGGTTATGTTGCATATCGGTTTAGGAATAAGAGCACTGAACAAAAGAATGAATCGAATTCAGTAGTGAGAAAACCAGAACAGCAGGGTGCAGCGCAAGAAGAACAGCAACAGCCAGCTAATAGTTCTGTTGATGAACAAGAAAAAACACAGCCAGAGAATCTGATTGCTTTTGAAGATGACGCAGCGAAGCCTAGTGAACCGACAGAATCTTTAACATCAGATAATGACAATGCTTGGGGGAAATGGAAAAACATACAAAGAAAAGCAACAGCAACTATGGAAAACCTAAGAAACATAGCAACTATGGAAAACCTAAAAAGCATAGCAACTATGGAAAACGTAGTAAAGGTAGTAGCAGGTGGGATAGCTTTTAAGCTTGTTTGCTTAGCAGTGAGAAAAG
This sequence comes from uncultured bacterium, assembly GCA_963719415.1. Taxonomy (GTDB): domain Bacteria; phylum Babelota; class Babeliae; order Babelales; family Vermiphilaceae; genus JAPLIS01. The sequence goes on along the minus strand of OY970383.1, from coordinate 245,928 downwards.
AACTAGCATTTTATGAGGCAGGATTTAACGAAGGATATCGACAAAGACAACGAGATGAGGCACCAGCTGCAGAATAGTGAATAACTTATACAAGCTTATTTAGTAGAAAGAGGGGTAGGAGGCGCGCAATGCCTTCTGCTCCTCTTTCTGTTGATAATATATATAACTAGACCTAATTTTTTAGCCCGCTAGACTTACGCCATTTTGCGATGGACCCCTTTTCATTTGTGGCCCCGGATTTTTTTAGCCCCACCTGATGGGGAGAATTCCTGATTTTTTATTTCTATTTAAAGAAGTAGATATAATCTGAAAAAGGGGTGATTTTTGACATACGCTATTGTAATATTCTTAAATCGCTAACTATTTCAATTTGAATCTTTATTGTTGCAAATTAATGTAATAACGATATTCTTAGGAAGGTGAGAAAAAATATACATGTTTAATAAGTAGGAGGTTTTTGGTATGGAAATGAGAAAAACAAATGTATGGGTAAGTCGCTCTCTTGGCTTGCTCTTTGTTTTTAGTAGCTTTGGTCATTTTGCAGAAGCTAATTCTAGCAAGTCGCAAGCTGTTGTTCAAAAGGGGATAAAGAATAGCCAAGTATCGGGATCTACGGGTCGTATGACGACAATAGGACGTTTTTGCAAAAAACATTGGTATCTTGCTATTCCGGCGATGGGTGCTGCAGGTTATGTTGCATATCGGTTTAGGAATAAGAGCACTGAACAAAAGAATGAATCGAATTCAGTAGAGAAAAAGTCGAAGTCTGAGCAAAGTGGTGCAGCGGAAAATCAACAGTCTGTTAACGAATCGCAGGCTGCTGATAACTCTGTGACTGAGTTTGTTGATGGTAAAGCGCAAGAAGAAAGACAGTCACCGGAGCTGGCTGAAGGACAGCCGACTGTTAATGGAAATAATGATCTTGAGGAATCAGGTGTTGAAGCCGCTTCGGAAAACCCATCTCCAGCTTTAGAGAGTAAGAGTTTCGTAGGTCCTGGACTGGTGGGGGGTTTTATAATTGTCGGGTTGATTTATATAATAATCAATCATTGATTATTCTAGACAGATTGAGCCGATAAGCTGTAGTCCAGTAGATCTTAATCATGATGGAAGCAGTGCAGAAACGCTTAGTGGAATGTTTGAGTATCGAGGCGACTTTTTAGACACCTATCAGTATTCAGGCCAAGACGTTTTTGGTCGATAAGGCTCTGTTGTAGGCGGTTGTATAAACTATCCAGGGGCTATATCTATAGCGACTAATAATAACTTGTATAGGTTTGTTTAGTACAAAAGAGGAGTAGGAGACGCGCAATGCCTTCTACTCCTTTTTCTGTTGATAATATATATATAACTAGACCTAATTTTTTAGCCCGCTAGACTTACCCCGTTTTGCGATGGACCCCTTTTCATTTGTGGCCCCGGATTTTTTTAGGCCCACCTGATGGCGAGGGCCCCTGATTTTTTATTGTCATCGAGAGAAGGGATAGAAGATGAAAAAATGGGTGATTTTTAACATACTCTATTATAATAAGCCTAAGCTCATGTATTATTTCTAGCTGAATCTTTTTTTATTGGCTTTTTTTTTAATATAGGTATAATAAAAGAAGCAGGAAAAGATAAAATATAGGTAATTTAATAGGAGGTTTTGATATGGAAATGAGAAAAACAACTGTATGGGTAAGTCGATCTCTTGGCTTACTGTTTGTTTTTAGCAGCTTTAGTCATCTTGCAGAAGCTAATTCTAGCAAGTCGCAAATTGTTCAAAAGAAGGTAAATAATAGCCAAGTGTCTGGATCTACGGGTCGTATGGCGACAATAGGACGTTTTTGCAAAAAACATTGGTATCTTGCTATTCCGGCTATTGGTGTTGGAGCTCTTTATACACGTTGGCTTAAGAATAATAGTGTTGCGCAAAAGAATAAATCAAATTCAGTAGAGAAAAAACCAGAACAGCAGGGTGCAGCGCAAGAAAAACAGCAACAGTCTGTTGATAATTCTATGGTTGAGCCTATAGATAATAATGAGAAAGAAAAATCGCAGACACCGGAGTTGGCCGGAGAGCAGCCGTCTGTTAATGAAAATCCTGTTAACGGAAATAATGATTTTGAGAAATCAAATGTTGAAGCCAATTCGGAAAAACCATGGTGGTGGAAAGACCGCGAATTCTTAGCCGAAGTATGTGGCGGGGTGTTGTTGGTTGCTGTAGGTGGATATGCAGCTGGGAATATATCTTGTGTTCTATTCCCGAGGTAGGCTACAGTTCAAGTAGTTGAAGAGCCACTTTATCCGTATTTTCCTGCTGGAAGATCTGTATTAGAACTGTAACAGCCTTTTTTTAAGCGTGGAAGGCCAGAGGCTTTGATTTAGCAAGATAACTCTCATACAAGCTTATTTAGTGCAAAGGGGTAGAAGGCGCTTGATGCCATCTACCCCTCTTTATGTTGATAGAGTATATAGATAACTAATTTTGCTTTTTTTCACTCGCCAGGCTGCACCAATCTTGCGATGAGCCCCCCTTTTTATTTGCCGCGACCCTGATTTTTTATTGTCATCGAGAGAAGGGATAGAAGATGAAAAAATGGGTGATTTTTAACATACTCTATTATAATAATCCTAAGCTCATGTATTATTTCTAGCTGAATCTTTTTTTATTGGCTTTTTTTTTAATATAGGTATAATAAAAGAAGCAGGAAAAGATAAAAGATAAAAGATATGTATTTAATAGGAGGTTTTGATATGGAAATGAGAAAAACAAATGTATGGATAAGTCGATCTCTTGGCTTGCTCTTTGTTTTTAGCAGCTTTAGTCATCTTGCAGAAGCTAATTCTAGCAAGTCGCAAATTGTTCAAAAGAAGGTAAATAATAGCCAAGTGTCTGGATCTACGGGTCGTATGGCGACAATAGGACGTTTTTGCAAAAAACATTGGTATCTTGCTATTCCGGCGATGGGTGCTGCAGGTTATGTTGCATATCGACTTAAGAATAATAGTGCTGTGCAAAAGAATGAATCGAATTCAGTAGTGAGAAAACCAGAACAGCCGGGTGCAGCGCAAGAAAAACAGCAACAGTCTGTTGATAATTCTATGGTTGAGCCTGTAGATAATAATGAGAAAGAAAAATCGCAGACACCGGAGTTGGCCGGAGAGCAGCCGTCTGTTAATGAAAATCCTGTTAACGGAAATAATGATTTTGAGAAATCAAATGTTGAAGCCAATTCGGAAAAACCATGGTGGTGGAAAGACCGCGAATTCTTAGCCGAAGTATGTGGCGGGGTGTTGTTGGCTGCTGTAGGTGGATATGCAGCTGGGAATATATCTTGTGTTCTATTCCCGAGGTAGGCTACAGTTCAAGTAGTTGAAGAGCCACTTTATCCGTATTTTCCTGCTGGAAGATCTGTATTAGAACTGTAACAGCCTTTTTTTAAGCGTGGAAGGCCAGAGGCTTTGATTTAGCAAGATAACTCTCATACAAGCTTATTTAGTGCAAAGGGGTAGAAGGCGCTTGATGCCATCTACCCTCTTCTTGTTGATAGAGTATATAGATAACTAATTTTGCTTTTTTTAACTTGCCAGGCTGCACCAATCTTGCGATGAGCCCCCTTTTTCATTTGTGGCCCCGGATTTTTTTAGCCCCACCTGATGGGGAGGATCCCTGATTTTTTATTTCTATTTAAAGAAGTAGATATAATGTGAAAAAATGGGTGATTTTTAACATACTCTATTATAATAAGCCTAAGCTCATGTATTATTTCTAGCTGAATCTTTTTTTGTTGGCTTTTTTTTTAATATAGGTATAATAAAAGAAGCAGGAAAAGATAAAAGATAAAAGATATGTATTTAATAGGAGGTTTTGATATGGAAATGAGAAAAACAAATGTATGGATAAGTCGATCTCTCGGTTTGCTTTTTATTTTTAGTAGCTTTGGTCATCTTGCAGAAGCTAATTCTAGCAAGTCGCAAGCTGTTCAAAAAGGTACAAAGAATAGCCAAGATTCTGCATCTACGGGTCGTATGGCGACAATAGGACGTTTTTGCAAAAAACATTGGTATCTTGCTATTCCGGCGATGGGTGCTGCAGGTTATGTTGCATATCGACTTAAGAATAATAGTGCTGTGCAAAAGAATGAATCGAATTCAGTAGTGAGAAAACCAGAACAGCCGGGTGCAGCGCAAGAAGAACAGTCACAGTCGACTAATAGTTCTGTCGGTACGCAAGAAGAATCACAATTACAGGAGTTGAAAGAATTAGGAACAGAAAAGCTGATTTCTGAGGAGCAGTCTGTTTCTGGAGATGGGACAGCCAAATCTAGTGAGCCGACAGAATCTTTAATATCAGAAAAGGATGGCGGTGCTGAGTGGGAAGACGCACTAAGATTACTGGCAGCATTTGCAGCGGGAGCAGTATCGGTAGCAATAGCTGCTTGGTCCTCGGATTATGATAAGCAAGATTATCAACAAGAGCAACGTCATGCAATCTATAAAAATCAATATACTCTAAGTATTAGACAGAATAAAGAAATCAGCACATTGCGTGAGCAAATAGCAGAAAATCAGCATGCAATAATGCTACAGGAAATTACAATTTCGGGACTGCCGTTAAAAAAATAAGCATAATTGTAAAATTTCTCGACAGCATCAATCGCGGTACTTTGAACTGTATCGAGGTTGAATCAGGCTGTATAAGATAACTTGTACAACTAAAATTTTAGTGCAAAGGGGTAGAAGGCGCTTGATGCCATCTACCCCTCTTTATGTTGATAGAGTATATAGATAACTAATTTTGCTTTTTTTCACTCGCCAGGCTGCACCAATCTTGCGATGAGCCCCCCTTTTTATTTGCCGCGACCCTGATTTTTTATTGTCATCGAGAGAAGGGATAGAAGATGAAAAAATGGGTGATTTTTAACATACTCTATTATAATAATCCTAAGCTCATGTATTATTTCTAGCTGAATCTTTTTTTATTGGCTTTTTTTTAATAGTAAGTATAATAAAAGAAGTAGGAAAAGATAAAAGATATATATTTAATAGGAGGTTTTGATATGGAAATGAGAAAAACAAGTGTATGGGTAAGTCGCTCTCTCGGTTTGCTTTTTGTTTTTAGTAGCTTTGGTCATCTTGCAGAAGCTAATTCTAGCAAGTCGCAAGTTGTTCAAAAGAAGATAAATAATAGCCAAGTGTCTGGATCTACGGGTCGTATGGCGACAATAGGACGTTTTTGCAAAAAACATTGGTATCTTGCTATTCCGGCGATGGGTGCTGCAGGTTATGTTGCATATCGACTTAAGAATAATAGTGCTGTGCAAAAGAATGAATCGAATTCAGTAGTGAGAAAGCCGAAGGCTGAACAGAGTGGTGCAGCGCAACGTTCTGTTGATGCACAAGAAAAAACACAGCCACAGGAGCTGACTGTTTGTGAAGACAGTGTAAAGGAGTCTGATCGATCCAAACCTGTAATATCGAAAAATAATATTCGAAAGTGGGCAAATAACATTGGAGAAACGATAAATAACATGGTAGATCGAACGCCAGTTGGAAAGTGGTTGGATTACATGGTCGAGCGGACGCCAGAGTGGATGGGAAGACCAGAAGGGCTTTCGATTCCAATATCGTTATCCTTGTTAGCGGCATTTTTGTATCATCGATCATAATTTTTTCAAAGTACAAGTATAAGCTTATTTAGTATAAAGGGAGTAGGAGGCATTAAGTGTCTTTTACTCCCTTTCTTTTTGATAGCATATTATATCTGGACCTGCTTTTTTTAACTCGCCGGGCGGCACTAATCTTGCGATGAGGCCCCCTTTTTATTTGCCGCGACCCTGCTTTTTTTATTGCTATTTAAAGCAACAAATATAATTTGAAAAAATGGGTGATTTTTAACATACCCTATTATAATAAGCCTAAGTTTATGCATTATTTCTAACTGAATCTTTTTTATTGGCTTTTTTTTTAATATAGGTATAATAAAAGAAGTGGGGGAAGATACAATAGAGGTAATTTAATAGGAGTTTTTGATATGGAAATGAGAAAAACAAGTGTATGGGTAAGTCGATTTCTTAGTTTGCTCTTTGTTTTTAGCAGCTTTAGTCATCTTGCAGAAGCTAATTCTAGCAAGTCGCAAATTGTTCAAAAGAAGGTAAATAATAGCCAAGTGTCTGGATCTACGGGTCGTATGGTGACAATAGGGCGTACGCTTAAAAAGCATTGGTATGTTTTAGCTGCTCCAGTTATTATTGCCGCAGGTTACGTTGCATCTCAGCTTAAGAATAATAGCACTGAGCAAAAGAATGAATCGAATTCAGTAGTGAGAAAACCAGAACAGCCGGGTGCAGCGCAAGAAGAACAGCAACGGTCAGTTGATAGTTCTGTTGGTAATGCTGTTGGTGCACAAGAAGTATCAGAGCAATCCAAGCTGGTTGAAGAAGGATCGTTAGTTGAGGCATCCGTATCTGTTGATGCGCAAAAAGAAACTCAGCCAAAGAGGCTGATTACTTTTGAAGATGAGGCAGGAAAGCCTATTGAGCCGAAGAATATCGATGTATGGTCGGAAGTAATAGATATGGGAATACTATTAGGAGTAGCTCTAGAAGGGTATATTCTCACTAGATTATTTTTTGGTTGGAGTAGTGTATACCAGTTTACTTAGTACAAGGGGGTAGAAGGCGTGCGATGCCATCTACCCTCTTTATTGTTGATAGCATTATATCAGGACCTGCTTTTTTAGCCCTGCCTGGCTTATCTCTCCTAGGGCAGCGGGGAGACTCGGACTTTTTATTGTCATTGAGAGAAACAGGGTATAATCTGAAAAAACAGGTGATTTTTAATATACCCTATTATAATAAGCTTAAGTGATGAGCTATTTCTAATTGAGTTTCAAGTTGAATCTTTTTTTAATATATATATACTAAAAGAAGAGAAAAAAGAATAAAACATAGGCGTTTAATGGGAAGGTTTAGTATGGAAGCTAGAAAAATAAGTGTATTGGTAAGCCGGTTGATCTGTTTATTATTTATTTTTAGCAATTTTGGGCATATTGTAGGAGCTGGAGTCCAAAAGCAAGCATCAGCGTCAGCACAGCAGCCAGCTTCGGCTTCAGACCAAAACCAATTTGCCGTTAAATCTGTTGTCAAGCAACCATTTAAAGTATGGGGAACAACGCAGAAGATTGCTTTCGGAAATCTAGGGGCGAATCGAAGAGTGGGTTCAGGGATGAGTGCTGAAATAGAGAGACCAGCGACAAATAAAAATATTATAACGAAATTACATGGTATTTTCAAAAAATATTGGTATGTTTTCATACCGGTTATTGGTGCTGGAGCTTTACTTGCCTGTCAGTTTAAAAATAAGAGTGATGCGCAAAAGTTGGATAATAAGCAGCAGGGTGGCGCACTACAACCTGGATCGTTGAAGTTAACTGAAGAACAGCAAGCTTTGTGCGAAAAACTGAGACAAGCACGAGATAAACTAGTTTTTGCTATGCAGTCACGTAAAAATTCTTTAAGAGAGCAACATGCTCAAGGAAAAATTACTGAAGCGCAATTGAGTGAACAGGAGAATACCTTAAATCAAGTCCCGGATCTGTTGGATTTAGAAAGAGATCTGAAAGCAGCAACTGAAAAGCTACGAGCATTGAAAAATCAGTCGGTACAATCTGGTGTTGTGGCGCAAGAACCAGAAATACCGGTTAGCAGGCCAAAATTGACCAAACAAGAGTATTTATTAAAGCTATTAGGTGTATCATACGAATCTCTTAAAAAACAAGAAGCTTGTTTAGGTGAGCTACATGAAGCAGGAGGAATCAGTGATGAAGAGGTTAAAGTGAAGCACGGTGAGTTAAGGGCACGCGCATCGCAAGTGTGTGAAGAACAAGCATTTTTGCTGAGTGAAGAAGCGTACGCTTTGTGGAATTCTTAACGCGCTGAGCTATAGAAAGAGCGATAGTAGAACGTATTAAACATTTCCCCCTTTTTTACTACCCATCTGGCGACGAGATAGCGAATTTTCTCAAACTTATTATTATTGATACGCTTGTGTATAGTGCTCTCCTGCAGGGGAGCACTATAATTATATACTGTTCAGTCTGTTTAGTGTTATTTATCAGGCTTTGCTGTAGAATGTTTTGGTCATAGTCTAAAAACGGTAATTTATAGAAAGTGCTGGTTTTCCATGATCGAATTTAAATCCCAGTTTAAGGTTTTTACTTTTTTTTGAATCAATTAGTTTATTTGCAGCAAGGGCATAGAAAGCACCAAGTCCAGCACCGGCTACGATTTGTGAGATGTAATGACGATTACAAACAACAAAAGTTGCGCCGATTCCTAATGCAAGTGCGCCGAGAGGTACGGCAAAGCGTGGTCCAAATCGTAAGCCATAGACAAGGGCTGTGTAGGTTGCTTCGGCCATATGCCCTGATGGAAAACCACCGGAAGATCGTTGATAGCGATCAAAGTTTTCATTCCAGGGACGCATATTTGCCTCAAAGTGTATTTTTTTTATAAGTGTTTTTGTCCAAAAGACAAAAGGCAAGCCTATCAAGAAAACTCTACTTGCTTCTCGCATTTCTTCTGTACTCCCAAAAAATGCTTGGCTTCCTAGCAATACCATAGGAATGGCAATAGAGCATTGAGCGATATCATGACATCGTTTTGGTATATAGTGTATATTTTTATGATTACATTTATCATAAAAACGGTTTTGTAGTTTTTCATCAATGAAGCGAGCGCCAAAATAACAGGGAAAAAGTACGGCAGCAATTTTGACGGAATTCCAGCTAAAAAGGTTGCTATGTAATTCTAATGCATCGACCAAAATGGGTACCGCATATTTTCCTATTTCACGTTTTCCTGATCCATGAATATGTCCTCTTTTATTTTGTTGCTTTATTATTTTTTCTATTTTATGAGTATGCAGATTTAATATTTGGTTATCAAATATTTGGTTATCTAACACGTGATTATCTAACGCTTGACTATTTAAAAATAAGGGATAATTTTCGTGTTCTTTTATATGCATAGCAGCAATTGTCAGGTAGGTAGGCAACAATAATCCATAGAATAGCAATCGATATAGTTTCTGCACTATGACACTCCGATAACAAAAAAAACGAGTTTTTACCTAATTTTTGTTAAGCACATAGTTAAAAGATACTGTATAGACGCGTTCAAAAGCAAGGCTAGCGGGCTGGTTTTTAAAATCCCGATGGATGCTTTGTATGCCATGGAGTTATTTGTTCAAATGCATAAGCCACTTTATATAAAAGTTCTTCAGATAAATGTGGACCAATGAGCTGCATACCGATAGGTAAATTATCATGAGTAAATCCGGCCGGTATAGAGATAGCAGGAACACCGGTCATGTTTACCGGGCAGGTAAAAAAATCTTGAAGATCGATTTCTAGTTGATTTTGGCTATATGAATCAAACGTGAATGCAGGAGTTGAGTGTGTTGGCATAATAATGATATCAACATCTTTGAATATATTGATAATTTCTGATCGCATGAGTCGTTGTGCTTTTTTTGCATTATCATAAAATTCACCAGCATGACTACTAGAAAGAACGTAATTACCTACTATAATACGGCTTCGAACTTCATAGCCAAATCCATGACGACGAGTTGATTGATACATGTTGGTCAGCGTGGACGTTTTTTTGTCTCGCAAGCCATATTTTACGCCATCAAAACGAGCAAGGTTAGAAGCAGCTTCAGCACGGCTAATAATAAAATAGGCTGCAGCGCTATAATCAAAAGTTGGTAGAGAAATAGTTTTAACGCTACTTCCGAGACTTTCGAACGTTTTTATGCCATTTTCAATGGCGGTAGTAATTTCATTGTTAATGCCTTGTCCATAGGCAGATAGATCGAGAATACCAATTTTTAATCCTGCAGGTAATGTGCCATCAAGAAGATGAGTATAGTTTTTTTTAGATTCAGCTAAACTCGAAGAATCTTTGCTGTCTTTTCCTGCTATGGCAGAAAGAACGAGTGCGTTATCATAGACAGAACGCGTTATTACGCCGATCTGATCGAGAGACGATGCGTATGCTATAAGGCCATACCGAGAAACAAGACCATAAGTTGGCTTTATGCCAACAACACCACAAAAAGCTGCTGGTTGTCTAACTGATCCTCCCGTATCGCTTCCCAATGACCATGGCACAAGACCAGCGGCTACAGCGGCTGCAGAACCGCCGCTTGATCCTCCGGGTACACGGTCAAGGTTCCAGGGATTTTTAGTTTTTTTAAAAGCAGATGACTCAGTGGTGCTTCCCATGGCAAATTCATCCATATTAGCGGTACCAAGAATAAGTGCTCCTTCGGCTTTAAGTCGCTTAATAGCAGTGGCATCATTAGGGGCTTTAAAGTTTTCTAAAATGCGTGATGCGCAGGTGGTTGTTCGCCCTTCAATACAGATATTATTTTTTATAACGCCGGGGATTCCTGCAAGAGATCCTTCCGGGCCGCTCGATTTACGTATTGAATCTTTATCAAATACTTCGAGCATAGAATCTATTTTGGGTTCAAAAATTTCTATTCTTCTGAGAAAAAAATCAAGCATTTCTTCATGGCTAATTTCTTTATTTTTGATTTTTTTTTGTAGGTCTGTAATCGAAGTAAATGAAAGAGAATTCATGGTACTATTCCTGTTATTTGGCCTATTATTTAGCCCGTTTTTTGTCTTATATAATTGCCTAAATTTATTATTAATTATTATCCAAAATCATGGGTACTACAAAGAAATCACCTTCTCTGGCAGGAGCAGCCTCTAATAATTTTTGTGCATCAGATACGATAATAGAATCCTCTCTAAAAACATTGATGTTTTTAGCTGATGTTATATTGGTATCGGTGGTGATATTTTTAACTCGCTCAGTGTAGGCAACCACTTCCTGAATTTTTTCGGTAAGTTGATCTATTTCATTATCAAACACTTCTAGTTGGGATTGTCGAGCGATAGCCATTATTTTTTCACGTGTTATTGTTGTCATTAGTAACCTTTATTAATTTTTGGATTAAAATTGGGATTAAGATTTGGATTAATTTTTTGTAAAATAATTATTTTGTTTCCATGTTTCACCTTTAAAATGGGAGACATATATATATGCCATAAAAGCAGTACCCATATAATATGAACCATAAATTAGGATAAATTTGAGTACAGGATTTTCAATAGGCAATAGAGAGATTGCGTAGGAACAGGGTATAAAGTAGCCAAAACAGATAATAAGTCGTGCATACATCACCGTTTTGACATTTCCTGATCCTCGTAGTGCACCCGCAAGTACGACTTGAAATAGATCAAAAAAGGCGAGTACGCTTAAAATAGGGAAAATACTCATAACAAGGTGGGAAAAATCCCCCGTTTTATCGAAAATATAGGCAATCTGTTGAGAAAATATAATAAAAAAAATAAGAATAGATGAAGCTCCAACGGCGGTAATGCAGAGCATTTTTTTAATATTATTTTTTATAGAATCCCATTGTTGAGCACCATAATCATTACTGACTAAAAAAGTAATAACTTGTGCTGCGGCCAGAGCGGGAAGGGAAGCGAACCGTTCCATATCTTTAATTGCGCAAAAAGTTGCGAGTCCGCTGGTTCCCATACAACCGATCATTTTGCCTAACCATATGTAGGCAATAGCCATGATGGCTTTATCAAGCATTACGGGCATACTAATTTTGATCAATTGAAAGGCCAGACTGCCATCTTTTATTGGTTCAAATAGATTGATAGTATATTTTCTATATTCTTTATTGGTGGCAATGTAGATACCGATTAAGAGAAGCATAGCGCCGTATTGAATGACGGTGGCAAGGGCTGATCCCTGAAGGCCCATTTGAGGAAAGCCGAGATAGCCAAATATAAGCACATAATCAAAAAAGAGAAAAAGAGCTATACCTACACAAAAAATATACATAGGTACTTTAGTATTTTTAATCCCGCGTAGAAATCCTGCAAGAGCGAAATAGATAAACATAAAAAAGACACCGAATGCTCGTGTTTTTAAGAAGGGAACGCCAAGTTCAATAATATCAGGTGCCATTCCATAAAGATTATATATCCAATATGAACTGCAATAGAGGATGATAGCAATCGCAAAACCGAGGATACAGGTCACCCAAAAAGAATCTCGTAGACTTCTTCCGACTTGTTTGTAGTCGGCGATTCCATTAAGTTGGCCGCTTAGTACGATAGTGCCAACACCAAAAGCTTCTGCTATTTTAGTCATAAAGTGCAAAAAATTATTGGTTATGCCGAGTGTTGCAGAAAGCGTTGTTGATTTTAAGGTACTAATTAACGATATATCAAACCATACGGGTAATGAGTAGAGTAGAAAGGCTGAAATTAATTCAGGAAGTAAAAAATAGACTATGGTGCTTATTTTTTCTCCCTGATTAAAATTTATAAGGCTAGAAATATAATAGGATACGATGCTTTTTCCGGCTGTCTCTTTTACTTCTTCTGCTTCCATTAAATTAACCCCTATAATAGACATGTAATAGATGTGTAATAGAAAAATCTGTTTTTAATCGGCTATTTTAAGCCGGTAAGAATTTTAGTATAAAGGAAGCAAGATTAAAAGTAAATTTTGGGCAAGCGAATAAAATAAAACGGTGAAAAGCGTATTTTTAATGGTATAGTTTAGCGAAATTATGATAAGTTTATTGTTTTTGTAAAAAAAGAAAGGTTTCGTATGAAGAAAATGTGTTTGTTATTGTTCTTATTGCCAGTTAGCTTATCGTATACCGTGAGCTATGGCATGCATAGGCTTACCTCTGCGTCAATTATGTCCATGCCCAGGATTACTGGTAGACTGCCGCAGTCAAGAATTGTTAAATTGCCACAACAGGCAAGACAACCGGTAAGAGCGTATTCAGGGCGCTTAGAGAAAACAGCTGGAATGGCACTCGATGCGGGTATGGGTGCTGTAACAGGAACATGTGGAACCTTCGCAGGCGGTATGTGTGGTTTAGCAGCAGGTTTTGTTCTTTGTGCTCCGGTCGACTTAATAGGGAGTGTGATTGCTCCTGATGTTGATCAAGGACCGTTACAAGGAGTATTAATGGGTGGAGGAGGATTGCTTGGTGGGATAGGTGGTGCTTTTATGGGGGCAGCCTCAGCTGGTCCAGCAGGTGTGGCGGGATTTGGAGGATTTTTATTGGCAACTACATCAGGACTTATTTATTTGCAAGCGAAAAAAGAGTGGCAAGAATCTGTTGAAGAGACTGTAGAATCTATGGATTAAGCTAATAAGTACAAACGAGCTTTATATTTTTAGAATCGCGACTTTTATTGGTTAAGTGGGGTATAATGGTGTGGTTTTAGCATAGGTATAGCTGAGCGCACTAAGAATTCCCCATTTATTGCCCTCTTTACCCCACTTTCCGTGGGGACCCCATATTTTTCGGGGGCAATAAGCAAGCATAGTATACTTACTTGATCTGTGCATATACAGTGGGGCTATTTATCTAAGCTTTGCTATATAATAATTTAATTATTAACCTATACTATTTATATTCTGTATACTATTTATATTCTGTATACTATTTATATTCTGTATAGTGTATATTAGCAGTAGAGATTAAAAATAAAAAACTGGTTTGACTATGAAAACTCCTATCTTACAAAAACTACCTCTTGGGATAAGCACATTTTCTACTATTCGTAACGATGGCTATCTTTATGTTGATAAAACTAAAGATATTTATCATTTGATCACTCAAGGTAAGCGATATTTTCTTTCTCGTCCACGAAGATTTGGAAAATCATTGCTAGTTTCAACGTTAAAAGAGATTTTAGTTGGCAACAAATCATTATTTAAAGATCTGTGGATTGAATCAAGTGATTATTCTTGGGAGCCACATGGTGTTATTGCTTTGAGTTTTTCAGGACTTGGCATAAAAGATGTTGATAGCCTAACAGACGGATTACTTTTTGCGCTATCTAACATTGCTCAACATTATCAACTTACCAAACCAATACATTCAACAAATCCAGAATTTGCTCTGCGTAATTTAGCCCAAGAACTTTACAATCGTTTTGGCAAAGTAGCGATTCTTATTGATGAATATGATTATCCAATTTTAAAAGCCCTTGACGATCAAAAAAAAGCAGAAGAAATTCGAGATTCTTTACACAATTTTTTTTCAGCCATTAAAGATTTAGATGAATATGTTACCTTTACTTTTATTACTGGAGTTAGTGCATTTGCCAAAGCGGGAATATTTTCAGGACTCAATAATTTAGATTCTATAACCTTGGATAAGCAATGGGCTACCATTTGTGGCTATACAGATCAAGAAATTGATCATTATTTTACTCCGTATATTCAGGCATGGGCAGATCAACAAAATATTCCTTATAGCGAACTACGCCAGCAAATTAAGTATTGGTATAATGGCTATCAGTTTGGAGTAAATGTTATTTCGGTATATAATCCATTTTCTGTTATGCATGCGTTTAATAAACAAGAATATAAAAATTTTTGGCTTCAAACGGGTACTCCATCTTTTTTAATAAAAGAAATGCAAGAAAATTATCGCTCGATAGAACTAAAAATGCTCCATCTAGAACCATTTGAAGCAACAGCAAGCTTTCTTGATTCTTTCAATATAGGAACAACGCCGCTTGCTTCTTTATTATTTCAATCAGGCTACTTGACTATAACAGGATTGAATAAAGGAGAAAAAACATATACACTCGATTATCCAAATTACGAAGTACGCACGGCTATGGGACAATACTTTTTGAGTGTTTTTACTCAAACAAATATTGATCAGACAGAACTTTTTGCTTCAAAATTAGGGGATGCTTTTGAAGCAAAGAATATCGCGGAAATAGTTGCATTAATTAAATCAACGTTCGTCCAAGTTTCCTATTTAACGCATATACCAAAAGAACAATTTTATCATGGATTATTGCATGTTTTATTTGTTGCTGCTGGCTTAAAAGTTTATTCTGAACATATGACAAGTCATGCACGTGTTGATATGATTGTCGAACTTTCATCGGTTAATTATGTTATTGAGTTAAAATTTAATCAATCAGCAGAAAAAGCACTGGAACAGATTGAAGATCGTAAATATCATGAAGCTCTGCAATATCAAAAAAAGCCAATAATTTTGCTCGGCTTAAATTTTCATCGTAAGTCAAACGAATTCGATATTACGTATGCATCGAAAGAAGTTAACAAAAGTTAGCCTGTATCAGTTTTATAGTATGTCTCTATATTTTGTTAGGAGATCAGACATTTTTTTTTGTTTGTTTTTTTTCTTTCAGAATATGTTGGATACTGAGTAAGTATTCTTCTGAAATATGCCGTGTATTTGGTAAGTATTCGTCACCATCTCCTTCTTGATATACAATCGCTGGATATGTTGGATAGGGGGTAAATCTATCGGCATAGCTTACAATAATATCTGCAATACCATTAACAACTAGTTGTTTGTCAGAATATAATTGTTTAGTTATAAGTAGCTTGAGCTTGTTTTTTGCGAATGTATCCATCATTTGATTAAATTCTTTTAATCTCATAGGCGGAGTAAATGCCATAGCATGTATAGGAGATAATTGAGCTTGAGCACGTTGTACATCATAAATAAGTGCATTAAAGCCGTCAATTAAATGATAAGCCCCAGGCCCGTTTTTTTTCTCAAGCCAATCACGAGGAGTTTTTTCTTTGTATTTAATGTTTTTTTGTTCTAACAACCACCATAGGAGTGCTGCTGCTTTTGGGAAAAAAATATTCGTTTTTATTGATCCTTTTTGCATACATGAGTAGTAAAGAGGAGTGCGGCCAAGAGCATCTATTGGTATTGGATCAGTGGGAGTTTTATTACATAATATTTCCACTACCTCTGGAGAATAGCGTTCGGCTGCCGAAGCATAATGTAAAGCTTGTGCTCCTATAATGAACGGGTTGTCTGTTCCTAAAATTTTTTTAATAGTAACATCTGCATGAGCATCTAAAAGTACTTGTACAGCCGGGCCAGAGTAAGCAAAAAATAAAGGTGACATTCCTGATTTTGGTTCTATTGCATTTACATATGATCCATGCTTCAGACAAGCTTTGATGTAGGGAATATTATTGGTTTGACATGCGATAATTAATAAAGGAGGGGAACTAATTTTTGTATTGGGATTAGCGCCATTACAAATTAATGTCTGTATTTTTTCTATTGTTTTTTCAAATGGACCATTTGAGACTATTAATTCATCCAATTCTTGGGTTAATGCGTCGTCATATTTTCTTACACTATATTTTGCGTCAGGACCTTTACGCTCTTCTTCGCCGGCAAATAAATGAGCAATAGAAAGCAGGATAAGTATAGTTAGTTTACTAACAAAAAGGGTGTATTTTAGCGTTAAAGAGAAGATTTGTTTTGTGTTGTTTAGGGGGAGAATAAGCTTCATGTTACATCCTTTATAGTCATTTACTCATGTATGTGCGCGCTCCTTTTTTAAGACATAAGCATTTTACTGATGTGGATTTTTTTAGTCAAGGGTAAAAAAGAGGTATAAAGCGTTTGTTATGGTGAAAAAGAGAGATGGTTTTGCTTTAATTAGATTTTTTGTATGGACTATTTTTTGTTGTTAGATTCAGTAATTTTAACTTCGAAATGTGAGCGATGAATAGGTAGGACCTGGCGTATCTTTATCAGCATAATCTCTAATAATTTGTGAAATACCTCTAATAGGTACTGTTTTAGCTATAAGTTGATTAAGCGATTGATTTTCTATCAGCTTTCTGTGTTGATTGAATTCCACTAATGACATAGGGGGTGTGAATAACATAGGTGGTATTGGTGATAGTTGAGCTTGCGCCTGTTGTGTGTCGCTAACGATTACATCAAAGTTATTAATTAAATGAGGAGCTGTTTGTTCAAGAACATCGCGAGGCGTTAGTTTTTTTTTTTGGTCTGAATGTTTAGTTGTTCTAATGACCACCAGGTGAGTGTTGCTGTCTTTAAAAGAAAGTTATTTATTTTTTCTGGATTTTGATTTGAGAATAAGTAATGTAAAGGAGTGCGATTATTATTATCCAATGGTAGAGGGTCAGCATGAGTATTTTCACCTATTATTTCCATTACTTCTAGAGGATGCATGTGTGAGCCGGAAACCCAATGTAAAGCTTGTGCTCCTAGAGCCCCGTTGAGCCTATTTGCAGTTCCAAAGATTTTTTTGAAATTAATATTAGCTTTAGCGTCTAAAAGTAATTGTGCTGTTTCACGAGATTGAGATTGAAATAAGGCTGTCTGTCCAAATACTGGATCTATCGCATTTACATCGGCTTTATGATTTAGACAAGTTTTAACTAGAGAATTAGTATTGTTGAAGGTTGTAAAAGATAATAAGTGGAGAGTATCGTTATCACATAATATATTGGGGTTGGCGCCAGCATTAATTAGTGTTTCTATTGTGTTTACTTTTTCTTGGTTCCAATCGGTGAAAGTAGAATTTTTTTTACATAATTTGGTTAGTTCTTTGGTTGATTGGGTATCATATTTTGTTGTATTGGATTTTTTTTTTCTTTGCGAAACGCGAGTGCTGGATAGGTAGGATATGGGGTATTGCGACCAGCATAATGCATAATAAGATTTGCAATATGATTAATTTGATCAATATTAATTTGATTAACAGATATATTTTCAGTTATAGGTATGAGTAATTGCTTAGCTATAAGTTTTTTAAGCTGTTCTTTCTCTATGCATTCTCTATGTTGATCAAATTCTTTCAATGACATAGGTGGGGTAAATGACATTGGTGGTATAGGAGATAATTGAGCATGAGCACGTTGTACATCGTAAACGATTTCATTAAAGCCATCAACTAAATAAGGATATGCTGTATTAAGACAATCAAGAGGAGTTGCATTGTTTTCATTGTTTTTAACATTTGATTGGTTTAATGACCACCATAGGAGTATTGCTGCTTTTAGAAAAAAAATGGTTTGTTCTTCTTGGTTTTTTTTTGAGCATAAAATATGAAGAGGCGTATTACCATTATCTGTTAATGGTATAGGCTCAGCGGGAGTATATTTGCATAATGTTTCTATTACTTCGTAAGAGGCTGCATTGAATAAAGAAGTAGAATGTAAAGCAGTTGTTCCGGCAAATAAGGGAGTATTGAATTCTTCATTAGTTCCTAATATTTTTTTAAAATTAATATCGGCTCGAGCGTGTAAAAGTAACTCTGCGGCTTTGCGTGATTCAGCACAAAATAAGGCAGACATGCCATCATATGGCATCACCGCATTTACTTCTGCTCCATGATTTAGACAAGCTTCAATAAAAGGTATTTCATTATCCATAACAGCGAAAAGCAGTAAAGGACTGGGATGTGTATTGGGATCAGCACCAGCACGAATCAATTCTATCATTTTGTTTATTGTTTCTTGATTTCGTGGATGAGGAGCATGTTCGTGCAGTTCACTCAATTCTTTGGTTAATGCGTCGTCATATTTTCTTACACTATATTTTGCGTCAGGACCTTTACGCTCTTCTTCGGCGGCAAATAAATGAGCAATAGAAAGCAGGATAAGTATAGTTAGTTTACTAACAAAAAGGGTGTATTTTAGCGCTAAAGAAAAGATTCGTTTTGTGTTGTTTAGTGGGAGAATAAGCTTCATGTTACATCCTTTATAGTCATTTTACTTATGTATGTGCGCGCTCCTTTTTTAAGGCAGAAGTATTCTACTAAAGTGGATTTTCTTAGTCAAGGCTATGAAAAAGGTTTGTGATTTTGAAAAAAGTACATTGGCTTAAAAAATAAGTTACAGAGAAAGTTTTGACGTGACAAGTTTTGGTAACGAGCGTTAAATAAACGCCAAGTATAGCAAAGCGTATTAAAAATTCCCCATTTTTTTTACCTTGGCTGTCGACGGGGACCCCGTTATTTATCAGCGCTTTGCTATAGACAGAATATTTTTATTTAGTCACTCTCATTACTCTAGACAGACTCGTTACCTATTTAATGAGATACTAAGTCCGCTATCAACTATTTAAGATATAGTAACTGCTCAATATTACTAGACTCTATAGGGTGGGCCATAGGCCCACCCTTCAAAAATCCCCCCATTGGGGGGTTAGGGGGGACAATAAACTAAGATTATGATAGCGGTTTGATATAAATATTTTTTAGTAACTATTTAACTTGTTTGACCTATAGGCGCTCTTCAAGTTTTGTTTGGCTGAGATCATTGTATTTATGCATTTTTTTAATTCGCCAAGCTTTTTCGGCTGTCATGTACGGGTTTTGGTGCATAAAATCAAAATCAAAATTAAGAAGTTCATCTTTTTTATCGGTCGCGTTATTTTTCATGAGATTTTTTATTTCAGGGTAATAATAAGCAAAATAAGCATGTATTGCTGTAGCATCTTTTTCGTTATCCAGAGCTGGCAACAAATTAGCTATTCGTGCTTGCCGTACGTGCAACTCTTTCTTTGCATTAGGATCAACGTTGCCCGGTAGAGCATCTATTGTTAAACAATGTCCTTCATACATATCGGTTACTTTCATCAGCATGAGTGCTTTTATCGCGCTTGGGTATTTTTGAAAATAGGGTATCAAGCGAGAATCAAGAGTTATAGTATAAGGAGGGCGAGCTGATGATAGTTGAGCAGAGAAGATAATAGGGTAATGTCGGGTTCCAAATGATTCGTGGTAGCCAATTAAATCATAGAAGGAGTCGACTTGTGCTGGTATGGTGCTATGGCCATCGATTCGTTCTACCGTAACAAAAATATTCTGTGGCTCGATATTTTTTTTATCGCAAGCATATTTTTTAGCATTTTCTATAACAGTAGGAAGCGTTGGATGTACCATAAGAGGACAAACTGGTGTTCGTAATCTTTCTTGATGATCAGCTATCAAAGTTCTGAAGTTGTTCATTTGTGCTTCTACATATTTTTTTATATGAGGGTTTTGGTTTTCATTTCCCATCGAAGATAAAGCATTAGCGACTGTTTTATCCTTTTTTTCTTTTAATTCCTGGACATATTCTTTAGTAGAAGCGGGAAGTTTTGGTGCGAGAGAAGAAAAAGGTCTTGTATTTTTGGCATGGAGGGTGTTTTTGGCTTGATGGCAAAAACGGGTCAGGCTGCCGAGGTTGGTGGGGCATAAACGAGTCAAGCTAGTCCGGCTGCGAGTTGCTTGCAAGCGAGCTGCGTGTACGGGGTTAACGATAGTTAATAAAGTGATTAAGGAGAATGCGAGTGCGTGTAAAAGAATCTTCATGTAAACCTATTTTTTTTTAATAATTACTCTATTTTTGTTGCTAAAAGAGTAGTAATAAAAAAGAGCTTGGTCAAATCATAAAAAAGAGGGAGAAGCTTTAGGGTGCTTTGCTCTAGCCTATGCCTATGAAATTACGTAATTTTTTTCCCATGCACTCGCTTCCCGTACAAGAAAATCGGCGTCGTCGGTGAGTGCTTGATATAGATGTCTATTGGATGGTGTATCAGGACTAGTATAATCCATAATAATATTTGAGATTTTTTTAAAAGATAAATTATTATTGTTTTTTTATAACAAAAATATCTCTTTTTTGTCAACATGGTTGTCGATGTTTGTCAATATGATGATCGATATTATTGTTAGGACGTACAGGTTTGACAGTACGGGCTTTTGCGTTATAGTTATAATAAATTATGAGTGGCTGTTTTTATTTTATAATAAAAACAGAGAGAATATAAAAAAAAGTATGTAGTAAAGTATGCAGTAGTATGTAAAAAAAGAGAGATGTATATGAAAAAGATAGTAACAAAGTTTTTAATAATAAAATTTTCAATATTGGTTTTTTTTATCTGTTCTTATTTAATAATTTGTCGGGGATGTGGAATGTTAGAGCGTAAAAATTCTCATGAAAATGTGCACAAAAATTTGTATAAAAACCTGTCGTTTGCCTATATTAATAGTATGCAAGATGCGTGTGATCTATTTCCTAAGTCAGTTGCAGAAATTGAGCAACAGACTAAAAATGCTCTTGCTGATGCCCGTACGAGAATTGATCAGATTCTGGCTATTGCACCTTTAGATCGCACTTTTTTAAATACGGTCAAAGCGCTTGATGATTTAGAAAGTTATTCAGATTTTATTACCACGCTGATAATGATGGTATTGTTAGAATTAGTGAGTCCTGATAAAGCCATCAGAGACGCTGCACATGAAGCACACTTGACGTTAAAACGTTTTGAAATAGATACTATTACTTATAATGTTGGCCTTTATCGAGCATTAGGTGACTATGTTGAACATGGTATGCAGCATGAGCAATTAACGGCTGAGCAGCACTATTTTATAGAAGAAAGTTTAGAGGCGTATCAGCGGCAAGGTCTTGGCTTGCCGGAAGAGAAACAGTTAGTTGTTAAAGAATTAAAAAAAGATTTGGCAGAATTAGGATCTCGATTTGAAGCTAATATTGCACAAGATACAACAAAGTTATTATTTCAGTCGGCTGAATTGGCTGGTATAGATCAGGATTTTATCGATAGCCTCCCGTCTGATGATCAGGGCAATAAAATATTGACCATGGCATACCCTACGGTTGATGCTGTTTTGCAAACTTGTTCGATAGCTGATACGCGTAAAAAAATGTTTATAACATTTAGTCAACGTGCATATCCAGCAAATAAATTACTATTGTCACAAATTATAGCAAAGCGTGACTTGCTCGCTAAAGAGCTCGGTTTTGCTCATTATGCTGATCTTAATTTGTCTTCAGAAATGGTGACTACTGCTGCACAAGCTGAGCAGTTTATTAATGATCTTATTGATCAGGTTAAGCCCAAAGCATTAGCCGAATTGGAAGAATTAGTTAACGAATTGCCCGATTCAGTAGAACTTTCTGATTCAGGAAAATTGCTTTCTTGGGATTATAAATATGTACATACTCTGTATAAGAAAAAACATTTATCGGTAGATGAAAATAAGATAGCAGAATATTTCCCGATGGAAAAAACAGTTGCAGGGTTGTTTTCTATTTATGAAGATTTTTTTAATATCAAATTTCAAGAAGTGCCGGTAGAGGGGCTATGGCATGACTCGGTGAAAGGATTTTCTGTTGCAGATGGAGATTCGGGTGTTGTGTTGGGATATTTCTTATTAGATTTGTATCCGCGAGAAAATAAATATAGTCATGCTTGTCATTTGACTATTGTACCGGCTACTTATAATGCTGATGGTATACCAAATAAGGAAGTATCGGTAGTGATTGCTAATTTTTCTCAGTCAACGGCAACAAAGCCATCATTATTAAAACGTTCTGAAGTTTCAACGTTTTTCCATGAATTTGGACATGGGTTGCACTCATTATTGGGACGAACCAAAATGGCATCATTTGCAGGTACACGGGTAAAAAGAGATTTTGTTGAATTGCCGTCACAAATGCTAGAAGAGTGGCTATGGGATAAAGATATTCTACAATCGTTAAGTTCCCATTACCAAACGAATGAGCCCCTTGCTGATGATCAGATAGCAGCTATCATTGCTTTGAAAAATTTTGATAGTGGCTATTTTGTTTTACGACAAACGTGTCTTTCATTATTAGCATTACACTATTTTAAGCAGGCAAAACTTGATGACCCACAAGAATTATTGAAAAAACTATATGATTCTATTATGAATAGCGTAGAATTTTGCCCAGAAGATCATATGTATGCTGCATTTGGTCATTTAATGGGGTATGGTGCAAAATATTATGGCTATTTATGGTCAAGAGTTTTAGCACATGATCTGTTTGAAACTATTAAAAAAGAAGGATTGCGTAATCCTGTTATGGGCAAACGGTATGTTGATCAAGTTATTGGTCATGGCGGATCGGTTGATCCTAATATATTGTTAGAGAATTTTTTGGGTCGTAAGCCAAATCAAGATGCATTTTTACGTAATATTGGTTTGTAAAAGTTATTTTTATTTTAAAAGAGAGAAAAGAGATAGCTATGAAAAAATTAGTAACAAAATTTTTGAATATAAAAATTCTAATATTGGTTTTTTTTATCAGTTCTTATTTAATTGTTTGTCAGGAGTATAGCATGTTAAAGTGTAAAAATGCACGTGAACGCTCGGGTGAAAATGCGAGCAAAAATCTGTCGTTTGCTTATATTAATAGCATGCAAGATGTATGTAATTTGTTTCCTAAGTCAGTTGCAGAAATTGAGCAGCATACAGAAAATGCACGTGCAGACGCTCGTGTAAAAATTGATCGGATTTTAGCTATTGCACCTTTAGATCGCACTTTTTTAAATACGGTTAAAGCGATTGATGAATTAGAAGCGTATTCAGACCTTTGTTTTATTACTTTAATGACGGTAATGTTAGAATGGCTTAGTCCAGATAAAGCTATCAGAGATGCTGCGCATGCGGCAAGCCTGACGTTGAAAT
This sequence comes from uncultured bacterium, assembly GCA_963719415.1. Taxonomy (GTDB): domain Bacteria; phylum Babelota; class Babeliae; order Babelales; family Vermiphilaceae; genus JAPLIS01. Next base: position 222,545 of record OY970383.1, on the reverse strand, counting down.
ATTTTAATGTTGATACTGTTTCCTATAATATTGATCTCTATCGAGCGTTGTGTGACTATGTTGAGCATGGCATGCACCATGAGCAATTAACTCATGAGCAATATTATTTCATAGAAGAGAGATTAAAAGCATATCGGCGAGAAGGTCTTGATTTGCCGGCAGAAAAACAGTTAGCTGTTAAAACTTTGAAAAAAGAATTGGCAGAGTTAGAATCGAGACTTGAGGCTAACATAGCGCAGGATACAACAACATTATTATTTAAGCCGAGTGAATTGGCAGGCTTAGATCAGGATTTTATTGATAGTCTTCCATCTGATGATCAGGGTAATAAAATAGTGACCATGGCATATCCTACGCATGATGCTATTATGGGAAATTGTTCTGTGGTAGATACACGTAAAAAAATGTTTATAGCATTTAATCAACGTGCATATCCAGCGAATAAAACAGTACTGTCTGAAATTATAGCAAAACGTGATTTACTCGCTAAAGAGCTTGGTTTTGCGCATTATGCTGATCTTAATTTGTCTTCAGAAATGGTGACTACTGCTGCACAAGCTGAGCAGTTTATTAATGATCTTATTGATCAGGTTAAGCCGAAAGCATTGGGCGAGCTGAAACAACTAATAGAACTGTTGCCTGATTCAGTGACACTTTCTGATTCTGGAAAACTGTTTCCGTGGGATTATAAATATCTCCATACTTTGTATAAGAAAAACTGTTTTTCTGTTGATGAAAACAAGATAGCAGAATATTTTCCGATGGAAAAAACAGTCGCGGGCTTACTCTCTATTTATGAAGATTTTTTTAATATTAAGTTTCAAGAAGTGCCTATAGAAGGATTGTGGCATGATTCGGTTAAAGCATTTTCTGTTGTAGCTGGAGATGATTCACGCGAAAAAGACTCGGGTGTTGTATTGGGATATTTCTTGTTAGATTTGTATCCGCGAGAAAACAAATTTAGCCATGCTGCTCATGAAGCTCTTATTCCAGCTACGTATAATGCTGATGGTACGCCGAACAAGCAAGTTTCTATAGTGATCGCTAATTTTTCTCAGTCAACAGCAACAAAACCATCGCTATTAAGACGTTATGAAGTTTTAACCTTTTTTCATGAATTTGGACATGCCTTACATGCATTATTGGGTCGTACCACATTGGCTTCATTTTCAGGTACACGAGTGAAAACTGATTTTGTTGAGCTACCTTCACAAATGCTAGAAGAATGGTTAACGGATAAAAATATTTTACAATCACTCAGCTCACACTATCAAACGAATGATTCGCTCTCTGATGATCAAGTAGCAGCCATTATCGCCTTGAAAAATTTTGATAGTGGTTATTTTGTTTTACGACAAGCATTTTTTTCATTATTAGCATTAGATTATTTTAAGCACGCAAAACTTGATGACCCGCAAGAATTATTTAAAAAATTACATAATTCTATGATGGACCATATAGAATTTTGTCCAGAAAATCATATGTATGCTGCATTTGGTCATTTAGCAGACTATGGTGCAAAATATTATGGCTATTTATGGTCAAGAGTTTTAGCACATGATCTGTTTGAAGCTATTAAAAAAGAAGGCCTTCGTAATCCAGTTATGGGCAAACGGTATGTCGAACAAGTGATTGGTCGTGGCGGATCGGTTGATCCTAATATATTGTTAGAGGATTTTTTGGGTCGCAAGCCAAATCAAGATGCATTTTTACGTAATATTGGCCTATAAACGCGTGATATTTGATTATAAATAAAGCAAAGAAAAATCTATGATTTTATTTCATGCGTTTTTCTTTGCTTTATTTGTTGTAACGCCTATTTATCAGCTTGAGCATTTGCTTGATCAGCTTCTATTGCTAAATCAGAACGAGTTTTTAATATTTGGGCAATTATATGAGTTTGCACTCTAAGTTTTTTTATTTCCGTGGCGAGTCTTCTCAATAGAAAATGATCGCCATGGGTTTTCGGGGTAACATTGTGGCGGGCTACATAGTCGGCTGTCAATACTTGCTTATTTTGTATTGTTCTATCTAGAGCTGTTTTTCGAGCTTGAAGTTCTTCTTTGGTTAACTTGTTAAAGTATGAAATAATAGGATTTTGATTTTGAGCTGGTCCTATAGCAGGGGCGAATTGCATGGCGTAAGAACTATTGGTTAAAAGTATAAGAGAGATAAGTGCTAAGATTTGGCTTTTTATATTCATGTTTTTTCTTTTTTTTTATCATTTTTATGGAGAGTTTATTTTTTATTGTAATCTGAGAACAATTGTAGTTGTGTATTTTTTAAAAAACAAGTTTTTACCTGTTAACAGGGTAAAAAAAAGCTGGTCCTTATAGTAAACAATAAGGACCAGCGCATGAATTTTAAAAAATATTTTATAACTATTTTATTTTGTGTCTCTTGTGAATGCGTGTATTATAGGTTTAATGTATGGTTTAAAAGCTGGCGGGAAACTGTTGAGCAATGCCATCAGCTAAATTTTTTGCCATCATCAATGCTTGTTTGAAGATCTCATCAAAGTTAGCAATATCAGCAACCCAATCACTGTTCATTCTCAATTGTAATTCTATTGCTGTTAATCTAAGATGTTCATTAAACATATCAGTCATTTGTTGTTGATTCCAGTATGGGTTTGCTTTGCTTAAGAATGCTCCTAATTCAGCGGCATTCATGCGCCATTGTGTATATAAATTATTTACTTCATCGGTATTATGCATTAATGCTGCTTTAACAAGATCAGCATAGATAGTTATATGTTTTTTTAGTAATCTTGCTAATTCTCTACCCGCTTCAGCACCATAAAAAGGAGCTATGGCATTACCAATCTCATCTTGATTGTGTAATAATCGTTGCACGACTGCATCTTTATCCTGAAGGCCAGCAACTGATGATATTATAAATTGACGTGTCCAGAGAACGTGGTCAGTCCACAGTTTATTCATATTGCAACGGAGTGAACATTGTTGCTCATTAATGCTGTCATTGTGGTTTGTAGTCTGTTGATTCATAGAATGTTGATTCATAGAATGTTGGTTCATAGAATTTTGGTTCATAGAATTTTGGTTCATAGAATTTTGATTCATAGAATTTTGGTTTGTGGTCTGCTGGTTATTTGTAGGTCGTTGGTTCATACTTTGTTGGTTCATAGAATTTTGGTTCATAGTCTGCTGGTTATTTGTAGGACGTTGATTCATAGTATATTGGTTTGTATTTTGTTGGTTCATAGAATTTTGATTCATAGTTTGCTGGTTATTTGTAGGACGTTGGTTCATAGAATTTTGGTTCATAGTCTGCTGGCTATTTGTAGGACGTTGGTTCATAGAATTTTGGTTCATAGTCTGCTGGCTATTTGTAGGACGTTGGTTCATAGTATATTGGTTTGTATTTTGTTGGTTCATAGCGTTTTGGTTCATAGTTTGCTGGTTATTTGTAGGACGTTGGTTCATAGCGTTTTGGTTTGTAAGGCGTTGATTCATAGCGTTTTGCTGTGTAGAATTATTTTTTTTAGAATGACGACCAGCAACAAGACAGCTGGGTGCAAGAATTAAAACTATACTTAATGTTATTGGAAGAGTTTTTTTGAACATAGAGAACCTTTCTTATATATCTATTAGAGTATTTACTATTTTTACTGAATCTATTTTATTCTATTATTACGTTGAAACGATTTTTTAATGCTTTGACAACTTTACCTTTCTGTATTATAAGTTTGTTTGTTATTTGACCTAATATTCTTAATCGAGGATCGTTGCCGTAATTGTCTATGGGAACAATATTATGATGTACTCGAGCGCTTCTTTCTTCTTGATTATTTTTTATTCGTTGGCTCAAACTTGTTGCATAGTTTAAGAGTTGTTCTTTGGTCATCTCTATTAATGATTTATAATTTTTGGCAGAAGAAGGATTTGGGTTCAAAATAGATTGCATGGGATAAGATTCATGTGCCAGACATATAATAAAAACAAATATGAATGCTTGTGTTTTCATATTTTCTCTTTTTGTATTTTTATTTTGGTACTAAGAATAATTCTAGTAATTTGAGATAAAGAAAAACAAGTTTTTTAGAGATTTGTCCAATTTTGTGAGAATTTTATCTTTATTTTTCAAGGAGGTCGCGTTAAATTGGTCGCGTTAAAAAGATAAATTTTTGGTATGATAATTTTTTAGAATAGTTTTAAAAAAATAAAAAAAATAAAAATAAAAAAGAAAGATAATATGGAAAAAAGATCGTTATTAAAAAATTTATTACATGCACACAATTCCCTATATTCTGAAGAAATAGCTTCTAAGCAGACTATTCTTGCTTTCGTAGATACTTATGCAGATTGTTTTGAGCGATCGTTAGAGGTAGGGCATATCACGGGATCTTGTTGGCTTTTAAATAAAGATGGCTCAAAGGCTCTCTTATTGCATCATGCAAAACTGAATGGTTGGTTTCAGCTCGGTGGGCATTGTGATGGTGATCCAGATGTATTAGCAGTTGCTCTTAAAGAAGCGCAAGAAGAGTCAGGTATCCTTGGTATCGTGCCTGTACATGCACATATTTTTGATATTGATGTCCATTTGATACCGGCTAACAGTAAAGAAAAAGAGCATTATCATTATGATATTAGATTTTTGCTACAAGTTGTTAGCGATGAGCATGTAGTGCAAAATAGAGAGTCAAAAGAGTTGCGATGGATAGGTAAAGACATACAATTACTTCCAACTAAAGAGCAATCAGTAGTTCGCATGTTTGAAAAATGGCTTAAATTAACGTGAGCTTGATATAAGAGATGGTAAAAAATAGCTTGAATACTCATTTTACAGCATACTAAAACTTGCCATTTGTGGCCCTTTCGGGGCCACAAATAGATATACACTGCTTTACAAAAAACAAAAAAAGCTGTAGAAGGCTGATCGCTTAGATCGAGATCGCGTTATCTATTGTTCTTAGTGTTGATAGATGGGGTGGTGCAGGAACAGCTCTATTTTCAGTCACCTGAAATTGGTATAAATTCTATATACAGTCCATGCGTTTTTTAAATAGACGTAAGCTGGCAATGGTGCATAAGAGGGTAAAAAGAGTGAGCATGCCAACGCAAACCCATATATTAATGTATCCGTCTTGGCCTAAGATAGCAGCTCTGCATCCTTCATACGCGTAAATCCATGGTAAACAACGCATGAAAATGCCAAGTGCTGGTGATATTGAATATACGATAATCCATGAAGCTGTAAAACCATTTAAAAAAATCATAGGTCTAACAAGGTGAGATTGTAATCGACTATATCCTTTGAGCGTGTTGGTAAATACGGTAGAAAAGAGAGAAAACATGGCAAAAAAAAGTGCTGAAATAATATATATAATTAAAAATCTAAAAAGTGAAAAATTGCTGAAATCGAGGCCGTTTCCGAGTATAAGTTTTCCCAGAAAAAGTGGCAAAACATTAAAAACCATTGCTTTTAAAGAAAGGTAGAGACCGTTTTTTAGCCAGACCATCCAGTAGGGAAGTGGGAGCGTTAATTCATACGCAATGGTTTGTGGGCCGTCCAGATCAGCTGCTATGAGAGCAGCGCCTGTTCGAGCGCTAAAAGCACTCATTACAACAACCATACTAATAGTAGCAAAAGCACCATAATAAGTTGGTAGACCCATTTTTGGCATAATAATGCCGTTTACAAAAATAATAAAAAATGGCCAAACAGCAGCATCGAGTAAATTATTAAAAAAGTTTTTCCACAATGAACGCGCATCTACCCATAAAAGCCAGCCAAAGACCCGAAGTGAGTGAGTAATTTTATGCATATTTTTATACGCAATCCATACGTTTTTTAAATAGTCGTAAGCTGGTAATGGTGCAGAGTATAGTGAAAAGAGAGAGCATGCCAACGCAGACCCATATATTAATATACTCTTCTTGGCCAAGAACAGCTGCTCTGCAGCCTTCATATGCATAAATCCACGGCAGGCAACGCATAAAAATGCCAAGCGCAGGCGATATAGCATACGTAATAGCCCAGGAAGCAGCAAAACCGTTTAAAAAAAACATAGGTCCCGTAAGACGTAATTCTAATCGACTATGTCCTTCATGCGTGCTGGTAAGTACCGTAGAAAAGAGAGCAAATGCGCCAAAAAAAAGTGCTGATACGCTATAGATTATTAAGAATTGCAAGAGTGAAAAATTACTTAAATTGAGTTTGCTTCCTAAAATAAGTTTGCCTAAAAAGAGCGGTAAGATATTAAAGACTGCCGCTTTTAAAGAAAGATAGATGCTATTTTTGAGCCAGACCATCCAGTAGGGAAGTGGTAGTGTTAGTTCGTAAGCAATGGTTTGAGGCCCTGCAAGATCAGCAGCTATGAGCGTTGAAGCTGCCCACGCACTAAAGGAACCCATCATGACGATCATGCTGATAGTGGTAAAGGTACCATAATTAGCAGGGAGGCCCATTTTTGGCATAATAATACCATTAACAAAAATAATAAAAAATGGCCACGTTGCAGCATCTAATAAGTTGTTAAAGAAATCTTTCCATAAAGAGCGCGCATCGACATATAAAAGCCAGCCAAAGACGCGAAGTGAGTGTTTAAATGACGTTAAATTCATGATCAGTTTGCTTTCTTTTTTTAATTTTTTTTTTAAAACAGGTTTTTTAGAACAGGCTTAAAGATACATGCTATGGCCTCTCTGGGGCCATAGTAAAACTAAAATTTTATTATTGAGCAACTTCTTCTTGCATGAGCTGTAAAAAGACATCTTCTAAGTTTGTCATATTATACGAACTCATGAGTGCTTGCGGGGTATCAATATGTTTTATTTCACCATTATGTAATAGACAGATACGGTCAGCCAACGCTTGCGCTTCATCAAGATAGTGGGTAGTGAGTATAATACTCGTACCCGCTGATTTTAACTCTTTTATAATATCCCATAATTGACGACGAATATGAGGATCAAGGGCAACGGTAGGCTCGTCTAAAATTACCAGCGACGGTTTATGAATAATAGAGCGAGCAATAAGTAATCGTTGTTTGTAACCGCCCGATAACTCAGAAGGGTCTCTGTTGATAAAGTCGCCGAGACCAAACATTCTGATAAGCTCATCGACTCTTTTTTGTAAAAGAGTATCTGGTATTAAAAAGTAGCGACCAGCATATTCAAGATGTTCGCGTACGGTTAAATGAGACGCAAGGTATTGTTTTTGTGCGCAAAATCCTAAGCGCTGTCGGTAGTTGATTATATCTTCATAAATAGAAACACCATTATATTCTATGGTTCCTGATGTTGGCGGGTGTAGGGATGCTATTAAAGAAGAAAGAGTCGTTTTTCCTGCACCATTAGCACCCAAAAGTGCTAAAATTTCACCTTTATAGATATCAAGAGTGATATTTTTGAGCGCTTCTTTAACCAATATTTTATTTTTAAAATACTGTTTTTTTATATTTTTAATCTGTAGCAAAATTGGTTTCATAGAATACTCTTATATTTTTTTTGTCATGAAAATTAATTGTCTTATTTTGTTGCCAGTTTTGTTGCCAATAGTATAGCTTGTTTCTTTACTTATAAAGGGCACGACCTGTTTTAGGGGCTGCCAATGTGCTGATGCCCAATAGATCAATAGGGCGTCTTTATAAAGACTGGTTGGTCTTAAAATTCGAATTAATTCTTCTGGCTGCAATGACGCTCGCGCTAAAAAAAGATCTAATGGGTGGGTGGTAGCAAAAGAAGAATCTTTGAGAAACATTCTCCAGTTTTGTGAATATATAGATACGTTTTTTAGTTCTAGCGTATCAATAATAGCCTGTAAAAATTCGATTTTTTTGTTATTAATTTCGATTAACACTACGGGGGTATCGGGATTGCAAATGCTAAGTGGTATCCCTGGAAATCCTCCTCCAGAGCCGATATCACAGATGCCTTTTCTATCTTTTAGAGTAAGTTGATGACGCAACTCTAATGAATCTTGAAAATGATCGGCAATAATAAGGTGAGGATCAGTAATGGTGGTAATATTAAATTTATTGTTCCATTCGATAAGTAGCTCTAGATAGAGAAGAAATTGATCTTGTTGTTTTGTTGATAGATTTTCTTTAGTTATAAAATTGAGCCATTCTTGGCTTTCTGAGATTTCTTTTTTTAGGATCTGTTTCATGTCTGGCATCTGATTATAGTTTGGTTATGGATGGAAAGCGTAGCTTTTAAATAATTTTTTATGCTACTGTGTTTATGAATATATTTTGTGCATAAGTATGTTTTGCGTATAAGTATATTTTTTATTTTTATTTTTTTAATTAATAATATTTTTAATTAATATAAGAAAGATATATGAAAAAATATTGTATACCATTTATTATAGCATGTTTAATATCTTTGCAAAATAGTTACGCTGATCCTATTTTGAATTTTTTTTTCTATCCTTATCCAGATTATTCTCACGCAGATTATTCTCACCCAGATATTAAAACAAGCGATATCAAAACAGATAACTCTATAGACAATTCTCACGTAAACAATTCTCACGTAAATAATTTTCATGCAACAGTGAAAAAAACGGGACATATAGCCCTTCACCGATTGCATGGTGTGTTAAATCATAATCGTTGCGCTGGTATTATGTCTACCTACTATGGTTATTTAGCTGTTTCCAATAGTGATGGTCAGACTTTTTTCCCTCTCAGGCATCATGATGCAGAAAAATATATTTATATTATTGTTACTGATACGGTTGTTCCTATTGTTATGTTTGGCCACACAGTAAGTCACTTGGAACTTGATAAACATGCGGCAGCAGCTTGTTTTAAAGCTATCAAAAAACAAGATGATAAGACGGGACTTTTCTTTTGGGACGTTCAAGCAGTAGAGCGACTTTTTGATAATAAAATTCCTCCTAAAGAATCTCTTGTTATTATCGCAAAACCTGAGTATATATATGTTCCTATAGGAATTTCACCGGCAGATAATTCGCCTGATTTTTTGTTGCCACCGATGTACGTAAAGCAAGGCATACATACGCTTGAAAATAGTTTTCATATGATGACCATGTCTCATTTTTTTAGTCCACTTCGTATAGCGTATCAAAAAAGTCCAATGCTCTATAGAATGCAACCAATTACTATGTAATAAATAAAATAGGCTTAGAATATATATGTTTATAATATACATATATATTCTTTTGCATTAAACTGTTTTGCATTAAACTGCACGTTAATTTGTAATGGTCTACATAAGTTAAGTAATAAGAAACAAGATAAGTTAAAAGGGTATAGTATGTTTATCAGTAATTCTTTATGGTCTCTCATTGCGCAGACAGATGTTATTAGTAAGCTAATTTTATTGTTGCTGCTCGGCATGTCTCTGGTTATATGGACTATTTTTCTCTATAAATTGGTTTTTTTGTATAAAAAGAAAAGGGATATGGGTTTTGTTTTTGAGCAGTTAAGGTTGACAAAAACAGTAGATGATATTGTCATGTTAGTGGAAAACCATACAAATACCTTAGCAGGATATCATGTATTGCGGATTCTCGCTTCTATAAAAATAGTGGTAGATGATGCTCGTCAAGAATATATAAGTCCTTACACAGATAAAATGAGTTATGCTCATACATTAATAGATAGAGAAATTGATCATATCATAATAGCCGAACAACAACATGTTTCTTTTATTACCACATCGGCTGTTGTTTCTCCTCTTATTGGTTTGTTTGGGACCGTATGGGGTCTGATACACGCATTTATTGGCATCAGTCATTCTCAATCAGCTGATATTGTCACCGTGGCGCCGGGTATAGCTGAAGCTCTTATAACGACGTTGGCAGGGCTTGTGGTAGCCATTCCCGCTGTTTTTATGGTTAACTATATAACCACCCAGATAGACGCTCTTGAGGAACAACTCGTCTCTATGGCTGATCTGATTGTGGTAAGAGCAAAGCCCATTATTGCAGATAAAAAAGGGTAATCTATGCATCGATTAAAACAGAGACGATTAAAAAAAAAAATGGCATTAACCGAAATCTCATTGACACCGCTCATTGATACCGCCTTAACATTGCTGGTTATATTTATGGTGACTTCCCCTTTGATGCATAATGCGATAAAAATTACGTTACCAAAAGGTCATGCAAAAGAGGACGTCGGATTGCAGCAAGATATAGAGATTTATGTAGATAAAGACGGAAAAATATTTTGTGACGGCAATGAAGTTCTGTTGGCGGATCTTGTTCTTTTGCTTCAACAAAAGGTTGGCGTTGATAGAGAAAAAACAGTCTATGTAAGAGCCGATACAGCCGTGCCGTATGGACACGTTATTGAATTAGTTGATCATATTAAAGCTATTGGTGGTATCAAGTATGTGGCATTGGCAACACAAAAAAATAGATAAGATTGCGATTATGTCGTGGGGCAAGCTGTTTTTTATCTCTTTAATTGGTCATATTAGTTTTCTTTTTTTGATTTTTTTTATCTATACTGATTCGATAGGTATTTTGCATCTCGTAGTGGAAAAAAAAGGGAACCCAGCTTCTGTCGCTCCTGTTTTATTTATGAATAAAATGACTAGTCCAGGGATTAAAAATAATTATGTACAAAAAAATAATAGTACACAGAAAAATGTAGGTGTGCAGAAAAATGTAGGTGTGGAGAAAAAGGTAGGAGCGCAGGTTAATAAAAGCTTGCCTGTAAAACGAGTTTCTCATAATAGTAAGCAAAAAGTAGACGTTAAAAAGAAATGTGCTAAAAAAATAGTTACTAAAAAAAGAGCAAAAAATAATATAATAAAAGATAAAAAAATTAAGAAAAAAGCTGTTAAAAGTTGTATGCCAGAAAAGAAAAAAATAGAAAAAACTTCGGTAAAGCAGGTGCAAAAAACAGTAAAACCAGCACAAAAAAGAAAAAAAACAGAACCAGAAAAAGTTTCCGAAAAAGTTTTAAAAAAAACGCCAGAAAGAGTTTTAGAAAAGAAGTCGAAGGTAGTTTCCCGTAACGATCAGGTAACTGATCAGTTATTGGTTGCTCAGGAAAAAAAGCTTTTTGATAATAATATTGATAATAATATTGATAAAAAAGAGTTTGTTGATATAGGGAGCAACAATACCCAGTTAGACGTTAGGCATGAAAATTTAAAACGTGAACTAGCGAGGGAATGGTCGGCACCAGTTGGTATTGATTCTGATAAGGGATGTACGGTTAAAATCGGGGTTGACCCTCAGGGGAAAACTAATTTTTTTGAAATAGTTGATTCTTCTGGTGTGCTGTTGTTTGATATTTCTGTGCAATCAATTTGCAGGTCAAAACAGTGGCCATCCTGGTTGCATAATACCTGTTTTAGTATGACTTTTCAATAATAAGTGGGATATATTTGTATGAAAAAAGTAGTAAATTTTTCTCGCATGAGTTCCGGCATGAGTTCTTCGATAAGTTCTGTGAGCTTTGGTATGGGATATGCTCTTTTACTGAGTAGCATGCTTTTTTTTGGCCAAAAATTGTCGTGTAATCAAAAACTTAATAATTCAAAAAAGCTCGAAACAGAAAAGAGTAAAAGAGTAGTTAGTAAAATAAGCCAGATAAAAGATAGCGAGATAAAAAAGAGTAAAATAAAAGATATGAGTTTGCAGATTAGGGCTGCAAAGAGAGTAAAAATGCCTTTGGGGATCTACTATCTTCAATCAGAAAGTAATGCTATAGAGCCCCTTGTTTTTTATCTTGAAAAAGCTTTTCAGTTTAGTGGTCAATGTACGGTTGTTGTCAAAAAAGTTGCTGAAAAACCTTCAAAGAAAAGTATTGGAGAATTTTTTGGAACAGAATCACCTCTTGCTCTTTTTATGCTTCTGGGAGATGGGCACGGTGTTCGTCATGGGAGTGCTGTTAGTGGTACAAGCAATGAAGATATAGGTGCTACAGTAGATGGTGATAAAGTAGATGGTGATAAAGTAGATGGTGTAGGTGGTACTGTAAGTAATGGTGTGGGAGCTAAACAGAGTATAGAATTATATCTTTTTAATACATTAGATGGCAAAATAATTTTTCAAAAGAGATGTACAAAGACAAGCGGGAGCATCGCTGGTTGGGCTTATCGTATAGGAGATCTTCTTTGGCCTGTATTAACGGGCCAAGCGGGTTTATTTTGCTCTAAAATCGCCTATTGCAAACAGGTTGATCTTGCACAGGGCAAGCGAGCTAAGCATATTTGCATAGCTGATTATGATGGCAGCAATGAACAGACAGTGGTTGATCTTCCTACTATTTCAATTGCGCCACGATGGAATAATGATCTACATAAGCCGCTGATTTTTTATTCAGAATATACGAACAATAATATTAGGTTAATGTTTGTTGATATGAAAAAAAATCGTCGAATAGCATCGGATTATGATGGTATTAATATGTTGCCTGCTTTTTCTAAAGATGGTAAAAAGGTTGTCTATTGCGCTTCTCATGGAAATGGCTTATGCCAACTATATTATGGCGAGAATGGGGTTTTTAAAACGGTAGCGGAAAATAGTGGAAATAATATATCGCCTTCTTTTATTGATGATACGAATATTCTTTTTTGTTCTGATTTTCAGACCGGTTCGCCACAAATTTATACCTATAATAGAGCAACAAAATTAGTTGAAAAAATTACCGAAGGTGGGTATTGTACATCTCCTAGTTATTCAGCAACAAGAAACTGTATCGCTTATAGCAAAATGGAAAAGGGGCAAGCGCAGATATATCTGTATGATATGAAAAAAAAGATGAACACTTGTTTGACGAGCGGTAAGGGAAGCAAGCTAGAACCGTCTTGGTCCCCGTGTGGTAATTATCTGGTGTTTTCGCTGGAGCTTGGGAATAAGAGTAGGATTGGAATTTTTAATATGTTTACTAAAGAGACTTCTTTGATTACTCCAGAATCAGTGTCATGCAGTTATCCTTCATGGTCTCAGTGCTATATTTTTTATCCTTCTTTATAGGCTTATAATAGACACACTTTTATTTGCTGGTTATAATATATACATACATAGTACACGTTTAATTATTTTAAGCGTTTTTAAGAAAAAAAATATTTCTATAATTTTTTAATATCATGGTAGTTGAAACATATGAAAAAAAAGAACCGCTTTATTAATGTTAATCAAAAAAATGCTTTCTGGGGATTTATTCTTTTATTTGTAGGAATTCTTTTTTTGAGTGCTCTTTTAGAATATAATCGAGCAATAGAAAGATTTTCTTATTCGTCTTTTTTAAAGAGGTTAGAACATGGAGATATACAGAAAATCCGTGTCTCAGGACAAGATATTTCGGGTATTTTGAAAAACGGTACCAAATTCCAGACTGTTGTCGATAAAAATTTTGCCAATTGGGATCTGCTTCGTCAATCTCAGGTTGAATTTTCTGTAGAAAATATGGCTAACCAAAAAAATTGGTACTACTTCTTGACTATATTATTGTTGTTATTGGTTGTCATGGGTATCACGTGGTATGTCGTTCGCCAAATGAGAGGTGGCGGCGGTGGTGGCGGTGGTAACAATATATTTTCGATGGGTAAGAGTAAAGCCCGCATGTTTTTACCTTCAACCATTAAAGATTCATTTGCTTCTGTTGCGGGAGCTCAAGAAGCTAAAGAAGAATTACAAGACGTTGTCGCCTTTTTGAAAGATCCAAAACAGTATGAGCGGCTAGGCGCTAAGATGACTCGAGGAGTTTTATTAGTTGGTGAGCCGGGAAATGGTAAAACGTTACTTGCTCGTGCGGTAGCAGGGGAAGCTCATTGTACCTTTTTTAGCATCAGTGGCTCTGACTTTATTGAAGTTTTTGTTGGGGTAGGTGCAGCTCGGGTGCGAGATCTTTTTGCACAAGCACGAAAACATGCACCGTCTATTATTTTTATTGATGAAATAGATGCCGTTGGTCGTCATAGAGGATCCGGTCTTGGCGGTGGCAACGATGAAAGAGAGCAGACGCTGAACCAATTGCTGACCGAAATGGATGGTTTTCAGACATCTACGAGTTGTGTTATTGTGATGGCAGCGACTAATCGTCCCGATGTGCTTGATTCAGCGTTATTGCGGCCTGGGCGCTTTGATCGTCGAGTAGAAGTTCCTTATCCTGATCTTCAAAGTAGAGAGCAGATTTTGAGATTGCATGCAGCTTCAGTAAAACTTGACCCTTCAGTAGATTTAGCGAAAATAGCACGAGGAACCCCTGGTTTTTCTGGTGCGGATTTAGCGAATCTTATTAATGAAGCTGCTATTATCGCTTCAAAAACTGATAGAAATCTTATTATTGTAGAAGATATAGAAGAAGCTCGCGATAAGATATTATTGGGTAAAGAATCAAAAAGTAAAATGTTAACGTATGAAGATCGCAAAGAGACGGCATTTCATGAAGCTGGACATGCTATTGTTCGCCTTTTGAAACCAGAAACAGCTGATCCATTACACAAGGTCACTATTATTCCTCGAGGGAGAGCGCTAGGGGTGACTCATTCGTTGCCTGAGCGTGAAAAGTATTCGGTCTCGAAGGAAGAGCTTTTGACGCAGATTATGGCTGCGCTTGGGGGAAGGGCTGCAGAGGAATTGGTGTTTAATCAGGTGTCGGGTGGAGCGAGTAGTGATTTCGAGACGGCTACCAATATTGCTCGCCGTATGGTTTGCAAATTGGGGATGTCTGATTTAGGATTTGTAGTTTATGGTCAAGAACGGGGAGATTTTCCTTATTCTAACAAAATGGCTTATAAAATTGATACTGAAGTGTCAGCTATTCTCGATTCATGCTATAAATCAGCTTTCGAGCTTTTAAAAGAGAATAGAGATAAGCTTGACCTATTATCTTATGCGCTTTTGGAAAAAGAGACGCTTTATGCAGCTGATATTTATGTATTATTGGGAATTACTCCGAGAGTAGATCATCGCTTTAAAGTATAGCTTTATGTTGAAAAATTGCGATTTTTCTTTATACTTAAAGGAATAGTTAAAATATATAGGTGCGCTAGGCGCTTTATTAAAATTTATTGATGAAATTTATTGATATTGATAAAAGATATGTTTGAAAGGAATTTGAATAGATGGCACGTATTTGTGAGGTTTGCGGAAAATGTCCGCAGGTAGTTAATTCAGTCAGTAATGCCAACAATCGTGTAAAGCGATGGGTATATCCTAATGTGCATGCGGTACGGTACACTCTATCCTGTTCAGCTGATAAGAGTGTAAAACGTGGCAAAGTGTGTACAAAATGTGTTAAAGCAAAAAAAATCCAAAAAATTTTATAAAAACTGGGATGGTGTATGCCAAATATTAAATCAGCTAAAAAACGAGTAAAACAGAGCGATAAGAGACGAATTTTGAATATGTCTCGTAAATCTGCTATAAAAACGAGCTCTAAAAAAGTATTAGAAGCAGTTAAAAACGACGATTTGCTAAATGCAAAAGAATTGCTTAAAGATGCTGAGTCAAAATTAGCTCGAGCTAAAGGCAAAGGTGTGTTGCATAGAAACACAGTTGCTCGTAAAATTAGTCGATTAGCTTCAGCTGTCGCTGCTGCTGAGCGTGCTAAAGAAGTACAAAAATAAGCTTTTCAGCACGTTTATGTACTATAATTAAGTATTAAGTTACTAAATTAAGAAATTTTTTTTCTATAATAAAAAGGGCTATCTTTGTAAAGATAGCCCTTTTTATTATATTTTTTTTAATATATAGCTCTTAATATTTCACGCTTTGGGACTTTTTATCTAGATCTTGCTCTATCTGATGGCGTGAGCAATAGTTGAGCAGTAGAAAAAACTTTGTCAGCGTCACCATTATAATATTCACAAGCCGCAACACTCATTAATGCAATCATCCAATCTATATAGCGGGCAAGGGTGTTAGTTAAATGAATATTTTCTCTTTCATCATCTAAGTTTTGTTCGATTTTTTCAGCAATATTCGTACGACTAACTTCAAGAATTGAGTTTAAACTAATCCACAGAGCTGCGCCGGCTACTATTGCTAAAGGCTTTCGTAAGAAAAGCGACTCAGTCCCCCCCATATATGTCTAGAAAGCTTATGAGTAGCAATATGAGCTGCTGAACGTAAAACGCCAAAGGGTACACCTATAGGTATAGCAGAGAAAGTTTTCCAGAAAGTATTCCATGCACAGGTTTTTGAATGGGCTTGCGGTGTTGCCATTAACATGATAAGACATAACCCTATTATTTTTATATTTTTTACTATATTTTTTAGCATAGATAAAAGGCTCCTTTTTTTGTATCAATAAAACTATATATATATAACATTTTCTGTTGATACTATACCACGTAGGATGTCAAAGTAAAGAATGATTTTTGTCTAATAAAAAACTGGTTGGGCAAAGGGCAGTGTAAAGTGGTAGAGTAAAATGGCGGCGATAAAAAACGGGCAAAGACAGGCATAGAATAACGGGTGGGGAGAGTGCTGGTTTTAAAAAACAATAAAAAGAGAGAGACTCTGGTTAAAGAATCCCTCTCTTTTTATAATAAATTGGTATTTTTAACCTATTTCTCATTAAAATTAAAACATACGTTAGCTTTTTTTAAGGTAGATCAAGTATCATCTCTTCTTCTTCATAATCAGAATCGTCTTTTACTTTCGATTTTGTACCACTGATACTGTTTTTTAGGGCAAAAAGGACAGCTAGGATAGTCCATTGAGGCTTATAAAGGCCTACGGCTGTAGCGAAGCCAGCAGACCCATAGTGAGCCCAGAAAGCCAAGTCAGAGTCTGAAGTAGCATATGCTCGTAGTTCTTCCCAGCCGAATAGAGCTGCAGCTTCGAGAATGGTACCAACAATAACTGCAGGAACGTAGTTGATATAGAATCTGTTGGTTATTTTTGAGGCTATCCATTTTGCTGTATTAATAGAAACGAGTGTTGTTGTACTAAGTCCTATACCGGTTGCAGCACCAATGAATCCATTTTTAACATCGCTTATTGATTCAGAGCTTTTAGCTGAAGTTGAGGGTCCTATACCTAGCAATAATAATAAAGTTAATACACGTATATTTTTCATAAAATTACTGCACATAAAGATTCCTGTAAAGGTAAAAGGTAACATTAAAATTTTTTTTTGCACCAATATTTCTGTTGATACTATAGCATGCAGGATACCAAAGTAAAGGATGATTTTTAAAAAGAGGGTGATTGTGGAGAGATGGGTGTAGGGGTTAGTTTTGAGTGAATAAGATAAGATGGTGGCATTGGTATAAAGAATCGGTTTTGAGTGAGAGAGTGAGGGTAGAAAAGGCTGTGGGTTGCTAAAGAGATGAGTTGAGGGGGCGATAGTAGAGTAAGGGGAATAGGGGGTTGAAGCAGCGATCATGGAGTAGGGTCGTGGGGTAGGGTAGAGGTAGGTTATGAAGGTTGATAGGATAGGAGTGGTAATAAATAGAGCGTGATGGGGATAGAATGGAGAGATAGGCCGAGTGTTGGTTTTTTAAAAAAGGGGTATAAAGAAAAAAGAGACTCCGGTTAAGGAATCTCTTTTTTGGAAATTTGATACTAGATTGAGCTAAATTACTTAGGCAGCTTTAGTAGCAGTAGCTTCAACAGTAGCAGTAGCTTCAACAGTAGCAGTAGCTTCAACAGTAGCAGTAGCTTTTTCAGCAGTAGCTTCAACAGCTTTGTCGCTAGAACGAGTTACCGCGTCTTCTGCTGTTTTTGTTCCCATTACAGCAACTTTTAAAGCTGCAAAAAGAGTTATAGCAGAGTATTTAAGATCGTAAACACCAGCAGTAGTAACACCAGCAGCAGTAATCCAGTGAGTGTAGAATGCTACATCAGATTCTTGAGCGAAGTATTCACGAACATATTCAGCACCAAATGTAGATACAAGCTCAATAGCTATAGCAGTTATAGCAGCTGGAAGAGCATTTACATAGTAAGGGTTATTTTCTGTAATCGATTGATATATATACTGTGTTATTTCTTTGTTTGCTACTGTTGCAGAACCAAGAAACGAACCAGTACCTAAACCAGTAATAAAATCACCAGCTGTTTTTAGATAGCTATCTTCAGCTTTAACTGATGGCGCTATCGCTAATAATGCGAATAAACCGAATACACGTGTGTTTTTCATAAGAACTCCTGAAAAAAAAATAGTTTTAAAAAATCTTCTTACAAGCATCGTAACATATATTTAGTCTTTGTAAAGAGGTCTTTTGCAGAGCCCTATTCTTTTTTAGACATATACTCACATTAGTAATTAATGTTTCTATGCGTCATATTTTAGTCTCGAATTAGGGCTGAATGTCCGTTGTTTTTCCCTGATTCTATAAGTATATCTTTATTGATATCTTTATCAAAGGCATATAACCCCATACGAAGTCCCCAGCAAGAATAAAATATGATCAATGTTATTGCTGGGGTTTGTAATAATAAGAATTTGTGTCTATTAATTTTTTAAACTGCAATAAAAAGTTTTTGGCTATGTTGGTTGCTGTTTTTGATGAACCGCTATTTTCAGCCAAAATAACAATGGCAAGCGGCTGACTATTTTTGTATTGCGCATAGGCAGCAAACCAAGCATGTTCTAAATATTTTTTATCTAACATTCTTTTCTCCAAAGCACTTGTCTGGGCCGTACTTGTTTTTGCATAAAGCTGATAGCCTTTGATACTAGCCCCTCTTCCCGTTCCTGCGGTTGTTACAAGCTTCATTGATTTTTTTAAAAAATTACGTGTTTCTTGGGCAATAGCAAGAGGTTTTTTTTGAACCGGTTCTGCTATTAAAAGACGCGGTGTTGGCAGATACCCGGTAAAAATACTTGAAATCATGGCAGCAACTTGAATAGGAGTAACGAGTAAAAAGCTTTGCCCTATACAGACTGATAATGTTTCACCTGGCCACCAGGGTTGATTTTTTGTTGCTCGTTTCCAGGCGCGAGAAGGAACAAGGCCTTCTTGCTCTGCAAAAAAAATATTGGTTTTTTGTCCAAATCCGAAAAGATGGGCATAATGTGCAATAATATCGATGTCGATTTTTTGACCTATATCATAACATATAATATTACAAGAATTAGCGAGCGCTTCAGAAAGGGACAGTTGTTTTCCATGCCCCCATTTTTGATGACACCATATATTACGTCCGCCAAAATTGATATATCCTCTGCAGTTGCACGTTGATTCGGGGGTTACTATATTATGTTCTAATGCTGCACTTAAGGTAATCAGTTTAAAAATTGATCCAGGGGGATAGGTTGATGCAAAGGCACGATTTATAAAAGGTTTTTTTTGTTGTAATTCAAGCCATTTTTCTGAAGAAATGGGGGATAAAAAAAGACTGGGATCAAATGTGGGGCGTGAAACAAGAGCCAAAATATCGCCATTTGATGGATCCATCACTATCATGGCTCCTGTGTAGTCTTCAGGAAAAACGGTATCACATATTTTTTGTAAGGTGATATCAAGGGTTGTTTTTACATTTTTTCCTATGCGTGCAGCCTTAATCTCTTTGTGTGCTAGTTTTCTTCCAACAGAATTTACCGTGGCAAGTAGCTGGCCAGATTCTCCCTTTAAGCTCGTTTCTAATATTTTTTCTAATCCCATTTTTCCCGATAATTCGTGGCAACAGATAGAGTCTATAGATCTACTGAGGTAGCCAAGAATATGTCCTGCTGAATAGGTGTTAGGATATAATCTTTGAAAATCTGTTTTAATGCGAATATTGGGATGCATAGGGAATGATTCTTCAATTTTACTCAATTGCTCCAGAGAGATATCTTTTGCCAGTATTTTTTCTTTATAATATCTTTCTGCATGCGCTAACCCTGTATGTATTAATGAATTAGGCAATAAAGTATTGGTAGATAAAGTATTGGTAGATAAAGTATTGGTATTAGGAGATAGAGAGTCTTGTGATAGAATGTTTGGTGTTCGTGTGTTAAAAATTATTTCAAGTAAATGTAATATGTCATGATGTTTTTGAGTCAAAAAATAACTACCCGTTCCTTGCCAGTAGACATTAATAACGGGTCTATTTGTTGCCAGAAGAACCCCATTTCTATCTACTATATTCCCTCGAGGGGACATACTGTGTTCTATGCGTGAATAATTTTGGCTGCTTTTTTGCATGAAATAGGATGATAAGTTGATCTGCAGATAGGCAAGTCGCAGAGTAATAATAAAAAAAATTACTAAAAATCCGCAGAGTAGAATTTTTATTTTATTCTTAATAGATTTTGTTATTTGTGAGTTGGTTTCAAGCATTATAGTAAAGATAAGTATAGGGGTAGTAGGTACGTTTATAGTATGGATTATATTTTTGGTAACTTATGTTTTTAGCCTATTTTTTTTTTCTAATAACGCATGGATTGGATGGATTTCGTTACACATTTTTGAAAGTTTATCGAGGGAAACGTGCGTATATTTTTCGGTACTTGATAATGATTGATGGCCAAGTAGTTCCTGCACCACTCGCAAATCTACCCCTTGATTGAGTAAATGGGTAGCAAATGTATGCCTAATTTTATGAGGAGTTATGGGACGATCAATTTTTAAAAAATGGCGAAACATATTAATAATTCGTTGGATCGAACGGCTGGTGAGTGGTTCGTTGCGATAATTTAAAAAAAATTGCTCGTCCTGTTTTTGCTGATGAGCGCGTTCATGGCGGAGATAGAGAGCTATTTTTTTAGCTGCTTTTTCGCCAAAAAGCACAATACGCTCTTTATTTCCTTTACCTTTAATGCGAATCGTCTGATTCATGATATCAAGATCGCAAAATCGTATACCTATTAATTCAGAACAACGAATACCGGTGGCATAAAGGAGTTCAAGTATTGTTTTATCTCTGATAGGAAAACGGGTGGGTAGTTCTGAGTCTTGTACGGTATCAAGCAGATGAAACATCTCTTCAATGCTTAAATAGATGGGTAGTTTTTTATCAAGGCGTGGTCTTTTTAACTGTAATTTAAGATCTATGTTTTCGTTAAGCTGTAGGAATTTTTCAAATGATTTAAAACAGGAAAATTTACGAGCGATAGAAGCTTTATCTATCTTTTTATAAAAAAGATTTACGAGATACCGTTCTATTATATGTTTAATAGTACTGCTTTGATTGCTCGTATTATTGCTTGTATTATTGGTGATATTACTGTTGAGACTTTGATCTTTTTCTGATATATTTTCCCAAAAAAGAATAAACTGACCAAGATCGCTTTGATAAGCTCGAATAGTATTTTCAGAAAGATTTCGTTCTACTTGCATGTAGGTACTAAACGTATTAATCTTATTTTTAAATTCTAATAATTGCATAGTTAATTCCTTTTTTCAGGTATATACGATTTTATAAAAACGATTTTGCCAAAATAAAAGAGTGAAAATAAAATGTAGTATATAGCAGAGCGTATTAAGAAGTAACTAATTTTTTAGTTATATTTTTTCCATTTTTACTACAAGATGTTTGCCATGAGCTGCAATCCCATAACAAAATACAGGACCACGATAATCAAAAGTTTTTAGTTGTGTTGCATAACCACGAGTTTTTATTTGCTCTAGGGCTGCTTGAGCTAATGCGATAAGTGTTGCTTCTTCTTTATCTTTTGCTTTTTTAAATTCTATTACAATGCTAGGATTTTTGCTTTCTCGTGGCTTGAGCATAATATCATAACGTCCATCACCAGATTCTCGATTAGATTGTATTATGTAACGATCTGAAAGTCCTGCGAGTAAGCCAAGAACGAGCATATGTATGCTGAGTTCAAGATTTTTTTGGGGAACATCATGAGATGAGCACGTTTTTGCGACAAATTCTTGTAGATAGAATTCAACTATTTTTCTGTCGCCCCCAATTAAGGCTTCGAAAAGCTTTTTAAGCTTAGGAGAAGTAATAGCAGAGCTTAATGTTTTTAAGACAAGTCTTTGATAGAGTTTGGCAATTTCTTTGTTGGGAATAGCTAAAACATAGTAATAATCACCATCTATTATGGAATGTGATGTTGCCGTAAGATAACCAGTGAATAAGAGAAAGCTCCATGGTTCCTGATCATTATCGTCTAGATCAGACAAAGCAATATTTTCATCTATTTCTTTGTTTTTAAGTGTATTTTTTTGTAGCAGCAGCTCTATTTCATCTTTAACTTCATGATTTGCATTGGCAATGATGTTTTTAACGAGATCGTTGCTGCTTGTATTAACCCAATATGTTTTCAAAGCGCCCTTATTTTCGATACAACTCAAAAGCGACCAAGGATTGTACATATTCGTTTGACCAAATATATACCCATCATACCAGTGTTTAATGTCATCTCTTTTAGCGCCAAGATTATACTGGGTTAATAGTTGATCTACTTCTTTTTGAGTAAAGCCAAATTTGTCGGAATACTTATTAGTTAATACGGTACATACAGAAAGATGATTAAGGCCTGAAAATATATCTTCTTTTGCGATTCGAGTAATGCCGGTCAAAAGTCCTTTGTGAAGTGCAACATTTGATTTTAATGCTTTTGAGAGCAAAAGACGGATAAAGTTTATCATTTTTTCATAATAATCTTTAAAATAGCTATGCGTTATGGGGGCATCGTATTCATCGATTAAAATAATAACTTTTTTTCCTGTCTGTTCGTGTAATATACGCGATAAAAATAGCAAGCTTTGAGTTAGTTCTCCCTCAGATGCCTGTTTGGTCTTGAGTTTATTAAAGATATCAATATCAGAAGTGTCAACTTTTTCTATAATAATGCAGTGTGAAAGTCTTTTACATTCTTCTGATATAATATCAGCAAATTCTGCACAAGCAGACTCCCAAGAGTTAACTCTAATGTCTTTAAAAGTTAAAAAAATTACTGGAAATTGTCCTTGAAGAGTATGATATTCAGGATGATCCCATATTTTTGTTTTTTCAAAAAGATACGAAGTGTTTTGATTTGTTTTTTCAAAAAAGTACCTGAGCATTGAAAGATTTAATGTTTTACCAAATCGTCGGGGCCGAGGTATTAAAATAACCTCAGCTCCATCTTGCCAAAATTCTTTGATTAAAAAAGTTTTATCGACATAGGCACTTTTGTTATCGATAAGTTTTTTATAATCATCGACCCCTATAGGTATCGAAGGGTAAGAAGAATTGTGAGACATAGAGTTCTCCAATTAAAGTTCAAGTTCTATTTTATCTTTTAACTGCTCAAAAGTAAGACCAAACTCTTGTTTGCCACTTAAGTATCGTAAAGTAAGTGTATTGTTAGCAACTTCTTTATCGCCAATCACCATCATCCAGGGGATCTGTTGTAATTGAGCACGTTTAATTTTACCTGATATAGGGTCAGATGACGTATCAAGCTCAGCCCATATGTCCATGTCCCTGAGTCTGTTAAGCAACGTTTGAGCGTATTCTTGTTGCTGATCAGTAATAGTAAGTATTTTAATCTGCATGGGTGCCAACCAAAAAGGGAATTTTCCTTTGTAGTGTTCAAGTAATATGCCAAAAAAGCGTTCTAATGACCCCAAAATTGCACGATGTATCATGACAGGGCGTTCTTTGGTCCCTTTGTTTGATACAAAAGAGAGATCAAAATTTTCTGGTTGGAAAAAATCGATCTGTATAGTGCTACACTGCCAGGTTCTTCCCATAGAATCTTCTATATGAAATTCTATTTTTGGTCCATAAAAAGCGCCTTCTCCTTTGCAAATCGTAAAAGCTATGCCTGATTTTTCAAGGCCATTATGAAGTGCATTTGTCGCTATTTCCCATAATTCATCATTGCCAAGTGCGTTTTTAGGCCGCGTTGAAAGATAGACAATAATAGTAGTAAAGTTAAACTTTTTCAATAACTCATAGTTGATTCGTATGTTTTCCATGATTTCTTGATCAAGTTGTTCTCGTGAGCAAAAAATATGTCCGT
The DNA here is from genome assembly GCA_963719415.1 of uncultured bacterium. GTDB lineage: Bacteria > Babelota > Babeliae > Babelales > Vermiphilaceae > JAPLIS01. Next base: position 198,739 of record OY970383.1, on the reverse strand, counting down.
CGTCTTGCGTAAATGCACGAACCCTGAAAAGACCATGTAGCACGCCGGATAATTCATAGCGATGTACATGGCCGAATTCTGCTAGTCTAAGTGGCAGTTCTCGATATGAATGGGGTCGGTCTTTGTAGACAAGCATTGCGCCAGGGCAATTCATCGGTTTAATAGCGTATTCTTTTTCTTCTATTTCACAAAAGTACATATTATCTTTATAAAACGCATAATGACCGGACTGTTTCCATAATTCAGCACTTAATATAGCAGGGGTACTTATTTCCTGATAATTTTCTTTATCAAGTACACTTCTTACATAAGCCATTAATGTATTTAAAATACGTTTACCATGGGGATGAAAAAAGGGAAATCCAGCTCCTTCTTCATGGAATGAAAAAAGATCAAGCTCTCTTCCCAGGCGGCGATGATCATACTTGATCGCTTCTTCTATCGCTTTTTCGTAGACTCTCAATTCTTTTGAACTTAAAAACGCGGTCCCAGAAATTCGTTGCAGTGGTTGATTATCCCGGTCAGCCCGCCAATAAGAACCAGAAATAGAAAGTAATTTAAAAAATCGTATTTCATCGGTATTTTCAACGTGACCCCCGCGACAAAGGTCATAAAAATTTCCTTGCCGAGCTATTCCTACGGTGTCTCCTGGAATCTGATCTATGAGTTCAAGTTTAAAGCGATTATCTTTATATAATTCTCGTGCATATTCTTTGGATACTTGTTCATGAGTTAAGGGGAGTTTGCGATCAGCTATTTCATGCATACGTTCTGAAATAACGGGTAAATCTTCTTCTTTGAAATTATGGGTCGGTAAACAATCATAAAAAAACCCTGTCTTGGTAGCAGGGCCAATGGTTAGTTGTGTATCAGGAAATAGCTCTGATATTGCGTGGGCTAGTAGGTGAGCTGCTGAATGACGAACTGTTTCTAATTTTTCTTCATGTGACATGATATTTTTCATGATATTCCTAACCAAATATAAGAAGTAAATGTACTATATTTGTTTAGTATATCGTAAGTATAATTTGATTCTATTTTTTTTGTTTTTTTACTATAATTTTTTGTTTTTTAATTATAAAAATATCTGAGGGCTAAGGCGTTTTTCATCTGTTTTGTTATATTATAAGATATCTTTGTAAATATACGTGACTTTGTTTTTTGTTATTATCTCATGTAATGGACGCAATAATCAAAAAAACAGACGTAAAGATATCTATTATCACCCTAAAGAGAAGTGATAATAGATAATTTATTAATTATGATTACCCCTAAACATTATATGATTTTTTTGCGCGTTTGTTTTTTTGTTGAATTATGGTTAAATTTTTACTCCCATCCCAGTTCTTTTTTTCTTTTTGTCACGTGTTCTTGCACGACCGCCTGGTAGTAGGGAAGGGATGCTTCTTTTGAAGTTATTTCGGTATAATCATTGTTTAGGTCATTTAGCTGAGTCTCTAGCATTTGTATTCTTTCCTTTGGCCATTCTTCTGGGGCATCTTCCTTTGCGAAGGCTAATTGCTTTTTTGTCTTTTGTATTTTAGACTTTATGTTAAATTTCATGTCCGTTAGCAATTGTCTTTGTTCCTTTATTGGTTCCCAAATTTTATTAATTTCTTGTCTTATTTTGTCCATCTCCTCTGTTTCCCTATCTTTTTTTTCCTTGTTTTTCTCTGGTGAGTTGGCGACAGTTTCTTTCCATTTATCGCTATCAGTACGATTTATTTTTGATGATAGTGTTTGTTCTGCTGAATTTGGTGATAATCCACCTTCCATTTCTCTGATTTTTTTTGATTGAGTATATGTATGAGCAGCAAAAGCGCTGCCAGCAGCAAAGATAGGAATAAGAACGTACCAATACTTTTTGAAAGCGTCCTGTAGCGTTACTATACGGTTTTTATCTTCAGTAAGTTCGTCTATTTTTATATTCAAGAGTTCTATTTTTTGTTTTAATTTTGTATCTGTTAAATCGGCACAGTTGCCCGATCTTTTTTCAAAATCAATACTCAAGCATTGTTGCCACAGGGCTAACTCGGTACGAATAGTTGCCATTTGTGCATCATAACGGAATAGTGCATTGGTGAACTCGTGAAATTTTTGATTTATAAAAGAGAGATTCTGTTTTTTATTTAGTGCCAGATTTGAATCTAGATTTGCTCCTAGATTTTCGGGGATAGCTTGCCTTGCTTGCAATATTTGAGGTGATTGTTGGCCAATAGTTCTCGTTAATTGCGGGTTTGATTGCCGAATTATTTTTGGTGTTTGTCTTTGCGCTCGCAACGTTGCTCTTGCCGCAAGGAGATCACAGCTACTACAAATAAATAGTAAGCAAATGACCACAAAACAGACCGAACTGCTTAGTAATCTAGTTATAAATAAATATGCTTTTTTGCTATTCATATTTTTGCAATACATGTTCAAAGTCACCCCGTATTATTATTTTTTACTCGCCCTTATTTTCTCTTTTTAGCCCTTCTTTAGCCAAGTCTTTTAGTACCAGTTTTTCTATATCAGAACCATTTGGTCTTGATGCCGGAAGTTCAATACTGCCAATCTCTGTTTTAATTTGTTTTCTTTTTTTGATCGCTTTGTTCTGATAAATCAATTTCCTTTTGTATTCTTTTATTTTCTGCCACTCTTGCCAACATTTCTCTACTTCGAGCGTTGTTTTCTCTTTTTAGCCCTTCTTTAGCCATATCATTCAGTACCAGTTCTTCTATCTCAGAACCAGATGGTGTTATTGACGGAAGTATAGTTGCCAACTTGTCATACTCTGTTTTAATTTGTTCCCTTTTGGGATCGCTTTGTTCCAAAAAATCCAATTCGTTTTTTAATTTTTTCATTTCTGCCGTCATTGTTGCTGATTGAGCCTTTCGCTCTTGCATCCATTCACCCGCTTTTGCCTTCACTCGCTTTTCAAATTCAGCATCTGTTATTGTCGGATTCATATATGCATGCGCAGCAAAAGCGCCGCCAGCAGCAAAGATAGGGATAAGAACGTACCAATACTTTTTGAAAGCATCTTGTAGTGTTACTATACGATTTTTGTCTTCAGTAAGTTCGTCTATTTTTATATTCAAGAGTTCTATTTTTTGTTTTAATGCTGTATCTGTTAAGTCGGTGCAGTTGCCAGATCGTTTTTCAAAATTAATACTCAAGCATTGTTGCCACTGGGCTAACTCGCTACGAACAGTTGCCATTTGTGCATCATAACGGAATAGTGCGTTGGTGAACTCGTGAAATTTTTGATTCATATAAGAGAGATTTTGTTTTTTATTTTTTGCTAGATCTGAATCTAGATTTCTTGAACTAGTTTCTTCTTTTTGAAACGTTTGGGGTGATTGTTGGCCAATAGTTCTCGTTAATTGCGGGTTTGATTGCCGAATTAGTTTTGGTGTTTGTCTTTGCGCTCGCAATGTTCCCCTTGCTACAAGAAGATCAAAGCTACTACAAATAACGATTAAAAAGATAGCGGTGAAGTATATCGAATTACTTATAAATTTGGACACAGATAACGGTGTTTTTCTGCTTTTGATATTTTTGCTATTCACGTCGAAACTCCCTGATATTATTATTTTTTTGTATTTTTCTATTTTTATTTTAAAATACCAGCACTAAACTATTTTAATTATATTATATCAGGTTTAAAGTTATTATTTCTATAAAAAGTTTCAAATAGAAAATAGCCTTGGTTGGGAGATTTATATTATTCGATTAAGTTGTAGGCGTTTAAGCAGGGATTTGGCAAGCCGTAGATTATATCAGTTTTATTAAATAACGAGAGTTCGGCTAAGCAATGAATATTGCAGTGCTAGATTGGTATATTTGTAGTATTTGCGTAAAATTTTGCGTAACATTAATTTACTTGAAAAAGAAAAGGGGCGGCTGTGCGTATACCGGACCTAATTAAGAAGCATACGATCCGTTATAAATTCTTCTAAGCACCTTATTGTCACCTTTTTGGCGTTTTTTTCTTTTTAATGACATTCTTAACCATTTTCGATATTTGTATCTTTTTACATATTCGTACAGGTTAGGATCCTCTATGTTTTTAATATTTTCTATATAGTCTCTCATTGAAGAATTTCGCTCATACCCTTCTTCGAACACATACTTCTTTTCGTACATGTATTTATACCAATCGTGTGCTTCTTGAGGGGTCAGTTTTTGATCTTGAGCTATTTCTCCTAATATGTATTTTTCGAAAAGACAATTGAATCTTATATTTTTTGGTTGCGTATCCTGAGGTTCAAGTAGAGTAGATGGCAAAACTACAAAATTTGCTTGCTGGGGGAGAGATTTCCATTCTATTTTTTGACCTGGTTGGAGTGGGGTAGCAGCATAGGTTGCTGATTGAGTGATTAATAATAAAAACAAAAAATGTCGAGAGAAGGTGATAATTTTCATATATTTTATAATTATGGGATTTTGAATAATCTGTTAGCATGCATAAAAATGGCATTTATAATAACAATAGTATAATAACTTAGATAATGATAATGAGCAATTTTTTTATAAAATTATTGATTTTAGCGGCTATTATTTATTACTATATTTATAATAGAAAAAATAATAAAAATAAATAATGGCTTTGGTTTCAGATGTTTTATAATAACTGATAATGGGAGAATTCTATGAAATATGTTAACATGAGATATTATATACTATGCTCAGCTTTTGTTTTAAGCGTTGCCTTTCTTTATGCAGATTCTTTAAATAAAATGGTTAATTATTTGAGCAATGGAGAGAGCAATCAAGATATTAAAGAAGCTGAACTTGAAAAAAATGAACTTGGAAAAAATGGAATTGGAAAGACGGATATGGTATGGAAGAAAATAGTTGATGGATATAAGATTTTTCAAGATAAGTATGCTGGTGATAAATCGGTCATGCGATCTCTTTTTGATAATGGACAAAAGCCAGCAATAATGATGGTTGCTTGCTCTGATTCTCGAGTTGACCCAGCTCTTTTGTTGCAGACTGATCCAGGAGATCTTTTTATGGTGAGAAATATTGCCAATATTATACCTGAGTATGAAAAAGATGGCGGACATCATGGAATTAGTGCGGCACTTGAGTATGGAGTTTCTTATTTGCAAGTGAAACATTTGGTGATTTTTGGTCATAGCAGCTGTGGCGGTATTGAAGCATTACTTTATAATGATAATTTAAATAAGGGCAATGATTTTATTTCATCATGGATAGACCTAGTGAAAAATAAGGCATATATTGATCAAGCATTATTAGAACCATCAAAATTAGAAAAAGTAGATGCTTACGCAAAATTAGCATTGCAGCAATCGTATAAAAATTCTATGACATTTCCTTGGATTAAAGAGCGGGTAGAAGAGAATAAATTGGTTATACATTTATGGTTTTTAGATATAAAAACAGGTATGATTACTGAATATTCTCCTGACACTCAAAAGTTTGAACCATTGACCCGTTAATATATCGGTAATGTTATTATAGGCTTATTCGATTTTATTTGCGCTTTTTAAGCAAGTTCTTTGATTCTGCTATGGAGTTTTGTTATCTTTGAATGGGCGTAAAAGATATTCCAATCCTTTTATAGAGAGAGGGCTTATTTTATGGTCTTAAAAAATGTGTATGAGGAGCCGTTAAAGCCTTTTTCATCGAAAAAAATATATGTACTAGATACCAATGTTTTATTATATGATCCTCAAGCTATTTTTGGCTTTGAAGGAGTCTGTGTAGGTATTCCTACGGTGGTCTTAGAAGAATTGGATACGTTTAAAAAAGAAGGGACTGATAGGGGTCGCAATTCACGAGAATCTATTAGATTGTTGGATGGCCTTCGTGGTCATGGTTCCTTAAAAAATGGGGTTATTCTTGATAATGGAAGCGCAGTTAGAGTAATTTTTCTAGAAGGAAAATGTGTTGATTTACCTTTTCATTTAGTTATTGCCGATAATGAAATTTTGCTTAGTGCTCTTTCTTTGAAAAATAATGGCTATGAAGTAATTTTTATATCTAAAGATTTAAATGCACGAGTTAAAGCTGATGCTTTGGGTATTGATACACAAGATTATATTAAAGAACAGGTGACGCAAGAAGATTTTTATAAGGGATGGATCAAAGTTCAAGTACCAGCAGTGCAATTTAAAAAAGAATTTCCTCCTGTTTTAGAGGAATTATTAGAAAGCAAATGTCTTGAAATTAATCAATTTATTCTTGTTGAGAGTCAACACAATCCGTATAATTTCGCTATTTTCCGCTATAGAGGAGGTAGGAACTTTAAAGTGGTACAAGATCCTCAATTAAGATGGCCATTAAAAGCTCGTAATGCTCAACAATTGATGGCCCTTGATCTACTGCTGGATGATACTATTCAGTTTGTTACTCTGATGGGTCCTGCTGGTACAGGGAAAACATTTTTAGCACTATTGGCTGGTCTTCATGCAGTGCTTACGAGACAAACGCATCAAAAGATGCTTGTTTCAAGGCCAATTATTCCCTTAGGTAAAGATATAGGCTTTTTACCGGGAGAATTAAAAGAAAAACTCCACAATTGGATGTTGCCTATTTATGATAATATGGATTTTATTGTTCATGCTGCTCATAAAGCTTCGCATAAATCTGCCCATAAAGATACCGACAAAGATAGACCGCAGCTCGAAGAAAAAAGTAATTATAAAAATCGTGACAATTATAAAGATCGCCATCATAAAGATAAAGACAAACAAGAAAAAAACCCTGCCTTTAAAGGCTTAATCTCTTTAAATGAGTTAATATACAGGAACAAAGTTGCTCTTGAAGCGATTACTTATATGCGAGGCAGATCGATTCCCTATCAATATATTTTAATTGATGAGGCTCAAAATTTGACGCCACATGAAATTAAGGCTCTTGTAACGCGAGTTGGAGAGGGAAGTAAAATAATTTTAACGGGAGATCCTTATCAGATAGATTCGCCTTACTTAGATTTTAGCAGTAATGGTTTGGTTACCAGTAGTGAGCGTTTTAAAGGACAGGATCTTTTTGGTTCGGTTTATTTACCGGTAAGTGAGCGTGGAGAATTGAGTAAGATTGCCGGAGAACTGTTATAAGAAATTGGGGTTTTTTAATTGATTGAATATATTAGTATGGCTATTGCGCCCCAGAGGGCGCAATAGCTTTAATTATCTAGTGAAATTGGTATTAAGTTAACGTGAGCTCGGCGTAAGAATATTGCAAGAAGGGCTTGGATGCTCATTTTACAGCGTACTAAAACTTTCTATGCGTGACCCCCAAAATCCGCGGTCTCTGCCGGCTATTCTGGGGTCCCCGGACGCAAGACCGGGGTATTGGCATAGGTGGACTAAAGAGGGACCCCCACAAATATACTCTACTTTACCAAAAACATTTTAATCTAAAAAAAAGCTCTAGAATACTGATCTCTTAAATCGAGCTTATATTAGTTTAGAATGAGTTTATTTAGTTGGGATTTCTGCCCGCCGTCAGATGGGTTAAAAGATTAGATCTTAAATTCGGGGTTCCCGCCTTCGGGTGGGGCAATAAAAGCTGCAAGCGATTAATCTTTTACTTATAGCCCATAAAGCAGGTAAAAGAGACTTCGTTTGTAGCTGCAAGACAGCATAGGTAGTGCATCCGACTTCAAATGAACAATAAACGGGTCCTATAAAAGGCCTCATGGTAACCAAAAGAAAACTTAAGAGTTGATTGACTAAGCGGGTGTTGTTTCGCCAAACATTACGGTCGCAAACAGTGATTTTAGTTCTGCAAAAGAGAGATGAGCACCCCCTTTTTTTATTATTACAACGCAATCGTATTTTCCTGTATAATAACTTTGTTCATAAAAAAGAGATTTGATACGGCGACGAATCTTATTTCGCATTGGAGCATTTCCCACTTTCCGAGATGTGATAACTAAAATACGGCTGTAATCTTTTTCCTGTCTAGGCGCTACCAACAAAGTAAGGGTGGCTGTTTTTAAAACTGCCCGTGCTTCTTTAAAGAAGAAATCAAGCTCTGTTTGCGTAAATCGAGATAGTTTACCAATATTATTACTTATAGGAATACCTAATTTTTTGTAAATAGCTTATCTATAATTTTATTTATTTAAAGAGCCTAGGTCCCTAACGGGGACCTAGGCTTACTATTTTTTCAGTATCTAATTGCTCTATTAAATGTATGTGGGATATGTAAATTTTTGGTATATATACGAATTTTTAATAGAGTATATAGCGCGGAGAAAGCTTTTTAACAAGTCCCAAGAATAGGAATTAAAGATTAATATGAGCTGACAGCAAGACGAACTCTTCCACTGCCTCTACGGCGATTAATGATCTTTCTTCCGTCTTTTGTTTGCATACGCATACGAAAGCCATGTTTTCTGAGACGCTTTTTTAAACTTTTCTTAGCAAGAGTGATTGACATGTAAAATTCCCGATTAATTTTTTATTAATTGACGATTTGGTTGACTATATCGTTCATAAGTATACAGTATACGGCTAAAACTCTCTTTTTTCAACTAATTTAAGCCTCTAAATAATTTAAGTTAAACTGACCTAGTTAAGTCGCTTATCACAAGCTTTGGATATTTTATAGCAAAGCACACATTGTCAGTCGATTTTGTCTAATTCAGCGAGGTAGCGTTGGGCATCCAGAGCAGCCATACAGCCACTTGCGGCCGAAGTAACCGCCTGCTTGTAGCGATAATCAAAAACATCACCAGCAGCAAAAACACCTTCAATAGAGGTATTAGTATTGTTTTTAACTTGTATGTAGCCCCCTTTATCGACATGGAGGTGATCTGCAAATGGCTTAGTGTTTGGTTTAAGTCCTATAGCAATAAAGACCCCATCAGCTTCAAGTTTCTTTTTTTCTCCCGTTTTTTTGTTCTCTACCGTAATGCCCGTTACATGCTTATTGCCAGCATCAGAGCCGCCATGAATTTCAGTCACGGTACTATTATATATAATGGTTATATCGGGATCATTAAGAACTCGTTGCTGCATTGCATAGGAAGCGGTGAGCGATTCTGATATCTGGATGATAGTGATTTTTTTGGTGAATTTTTTTAAAAAAGAAGCATCTTCCATGGCTGTATCGCCACCACCAACTATTACGACGTTTTTATCTGGGTAGAAGGCGCCATCGCATACAGCGCAGGTAGTGACACCAGAACCCCAATAAGTATCCTCTCCCGGGCATCCTAATTTGTTGGGGATAGCGCCAGTAGCAATAATAAGACACTCAGCTTTAATTTCTTTGCCATCGTCTATTTTTAGAGTAAAAGGTCGTTGAGAAAAATCAATAGAGGTAAGATCTCCTGAAATAAATTCTGTTCCAAAATGTTCGGCATGCTCTCTCATATTCATCATAAGCTTTGGGCCAAGGATGCTTTTTTCCCCAGGCCAATTTTCAACATAGGTAGTACCCATGAGTTGGCCGCCAGGAGCAGTGCCTTCAATGATTACTGGCTTTAAATTAGCTCGAGCGGCATAGATGGCAGCAGTGAGACCTGCTGGCCCTGAACCGACAATAACCAGTTTGTGAGTAGTTATTTTTTGCGTATCTAATTTTTTTGTATCAGATTTTTGTACAGTAGAATTTGATGTAGTAGAATCCTGTGTAGACATGAAATATATTCTTTTCTTTTTTTTTTAAATTTTATTTTTTTGTTAAATGATAAATTGCATAGTTAATTGCTTTTTCTCGCAAACAGATACGCTTTATTTCTTCTGTTTGGATAGGCATTTCTTGGCCATGTATAGTAGAGAGTGGCGTTTGAAAATAAATAAACTCTTTTGTTCTTTGGCGGTTCATGAGATTAAAATAATTTTTGACGTCATCATGAGTAATATCAATATTTTCATGATAGGCAAACCCATCAATAAAAATTGATTCTCGCACCTGTTTTTCGGCGAGATTTTGAACATGGGTCATGAAATTTTTTTCTTTACGATATACGTTATAATCGGGATTATGAGATATTTTCTCAAGAAGAATTTTTTGTTGTCGTAAAGTAAGATAGCTCGGTATGGTAAATTGATGCTTAGAGAGCAGTAATTTGAAAGATTCTTCGACCATCGATCTTCGTTGAGATAGGTCATCTCGATATGAAAAAACTTCTATGAGCTTTTTGTGTACATCTTTATTAGTTTTTAATTTAAAGTGATGCTTGAATTGATTGAGGCAAAAATAGACAGATGAGAGCATATCCGTAATTTCGACGCGAAAATTATAATGAGAAGTTAATTGGTTGCTAAAAAAGTCTTGAAATCCTTTATTGTCGGTATTAAAAATATCGCCAACTTTTTTTCCTATAAATACATCTCGCAAAGGGCTTTCGAGTTTTTCATTACCCAAACGAAACCAAAAATTTTGTTTTAATCCCAAAAGAAGTTCATTAGTTGCGGTATTGTTTAAAGTAATATTAAAATTAACCCAGTCACCTGCAATGAGCGTATCTTCTTTATGATTAGTTAAAAATTCTTGTTCTGTTTTTATGAAAAAATCAACTTGTCTATCGAGGTCTTGATATTTTTTTCGACTTGGAGATTTAAAAGAAAAGTATTTCCATTCATTAATAGCTAAATCACTATATTGAGTAAATTCAAATAAAAAGTAAGCATCTTGATCCAGCTCAAGGGATACGACTAATAATTTTGGCTCTCCAGCAATAATAATTTTTTGTTTTCTGAGTTCTGAATAGAGAAAATTAATAATGCAGAATCTGAACAAAAATTCTTTAAGATGCTCTATAATGTTTTTTTTAAAATTTTGTTTTATATATTCGAGAGGGACATTGCCAGAGGTAAAGCCTTTGGTATGAATATGTTTTTGCTGGCTTAGGGAGACTTCATTGTAAAGCGAGGTAATAATAGAGGCAGGAACTTTTATGCGAGCAGAACAGAAATTGTTTGATGAACAAGATAATTCTAGAGATAATTCAGCGATTAAGGAACTAGGCAATGATGAAAATAAAAAATGAGTCTGTTCGCTAGACATTGTATACTCCTTTTTTTGGTGCAGGAGGAGGGACTTGAACCCCCACTCCGGTTAGGGAACTGGATCCTAAGTCCAGCGCGTCTACCATTTCGCCACTCCTGCACGTAATTTCAAAAACTTCTATACTAAGTAGCTTCCAGTAACTTATTTATATAATCTTATTTATATAATATCGTATATATAGTACAAGTATTATAGCAGAAGTTTAAACAAAAGAAAGAAATATTTTTTTAATAAGTTTTTTAATAAAAGAAATGCACCAAAAGACTTATATGGAGTGCAATTCTTCTTCTTTCTTTTTAACCATTTTATCAATAAGTTCTGAAAAATTATCAGTTATTTTTTGTAACAAGTCCACGAGTCGAGTATAAAAATTTTCAGAAACAGTTTTTTTTGTTTTTGCATCACGAATTATATTATTAAAATCTTTTCTTATGTTTCTTATAGCTACTTTTGTTTCTTCAGCTTTTTTTCCTAATATTTTTCCTAACTCATCTCTTCGTTGAGAGCTCATTTGAGGAAGGCGTAAACGAATTGATTTTCCATCATTAACCGGGTTAATCCCTAAAGAAGATGCGTTGATTGCCTTTTCTATATCGGCAATAGTATGAGAATCCCATGGTTGAATAGTAATCAGGTTTGCTTCTGGAGCAGCAAGAGCAGCCATGCTTTTTAATGCCGTTGGTGGCTGTCCATAAATACTTACCGGAATACTTTCAACAAGATTCGTGTGGGCGCGACCTGTTCTTATTTTTATTAATTCACCCTCAAAGTGCTTGATAGCTTTATGCATCTCAGCTTCCATTGGAACCTGAAGACTTTTTGGATCATTTTCTATTATATTAGCTTCAATTGGCATAGTTTTTCCTGCTATTGTCGTATGTTATGAGTATATTATAACGAGTTTTTCAGTATTCGTTAGTAAATCTGGCAAGTGAAATTGGTAAGTAAAAATCAGTATTAGTTTTTCTATTATAAACCAATTTCAAAACGAGAAAAACGATTAATTTTGATGTTTTCTCCGGTTTTTGCAATTAATTCTTCAAGAGCCTGCGAGATAGTTAGTTGATCATTTTTTACAAACGTTTGATTTAAAAGACAAATTTCTGAATATAGTTTTTGTACTTTACCTTCAATAATCTGACTGATCATTTTTTCAGGTTTGCCAGAATCAACTAATAGCGAATGCATTATTTGTTTCTCATGTTCCAAAAATTTAGGATCAACCTGTTCTGATGAAAGATAGAGCGGCTTAAGCGCGGTAATGTGAAGGCAAAGATCTTGAGCAAACTGTTTTATAGCATCAGTACGAGCAACAAAATCTGTTTCACAATTAATCTCTACTAAGACGCCAATCTGGCTTCCTGGATGGATGTAAGCATGAATTAAGCCTTGGGCAGTATCTTTTCCAGCTCGTTTTGCAGCAACAGCAGCCCCTTTTTTTCGTAATGATTCTACCGCTTTATTGATATCACCATCATTCTCTTCTAATGCTTTTCGGCAATCCATGAGACCTAGGCCAGTTAAATTTCTTAATTTTTGTATTAATTCACGATCAATAATCATAATAACCCTTATTTTATAATAATTTAAAATCTAATAATAATTCAAAAAAATACTTATTTTATTAGTGTGCCACAATACGCTGTTTTAGCAACTGTTTACATGCGCTCCGGTCTGCTGATTCCTAATAACTCTAGATTGATTCTGAGTGTATTTTGCATGAGAAGCACAAGTAAGAGTCGGGCCCGACTTTGGGATATTTGGTTGAGGTCTATTATTTTATGTTTTGCATAGTAGCTGCTAAATAATTGCGCTAATTCATGGACATAATACGCAAGCTGATGTGTTTGAAAGGTGGTGCTTATAGACGTTAAAAGCTCTTTGAAAAAGGCAATTTTTTTCAACAATAGTATCTCTTGATTACCTAAATGTTCAGCGTCTTGTGCTCCAATATTTTCAAAAACAGTGCTGGTTTTTGCTTTTTGTAGTATGCTGCCTGTTCTTACCAATGCATATTGTACATAATAAACAGGGTTTTCGTCTGATTTTTTTAGAGCAAGCTCAAGATCAAATTCTAATTGAGCGTCTGCTTTGCGATTTAAATAAAAAAATCGCGCAACGTCTTTACCGACTGTTTTAATTACATCATCAAGGGTTATGATATTTCCTGCTCTTTTAGAAAGTCTTACTTGTTGACCATTTTCTTTAATTTTGACTAATTGGTAAAGGATAATATCAAGTGGTGTAGGTATTTCTAAAGCTCTTTTAATGCCTTGTAGTCGCTCTACATAGCCATGATGATCGTGACCAAGGGTCATAATAAGCTGCGTATAGCCCCGTTCTTTTTTGTCTATCATGTAAGCAATGTCTGCTGCAACGTACGTTAATTCTCCTGTTGTTTTTCTGACAACACGGTCTTTGTCATCACCAAATTGTGTTGAAGCAAACCACAGCGCTCCTTCTTTTTCATAGAGAGTTCCGTGTTTAGCTAAAAAGTCTAATGCGTTAGTGATAGCGCCTGATTGATGAAGGGTTTTTTCTGAAAACCAGACATCAAACGTAATCCCATAATTATCAAGAGTTTCTTTAATGGCTTTTAAAAGTTTTTCTTTTGCATATTCTTGAAAAAAGCTATCTGGTTCATAAGACAGCCGTTCTGCGCCATTATGATTATCCATAAAGTCTTGCGCCATGGTAATCAGGTATTCACCCTGGTAGCCTCCCTCTGGGATAGCTATATCAGGTGTCATAGTATTGGGTGTCACCGTATCGGGTATAATAATATCGGGTATATCTGTATCTGGAATAATAAGTTCAGGCGCAACAATATTGGGTATAGTAATTTCTGAAATAGTAGTTTGTGGTGTAATTTGCGGTGTAATAGTGGATGATTGAGCTATCTGTTGGCACCGAATTTTAAATGATTCACCAAGCTTAGCTATCTGTTTGCCCGCATCATTGATATAAAATTCTTTGGTGACTTGATGTCCTAAAAAAGAGAATATATTTCCCAACACATCGCCGATAATGCCACCACGACCATGACCAAAGTGTAAAGGTCCAGTCGGATTTGCGCTTATAAATTCTAGTGATATACGTTTTATTGCTTGATCAGAGTCAGGCTTTTCAGGGTTAATCTGTTTAAAAAAATTTTCTTTTTGCGTGTATAATTCTTGGGCAAGAAGAGAGATTGCTTTAGGAGAAAAGAATAAGTTCAAAAAACCAGCGCCTGCAACTTCTATTTTTTCAATATATTCAGACGTATAGGTGTCAGCTATTTCTTTGGCTATAGAGATAGGTGAGCGTTTTAATTGCTTTGCTAAGGTTAAAGCGATGGTTGAATTTAGGTCGCCAAATTCCTGCTTCGTCGGATCTATATTTAATAAAAATGGGGTAGCGTTAATTAATGATATATCTAGAGAGAGTGTTTTGGCGATATGAGCAAAAAAAGATTCTTGAATTTTTTCAATTATATTTTGCTGATCTATATTTTGCTTATTATTTTCGGAGTTATTCATACTTGTATTCTCAGGTTAAACGCGTCTAATGACAGAAAAATTATACTTAATACTTACTATACTTAATATTTACTGTGCTTAATATTTACTGTGTATGTCTATTTATTTTTTATTTAGTAATTAGTATATAGTACTCTTGTTTTTTGTCATGCACCTGAGAATTTGGCGTTAGCGCAAAATAATAAATTTGTTAAGTAGAGGGCAGGAGCATTTTATTTGTTTCTGAAACGAATGACTTCTAGCCGAGGGTTTTGGATCAAAGCTGCTAGTGATTCAATATTTGGGTCGACTAGTTTGCCGTGTTGGTATAGGAGCACAGATTGATTTTGCGGAGTCTTAGCTTTGAGATAGAGTTCTTCGATAAATTTAGACCAGGTAGTTTCAGGATAAACGTCTATTACAAAATACTTGCCATCGAATCCCATGAACAATAATCCCACTTTACTGTTTATACCAAAATCGGAAAGAGTTTTTTCAGGGCTGGGCGCAAATTGTTCTAGTGAGGGTTCTTCTTTTGGTACAGGTACGGCTGTTATGGTTGTAGAAGGTGAAGCTATTGATGATTGAGGGGAATTTAGAGGTAATGGTTGGAGACGTTTTGGGCCAGACAATGATATGCGATACAACGGTGGCCACATTGTTCTATCAGGACTGGAGGTAAAGAGTTCTCGAGAGGGTTTTTCTTCTGGTGCTGGTACGGGCGCTGCGTTCGTAGAGATTTTTTCTTCTGTTGATTGAGGCGGGGTTGGGATTATTGGTTGAGTCTGTTGTGGGGCAGACGACCATGGCATTCGATGCCACGACGACGGTGCTATTGTTCTAAGTTTTTGGAGCATAGTTTGAGCATATGATTGTTGCTCACGATTACTTTTAGATTCTTTTTCATGCTGCATACAAAAAAGAGTCGTTGTGAAGCTAAGGGTTGCAACAAGAGATAAAAAGATTGATGTTTGAAAATTTTTCATACCAAGACTCCATTTTTAAGCGTTTTTGTAATAGTATGTATACTATTTTATATAACTTAGTGCAGCTTTATATAATTTAGTATAGCTTGTCGCATAAAAAAAGAGCAATGGTTTTTGATAAAAACAGCTATTCAAAGCCATTATTTAAAGTTAAATTAAAGTTGTTGCTTAGCTGTGCGCTATTATACACTATGTAATATGCGGATTTTACCGGGTTTTTTGCAAGCAAGTAATTCTTCTATACTCGTGATTATTGCATGGTTATAGTATAGGTGTATTTCGCCTACTTTTTTATCGTTTATCCATGGAGCGGGTGCCAGGTCGTTTATGGGGAGTTGCCGACATCCTAACGGATGTAATGGAGTTAATCGGGGGTTTTTGCGCTCGTTTTGCTCCAACACAGAAGCGTAATTGTCAATATAACTTCTTTTTACAGCTTGTTTAAAACTGAGGAATGTATGTAGAGGTTTTGCTATCACCGGTCGCATATTGAAGAAAGTGAATGCTTTTGGTTCTGTTATTTTATGTTCTAAAAATGTTGTTGATTTTCCATATTCAATAATTAATGCAGCAGGTCCAGCAGAGAATATCGTTGTTAAATGGTCATACATTGCTTGTTCTTTTTGTGATAGATAATTAAAAATTGGAGTAGATTCTTTGGCTCTTGGCAAAGAAGAGGCTATCGCCAACATTTTTATCTCACGAATGTTGTTTTTTTTGGCGGCTTGTTCCCACTGTCTGTACTCTTTTTGAACTGATCGGTGTTCTCAGCAGGCACGCATGCCAATAACAGGTGTAAAACTGGTGATTATAATAAGAACGAAAAAGGTCGATATTTTAAAATTTTGCATGATAGAGGGTCCTAGGGCGTAAGTTTTTTAAAGTAATAACATTTAATTATTTTAATATAATAGCTTGTAAAGAAGGGAAAGTGCTGTTTTTTTGGAGTTTTTGTTAGCTGGTTTGTAGTAGCGCAAGTTGATGTTTTGGGTCGGTTAGCTCGAAAAGTACGGAAAGAAGGGGTGCTTTGTTATCATCGCTTATAGTATTTTGAGCTTTTATGCATGCAATTAATGTTTGCATATCTTGCACCACCTTATTATTGAAGATCAAGATTGGTTTTAATTGGCTTGCGTGAGTTACCGGCAAAGACGATGCTTGTTGTATGGAGGGAAAAGACCGTGGTTTTCGCACTTCAGGAAAATAATAACGGAGCCAATTTAGTTCGTTTACATGATGTTCTTTAAGCGATTTATTAATATCATTCCAGTTAGATTCAGGATGTATAGTTATACCTGAACAACTAGAAGTGGATCTGATGGAGGTAAAAAATGTTTTATAGATGAGATTTTGTTGCGGTATTCCGAAATCTAAAAACGTTTTTTTCGTGTCGTCGATATAATTAACCACTATTTCAGCGAGTCCTTTAGGCAAGTTTGTTGCTAAAATTAGACAGTTGACTAAGTGGTTATGGGCTGATTTTCTTTTTGTCTGGCGAGCTTCTAGTATGCTTGCTATGCAATTCTGAGCAGCTATAGGAGTTGTTGGATAACAGCCCATGGGTATTGGTGAGTGAGATTGCCATTCAATAGTTTCTACAGGACAGAGCAGTTTGTATTTTTTTTTGGAGCTTGGTGCTAACGCTCTGTTTGCTCGTAATACTCCCGGTTCATGTGCGCAGAAAATTGTCGGGTTAAAGCCAGTGCTCATAATAAAAATGAGAGAGAAAAAAATCTTTTTTTGGAAATATTTCATGGTGTTCTTTTGTTGGTCATTATGTATTTTTTTTATTATAAAATTTTTTTATTTTACTATAGCAAAAATATAGCGAACTGCATAAAAAAGGCAATAGCCTGTTTTGTGCGTTAACGCAAAGTGATAAGTTTTATGGTGGTCAAGCAGGTAGGGCAAAACTATAATCAAAGGGAGCATTGCCCTTTTTTTTACTTATAGCAACATGTTCTACCAATTCCTGTATGTTTTTTATTGGCTCTGTGGATTCTACTTGTCCCTTAAGAATATATATAGAAACAATGCCATCATTTAGGCGATCCGATATTTTACGGTGATTTGGATCATGTATACTACTATCATTTTCACGTATTAATTGTTGTAATAGTGCACATTTTATTAACCACTTAACATCATTCCACGTTTTGTCTGGAGATATTGTTACAGGAGGACAAAGATTGTTTGTGAAAGTGAGTGTAAATGGTTGATCTATATCAAAATCTGAAGGAGTCTGTTCTCGCGCATAATCAAACATTATTTGGATAATGTCTTTTAATTTTAATCCTTCACAAATTTCTTTTTGTTCTGCTTGTTCTTCTGGCGAGGCAGATGGTTGCGGTATGGTCAATTGAGAAGTATCGGATTTTTTTTTAGTTAATGAAGGTTTTTCCCTGTTTAACCTCATATCTAATATGCCCATACTTATGCTTTTTGCTGGTACGGAACTGGTAAAAGATAGAGGGTAATCTTCAGGGCTTATATGTTGAGTAAGCCTCGGGCGATTTTGCTGCGCAGCTGTATTGCTTTGCCCAAATAAACGCTGCATCCAGTCATACGGGGTATATGCGCAGAAAATAGCTGGTGTAAGGCTAACGCTTACAATAAAAACAAGAGAGAAAAAAATCTTTTTTTGGAAATATTTCACGATGTTCTTTCACTAGTTATTATGTATTTTTTGTGCAATAAGATTTTTTTATAAAATTTTATTATATATTTTTACTATTGTATTATAACAAATATTTAGCGAACCGCATAAAAAAAGTTATAATCTGTTTCTGACGCTTTAAGGCTTATTTTTGTAGAAAAATTGTTTTAATGTGGCTAGTATTGGTTTTTGTTTTGGTTTTTTATGTTGCTTGTAGCAGTGTTCGAGGGGGAAGGTTTAGCCATCTACCATACGTTGTAATCACAAAAAATGCAGCAATACTTAATAGGGTTGTGTTTAAAAATATTCTGGTCCACCAGAATGATTTTTCCATTTCTCGAGAAGCTTGTGTTATTACATGACCTGTTATGTTTGTGACAGACGGTTCAAGAGTTTTAGCGATCTCGGCAAACCTTTTAGCTACTTCTTCGATTTTGGCCTTATTTTTTGGATCGGTAACAAAAGCAAAGCTTGCGGCAGTTAAATTTTTGATTAAGTTTTGAGCAGTCTCTATAGCTTCGGCTTGAGTTTTTGGGTCTGTTGCAGCTTGTTCGAACTTTTGAGTAATGTTTTTCAGGTTTTCTGCTATTTTTTCTATATGTTCTAAGATAGGGCCCCCGCCGATTAAGTGGAATAATGATTCTATCTCTTCTGCGTCTTCTTTGTTTTCTTCAACTTTTTCATTAACATTATGTTTTTCATTAACGCTACGATCCCCATTAACAACGGCTTGTTCTGTTTGCCACTTACGTTCACCTTCCTGGTTAGCTTGTTGTTGAAGTTGTTCAGCATACTGTTTGCTTTCAGCGCTTTCTTTATTTTCGCCTTCTCTGGTAGTTTTTTTTGGAGATTTTGTTAAACATTTTGCTAATCTATCAGCAAATTTTTCAGTAACTTTACCGATAGTAGTTATGTTTTGTCTAAATTCACTTGGTTTTGGATCAGCTAACAATTCTCCAGCTTTGGCGCAATCATTTAATGTTTCTCCTAAGCCGGCCCCCATTTTTTTAAATTGTTCTGCAATTTTAAAACCCAATTTGGAATCTGTTGGCGTTTGTTCTGCTCCTAGAAGAGATCGGGCACAGCTTCCTGCAACATGAGCAGCTGTTGTTGTGCATGATTTCATAGCTTGACCGTCCGTGTACACTTCCGAAGCTCCTGGAGCGAGTTGCTGATGATTTTGTTCTCTCTCTTTAGCATCTGCGTCTGCTGAAAAGCCTAAATCAGACCATCTTTTATATAGTTTTGGATTTGTTCTGATCAGCTCATGGGGTGCCTTGCTAAAACAGAGGAATTCAATAAGCTTGAGTATCCATTTAGCGCTTTCGGTAGCTTCTTTAGAAGCTTCGTAAGCTCTGACTTTAAAAAGCTTTGTAAGTATACCATCGCCGTCATTTTTGGAGGAATTCGGTTCTGAAATTGCACGTGTTGGGGTAGAGACAAGAGAGGTTGCGCTGGGAGATGCAGGAGAATCAGACATAGCGAAGGTATCACTTTCTCTTGCTTGGGGTTGCGGTACAGGCGATATAGGAGCAGTTGAAGTTGGTTTGGAAGCAAATCGTTTGAGTTGTTCTGCTTTTTCTCTAGCCTTTTCTCTGAACCCTGCCTCCATAACTTTTACTGGTAAAATAGAACAAAATAAGAACAAAATTACGAGATAAGAATAATTTTTTTTAGTGGTTAATTTCATATAGAGCAGATCGGCACATAGTCGGCAGTTACATGATTTCAGATATGTAAAAAAAGTTAATAAGTATAATTATTATCAATATTGTTAGATATGAGTCAAGTATAGTTAATTTGAAATGAAAGTCGAAAAATTTCTATTGACCGGGTTTTTTTATACCAAAAAATAAACAAGCATGATAATCTTGTGTTTGTTGTCATATATTTAATTGCATTAACCATGATTGGATGAAAAATATGAAGTTTAAACGATTTTTAGCGGTTCTTTTAGCATTGTTTTTTATTGCCGATTTACGATCTGCTGATGATTTTGGTTCAAGAAAAAAAGAGGGATGGTTTTCGTTTGTATGGCAAATGTTATTGGGTAACTCTCGAGAAAAGCAGGCTGCAGAAAATGAGTTGGAAGCTGGAGATTTAGAAAAAGCTAAAAGGCGGGCACAAGAAGCTTTAAGGTGTGGGTTGGCTGATTTGGAAAAGGAGGCTGATCGAAATTATGAGGCAGAATTTTTAGAACGCCATGATTATTTACGAGGAATCCATGAGCGAAAGCGTAGAGGTGTTGCTTTAGAACATGCGGCGCAGGCGCAGCAACTTCAGGAGGCCAAGGAGGCTTCAGAATTGGTGGCTTTGCAAGCTCTAGAAGCCAATCAACAGCGCGCAAAGTATTTGGAGCTAGAAGCTTTGCAGCGTCAGCGGGTAGCTCTGGAGCGTGAATTGGAAGTGATGGAGCGCAAGAGACGCAAGAGACAGGCGTCAAGCCAAAGGCGACCGAGACAAGTTAAGGAACAAAATCGACGGCAGTTGAAGCAAGAGGCAGGTAAAAGTGAGCACAAAGACGAAGCCCTGCAGCTTAAAGCTCCATTGTTTCGACAAGAGCAATTGCTGTCAGGAGAACGATCACCATCCCATTTGTTAGATGTCGAAGGTTTGTCCTTGGAAGATGCTTGTGGGGCGTCGCAAAATGATTACGGTCCGCCGCCAAGCTATGAGGATAGTTTGAAACTAAGTTCGCCTGAAGAAGGTTGTCTGGTTGTGAGAGGCAAGCGTATCTGTTAAATTAAAAAATAGAAATCAGGCAGAAAGATTGAGAAAGTCTTCTTGTCTGATTTTTTTTTGCCCTGTAAACTAAAGAAAGAGGTAGCGATTCGATAAGAATAGTGTGCCAGCAATAATATTTGTTAATTAAAGATATATAGTTATAGTAATAAAATAGGTCAATAAGAGATCATGAATCGAATAGATACGGGAAACAAGTGGAAACGCTACCCCTACGGCGCGTCTCTTTTTTTTATAACTATTTCAGCTGCAGCATTAAGTCTTTTGCTATTTTTGCCGGCTTATAATATGAAGAACAGTGATAAGCTGTATATTGTTTGCACTACAGGAATTGTGGCAGATTTAGCGCGTCAAATAGGGGGAGATGTGGTGCTTGTCGATACATTAATGGGTATTGGTGTTGATCCTCATATGTATCGAGCGCGGGAATCTGATATGCATAAAATAGCGCAAGCTGATATTGTTTTGTATCATGGATTGCATTTAGAAGGCAAAATGGCAACCATGTTTAGCCGCATGCATCCAAATACTGGTGTTTCGGTTATTTCTGTTTCGCAAGCTATTCCAAAGCATGTACTAAAGGTCTCAGAATGTGATGATATTTATGATCCTCATATCTGGCATGATGTGAGTCTCTGGCGGTATGCAGCTCTGCAGGTGGGTGCTATATTACAAGAACGGGATCTTAAAAATAGTATGATATATGAAAAAAATATAATTAGTTATTTAGAAAAATTGGATGCTTTAGACCAGTATATTCATAGCCGTATGGCGACCATAGCTCCCGATAAACGTATACTGATTACCGCGCATGATGCTTTTGGTTATTTCGGTAGAGCATATGGATGTGATGTTATTGGCTTACAGGGCATCAGCACCGATTCAGAGATTAGCACCTCTGATATTACCCGTATTGTTGATATGATATGTACGCATCGAGTCCCCGTTATTTTTGTAGAATCTCTTATTCCTGAGCGGACTATTCAGGCAGTTCGCCAAGCAGTGATTGCTCGCGGTAGGGAAGTTGCTATTGGCAAAGAACTTTTCTCTGATGCGTTAGGAGACAAAGAGAGTGGATCTGATACCTACATTGGTATGATTACCCATAATGTAGAGACGATTGTGGAGGCTCTTAATGGATAATAAACAACAGGCAGCGCCATTATTAGCTTTATCGGTTAAAAAATTGACGGTTGCATATCAAGATACACCTGTTTTATGGTCAGTAGATGTTGATGTACCTGTCGGTTCATTTCTTGCTATCGTAGGCCCAAATGGGGCGGGTAAAACAACATTTATGAAATCTATTCTGGGTCTTTTAAAGCCATTAGCGGGGACTATATCTTTTTTAGGAGCATCACTTGATCATGTTATCAAAACAGGATCAATAGCTTATGTACCTCAGCGCATGTCTGTTGATTGGGATTTTCCTATCAGCGTGCAGGAAGTGGTGATGATGGGCAGATATGGAAGTCTTGGCTGGTTTAAGAGACCAACAGCACTGGATAAGGAGATGGTGATTGATGCATTAAGACAGGTAGATTTAGAGGCGTTTGCTCAAAAACCGATTGGTTCTCTTTCTGGAGGGCAACAACAACGAGTCTTTTTTGCCCGTGCCCTAGCGCAGCAAGCGGAGATATATGTTCTTGATGAGCCATTTGCCAATATTGATGCTGCAACAGAACAGGTATTGGTAGGCATTTTACAACAATTGGCGGCAATCGGAAAAACGGTACTCGTAGTTCATCATGATCTCCATACCGTCCGGACTTACTTTAAAACAGCGCTTTTATTAAGGAATCGTACCATTGCCTATGGTCCTGTTGAACAGATTATAACCCCCTTTTATCTGGATCAAGCATATGGTAATAGATATTATACGGCAGAACAGTTAGAGGTGCAAAAAAGTATATTGCCTGATAGGGTGGTAAGTGACGAAGGGTTGCTCTAGTGCTTGATTATACTATTATTATTGTTCTTGTTGGAGCAAGTCTTTTGGGTCTTCTATCTGGAGTGGTTGGTGTTTTTATTTTATTGCGAGGACAGAGTCTTTTGGGTGATGCAGTGGCTCATGCGGCGCTACCGGGCATAGTATTCGCTTTTCTTATTACTGAAAGTAAAAACATTTTGGTTCTTTTATCTGGCGGAGCAGTTTCTGGTGCAGCGGGCATGCTTTTAATGACTCTGGTTATCACGCAGACGCGTTTAAAAAAAGATGCCGCTCAAGGTATGGTGCTTTCTATATTTTTTGGTCTTGGCCTTATTCTGTTAACGGTGGTTCAAAAAAGACCGATTACCCATCAATCTATGCTGAATAAATTTTTATTCGGTAATATATCTACGATTTTATATCAAGATCTTTTGTGTATATTTATAATAACAACTATTGTCTTACTTGCTCTTATTATTTTTTGGAAAGAGCTTGTCGCTTCGGTTTTTGACGCTTCTTATATGCAGTCTATTGGCTTTAAGCAACAGTTTGTCTCTTTTTTAATATCAATTATTATTCTTGCTACTATTCTTATTGGGTTGCAGGCGGTAGGAGTTATACTCATGAGCACTCTTTTAATTGCTCCAGCGGTAGCGGCACGTCAATGGTGTAATTCTATGCAATCAGTGGTCATTGTTTCTGGGTTTTTTGGCATTTTATCTTGTATTTTAGGTGTTTTATTGAGTAGTTGTATTGTTGGTGTTCCGACCGGCCCTATGATTGTTGTTGTTGCAAGTTTTCTGGTGCTTTTTTCAATTATGACCGCTTTTTCTATTGGAGAACGTATTAAGAATTTCTCTGTATGGTGTAAGTTACGTATGTCGCAGATATTTAATTTGAGCCTGTTTAAGTCTATTTTGAGTTGTGTATTGAAATTTTGCCCTATGCGCAAAAAATATAAAAAGCGGGAAGATAGGGATAGGGCATGATTATTTTCCAGGTCTATATCCTTGCAGTAGCGCTGCTCGCAGCTTGTTCATCAACTTTATTGGGGGTTTTTTTGGTCCTGCGTGGTGTTGCTCTTATGAGTGATGCTATTAGTCATGCTCTTTTGCCTGGTATTATTGTTATGTTTTTATTGGTACGTACGTTTGATTCACTTTCTCTTTTAATAGGTGCGGCAGTAGCAGGACTTTTGACGGTGATATCGGTTGAATTTTTAATTAACGTTAAAAACATAAAAAAAGATACGGCAATTGGTCTTGTTTTCCCCTTGTTTTTTGCAGTAGGAGTTATTCTGATTCATATTTTTGCGCATACAATTCATATAGATACGGATATGGTTTTGCTGGGCGAAATTGCTTTTGCCCCGTTTAATCGACTATATATAGGAACAATAGATGTAGGGCCCTATGCGGTATGGTTGTTGAGTTTTATTATGCTTGTTAATTCGTTTTTTGTTTGGTTTTGCTATAAAGAGTTAAAGCTGACTACGTTTGACCCCTTAGGAGCAAATCTTCTTGGGTTTAATCCTCTATTTATTAATTATGGTATTATGTTTTTGACCAGTATAACGATGGTGGGTGCTTTTGATATTGTTGGTTCTATAGTGGTAGTTGCGTTAACCATTACGCCAGCAGCAACGGCGTATCTGCTTACTGATCATTTGGATTACATGATTGCTATGAGCCTATTGATAGCTGCATCTTCGGTGATAACTGGCTATGTATGGGCTTTTATTGCTGATATTTCCATCGCAGGGGCGATAGCTACGATGAGTGGTATTTTTTTTATTATTATTTTATGTATTGCCCCCCGGAAAGGATTGATTGCTCGTGCGTCTCTTTATGGCGATATGAAAAGAAAATCGGCTATTCGGCTTGTTCTTGAATATATTAGACAGCATGGCTCGGTTGATATTGTTCTTTTACCCTCTGTTTTTGGATGGTCTTCTGTTTTTGTTGATCAGCTGGTTGCTAGCGCAGAGGCTCAAAATCTTTTTATTCGGGATGGGTCAACTCTTTTTTTGCAGAAACTTAGGTAATTCGAGCCCTCGCCGGCCAGATGGGGATAGGATTGGAGGTGTCGATAAACTTAGATTGTGATAGCGGGTTGGTATAAGCTTAATTATAGTCTTTAGAATTTTGCTTTTTTATTCATATTGCAGTATCTTTTTAAGTGAAATAGATTTTTCGATAATTAGAGTATAATTAGTTTTAATGTTTTAAAGGATTTTACGATGCCAGTACCTAAGCGTAAGCGCTCCAGAGCCCGACGAGATAGTCGTTTTGCAAATAAAGGAATGAAAGTTCAATCACTCACCGCTTGTGCGCAGTGTTCTGTACCACTTCCTACTCATCAAGCATGTAAAGAGTGTGGTTTCTATAAAGGCGTAAAAGTGTTACGCACTAAACAAGATCGCCTCATAGACCGTGCTCATGTTCGTCAATTAAAAAAAGCTAAACAGCCGACCTCTAGAGAAAACAGCCAGAGCTAAAGATAAGGCTAAGTTTTCTGGATTTTAGTATAAAAAAAGCGAGAGCAACGTACCTTTATTTTTTTGTATTCAGTATGATACTGTGCTTTTTGAAAAGTAGCTATTTTTTTAGTGATTATAATTTTAAGTGATTATGGTTTTAAACGTTTTATTTAACGGAGTCAAGAATGGCTTTTAATACTATCATGAAAGATCTGCATCATATTTTAGTGCATAATGGGTATGTGCCTAAAGATGCAATGGTTAATTTAGTGCGTGTTGCAGGACTAGGGGTACTTGTTGGAGCATCGTTTTTAGGATATCGTTGGTATTCGGTGGGTAGAGCTCAGGCTGCGCAAAAACGACTTTCTGAAGTAATTGAAAAATATACTCAGGAGATGGGAAAAGTTCAGGCGAGCAATAAAAAAGATAGTCAGGTTGGTGAGGTTGCTGTTCAGACGGTTGGCCAAGATTGGCCAGCTATAGCCTCGCTTTTCGGTATGGCGGCTAAAGAATATGCTGATACTTCATTAGCACCATTTTTTTTAGCGTATCAGTCTGAAGCTCTTTTAAAAGAGGGTAATCTTGTTGATGCATATCAAATTTTGAGCCAAGCGCTTGCGGCGATGCCACGTAGTTCTGACCTTTATGCTGTATATGAATTAAAGAAGGTATTGATGTCATTAGATTTGGCTATCCTTAATAATAGTTCTACTGATCTTGCAGAGCACGAACTGCTTGAGCTAGCTAAAGATACTACTAATAAGCAGAGAGATATGGCTCTTTTTTATGCTGGTCGTTTCTATTGGTCTAAAGGAGACGTTGTGCGAGCTAAAGAATTGTTGCAAGAATTAATTACTTTATCATATGTTGATAAATCTGCAGCAAGTCCATGGGCTAGCAAAGCTGAAGCTCTTGTCAAGCAGATGGGTGCATAGTCGTTTTAAAAAAAATTCTATTACTATAGTACCTCTTCAAAAGGGGTACTATAGTAAAGTATATTGCATGTACTCGATCGCACGTATCTGATTGGTGTGATAATAGTATACTATAGATTGGCGGGTAATAAGTATGTCTACTTTTTCTATGCGTGTTCGTTTTGCTCCATCACCGACTGGTAACCTTCATATTGGAGGATTACGTTCCGCTCTTTTTAATTTTCTTTTCGCTCGTCATCATAAGGGATCTTTTTTATTACGTATAGAAGATACTGATATCGAGCGCTCTAAAGACGAATATACTCAATCTATTTTAGATGCTTTTACGTGGGTTGGCATACAGTCTGATGAGCCAGTGGTTATTCAATCTGAACGCAGCAGTGAACATAGACACATTGCAGAACAGTTATTAAAAGAAAAAAAGGCGTATCGCTGTTATTGCACACAAGATATGGTTGTTGCGCGCCATAATCTTCGTCATCCTGGTGATCTTTTCATAAAATATGATGGTCTGTGCCGTTCTTTAATGGCGCGTGATATAGCTGATTCTGGGGGTGCATCGGTGATTCGTTTTGCAATTCCAGAAAATAGGTCAGAGATTGTTTTTGATGATCTTATTTGTGGAAAACTCTCTTTTTCTATAGATCAATTAGATGATTTTATTATTGTCCGATCAGATGGCTCTCCTATGTATAATTTTGTCGTGGTAGCCGATGATGCTTTTATGCGAATTTCTCATGTTATTCGAGCACAAGAGCATATTATCAATACACCAAAGCAGATTTTATTGTATGAGGCCTGTGATTATGTAGTGCCACAATTTGCTCATATTCCTCTTATTTTAGGACCTAGCGGTGAAAAGATGAGTAAGCGGGATGGAGCGACTTCTGTTCTTGAGTACAGAAAAGAAGGATATTTGCCAGAAGCCTTGCTTAATTATCTTGCTCGACTCGGATGGTCGCATGGTGATCAAGAAATTTTTACTATGGATGAATTAATCGCTTATTTTTCACTTGAGCATGTCGGTAAAAAAGGGGCTATTTTTGATAGTATCAAGTTAAAATGGTTAAATAAGCATTATATTCGCCATAAAACGGGAGATTATCTCTATACGTATGCCGTAAATAATTTAGATAGTTCTGTGCGAGATCAGCTTAGTCAGTGCTATGCTCATCATAGTGTACAGCTTCTTGCTCTTATAGATATATATAAAGAAAGAGTTGATACGGTAAAAGAATTAGTTGAATTAGTTTTTATGGTGCTCAAAGGTCCAGACCAAGTTTCTGGGCAATTTAAATTTAATGTTCAGGATGTAGAAAAATGGGTTACCTTACCTACTATTGGTTATTTGCAGCAAATAATAGACTGTCTAGCCAACTCTTGGCCTCATGAGTTATCAGCAGAATCTTTAGGAAAAACTGATTTTTCGCAGGTAAAAAATGTAGTAAAAGCGGTAGCTGATAATAATGGATTAACGTTAGTTCAGCTTGCTCAACCAATACGTATTGCGTTGCAAGGAACTAGTTCTGGTCCTGGTGTTTTTGAATTAATGCATGTATTGGGAAGAGACGAAGTAGTTCGACGTATAAAAAGTATGTGTGATTATATACAAAAATAAAAAAACTGTACCTGAAAAAGAGTAACTAAAAAAAGAGAGTAAGTAAAAAAACAAATAAAAAAGGGATAAAAAGTGAAAACAGCACTCCTTTTTCCTGGCTATGGAAGTCAATTTATTGGTATGGGTAAAGAATTTTATAATGAATCTCGTATTGTACAAGAATATTTTGAACAGGCTTCTAATTGTTTAGATATCAACTTTGTAAAACTTTGTTTTGCTTCATCAGATATAGAATTAGGAAAAATGAATAGAGCTTATACGACTCTTTTTTTAATAGGTGGGGCAATTTCTGCGCTTCTTAAAGAGGCAGTTATTCCTATTGATATAGTTGCTGGGTATAATAGTGGCGAATATACCGCTCTTTTTGCCGCTGAAGGCATTAATTTTGTTGATGGACTTTATTTATTACATAAATTATCAGGTCTCTATCAAGATAGTATTAATAAATCAGATGTGCATAGTTTGCATGTGTCAGGTGTGGGGTTGCAGGATCTTGTATCTTTATGTGCATCGGTTAGCGTAGATGGTGAGTATGCTTCTATTGCTTTGTATATTACAAAGGTAACGTATATTGTTTCAGGAAGTATGGTAGCAATTGAAGAGATTAAGAAAAAAATAGCTCATTCTTATGATCACGCAAAGTGTCATGGAGTAAGTGTTGAAAATGGCCTTGTAGCGCCAGCTTTTACCGAAGTAGTGAATCAATTTAAAATGTATTTAGAAAAAGTTGATTTTAATGATCTTAAGATTCCTTTGATAAATTGTTTGGATGGTACCTTTATTGAGTCGGGAGCTATGACAAAGCATCATATTATTGAACATATTAATACTCCTGTTCGATGGGATAAAATAATGGAAGCATGCAGTGAAGTTGATTTGATTATAGCAGTCTGTCCTGGTACTGAATTAAGCAACATGTTCACCGCTATGTATCCAGAAAAAAAGATAGTTGTAGTGAATAAAAGTAGCGATATTGATCAGATTAAAAATATACTTTCTCTTTCGCATTAATTATGCACATTAATTATGCGTATTAATTACACACACTAATTATAGGATTTTTACTATGTTATCTTCTGAAAAACAAGATATATTTACTACCATTGTTGATATTATTGCAAGCACTTTGCATATTGAAAAAACGAATATTACGTTAACGTCTACGTTACAAGATCTTGGTGCTGATTCTCTTTCTATGGTTGAAATAATTTTAAAGCTAGAAGAAAAATGGTCTATTTCAATAGATGATGAAAAAGCGGAGCATCTGGTCAACGTGGAAGATTTGGTCAATTATATTTATGCAGTAAAAAATGTATAATATTTTAGCCAGATATAGCTGAGCGTGTTAAGAATTCACCGTTTTTTTAAACTTGTTATTGTTGATAAGTTTGCTAGTAGAGCCCCGCAGGGGCTCTACTAGGTGGGGTTATTTTTACCCCATAGTCACACCGCGCCTGAATACCCGTCTTGCGTCCGGTGATCCCAGAATAGCCGGCAGCACCCCGAATCATATCCAATCTGCTTGGCGGGGGCCCTGTTATTTATCAGCACTTTGCTATAACTATTATTTTTAATTAAATATTTTCTGGTTAATAATTTTTAAGTATGAGGCGGCTAAAGCCGCCTCAATTATAATCACCCATTTTTTTATACAAAGATACCGAATTTAAGCCAAAGACCCCACAGCCCCAGCGTATCATGCACAGGCTCAGTTCGATTTCTTGGGTTAACACCTTCAAATTCTATTTCTCCACCAATGCCGCAAAATGGTTGTCCCCATGCATAATCCATTTTTCTATAACCGAAGTGACCAAATAGTTTATGGGTAATAATACGTGGTGATGCCGCTGATGTTGCATCAATATCGCTAGACCGTATATAGTATGGAGATTGTTGATCAGCGACTTCTTCTTGTTGGTCAAACGCATTGCCAAAAATAGTAGCGTTACTTTGTGTGGAATTGTCAATACTATTGTCTGACGCGCTATTATTATTACCATTGTTTTCGTGCGATACATTTTGAATCCCCTTAAGGCCAAACGTACGTGATGGTAACGCGTCTCTTGGTATACTGATTATCTCTTTACTACGAATAAAACCGTTGTAGCCAATATCGCATGTATAGCCTCTATTCATATAATCGAACATAATGAGAATATCCGTTTGTATATTGATCCTGACTGAGCAAGGTAAGGTAGTGTGATTAATAAGAGGAGTTAATCTGCCGGTATATCTGTTTTCATTATCAAATTCTTTTAATAACATATATCTACTGAGCGCTTTGCTATGATGGCATCCTAAATCAAAAGAACGACGTTGCTTGCTGCCAAAAAGATGAGTACCATTAACGCTTCCAAATACACAGAGCTCTTGATTGCCATCTTTTTCCCAAAGCAATACATGTCCATCAAGACCAATGCCAGCTTCAACATGTTTTCCATTGCCAAGTACCGGCTCGAAGAAAAATTCACTGCAAGGCCGATTGCCGGCGGGAACAGTGAAGCGTAGGCTGCAGCCGAGATGATGAGTATCTGTCTGTAGAAAATTCCATCCAAGAGCAAGGCCCACATCGGCAGAGCCCTGAACAGAGAGGGCTTTTGGTGAAATTTTTCCAAATTTAATGGGGTCATTCATGTCGCCAAACTGCACATTGCCTGAAAGAGCTTGTTTAAAGTTTTTTATGGGAGGGGTTACTGCTTCGGGGGCCATGTATCCTGCGGGGAAATCGGTGGTTTCGGTATCGCTTAAAACTACCTCTTCTAAAGATAATTTCCATTGAGTCCAGCCGAAAGGTGCTATAACATCGAGATATAAGCCGGTTACCCAATTATCAAAACCGATATGGCCATTAAAGACAACGAGTCCATTTTGAATACGGGGCTTCAATTGTACAATGCTTTCAAAAGAGGGGGATAGGCCAAAGTAATCGGCAAGAAGATCTTGTCGTTCTCTTAGCGGTACCATGCTACCACTAATTTTTAAGGTGTTTGTGCCAAATAGTTGGTCAGCCATTCTGTGTCCACGAAGATAGTGTGTGTACGTAGGGGTCACTTCTAGATAGCCATTTAGCTTTTTATTCTGGTCTTTTATTCTATAACGCCAGACACCCGCATAGTCACGTGCGCTGTTGGTACCCTGCGATCGCGGGCTAAAAAATGATATGCTATTGATCGCCCAGGGATAAAGTTTTGATGGGAGTAAGCTTGTTAAAAAAATGGTAATAAAAAATAGATTAAAAACTATATTTAAACATGATTTTTTATGCATATTATCTCCTTTGTTACGATATAGCATTAGCTTAGGTAAAAAGAGAAAGTGTATGCAATAAAAAAGGGGGAAAGGATGTGCAGGATGAATCTAAAACGTTAAATAACGCGAGCTCGATCTAAGTGATCAGCTTTCTACATATTTTTTTGTAAATGAGATGTTTTGGTAAAGTAGGGTAGATTTATTTGTTGCCTCTTCGAGGCCACAAATGGAAAGTTTTAATATGCTGTAAAATTAATATTCAAGCTATTTTTACAATCTTTTTACGTCGAGCTTATGTTAAATAGCTACTCCGAAAAACTATACACCTTTATTGGTGAGGAAGTGCTAAATAGCGTATTTTGTCTATACGTGCTTGTGTCGCGTATACCTGTATAATGCACGTGTTTTATTTGATAAAAAAGTAGGTATCTAAAAAGAGACAGCTCCAGCGTTATTTTTATGAATAAGGATGAGCTAAAAATAAGTCAAGATTCAGGAATGCTTGATTTAGTAATTAATTATTTTGATGGAGCAGACCGTCGGAGATGATGAAAAGCTTTGGTTACTGTCCAGGCAATGCCAAATCCTAAACTGGCCATTCTAACTGGATTCCATTTTTTATGAACGTTTTGATACTCTTGACTTTTTGGCCACTTTTTTTTAGTAAGAAAAGATAGCACTGAATCCTTTACTGCGTTTGGATCTGCCAATTCGCGACCGCATGAGCTATTTTTTCCTGGTTCCATCATGTATCCACTACCAACAAAAGCTGCTCCTGTTCCTAACATTGTACAGCCTTCTGTCCAAAACCCTCTTGGGGTTTGAGCGGCTTTCCAGCCAGCTATCGCTCCTGCCGTTACTTCGATTATTGTTTTAAAGCTTGGTCCTTGAAGACCTAAATGGAGGGCTGTTGGGCAATAAGAAATCGAAGTAAACAAGCACAAAGATAGTGTTAACATAGTTTTGGAATTCATAAAAATCTCTCGTGTAAAATCAAGGTTAAAAAGCAAATAAGTATTAAAATAGATTAAAGGATAAAAATTGTGGCGACCGGAGCCGCCACCTAGATAATCTATTAATAAATGTTGCATTAGTCAACGTTAATCACATCTTTGTTATTTTGACGGAGAAAGGCTATTAGCAGCATCTGCTTTTTCTTGCGATAACCCAAGATCTTTGTTTCGTTTTGCACGTGTTATAAGTAATGCTTCCATCGCATTCAATTCTTGTGTCGTTTGCTTGAGAGTTTCTTCTTTTTGTTTGTTTAATTCGATTATTTGTTTTTTAGTGATTTCTGCCATTTGGGCGCATTTAGCCGCATTTTGACCGCATCCTTCAGCACGATTTCTCCACGCATCAGCCTGGAATTTTGCATTTTTTTCTTCGAGAGATGCTGCTTGTGCAGCGGCGTGAGCTTCTATTTGTTGAGTGGTTAATTCCTCCATTTTTAGGTCGAATGCCCGGCTTGCAGCGCTTGTTACTCGCGCTCTTTCTTCAGCTAAAACTTCCGAAAGGGGACGACTTAAGGCCGCTTGTAATTTGTTTTCTAATTCTGCTTGTTTGAGTGATATTGCCCAGGGTAAAAGTGATGGTAGTAGATTGTAATAATTAAGAGCTTGGGTGAATGCAGCTCCGACTACTAGACAAAGAATTATTTGGAGTGTTGTGCTGTTACCCTGGCTATTAAGAGCGGGTATTTTTGGTGAGTCCAGGAGACTTGCCGCATCTTGGAGAGGACAAAAAGATGTCATAAAAAGAAATGTGAGAGATAAAGCCAATATATTTTTAGAATTCATAAAAACCCTTCTTTTAAAAATAAGCGTTAAAAATATGTAAAATAAAATCACCACATAGTCTAGTATATTTTTAGGTTTATGCAAAAATAAAATAGT
Organism: uncultured bacterium; assembly: GCA_963719415.1. Classification (GTDB taxonomy): domain Bacteria; phylum Babelota; class Babeliae; order Babelales; family Vermiphilaceae; genus JAPLIS01. The sequence goes on along the minus strand of OY970383.1, from coordinate 165,775 downwards.
ATGGTGTTATAGTTACTTTAGTTAATGAGGTAATAGATTATCATAGATAAAACGAATATATTCGACACCCTGCGGACAAAAACGTAAGGGGATATTGTTTGAATCCATATATATTATAGAGATCATATTATTATTATTATTATTATGGTTATTTTTTTTAATTAAAGAAATAATAACTGCATGGGGAGTTGTATCCCAGGGATAAGAGAGAACACATTTAATATGCACTACACCATCTGCTGCCTGATCGTATAGCCGCAGTATCTGGTTTTTTAATTTTATATATTCTGCATGGGTAACATCGCCAATCTGATCATATCTTATTTGAAAAATAATTTCTTTACTGTTGAGCCGTCCAATAAGTTCTCCTGTTGTATTTTGGTTTAAGCCTACCGTAGGATCTATACGCATATCTTTGAGTAGCATTTTATAGATGAGATTATAAAAATAGGTATTATCTATATTACTTAAAATAGTTATTATATCAGAATCAGAGATATTCGGTGAAGTTACTATTTTATGCAGCGTTAAGGCGTTAGCTATCGCGTGAGTCACGCAGGTAGCGTCTTCTTGTGTTCTTACGGTAATCTGTCTTATTGGTAAGGCACGTAGCGCTTTTCTATACAGATATTCTGCATACAGCGCTGAGCCAAGACTTGTCGCGCCAGAAAAAAGGGTAATAGGTATCGCTTTGGTGGTAAAAAGCGAGCATAAAAAAGATAGATAGCAGGTTCCAGCACTGAGAGCAGATAAGATAAGGGGATTCAAAAATGATTGTCTCGATAATGGGTAGTAGTATCGATTGTTCGTTTTTTGCTTTGCCGGCAAGTTACTATAGTTATTGTTATAATTGTTGGTGTAATGGTGTGTTATAGTTGCAGGAGTTTTATAGTTTATGGCTTTTTGAAGGTTGGTAGGCTTGTGTGTAATAGGGTACGTAATAGTACGTGTAATAGTACGTGTAGTGGTACGTGTAGTAGTGTGTGTAGTGGTACGTGTAGTAGTGTGTGTAGTAGAAAAATCAGAGTTCCCCGCAATCGTCCTGTGAGAAAGTAGAATGCTTGGTAAGCTGAGTAGCGCTAAGATGAGGAATGTTGCTATCATACGTCTTTTTTTAGGCCTTTTTTTGAAACTTTTCCCGTCTATTTACGTGTAAAAATAGTATATATTTTTGTTGTTGTCGATAAATATTTTGTTTTTTTGAGGCTAATTCGAATAGATTTTGCCAACCAAGATTATTCAAATAGAAACTTTTTTTGTTAAATTTATTGACATAATTGCCTGTCTTGTTATTATTAATAAGAGATTATAATAAATGGGGGTAAACATGAAAAATACGAAAAAAGTAATATTGCCAAAAAAAATAGTATTACAAATTTTAACGATAGCTTTAGCTTTATCCATAGCAGGCGTGACTGATGCAGTTCAAGCAGCTGACAATCAAATAACGAGCAATAGAGCAACAACAAAAACAGAGGCTAAAGCAGTAGGACCGACTTTTTGGTTGCGAAAAAGAAGAATTGAAACCATGGAAACAGTATCGACTATTGCAAATAAGCTGTATCAGTCTACTGAAAATGGCTGGAAATATTGTCAAAAACATGGTAAAAAATTATCTATTGCTACACTTACCTTAACAGCTGGGCTCATGCTTTATGTCTATGGTAGATCAGGTTCAAAATTACTTATTTTACTCCGTGAAATCGGTAATTGTAATATATATAAAGCAGGTGGTGCTGTTGTATCAGGTTATTTAGGATGTAAATTGATAGGTAGCTGTGTACGTGATTATGTGCAAGAAAATCGTATTAAAAGTGCCGTAGTAGTTACTGGTGCAGCCGGTGCAATTGGTGTATTAGATATATCTGATACATTGTGTAAAATAATCTTTGATATGTTGGCTGCATTAATAAAGAGAGTAAATCCTGAATTGCTTATAGCCTTAGGTAGCTTTGATGGTGCTAAAATATCTGATGTAACGCTTCCTCTATGGATTGGTTATTCTGGATGGAAGGCATTGAAGCATGTGTTGAATAACGATGTTTCGGCTACCCTAGTAGTTAATGAAAATGAAGGTGGCGTGCTGCAGGTGCGGATGAAAGAGAACGACAGTGAAAAATATGCTGCAATCTGGAGTCTAGTAGCGCTAATTTCAGCTATTAGAGCGGTGTCAGTATAATTAAGCAATATAATTAAATTGACTAATTATTTAAAAGAGTGGGGCGGATATTATTAATCCGTCCCACTCTTTTTTGTACTAGTTAAAATCAAAACCGACCGTAAACCACGCGTGCCATTGACTTAATGTATTAGTAGTATGAGCAAATTCAAGCTGTGCTCCGACACCAATATGAGGCAGTATTTTGCAGGTGTTAGCAGAACCGCATTCAGGTGCCATATAGGTAAAATGTCCAAAAACAGAACTGGTAAGCCCCGCTTTGTTATTTTTGGTACACTCTAAGTCTTTTTTGTAGGAGATGAAAATAGGATTTAGCGATGTATGTATTGGTTCAGATTCCTGTGTTGATCCAGATTCGCCTATTGGCAATGTATATAATCGTGTTGGAGTATTGGTATCTCCAGCAGTTGCTAGTTCTGGGTGATCTATGTTGAGATTTTGACGAGCTAAGTTAAATGTTTCTCGATCAGGAGTACCCGTTTCGGATAGATTAGTTCCGCTATAGACCGTTGCTCTACTCTGAGTGGCCGAAAGAGCGACCGGTTGACCAATGACAAGAGGAAACTCTGCTCCAGGAGAGGTGGTGGCATGAGTAAATCCGAATACTTGAGCATCGCCTTTTAGTGTCCAGGTTTCACCAATAGCTGCTTGTGTATCGCGTATTTTTACTGAGTCAGCAGATCGTGCCCAGAAATTATAACCAGCATCAAAATGGAAATTGCGATAAGCAATATGCATGGCCATTACGATATCAGCTTGTATGTTTGCCGATACATCAACGTTAAGGGTAGTAATATTGGCAACAGGAGCAAACTGGTTAGTAAATTGAGCAATTGGTTTTTTCCCTCCAGCAAGAAGATTATTTTTAAGTGGTCTTGCAATATCTGTTGCTGTTGCATGGGGAGTATCCATCTGTTGTGCAAGCATATAGCGACTAAAGTGACTATTTTTTAGATCAAATGTACGGCGTTGTGTAGCAGAGAAAAGATGGGTAAGTAATGCTTGACCGTAGAGGGTTATTATAAGATTTTCATTCGAGCTGAGCCATAGATCATAGTGACCATTAACTGCTGCTCCAAACTCCCAATGATTACCATTACCGATTACTGTTTCGCCTAAAAAGTTGTTTTTGATAGTCGTACCAGCAGGAGCTACCCCTTGTACGTTAAAACCAGCATGGTAGCTATCTCCGATAAAGTTCCATCCAATAATAGAACGGATTTCAGCTACGCCCGTATGTTTTTGCATACACGGACTTATTTTTGCATTTTTTAATTGCTGAAAGATAGTAAGAAAATGAGTATCAGCAACCGTTTGAACAGCTGGTTTAACTAATTTTCCTGAAGCATATGCTTTAAAGTTAGGCAGTAATTCGGTTCTTTCTAAAGGACCAGGAGTAAATAAACCTTCAGGTTCTGCATTAACGCCACTATTTTTAACTGATTCAGTGAAACCTAAATCGGTGCGAGCATGCACAACAGGGACGCAAAAATCAGCATAAGCGCCATTGATCCAACGATCAAGGTTGATGTACCAGTTGAAATGTGCTACAAAACTATCTATGGTAGGATGAAAGGCAATAGTACTTTCAAAATCATTAGGCAACATCAAATAGTCTGCAAGAAGAGCATGCTTAGGTCTATTCGGTACACGGCTTCCAGCGATGGCTATTGTAGAGTATTTTTCAGGACTTTCGTCGAAGCATTTTTTAAAACAATTTTGAGATTCATTGCCTGAACCAAAAAAATTATGTGCTATAGCTTCTGCATTAAAAGATCGATTATAGGTTCCTGTTACCGTAAGAGAACCCCAAGGATTTTGTGAATTTATTGTACAACATAAGGGATTGTAGAGATTGTTTTGATAGATAGAAGAATAGGCTCCCTGTGATCGAAATGCATACGTAGTCGCAGGTTTAGCATATATCCTGTTTGTTAACAAAGCTATCGTGCTTATTAGTATAAAAAAGAAAGAAAAAATCAGTTTTTTTTGGGGTACGTTTTTGTTGATTCTCTTTTGGTTTAATTTATTTTGATTATAGTTGTTTTTGTTGCACATATGCATACGTCCTTTATGTTAAGAAAGCATCCTTTATGTTAAGAAAGACTTGAGTGCACAAGTAAAGTTTTATGTGTCTGCTTATGTATGGCGTGTATTCTTATTTTATTGGCTTTTTTTTGGTGCACGTATAGAGAAAGTATAGATATATGGAAATATTTTTGGCAACAAAAATAAGCATAGCGATATAACAAGCTAAATAGACAGGAACAAAAATGGATGAGCGTCTCTGTTTTTAATTAAATGAGAGTATACATTTAGCCCAAACACTCCATTGAGATACAGCCGCTCCTGATCCAAATTCAGATTCACCACCAATACCAAAATAGGGAGCCATTCCTTCACAATCTGCTGTATAGCCAATACTGCCAAATACGGTATGAGAAAAAGCGTAATTGTTTTTTGGAATTGCGATATCTTCAGGAGTTAAAAAGAGTGGTGTTGCAGAAAGTTTAATCTGGTGTTCTGGATTAAATAGTTGTTCTTTATGTGCAAAATTAACTAAATACTTAGCATCTACTTGATCATCGTTTGCTAATGCGTACTGGGCATTATCAACGCCATAATTTAATAATGGTGTTGCGGCAAGCATATCAGTACCCGTTGCAACTGTAGCCTTTGATTCTGTCGCAGCCATAATTATTGCCTGACTTGCAGAAGTAGGAGATGGATTATCGGGAGATCCTGGATGATCTTCGCTATTGCTTAGGGGAAAGTAACCAAAAGTCTGTGCATCGCCATGTAGCGCCCATGTTGTTTCAGACGCTAAGCGAGAATCGCAGAGAATAGAAGGCTTGCTATTTCTTCCTGTTGAAAACCAAAAATTATAGCCGATATCCATTGAAAGGCCGTAAAAAGTATAGTTAATCCATGCTGTTATATCTGTTTGAGCATTAACGCTTACACTCACGTTTTGTGCAGTTAAGTTTGCAAGGGGAGTAAATTCACCGAGAGATAAAAATGATACGGGCGTTGGTGTATTAATAGAATCGATTTCTTGTTGTAGAGTACTGCTGACCTGATTGGGACCGCCATTATGCACCGCTATATATTTTGAAGCGAGCATATATCTACTTAATGGTTTATCTTTAAGATCAAATACGAGCGACTCTTTCGCTTTAAAAAGATGAGTGGCAACCATATCTGTATAGATACCCATATGTTGATTTTCATGAGGACTTTCCCATAAAAGCCAATGAGCTGTCAATCCGGCGCCGACTTCCCAATGTTTGTAGTTGCCGATGACGGGTGAAAAAAGAAAATCAGACGATGGTCTACTACCGGTGGGTGCTGCGCCCGTAAGATAAAAACCTAAATGATAGTCGCTATAATGTAAAAAATTCCATCCCAACTCCGCTCTTACTTCGGCAAAACCGTTTGTTGTCATGCTGCTATTGCAGGTATTGAGGCAAACATTATTCTGGTTGACGCTGCCTATTATTTTATGATGAGAAAGTGAATCTCTGATCAGAGTGAATGGTGATTGTGCTCTATCTTCTTGTACCATTGTTTGAGGTGGATTTAGTCTATTGTTTGGCATATTACCGCTAAAAAAATCGAGGGCGCTGTCAAATACATTATCACGAGAAAGCGGCTCAGGGCTGAAGCGGCCGCCGGTAACAGCATGCACCGATTGAGTATTAGTGCTTATTATTTTTTCATGAGCATGGAGGTTTGATCGTGTGTGTGCAAAAGTTGTATACAATCTGCAATAGAGGCCATGTACGAGTTCATCAAATCCAATATATAGATTAAAATCAGCTAAAAAATGAGAGATTGTTGGATTAAAAGAAAGGGTACCATTAAATTCATCAGATAGGTATAAATCATCTGCGCGTAGTGCATAAGGGTCTCTGTCTACTAGACGACTTCCTTGTATTTTGAGATATGGCCTGCAAAAGTTATTTTTTGTAGCGTAAGGTTTTTTTAGATAAGGTCCGCCAAATAGGTTATGAATAATGGTATCGTTGTCCATTGTTTTTTGGCCAGCAAGAGTGATCGAAACAAAACTATTCCATTCATCGATATCGGAAATAAATATATGTTCGCTGCCCGGTAATTCGCCAGACACTTTGCGAGTACCATGGAAGCTTTGTGATCGCAATAAAAGAGGAGCGTCTGTAGGTCTACAGGTATTCGTAGACTTGAAGGTAGATTTATGTATGGCTGGTGGTCTGTTTTTTTGCGTAATAGTATGAATAAAGAGAGAGGTCGTTATACATAAAAAAAGAGATAAAAAATGGTAAATATGGTAAACACGTAATTTTATAAGTAATTTCATGCTGATTAACTCCCTCTTATGCAATAAAGAGTATAAATAATTTTATAGTATGCACATGATATATAATATACGATATTATGATATACGATAGAGCAAATAATTGTATAGAGATAGAATATTTTATCTAAACGTTTTTATGCTGATAAAATTTATAATCAAAAGTGCACGTATATTCTCGCGACGATAAGTTTTAGTAGAAATACAAAAAGATAAAACTAGAATAAAAATTAAAATATTTTTTTGTTTTTATTGATCTATTGCAATTATATAGGTCTTCGCAGTATAGTTAATCAGGATAGTTAAGCTATCAGCAAAGCAGGTATATTAAAAAAAATAAAAAATAAGTTAATTACATAATAGCATCTCGTAACAAAGTAACAGATAGCGGGGCTGTCAATGATACGAAAAGCCTATTTTAAAAAATCATACGCAAGAGAAATAGTTTTTGTTTCTCTGGTGAGTTTAACCATTTTTATTTTTTTTTCTTTTTACTCATACTCTCAACAAGATATCTCTTGGGTTTATTATACAACTAAACATGATACCCCGGTACGAAACTGGTTTGGTGTTTCAGGTGCATACACAGCAGCCTTTTGTATATATATGTTTGGCGCAGCTTCTTTTCTGTTAATTTTTTCATGTTTAATTTGTTTGTATATGTTGATGCTTCAAAAAAAGCGTTCTTATAAATATGAACTAGATCGTCTGGGTGCGTCATTGTGTTTTGTTCTAGTGGGTGCTTCGTTATGTCGGATATATAAAATTGATTTTTGGCAGTCAGATTTTCCGGGGGGTATAGCCGGAGATCTGTTTGTGCAACTTCTCTATTACTTTTTTGAACCGTTTGGGGGATGTATTTTTTTACACCTTGTATGTTATATATGTCTTATTATTCTTTTTAAATTTTCCTGTATGAACGGTATTATGAAGTTGGGTGCCTATACTCGATTTTGCCTATTATTCATAAGACGACAGCTTGTACGCCAAAATGGTATTACGCGTATGATCTATTTTGTTGGAGCTCAGATTGGTGCTTTGCTTGGTGGGATAAAACAGATATTAGTTTCTCTATTGCAGACCTCTCTTTTTGATGAGATCGTGTTTATAGTACCAGACCATGATCAAGAGCAGTATAATCATGATCGGATCGAAGCCGATTTGTTTAGAAATAGTTTTAGAGATAAGGGGATAAATAGCGCTCGTGATACTATGAGTAATAATAATATGAGTAATAGTATGGGTAATAATATGAGTAATAGTATGAGTAATAGTATGGGTGATAGTATTAGAAATAATACCGATAAGAGAGAGAATAATAATAAGCATGATCAAAATAGTAATAAGCAAAATAAGTGTGTCACTCGCGTATATGAGCTGCCGGATCGATCTTTTTTTGTGCAAAAAAAAATGGATTTTACTGATGTACTTAAAGCCGATGATCTGGATAAACGTGCTCGATTATTAGAAGAAAAATTAGAACGATTTGGTATTCAGGGTAAGGTTGTTGGCATTAAGCGTGGCCCGCTGGTGACGCTTTTTGAATATGAACCAGATATTAACGCAAAATTGAGTAAAATTGTAGCAATGGCAGATGATCTTGCGATGGCGCTCACAGCGCATAGTGTTCGCATTTTAGCCCCCATTCCTGGCCGATCTCTTGTGGGTTTTGAAGTTGCCAATAAAGAGCGAACCAATGTTCTTTTTGCAGATACCCTTCATGCGCCAGAATATAAAAAATCTGCTTATTGGTTGCCGCTTATTTTAGGACAAAATACGGTCGGCAAAGCAGTAGTTGTTGATCTTGCTCATATGCCCCATCTGTTAATTGCTGGATCAACAGGATCTGGTAAATCTGTTGCTTTAAATGCCATGTTGATTAGTCTTTTATGTGCACGCAAACCCGATGAATTAAAGTTAATTCTTATAGACCCTAAGCGGCTCGAATTTACTGCATATGAGCACATTGCTCATCTTCTTTTACCTATTATAACCGATACGCGAGAAGCGATTCCGGTTTTAAAATGGTTAGCATTGAATATGGATAAGCGTTATGCTCTGATGGCAACAGTGGGAGCGCGAAATATTTTTGATTATAATGCTTTCATAGATAAAAATATGCTTGATAAGAATCAAGAAGATACAGATAAAAAACATGAACGTATGCCTTTTATTGTGCTTGTTATTGATGAGTTAGCTGATCTTATGATTATGGTTGGCAAAGAAGTAGAAGAGAGTATTGCTCGTATTACCCAGATGGCCCGAGCGGCAGGCATTCATCTTGTGGTGGCTACTCAGCGACCTTCAGTGGATGTTATTACTGGTTCTATTAAAGTTAATTTCCCGAGCAGAATATCGTTTCGAGTCACGTCACGTATTGATTCACGTACTATTCTGGATACGGGTGGCGCGGATGCGTTATTGGGCAAAGGAGACATGCTTTTTTTGGACTCAACAACTGCAACATTACAGCGAGTTCATGGCGCTTATGTCTCTGATGCAGAAATCGCGTATGTCACTAATTTTATTAGATCTCAGTCTGGTGTTGAATATATACATATAGCGCAAGAGATGGCGACTGCGCATACTCAAACTTTTGGCGAAAAAGACGATATGCTGTTTCAGAGTATACTCCATTTTTTGGATGAAATTGATGCCGTCTCTATATCGTTGTTACAGAGAAAATTTAATATAGGGTATAATCGTTCTGCGCGTATTATAGAACAGTTAGAAAAAACAGGACGTATTATGCCCCATAACGGTTCAAAGACTCGTCATGTTATCAAATAATAGACTTCTTTTGAAACTATAAATTATGTAGTAAACTTCATACTCAACATAAGGAGATTGTTTATGAAGTTTGCAAATTTACAAAATACAAATGATAAGAATTTTAGAAGAGTTACGGGGGTAAAGCGTAGTACATTTACCAAAATGGTGGAAGTAATTACGTTGGCTGAACGAGTTAAAAAAGCAAAAGGGGGAAGACCAAATTCACTTTCTGTAGAAGATAGAATTTTAATGGCCTTAGAATATTTGCGTGAATATCGAACTTATTTGCATATAGCGACATCATATGGCTTAAGTGAAAGTGCTGCTTTTCAATGCATACGCTGGATTGAAAATACGCTTATTTCAAATAAAGAATTTAGATTGCCAGGAAAAAAGGCACTTCTTAAAAGCGACCATGAATTTGAAGTTATTCTTATGGATGTAGCTGAGTCTCCAATTGAAAGACCAAAAAAAAACAACGCCAATTCTACTCAGGCAAAAAGAAAAAACATACGTTAAAAACACAACTTATCGCTGATAAAAAAACACAAAAAATTATTTGTACTAATTTTGCGAAAGGGAAAACTCATGATTTTAGAGTTTTCAAAGAATCTGGAGTAAAGTTCATGCCTAATATTACATCATTAACTGATACAGGCTACCAAGGACTTCAGAAGCTGCATGCAAATACTTTAATGGCGAAAAAAAAAAGTAAAAAGCGACCATTGACCTTAGAAGAAAAAAAAACAATCGAAAGATTTCCAGCGAAAGAGTTTTAAATGAGCATATATTTAGCCGTCTCAAGCGCTTTAAAATTATTGCTGACAAATATCGCAATCGAAGAAAGCGCTTTGGATTAAGATTTAACCTTATTGCTGGGATCTATAATTATGAGCTTTAGATGGTTTCAAAAGAAGTCTAATATTAATTTCACTAGATAGTAATGAAAAAGAGATATATGTTATCACCCCCGAAGGGGGGCGATAACATGCAAACTATATTCACCGTCATTAACTGAAACTGGTATAATTATGGGCAAAATATTTTGTTTAGATTTTTTAGGGGTTAAAAAATTATACTCTTTTTCGGTATCTAATGGCTTGGTTAGATCTATAGCAGATAGAATTCTAAAACCTATCTTTTTTTGTTAATTTTTTTTCCCAATCTCTCTGTGTTTATTATATACTTATGTATTTCTTGACAAATTTACAAAAAAAAGACATTTTTTCTCTGATAAGATCAGCATTATTCTATTATTTATAGTATTATAAATAGTATTGTAAACGATAGAAATTGATTCTATTTTGCTATTTGTCTGTATAACTTTGGTTTAAGATAAAAAATAGAAGTGCGTGATAGAATAAAAGCAGTAGTGATAGAATAAAAGTAGTAGTGTATTTTCAATTAATATAGGAATTTTCAATGCCGTTTGACGCACATTTTATACAAAACACAGTACCCGGTGTATCAATTTTATATGGCATATGCCCCGTTAATGTAAATTTTTCAGTAGATTCTCGTACTATACAAAAAGGAGACATTTTTGTTGCATTGTCTGGTGAGCGTGTAGATGGCCATAGCCACGTTATTTCTGCTTTAAAGAATGGAGCTGCTGGTGCGATTATAGCAGCTGGCAAAGAGCATGAGATATTGTCTTTGAAAGATAAAAAGATTTGGCAAAATGCATTCATTGTAACCGCTCCTGATCCGTTACAGGCGCTACTGCAGCTAGCATATGCATGGCGTACTTTTTTTGATTATCCTATTCTGGCCATTACGGGATCGGTGGGTAAAACATCTACCAAAGAATTAATAGCACATATTGTGCGGTTAAGTGGTAAAACTTATTTTGCATCACAAGGTAATCAGAACACGATCTTAGGAGTCGCTCTTAATATATTACGGATGAAGAATGTGCATGAGGGAGCTATTTTTGAAGTAGGAGTCAATAAGCGTGGAGAGATGGAAAAAATAGCAGCACTCTTACGACCTACTTATGCTATTGTTACCAATGTTGGGCATGCGCACATGGAAGGCTTGGGATCTTTGCAAGATATTTCTTTTGAAAAACGTTCTCTTTTTTCTCATTTTTCTGAAAAGAGTATAGGAATAGTGAACGGAGATCAATCATTGCTTTCACAGGTTTCTTATAAGCATCCTATTTTGAAATTTGGATCAAAAACGATCAATCAAATTCAAGCTCGCAAAATTGTTATCACGAGTTCGCATATTAATTTTGTTTTAAAAATATATCAACAAAAGTATCCGATTAAAATTAATAATCTTCATGCAGGGGTTATATTTAATTCGCTTGCAGCAGTTGCGGCGACATATCTGCTCGGTATTCCTTTAGCAAGTATTTTACAGGGGATACAAGAGCCTGTGGTGGTAGCTCAACGATTTGAAGCCTGTACATTGACCGATAGTAAAGGTATACTAATTGATGATTGTTACAATGCAAATCCTGAAAGTATGAAAGCAGCTCTTTTAGCGTTCCAGAAAATTAAAACGGAAATGCCAAAAATTGCTATACTGGGAGATATGCTTGAATTAGGAGCTGATAGTTCATTTTGGCATAGGCAGTTAGGTCGTTTTTTGAACAAAGTGCCTTCGTTGAAAAAAGTTATTTTAGTGGGAGATTTGGTGAAGTGGACTAAAAAAACAGCACCAAACTTTCTTCCGGTTGAATTAGTTTCTTCGTGGCAAGATGCAGCAGATTTGTTTGAAGCATATAGATCAACAGATGTTGTTGTCTTGGTAAAAGGATCGAATGGCGTAGGATTGACGAATTTAGTAAAAAAATTTGTAACAAAATAGATAAAAATAAAATAAAGTGATTTACTTTAACTTGCCGGGAACCCCGGCAAGTTAATTACTATAGATAGAATATTGTGGTTATGTTTATATAGGTAGTTAGAGATACATGAAAGAAGAATTTATTTTCGAAACAGATGAGTCTGTACCAAATGAGTCAGAAGGCACGCAGGTTCTTCATAAGCCCGTATTGGTGAACGAAGTAATACAGTATATGGATCTTAAGCCTGGTGGCGTCTATTTGGATGTTACGTTTGGAACTGGTGGCCATACGCGAGCGTTGTTAGATGCTGAACCAACGGCACAGGTAATAGCATTAGATTGGGACAATTCAGCACTAGAGACATATGGTATTCCCTTAGAAGAAATGTATGAAGGTCGATTGAAATTGGTTTGGGGCTCTTTTGCTCATTTATATAAAATTGTAAAAAAAGAGAAAATAAAACATATTGATGGTATTTTAGCTGATTTTGGTACTTCCCAAATTCAGATTTTGCAACAACCTGGTTTCTCTATTTATCGAGAAACAGATCTTGATATGCGGATGTCTCGTTCTCATTATCATACTACTGCAAAAGAATTAATTAATTCTGGTGAGCCTGAAAAGTTACGTGAAATTTTTTGGCAACTAGGGCAGGAGCGTTATGCAAAAGAGATAGTTGAACTGTTGGTGCAAGAACGTAGAAAAAAGAGCATTGAAACAACAACCCAGCTAGCAGCTCTTGTAGTAAGGGCGGTACCTAAAAAACGTCATCAAGCAAAGCATAAAACGATACATCCCGCGACGAGAGTCTTTCAGGCATTGCGTATGTATGTTAATAGAGAATTGGATAATATCGAGTCTTTTTTAGCTGCAAGCGTACAGCTTTTGTCTGATCGCGGAGGACGTCTTGTGTGCATCAGTTTTCATTCTCTTGAAGACAGAATAGTGAAATCGGTTTTTCGTGAAGATCACGAGAAAGGTCTTTTGGATATTGTTACAAAAAAGGTGGTTGTAGCAAGCGAAGATGAGCTAATGACCAATGCTTCATGCAGGTCAGCTCGGTTGCGAGCGGCGGAAATACGAAAAAAGTGAAAAAAAGTTTGACAAAAGGTCACGTTATCTTTAAATTTATTACTGATTATCGGTGAGAGTAGGGTAAAGCAACTAAAATAGAGATAGAGATATCTCTAAAGGTAGAATTATGGAAATAACGGAGATAAAAGTTTTTCCAACTAAAGATGAAGGTCGTTTGAAAGCTTATGCAACAATTATTTTTGATGATTGTTTCATAGTTCGAGATTTAAAAGTTATAGAAGGGCAAAAAAGTCTTTTTGTATCGATGCCATCTCGCAAACGTAAAGATGGTTCTTTTAGAGACATCGCTCATCCGCTTAATATTGAAATGAGAACTAAAATTGAGCAGGGTGTTATTGATGAGTATAATAGAACTATTCAGACTCATACTTTTTAGGATAAAACAGGTGATATTTTGATAGATTATTTATTTTAAAATAATAATCTGTGTAAAAGATTTGTTTTGATATTTATTGAGTTTTTTTGGGGCGTAGCCAAGCGGTAAGGCAACTGGTTTTGGTCCAGTCATACGGAGGTTCGAATCCTTCCGCCCCAGCCATATTTTATATTTTTTGTTTATTTTATAGAGTCCAGCTTGCTTCAAGCCCCACTTGTTTAGTTAAAAAACAAGTATAAATTAGCTTATTCGTTATTAGGTAAAAAAACTCTGCCGAAATATTCTTATTTTATCTTGTATTTCTTGATTCTCTTTTATTTCTTGATTTTCTTTTATTTCTTGATTTTCTTTTATTTTAGCATGATAAGCTTTAGCTTCTAAAGCAGCAGCGTCGACTGCTTCTTTTTCAGCTTTATGTTTAGCTAACATGGCTGTAGTTCCTATAGCTCCTCCTATAGCCCCTCCTATAAATGGGGCAATTATATACCAATATTGTCTGAAGCTATCTTGCAGTGTTACTATACGATTTTTGTCTTCAATAAGTTCATCTATTTTTATTTTTAGTAGTTCTATTTTTTTTTCCAATTCCCTATCTGTTAGCCCATCGCAGCTGCCAGTGTTTTGACAGTTTTGCCATTCTTTCAAGGTAGTTTGAGCTGTTTTTAAACGTGTGTCATAAAAAAATAGAGCGTTGGCAAAATCGTGGAATTTTTGATTCATATAAGATAAGTTTTGATATTCTGCCTTTTCATCCCCTTCTTTTGCTGTTTTCGGCGCAATCTTTTTTTCAGATGATCTATATAATTTTTTCTGAACGGGGGCTTGCTGGTTTAAACTAGCCATAAGATGGCTAAAGCTGCTACAAATTAAGGTTAAGAATGTTAATCGACTTGCAAATACTGCAAATACGCCTATTTTTTTGATATTCATGCTAAAAAGCCCTTATGTTTACCTACTCTGTATTGATTGTATACTATTTTTTTATTAGCTATTTATTCTATTATACCAGCATTAAGCTGTGTTTTCCTAGTAAAAATTTCTGACTGAAACAACTTGTTTTTGTAGAAGCAGGTTAGTTATCATAAAAATCTAGTGACTATAGGCATACGCATATGTTATATTGCCCTTATATTTTTTGTACTATAATTAAAAAATAAGGATAGGCAATGATTGTTAAAAAAATAAGCTTTTTTGTTTTTGCTTTATATCTAATGTTTGGAGCTACGATTTATGTATTTGGCGCGATTGAACCGCTTTCAAGTATGCGTGGTTGGCGTCAGTATTCAAGCCTTAGAGAAAACGAATGGTTACCTTATTCGCTGGTAACGCAATCGCGGTGGGCGCAGTTAGAGAAGTTAACGCAAGATCAACTTGTCGAAGAGCAAAGGCAAGCAATAACTCTTGAAGCACAAATAGAACTAGAACGTAAAAAATTACGTTTATTGGGTCCGTTAATGAAGATTGCAATTGAGAATAGAGATGTTGCTACGGCTCAAAGAGCTTTTGGATTTTTGAACCAATTAAAATATTTTGGAAGCATCAATGGTGATAATTCTTTTTCTATTAATAATTCTCTTTCTATGGTGAAGGAGTATTCTGGATTATCTGTGTGGATTGAAAATAAGGTCTTTTATGATTCATATTTAATGAAAAGATATTCTCTATTGCACAGTGCTGTTTTGAATGGAGATACTGAATTTGCAAAATTTCTTTTTGCTCTTGGCGCTGATCCTCAGTTATGCCTTAGCAATTGGGAATATGGACAGGGCATGGTATTGGAGGTAGATAATGGACCTTCGGCATTCGATCTTGCTAAGTCCATTGCCG
Source organism: uncultured bacterium (assembly GCA_963719415.1). Taxonomy (GTDB): domain Bacteria; phylum Babelota; class Babeliae; order Babelales; family Vermiphilaceae; genus JAPLIS01. The sequence goes on along the minus strand of OY970383.1, from coordinate 150,393 downwards.
CTAAAACAGGTGATCAAGGTATGGTAGAGCTTTTAATGCAATTTTTACAAAAAAAAGCACAGGAAGAAGAGAGTAAGCAAGATGCGTAAATCGACTAAGTATCAGGAACTCTCAAGCTTTTGCATTATTGATAAGTTAATATTAAACTTATTTGATTAGTGGCAACCGTCTACAAATCCGCTATAATATTCTTGTATAATTTTATTTATCATAATTAACAGAATGGTTACGCGATGATTATTAAGCAACGGTTAAGTTTTTTCTCTCTTTTTTTATATTTGATCTTTGGAACCTCAACTCATATGTTTGGTGCGGTTGGTCGTTTTTTGGGGTTATTTAATGGACGTCAGCGCTCAAGCTTGAGTGAGGAAGTAGGAGAATTAAATTATTGGTTGCAATCACCAATGAGAGAAGAAAGACTAGAGAGATTAACTCAAAATTTCCTAGCTGAAAAATCAAGAAGAGCTGAAGAAGAGCAAAAACAATCAGCAGCTATGCTCGTAGAAAATCGACAGAAAGCGGATCTAAAACATGAAGAAGATTTTTTGGCCAAGAAAATGAAATATGATGCAGAAAAGCCACAGAGAGAGAAAGCAGAGCGGGATAGAAAAGAATTACATACGCTTTTAGCTTCTGCTTTTGAACGCAGAGACGTGGTTAGTGCTGAGAAAGTTCTTGCGCAATTAGAAAGAATTGGAGAAAAAATATCTATCAATAATTCTCAACTTAGGCTGAGGCATTATGGATTATCTGGATATGATGATCAATCAGATTCAGAATCAGAATCAAATCCCTTAGAAGATTTAAGTTGTAGATATACACTATTGCATAGTGCCGCTCGTAAAGGAGATATTAAATTTGCAGAATTTCTCCTAGCTCTTGGTGCTGATGTTAATGTAAAAATGGAATATTGCATCCAAGATGGATATGATGTTCAACATAGATTAGGAAGATCGCCGCTTGATATCGCTCTTAGAAATAAAGATGCACATATGATAGAGCTTTTTAAATCATCAATCCAAAAAAAAGTTGGACAAGAGGGTAAGTTGCCAGAAGATAGTGAAGAGGCATCAGTTTAATTGTTGATAGATTAGTTTAATGAGTGGCGATTAAACGCCCCCCATGTGTTTATCGCGTAGATGTAATTTTATGTACGGCAATCAAAAATAAGGGCTAGCCAATGATAGTTAAACACATAAGTTTTTTATCTTTTTTTTTATATGTAATACTTGGAACGTCAAATCATATTTTCGGTGCGTTTCAGTATCCACAATTAGTTGGTGTACGTGAACGTTCAGCTTCAAGTCTAGAAGTAAGCGAGTTGCGTTATTGGGCTCAAAAACCAGAGCGGTGGCAAGATTTGAAGCGATTAGCGAAAGAATTGGATTCTGAAGAATCAAGACAGATTGAAGAAGAACAAAAATCAGCGGCAGCTGATGTACCAAAAAATCAACAGTTTAAAGAAGCAGAGCAGCGGCGATCTGATTTGTTATGGAAAATAGAAGCCGCGGCATTACAAGGGTCTGGAATCACTATTAATAGTCCTTTGAAGTATCTTGCAGACTATTGTGAAATATCTTGCTATGTTGATCGATCAGATTCAGCTTCGAGGGAGAAGCATTCGCTGTTGCACAGCGCTGTTATTCGAAGAGATAGAGAAGATATAGAATTTCTTCTTGGCCATGGTGCTGATCCCCACTTACGTCTTTTTTATACGGTTGCACATGAACTAGGAGACTCTCAAGAGAAGGGACCCTCGCCGCTTGATTTGGCAGTGAATATTGGCATTAAAGGAGGCGACAGAAGTATAGTAGAGCCTTTTAAGTCATTTTTACAAAAAAAATCTAGGAACCCTGGCCAAGAGCGTAAGTTACCTGAAGACAGGGAAGAGGTATCAGTTTAGTTGTTGATAAATTAGTTTAATGAGTGGCGATAAACATACGAATGTGTTATAGTGCGCATCTATAATTTTATGTATTGTAATTGAAAATAAAGGAAAATTAGATAAATAATAGTTCGAGCTTTCTAATTTCAGCGTTTGAAATTGGCAAAATAAGTTATAAAAGAAATAGCGATCTTGTGCTTGCGAGATCGCTATTTCTTTTATTTTTTTAATATATTTTTAATTAAGAACTTTTTTATTTTGTGGGTGCCACTGTTTTAATATTTCTTTGTATAGCTGTTCTTTTGGATTAGCTTTTGGGTTTCTCTCGAGATTATCCGTAGTTTTTTCTAGACTAATACGTACCGTGTTATCATCGCAGAGAGAAGCATCTATTTTATTAACTGCAGACATAAGCTTTTTCGCTTTTGCTTTACGTACCGTTTCATCATCAATAGCATCAATAAGTATAATTTCAAGCACTTTAAAAAAATCACCGATATTATCTTCTATACCAGAAGCGGCAAGATTGATATCGCTAATGGTATCTATTTTTTGAAGTTCAGTTTGTAATCCGTTTTTAATTGCATAATTAACGATGTTTTTAAGTGATTCAGTGTCGTTTTCTATAAGCCAACGAAGTAGACAGAGAAGTTCGTATGAAATGGCAAATTGGCCATTCTGTTTATTGTTGAAGAAATCTCCATTGTGTATCATAGTATATTCCCTTTTATATGTGTGTGGTTCTTACCGCGAAGACATTTTTTTGTAAAGATTTTGTAATCTTTCCACTCTTAACTGCATGGGCGGATGTGTTGAAAATAGATTCATAAGAGTGCTGGTAGTAGTAAATGGGTTGACAATAAAAAGAGAAGCTGTGCTTGCTTTTTCAACATCATTTTTATTTAAATGCTCGGTGGCAACATTTTTTTCTAGTTTTTTAAGTGCTGATGCAAGAGCGAGAGGATCATGGCAATTACGAGCCCCTGTATCATCAGCTTCATATTCCCGAGACCGGGAAAGCGCGAGTTGTAATAAAGTTGCTGCAATAGGCATAAGGATTGCAACAAGAAGCATAAAAAGTGGATTTCCTTTTTTGCTATCGTCACGATTACTTAATGATCCCCAAAAGGCAGCATATTGCAGCATATTGGCTAAATAGCCGATAGCGGTCGCCAATGTTGCGGCCATCGTAGAGATTAAAATATCGCGGTTTTTAATATGAGCGAGTTCATGAGCAAGGACGCCACGTAGTTCATCTTGGTTTAAGAGAGAAAGAATGCCAGAGGTAACGGCTACGGAGGCGTGTTTTGGATTTCTGCCTGTTGCAAAGGCATTTGCCATCGGTGTATCAATTAACCATAAGCGAGGTAGGGGAATTTCTGTTTTTTCTGCTAATTGTGAAACCATCGTGTAGAGTGATGCGTATCTGTTTTTATCAAGGGGAACAGCTTTATAGAGAGAGAGTACTATGCGATCTGAAAAAAAATACATCGCTCCATTGAATACCAGTGCCATGATAAAAGCGATATGTAATCCAGAGGAGCCACCAATAAGATTTCCCATGAACATAAACAGGCCACTGAGGAGTGAAAGCAAAATTACTGTTTTTATAGTATTGAAGAACATGAGAATCCTTTAGTTGTTAATAGAGTACATTTAATTTTTTTTAGCTTATATCTAGAATCTATTCATGCTTTGTTTTATCTTGAATAGCGGGATTTTCAATATTTATATTGGTTTTATTTCGTATCTCCATGAGTTTTCTACTACTACTTTCAATTGTTTCTTGGGAATATTGCGCTTGTTCATCAAGATTTTTTTGTGTCTGGGCAAAAAGGTCATTAATGTCTTTTTGCATTTTGCTTACTTGTTTTTTGAGTTTAAAAACCATTTCAACGCCCGCAAGATTAATGCCGAGCTCGTGAGTAAGATATATTATTTCTTCTAGGCGATCAATATCGCTTTCTGAAAAAAGGCGCGTATTGCCACTTGAGCGCTCTGGGGTAAGAAGCCCCTGTTTTTCATAGAGACGAATGGTCTGCTGGTGCACAGAAAACATTTTTGCTACTGCTGATATAGAAAAAAAGCCTTTATTTCGTTTTATTTTCATGCTTGCGTATTCCTTTAAAAGACAAAATTATATAATAAGTATAGTATAATTATACTAAATCGTATCAATTCTCTCAAAAAAATAAGTCTAGAGATATAAAAATATAATAAAAAAGCCATACTGTTTCTAGTATGGCTTTTTTATTATATAAAATTTATAAGAAAATCTTAGTAAGAGCGTCTCATTGGACGTTCTTCACGAGGACGAGCTTCGTTTACTTTGATGTTTCTGCCTAGGAAGTCTTTGCCATCAAGTTCGTTAATAGCTTTTAAGCCATCTTCGTGTGATTCCATTTCTACAAATGCAAAGCCTTTAGATTTGCCAGTGAACTTATCCATAATAATTTTAACGCTACCAACACGTCCAAATTGTTCGAATAACTTCTTGATACTATCTTCAGTAGCATTGTAAGAAATATTGCCAAGATAAATATTCATCATAATAGAAAAACCTTCGATAAAAAATAATTAAACATCTTTTTCATTATAACAGAAAAAAGTCTGGTGTAAATAATAACTCTTAATTTTTTTTATCTATGCCTAAAATAAAGACTTTTAACGTGTTTTTTTGTCCAAAAGAGGGTATGTATTCTTTTTTTATGCTGAAATATAGCCAATAAGAGGGTATTTTTCAGCATAAGCCTTTTGTATTGCGCTTATAATGTTCTCTGTCTGGCAACCTTGTGATTGCGTAAGAGCTGTCGGTGATAGGGGGTGGGGGGTATCCAGACCTATAATAACAATAGGAGTTTTTTTAGTAAGAAATAAAGAAACATTTTTTATAGCATTATAGATCCCTTGGGCATAGAGAGAATTTTTATTAGGGTGATACGTAAGGCTGTTGTCGCTTTGCAGATACCGTTGTCCGGTATGCGTTATAGCTATAAAATCGAAAGACGTCGCAGTACTATGGGCAAAATCATTTTTGGTTACCTCGCTAAAATAGATCTCCATGGATCCATTATTTATAAAATTATAAAAAGCGGTGTGTAGGGCTTGGTCTAATTTTTGGGCTCTATGTTGTTCGAGAGGGTTAAAAGTATTCCATGCTTTAACGGGATCCATATGTTTTGATATACCTATGAGTGAGTTGCGGTCGGTACCTATAATTTTTTTGAGGGCTTTATAGGTGTCACGGTGGGCTATGAGCATATGCTCTAGGCAATCGAGTAGATCTGCAAGATCATTCGGATACATTGTTCTGGCATATTCGTTTGGATTCAAAAAAGGTATCCAATAGGCTGGTGTACCTTTTAATGCAGTACCTACTGCTTGAGCATAGCGAACATAGAGTGATATGTTTTGGTGGGCTAAAAAACCTTCTTTATCAATAAGCCATTGAGGCATAGAGGATTCAAAAAGGGTGATAATCGGTTTTATTTTTTTTTGAGTAAGTTTTTTGCAAAAATGAGCGTGCTGCTGTAAAAGTTCTTGATTGAATTGACCTTCTTGCGGTTCTATGGCACTCCAGTCTAAAGCTAGGTAGTAGGTATTATGTTTTTTCTTTTTAATTTCGGCTACGACTGGTTCAGGCTCAGTTGAGACTGTTTTCGATTTTGATTTTGGTTGCGATCCCCATAAAAAATTGCTTGGCAATTGTATTTTTTCTTTTGGCATTAAATCCCAATTCCAAGCCGTTTCTTGCGGGTGTAGGTTTTCGGCTACAAAAGTCTCATATTCTTTGGTCGCTCGTTCTTTTACTTTATTGTACGATTTTGTAATTTTTTTTGCCGCTCTTTTTAGGATATTTGCTTTTAGGGGGATTGAAATAGAGCAGATTAAGAAAAAAACAGAAAAAAATAGGCGCACAGATAGTAGTTGTTGTGATTGAACTTGTTGTTTGTATTTATTTATCATACAATATTAATCCTGATATTTTGTAATATGTTATTTCTAAGTTTTTTTTTAAATATATGTGTAAGTTTAGTCATATAATTATTCTATTGCAAATTACTAAATTGATTAAAATTAATTAAATGGAGTTGTATGCAATTTTTGATATCTATTTTTATAGCTATGTTGAGTGTTTTTTTGATGGTTATGCCAATCGTTTCTGAGGCGACAATAGTTTCTTGTCGTGTTTATAAAAATGAAGAAAAAGATAGGGTTGAGGGTGAAACAAAGGAAGAAGAAGCTGAGCGTATTGTTATACTTGGAGATGTGCATTGCGAGGGTTTCTCTAAGCAAGATCAGTCGCCGCGGGTTGCTGTAGATAGAATGCAAAAAAAGATTTTATTTAATTTACTTGATGCTTTGCCTAAGTCAAAAGGTTCTACAGGAGTTTTATATGAACACAATCTTACACGGGTTTATAGATCAAAAGAAGAATTGGCGTTGAGTAATGATTATTTTGATATTCTTTCTGGTTTTCATGAATTTGCTACGAGTAAGAGGCAAGATCCTTCTGTTTTATATATTCCATTTGATGATTTAAGAACCTTTTCTCTCATGGGGCCAGTACAGATGAACGCTAATCTTAATCGGACAGTAAAAGATAATTTTGGACAAAGCTTTAAGGAGTTTGCCGATTGCAAGGAGCGTGCCTGTTTTTTTAATGATAAAGGAGTATCTGATTACATTAAAAACGTAGCTGGTAATGTGACAGTGAAAGAGTATTTAGATGAACTTGATCAACTACCCCAGCAATCGGTATCAACGGTGCATTTTGATAAAATCTGTGAACTTGTTGGTGCTACGCACGCATTTTTTGAAAACAAAAATTCAAGCGATCGGTGCGCTGATGTTATATATAATACTATTGTTGCCGATCAAGGTGCTTATTTAAGTTTTAATGATAAAGTTGTTTATCCATTAGCCTTTCTTTTAGGTGATGTTTCTTTAGAGCTAGCATTTAATGCGGCTAGAAAAAAGTTTAATCAAGTTATTATTTTTACAGGCAATAATCATGCAGTTCATGTGTATAATCTCATGGCTAAATGGGGAGATAGGTACAAGCTAACATTTAAAAGAGGCTTACAGCAGCCTTTTGATTTAATACCACAAGATTTTCAGATTACTACTTGTCCGCTTGGGGTTTTATCTATTCTCTTTGGTAAAAAAGTTTGCTTTACTTGTAATAAAGAAGTTCAAAAATTAAGGTATTGTGGTAAGTGTAAAAAAGCAAAATATTGTTCCATTGCATGCCAGAAAGCGGATTGGTCAGGGCATAAGCAAGAATGTGCGACTTATTAACTATTTTAAGTTTTTATGAAACAGGGAATTTTGTATAATTAGAATTCTATGTTTCATGTTTATAGTAAATTGTTGAGTGTGCGAATTAAATTATATGGGTAAATTACATAGGAGATTTTATGCGATTTTTATTGTTGGGGATAAGTTTTTTTGTGATGAGTCTTTCGATTGTTTCGCAAGCTACTATAGTTTCTGGTCATTTTTATGAAAAAAGGGGTTGTGAGGAAGAAGAAAAAAATGCGGCTGAGCGTATTATTGTACTTGGAGATATGCATGCCATTGGTGTTGGGGATGAGCCTCGCCTTGTGCATGCTGATAGATTACAAAAGCAGGTTTTGTTTGAAAATTTTGATTCTTTAGCTCGCAGCAATGGCTCTACAGGAGTGTTGTGTTCGTTTAATACTGATAACATGTCTCAGGATGATCGGTTAGAGATACTAGAACAAGATGAGAAATCTCTGGATATATACTCAGCTTTATCGAGAAGGGTTGTTGCTAATTTACAAAACGGTTCTGGTTTTTATATTCCATTTGATTTAAGGACAAAAGCAATAACGGGGCCTTCTCAGATGAGTTACAATCTTAATCAGGTAGCTCAATGCGATTTTAATAAAAATTTTAGAGAGGTTGTTGCTGATAGTAAAATTAATTTTTTAGATTGGTTGGCGGTTAGAGAAACTTTTATCAAAAGCAAGGCTGGCAATGCAACGGTGAAAGAATATTTAAATGAACTTGATGCATTAGCTCAACGATCTGAATCGACTGTTCATTTTCATGAAATAGGCGGACTTGTGGGTTCCATGCATTCGTTTTTTGCGAAAGTAAATCAAAATAGTTTGTGTGTTAATGTTATATATGATGCTCTTGTCGCCAATCCAAAAGCTTCTTTGAGGTTTGATGATACCGTAGTTGCTCGATTACATTCTCTTTTGGGGAATGTTTCTTTAGAGCTTGCTTTTCACGCCGCTAGAAAAAAATTTGATCAACTTATTATTGTTGCGGGTCATAATCAAGCAGTTCATGCGAATAATCTCATGGCTGGGTTGCAAGATATCTATTCATTGGTGCTTAAAAGTGGGTTGCAGCAGCGTAGAGATTCAGTAGAAGCTTCAAAAGCATCTCGTATTTTTGTTTGTCAGCTTGGTTTTTTGTCTACTCTTTTTGGCAAAAAAGTCTGTTTTGTTTGCAATCAAGAAGTTCAGGAATTAAGGCATTGTGGTAAGTGTAAAAAATCAAAATATTGCTCTGTAGTATGCCAGAAAGCGGATTGGTCAGGGCATAGAGAAGAATGCGACATTTATTAATTTTTTTTTTGAGTAATTCTTGCACATACAGTAAGTAGATACTGAAAAATAGCAAAGCCTAAGTCTCCACCAGAGACTTAGGCTTTTTAAAAAACAATATTAAACTATAATTTTTCTAGTTCAAGAATCGATTAATATATTATTTTGTCTATTAATTGAGCAAAAATAGTATATTAATCGATAACGTTTTATAGCTAACAAAATCTTATTATACTTGATCAAATTTTGCTATAAAAGATTGTTTTTTTGATAGATTTTATTATACACGATTCATAAAAAACGAAGCTATATAAATTACCAAAAATATTACGAATAATATTTTTGCAATGCCAGCACTTTCTCCTGCTACGCCGCCAAATCCGAAAACAGCTGCTATTATTGCTAATACTAAAAATATAAGTGTCCAATCGAGTAACATCATAAAAGAATCTCCTTTAAAAAGTATATGTTATTGATAAGTACTATTTTTTAGATTAAACAAGGTGGTTATAAAAATACAAGATATGGTTATTTAGTCTTGATATGATTGTTTAGTTTTATTGTGTTGGTTTAGCATCGTGAGCGATAGCCAGATTGGCAGGAAGCTCAGCAGCGATAGCCGCTTCTTCTGCATTCACAATAGCATCGATGTTGTCTGCCATGCAAGTAGCAGAGTTATGAGGATGTTGTGGTGGATATTTAGCAGCTCGTTTAGCGGCAAGATCAGCAAGATATTTAGTACGACCAGCAACAGTACGAGCAGTAAAATTAGTTATATGAGCCGAGTAGAGGCTTGTGATAGAGCAGAAACTAAAGAGCATAATTAAACCTAATTTCATAAAACTCTCCTTGAGTAAAATGGTTAGACTGTCTTATTTTTTATTAGTCCATAGTCTAATTTGCAATAGTCTAATTTGCAATAATATACGATTAAAGTTGACATGTTATGAGTTAATTTTTGCCTAAAAAAATGTGTGTGTAATTAATCAATTTTTAATTCTATTGGCTCAGGTTCTACTAATTCAAGATCTATTAATTCGGGTTCTATTGTTTGTTTGTCGATAAGAGATCGGGCCCAATCTATAAAATAGCTCGCACCAGTTTTTGGAGTCAGTGTTTTACCGTCATCGGATGGATAAGTGAGACCATATTTCCGGTTGTCACTCTGAAGAGGATTGCTTGTGTTGGTTTTTGGCCACTCATAATTATCAAACGCTGTCCAGGGGAAGTAGCCCATTACTGGTATTTTATGCTTGATTGCCCTGAGCAATTCATGGAGATATTCTTTGTAGAAACGATTTTTTTTATCACTATCGCTGGTAGCAACGCCATTTTCTGTTACATAAATAGGAATGTTCAGTGGTTTTGCTAGTTTTTCATATATTTCACAGAGCGCCCGGTAAAGGCCATAGGGGTAGATGGTATAGGTGGTATTGTCGGTTGCATTAGGATCATTTGGATCGGGTGTTATGCGGCTAAAAAGCTTCATATGCGTATTAGAGTAATAGTTAAGACCTATCCAATCAAGAGATTTTGGTGCGTCAGGATTGTGGTGAGCAGGGGCAGTTACGAATGGTATTGCAGAGCTAAATACCCCTTTGGTAAAAAAATCATAGGTGCTGGTATCATTGAGTTTTCTTGCAATAGAACAGGCAAAGGCGGTGATAGCTTTGGTAAAAATATTAAGATTCGGCGTAGGATCGAATTGGATTATATTTTTTAAAAAGCCAATTTTGGGTTGAGGCATATCAGGTTTTGTTTTTGCATATGCTTTAATGGTAAGGGATGCTTGTACGTGAGCTTCCATCATGTTTCGTAAGACAAGAGTTACCCAGTAGAGCCCTTGTTTTTCAGGATTACTTGGTGGCCCCTCGCCTTGACGATACCCCTTAAATGAAACGCCTTCAGGAGAGTTAAATGTTGCCAATAATATACCTCGATTGTTCGTTTCTAGATCGAGCCATTTTTGGTATAGAGACGGTTTTGATGTAAGATATTTAGTAATATATTGGTAAGTAGTCAGACAATAATTTTTAAAATAAGAACAGTTTTCTATTGTTTCAAAACCACCTTTATCGGCAAACCAGCAAGGACTTGTATAATGGTGAAAGCAGATAATGGGCGTAATATTTTTTTCTATCATATAAGCGATCATATCTGCATAGTGTTGTAACGCTTTTTTATCAAAAGAGCTATCGTAAAAAGAGCTCATTGGGTTGTCATCTGGGGAACTCGGATCACGAGGCTGAACAAGAGCCCATTCTATTGAAATACGCAGAGCGTTAATATTAAGTTTATCTTTTAGTTGGTCTATGTATGTCGGATAATTGTTCCAAAAATCTGCAGTATATTGGGGATCGGTTGGTTGCTTAAGGTTGCGTTGTTGGGCAAATCGAGACCAGTCACATATTTCCGGGGTACATTCTTTGCTGCATTGATGCTCGGATGTAGAGGCGCCGACGAGAAAAGATTCGTCTACGAACTGTTTATAGTGAGATGCAAGTTCAGATGCTTCGTATATATATTTACGGTCATGAGAGTTGTTATTGTATGAGCTATTGTCCGGAGAAATGTCGCAGGTTGCGCTGGTGATCGTTTGATTGCTCCAGAGAGAGAAAATAGTGACCAATAATAAGTAATGGATATAGGTACCTATAGATTTTTCTTGCATAATGATTTCTCTTTTTTTTAAAAACTATATAAAAACAATATTTTGGTTAGATATTTTTATTTTAGCAAAATATCTAACCAAAAGTATAATTATTTTTGAAAAACGATCATGTATATTGACTAATATGCTATATGTTAAATTTTATAAGAACAATATCGCCATCTTGCATGGTATAATCTTGTCCTTCTGAACGTATTTTGCCTGTCTCTTTAAGTTTTTGTATGCTGCCAGCGGCAAGCATGAGATCTTGATAGTTAAAAATATCAGCTTTAATGAATCCTCGTTCTAGATCAGAATGTATTTCGCCAGCTGCGGCACGAGCAGACATTCCTTTTTTAATAGGCCAAGCATGAATCTCTCTTGGGCCGCACGTAAAAAAGGTGATCAGGCCAAGGTGTTCGTATGTTTGACGGATGATGGTATCAAGGCTGCATTCCTTAATATCAAGCATGCTCATCATTTCTTGTGCTTCTTCTGGCTCGAGTTGTGCGAGCTCATATTCTATTTTTGCCGATACGGGAATAACGCATTCTTTGCCAAATTTTTTTATGAGTGCTTGATAGCCGGGATTTTTTTCGTAAGAATCGAGCTCATCTTCTGCGATATTGGCAATGATAAGATATTTCTTTGCGCTCAAAAGAGGTATGGTTGTAGTGGGTGATTGTTCGATAGCTTGTTTGATAGCGTCAGCATTGCCCGTATTGAGTAGTTTGTCTACTGTTTGTAGTAAAGAGCGCTCATCTTCCAATGTTTTTTTTTCAGCGCCTGTTTTTGCGACTTTTATTTCTCTTTCAAAGCGGCTTAGGCGTTTTTCTACTGATTCTAGGTCTTTGAGCATGAGTTCTGCAACTATAGTTTCATAGTCGGCTATAGGATCGACTGCTTCTTGTGTATGTACGATATCAGGATTTTCAAAGCAGCGCAATACATGCAAAATAAGATCTACTTCTCTGATATGGCTTAAAAATTGGTTTCCTAATCCTTCTCCAGCTGCTGCACCTTTAACTAATCCTGCGATATCTACAAAAGTTACCGTAGCAGGAATCTGTTTTTCTGAAGCATATATTTGTTGTAGTTTCAAAATACGCTCATCGGGGACTTCGGTTATAGCTACATGAGGATCGATGGTGCAAAAAGGATAATTTTCTGCAGGAACGCTTGATTTGGTAAGAGCATTAAAAAGAGTTGATTTTCCCACGTTAGGAAGGCCTACAAGGCCGGCTTTGATGCCCATAAATGTATAAGTCTTTCTTAATAGGTATAAGTAATTATAGATATAGATATTATTATAATAATAATTATTTTAGTTTGGGGCAAAATAATCTTTTTTTCAATTATGGATAGCGTTTTTTATGTAGATAGATTTTAAGGCAAAAATCATGCGACTAAAGAGGCTTTTTTGTTAAACTTACAAAATGAGACAATAGAGTTTGTGTGGTTTAATGGTAAAGTATGTGAATAATAAAGGTGGTGATAGGATAATAGAGAGTAATAAACTTTTATGCAAAAAAACTATTGTATTTATAGTATTGATATGTTAAGAACAGATGAGAGTCAGTTTTTATTAAAATACTATTTTTAGCGGTATAAAGGAGAGTATTATGATGCATATATTGGGTAAAGTGTTTTTTTTAGTTATTGCGCTTGTGGCTATTAACGTTGGGACTACTGCTCTGTTTAATTTTAATGCATTTTCACTATTGCCTCTTAATCTTGTGACGCCTGTTGGTGTTGTTGTTGGACTTATTGGTGTTTTGAGTTTGGTTCTATTTTTTTATATGGGTTGTGGATGCCATGAAGATACGCACGAAACCATTAATAGAACTCATATAGATTAATTGAGTTTTGCTCTATAGAGCAGGGTAAAGCTATAGAATATTTTATTTTTGTTATGTATGTGTTATTTAACGAAAAGAAGGGAGATTTAGTCTCCCTTCTTTTCGTTCGTTTTTTATTTTTTTAACTATAATCATAAATTATGATGTAATTATAAAAATAATTTTACTCATTAATATCAGCGTCTATCGGTTCTTCAGTATCGCCAGTTTCAGATTTAGCATCAGGTTGCTGAGCGTTATCTTGAGCGCCTTCTTTTTGCTTATACATAAATTCTGCAATTTTGTGTGAAGCTTGGAAAAGTTCTTCTGTTGCTTTGTTTAGTTCTTCAGTATCATTTTCTTTTTCTTTTAGAACAGTTTTCGCTTTTTCAATCGCTTCTTCTGCTTTTTGGACATCAGCAGCATCCAGCTTATCTCGGTTTTCCTGTATTGTTTTTTCTATTTCAAGAATGACGCTATCAAGCTTATTTCTTTTTTCGATAGCTTCGCGTTCTTTTTTATCTTTTTCTTCGTTATCTTTTGCTTCTTGTACCATGCGTTCTATTTCTTTAGCATCAAGTCCGCCACTATTAGAAATAGTGATATGTTGTTCTTTGCCGGTACCTTTATCTTTTGCAGAAACATTTACAATGCCATTAGCGTCGATATCAAAGGTTACTTCGATTTGAGGTACTCCTCGTGGCGCAGCAGGAATTCCTTCTAGGCGGAACTGTCCTAATGTTTTATTATCTTTTGCAAATTCACGCTCACCTTGTGTTACACGGATATCAACAGCTGTCTGATTATTTTCAGCGGTGCTAAATACTTGTGATTTTTTAGTTGGGATAGTCGTATTGCGTTCAATAAGACGTGTAGTTATGCCACCCATTGTTTCAATGCCCAAAGAAAGAGGTGTAACATCAAGAAGAAGAACATCAGTTACGTCCCCAGCAAGCACGCCGCCTTGAATAGCGGCACCAATAGCTACTACTTCATCAGGATTTACTGATCTGTTTGGTTCTTTGCCAAAAAATTCTTTTACCAGCTCTTGAACTTTAGGGATTCGCGTAGAACCACCGACTAAGATTACTTCTGAGATATCTTGTGTAGACACTTTAGCGTCCGATAATGCTCTCTTGCACGGCTCCAAAAGTCGTTTGAAAATATCACTACATAATGATTCTAATTTTGCACGTGATATTTTAATAGAAAGATGTTTTGGTCCGGTTGCATCGGCGGTAATATAAGGTAAATTGATCTCTGTTTCAACGAGAGTAGATAATTCTTGTTTAGCTTTTTCTGCTGCTTCTTTGAGGCGCTGTAAAGCCATTTTATCAGCTTTTAAATTAATTCCCTGTTCTTTGTTAAAGGTGTCTATGAGATAGTTTACCAAGAGAGTATCTATATCGTCTCCACCTAATCGAGTATCGCCATTTGTTGACTTTACTTCGATAACGCCATCGTTTATGTCTAATATAGATATATCAAATGTACCGCCACCGAAATCAAATACGGCAATTTGACCATTTTTTTTCTTGTCTGCTCCATAGGCCAAAGCAGCTGCAGTTGGTTCATTGATAATACGTTTAACTTCTAAGCCAGCGATTTTGCCAGCGTCTTTTGTGGCTTGTCTTTGTGAATCATTGAAATAAGCAGGGACCGTAATTACTGCTTCTGTTACTGGTTGACCAAGAAAATCTTCTGCGACTTGTTTTAAATGGGCCAATATGGCAGCTGAGATTTCTTGTGGAGAAAACTCTTGTCCCTGAACCACGATAGATACGTCTCCGTTTGATCTTTTTACTATTTTATAGGGATAGTCTTGTATTTGATTAGCTACTTCTTCAAATTTATGCCCAATAAAACGTTTTGCAGAGTAAATAGTATTTTCTGGATTGGTTACCGCTTGCCTTTTGGCCAGGGTGCCTACTAGTCTTTTGCCATCTTTGGTGATAGCAAATACGGAAGGGGTAGTGTTGTTTCCTTCTTTATTAGGAATAATTTTTGCAACTCCGCCTTCCATGAAAGCTACAACCGAGTTGGTTGTTCCTAAATCGATTCCTATAATTTTTTTAGCCATAATTATATCCTTTAATTTTGTGATAAACAGTTTAGTAAATAATAACAAAAAATTCTTTATGTTATTATAAAGTATAAGCTCAAAACGAACATAATGTCAATATAAAATGTTAAAAATAGACTAAAACAATCTTAGCGGCTCGACTCATATTTTGTTAGGTAGATTTTTAAGAATTGCTTTTGTGCGATTCCAGTTCGAGCTTTGAGCAGCTTAACTTTTGGCACTTTGTTATTCTTAACTGTCTCTGTTTGTCGCATAATTGCTCCCTGTTGCTGTTTTTGTTAGTCTGTTTTTTGCCCGTTTTGTCTCATTGTTTTCTTTTTTTATGTTTTTTTATGTTTTTATTTTTTCTTCCGTCTCGCTCAGAGCCCCTCCCTCCGGTGCCCCGAGCCCGATGGGAGGGGCTCCTTCTTCGACTACAGGTCTTTTTACTTGTTCCTATTTCTGGTTTTTAGTTATGCTTATTTATATTTTTTTTAAACGCTTTTTAGTTAGATTTTTTGGTATAATTAAAGTTTTTGTTAAAAGGGGGCTTTTGTGAGAATGAAACCAAAAATAAAATGGCTTATGTTGTTTGCGCTTTGTCTTAAACTTAGCCTCTTCTGTTTTTACTTTTTTTTACGAACACCAAAGTTTTGGGCGCAAGATTGGTTTAACTTTTTGCAAAGTCAGAAAGATATAATTAATGAAATAAAAACAAAAAAAATTGATCTTGATTCTTATAGCTATACGGGCAAAACAGGACTTATGCAAGCTGTTGGCTCTATGGATTTGGACATTGTGAAAGCTTTTGTAGAAGCGGGAGCGGATATAAATAGGCAAGCCTATGATTATACTGGCGATACGGCACTTCTTATTGCCTGCTACAATGCAAACTTTCCTAAAATGATACCTGTTATAAAGTTTCTATTAGAATCGGGCGCAGATGCTTCTATACGTAACAAACGAGAAGAAACAACATTGCACCATGCTATGCAAATTGCTAATCTGTCTACCCGTGGAGAAATAATGCAATTATTGCTGGAAAGTGAAAATAAAAAACCAGAAAATAGCAATAAGCTAACTATCAATGCACAAGATATTAATGGAACTACCGTACTTCATTTGGCTGTCAATAACAAAGAAGATTATGGCGTTAGAATGCTTTTACGGTTGTTTGGTAAAGATATTGATTTTAATTTAAAAAATAAAAAACAAAACATGAACCCGCTTGAGTATGCCGACTATCTCGGTTTTACTGATATAGAAAAAAGATTAAAAAAAGGTATAGCATCTCTTACAAAAAAATAAAAACTATGCTATTCTTCTAATGCAATGAGTAAAAGCTTTCCTTTTGAATGAAAGGGGAAGTATGTTTTCTCGAAGCGAAAAAGTAATTTATCCTGGTCATGGTGTGGCGCATATCAACCGAGTCGTTGAAAAAAAAATAGCTGGCACTATAAAATATTTTTTTGAATTAAAATTCCTAAACAAAGATATGATTATTTTAATACCTATAGACAACGAAAAATCCATAGGTATTCGTAAGCTTAGCTCTAAAGAATGCATAGAAGTTATTTTTCAAATGCTATCCTTGCCGTTTGATACTCTATTAATTCATGACATGTCAATGTCGAATTGGAATAAAAGAAACAAGGAATACCAAGCTAAGTTACGACGAGGAGATTTAGTTGAAATTGGTGAAATCTATAGAGATCTGCAATATATAAGTCTACAAAAAGAACTCTCCTTTGGGGAGCGGGCCTTGTTGCAACAGACAGAAGCGTTATTAGTTGAAGAAATTTCTTTAATTAATAATATGACAGAACAAGATACTATTTTACTTATTAGAAAGTTATTGCCACAGGGAAGAATAGCAAAAAAAAATGAATTAACACATATTTATTAAGGTATGGTTAAAGCATGATTAAAAATAGAATTTTATAAAAAATAATATTATAATAAAAACAGCTAAAAAGACTCTTTTTAGCTGTTTTTATTATAATATTATTGGGTTTTATCTGTTTGATTTTTTTATTATATATTTTATGATTGATTTATGACTACACAAACTATTCTTGCTCATTCTATTCTTGCTAATAGAAGCCAAAGCTCTACGGTAAGCTCTGTTGTAATTATATATGGGCCAACAGGGGTTGGAAAAACAGACTTCGCTATAGACTTAGCACATAAAGTATCGGGCGAAATTATCAACATGGATGTGGGGCAACTATACTTACCCTTAACCATTGGTACCGCAAAGCCTGATTGGAGATTCTGTGAAATCCCCCATCATGGTTTTGACGTACTCCATGAGCCAAGAAATTTTTCTGTTACCGAATACCGCCTTATGTGCATTGATCTGATCGATGCTATAAAAAAAAGAGGGAATGTGCCTATTCTTGTCGGGGGATCTGGCTTTTATTTAAAATCACTTTTTTTTCCGCCAACTATTAATAGCTTAGATAATAACGTAGATAATAATCTCGATCAAGACTGCGAACAATCACTCGATCATAAGCAATCGATTTCTAATGTTTTAAATAATGCTTTAGATGATAATAGTTTAGATTTAGATAATAATGCTGATTCTTTTAAAAAAAACCTATGGCAAGAGCTTTTTTCTATCGACCCAATACGAGCAGCAGAAATAGATCCGCATGATATATATAGAATAAAACGCGCATTGACTATTTGGCTTAAGACAAATAAAAAACCCTCAGAATTTAAACCTATTTTTAATCCTATAGCAGAAGCTGATATTGTTTTTCTAACAAGAGAAAGAAAAGATTTATATAATCGAATCAATGAAAGAGTCGATTATATGATGAATGAAGGGTGGTTGGCTGAAATTGAATCTCTTCGCAACACCGCCTGGTATGAATTTATTAAAAAAAAGAAAATAATAGGATATACAGAATTATTTGAATTTTTGGCCCTAAGCGGAACAGAACAAGGCTATAATCGTATTCGCACACTTGCAGCTATTAAGCAAAAAACTCGAAACTATGCAAAAAGACAAGAAACTTTTTGGCGTATGTTTTCAAGACTCTGTTTAACCATTTCTCCTGAAATGTTATCGCAAAGACGCCTTACTTTTTCAACAATAAATATGACTTTATATTCAAAAGATATGTAAAAAAAGGAGTTATGGTGGCAATAGAAAATAAAGAAAAAAAAGAAATAGAAAATAGAATCTGTGTCTGTACTCAATCTACTGGCCTTTTTATACCAAGCCAACAACTAAGTTATTATATAGCAGGAAGCTTGCTGCTTTTGTTTTTTATGTTTATGGCAGGATTTTTTTGTGGAAAACAGGTTACTTTAAAAACATATTTACATAGTATAGAGCAAGATTTTTTTGCTGATCAGATCTCTTATTCTCTGTGTCGTTTGCCTGATACGCTTATTCAAGTGACGGACAAACAAGAAGATAAATGCGACAATAAATATGAAGATAAATATAGTGAATATGATACAAATGAATATAGCAACGAAGAAGAATCCGTCGAAGATGTTGATGCGCTTTAAGAATTAGTCAAGCTTGACATTAGTGCCAAACTTGACATTAGGGCTAAAAATGAAAAAATAGAACAAGATAGAGAGAATAAATTTTTTAAAAATACTTTCAAAAAATAAAGGCTATACAATATGATAAATACTATTCGAGATCAATTAAAAACAAACAGTTACCGATTTTTGTTGTGGTTTATGGTATTAGCGCTTGGGTTTGGTTCTTTGCCATCTCTATTAAGACAAATAGGTGCAAATGGTGCATGGATTTTTCGTGTTAATAAACAAGAGATCAGCCGATCTCTTTTTGTAGGAGAAATAGAAAAACAAAATATGTATTTACAACATTTACGCGCTCAGTTAGGTCAATACGCAGACATGTTAATGCAAAACAATAATCTTCAGCAGATGGCCGCTTTTGAAGTGCAAAAAGAAGAATTGTTGCATCAGGTCGCACAAAACCTTGGTCTTTCTATTAGTCACTCATATAGCGCTGACAAGCTACATGATCGTCGCTTTTTATTTGGTGAATTAGCAGGGCTTGTCCCCTACGAAGCGCTGACAAGCAAGGGGCTTGATGAAAACATGCTGTTTAAATACCTATTAAAAAGAGGTATGGATATGAATGATTTTGAATATAAAGTAGAACGAATTTTAACAGCTAATATTATAGAAGACTTGCTTAAGGTAGGCGCTTATATTCCTCAATTTGAATTTAATGCTATTTCTATGGCGCAAAATCAAGATAAAAAGTTTTCTTACTTAGAGTTGTCACTTGATAATTATATTAAAAAAGAAACAAAAGAAGAAAGATCTGATGCTGATTTAATTGCTTTTTATGATCGCCAAAATCACGAATCTCATCGTTATGAGATTCCCGAAAAACGGAGTGGTATTGTCTGGACCTTTAATGCTGACAATTGGACGCAAAATCATAAGTTTTATGATGATCTTTCTATTAAATCTTATTATGATACCAATAGAGCATCAGCAGAGTTTCAGGATCAGCCTTCTCGGGTACAAGTAAGAACTTTGGTGCTAGAATTACCGGCAGATAATCGAAACAAAGCCTATAAAGAAGCCCAAAACATTCGATCAGAATTAATAAAAAACCCATCCTCTTTTGTTGATCAAGTTAGGGAGCTTTCTATTGACACTGAAACCAAGAAAGATGGTGGCTTAGTTCCTTTTTTTGCTAAGGGAGAAAAAGAACCTCTTTTTGAAAGAACAGCCTTTCTTTTGAAAGCCCCGGGAGATATCTCTGAAGTTATTGAAACCAGCAGAGGCTTTGAAATTCTACAATTAGTAGAAAAAAAAATACGCACCATTAAGCCGCTATCGGCAGTTAAAAATAGTATTAAAAAGAAATTGGTTAAAGAAGTGTTTAACGAGTCGTTTGATTCTGATATGGGTTTTCTGGTTTCTCAAGACAATAACTTAGCAATAATTTCAGCTTTTGCTGAAAAAAATCACGCCCAAAAACAGGATCTTACTCATGTTTCAGCGGAAGGTCATCAGCAAACAAAACTCGTAAAAAAACTTTTTGAAATTAAAGGGCTGAATAAAGCAAATTTTTTTGTTGATGCCGATAAGGGCGAAGGCTTTATTGTCTACTTAACCGAAATAGATAATAAATATACGCCTGATTTTGAACAAGTTAAAGAAAAAGTAAAAGCTGATTTTGATCTTTTTCTTGCCGAAAGAGCATTAAAAACCGACCTCCAGGAAGCTCGATCGCTCGCTAACTCTTTGTCTATGCAAGAGTTACAACAGAAGTTTGGAGGTAGTATTGGTAGTAGTGATTGGATCTCACCTCAAAACACTAACCAATTAACTGCTTTTTTCCCTAAAAACACACCGCTATCTTCTATTTTAGAGTTAGAAATGACTGGATCTCTTTTTTCTACGGTTGTTAAAGATAAGGGGATACTTGTTAAGGTTGACGCTGTTAAACCGTTAGATCAGGTAGGTCAGGCAAACCTGGGTGCAAATAGTAGCAAGCAAAAAGGCCTAAAGGCTGAATTAGAGAAAGCTCAAAACCGCCTTGTTTTTGATGGTTTTGTTGCTTCTTTATTTAAAAATGCTACAATAGAAACACATGAAAGTATGTTTACTGCAGAGTAATTTAGCCATATATCAAGTAAATAAAATAAAAAAAATTAGTTAATCAGGGTAATTATGGCCAAAAGAGCATTAGACAAAATAGGTGAAGAAACTGATTCTAAAAAGAAAGCCTTAGCGGTAACATTCGCCCAGATAGATAAACAATATGGATCAGGGGCGGTGATGTTGCTTGGACAGGCAGGAAATATGTCTGTTGAGGCCATTTCGACAGGATCTATCCTCATCGATCAAGCAATTGGAATAGGCGGATTACCAGTTGGCCGTATCATTGAAATTTTTGGACCAGAATCATCTGGAAAATCAACGCTAGCCATGCATGCGATAGCGCAAGCACAAAAAAACGGCGGCATTTGCGCCTTTATTGACGCTGAACACGCACTAGATCCTGCTTACGCAGCAAAACTTGGTATTAATATTGATGATCTTATTATTTCGCAACCTGATTATGGTGAACAAGCGTTAGATATTGCAGAAATGCTTATACGTTCAGGAGCCGTTGATATCATCGTAGTTGATTCTGTTGCTGCTCTTGTTCCTAAAGCAGAGTTAGAAGGAGAAATGGGAGATACCCATGTTGGCCTTCAAGCCCGTTTAATGTCCCAAGCTTTGCGAAAACTGACATCAGTGGTACACAAGTCAAAAACGGTTCTTATTTTTATTAATCAGATAAGAAGCACTATTGGTGGTCTTCCTTTTGCGAGCAAGGAAACAACTACTGGCGGAAAAGCGCTCAAATTTTATGCCTCATTGCGTCTTGACGTGAGAAAATTAAGCAGTCTAAAAAAGGGCGACGAGCATATTGGTAATCGAGTTGTTATTAAAGTTGTTAAAAACAAAGTTGCTCCTCCTTTTAAAAAAGTAGAAGTTGATCTTTTGTTCAATCAAGGCATTAGTAAAGAACTAGATTTGCTTGATGCTGCATTATACTATAATATAATTACTAAGTCGGGTTCTTGGCTTGCTTTTAATGGAGAAAATATAGCACAGGGACGAGATCAGATGTTATCGTTTTTACAGACAAACCAATCAGTGTTTAATGAAATTAATGTTCGTGTTTATGAGGCAATTGCTCAAAAATAGAAACTTATTTATAATTAATAGATACATATAAAAAAAATAGTATTATTTTTAACTTTTGCAATAATGGGAAACCTTGAAAGATATAAAAAAAGAGCCGAGTCAACTCACTAATGAGCGGATTAAAGCAGAAAAAATGCAATTGATTACAGAAAATGGAGAAAATATTGGGGTTGTTACTCGGTCAGCTGCTTTGCGTATGGCAGAAGAAGCTCATCTTGACCTTGTTTTGTTAACAGAATCAGGAAAAGATGGACTGCCAGTGGTTAAAGTGATGAACTTTGGCAAATCTCTTTATGAGAAGAAAAAAAACAAAAATGAAGCAAAAAAACATCAAAAAGTTATTCAGGTCAAAGAAATCAAAATTCGTCCTAAAATTGGAGAACACGATTACCAGACCAAAATAAAACAGGCGGTGGGTTTTTTACGTGAGGGAAAGAGGGTAAAAATAACGCTCTGGTTTAAAGGTCGCGAAAATGCAACAAAGGATGAGCGCGGAGCGGAAATTTTTGATCGTATAAATAATAATTTTGTTCAAGATCATTCTCTTGACTTAGTGCAAGAAAAAGATGCAAAAGCAGGACAGTTTTGGTCTCGTATTTATTATATAAAAAACTTAAAATAAAAAATTTAAAATAAACCTTACAATAAACAGGAAAATAGCATGGCTTCTGATAGAATGAAAACAAATTCTGCGGCTAAAAAAAGATTTCGACGCAGTGGCGGCAAAAATGCTCTCATCAAAAGAGGCAAAGCGTACCGACGACACCTTTTAACTAAAAAAAGCGCTAAGTGTAAGCGTGATTTAAGACAAGGTGCTTATGTAAGCAAAACAGATGTAGCTCATATTAATTCTCTGTTGCCTTACAATTAATTATTAAACTAAACAATTAATTATTAAACTAAAATAAAATTTAACTCATGATAGGTTTTAACAATGACTAGAATTAAACGTGGTATTCAAGTAAAAAAAAGACATAAAGCCGTCCTTAAGCTAACGCGTGGTTACTGGGGCCAAAGAAGTAATGTATTTAGAAGAGCTAAAGAAACTCTTTTAAGGGCATGGGCATATGCATTCAAGGGCAGAAAGCTTAAAAAAAGAGATATGCGTTCTCTCTTTATTTCTCGAGTAAAAGCTGCAGCTAATCAGCATGGATTGGCGTATAACAGTTTTATACATGGACTTAAGCAAAACAATATTCTCCTTAATAGAAAAATGTTAAGCCAAATCGCAATTTTCGAACCGCAAGCTTTTGCTCAAATCGTCACTTTAGTAAAAAAGTAAATTTTCTTGACTTGCGCAATGCTCCTTAACTAAAATTGTACCTAGATTATAATAAAAAAAAGGTACAAACAATAATCAGGTAAGGGAAAAGTTATGGAAATACTAAGTTTATTAGAGCAAAAAGTAGTTCTTTTGATTGGGTTTGTTGAAAAATTAGAAAAGAACCATGAGACTCTGAAGGTCAGCTGTGAAGTTTTAGAAAAAGAGATTATAGAATTAAAAGCTGAAAATGCTCATTTTGTCGAAGAAAATGAACAATTGACGACAAGAATTAATTCTCTACTTTGTGCATCTGAAGCTGAAAATAGAGAGCTCAATGAACTTTCTCAAGAAAAAAAATATACTAAGCAAGTTGTCGATGATTTGATAAATTCTATTAAAAATATTGAATTTTTAGTTGAAAAAGAAATGCAGCCATGAAAAACGAAAAAATATCCTATAAAGTAGATATTTTTGGCGAATCGTATGTCTTGGTAAGTGATGAGCCTGCTGATTTTGTCTTACAAGCCGCTCTCTCTGTTGATGAGCTTATGCGTGAAATTGTTAAAAAAAGTGCAAGAATTGAAACAAAAAAAATTTCAATTCTTGCAGCAGTACAGCTCGCCCTTCAAACGATAAGCTTAAAGCATGAAAAAGAGAAAAGCTTGCAGGTGCACATTGCTCTTCTAGACAAAGTAGAGGCTGCGTTAAATAAAAACTATATTAGGTGAAAAACAGATATTTTTTATTTTTAGTATATATACTTACATTGCTTAATTTTTACCCTTTAGTATTTCTTCTTAATATTTTTTTTCCTTACGTGATATCATAAAAAGTGAGAACAGAACATTGTGCAAGGCATTGCTCGAGACACTGTTCAAGACATTGTTAACAATTTAAATTACGTATGGAAAACCGTATAGGGAAAACATAAAATGATGCAATATATACTACTTTTAATAGGCTTGATTGGAATTATAGTAATTTTAGCCCTTCTTTTTTATGCTTATAAAAAAACACAAGAAGCCCAAGAACTTTTTTTTCAATCAAATGAAAAATGGAAAAATGTTAAAAATAATCTTGCAACAGAAAAAAGAGAAGCTCTTTTAAAGTTAAAAGATGAACTTTTTCATAAAAGAAAAGAATTTGATCTTGAACTCAAACGAGACAAGCTAGAAATCGAACGATTACAGTCCAAACTAAATGCTAAACACGATCAACTTGATAAAAAAGAAGAACATATCGATCAGATTCGTATGGAGCTTCAACAAAAAGAGAGAAGTCTATTGCATGTTGAAGATACTCTTCGTTCAAGTGAAAATAAATTAAAAACTCTCTATAACGATCTTCTTGCTAAACTTGAGCGCGTAAGTAACATGAATAGAGATGAAGCAAAACAGGCTCTTCTTGATACCTTAGAATCTGAAGCTCGTTTGGCAGCTCAAAAATTAATTCAAAAAATAGAAGAAGAAGCTCGGCAGCTTGCTAAAGAAAAATCTATCGATATCACCGTAATTGCTATGCAACGCTATACGGCTGATCAAGTAAGCGCTCATTCGTCGGGGGTAGTGCACCTGCCTAACGAAGAAATGAAAGGACGTATTATAGGAAAAGAAGGGCGAAACATCAAATCCTTAGAGATGGCAACCGGTATGGAATTTGTTATTGGCGATTCTCCTGATATTACTATTTCTGGCTTTAATCCTATCCGTCGAGAAATTGCACGTAGATCATTAGAAAAACTTATTGTGGATGGACGAATAAATCCAACACGAATTGAAGAGACGGTGACGCAATGTGAAAAAGAATTAGATGAAGTCATTGAAGAATATGGTAAGAATATTATTTTAGAATTTAATCTACAGGGCATGCACCCAGAAATAGTCACTCTTCTTGGTAAACTTAATTTTAGAACCAGTTTTTCACAAAATGTATTAAGCCATAGTAGAGAAGTTGGTATTTTCGCTCGTATGATAGCCGAAGAATTAGGACTCGACGGTAAATTAGCCCTTCGTGCCGGCCTATTGCATGATATAGGAAAAGCAGTAACTGCTGAAGTAGAAGGACCGCATGCCATTATCGGTGGAGAGATAGCCCGTCGTTGTGGAGAAGATCCACTTGTTGTTAATGCGATAGCCGCTCACCACGAAGAGGTTATGTTTAAATCAGTCTATGCTCCTATTGTTCTTATTGCAGATGCCATTAGTGCTTCTCGGCCTGGCGCTCGGCGTGAAACGCTTTCTACTTATATTAAACGTTTAGAAAAACTTGAAGAAATAGCACATTCTTTTGAAGGAATTAAAAAAGCGTATGCTTTGCAGGCTGGTCGTGAGTTACGTATTATCGTTGTTGAAGACCAAGTATCGGATGAAGAAGCTATTAATCTTTCTCGTGAAATTGCTCGCTTGATAGAATTAGAAATGAACTTTCCTGGTCAAATCAAAGTCAATGTCATTCGTGAAAAACGTGCAATAGAATATGCGAGATAATATATATGAAAACAATTCGCGTACTTTGTATAGGTGATGTGGTCGGTGTAACCGGTCGAACCATGTTTCAAAAATATTCTGCTCATCTTCGTAAAAAACATGCTATTGATGCCATTATAGTGAATGGTGAAAATAGTGGTCAGCACGGAAGGGGAATATCTTCTCGCATAGTCTCCTTTTTTAAGCATAATGGAGCTGATATTATAACCACCGGTAATCATATATGGTATAATCGAGAAATCTATTCTTATTTAGAAAAAAATGATGATCTTATCAGGCCAGCTAATTTTCCAGCTACCTGTCCTGGGGTTGGAGTAACCACTTTCCAGTGTAAGGGGTATACCGTAGGGGTAATTAATGTACAAGGTCGCGTTTTTATGCGAGAGCTTCTCGATTGTCCTTTTAAAACAGTAGAATCGATTCTTACGTATCTCAAATATAAAACCAATATAATAATAGTTGACTTTCATGCAGAAACTACATCGGAAAAGATGGCTTTAGCGTATCATTTTGATGGAAAAATCTCTGCTCAAGTTGGTACCCATACTCATATTCAGACCGCCGATGAACGAATATTACCCGGCGGTACGGCATATATCACTGACCTAGGGATGGTTGGTTCGCTCAATTCTATGCTTGGCATGAAAAAAGAGGCGATCATCCACAACTTAATTACTCAAATGCCCGTTAAGTTTACCGTTGATACTAGTTCTCCAGTCGTTATGTCTGGTGTCTGGATAGATATAAATACTGAAACGGGTAAGGCTGAAGCCATAGAAAGAGTACGTATTATAGATGATAACTTAACGGTAGACACTAAAGAAGAATAAAAATTATCATAACTCAATACTAAAATAATTATACACAGGCACTCATACTACAAACACAAACGTATACTATTATTTTTTTGGATTAAATGTGCTCATTCTTGTAGCTCTTTTGTATATATTTTTTGCCTTAACGTTTACTATTGCCAAATCATCTGTTTTATATATGACTCCGCTTTTTTTTATTGGCGTAAGAATGATTATTGCAGGCTCTCTCTTTCTTGGCTATATATATAGGCAGCAAAAAAATAATAGGAACAATAAAAGTTATTATAAATGGCCTTTGTATAGCGATAGGTATCTGTTTGCCCAGTTAGTTTTATTTCATATTTTTTTTGCGTATACGCTTGAATTCTGGGCACTCCCTTATGTCGCTTCGTCCAAAGCGGCCTTAATTTTTAATGCTTCTCCTTTTATCACTGCCCTATTAGTCCATTTTTTATATCGAGAGTATTTAAGTTTTAAAAGAAAAGTAGGACTTGCTATAGGTTTTATAGGCTTTTTGCCTATTCTGCTCCCGCAGGCTTTGCAAGAAAAAACGTTGGGGAGTATACTTTTTCTTTCTTACCCAGAGGTAGCCCTTATCATGGCAGTTATTTCTTCTTGTTATGGTTGGCTTTTATTTAAAGAATTAAGTCATAAACATCATTATTCTCCGCTCATGTTAAATGGGGTAGGTATGTTAGGTGGTGGCTTGCTGTCGCTTATTGTATGGGGCATAACCGATGGAGCTATGCCTTTATCTGCTGCTTACCCTTGGTACGTTGCGCTCTATAAGTCAATTTTATATATGTTTATTCTCATACTTATGGCAAATACTATCTGCTATAATCTGTATGGATTTCTTTTAAGACATTATTCAGCAACTTTTTTATCGTTTGCTGGCTTTTTGACCCCGCTTTTTTCAGCATTTTTTGGCTGGCTTTTTTTAAAAGAAGCGCTCTCTTGGCATTTTTTCAGTGCAGCTTGTATCATTCTCATTGGTCTTGCTCTTTTTTATCAAGACGAGCTGCTATCAGCTAGAAAAGGGGGATAGATTGGATTTGCTGATTATTCTCATTTTGTTTGATTACCATAATTAACGTGAGCTCGATCTAACAACTTAGCTTTCTACAATATTTTTTGTATAGCGGGCTTAATGGGCCCGCAGGCCCCACCCAATTTCTTACCCCACCTACTTGTCTTCATTCAAGATTTAACCAAAAAATTAGAAAAATTAAATTTTGCTAAAAAGGCATACCCTGTTATCCTAATCAATAGTTTTTTTTACCCATTATACAAACAGGATTTTCATGAAAAAAAAGCATATTTTTGATGTGCGTACTTTTGGCTTATTTATTTTAATATTGGCAACTTCTGAATCTAGTATAAATGCAAGTCAAGAAGGTAAAAATAATGGTGCGAGTAGTTGTGTAATTAATGAAGAAAAATCAGCACCAGCTTGGTTAGTTCAACGAGCTAGAGGAATTTTTGAAGGTTATATTTTTGCTCTTTCACAAAATGATGGGGCAACCTTTGCAACTGCTAAAAAATACCTTGAAAAACGGGAAAAAAGAGTGATTAGCGGTATTCTGAGTATACTTCAAACAGGAGATTGGAACAATTCAGCCTTCCGTCAACTAAAGCAGGAAATTAATGGTCATCAAAAATTAAAAAAAGTTTTTGCAAGCCAAGCTGTCCATGAAAGCTTAGTCGAAATAGCAAAAAGACGTTTTTAAGTAACACCTGAGCTCGGTGTAAGAATATTGCAAAAAGCGCTTGAATACTCGTCAGCGTACTAAAACTTTCTATGAGCGGCCCCCCGGGGGGCCGCTCATACATATACTCTACTTTATAAAAACATTTAATCTAAAAAAAAGCTGTATAGTTGAGCACGTTAAGAATTCCCCATTTTTTAAACTTGGCTATTGTTGATAGCAGCGGGGACCTCAGAATAGCCGGCAGGACCTGCTTCTTTATCAGCGCTTTGCTATAGAATACTGATTTCTTAGATCGATCTCACGTTCTTTAAATCCCTTTTAATTTTACCGTTTTTAAACAAAAGAAAAGCGACAGTTTTTACGCTGTCGCTTTTCTTTTGTTTTTTTTTAAATATATTTTTGATATATTTAAAAATCTTTAGCTTCTTTTAGCTACTTTTCTTCTTTTTGCCATAGAAGTACGCCTTGAAGAAGAAGCGCGTTTTGTTGGTTTGCGAGTAGTACCGGTCAAGCCACCAACAGCTTTACTAACTGCTTTTATCGCGTTAGTAAATATGCCACCAGTTTTTCTTGATTTTGTTTTATGTGCTCTTTTTGTTGATTTTGTGCCAGCTGATCTAGAGCTTGCGCCTTGCGATTTTGAATGTGATTTTACTGCACTTTTGCTTCGTGATCTTGTTGGGCTACCTGCTTTTTTTGTTCGTGTGCTAGCAGATTTTGCTCTTGTTCCCACGGCTCTTTTTGATCCTGTGCCAGCAGCTGATCGTGAACTTGCGCTACGAGATTTTGTTGAGCTGCCTGCTTTTTTTGTTCGTGAACTAGCAGATTTTGCTTTTGTTCCCACGGTTCTTTTAGATCCTGTACCAGTAGATCGTGAACTTCCAGAGCGAGATCCTGTTGATCTTGTACCACCAGATCGTGAGTTGCCGCCATGTGAATTCATATCGTCAAAATCAAAGTCTGAGCCTTCATGAGATCTTGATCTTGTATTTTGAGATCGAGAGCCTCTGCCGTCATTTTCATGAGATTTTGACGAGCTTCCGCCATGTGATCGTGAACTTCCAGCGTGAGATCCTGTTGATCGTGAACTAGCTGATCGTGAACTAGCTGATTTTGATCTTGTTCCAGCAGATCGTGAACTTCCAGAGCGAGATCCTGTTGATCTTGTACCACCAGATCGTGAGTTGCCGCCATGTGAATTCATATCGTCAAAATCAAAGTCTGAGCCTTCATGAGATCTTGATCTTGTTTGACTCGATCTTGATGCTGCTGTTGAATGTGTTGAACGAGGCGACATTGTTTTTTTGGCAGTAGACTTTTTAGCAGCTGGTTTACGAGCTGTAGTCGCTTTACGAGCTGTGGTAGTCTTACGAGCCGAAGTAGTCTTACGTGCTGTAGACTTTCTTTTCGTTGTCATAATCTCTCTCCTTTTTTGATTTAAAAACTTTTCTGTTTTTATTCTTTTACACTTCTTAATAACAATACTACAGTAAGGTGATAGCAAAAATCAATACTTTTTGAATTATTTATATTTTATTTTTTAAAATTATTGCTAAAAATAAATTAATTCTGTATTTTCTCTATTTTTTGTATAGCGCAAAAAAGAATATAAAAAAAGCGGTTTCAAGATCATTTTGTCGTATAATTTATCGAATATTTTTTTTAAACTTTAATTGCACAAACCAAATCTAACTATTTTTGATTTTTTCAAAGTATAATTTCAAAATATATACACAAACGTATTAAAAATTTTTCCCATTTTATACTCCATTTGGCCGGTGCGAGAAGTGTGATTTTTTTCGAAATTACCATTGTTGACAGATATGTGTGTAGCCACATATAGCATAGCGCACTAAGAATTCCCCATTTTCTCAAATGCATTACAAGTCGCTTTCCAAATATCATTTTCAACAAATTCAAGCTCACGCCTAATATTATTTTTTAGGTAAGCCCAATGATGTTCTATTGGGTTTAAGTCTGGAGAATAAGCAGGTAAAAAAAGCAAAGAACAACCAGCTTTATTTACAATATCAGAGATTTCGATCCATTTGTGAAACGATGCGTTATCTAAAACAATAGTCTTTCCAGTGCCTATATGTGGCAGCAAAACAGCCTCAAAATAACATTTAATAATTTCTTTATTGCAATAACCATCGAATATTAAAGGCGCACAAAGTTTATTTTCAAAAAGACCTGCGCAAATACTTGTTCTTTGCGTAGAATGCCCGGGTTTTTCAGCAAAAACGCGCTTGCCACGCAATCCCCATCCATATGCATATCGTTCGTTATTGTCAATTCCAGATTCGTCAAAATATACCAATTCTGATTTTTTTATTTTTTTTACTTTCTCTGCAAACTCTATTCGTGCTTTCTCTATTCTTTCTTTGAATAAATATTGTTTTTTTTTCGAGTGTAACCAAGAGCCTTTATAGCTGTTCCTACTGCTGTTTTACCAACTTTCAACGCTTCAGTCATTGCTTTAATGGTCCAATCTTGATGTTCGTCCAAAAAAAGTTTAAATTTAACTAAATCTAATTTTCTTCTGCTTTTTCCAGATTTTGTTCCATCTGATAATGGTGCAATGCGGCCTTCTTTTTTGAATATTTTATTCCATGTATATAATGTTTTTCTGTCTATATCAAGCAACAATGCTACTTCTGTTTTTTTCATTTTCTTCTCGATTAATAAATCGAGAGCTTTTTTTCTTATGTCTACGCTATACATACTATAACTCCTAAATTTTTGTTTAGAAATTAGTATATTCTTTTGGGGTTATTTATCAACGCTTTGCTATACCTAACACACACTTACCGTTAGGGTTACAAAAATATAGTGATAACTGCTTTAGAATTATTAAAATTGGCTATACTAAAAATATTTGTTAAATTCATGGGAGAAAATTTAAAGACGACTAATTATCCATTAATTCTGATAAAGATGGAGCTGATGGTGCAAATGATAGCGTAACTGGTGGTATTGCTGATAAATCAGCTGGTGATACAAATAAATTTTGGTTATTTTCTGCACTTTTGCTTTCTTCTTGATCAGCTGATCTTAACTGGGTATCTATTAACTGCTGGGGGAACGATAAATATTTCCACCATATATCATCATAGGTATAAAAAATATTTTGTTTTTGATCAAGGGTAGATTTATTATATTTAATCCCCGGATTTCCTGGAATCGCATTGACATGTCCAGCTTGACTTAAATCGCTTACTTTAAGTTCTAGGCGAGCAGCGCTACTTCTATCATAAGGACCAAGCATTGGAAGCAAGTCTATTTTTTTTTTTGCTAAAACAATAAAAACAGACGTTTCCACTTTATCTATTTTATTCATTTTATCCATAGGTGGACAAAAAGCTAATATACGACTTTCGCTCATTTTTTGTATTTTTTTTTCAGCACTTACAAAATAATCAGATCTGCTTTCTGGAGAACAAACTAAATTTTTTAATAATATTTGTGTATAGTCTTGAGACATGAGAATAGGTATGTAGTGATTGGTTTGTACAAGATATTCATATTTATTGTGTAACAAAATATAACAAGCAAAGTACCAAGGTGAATTTGAAAAATCGGCAATGAGAAATGGCGCTACATATTGTATAGATTTTTCTTGTGCTTCTTTCTGATATCTACCATCTCCTTTTCCTGTCATCACCAATCCTGCTTCTAATAAAGAATTATAAGTCCAAAATAGAGCGGAAAAAGTCTGCTCTAATGCAGAATCACCCACAAAACGTTCTCTTATAAAAGGTATTATTCTATTATCTTTTTTATCTGATAAAACTTCTTGGTCTTTTTGTTTAGCTTCTGCTGCAGCTAAATAATTATCAGTAAAAAAAATTAGGGTGAAAGTAACCAAAAAATAAGCAATTTTTTTTAGTATAATTATTGACATAGTTAGTTACTTGCTTTTTTTAGCATGATTAGATTTAATGTCTATTTCAGCACTTTCAGAAGAGGCTTTTTTATACATAAGGCCTGGAAGGCCGGGGGCAGCGCTTACAAAAGCTAACTGATTTAATGAACTTGATTTGATAATTACCAGGTGGTTATTGAGCCGATCTTGAAAGGATAATGTTGGTGTTAAGCATGACATGTTTTTTGTAATAACTATATAAGAAGTTTCTGGATATCCTATATTTTGTGAAGGACAAAAAACAATTGTTCGTTTGCCTTCTATTGATAATATATTTTCTTTGTGAGGAATAAAAAAGTTTTTTCTAAATTGTGAGTTATCAAACATTAAATTTGCATCTTGTTGTGTAATGGTAATGTTTTCCTCTATTGGCACATAAATAGGTGCTTGTCTAAGAACAAGGTCATCAGAAGCATAACAGGCAAAAAACCAGCATTCTGGTACTTGATTATTAAGAAAATAGGGAGCTTTTCCTTCCGAAATTCTTGGTATCTCATCACTACCAGACAACCATTTTGCTGCTCCATACATGATAGCGTAAGGAAAAGTAGCCATTTTTTGTAACAATGTTTTTCCTATGATACGTATGCCCACAAAAGGTTCATATCTTTTATCTTGTCTTTTTTTTTCTTCTTCTTCTTCAAGCCAAGAATAGGAAGAGAATTTTTCGGCCGCTGCAAAAATATGAAAAGAAGGAAAACAAATAAAATAAATAATTAAAAAATATAGACACCTTTTTTTTTGCATAGCTCTATCCTATTATAATAGTATCTATTTTACAAAAGTTATTGTACTATAGTCGACACTTATAAATCTCGACAAAGATAATAGTTTTTTTTCACGCGAAAAGCAAATAAAAAAATAATATTCTGCAAAGCTATGCTACTCAGCTTATTTTATTAAAACAACAACGGGGATCCCTTGGCTATAAGCTGGGGATAAAAGCAACTCCAAAAAAACTAAAATATATATACAAATAGTGCCCCTGTGGGGGGGCACTACACACAAGCTTTTCGATAAAGCAAGTTTAAACTTTAAATACGCTCTGCTCTATAAATCATATATATTTTGCTTTAAATTATTTTATCTGTTTTTTGCTTGTTCTATGGCTAACAATCGTTTTTTTAGCTTTAATTGTAATTCAAGATCAGCACCTTGAAGTTCTCTTTCGAAATCTAAAGAAGCTCTACGCGTTACTTTTTCTGCTTCTGGAAGAAGATTTCCTGCAGAAGCTCTCCGTGGAGGCATCGCTACTTCGTTAAAATTTCCAATAGCGCTTAAGCCCAACAAATCTTCTACTTCTGCGGCTTCTTTTCCTTCTTCTTCTTGGCCAAGCGGTTGTTGAACTCGAAGTTCTGGTTGATAATAATTAATATGTGCTTGATTTCGCAAACACTTAGCGTGCTGTAGTAAATGAGGAGATTTTGGATCTTCGCTTATAGAGCCTTCTTGGCTTAATGTATGAGATGAAAGAACTAATACGCCACTATTTCGTAGATCTTGAAGTGATAATTTTTGATCTAAAGCTTGAAGACTTTTGGCTACAATAACAAAAGAGGATAATGGTTTATCCTTTTTTTGTACAGGCAAAAAAACAAGTGTTTGTTGAGCTGGTATCACCGTTAACATTTTATAGGGAACCATAAAGTTATTTCTACTTTTTGGGTTAGCAAGCATATAATTGGCAATTTGTTGTGAGATTATATCGCCTTGTTTTATAGTTACATCGTCTTGTTTTGGTACATAAATAGGAAAAAGTTTAAAATCAGAATTTTGATTATCATTTTGCATAACACCACAACCAACAACAAGAGAACCAGCAGTTGCATTATAAAAAAGAAATGGTTTTTTTCCTTCCACAGGCAATATAGCTTCTTTTGCTGTAGACAGACCCATCATGCCTTGCAAAAGTGAAACGCCTATTTTGCACCCATAAGCAGAAAGATAGTACGCTTTGTCTTGAGCTCTTGCTCCTCTAACGCGATTGCCTACATAAACCTCTGTCTCTGAATCGGCAACATTAGCTTCAGCAGCAGCTGATAGATACTGTCCGTTATTGCCCAGAACCATAAAAGTTAAAAGATATATAATATTTTTCTTATGCATAAAAACCCCCAAAAAATTTGTTTATAAAAATACGCCTGATATTCTGTACTTAAAATAGTTAACAGACTATTTAAGCAATATTATTTAAGTACAAAAAAAGTTTCAACATGAAACAATGTCTAAAGAATAGCTGCTTTTTAAGTGAAAAGCAAATGCGAATAAAAATTCTAAGATGTTTTACCGTTTAGTTTTCTGGAAATTTACGCTACTCTGTGTTATGCTTTTAGCGTGTATAGCATGCTTTCGGTATGCTTTTAAGGTAATCTATTATCGATAACGTAAGAAAATAAAAATCTATACAAAAAAAATAATAAAATAAAAAAACCATAAAATAGAAAAATATAGAAAAATAATGAATAATTTGCCCGATATATCTAAAGATTTTGCTTTATGGTACCAAGAAGTAATTTTTCAATCCGAGCTTGTTGATAGCTCGCCTGTTCGAGGAACTATGGTTATTCGCCCGTATGGTTATGCGCTATGGGAAGAAATAGTGAATATTCTTGATGATAAAATTAAAAAAACAGGACATAAAAATGCTTCTTTTCCTCTTTTTATTCCTGAATCATTTTTAAAAAAAGAAGCAAAGCACGTAGAAGGATTTGCTCCTGAACTTGCCATGGTAACTCATGCAGGGGGTAAAAAATTAGAAGAGCCTTTAGTAGTAAGACCAACCTCAGAAACTATTATTCATTATATGTTTGCACGCTGGATAAAATCATGGCGTGATTTACCGCTTAAAATTAATCAATGGGCAAATGTAGTTCGTTGGGAATTACGTCCAAGAGCATTTTTACGCACCACTGAATTTTTCTGGCAAGAAGGTCATACTGCACATGAAACGTTAGAGCAAGCACAAGAACAAGTGCTTATGATGCTCAATGAATATAAAGATTTAGCAGAAAATTATTTAGCTATTCCCGTCGTTACTGGTCAAAAAACGGAAACTGAACGTTTTCCGGGAGCTTTAGAAACGTATACCTTTGAAGCATTTATGCAAGACGGTAAAGCGCTGCAAATGGGAACATCACATCTTCTTTCTCAATCATTTGCACATGCTTTTGAGATGCAATTTCAAAATCGTGATGGCGTTTTGGCATATCCTTTTTTAACAAGTTGGGGAACAACAACGCGTCTTGTTGGTGCTTTAGTGATGGTACATGGAGATCAAAAAGGTCTGGTGTTGCCTCCAAAAGTTGCTCCGATTCAAATTATAATTTTACTTATATTATTAAAAAACAAAGATAATACCGCCGTTTTAGAAGCGGGATATACAGTAGCATCTGATCTTAGAAAACAGGGCTTTAGAGTTGAGATAGATGAAGATATGCACAAATCTACTGGTGCTCGATTTTTCCATTGGGAGATTCGTGGCGTACCAATACGCATCGAAATTGGCCCTCGAGATTTAGAAAAAAAAGAAGTAAAACTCGTTGATCGTATCGGTCTTTGTGCAGAGTCAATTTCTCTTGACCAAATAGTCCATAAAGTTGCTGTTTTGCTCGTTTTACTACAAAAAACACTTTTTGAACGAGCTCAAGAACGCGTCGCACGCATGTGGCATAAAGAAGAAAAATTAGTTAACTTTGGACCAATTCTTGAAAAAAACAATGGAATTTATCAGACTGGTTGGTGTGGTAGTGCGTCATGCGAACAGAGATTAAAAGAATTTAAAGCTTTTACTCGCTGCTTAAGTAAAGAGAAAACATTTGATACCTGTTTTAATTGTGATAAAGCAAGCGATCAGGACGTTGTTGTAGCAAAGTCATATTAAACTTTTAACTCTTTTATTCACTTATACCAACCCGCTATCATAACCTAAGTCTATTAGCACTCAACCCCCGAGGGGGTTTGGGTAGGGAGTGTAATGTATGAATTCTCAAGATACTTTCTCACAGTTTTGCGTATACTTATTAACAGAAAAACGAGTATCACAAAACACTTTTGAAGCATATAAAAGAGATATACATCAATTTATTGTTTTTTGTGAATATAAAAAATTATCCCTTACTACTCTTGTTTTAAAAGATCTAAAAGATTTTTTAAAGTATCTGTATGATTTAAATATTTCTGCAAGTAGCATGGTAAGAAAGATCTCTTCTTTGCGGGTTTTTTTTGCGTATCTTAGTGAACGTCGAGATATTAAAAATATAGCCGCTCAATTGCTTTTTCCAAAAGTTGAAAAAAAATTGCCCCGCTATCTGACTGAACAAGAGGTTAAAAGTCTTTTTAATAGTGTTGCTCAAGACAACTCTTTGCATGCAAAAAGAAATAGGGCCATGGTATATCTGCTCTATGCAACAGGAATGCGTATTAGTGAGCTTATAAAATTAACCCTATCTGATCTTCACTTTGATTCTGAATTTGTTGGTGTTCAAGGCAAAGGGGGTAAACAGAGGCATATTCCGATACCGACTTCTATTGTATTAATTATTAAAGATTATCTTGAAAGCGAAGAACGGTTAATAGAAGATAAAAAATCAAAAAAAAGAACTTCCTATTTGTTTACTATTCAGTATGGTAAAAAAGTTAATCATATGTCGCGACAATCTTTTTGGGTTATTTTAAAAGAATTATGGGAAAAAACAGGAAGTAAAAATTCAATATCTCCCCATAAGTTGCGTCATTCTTTTGCGACACATATGCTTAAAAATGGTGCTGATTTACGATCGCTACAGTTACTTCTTGGTCACGAAAATCTTTCCACGGTACAAATTTATACTCATGTTGAAAAAAGTTATCTTCGTAAAGTATATGACAAAAAACACTCACGATCGTAACAAAAAAGTTGGTTGTAGTTAATATATCTATTTTTTATTTTTAAAATATGGGTTATTCGCAAAAAACTAGCTTGATCATACGTGCTGGCCATCTCCCACAGCATAGCTTTTTATGCAAAATAACGGGCTAGGGCAAATCGAGAATAGCCAGCGTTATCAATAGCAAAGCCAGAAGCAATAATTCTCGGTTTGCCATTTATTGTCTGTAATGCAATCGCATTGGCTCCAGCACCTTTACCAAAAAAACGAGCAAAAACTCTTCCACTTCCGCCAAAACTTTTATCAACAGTGCCATCTGGATGATAACGAGCTATGATAAATTTATTTATTGGATTCGCGTTGGGAGTCGGCTTTGTTGATGCAATACCAGCTATTACAATTCTATTATTTTCATCAATAACTACTGCTTGTGCTGAATCAGAAGAACTACCAAAGCAACTTATTCTTATTCCTGTTCCCGTATAGCCAAAAGTAGGGTCTAAAGTTCCATCGTCATTGTAGCGAGCTAAGACGATAAAGGAGCCTCCATGCTTACGCGCGGTAGCACCAACAACAACTATTTTTGTTTCCCCGTCTATCTGTTGTAATGCTATTCCATAGGCAACATCGTCTCGGTGCGGTATTAACGTAATTGTTGAAAAATCAGTTATTACTTTTCCTGTTTCATTAAATGATTGATCGAGGGGGCCATTATTTAAATAACGAGCTAAAACAAAACGATTTTGCCCGTCAATAAGAGCCGTGCCTGCAGCCACTATTTTACCACTTGTTGGGTATACGGCTAGCGCATTAATTTGAGACATGTCTTTAGGGGTGTTAGTAAAATTAGTTATAAGGGGTAGGCCACCATTAAAATCTTGCTCGGCGGCCCCCGAAAAATTGTTAAATTTTCCAATAACAAATTGTTTGCTTGAAGCATTGTTTTGGTATACAAAGCCCGCATATAAAGAAGAACTTGCTGAACTAGGCACAAGAGCATTAAATTCTCCAAACCAACTGTTTAATCTTTTTTCTCCTGGACCGGCAAGACCCCCTCCATTGGTAGCAAAACTAAAAAAAGTGAGTGTTTTGTTTGTGCCGCTTCCTACAGAGCCAGCAGTTACTATGTTGTTTGTATTATTAAAAATAGTAACTGCATTTCCTCTATTTGCTATAGCTGTAAGATAATTTAGGTAGCCTTGTGATAATGGTGAGCCAAAGTTTCCTGTATTTAATGTGCCATCGCTACTGCTATAGCTTGCAATTATTTGTGATATTGGCGCTGTTTCGGTATTACCAACAACAATAATATCGTTATAAGGCGCACCACGTATAGCCATACCGGTTATGACACTGTTATTACCGGTTACAAAATTACGAAAAACTGCTTTGTTTAGGCGTGATATTTTAGGAACTGTTTTTCTCGCTTGAGGGGATAAACTATTGAAAGAACGTGTAGCAGCACGTTGTTTAGCATAACGCTCTTTATAAGATCGTGGTTTATGAGAAAGCGTAGCAGGTATAGGAAAAGAGCTATTTATATTGGCAAGAGAACTATTGGCAGAAAAACTATGAGCAAAAGAGTTGCTCCTAGAAGAATTATCCGCAGTAGATAAAAAAACGGGTGAAGGAGTAGATGGCGACAAAGTAGAAAAAGAAGTAGTAACTAAGCCTCTGTCTCCGAAATCGAAATCTATAGATCCCGGACTTCCCGGTTGGCTGGCCTGACTGCCAATATAACGAGCCAAGGTAATTTCGTATAATCCATTATTATTAATACTATAGCCGCCAGCTATTATTCTATTTTCTTCATCTATTGCAACCGCATTAATTACAGAACCATTTTGTGTTATGCTGGTGGTTATCCATCCATTAGCATCTGGTCCAAATGTTCGATCAAGAGTACCATTACTGTTATAGCAGGCTACTATAAAAATAGGTGATGATTCTGCTGTTTCTATATACTCGCCGACAACAATTATTTTATTATTTTTATCTATTGCGAGTGCATGAGCAATCACTTGTTTTCCACCAAAACTGTCTATTACTATACCTGATTGTTGTGATCCAAAAGAAGTGTCAAGCTCACCATCAAGATTATAACGTACTAAAGCTAAGCTTTGCTGGTTGGCACTTCTTTTTATCCAACCAGCAGCAACTATTTTTTCAGTGCCATCTACTATCTGTATGGCGACAGCATTCGCACCACTCTCTTCTGGAAAAGGGTATATATTGGAAAAACTTGAATCAACAGTTGCGTCTGATAAATAACGACTTATAATAAATTGAGTCAATGTATTTTTTGTCGATTCTCCTGCAGCTACTATGCGACCATCTGATTGCATTGTGATACTGTTTATCTGAGAATGACCAAAAAAAGGAGTTATAGTATCTTTTACATCGCTAAAATCAGAAAGATTAAATCGAGAAAATCTAAAAGCTCTAAAAGTACCAACACCAAAAGCTGCTCTTAAGCCTGCTGCAAATACATACTGATTCGCTTGATCTACGACAAGAGCATTAAAAACACCTTCTTGGTTTTCGATAGTATTGCTATTTATATCGATACCAGTTGCAGTTGTTTTTTTCAATAATGGAGTGGTATTTAAAAAACCTTGGCCACCAACTACTATTAATCTTTGTAAGTTAGCCTCTGCGAACGTTGCTATTGCTATAAACTGATCAAAATTTATAAAAGAAGTAAAACCCTGCGGGGGATTTCCTGTTCCGAATGCTCCTGCATTTAAACTACCATTTGCCTGTTTGTAGCTTACGAGTACTGCTGATTTGCCCAGTTTCCCATCTTCTAGTCTTGTAGCGGTTGCAACTATGTCATTGAGAGGAGCGCCTCGTGCGACAAGTCCGGTAGCGGAAAAACTTGGTTGATTAAACCATAGTTGTTTTGATATTACAATACCATTAGTGCCGAAAGCTGCATCTAAGTCTCCCGCTTGTCCTGCGACAACAGAAAAACTATGCGCGTAAAGCGTAAAATAGAATAAAAATAGGAATATATATTTTTTTTTAGTTTTTAATTTTTGTATCATATTTTTTCTTTTTTGTGTTTTTTTTCTATTTATTAGTTTTTAATTAAAAATAAGCCCGACTTTTGCCCACATACTCCATTGAGAAAGAGCGCTCGTAAATCTCTGCTTGGAGCCAAGTTCAATTTCTCCCCCAAAACAGAGATATGAAGAAAGCCATTCGCCTTCTTTTACATTACAACTTACTGATCCGAAAAAAGAGTGTGACAATGTTTTTTGTGTCTGTTTTATATCGATATCGGTCTCTTTTAAAAAAATAGGATCTAGAGAAAGTTTAATACTTTTAGTTGGTAAAAGAGTAACTGTTTCCATACCTTGAAATGTTGCCTCTTTATGTTCAAAGCTCACCAATGGTATATCGCTCGAATCGCCCTGAGACGGAGGAACTGTTTGAGCAAAAGCAAACTGACTATTGTCGCTATTGGAGTTAGCAGTAGTCTGATTACTGTTTGGAGCACCATTATGCAGAGTTGCCGCTGATTGAGATGCCGCTATAGCAATGGCTTTTGAGCTAACCAAAGGATCGCTGAACTGAGTTTCTGCAACAATCGTACTTTTATCAAAATACCCAAACAGATCCCCATCCCCATGAAGTGCCCAACTATTTCTTTCGGTGTGTAGCTTTGAATTATTTATGGAACAAATATCTATTTTATCTTTTGCTTTAATCCAGAAATTATAACCAAAATCGATACTCATATTTTTAATTGAATAATTAATCCATAGAGTAGCATCAAGTTGAGCAGCAACACTTACCATTACATCTTGAGTTGTGAGATTTGCAACAGGGGAAAATTCATTGGCAAACTGATAGTTTACCGGCACAATATTATTATCTTGTGTAAATAAAAAAGCAGCATCATTCTCTTTCATGCAATCAAAATCTAGATCAAAACTATCGCCGGAGCCGGAAAGCTTGTTGGGGCCACCTGGAGGTATCAGGGGTATATGTTTTGCAGCGAGCATATAGCGACTAAGCGGTTTGTTTTTTAAGTCAAAAGTGCGACGTTCTTTTGCTTTGCATATATGCGTTGCTAACGCATCAACATAAAGTCCTATAGTAGTATCTCTATTTTTATTATCCCATAAAACTAAATGACTAGAAACGCCGGCACCAAATTCTGCATGCCCATTATTGCCGATTTGGGGAGAAAAAATAAAATCATCTTTTTTCTTATGGTTTGCAGGTATTGCACCTAGAAAACTAAAACCTATGTGATAATCCCTAGAGCGCACAACATCATATTCTATTTGATAACGAATTTCTCCAAGACCAGCTCTTTTTTTTTATCATGCGATGATCCTTTATGACATCCCATATTATGTGTCATAAGAGGCTGTCGATGTATAGTGTAAAGAGCTTGCGTATCAGCGCCAATAACTCCCTCTTGAGAGAAAACAGGTGGCGTATAGCCAGAAAAAAAGCTAAGGGCATGAGTAAAAAGATTATCATTTTCAATGATATCAGGACTAAAACGGCCGCCGTCTATTATACCAGAATTACTGTTTATTTTTTCTCGCACTCCTAAATTCCACTGTGTATATAAAAAAGGAATATATATTCTTGCAGACAAACCGTCGAATATCATATCAAGATTAAAATAGGCATTAATATCTAAAATGATAGTAGAGATAGAAGGGGAAAAGGAGAGAGCTCCATCGAACGTTTCTGATAAATAAAAATAATCAGCCAGCCATGCTCGTGAATCACGATCGGGAACGTGACTTCCCTGAATTTTTATAGTATTTGACCCTCTCCTTAGATAATTACCAAAAAGTGAACGGATTAAAGTATCAGATTTAAAAGTCTCTTGATAAGATATAGCAGTAGAAACTAAGCTTTTTATAGTGTTTGGATATAAAATATGAGCAGGAAACTTTCCCAGCAAAAGTTCGTCGTATGTGAAAAAACTTTTTTGTTCGGGAAAATAAAAAAAATTATTTTCTCGAACAACATCACCCGAGACTCTTTTTGCGCCGTTTAACGCTTGCGATCTGATGGTAAAGGTTGATGCCGGCGAACAGGGTCCTGTGCATACAAAAAAAACATGAAAAAAAGAAATATACATAAAAAAAACATATACTTGCATGCTCTATTCTCTTTTTGTTTTTACTATGCTCTATTTGAACAAGTAAATACAATAAAAACGTACAATAACGTTTAAAAAATTAAAAATTATTGTACGTTTTTATATAGAAACTAAAATCGAGACAAGGAATAATGTTTTTCGTCTCTTTCGTTGTGCAATAGGCTACAAGAGAAGCGGATTTTCTTTATAGTGTATATTGTTAATTTAGTTTTTTATACCTATCACATAAAACGGTCGCAGTCACCTATATTTGCCACACGCGTAACAAAAGCAAGACCAGATGCGCACCAGGAATTTTTTTGTGTCTCCAGCAATCCATGTTCTGCGGTTAAAATATTTTCATATAGATTTTTATCCTTTTTTTCATTTTCACGGAGAATATTTATTTTTTCTTTTAGTTTTTTCGTATGTTTTCTTTGAATTAATATATAATTTTTGATCAAATCATTAGGTGTTGGGTAATTATTAGTTTTTAGGTAATCAACAATTATTTTCCTTACAGGTTTAACCGAAAGAACAGACTTTAATGCCTTTTTACTTTCTCGAATAACACCACGAGATTTATAGATAGAACATTCGTGGTCTTCAAAATCATCATAGCTTATTAGGCTAAAATCTATAGTAAGATTTTTTTGGTTTTCTTTCAGAAAGTTTTCATAATTATTAAGACTACTAAATATCAGTTGCTCTTTTTCCAAAATATTTTTATAGGCTTTATTATTTTTAATGATTAAATAGCTACCTAATAATAACGCAGCTGACAAACGAGTATAAGATAAACCTTTATTATAATAAATGAGTGGACATAAAAGAGAGCCACTTTTCCAAAAGATCTCATTTAAATTTATTTTATTTTTCAGATGATTTAGTTTTTTCTCTTTTGTATGGAATTTTTTAACTTTGGTATTCTCTAGGTTAATTTTTATTGGTTCTTCTTGTAATTCAATTAATAGTTCTAAATCCCATCTTTCATGTTCAGGTTTAGGTTCTTTTTTTATGTTTTTTAATTTTCGTTTTTTGTTGTGACTTTCAACGATCCTTTCTCTATCCGATAACTTCTTCAGAGCTTTTGTTAGTTTGCTAGGAGAAGAACTTTTTTGAATATATAGATCCTCTGTGTTTTGAATCGAATACCATATAAGTATTTTGTATCCGTACATTTCATCTAATTCTTTTCTGCTGTTTTTTATTTCATTCTCGAGCAACTCATGCCGCTTGGTATTACAAAATAGGTACCTACCCATAATATTGAGTAAGATAAATGCGCTAGTTGCTATAAAAAATTTTTTGTTGAAGATTGGAATTAAGTCCATGGTTGAGCTGGAAGTAGAATTTAAAAGCAAAAATAAAATAAATAGAGTAAAACGATTTTTTTGCA
Organism: uncultured bacterium; assembly: GCA_963719415.1. Classification (GTDB taxonomy): domain Bacteria; phylum Babelota; class Babeliae; order Babelales; family Vermiphilaceae; genus JAPLIS01. The sequence goes on along the minus strand of OY970383.1, from coordinate 107,081 downwards.
TGTAAGCCATATCCTAAGTATTTTTATTTTTTTAATTATTATTCTGTATTTTAACAGGTTTTTTTTATAATAAATATTATTTTTTTATTAATTCTTTCTTTCTAATTTTAATGAGTAGGCTATACTAAAGAATATAAAAAATTTTATCTAAAATTAATATTAAAATTGAATTTAAGGCCTTCTTTATGAAAAATAGTTTTATTGTTGAACAAAAATCTCTCTTTTCTATTTTATCTTCTATGCAACCTATCTGTACTAAAAAAACAGCTCTTGATATAACTGCTTATATTATGTTTCAGGTTGGCTATAAAGAACTTATTTTAAAAAGCACTGACTTAGAGATAAGCTTACAATCAAGTCAAATGCTTAAAGAGAGTGATGTATTAGAACAACAAAGCTTTTTGGTGTTGGGAAAACGAATTTTTGAATTAGTAAAAGAATTAGATGAAGATATTACTTTTACCGTAACGGACAATCAGCTTTATTTAACATCCGGGGCCGTTAATCTTTCTCTTAATATAAAAAGTACGGATGATTTTCCTCCATTTCCTGAACGCATAGAAAATTTGATGCAGTTTGATGCTGCTTTTTTATTACAATTACTGAGTAAAGTATCATTTCTTATTCCTCAAAATAATGCTAATCATGCCTTAAATGGCCTTTTTTGGGAAATTTCTGATACTGAATTTAAAATGACTGCAACCGATGGGCATTGTCTATCCCAGGTTAAAACAACAAGCTATGTGCTTCAAGAAAGCAAAAAATGGCTATTGCCAAGAAGGGCTATCTTTGAATTAAAAAAAATAGTAGAAAGTTCTGGCGTTGTAAATGTCTTTTTGGGTTTATGCGGCAATCAGCTGGTATTTTCAGGAGATACGTTTAATTTTTTCACCAAATTGCTGCATAGTTCTTTTCCTGAATATAATGCTATTTTAGAAAGACAGACATTTATTCCGGCACAGGTAGATAAAAATCATTTTATTAAAACACTGCGAAGATCTTCATGTCTTCTTTCTGGTCAATTTATAGCAACAACTTTTAATTTTGCACCAGAACAGTTGAAAGTATCTATGCAAAACAAAGAAGTTGGGAAGCTAGAAGAGCAAGTTCCTCTTTTAAGCTTTAATGGCCAACCTATTAATGTCTCTTTTTATGCCCCTTATTTGCTTAATGGCCTACAAGTATTTTCAGATGAAACAATTAATTTTTCTCTTAAAAATGCAGCCAAACCGGTTATTTTTGAACTAAATGGAGAAAATTTTTCTATGCTCTATCTCGTAATGCCTGTTGCAGAAGTACAATCTTAGAAATCAAATGCATATAATCTGCTCAGAAATACATCTTAAAAATTTTCGGTGCTTTGATTCTATAACCTTGACACTTGATAGTCCTGTTATTCTTATAGAAGGAGTGAATGGAGCTGGCAAAACATCTCTTTTAGAAGCTCTTTATTATAGTTGCTACTTGCGCTCTTTTAGAACCCATTTGCCCCGAGAAATAGTTTACTTTGAAAAAGAGAATTTTTTTATTCGCATTGTGGTTGCCCATGACCAGGTGAACTATGAAATTCAGGTCGGCTTTTCTGCAGAAAAACGCTCCGTTAAAATAGATAAAAAACCTATAAGCTCATATAAAGAACTAATGAATCTCTATAGAGTGGTAAGCTTAATAGAAGAAGATTTATCCATTATTCAGGGAGGACCGCAAAAAAGACGATCTTTCCTTGACCAGACTTTGTTGCTTTTTGATGCTTCGTTTGCGATAACATTGCGTGAATTTAAAAAAATATTAAGCAATAGAACAAAGCTTGTTCAACAACTGAAAAGCCCCAATGAGCATTATTATCTTTGGACTGAGCAATTATGGAAAAAAACAGAAGAGATTCAGGAAAAGCGCCTTGAGCTTCTTGCTCTTTTAACAGATGAAGTCAATGCGCTGCTTACTACTTATTTTAAAAACGACTATGAAATTTCTTGTTTGTATCAGCCGAAATATATAAAAAAAGGATTAACTCCCTTCAATTTTTTTCAGGAAAATAGCGATTTTTTCTCTAGAGAACATAAAAATGGCTCTTCTCTTTTGGGCGCCCATCTTGATGATTTTGAAATTGCTTTTAAAAATAAAAAAACTAAAAGACTGGTCTCTCGAGGGCAGCAAAAGCTTGTTCTTGTTCTTTTAAAAATCGCCAAAGCTCGTTTTATTAATAAAGGCAAGGGGGCTATTCTTTTTCTTTTAGATGATTTTATAGCTGATTTTGATCTAGAAACTACTAAAATACTTTTAGCTATCCTCTATAGCCTTGACGGCCAATTAATTTTTACTAGCCCAACCTTTCAATCCCCGCTAGGTACTCTTTTGCCTCAAGGTACCTTTACCGTTTCAAAGCTTGACATATAGTAAGAAAGCATTGGATAAATAATCTTTTTTTTAAAAATAAATTTGACAAGCGAAAAAATATGCATTATTCTATTAAAGAATGATATGAGTAGCAAGGCAAAAGCAATTAAACGCAAAGCTCTGCGAAAGCAATTAAAATGGCAAAATATTATTCCAAAATTAACTTAGGCTTCATTACTACTCTCCTTTTTTCCACAACACCTGTCTTCGGACAGGTGTTGTGGTTTTTTTTATTTATAGCAAAATTTTTTAAAAATTCTTTTCTTCTACCCTTCCCCCCTCTCTCTTTCTGGTTTTCTGTCAGCTTAAATGCAGCCTTACCAAGAAAAACATATACAAATAGAGCGACCAAGAGTAAAATTGAAAATAACATGAGTAACTGCTAAAAAAATAACATAAGCAATAAATGAAAAGTCTTTAATACGTTATGAATCAAAATCGATGCTTTGGAAATAAAAAAGGCCAGGAATTTTATGCATTTTATCATGATACAGAATGGGGAATTCCTGTGCACGATGATCAACGATTGTTTGAGATGCTTATTCTTGAAGGCGCTCAGGCGGGATTGAGCTGGGAAACTATTTTAAAGCGACGCGATGGATATCGCAAAGCTTTTCATAACTTTGTCCCCTCAGCAGTTGCCAGCATGAGTGACGATGAACTCGAAAGGTTGCGTCAAGATTCAGATATTATTCGCAATCGATTGAAAATATATGCAGCACGTACCAATGCATTGGTTTTTTTAGAAATTCAAAAAATTTTTGGTACTTTTGATACATATCTTTGGAATTTCGTAAATGGTAGGCAACAAGTAAATCATTGGAAAACTATTAAAGAAATACCTACCTCAACGCCTGAAAGTGAAGCATTATCAAAAGATTTGAAAAAACGCGGTATGACATTTGTTGGTTCTACTATAATGTATGCATTTATGCAAGCCATAGGTATGGTGAATGATCACTTTATTGATTGCTCGCGATATGGTAAATAAAAGTATCGAATAAGGAAAATGTGGCTTGATAAACTGTTTTTTTATTTTTTTTAATAAGCGTCATTTTTTACTTCTAGGCTTATTATTATTTTGCAGCATAGACCTATCTGCGATAGAATTTATATATCCTATTGCTCAGCTCCCCGATGGCACAAGCATGGTTATGCACCAAAACTCGCCTTATGATATTTTGCTCGCAACGTATGATTTTAAAAACAATAAAGTAAGTAGATCTTTTTTAAGTTCTCAGTTTTGTCCAACAAAAGTTTTTCTGTTGCCAGATAAAACAGGTTTTAGTTTTTTTGATAATGGTATAATAAAAATCCAAACTTTTTTAAAGCGATCACCTAAAACAATAGAAATTATAAAACCAGTTTCTCATTTGCAAGATATAGAATGGGAATCACCACATATTTTTTACGTAAATGCTTTGTATAAAAAACAAAATGCTCTTTTTCGAGTTAATTTGAGCGTTCATGACGCCACTATCGATTTTATCATTTTTTCTTTAAACTCAGATTTTTTATGCCCACAAAAACGGGGGCGAGAGCTATTTTTCATAGACAGGTCGAGTGATAAATCGAAAATAGAGTATCATTTCTCTGGCGTCAATTTTGAAAGCAGTTTTGATACTGGTAAAAAAAAATTAAAAAATAAAAAAAAAGAAGACTTTTTAAAAGCTGATTCTTGCCAAAAAGAATATAGTCCCGAACTTGGTCTAGAAAGTTATAATGTAGGGTTAGAAAATCATACAGATACTAACTTCTGCAATTTAAACAACATACAAATACTGGTGAACTTTAAAGATCAGCCAATTATTTTTTTAACAATGGATACCGAAACAGAAGGGGCGGCCATAGGCTATGATAGCAATACAAAAAAAACTGATAATACTATTTTATTTTTTTATTATTCTTTATATAAAAATGAAGAAGTTGGTTGGCAGAAAAAGCTGCTTTTTTCTTTTTTTCTACCGACAGACCTCTTTTTGGGTGATCATAAAAATAGGCTTATAGAATCTATTTTTCCCTTATTGCCTAAAAAAATAGGCAATACCACTATCTATTATTCTAGCCTCGTTGGTCAGAACGTTAATCTGTTTTCTTTCTCTTTAGAAAATAGCATGAGCAGGCAATTGACTTTTACATCTCAGACTGACCAGCATTATTTTTGTCCTATTATGTTAGATGGCAAACTCTATTGCGGCCAGTCGCTTATAGATAAAAATCAAAAAATTGATCTTTATTGCGTTTCAAAAAGCTAAAAGTGTTTTCTAAGAAATTAAGTTATGGATAAAAATAGATAAAAAATCATTGCAAATTAGTGTGCGTTTCTGTAGACTATTAAGTATCTAATTTTTTCTAAAGCTTGTTAAAAGCGTCCAAAAACAGTCTCAAAAATAAACGAAAAAATATCAAAAAAGCTGGCATAAGTTTTTACATAATATTCATTATCAGAAGCTTAGGGCGATAAAAGCGCCTATATGTGGCTCTTTCTGCCAACAGCATAGCACACAATAAAAAATAGCTACTTTTGTTTTTTCACTTATACTAAATATATATTTTTATCTTTTATACCTATATTTTATAAAAAAAAAGGTGTTGATATGATCTATTTAGACCCCACGAACGATGTTGCATTTAAAAAACTATTTGGCGATATAGCTCATAAAGATATTATTATTAGTTTTTTAAATAGCATACTTGAGCGCAAAAATGAAAGAAAAATAGTCGATGTTGCTATCGGTGATCCTAATAATCTTCCCGAAGTAAATTCACCAGAAGAACAATCAAAGTCAAGTATTGTTGATATACGATGTACTGATGAATTAAAACGCCAATATATTATTGAAATGCAAGTTGCCTCACAAAGATTTTTTGCTTCACGAGCACAATATTATAGCGCTTCAGCATTTAGTAGGCAATTGGGAACAAGTCAACGCTTTGATACTTTGGTTCCAGTGATTTTTGTTGGCATTCTTGATTTTAATCTTTTTAAAAATGACAATAATTATTTATCCCATAATCTTATTCTTGATACTAAAACAGGTGAACAAAAATGCACTGGTATGGAGTTTCATTTTGTAGAGTTAAAAAAATTTACCAAAAAACTTGAAGAACTAACAACACTTGCTGAAAAATGGATCTATTTTTTAAGCAATGCTCACGAACAAAATAAAATGCCGGATAATTTGTCTGAACTAGAAGAAGCTTTTCTCGTTTTAAATAAAAATAGTTGGAAAATTAAAGATCTTGAAGAATATGAACGCCGTCTGAACTCTATTAGAATAAAAAACGACGAGATAGATACTGCAAAATATGAAGAAAAAATTAAAATAGCTAAACAACTTTTAGATATTCTTGATGTTAAGACAGTTGCCAAAAAAACTGGTTTAGATGTTGAAACAGTAAAAACACTTAAATCAGAATTATAATCTTATGGCCAACTATTTTTTTAGTTTTATGACCAATGCGTCAGTCGCATTATTTTTTAATACTTTTTTTGGAATAGTAGGAAAATAAGGAGAAAGCGCCCGCACAACCTACTCTTTGCTGGCCATGCCATAACCGGCCAAGGATTGCTTAACCTGTGATGGAGTAAAATCCTGAAGCAAAAGAGAGTTTTGATAATATTTATAAATCCTGTATACTATATTCTATGTGTCAACAATTGCTTTCTCGAATCGCGAAAGAATGCGTCATGCGAAATACTGCTACTCAAAAGCAAGAAATCAATGAAACACAAAAGCAATCACTTACAATCTCTTTCCAAAAATGGCTCTTTGCTACCGGTGTTGGCGCTTTGATCGCCATAGGCTCTGTGGGATATAGCATAGCGCACTAAGAATTCCCCATTTTCTCAAATGCATTACAAGTCGCTTTCCAAATATCATTTTCAACAAATTCAAGCTCACGCCTAATATTATTTTTTAGGTAAGCCCAATGATGTTCTATTGGGTTTAAGTCTGGAGAATAAGCAGGTAAAAAAAGCAAAGAACAACCAGCTTTATTTACAATATCAGAGATTTCGATCCATTTGTGAAACGATGCGTTATCTAAAACAATAGTCTTTCCAGTACCTATATGTGGCAGCAAAACAGTCTCAAAATAACATTTAATAATTTCTTTATTGCAATAACCATCGAATATTAAAGGCGCACAAAGTTTATTTTCAAAAAGACCTGCGCAAATACTTGTTCTTTGCGTAGAATGCCCGGGTTTTTCAGCAAAAACGCGCTTGCCACGCAATCCCCATCCATATGCATATCGTTCGTTATTGTCAATTCCAGATTCGTCAAAATATACCAATTCTGATTTTTTTATTTTTTTTACTTTCTCTGCAAACTCTATTCGTGCTTTCTCTATTCTTTCTTTGAATAAATATTGTTTTTTTTTCGAGTGTAACCAAGAGCCTTTATAGCTGTTCCTACTGCTGTTTTACCAACTTTCAACGCTTCAGTCATTGCTTTAATGGTCCAATCTTGATGTTCGTCCAAAAAAAGTTTAAATTTAACTAAATCTAATTTTCTTCTGCTTTTTCCAGATTTTGTTCGATCTGATAATGGTGCAATGCGGCCTTCTTTTTTGAATATTTTATTCCATGTATATAATGTTTTTCTGTCTATATCAAGCAACAATGCTACTTCTGTTTTTTTCATTTTCTTCTCGATTAATAAATCGAGAGCTTTTTTTCTTATGTCTACGCTATACATACTATAACTCCTAAATTTTTGTTTAGAAATTAGTATATTCTTTTGGGGTTATTTATCAACGCTTTGCTATATGAGACATTAAAGCCAGTTGCGCCAAAAATATAAGGACAATTAAATGCTATACCGATCTTTTCAGGTTTTTATTATAATCTTTTTTTGTACGACAATAACTTCCAAAATAACAGCTGCCAACCTTCGAAACGAATTTATCGAAGCCCTCTTCCGTCATCACCCCGCAACCGTAGAGGAATATAGGCTGCAGCAACGACAATATATGCTGCAGCCTATATTCTCTTCTTCTACCTCATCATCGAATGTGCCCGATTTTCTAGTAAGCGCTGGCACCATGCTTGGTTTTTATTGTATAAGTTATGTATATGAAAAAATAACCAGGCTAACTCTTTACTTAAGTAGAGCAAAAAAAAATCAGCCAGCTACTACTACTAATGAACAAAAAAGTCCATCGACTCCAGCTGATCCTTTGTTCTCACCTCTGACTGAGCAGCTAGACTTAGTTGCACCAAAAGAAGAGCCTACTGACCCCTTAAACCCACCTGTTTCCAAACAGTTAAATTTACTTGCACCAGAAAAAACACCTAAAAAATAAAACTGTTTTTTATAGTTTTTTATTGCCTTGCCAAATTCCACAAAGGGCTACAGCCAAGGCATCGGTTACGTCAGCTTTTAAAACCTCTTTTTTAAGGGTTGGAAAATAAAGCGTAAGCGCACGAGCCAGCTGCTCCTTGCTTGCCATACCATAGCCGGTTACCGATTGTTTAACCTGGCATGGAGTAAAATCTTGAAGCGTGAGAGAATGCTGGTTGCCGAGAAGATAGAGTATGCCTCGTAGATAGCCAAGCTTTAAAAAGCTCTGCGTGTTTTTACCTAAAAAAGGAGTTTCTAAAGCTATAGAAGCCGCCTGAGAGGCTAATTGAAATTTATCTATTTTTTCTAAAAAAAAATCATAAAAAAGACCGATTCTTGTAGGAATCGGTCTTAAAGGTGGCAAGGCTAAATATCCATAATCGAGGATAACAATGCTACCCCGATCTGTCTTTTTTAAAAGAGCAAAGCCGGTTGTTTTAAGGCCTGGATCAACACCCAAAACTATCATAGACTGTTTTCTTTGTAAAAATTATATTTTGTTAAGGCTAAATTCAGTCTGAAACGAAGATGAGCCGGTTCCATTTAATGCGTTTAAACCTGTATAGAGAAGTCCTCCTACTATACACACGGCAATAAAAGACATTATAAAATCACTACCAAATACTTTATGATACACCTTCATAAAATCCTTTTCTTTTGTGATTAAACAGAAACAATATAATCTATACTATTTATAGTATACAACCATAAAGAGAATTCAGCTAATTATTAATTTATTTTAATCATATTCAGGGGCATCCTGAAATTTGGTTAATTCAGAAGCAAAATGGAGGTTAACAACGCCTGTTGGTCCATTACGCTGCTTACCGATAATCAATTCTGTTAACGAAGGATTTTCTGTGTCAGCATTATAAACCACGTCTCGATAGACAAACATAATAAGATCAGCATCCTGCTCAATTGCACCCGACTCACGCAAGTCTGAAAGCATAGGCCTTTTATCCATACGGCTATCCACAGCCCGGGAGAGCTGAGAGAGAGCTACAATAGGAAGATCAAGTTCTTTAGCCAGCGCTTTTAGTGACCGGGAAATATCAGAAACCTCTTGGTGTCTGTTTTCATGTCTTTTTGCAGAATGGAGAAGCTGTAGATAATCAATTATTATGAGTTGCAAATGGTGATCAGCTTTGAGCTTACGCGCTTTAGTTCTTAATTCCATGATATCAAGCATGGCCGTATCATCAATGAAAATTTTCATCTCGGCAAGTCTTCCGGCTACGGAAGTTAGCTCAAGCCAATCTTGTGAAGATATAGTACCATTTCTAATTTTTTGTAAAGAAATACCCGATTCCGACGATAAAAGACGAAGGGTGAGCTGTTCTGCTGACATTTCTAAAGAGAAAATACCGACCGAATAATTATTAGCGGCTGCATGTGTCGCTAAACAAAGCGCTAAAGAAGACTTTCCCATTGAAGGTCGTGCCGCTAAAACAATAAGATCACTTTTTTGAAATCCAGAAGTCATAGCATCAAGCTTCTTGTATCCTGTTGGGATCCCCGTAACCCCTTTACTATGACTTTTAATATCAGAAAGATGTTGAAATGTTTTCTTTAACCAGATATCTAATTGTACAAAACTATGAGCAGTTCGCTTGTGAGAAATATCAAAAATAATTTTTTCTGCTTCATCTAAAACCGTACTAATTCCCTTATCGTTCTGATTATAGCAATTACTTACGATGCTGGTTGCAGAATTAATAAGATCCCGCAAAATAGATTTTTCTTTGATAATTTCTGCATGCTGCTTAATCAAACCAATTGCAGGAATATCTTCTTGCAAAGAAAGTAAGTAAACAATGCCACCAACAACATCCAAAGTCCCCTGTACCGTAAGAGCATCTTGTAGGGCTACAAGATCTATTCTTTTGCCTTGATGTACAAGGTCGGCCATTGTCTGATACAAGGTTTTGTGGGCAGTGTTATAAAAATCATTCGAATGCAACATATCCGATACAGAATAGATCAGCTGATCGTTAAGCAACAGCGCTCCGAGAACCGCTCGTTCAGCTTCAATGCTTGCAGGAAGATTTTTATTAAATGCGTCATAAGCAGAACTGCTGTTTTTTTGCATAATTAGGCGCATCGTTCGAGAGTATTATTCTGGTAAAATAGTGAGATTAAATGTTGGTTGCAATTGCGAAGTCAATTTAATGGTAATTTCGTGAGTGCCTTTAGTTTTAATAGCCTTATTCACCATAACCTGATTTTTTGAAATCGATATGCCTTTATCAGCAAGAAGCGCTACAATATCATTTTGGCTTACTGAAGCATACAGCTTTCCATCATCATGCATTTTCTTTTTAAGAGAAAATTTTAAGTTTTTAATTGTTTCTGAAAGTTTAGAGGTTTCTACAGCAACAACTTCTTTCTGGTTTTTAAATGTATCGGATTTTTTTTTATAAAAAGCAAGATTGTGTTCGGTAATTTCAACCACTAAATCACGAGGCATTAAATAGTTACGTGCAAATCCATCATTTACCGTAATGATTTCTCCCGCTTTTCCTATTTTATCTACATTTTTTTTTAAAAAAACTTTCATTAGAAGATCCCTTGCTAGATATCAAGTACTAGATATCAGATTTTTAATTGTTCAAAAAAAGCTTATAATTAGATTAAAAGTATACCCTAATTATATATTCTCAGCTACTTTTTCTGATTTTTCCGAACCTGTTAGCCAATCTAATACTTCTAGCTCTCTGTTTTTATGAAATTTAAGACGGCATGTTATTTTTTGTACACATTTTTGCTTATTAAAAAGTAACGCTGTCAAAAAAAATTCTTTTTTTTCTTTTTTATTAATTTTTATTTCTATAGTACCAGCATACGCATGCAAATCAGGACTTTCTGGCAGCCCGGCTCCAGCTAGCGGCGGCCATGGATCAAGTTCAAGTACTGTGCCATTCTTGGCTCCATTCTCTATCTTTCCAAACATACTGTCATATAGTTTGTCGCCATGTTCTTGCACATAAGAGATGCCATGCGACATTAAAGCATCAGCTAGATAAAATTGTTTTTGCAACGTTATCTGATTGCTCACAAAAAAACAGAAAAGTCTTGTGTTTTGGGCTATGATGCCCAATAGAGTAATAATAAAAACAGAGGTGCATAAAAGAGTTAAGCACAGAGAGCCACTACGGTTATTGGTATAATTGCTCATTATCCACCACACCCAAACTTTGCTTTTTTCTGATTAAAATTAATAATTATTCAAAATACGATTACGTAAGCAAATTTTACGCTTAATCACATGCGAATTAATGATAGCTTCGATTTCTACTGCAATTATTATATCTTTAATTATAGCATCTGTTGTAAAAAGCGCAAAAGAAAAGCTTGTTAAGGCACGCGAAATTAAAGATATATGTTTATTTTTCCAGCGTCCTGTTTTTAGATCAAAATACCCCTCTGTTCGTATTAATTTACCTGCATTATAAGACCATCCAATATCGACATATTTTTCAGCATCTGTTTTTGTAGTTGACCAGATTAATTCAGTCGCATCTTTTTTTTTCCATTTTTCTAGCGCTGATGGGGCAGACAGCAGATCTCTTAATAAAAAAGTTATACCTGCCTGAAGCGCTACGATTCGATTCAAGATTCTACTTTTTTCAATCGCCGGCCTATAGACTGAAATAACCCATACGTTAGTTAACTTAAAAATAACAATCAAAAGACTTATAAATATAAGTAATTCTATTAAAGAGCCCCCAGCTTTATTTTTTTTGCCTACTTTATCTACTTTGCTCACTTTATCCGCCTTGCTTTTTTACTTATTTTGCTTTATCAGGAACAGATACACCAGATACGCGCTTCGCTTTTTTTATCACCAGGTACTTAGACACAGGCGCCTGCATAGAGAGTGATTGATTTTTGCTCTTTATAGGGATTCTCCCACGCGACCGTTACTTGTAATAATATATTATTTAATTGATTGCAGGGTATTTTAACAGCTTGCAAAGAAAAAAGAGAATCGTGCATATTCGATTTAGTGACAGTACTTGAAGCAGTAATTATTGGAGCGGTGATTGCTGGAACTTTGGTAGTAGTAGCAGTAAACCGAACAGCTTTTTTTGCACCATTTTTTTTACAATTGGATAACCAATCTTCAATATAATTTTGCGCAAGAGAAAGTGCTTTGAGCTGTCGCATGCCATCGCATTGCATCATAACGATACGTAATTGGAATTGAATTAAAACAAAAGAAATAACGCTTAAAAAAGCGAGGGCTACTAAAGATTCTATAAGAAAAAATCCCTGAAAAGCGGTCGATCTTTTTTTATACACCAAAAATCCTCTATTTTATTACTGCTATTACTCTATTATTACCATTTAACCAGTAAAAACGCTAAAGCCCTTTGGCTTTATTAAAAAGTTGAGTAGACTAATAAAGTAGTTATATTTAATTTTATTTTTTAAGGATGCTATGTTGCAAGTTAAAAAGAAAAAAAGTTTTTATTTTGTTGTTTTAGTTTTCTCTTTATTACTTTTTTCCTCCAAAATCAATTTTTCTTTACAACAACCATCTGTAGGCAATGTCGACTTTGCTGAATCTTTAAAAAACAACCTTGACTTTATTAATAGCTCGCCAGAAAAACAGGCTATGTTGCTAGAGACTGCTCAAAAAGTAGCCGATAATATAAAAAAAATGACTTCTGAGCAGCGGCAAAGCATAGAACATATGTCCAAAGAGCTGGAAACTTTATTGGTTGAAATGAATTACAATCCAGAATTTATCAATAGCTCTCCAGAAAAAAAGGCTCTGATGGTTCAAAAGCTAACCGATGATTTTAAAGAAATAACTCCTGGACAGTGGCAAGCAATAGAAGGAATGACAAAAAAAATGGAGAATAAAATAGAAGTAGAAACAAAAAACTACGAAAAATTTCTAAAAAATTTATTGTTTTACCTTTTTATTCTATTATTATTAGCTCTATCTTTAATGGTAGCTCGTTTACTTTATCGAAAACTAACAAAGTAGTTATATTTAATCCAATAGTGTAGTTATTATTTAATTTTATTTTTTAAGGACGCCATGTTACCAGTTAAAAAGAAAAAAAATTTTTATTTTATTTTTTTTGTCTCATCTCTTTTGTTTTTTTTATTTCCTGCAAATTCTATGCAGCAACCATCGTTAGATAATCTAAATATGGCTGATCTTTTAAAAAACGATCCCGAGTTTGCCAATAGTTCTCCAGAAAAACAACGAGAAATGCTTGAGGCGGCTGAAAAAGTAGCCGAAGACTTTAAAAAAATAACACCTGAACAGTGGCAAGAAATTGAAGACATGGCAAAAGTCATGGAAGAAAAAATTCAGGAAATGGGTGGTGAAGAAGAGTTGAAAAAACTTATGCAAAATGAAGAAGAATTTAACAATTTTATCAACGGTTTTGCTTCAGATTGGGAAAAGAAAAAAACAACGACAAAAGAAGAAAAAAAACCAGAACCTAAAAAATTTATACCCGCTCCTAAAATACCCTTATCAGCAGAAGAGCTCCTCATTGAAAATCTGCAGGGTATAATCAATAGTATTAATTCATTTTTAGCAAAAGCAGCAGCCATGCCAGAACTTCCAGGAAAAGTAGAAATATGGGCTAAAAATAATATTATTACCGAATGGGGCCCGACAATTACCTGGAATGCAATGCAAAAACAGATTCAAGTATTGCTTTATAAGCTAAATGCACTTGTTGCCATCGACAAAAAAACACAAAAAAGACGGTATTTTAATTATATTTTTGAAAACGACACCTTAAAAAACCATTTGAGTTTGTTGAAAAAAAATCTCACTGAAAGTGAGCCATTTATTGATGTATCAACGTTCGGTCTTACTAAATTAGGTGATCAGACCAAAATATCTATTCAAAAAGTCATCGATCATTTGGGACAAGCAATACTCAAATTAAAATTGAATGATACCATTAATAGTGCTATTGAAAAATACGAACCTCTTGCGCAAGAAATTCGTAGCATAGAAGAAAAATTGTTAAAAGAAGCTGAGCTTGCAGCTAAAAAAGGCACGGTACCAGGAAGAGTAATTCAAACGCCAGCAATGCGCGGTGGCAGTTCTTCAATGGGCGGCGGTAGTAGTAGTGGAAGCAGCTATTCCGGTTCTTCTTACCCGGCACGACAATCAAACTATCCTCGTACTGGTAGCAGGAGTGATCAAGATTATTATGGTGATAGCTACAGTAGAAACCCCGGTGATTATGGCCAAGAATCAGGCAATAGGGCGAGTGGCACTATACCAAAAACAGAAAAGCCATTAGATAAAGCAAAAACAGACGAAAAAAAAGCTGAGCAGCCAGAAAAATCGACTGAATTTAAACCTAGTGAAGAATCAAAACGAATTAATACTTTGCAACAAGAGATAGATTCTATTTTGGATGCTGCTGATATCTCTTCTGTTCGTAATTCGTTACTTATGAAAATTAAAGATGCTGAATTAACGGCATTTGATTATAAAACGAAAAAAATAGTTAAAGATATAACAGACTCACTAAAAACGAGTGCCAAGGCAGTTCGTGAACTTTATGATAACACGCTGGATCATAAAGCATTGGGTAAAAAAGTAACCGCAATGGCCGACAAACTTGAGCCCCTGTTTAAAGAACTAGAAAAGCATTATAAGCTACCTGAATCTGAGAAAAAAATAACAGAAGCGAGAAAAAAACTAAGTAATGCGGCTGATGAACTAGAGCAAGTGAAAAAACGAAATGCAGAGCAAGACAACCTTCAAGTTAGTGAAAAGCAAAAAGCATTCGATACAGAAAAAGCGAACGTAAAACGCCTTATCGAACAAGAATTAAAAGTTCCTGCAGAAATATCACCTTTGCTCGATGAGTATAATGATCTTTTAAAAGCGTTAAAGCGTTTTAGCAAAAAGCCTGTTTTGCCACAGCCGATCGCTCCTAGGACAATTTCAGCGCAACCAGTAGCTCCAAAAAATTAGTTAAAATAGATTTATAATAGATTATATTTAGTTTAATTATTAGTTTTAGATAAAAAAGGGAAGTTTTTTAGATCTTCCCTTTTTTGTTGGGGTTATGTTTTTAAAAAAACTTAAAACATGCTTGCACTCCTTGCACTAAGCGGGGCAATAGTTTCAAAATGAAACTATTGCGAAAAAACACCAAACCCTGCTATTCTTATAGAGATTAAAAGTTAATAAATTTAGAAATAGAACGAGAGGCAATACATGTTACCTACATATTTTCGATTTTTTATAGTAACTTTCTTTTGTGCAATAACGCCCTTTAAAACAACAGTTGCTATGGATGATAGTGATAGTGAGGAAGAGGAGCGAGACCAAATAACACGGTTAGCAAACTTTATAGCAGAGTTAGCCACCTCTATAGCAAGGTTAGAAGACCGCTGTTCCGCAATAGAAATTGAAAATGCACGACTGCAACATGTGAAAAAAAATGTGTTGACAACAATAGCAAGGTTTAATTCAGAGAAAAAGCCTTTTTCGAATACACCATGGGAAAATGAGGTACACCAATATGATATTACAATCAGAGCATACCAGTTAAGAATACAAAAAATAAACGATGAACTAAAAAAAAATGAACGTGAATTTCATTCAAACAAAATAGGAATAGATAAATTAAAAAACAAAAAAGAAAAAATGCGTCAAAGACTAGCATACGAAAAAATTAAACAAGAACAAAAACAGAGCGAAGAAAAAAGGTCTGAAAATTTAGCTCGTAATAGACCTTCAGCATCGCCTTCATCTTCCCAATCTTCAACAGTAGCGTCGAGGTCGCAACCAGAATCAGCTCAGTTGTCCACAGTAGCACCGCAGTCATCTCCGCAAGGAAAAGAATCAGCAGAGGCACCCAAATCAATCGTGTCACCAGAACCTCAAAGAATCGCTAGACAAGTAGTGCGGGAAGAAACGGGAAAGCTAAAAAATGAGGCTAGAAAGTCTTTTTTGAGTAGACGCAATAAGCCAAAATTATTTATGCACGGAGACCCGCTTTCAACAAAGTTAGAAGCTGATGACAATGATATGCCAGAATTAGAAGCTGGTGAGGAAGAATAAAAAGAATTTGAGAAAAAAGTCACTATTAGCTTTATTGCAAAAGGGAAGATCTAAAAATTTTCCCTTTCTTCTTGGGGTTATGTTTTTAAAAAAACTTAAAACATGCTTGCACTCCTTGCACTAAGCGGGGCAATATTTTCAACCTGAAACTATTACAAAAAACGTCAAACTATGCTATTATTATAGAGATTACACATTAAAAAATTTAGAAATAGATCGAGGGACAATACATGTTACATACATATTTTCGATTTTTTATTATAACCCTTTTTTGTGCAATAATGCCCTTTAAAACCACCGTTGCTATGTATTATGGTGTTCCTCCTGTCCTGCGTAATTTTATGTATGATCCTCCTCCTCCTGTCGTGTATCGGTTTATGGACTTTACAATCGATTACTGGGTCTTAAGAGAAAAAATAATGGATGCTGAAAAGAACCTTTCCTTTATAAAATCACGCATCAGCGAACTGAAAACTCACAAAATACGTATGAAAGACACACTGGAGTTAACCTTAGCTTTTCTATCTTCTTCAATGGGCAAAAATGTTTCCCCTGAAACACCTGATCCACAAATAGAAAAAATAAAATTAAAAATAAAAGAAATAAAATTAAAAATAAAAGAAACAGAAGAAAAGCTAAGGTTAGAAGAATGGCGCGCAGAAGAACGACAAAACGAAATAAATGAATTCAAACAAGAACAACAAAATTACGTCGACCAGCTAGCCGATGATATAAAACCAAGACTTTTTGACATAGAAAAAAGAATAGAAAAAAGTGAAAAATCACCACAGCTAAGAAAAAAAGAAGAAGAAAATAAAAGATTTGAAGAAAGGGAACGTAAAGAAAAAAAAGACCAACAACCTGAAAAAAAAACAGAAATTGACAAAGAATTTTACGCGGCTCATGCTCGTCTTAATAGACCTCCTGGAACAGAAAAAGTAAGTGACAAAGAACTTTACGCGGCTCATGCTCGTCTTAGCGCGGCTTATGCTGAGGCTCGTCTTAAAAAATCTTCCGAATTGGCTTCATCTTCCCAATCTTCAACAGTAGCGTCGAGGTCGCAACCAGAATCAGCTCAGTTGCCCACAGTAGCACCGAAGTCATCTCCGCAAGGAGAAGAATCAGCTGAGGTACCTAAACCAGGCGTGTCACTGCCATCAGAACCTTCTCTATCTTCAGCAGCGTCGGCGGGGCAACCAGTTAAACTAGAGCCTAAAAAAGCTGAAAAAGCGGCTAAAGAAGCAACTATACGCCCATTCCCCTTTGAAGCTGGAATGAGCGGAATGGCCATGCAAAGACCTACTCCCCCGCAAAAATCAGTTAGCATAAAAAAGTTTTTTAATGAAGGATTCCCGGCAACCTTCTTTAAAGCAGACCAAAGGTTGCAAGAAGGACAAGAAGAACGGGAAAGATTAGCGGCCGAAAAGGCTAAAAAGAACAAATTAAAATATGAAGCCGAAAAATTAGGACTAAAACCAGAAGAAATCAATCAGATCATAGAAAATTTCCCAGAAATGCTACAAGGCATAATAAATACAGAAAAAAAACGTCAAAGAGCGGCACTAGCTTCTGAAGAAGCAGACAAAAAAAATAAAAAGAATTTGAGAAAAAAAGTTATTTTATAAACTTATAGCTTTTATTTTTATCTTATTTTATTATAGCGGTCCTTCTCATTAAAAAAAACGTCGTTACTTTTTTTCGATTCAGCACATTTACTATCAGGGTTGTCATCAGTTTTTATAATACCGGGTAAGTTTACGATTAAATCTAATGGCTTGGGGCATTCGCAAGACTGAAAACAGACGACTAATTGCAAATTTACAACTATGTATGTTAAACTGTATAAGTATATTTTTATAATTATAATTTAGAAACAGAATAATTAAGATTTTTTTTTCGTTCTTTATTATGAAAAAACGCATAAATAAGGTGAAAAATATGGAATCATTAAAATCTCTGCTAAAATTGTCACTTTTATTTTTATGTGCTAGTACTATGGTACAATCAAGTTTTGCCGCAAGCAGGTTTGCTCAGATAGGATATGGAGGAGATCCTGGATCACGCCCTCGCCGGATAGGCTTAGAGATGGATTCTGACGAAGCTGCCCAGGCGGATTTTATAAAAAAATATCTCATGAAAGAGTTATCTAGTACAGCAGAAGCAATAAATGCAACGAGAAAAGGTTTGGACTTATTAGAAACTCTAACGAAGCAAGAAAAAGAACAATTACAATTTTTTCAAGGGCAACCGGTTGGCATTTTAAAGAAAACACCTTCTTTATTGTCTAAATCATTACCTGAAGAATTTTTTCTTAAGTATGAAGATCAAACATTCAATGATGAAAATGTTGCAGAAATTTATAAAAGTTTGGGTTGGGATAAGACACTGGACAATCAGGTTAACGGATATATAAAAGCAAGCGAAAACTTAAAAGGTTTATATAAAAATACACGCTTGCTAGAAAAGCTATTAGTAGATTTGGAAGAACAAAAAAAATCACAACCAGAAGAAGAAGTAGAAACGATAAAATTGTTAGTAGAAAGTCTATACGAAAAACGAAAAGCTCAAGATGACCAAGATGAAAAAGAGTTAGAAGAACTTTTTTTAGCGAAAAAAAACCAATCTATTCCTGGGGAAGATCCATTAGCTCTCCCTTTTCATTTTTCAGCAGAAACAGCCGATCCACTTTTGGAAAGAAAACCTAAACCAAAAAATAAAAAAGCAGTATCACCTGCTATGAATGATGATGATTCATCGGGGGTGGGGGAGTACGAAGAGGGGGCGGAGGAGTACGAAGAAGAAACTAATAATATAATGGCACTTCAAGAAAGTTTTGGTGAGACAATACTTAAGATAAAAAACCTGAAAAATCTAAAAAAAAATCTTGAGCAAACAATAAAAGGGTTTATTTTCGACAGAAAGCCTCTTCCGTTGGCACAAGAATGGCTGAAAAAGACTCCAAATATTAAAAAAGATAAATCATACAATTCTAATGTAGGCTTTGTAGAAGGGCAGTTAGAGTCTTTTGATTCTATAATAAAAACATACTCGTCAAGATTACAAAAAACAGAAAGAAAAATAAATGAAAAAGAAAATGAATTGCGTTCATTTGAAAAAAGCATAAATGAATTAAGAGAAAAACGGCAGCAGATTTGGGAAAATCTAAAGGATGCGGAAAAATCAAAAATTGCTCGAACGCAAGAAGAAGAAGCAAAAAATAAAAAATATGAACAAATACGACGTGAAGAAGAAATACGACGACGCAAACAACATAAAGAGGACATTTTTAAGGCTTTCAATAGGCCCCAATCTCCAACAGTACCGTCAAGGTCGCAACCAGAATCAGCTGAGCCCCTAGTATCGCAGTCATTTCCATCAGCTAAGGCATCTAAACCAGAACCTTCCCAATCTTCAACAGTAGCATCGTCGCAACCAGAATCAGCTCAGTTGCCCACAGTAGCACCGAAGTCATCTCCGCAAGGAGAAGAATCAGCTGAGGTACCTAAACCAGGCGTGTCACTGCCATCAGAACCTTCTCAATCTTCAGCAGCGTCGCAGCAACCAGTTAAACAAGAGCCTAAAGCTGAAAAAGCGGCTAAAAAAGCAACTATGCACCCATTCCCCTTTGAAGCTGGAATGAGCGGAATGGCCATGCAAAGACCTACGCCCCCGCAAAAATCAGTAAGCATAAAAAAGTTTTTTGATAAAGGATTCCCGACAACCTTCTTTAAAGCAGACCAAAGGTTGCAAGAAGGACAAGAAGAACGGGAAAGATTAGCGGCCGAAAAGGCTAAAAAGAACAAATTAAAATATGAAGCCGAAAAATTAGGACTAAAACCAGAAGAAATCAATCAGATCATAGAAAATTTCCCAGAAATGCTACAAGGCATAATAAATACAGAAAAAAAACGTCAAAGAGCGGCACTAGCTTCTGAAGAAGCAGACAAAAAAAATAAAAAGAATTTGAGAAAAAAAGTTATTTTATAAACTTATAGCTTTTATTCTCAAATTCTTTTATTACAACGGCCCTTCTTATTTAAAAAAAACGTCGTTACTTTTTTCCGATTCAGCATCTTTATTCTCGGAGTTATTTTTAATATATATAAAGCTTAGTATTTATACCGGTTAAAAAAATTGCGCTTAAATCTATCTTTTTTTTTCTCAAACCTATAGCAAAGCCCTAATAAATAACCGGCCCCCCCGCTGAAAAGTGGGGTAAAAATAACCCCAAACAGACTGGTATATAATTGTAGAGCTCCCGCGGGAGCTCTACACACAAGTGTATCAATAATAATAAGTTTGAAAAAATTCGGGACAGTCGCCAGACCAGTAAAAAAATGGGGCATTTCTAATATGTTCTGCTCTATACTTTTCTTCTTTTTTTGTGATAAGAGCACATTAACCCTTGTTTTCTTAAATCCGAGGCTATGCGCATAAATTTTACAGTTTTTATACTTTTCTACTATCACCGTTGCTATCATATTTTTTTACTATTTCAGAACAGCGACCGCACAAATTATGTTCATGTGTATCAGTATGCCATTGCCAGCAACGAGGACATTTTTGACCTTCTGCGCGATTAACACGTATATAAAGACCAGGACAGAGTGACGATTGGATAAGGTTATCCGGGCTTGTTACAATGTCAAAACGAGAAACAATAATAAACTCTTTAAAAAAGAGCTCAGCACTTTCACCCTTTTGGTTTAATTCAGCAAAAAACTCATGCAATACCGGAACATATAAAGATAGATCTTCGAAATAGACAGTCACGTCAGCTTCTAAAGAATGTTTGATGATCCCTTGTTCTCGCACTATCTCCAATGCTTTTAATAGACCAGACCTAACAAGCTGTAACGTCTCCCAACGCTTTTCATGCTCAGCATTAAATACAATTGTATCTATAGCCTGTAGCGTTTCTATATCTACTCCTTCAGCTACATCAACTGACACAAAAGAACGCTCAAGAGTAATTGCTTGGATCAAAATTTCCCAGACATTTTCCAATCTATTAAAAGGTTGCAAATGAATAGATTCAGTTTTATTTGTTTGGTAATGGTCAGATAATTGTTCAGCAGTAAAAGAGAGAATTGGCGCCATAGCACGCACTAAAGCGTCTAAAATATAAAATACTGTGGTTTGCGCTGATCGACGATTTTTGCTTTTTTTTGCTGAAACATAGAGACGATCTTTTACGATATCTAAATAAAAAGAACTTAATTGTACCGAGCAATAATCACCAATACTATGAAAAAGTGCGGTAAAATCAAATTTTTTGTAATAGCCGATAAAGGCATGATTGTATTTAAATAGTTCTTGCAAAGCATACTGATCAATCAAGTGTAAATCAGGTAATTCTACGCCATCGGTATCTATATCAAAATCATATAAAACAGATACCAAAAAGCGACACGTATTTCTTATTTTACGAAAAACTTCTTGAATGTTTTGTAATAGAGCAGGAGAGACTACTGCTTCACTGGAGCAATCGATACTTGAAACCCATAAACGAAGCCCATCAGTACCTAATTTATTCATAAGCTCTTGTGGAGCCATCACGTTGCCCAAAGATTTTGACATTTTGCGCCCCTGAGCATCAACAGTAAAGCCATGAGTAACCAAAATTTTTGTACTCGGCTCTCCGTTTAAAATCATACTGGTAAGCAGTGAAGATTGAAACCACCCCCGATGCTGATCTTTGCCCTCTAAATACATATCTGCAGGAAACGCAAGCTCAGACCGCTGCTTGAGGACTGCATAATGACTAATGCCAGAATCAAACCATACATCAAGTATGTCATTCTCTTTTTTAAACATACTACTTTTACAAGTCAAGCATTCGAAACGTTCAGTGACAGTCTCTATTTCAGCTGCAAGTGGCTCCCAAAATTCAACTCCTGATCTATAAACAAAGTCACGATTGGTAAGTTGGGATACCGAAATAGTATCCCAAAACTCAATACCATGTTTTTGCACATGATCTGCAACGGCATTAATCATATCTTGTGCAATATACGCATGATCACACTGTATGCAAATAAGAGCTGGTATAGGAACTCCCCACTGTCGTTGACGGGAAAGACACCATTCAAAACGTCCTTCTATGGTAGCCTTAAGGCGATTAATAGATTTTTCAGGTACCGTTTTAATGGTATCGGCAGCTTGGAGAGTCTTGCGTTTTAAATCATGTTTTTCAAGGTCGCAAAACCATTGTTTTGTTGCTCTAAATATGAGACCATTACGACATCGCCAACAATGTGGATATGAGTGAGAAAGAGAGGTTTTAAAGAGAAGTCTACCCGTTTCAGCCAATTTTTTAATAACCCACCCTTGCGCATCCTTTGTTGAAACACCAATTAATTCTTCTGGTTTTATCATGTCTGTATAAGTACCATCAGCTGCAATAGGAGAATAAATTTCGAGACCATTTTTAACCCCAACTTCATAATCCTCTGGCCCACAACCAGGGGCAGAGTGAACAAAGGCAGTACCGTCTGAAAGAAGAACTGAATCATCAAAAATAAGGGGAACCGTAAACAATTCTATGAGTGGGTGCTGAAATTTCAAATTAAGTTGAGCAATAGTATCAGCCAAAAACTCTTGAACAACTATTTTTTCGCATCCTATCAGTGCACACAAGGCATCAGCACGCTCTTTGCCAACAACAATAAGTTGTCCCTGCACATCTAGAATCTGATAAAAAGCACCGGGTTTTATGAGTACAGCTCTATTTAACGGAATCGTCCAAGGGGTAGTTGTCCAAACGACCACATTAATTTCTCTATTTTTAATTGCAGGAAAGGCCTTCTCTGCTGATTCTTCAGTAAAAGAAAAAAGTACATAAATCGAAGGATCTTTTCGATCATGATATTCGATTTCAGCTATTGCAAGGACAGTCTGACAAGAAGCGCACCAAGGTACCGTTTTATTCTTGCGTTCTATATAGCCACCAGCAACAAGATCTCCAAAGGCACGGAGAGTATTAGCTTCGTAATCAAAATCCATTGTCGTATAAGGCCTATCCCAATCCATAAAAACACCGAAGCTTTTTCTCTCTGTTTTTTGAATATCAATCCATTTTTGCGCATAAGCTCGGCACGCTGTTTTTAAAGGAGCACCCGTTAACGATGGATCTTGTTTAGTAACTTGAAGCTCTATGGGAAGACCATGGCAATCCCAACCAGGAGTAACGGGTACCTGTTTTCCCATCATTCTTTGCGATTTTGTTACAATATCTTTTAAAATCACGTTATATGCATGACCTAAATGCAAATGTCCATTAGCATAAGGAGGACCATCATGAAGAATAAATTTTTCTGCCCCTTTATTAAGCTCGAATGTTTTTCTATACATATCCTCTTTTTCCCAACGATCAAGCATAATTTTATCGTCAACAATAGGATTAGAACGCATAGGAAAATCAGTCTGCGGTAAATTCAGCGTGTGCTTAAAATCAACTTCTTTTTCTTTTTGATTACGGGTAACTTTTTGGTCCTGCATGATAGAGCTGCCTTTATGCTTATAGACGTATATATATCTCGGTAAAAATTATTTAGTTTAATAATAGCAAAGAGTTAAGTATTGGCAAATAAAGAAAGCTAGCTATTTTTCATCGTTCTTTATTCTCGCTTTTTTTATCGAGAGCTTTTTTTCGATACTCAGGCATCTATAATCTATAGGAGTGCCTATTAAAAATTGCCCAATTGAGGCCTCAAAGGGTTTCTAATCCTCTTGCTATTGCAAGTAGTGGATATTATTGATTATTTTTATCCCTGCTTATTGCGGGGGCCTCGAAGTATACTCCATAGCCATACTCCGCCCGATCGTTGCTATTTGAATTATAAATTCTATATACTGAAAAATATACACAGTTTTTAATATAAAAATTTTATTTTTATAAACTTATTTAGGGAGATTGGCGATGAACAAAACGATAAAAGTAGTTTTATTTTTTATAATGGTACTGGCAGGTAGTGAAATAGCGCTTTATGCTGGCCGAAGGCCAGGCAGAGTAACCTTTCCACCAAGTGACCCACAATCATATTCTCCAGAGGGTCGTAGGAACATAAGGCAAAAATATCGCAAAAAAAGAGTAGATCAGAATATGACGCAAGCCCAACAAGAAGAAAATATCAAACAGATGCAACAAGAGATAGTTGATGCCCAAGAACAAATTGATTTAGAACAGGCTCAGATGAAAAATCTGGAAACGGAGCTAGCATCAACAGTCCCTAACGTTGAAGAGTCTGAAGTTGCCGAACAAAAAAGTTTTTTAGCAACTAAGCTGGCACAAGCAAGAGAAAAAATAAGCGCGTTAAAAGACATAATTGTTAACAATAAAGGAAAAATAATAGCTGCAATAGCCGCATTAGGTGCATTGGGTGGTGGTTATTTAGCCTATCAAGCCATGCAAAATCCAGATGTGCAAAATCCAGATGGCGGAGAAAAAGAAAGCGTGGCGAAAAACATAGAAAATGAAATAAAAAGTAAAAGTATAAGTAAAGAAAAACTAACAAGAAAAATAGAAGATTTAGAATTCCAACTGCCAAAGCTTCCATCTAAAAAACAAAAAGAAGCCACAGAAATGTTAATTAAGGCGTCAAAAAAACGCTTGTCTATGCTCGAACAAAAAGAAAAAGCGCAACAAGCAACAGATGAGACAGTTGAGCAATCAGCAGCCGATGTGGCGACCGAGCCTGCAGTGGAGCTGCCATTAGCCAGAAAACCAGTAAAACCAGTTTTTTGGGACATATCAGCCGCTCAACAGGCAGAGTACAAAAAACGACTAAAGCGATTGCAAGAAAATGAAGGATACAAAGAGCAACTAAATCCACTGGAAGATTGGGAGATAGTTAAAACAAATTTTGACAAAATGCCTTTGGCTCAATTTGAACTTGACATGGAAAAACAAATAAAGCAGATGGAAAATAAAATTTCAAACTATTCGCCAAAACAACAAGCTAATGAACGATGGGTACTAGAGAGAGTTAAGGACTATCTCCAGGCGAGAAAGCTGGCGGAGCAAAACCATAAGAACGCGTAAAAAAGACAGAAAATTAAGTTCTAAACTATTCGCTTAAAGTGAAAATCGGTGCCAAAGTCTTAATAAGGGACTCTTGCACCGATTTTCACTTTTTCAGGTATTTTTACTATTTACGGCACTATATTTATAAAAAAGTCTATTTACCCTGCTTATTGCTGGAGCCTCGAACTATACTCCATAGCCACACCTCGCCTGACCATTGCTATTTGAATTATAAATTCTATATACTGAGAAATATACAAAGTCTTTAATATAAAAATTTATTTTTATAAACTTATTTAGAAAGATTAGCGATGAACAAAACGATAAAAGTAGTTCTATTTTTTATGATATTAATAGTAGGTAGCGAAATAGCGCTCTCTGCTGAGAGACGGCCAGGCAAAATAAACTTATCACGAAGCCACCCACCATTATATTCTCCAGAAGGCCGTAAAGACATAAAGCAAGAATATCGCAAAAAAAGAATAGAGCCGAATATGGCGCAAAAAGAACAAGAAGAAAATATTGAACAAATGCAACAAGGGATAGTTGATGCAGAAAAAAAAATCGCATTGGAACAAACTCAAGTGAGAAATCTGGAAACAAAGCTGGCAGCTACCGCAACGAGTGCTGAAAAGTCTCAAGTTGCTGAACAAAGAAGTTTTTTTGCAAATAAACTAGCGCAAGCAAAACAAAAAATAAGCGCGTTAAAAAACATAATTGTTAATAATAAAGGGAAAATAATAGCTACAATAGCCGCACTGGGTGCATTGGGTCGCATTTATTTAGCCTATAAAGCTATACAAAATTCATATGAAGAATATAAAGAAGAAGAAACAGAATATAAAGAAGAAGAAACACAATATGAAAAAGAAGAAAGAAGAGAAGAAGAAAGAAGAGAAGAAAGAAAACAAAGAAGAGAAGAAAAAAGAAGAGAAGAAAGAAAACAAAGAAGAGAAGAAGAAAGAAGAGAAGAAGAAAGAGAAGAAGAAGAAGAAGAAAGAAAAGTACCAGCGACAGTTGAAAAGGATTGGAGAAAAGTTAAAAAAATTTTGGATCCGATGACTTTAGAACAAGCAACAGAAGAGGTAAAACTGGCAGAAGAAAGTTTTGACATGTATCCGCCAGAAACCCAAAATGAAAGGCGGGACATGCGGGACCACTTAAATCTTGGTAGAAACTATATTGAGTGGAGAAAACTGGATGAGCAAAACCAGAAGAAGGCGTAACGGCCTTATATTTTATAAAAAAGTCTATGTATCACTATCGCTATTGTTGTTATTTGAAATATAGACTTTATGTGCTGATCAATATAGATAGTTTTTTAAAATAAATCCTCTGCAATATGCAATAATAATCAGACAAACTTATTTAGGGAGATTAGCGATGAACAAAACGATAAAAGTAGTTCTATTTTTTATGATGGTAATAATAGGTAGTGAAATAGCGCTTTATGCTGGCCGAAGGCCAGGCAAAGTAAGATTCTCGCGAAATGATCCGCGATCATATTCTCCAGAGGGTCGTAGAGATATAAGGCAAAGGTATCGCCAAGAAAGAATGGATGAGAATATGACGCAAGCCGAACAAGAAGAAAATATCAAACAGATGCAACAAGAGATAGTTGATGCCCAAGAACAAATTGATTTAGAGCAGGCTCAGATGAGAAATCTGGAAATGGAGCTAGCATCAACAGTCCCTAACGTTGAAGAGTCTGAAGTTGCCGAACAAAAAAGTTTTTTAGCAAATAAGCTGGCACAAGCAAAAGAAAAAATAAGCACGCTAAAAGACATAATTGTTAACAATAAAGGAAAAATAATAGCTGCAATAGCTGCATTGGGCGCATTGGGTGGCGGTTATTTAGCTTATCAAGCCATGCAAAATCCAGATGGGAGAGAAAAAGTAGCAACCAATCCTGCAGTGGAAGTGCCATTAAATTCACTAGAAAAAAAGGAAGAGAATAAGAAAGCGTGGTGGAATCAAACTAAAGCAGCTTTTGACAAAATACCTTTCGCTGAATTGGAACCTGACTTAGAAAGACATTTCAAAGAGATGGAAAATAAAATTCCAAACTATTCGCCAGAAAAACAAGCTGATGAACTATGGGCATTAGAAAAAGGTAAAGAGTATATTGAGGCGAGAAGACTGGCGGAGCAAAACCAGAAAAACGCGTAAAAAAATAGACAGAAAATTAAATTCTAAACTATTTAAAGTGAAAATCGGTGCAAGAGTCTCTTATTAAGACTTTTGCACCGATTTTCACTTTTCCAGGTATTTTTATTATTTACGGCACTATATTTTATAAAAAAATCTATGTATCGCTATCGCTTTTCGCTAATCTTGCTCCCCCCTTTTTCCCCCATCCACCCTTCTCTGCCAATTGCAATTTGAAAAAAACGCTCTATGATTAAAGATATACACTGTTTTTAATACAAAAATTTTATATCAATAAAAAATAAATAGCTTCAAGTATAGCTTAAAAGGAGATTATCTATGAGTAAAAACTATAAATCAACGAAATTAGCTCTTTTTTTGATGGTGATGGTGGCAGCAGCAAGCCAAGATTGTATGACAATGGCAAGAACACCAAAAAATATGGCTCAATCAAAACAATCTGTACAGTCAAACGTACAGTCAGAACAATTTATGATAAATAAGTTAAAAGAGACAGCGGCTAGGCATAAAGGAAAAATAATAGCTGGAGTTGGCATATTAGGTGCTGGTGCTTTAGCCTATCTATCTAAAGGAGCTATAGGTACTATTGCTGAAGCTAAAAAAGAGCTCATAAATGTAGATGCTGAAGTAATAGATAGAGCTGGTGCAAAACTGGAAACAAGTACGGACGATGGCATACAGCAAGAAGAAGTAGTCGACAATAATAAAACACCACCGGAAATCGGGCAACCAATAAATGCCATTAATGATGAAACTGGATACAACCAAACATCAACAACCGAAGCCGATCTAAATTCTACAGCACTGGAAACAAGCGCAGGCGATGAAATACAGCAAAAAGCGATAGACTATAATGAGACGCTGCAAACGACAGATGTCAATGATAAAACGCAAAACAATGGTACAGGCGGGGACGAAACGCCGCAAATAATAGGTTCTTATGATGAATGGCGACCGAACTATATACTTATAGCAGCAGCCACAGCAGGATGCATACTAGTACCAACATTTTTAAGCCAAATGCTAATGATAATAATAAATATTAAGACAACCAACGTAATAAAATTATCGGCAATAGCAGGCTGTAGAGCAGGGATAGTGGAGATTACCGCGGGTCCCCGAAGAAAATAAATAGTTTCAAGCATCCTTTAAAAGGAGATCTCTATGAATAATAAAATATTAAAATTAGTTCTTTTTTCCATGGTAATGACAGTGACGAGTCAAAATTGTATGGCAATAATAAAAGTACCCGAAAATATCATACAGCCAAAACAATCAATGATAGGCAAGTTAACACAGACAGCGGTTAGACATAAAGGAAAAATAATAGCAACAGTTGGAATATTAGGAGCTGGTACTATAGCTTATCTCTTTAGAGGAAGCATAGGTAACATTGCAGAAGCTAAAAAAGAAGTTATAAATAAAGAGATAATAGATAGAGCTGGTGCAAAACTGGAAACAAGTGCGGGCGATGGAATACAGCAAGAAGCAGTAAGCTATAATGAGGCGCTGCCAGCGATAGATGTAAATGATAAAACGCAAAGTAATGGTGCAAGGGGAGACGAGACGTCGCAAATAATATGGCAACAGTATGAATGGCAACAGGAGACAAGCTACGAAAAATTTATAAGATTTACAAAACTTACAGGATTTTCACTACTGGTAGGCCTACTGAATATAGCGCTAATGATAACAATAGATAATAAGATACCGGAAGCAATAGAATTAACGGCAAGAGCAGCTGTTCTGGCTGGAGCGCAGATTTCTCGGAAACCACAGCTAATTAGTCCCAACCAAAAAAATAAATAAAATAGAGCATCTTTTTCCTTTTATTTATGGGTTAAAATAGCCAGTGAACAAAATACAAAAAAAAAGAGATGCTCTAATGTTTATGATATTAGAAGATCTTTTCTACAAGCTGTCGAGAGACTTTGGCGTCTAGCATCGCTTGAGAATAAACAATATTCACCATAATACCAGCCATAATACAATTAGTGATAAGACCGGTATTGCCGTAGCTAACAAACGGAAGACGGACTCCTTTTGTGGGCACCATGCCACCCCCCCCCCCCCCCCCGTCAATTGCAATTTGAAAAAAACTCTCTACAATTAAAGATATACACTGTTTTTAATACAAAAATTTTATATCAATAAAAAATAAATAGCTTCAAGTATAGCTTAAAAGGAGATTATCTATGAGTAAAATAAATAAAACTGCAAAATTAGCCCTCTTTTTCATGGTGATTATAGCGACAAGCAAAGATTGTATGGCAATGGCAAAAACACCAAAAAGTATGGCTCAATCGAGACAATCTGTACAGTCAAACGTACAGCCAAAACAATCGATGATAGGCAAGTTAAAAGAGACAGCGGCTAGACATAAGGGAAAAATAATAACTGGAGTTGGCATAGTAGGTGCTGGTACTATAGCTTATCTCTTTAGAGGAGCTATAGGTACTATTGCTGAAGCTAAAAAAAAGCTCATAATGGTAGATGCTGAAGTAATAGATAGAGTTGGTGCAAAACTGGAAACAAGCGCGGACGATGGCATACAGCAAGAAGTAGTCGACAACAATAAAAAATCGCAGGAAATCGGGCAACCAATAAAAGGGAACAATGATGAAACTGGACACAACCAAACATCAACGACCGAAGCAGATCTAAATTCTACAGCAAGCATTGCTACGTCAACAGAACAAACATTTAGTTCAAAAGCTTTAACATTTATCAATGAAAATGAAAACGCATTTGTTACTATAGGAGCAGTACTGCTAGCAGTCGGAGCAAGAGCTCTATGGCTGGTTGAGCAAGGAACCCCCTCAAATTCTATGCATACGATACCTTTTTGTGCAATAGTAGCAGGAGCAGCTGTGGCATTAACCCCAGCAATAGTTGATGGTCTGGTTCCAAAAATACCAGATAGAATCGCAGATAGTAAAAGTGCCGATGCCAGTGAATTTGTAACTGAGTCGCATGAGTAACACCCACAATAGATAGAAAGAGATTATCTATGAGTAAAAACTATAAATCAACGAAATTAGCTCTTTTTTTGATGGTGATGGTGGCAGCAAGCCAAAATTGTAAGGCAATGGCAAGAACACCAAAAAGTATGGCTCAATCGAAACAATCTGTACAGTCAAACGTACAGTCAGAACAATCGATGATAAATAAGTTAAAAGAGACAGCGGCTAGGCATAAAGGAAAAATAATAGCTGGAGTTGGCATATTAGGTGCTGGTGCTTTAGCCTATCTATTGAGAGGAGCTATAGGTACTATTGCTGAAGCTAAAAAAAGCTCATAATGGTAGATGCTGAAGTAATAGATAGAGCTACTGGTGCAGACGATAATGAGACATCGCAAGCAACAAACGCTGGCGACGGAACGCAGCAAGAAGTAGTCGACAACAATAAAACATCGCTGGAAATCGGGCAACCAATAAATGCGACTAATGATGAAACAGTGCATAATCAAACATCAACGACAGAAGCAAATCTACATTCTACAGCAAGCATTGCTACGTCAACAGAACAAACATTTAGTTCAAAAGCTTTAACATTTATCAATGAAAATGAAAACGCATTTGTTACTATAGGAGCAGTACTGCTAGCAGTCGGAGCAAGAGCTCTATGGCTGGTTGAGCGAGGAACCCCCTCAAGGTTTATATATAAAGATAACCCGATACTTTTTTGTGCAATAGGAGGAGCAGTTCTGGCATTATCCCCAGTAGCAGCTGATTATCTGGTTCCAAAAATACCAGATAGAATCGCAGATAGTAAAAGTGCCGAAGAGAACTACTAGAATTGGGACTAGCTATAAGAACATATGGCTTGGATCATATGCAAGATGAAGCAACAAGAGCATTCAACCGGTCATTGCAAAAGGGCCCGCCGCTAGCCGAAGCAGTAACCGCAGCTGAACGGTAGCTTATACCACAACAGCCCTAGCAAAAATACTTTAAGTACAAAAAGCCAAATATAAGCGTAGAAAAAGTAAAAATAAATGAGTATTTTTAGATGCTTTCTAAAGGTTGCCCAGAGACTCTGGTATTTAGCCTCGCTTGAGAATAGACAATATTCCCCATAATACCAATCATAATACAGTTAGTGATAAGACCAGTATTGCCATAGCTAACAAACGGAAGCCCTACCCCTTTTGTGGGCACCATGCCGGTGGCAACCATCATATTTATGAGCGCTTGTAGACTTATAAAAATGGTTGCATTTAATACAAAAACACGAGAGAAACAATCGTGTAACAAGTGTGCAATTCGTAGCCCATAATAGAGAAATAATATATAGAGCAGTATTAAAATAATAACACCAATAAAACCCACCTCTTCAGCAATAATAGAAAAAATAAAATCAGTATGTTGCATAGGAAGATAAAAAAACTTTTGACGAGACTCCCCAATACCAATCCCCCAAAAACCGCCAGAACCGATGGCAATGAGAGATTGTATAATTTGGAAGCCTGACCCTTGCGGATCTTGCCATGGATTGAGAAAAACCGTTATTCGCTTAAGGCGATAGGGCTGCAAAAAAATGAGCGCTATCGCGAGCGGAATAAGTGCTAGCAGGCTGAAAAGAATGCGGCGTGCCTGAAAATCGACTATGACACACACGCACAAAACAGTAGTTACCAGTGTTACGGTAAAACCAAAATCAGGCTGTTTAAGTAAAATAATGGCGGGCAATATAAGTAAAATAGAGAGTGGAATAAAAATATGCTTTAATGTTTGAACTCTATTTTCTTCTCGTTTATTTTGATAATCTTTTTTATCCTGAAAAAAATTATATGAATTCTGATAATCTTTGTTATTTCCCTGCTGATTCATTTTTTTATCTAAAAAATAAGCGCTATAAAGCAAAAGACCTATTTTTAATAATTCACTCGGTTGAAAAGAAAATCCCCTATATCTAATCCATCTACTTGAACCATGAATTCGTAAGCTAAAATAGGGAACAAGGCTTAAGCTGGTTATGAGCAGAGTAAAGAGAAAAAAATAAGGGGCACTTTTTTTAATAAAGGCTAATGGGATAAAGATAGCGATAAGCATAGCAACAAAGCCAAGCAGTATACCTACTAATTGTTTTTTTAAAAAATAGCCCGCATCGCCAGAATAGGATAAAGCATAGACAGAGCTTGAAGAATAGATAAAGACGCTTCCTATTATAAGTAATAACCAAATAATAAAAAAAAGCTTGTGTCCGTAAGATCGTATGAGAAGTCTATTGGTATCTGCAGGCATATTTGTTCCTAATTTTTACTTTATAATTAGAATAGTATATTACGTCTGCAACTTTTCAATAATCTTTTTAAACGTATTACCTCTATCTTGGTAATCTTTAAAAAGATCATAGCTACTCCCTGCGGGAGAAAAGAGAAGTTGGTCACCTGACTCCCCTTGCGCTAACGCTAGAGCTACTACTTCTTCTAGTGCTTGTGCATTCGTTGAAATTTGTGCGCAAGCAGGAATAGAAAAATCATGACAGAAATCTGCTAGTTCTTTCGATTCAGCCCCAAAGCAATATATTTTTTTTACCCTATCTTTACAAAGAGCAATCAAAGGTTTTCGATCTACCCCTTTACTTAAGCCTCCTAAAATTAATAAAATAGGCTTATTTTTTAACTGATTTACTGCAGCAAGCGTAGAAGTTACCGTTGTTGATTTTGAATCGTTGTAGATCGCGATACCATTCACCAAACCACATTTTTCAAGACGATGAGCCGGTAGGGATAGATTTTTCATATAAGAACTTATTTTTTGCGTATTTTGCACATTCTGACTTAATAACGAGTCTTGATTTAATACACAGTAAGCAGCCTGACTTAATAACGAGTCTTGATTTAATACGTAGTAAGCAGCTATTATGACAAGCCAATTTTGGTCAAAAGTTATAGAGGGGAATTCAGAAAGCGCTACTATTTTTGAATGCAATCCCTTATCAAAGAGCCATATGCAGGTATCGTGAATATAGAAAAGTTTTTCCGATAATTTTGATAATTCAGAAAATGGCGCTAACTCTTGATCTGTAGGTTTGCTATCGCAAAACCATATACAGATACTTTTTATATTAGAAAGTGTGCGAATATAGTTTCTGAAAAGTAAGGGTAGTATGGCAAACTGCTTATCTGTTTGTCTCATAAAAAGATTTAATTTTGCTTTTAGATAGTTTTCTTCTGTTTTATGCCAATCAATATGATTAGGTTCACAATTGGTCATAATACCAATATCTGGAGCAAATTTTTGTGTATAATTAAGCTGATAGCTCGAAACTTCAAGAACTGCATATTCAATTACTTGACGTTCGGTTTTTTGGTTGACTAATTTTTGTTCTTGTGCATTTTTTGCTAATATTTCTGATTCTTGTTCTTTGATAAGATTTAAACACGGGATACCAATATTACCCCCTACCATAATTTTTTTATTAGCTGGATCATACGTATATTGTAAAATAGTAGAAAGCAGCGTTGTAACTGATGTTTTTCCTACAGATCCGGTAATGGCAATACTTTTTTTATTCCAATAATGATGAAAAAGATCAAGCTCTGGCAGCCATTTATGTTTATATTGCTCATAATAACAATCTATATTAACACCAGGACTTGGTATTATAATATCGTTATTTTTTAAAAAATTTTCTAGAGTTAGAGCAATGGAGATACCATGCTGGTTGCAATACTCACGTTCTTGCTCGTTGAGTACTCGTTGATCGAAAACTTGTAGTTTATAAACTATTTTACTTTCTATTACTTTTTTACTTTCTATTACTTCTTTACTTTCTATTACTTCGTTTATCTGCCTATTATCGTTTATTTTATCAGGTATTATTTTAAAAAAATCTGCCACTGATTTACCAACCAGACCAAATCCCCATATGCCAATTTTTTCAGATTTTTGTAGTTGTTTTAAGATGTCAATCATATATACCCGCATACCTAACTTTATTTGTAACTATATCTATTTTATAATTATTTTATAACTTACTATAATCAAAACCAAAAAAGAGAGCAAAATATTCTATCTAAATTAAAAAAGAAAACAAAACTAAAGAAGAGAACTAATACTCTCTTCTTTAGTTTTGTTTAGGTGATTTTATAATAAAATATATGTTTTATACAAGTGGAACATGAAGGAGAGAAACAGCGGTAGCAAGAGTATTCACCGTAGACACTAAGCTTGTTATTTCTTCATTTACCGTAGATTCTAAATTTTCCACGGTAGATTCTAAACTTGCTATATCAGCATTTATCGTAGTTCCCAAGTTTGTTATTTCTGTATTGATCGTAGACTCTAAACTAGTGATTTCTCCATTTAGCGTGGCGCCTAAGCTTGTTACCTCTGTATTGAGCATAAACTCTAAACTGGTGATTTCTCCATTTATCGTAGTTCCCAAATTTGTTATTTCTGTATTGATCGTAGATCCTAAATTTGCTATTTCTTCATTTATCACCGATTCTAAGCTTTCTACCTCTTCATTTATTTCATCAAGCTTACTTTCTATTAAATCGAACCCTGAGCAACTACTCAAAGACGAAAGATCTAAGGCGCCTGATAATTCTAACAATTGACTTTGAATAGATTCAAATGAAGGAGCAAGCTGCAAGGAAAGATCAGCATTAGCCACAATATTAACTGTTGTCCCTAAATTTAATATTTGTTCATTTAAAGTAGCAAATTGTGAACAAGGGCTGCAATCAAGAAGATCGCCAACCGCTGCATCTAAAATTACTATTTCTTCGTTTATCGAATTAAGTTTGCTCTCTATTGATTCAAATCCTGAACAGTCAGTTGACAATGAAGAAGTTAAGGAGCTTTCTAATACCAACAATTGACTTTGAATAGCTTCAAATTGATCTAACGGGTCACAATTTTCCAGCTGACAGATAACCGATTCTATTACACTCAAAAGATAGCCAATTTTACAATTAGCTTCTTTGGCTTCCATGCTTACTTTTTCTAATTCTCTTTTTACTTTTTTTAAACAACGTTCACAATTAGAATGTTTAGGGCCGTGGTGAAAAAATTTTGATTTTTTTTCTCGCCCATCACCTCTTTCTCGTTTGCTATATTTTTTTTTTCGTCCATCTTTTTCTTTCCAACTATTTCTTTCTTTTTGACTATTTCTTTCTTCCCAATTATTTTTTTCTTTTTTATTCTCTTGCTCCCAATCATCTTGCCAACTATCTTGCCAGTTTTCTTGCCAGCTATCACGCTGCCACTTATCTCTCCCTCTAGTATTATCCTGCCATCTATTACGCTGCCAATTGTTCCGGTTTCTTAAATTTAATATTTTTGGTCTACCTTGGTGACTTATTGGTCGGGTTTGCTGACTTATTGCTCGATTTTTTTGATCTCTTAACCGAATACCCCATTTTTTGTTTTGGATCTGTTCAGTTGTCGCATAGGCATAACAAGAGAGTAAAAAAATAGGCAATAGGCTTAATAAAAAAAAAATTTTATTCATCAATTATCCTTATTTTTTGCTAGTATTTCTAATAAAAATAGTAAATCAATAATGGTATCTTTTTTACTTTATATTAGGCCAACAATATATCCAATTTACTCTGTATTTCATAAAGCTGTAAACAAAGCATATCTTGCATACTTTCTAAAAAACCAGGCACTTTTCTGGTATTTTCATGAATAACATCTACCCTGCCTACTGTGTGATTAATTTTACAACAAAGATCACAATTGAGCATACTTTTGATAGATTCTGCTATGCAAAAAAGCATTCTTAATTGGCTATTGGCCACACCGGTATCATGCTCAATATTTTTTAAAAATTTTTTAATCTCTTTACAGCATTTTTCATAACAACAGTTTTCACACGATTCACTCTCCCAAGAACGCATTTCTCGTTCACCTTCCTCTGCTTTTAAAATAGATAAAAACAGACAAAAAAAAAGTACCGGCAATACTATTATTTTTTTCATTACTATTTTCTCCTTAATTACTACCCAAATTGCTATCGAATAAAAAAATTCTTTATTTAGCCAAAAGAGGAAAGATTTGGAAATCTTTCCTCTTTTGGCATTAACCTCATTAAAAGCTTATAATAAATCTACAAAAAACTAACCATGAGGGATCAGGTTAATTGCGGCTAAGATTGCATTAAGTTGTGAAGTCAAATTAGTCTCTAGTGCACTAACCTCAGAAGCTAAGTTAGACTCTAAGTCAGACTCAAGTATTTCAAGCGCTGAAGCAAAGTTAACATCTAAAAATAGATCTAATTTTGCATTAATAGCAACTTGAATTTCGATAAGGAAACATAATCTTTCTTTAATATGTTCTAATGCACAATGCAAAATAGCATTTGTATTTTCTTTAACACATTCAACATCTTTTTCAATATGACTTACTTTGCAACCAAGGTCGTAATCAAGAAGTTTGAGTAAGTCTTTAACCATGCAAAGAAGATCTTCTAATCGGCAAAGAGCTTTATCGCCATTGCTATCAACGCCTTCTAATATACATTTGAATTTTTCTAATTCTTTGCAACAGTCTTTATTTCTATCTCTATCTTCACACTTGTCTCCATGTCCATGTCGACCACGAGTTAATTCACCGTTTTTTCCACGAGTTACTTTTACTTCTGCTTTTGCTTCAGGCTTTACTTCTGTTTTCACTTCCGCTTTTACTGCACTTTTTGCACTGCTTTTACCAAATGCAACCGATGATACCATAAACACTGCAAGAAAACTCAAAAGAGTTATTTTTTTCATCATATATTTTCCTTACTATTTTTTAAATAAATAAACATTTCTTAAATACATAGTTACAGCAGACATTCAGCCGCTCTAACACATTGTCTACCATTATAAATATCATCTAATTGAGTGCTCATGCCATTTATTGTTGTTTGTAAAATGTCTATTTTTGAAGATAAAAGACAAAGAGTAACCCAATCAACTTCCAAATCGAATGTTTCTAAACCTACAATCCAGCACAATATTTCTTTAAGATTATCAAGTTTGCAGAGAGTTTTATTAGTTCCACGATCAATATCTTCTAATTTTTTTTTAAGAAGATCACAACATTTTTCAAAAGAATCTTTTTCGCAACCCTTACGAACAGTTTCTGCAGAAATAAAAGATGTTGTTACAAATAAGCTTAGAAGGCTTAAAAGAGCTAGTTTTTTCATCATCAATCTTCCTTTTTAATTAGAATTAACATAAAAATCTTGTCTTTGGGTCTCGTCTTTATTATTATTTTTTGATTTTCTCCTTCTCTCCTTTCCGTAACATTAATAATTAACAATAAAAGTCTATAAAAAAGAATCTATATGAGTATCAGATGGATCTAAAAGATTAACGAGTGCTGATATAACAATCATTAGAGCATCTAATTTCATAGTGAGTTCTGCTTGGTTGCTTTCTAATTTCTCAAAGTTATTGGTTAGCATGGCTGACTGTTGAGATTGTTCACTTTCTAGTGAATCTAATCTTTCATTTAGCGCATCTAGTTTTACTGACTGTTGGCTTTCTAGCGAATCTAGTTGTGTGCGCAAGTCGCATAATTTAATAGCAACTTCTTGATAGCTGCTTTCTACGCTTTCAAAATTACTCATTATCATAGTTGATTGCTGGGATTGCTCGCTTTCTATCGAACATAATTTTATGTCTAGTTTTTTTATTTTATTAATCAATTTTTCTATTTTGTCATGTAATTCCTGCTGACCCGTTTCTACCGTTTCAAAATTACTGGTTATAAGATTTGATAGCTGAGATTGTGTACTTTCTATCAAGGATTCCAGCTGTACACCCAATACATCTTGGCCACTGCTTATTGCTTGTTGAGCATTGTTTATAAGATTAACTAACGTATTTTCAAGATCATTGATAATAGAAGCAACTTTTTCAAATTTATATGGCTCTCTTGTTATTTTTTTTTTGGGTAATTTGCCGGTAGATTCTTCTTTCATTGCCTGCATTGTCAGCGTACTTGAAATACATAAAATCAAACATAAAATAAATATATTGATACTGTTTTCTTTCATACTCAAAACCTTTTTTTAATTAACAAGACAACTTTTTAATTAAGAAGACAACACTTATTTTTCTAAACAAAAATATAACTAATTAAGGTAATAACATTGCAAACGATGCTTTGTCAAGAAAGAAAAATATAAAAAAAAATGATTTAGTTTTATACTTGTTTTACCTTATTTTTTAACTATTTTAGGAGAATGAATGGAAAATATAACTGGTTCTGAAAGCTATAAAAAAGAACAAATTTCGAAAAAAAAATATGAACTAAAATCAGAGATCGATTCAAATATCGATACTCTTAACACAACACAAATAACGCATGAAAAAACTACTGAGCATACAAAAACAATAGACCCTCTTTATGACGCCATAAGCTCCTTATCTCTGATTAGAACATCTGGTTCAGATATCGATATTGTTAACGCTGCACGGGTATCGTATGGCAAAATCATTGAAGAAATAAGCACAAAGGATAGAAAATTAATTGCCTTTCTTTTAGAACATAACCACACAAGCCCTTTTGAACATAACCAACTTTCTTTTAGGGTTAAAGCACCGCTTTTTGTCGCTCGTCAATGGATGAGGCATAGAATGAATTCTTACAATGAGATTAGTTACCGTTATGCAAAAGCACCATTAGAATTTTATATTCCATCAGAGTGGCGGTTACAAGATCGAGAAAACAAACAAGCATCTGGTGAAAGTTTTACCGATATACAGTTGGTGGAAGAATATAAAAAAGCTTTAGAGCTGAGTAAAAATACCTATGAACATCTTTTGGAAAAAGGAGTTTCTCGAGAATTAGCTCGCGGTATTTTACCGGTATGCACATACACTCAGTTTATTTTTACCTGCAACCTTCATTCTCTTATGCATTTTTTAACCTTAAGACTTAATAAAGCAGCGCAGTATGAGATTAGACAATTTGCTTTAGGCATGCTCGCTTTTGCAAGTCAAGCGTTTCCTATAGCTATCGAAGAATGGCAGCAAAAAAAATTAACGCGTCAAGAGTATGGTGATATAGAAAAAGATACGCAAAAAATGTTTTCTAAGTAATTTCAAACTATATAAATAAAAAAATTTAAAAAAAAGAGATCTTGATAAAAAATTAAGGGGCGGAGAAAGCAGATAAATTACAAAAAAAAGCTGATTGAGCCGCCCCTTAATTTTTACTTATATAATAAAAAAAAAGCACGTTTAACAATAACAAGTTTAACAATAAAATGAAATCGAAAAAGCTAAAAACCAGATCGAATTATACGCCATACATATACAGCTACCAATTTAAAGCCAATTCGATCAACAATCTAACCCCTGCCCCCGTAGCTCCAGGACGATAGTAAGAAATATCTGGAACATCAAAAGCAGTACCAGCAATATCAAGATGCGCCCATGGCACTTTATCAACAAAAGGTTGTAAAAAAAAGGCCGCAGTAATCACACTTCCACCATACTTACGTTCACCAATATTGGCTAAATCTGCTACCGACGATTTAATTGCCGGCTTAAAATCATCATCAAGAGGTAATTCCCAAATACGATCTCCCGATTTATCAGAAGCTTCATATAATAACTCGATAAGTTCTTCATGTTGACTCATAAGACCGGTGAAATAAGGGCCTAGCGCAATTGGACACGCACCAGTTAGGGTTGCTATATCAATCACCGCATCGAGCTTATAATGTTTTACCGCATACGATAATGCATCAGCAAGTATCAGGCGGCCCTCCGCATCAGTATTTTTAATCTCAGCAGTTTTACCATTATAAAAACGAACTATATCGCCTGGTTTTAACGCTTTGCCTGACGGAAGATTCTCTGCTATAGCAGCAAGACCTATAACGTTAACTTTGGGCTTTAATGCCGCCAAAGCTTCCATAACTGCTATAACGGCAGCCGCTCCTGACATATCATCTTTCATTGTTTCCATAGAAGCTGCTGGCTTTAAACTTAACCCACCCGAATCAAAGGTTATACCTTTACCAACGAATGCTATCGTAGGCGCATCCGGACTGTCTGTTTTATATTCCATAATCACCAACTCACAATCTAGCTCTGAACCACGAGATACACCAGCCAAGCCGCCCATTCCCATTTTATTTATCTCTTCTTCACTAAAAACGGTGATCGGCAAACCAGTATCACGTGCAATTTCTCGGGCTTCGCTCGCCAGTCTATGGGGGGTCAAGTCTGAAGGCGGTAAATCAATCCAATGACGTGCTTTATTAACTGCTTTGCCAATAACAATACCTTCACGTAAACCAGCGTCAATAAGTGCAACAAAATCTTGACCTACAGGATGATTACTCTTTTGTATACTATTTTTTTCTTGAACACCAATAATAATCTCTAAATCGGTTGTTTTATTTTCTATAGAAGTAATAAAATCAGTAAAATGATAGTTTGCCATCTGAGCAATAACAGAAGTCTGTTTCGCCAAATAAGAAAGATCAATATCAAACAGTGCCGGATCGGGCAAATTAAAAGCAAGCGATTTGCTCTTATGCTGGGTCGCTGTACGAACCAATAGCCCTAATGCACGGCGATATGTTTCAATATAGAGATCTGTGCCATCAGTCTCTCCAAGTCCTACAAAAATTGCATGAATTAATTTTTGATTTTTAATCACCGGT
The DNA here is from genome assembly GCA_963719415.1 of uncultured bacterium. Lineage (GTDB taxonomy): Bacteria > Babelota > Babeliae > Babelales > Vermiphilaceae > JAPLIS01. The sequence continues at coordinate 66,449 of OY970383.1, read as the reverse complement.
ATTACTTTAACTTCAAATTCTTTACCGACAAATTGAGTTGCTCGCAACCACGAAGACAAATCGGGATAAAAAGTATCCTGAAATTCTTGCAATTCTAGGGGCAATTGTTCGGGAAGAAAAGCATTATGCGTCACAAAAAAGCCATAGGCGTCAATTGCGCCCTCTGCCTTTTGATCAAAAAGACCGTTATGCGTCACCGTATACGAAATCATGTTTTGAAACTCCTATTTTATAACTTACTTCGATCTTGTTAGTTGCCCATAAAAGCATACTTAGAATACTCGATAACAAGAAAAAAGTTAATCGCAAACTATGAGACTATTAGACAGGCCGTTGGTCAAAGCAAAAAACCATGCTCTCTTGCTAAAAAATGCTATAAGAAACGCCGCTATTTTCACATAGAAAAAAGCAAAGATCTTTGACCGCCTTGTCCCCACAGTAGAAATTGACTTTTTGTTACAATTAGAATAGTCTCAATAAAGACTAGAATTATATTCAATAAAACGGTAAAAAGTGTAAAAAAACTACAAAAGATTACTTATGAAAAACATTGTGTTCGTTTTTTTTCTTTTTTTCTCTTCATTACAGTCTTGCGCTTCTGACGCAGAAAGAAGACAGTTAGATGCTGATAATAAAGCATTATATGAACAGTATTTCCAAGAAAGATTGCAGGCAGAACAGAAAACATGGAAAGAAGCTTTGCTCTCTTCTGGGTATAGAGAAAAAGAAGCAGAAGAACGATGTGAGCAATTACTGCAGATCGAACAAGCACAGAAACAAAAAATAAAACAAAAAAGCATAAGACAACCATGTATGGATCAAAGTGTGCCATCCTATATCATAAAACAAATACAAGAAGCCTCAAAAAAACATGGAATTAGCGTTGTTGATATTGAAACATTTACTCCGTCTGAGATTAAAGAGATGCCTAATCCCATGTTCTGCATATATAAAGCTTTGGAAGGAGAAAATCCTACAATTAAGGTTAATCCTAAATTTTTCTATACTTTTTACAAAGATCCTGAAGGTTTACACAAAGATATTGTGCATGAATTGACGCATCTCATTTTTGCACATCCTCATGTCGACTACCGTTTACGCGAAATGTGTCCTAACTTAACCTCTATGGAAAACAATAGAGTAATTTTACAACAAGAAATAACAGCTGAGACTTTACTTGCGGCTAAAAATCCCGCTGAAGGATATAGAATTTACGATGAACTCAATAGACAATACAAAAACAACAGTCCCTGCCTCAGCGTTCCGACTCACCCAACTCCAGGCTATTCCGCTAACGAAATCAAAACAAAAATTTTCTCTCAATACACGCCAATACAACGCAAAGCTTTAGCAGCTGCGCGTTCAAAACAAGAACCATCGACTTTGAAAAGGGGTTTAGTTGGTCTTAAATTTTGGACAAAGAGAGCACTTTGTTATGCTTCGCAATATCAAAAAACGACTATCGCCACAACCGGTAGTTTGGTAATTATTCTATTTTATCTTTTACGAAATAGATAATAAATATATAAACTTTTGATCAACCTAAAATATGCGATATCAACCCAGATAAAGCTTTTATCGAATAATGCTTTTAATTATACCCATCCATAAAAAGCTCAATAGGCCATTGGTCAAAGCAAAAAAATCATGTTATTCTTATTAGAAAAACCCATAAATAAAAAATTATAGGATCATTCATGCTATATCGCTTAGCAATTGTTTTTTTTATTTTTAGTATCATGGGCAATTGGTCACAAACAGCCAACTGCTTCTATGCACCATTAGGTGGTGACAACCAATATTTAATAGATGCTGCCTCCGAGGGTGATGTAGAAGGTATAAAGTTCCTACTTAAACGCAATACTAACGTTAATGCAGAAAACTATGATAAAAATACAGCTTTAGGTGCAGCTGCTTCAAACGGTCACCAAGAAGCTATAAAAACATTGCTTGATGCTGGTGCTGATATTAACAAAACCAATAAACGTCGATATACCGCCTTAATGCACGCTGCTGAAAATGGTCATCAAGATGCTATAAAAATGCTGCTTGATGCTGGTGCTGATATTGATGCAGTAGGTGATTGTAGTAAGCATACAGCTTTAATGCACGCTGCTAAAAATGGTCATCAAAACGCTATAAAAACATTACTTAATGCTGGTGCTCATATTGAGGCAGTAGATTGGTTTAACTATACCGCCTTAATCCACGCTGCTAAAAATGGTCATCAAGATGCTATAAAAATATTAGTTGCTGCTGGCGCTCATATTGATGCAGTAGATGGCTTTAACTATACCGCCTTAATGCACGCTGCTGAAAATGGTCATCAAGATGCTATAAAAATATTACTCGATGCTGGTGCTAATAACGACATGGCAAACTTAATACTTGCCGCCTCCGAAGGTGATATAAAAATTATAGAATTACTGCTTAAAGGTAGTACTAACGTTAATGCGAAAGACAAAAATGGGAATACCGCTTTAGTAGCCGCTGCTCGGCATGGTCACGCAGAAGCTATAAAAACATTACTTAATGCTGGCGCTGATATTAATAAAGCAGACGAAGAAACAGCTTTAACAGCAGCCGCTTCAAATGGTCATGCTGAAGCTATAAAAACATTACTCGATGCTGGTGCTGATATTAACAAAATCAATAAATGTCACTATACAGCTTTAATACACGCTGCTAAAGGTGGTTACACAGAAGCTATAAAAGTATTACTAGATGCAGGTGCAGGCGCTCATATTAATGCAGTAGATCGCTTTGGCTATACAGCTTTAATATATGCTGCTAAAAGTGGTTACACAGAAATTATAAAAATATTAGTTGATGCTGGTGCTCATATTAATAAAGTCGTTAAAAATAAGCATACCGCCTTAATGAAAGCAGCTAAAAATGGTCACACAGAAGCTATAAAAGTATTACTAGATGCTGGTGCTGGTGCTGGCGCTCATATTAATGCAGTAGATAGCTTTGGATATACAGCCTTAATATATGCTGCTAAAAGTGGTAACCTTGAAGCTATAAAAATATTAGTTGATGCTGGTGCTGATATTAATAAAACACCTAAAGATAATGAATATACTGCTTTAATGGAAGCTGCTAAAAATGGTCATACAAAAGCTATAAAAATATTACTTGATGCAGGCGCTAATATTGATACAATGCATAGCTTTACCTATACAGCTTTAACATACGCTGCTAAAAGCGGTAACCCTGAAGCTATAAAAATATTACTGGATGCTGGTGCTCATATTAATAAAACACATAAAGATTATAAATATACCGCTTTAATGGAAGCTGCTAAAAATGGTCATACAAAAGCTATAAAAGTATTACTTGATGCTGGCGCTAATGTTGATACAATATATGACTTTAGCTTTACAGCTTTAATATACGCTGCTAAAAACGGTCATACAAAAGCTATAAAAGTATTAATTGATGCTGGTGCTCATATTAATAAGGCCGATAAAGACGATAAACATACAGCTTTAATGAAAGCTGCTGAAAATGGTCATGCTGAAGCTATAAAAATATTAGTTGATGCTGGTGCTCATATTAATGGAGGTGAAGCTTTAAGATGCGCAGCTTCAAATGGTCATACAGAAGTTATAAAAATATTACTTGGTGCTGATACTAGTATTGATAAAACAAATGAATATAAAAATAGAGCTTTACGTTCTGCTGCTATAAAGGGTCATGGCGCAATTATACAAATATTAGTTGATGCTGGCGCTAATATTAATACAACAGATACCTACTACAAAAAGACAGTCTTAATGGAAGCTGCTGAAAGTGGCCACGTAGAAGCTATGAAACTATTAATTGATGCTGGTGCTCATATTAATGCAGTAGATCATCGTGAATGGACAGCTTTAATGTACGCTGCCTTGAGAGGTTCTGTCGGAGCTATAAAACTATTAGTTGATGCTGGTGCTGATATTCATAAAACAGATAAAAATGATAAACGTACAGCTTTAATGTACGCTTCCATGAAAGGCTATGTCGAAGCTATAAAAATATTAGTTGATGCTGGTACTCATATTAATGCAGTAGATATATTTGGAGAGACAGCTTTAATGTACGCTACTCAGAGTGGCAACATAGAAGCGGTAAAAGTATTAATTAATGCTGGTGCTCATGTTAACCAAAAAGACAAGCTCGGAAGAACTGCCTTAAATATGGGTGTAGATTATAAAATAAACCGATTTTTATTCTATCGAACTAAATCTTAATAAAGGGGGGATTGACTGTTACAATCCCCCCTTTCTCGTTTTTACCAATAATTACTCAAACAACAACCCGAAAAGCAGATACTTAATCCTAGCCCCCAACACAAAGCCACCGATACAACACCACAACAAGCGCTTTAATAAGCCCTTAACAGACCCGGCTAGACAAGTAAAAAAACTATGTTACCATTATTAGCAAATTAGCCTTTGTCCTGAAAATGCCAAAAAATCATAAAATCAGTAAATATCGCTGATTTTATTGCACATAAAACATTTCATATCAAAAACGAGAGCTTATAAATAAAAAATTATAGGATCATTCATGTCATATCGCCTAACAATTATCTTTTTTCTTTGTCTAGCAACTGTTTTCTTTCTTTCTCATATGATTGACAATTCTTTACAAGAAAAAAAGCCATTAGAAGTGGTAACTATAGCTGATAATAAAAATACAGATTTAATAATTGCTGCCTCGAACGGTGATATAGAAACAGTAAAAGCATTATTTAATGCGGGTGCTGATATTAATGCAACAAACAAATATGGTGATACTGCTTTAATAGAAGCTGCTTTACATGGCCATACAGAAGCTATAAAAGTATTACTTGATGCTGGTGCTCATGTTAACGCTACAAATAAAAATGGAAATACTGCTTTAACAGTAGCTGCCTGGAAAGATCACACCGAAATTATAAAAGTATTACTTGATGCTAGTGCCAACATTCATGAAGCAGATGAATATCGAGGTGCAGCTTTAATAGTCGCCGCTTCAAGTGGCCATACAGAAGTTATAAAAATATTGCTTGATGCTGGTGCTGATATTCATGCAGCAAACAGTTATGGCAATACTGCTTTAAGCTCCGCTGCTTCAGAAGGCCATGCAGAAACGGTAAAAGCATTGCTTACTGCTGGTGCTCATATTAATGAAACAAACAGTTATGGCAATACTGCTTTAATGTACGCTGCTTCGGGCGGTCGTGCAGAAATTATAAACACATTGCTTGCTGCTGGTGCCAAAATTAATGGAGCCTTAACATGCGCTGTTTTAAGTGGCCGCACAGAAGCTGTAAAAATATTACTTGCTGCTGGTGCTGATATTAATGAAATAGATAAATATGGAAGCACAGCTTTAATATCCGCTGCTTCAAATGGTTATGCAAAAACGGTAAACGTATTACTTGATGCTGGTGCTAATATTAATGCAGCAGATAAAAAAGGAAATACTGCTTTAATAGAAGCTATTTCAAGCGCGTGTAGAGATATAGAAGCCCCTACTTCAAGTAGTCATATAGAAGTTGTAAAAGTATTACTTGATGCTGGCGGAGCTAATGTTAACCAAAAAAATAACAACGGAAGAACTGCGTTAAGTTGTTCTTATTCTGGTGAAATAAACCAATTATTATATCAAGCTGGAGCCATACACTATTATGACAACACAGACTTAATACCTGCTGCCTCGAATGGTGATGTAAAAACTATAAAATTATTGCTTAAACCTAATACCAATGTTGACACAAAAGACAAAGATGCAAATACACCTTTAATGCTCGCTGCTCGCTATAGCCACATAGAAGCTATAAAAGTATTACTTGATGCTGGCGCCAATATTCATGCAACAAACAAACAGGGAAATACTGCTTTCATAAAGGCTGCTTTACATGGCCAAACAGAAGCTATAAAAGTATTACTTGGTGCTGGCGCTGATATTAATGCAACAAACGAATATGGTGATACTGCTTTAATAAAAGCTGCTTCGAACGGCCATACAGAATCTATAAAAGTATTATTTAATGCTGGCGCTGATATTAATGGAACAAATGAAAATGGTGATACTGCTTTAATAGAGGCTGCTTTACATGGTCAAACAGAATCTATTAAAATATTACTTGATATTGGTGCTGATATTAATAAAGCAAACAGATATGGAAAAACTGCTTTAATGTACGCTGCTTGGGAAGGCTATACAGAAGTTATAAAACTATTACTTGGTGCTGGTGCTGATGTTAATAAAGCAAACAAAGATGAAGATACACCTTTAACCGTCGCTGCCCGGAAAGGTCATACAGAAATTATAACAATATTAGTTAATGCTGGTGCTCATATTAATAAGGCAAACAAAGATGAAGATACAGCTTTAACAGTCGCTGCCCAGAAAGGCCGCACAGAAATTATAAAAATATTAGTTAATGCAGGTGCTCATATTAATAGAACAAATGCCTTAAGAAACGCTGCTTTACATGGCCATACAGAAGCTGTAAAAATATTACTTGGTGCTGGTGCTCATGTTAATGAAACAGATGAAAATGGCGAGACAGCTTTAATGACCGCTGCTTGGAATGGCCATACAGAAGCTGTAAAAGTATTACTTGATGCTGGTGCTCATGTTAATGAAACAAATAAAGATGAATATACAGCTTTAATGTACGCTGCTTTACATGGCCATACAGAAGCTATAAAAATATTACTTGATGCTGGTGCTCATATTAATAAAGCAAACAAAGATGGAGATACGGCTTTAACAATCGCTACTAGGAAACGCCATACAGAAACTATAGAAGTATTACAGAATGTTTCTTGGTGCTGGCGCTAATGTTAACCCCTGAAATAAGCCGATTATTATATCAAGCTAAAGCCTAAACTTCACTGGCTCAAATATACAATTAGCAAGAAGGTAGCAAGAAGGTAGCAAGAAGGTAGCAAGAAGGAAAAATGCATTTTAATTAACGCCCTATCCCCTTCTTGCTTTTTTTTACAAAAAACTCTCACCTAAGCTTTATAATAAAAACTTTTTTATCACTATTTTTTACCAATACCCCCCCAACGATAGCCATAATTCGGAAGCACAACCTTCAATGTTGCTACAAATTATAAAATAAACCAATTATTATTCTATCGAACTAAATCTTAATAAAAGGGGAATTGACTGTTACAATCCCCCTTTTCTCGTTTTTACCAATAATTACTCAAACAACAACCCGAAAAGCAGATACTTAATCCTAGTCCCCAACACAAAGCCACCGATACAACACCACAACAAGCGCTTGTCTAAGCGCTCAACAGGCCAATAGACAAGTAAAAAAACTATGTTATTATTAATAAATAAGCCTTAAAATTAGTAAATATTGCTAGTTTGATTATAGGTCAATATAAAAAACTAGAGCTCATAAATAGAGAGGATCATTCATGTTATATCGTCTAGCAATTATTTTTTTTCTTTCTAATATCATTTGTCTACAAGCAACAGATCAATGCGAAACCGCTTTAATCTCTGCCGCTTTGAATGGCTCCATAGAAACTATAAAAACATTACTTGATGCCGGTACTGATGTTAATGAAGTAGATAAATATGAAAGTACGGCTTTAATCGCTGCTGCTTTAAATGGTCATACAGAAGTTATAAAAATATTACTTAAGGCGGCTGGCGCCAATATTAATAAAATGGATAAGCATGGACGCACAGCATTCAGAATGGCTGCTTGGAAAAATCATGCAGAAGCTGTAAAAATATTACTTAAGGCTGGTGCTCATGTTGATGAAGTAAATAAAAATGGACAGACAGCTTTATTGTATGCTGCTTGGGATGGTTACACAGAAATTATAAAAATATTGCTTAAGGCTGGTGCTAATGTTAATGCAATAGATAAAGATGAAAATACAGCTTTAATGTATGCTGCTAAGAAGGGCCATATAGAGGTTATAGAGGTACTACTTAATGCTCATGCTAATGTTAACCAAAAAAACAAATCTAAAAAAACTGCCTTAGATGTTGCTGACGATATTACAATACGTCTATTATTGCATCAAGCTGGAGCCTAAACTTCACCAGCTCAAATATACAATTAGCAAGAAGGTAGCAAGAAGGTAGCAAGAAGGTAGCAAGAAGGTAGCAAGAAGGAAAAATGCATTTTCATTAACGCCCTATTTCCTTCTTGCTTTTTTTACAATAACTCTCACCTAAGCTTTATAGTAAAAACTTTTTTATCACTATTTTTACCAATAAAAACCGCCCCAACGATAGCCATAATATGGATAATTCCAGTAATAATATGGATAGCCAAAACCCCAATAATAATAGCTTCTTTCTGCCGCTTCGCGCCGCGCTTCCGCCCTATCACTTATAATAGTAGTAATGCGAGCGCCAATATTATCATCTATAAAGGAACGTAGCTGTTCAGAAGAGATATCTCCTTCTAGAGTAATCGGTTTTCCCTCTTTTGAGATAGCCTTACCATCTTCAAAGATCATAACAGTCGGCGTAGTGCCTACACGAAAATCACGAGCTATATCGGCAAGGCCTTCCCTGGCAACATTAATCATAATAAAACGCACCCGTCCCTCTCTAAAATGAGGAACTTGACTCATGCCTTCAAAAATACGCTCTGCAGAAACATCATCTTCAGAAATGCCACCATCTTTATATTTATCTTGACTATGTCTGCTATGCCTATTCTTTTTTATATTTTTTTCATAAAAAAGCACTACCGCTAATTCAGTCGCCCCAATATGTTTATAAAAATTATGGTCCGACTTAAGATCAGCAACTCTTTTGTATGGTCTTGCATCAAGAAAAATATTAACACTGAAAAATAGAATCATACTCAAAAACAATATACTTTTTTTCATAACACATTTTTTCATAACCATTCCTCCAAATTAACCTCCACACATACTATAACCCCACACATACGATAACCCTAACCATTCTATATCTTATTATTTGATCTTAATTATGTGGTCCATTAGGTAATTAGCTTAATAATCAGTACTTATTTAACGGCGACCACCTCCGTGTCCACCTCCAGCATGTCCTCCACCCATAGATCTTCCACCACCAAAACCACCCCTAACTCCACCGCCCATAGAATGACCCATAGAACGACCCATAGAACGACCCATAGAAGAAGAACCATGACTTGCACGAATAGGAGCACCTGTCCTTACCGGACCCCCAACTCCTCCAGATCTACGAACCGCACTTGATTGAGTACGCATTGGTTGATGCCGCACTGGTCGATTAGTACGTACTGGTTGGCCAGAAACAGGACGACCATGACTTCTTCGTATCGGAACTCTAGTGCCATCTCTTCGTACAGAGTACCGATTGCCGCCTGCTAACCTATTACGCCATACCCTTACTCTGGCTCCATTTCGCCATATATACACAGGATAATACGATTCATAAAAACCAGGCGAGCCATAATCGTAATAACAATCACATTCAGGATCGTAACAATCGCCACACCAAAAATCATCTACATAATCCTCTTCATCCGGCCACGCATAGTCTTCATCATCAGACCATGCTGGAAAAGAAAACGGTAAACTAAAAGAAAGACAAGGCGATATCAGACATAACAGTAAACATGCATAATGCAATAAAAAATAACGCTTTATAACCATATCCATTCCCCCTTTTTAACTCAAAAATTAGTCTCTAGCTTCTGACATCATCATCAATCATCAGCACTCACAACTCCTCTTCTGGTGCCATCATCATCAATCACCGATATAGTGTGCAATTTTCCTTTTAATACCGCAGCCAAAAAATCTCTTATTTTTTTAGAATAGCGCTCAGGATTATAAAAAAACGAATCAAAATGCCCTCTCCCATCAGTGAGCCACAACTTTTTATGCTCAGAACCACAAGCTTTATAAAGACATTTTATCGATTCTATAGGCACCGTTTTATCTTTTTTGCAATGAATAAAAAAACAAGGATCATCAATTTTTTTAATCGATTCTGCCGGACTAAAAGGCGAAATATTTGTCGGCACATTGTATACTCCAAGCGAATCTATTAATTTTAGACATATTTTTAAAAAAGATTGAACGTAAGGATGATACGCACATTTTTCAAAAATATAACGACCAGGAATATCAAATTCATATCCAAAAAAAGACCCTTTCATTCTTTCTAACCCCGCCTGAACCACTGTGTCCGTAGAAGCAAAAGGACAATCCAAAATAAAAGCTTTAAAAAGGCCATTTTGTGCCGCCGCCCCTTGAATACCCGCAACTGCCCCCATAGAAAATCCATAGAAAAAGAGTGGTTTTCCTTTTAAGTCTGGATGATTTTTTAAAAAATGTGCCGCTGCTATAACATCATGCGCTTCATCACGACCAAAGGTACATTGTTGCCCCTGCGTACTTTCACCATGCGCACGAAAATCAAATGTCATAACATTAAAATCAGGATAAAAAACGAACCTAAGCAACCCAGCCATGTACTTATCGCACATAAAACCATGCGATATAAGCACAGTACCTCTTGCTTTTTTATATCTAACCAAAAACCCTTTTCGAGCTATTTTTTCTTGATTTATATCATTTTTTTGTGCATAAATAACCACCGTATCAGCGATAGCGTTAGACGCATACTCATGATCCTGATCGATTATCTCTCCGTAAATACCTACTTTAATAGTTTCAGCATACAGAGACTGACCAATAATGGTTACCAAAAAAAATACCAAAAATCGCATAACCAGTGCCCTTTTATATTTTTACCTACTTTTTAACAAAAATTATTACTTTTTTATTTTGAAAATTGCTTCTAGTAAAGATTATATCATTAAAAATTTACAAGTAGCAATGATTTTTAAAGAAAAGCATACGATATATAAAAGTCGCAAAAAAGGCTATTAAATCAATACTATAACGCGATCCCGATCTATAGCATAGCGCACTAAGAATTCCCCATTTTCTCAAATGCATTACAAGTCGCTTTCCAAATATCATTTTCAACAAATTCAAGCTCACGCCTAATATTATTTTTTAGGTAAGCCCAATGATGTTCTATTGGGTTTAAGTCTGGAGAATAAGCAGGTAAAAAAAGCAAAGAACAACCAGCTTTATTTACAATATCAGAGATTTCGATCCATTTGTGAAACGATGCGTTATCTAAAACAATAGTCTTTCCAGTGCCTATATGTGGCAGCAAAACAGCCTCAAAATAACATTTAATAATTTCTTTATTGCAATAACCATAAGGTGATCACTATTTTCAGCTTTTTTTGTAAATTAAACATTTTTGTAAAAACGGGGAGCCCTTCTGGGCCCCCCGTTCAGAATCACCGATTAAGACATTGCAAACCATTATCAAGCTATTTTTTACAGCCTTTACGCCAAACTCACCTTACCAAGTAGATAAATCTATAAAGACTCTTGTATCACCTGATCAAGGGCAGCTTCAAGCTTTTCCTCATTTTTCACCTCAACAGAACGATAAACCGGCAATGCCGAGCCTTTTTTAAAGATCATAATGGTAGGCACTCGGTAAATAGTTAAACGTTCTGCTATGTCGCTTAATTCATGTACATCAACATTAACAAATTTAGCCGCACTACCAACCATACTGCCATATTTTTGCGCTATTCGCTCAAATAACTGCTCAAACATAATACATTCTTGACAATCTGACCGAGAAAAGTTAACCACGAGTACGTCCGTTGATTTAACTAACTCATCAAATTCCTGGTATGTCTTTACCGATCCTACCGCCGCACTATCAGCATAAACGAACAAATTTTTCTCTAACTCTTTTTCAACGACTTGATTTAATCCCCTATGCGTCAAATAAGCGTCCGCATCTATCGCTGCCTTTACGCCACTACCTGATGCAACAATAGCTTGGCGATATAATGCATCTTCAACATCACCTGCTGCAAATACCCCAGGAATAGATGTTTTTTGTGTACGACCATCAGATAGAGCTATATAGCCACGCTCATCGAGCTTCAAAGATGACGACGCCAAAAAATCAGTATTTGGCTTATGTCCTATTGCCAAAAAGACCCCTGCTACCGGCATAAAGCTCATCTGATCCGGATTGTGAGTATCTTGCAGCTTAACACTTGTCACAAAATCATTATTCCCTATAATTTCTTTAACTTGAGTATTATACACAATAGCAATATTGGGATATCCCAGCAAGCGTTTCTGCATAGCAAAATCAGCGCGCATTTTATCTTTTCGGACCAGAATAGTAATTTTTTTCGCATAGGGAGCAAGTTGCATAGCCTCTTCAGCGGCAGAATTACCACCTCCTATCACTACCACCTCTTGCCCTTGATAGGCATATGCATCACAGATAGCACATGAAGATACCCCTTGACCCCAATATTTCTCTTCTCCTGGCACTCCTAACTTAATAGGAGCAGCCCCCGTTGCCACAATAACAGAAAGCGCATGGATTATTTCTCCCGTATCAGTCTGCAATACGAATGGATAGGTATCAAAATCAGCCGAAACCATAGTTTGAGGGACACAGTTTACACCCAAAGAACGAATCTGTCGCCTCATGAAGCCAATTAAGTTTTGACCCAAAATACTCTCTACCCCTGGCCAATTTTCTATTTTAGACGTCTTTGTCAGTAGACCGCCCCGCTCGGGACCATCATAAAGAACCACATAACGCCCAAATCGAGCCCCATAGAGAGCAGCACTATAACCAGCAGGGCCCGAACCCAAAACAACCATATGAACCAAATTTTGCTTATTTAAAGCATTATCTATAGACTGATGGGGTCTAGTAATTACTTTCTTTATAGATGGATATGATCTAGCCATGGCTATTTTTCTTATTTTTACCTTCTTTCCGAAACTGGCCCAATAAAGTCCTACCAAAAAACCTACGCCTAAAAAAGAAGTATAAAATTTTCTATTTTTCATTATTACCCCTGTACCCATTAGACAAATTAAAAAAAATAAATTATCATTAGTTACAATAACATATATCTCTATTATTACGAACAAAAGGAGCTAAACAATGATAATTCCACATTCGATCGCAAAAATCTCAAAATCGCTGTTTTTCATACTAACGTTAACACTTTTCCCTTACAGTATATCCCATACTCAGGCTCAAATTGCAACTAATAACAAAACAGCCAAACAGACAACCAAACAAATAGCTACAACTACCCAAGATAATTTTCAATGGCAACGACTTCTAGATGAGGCGAAAAAGCGCGTCGCTCAGACTGTTCGTAGCCTTAAAGACCTTTTGGTTGTCATACAAAATCTAAATCAAGGCAAAGAAAAAGAAGATCAGATGCCACAGCATGTTATTGATACTATAAAAGCATTAATCAAAGAAACTGAATCTCTTCTTTCTCTCTCTCTTGCAGATCAATTAGAAAAAAACGATACGCAAGAGATAATAATAGGTAAAACAATTAGTTTTGCTATTGGACTCCTTAATGCTAACAAATGGACGGTAAAGGCGATATCTCGCGCACTAGCACAAAACAACAACCTGGTAACCATCCAAGAAGAATTCATAAAAATACAGAAAGAACTCGAAGAAGAACAAAATAAACTCAAAAAATCTCCTATTTTAGATATAGAAGAACATATTAGACAACTAGAAGCTGAAAATAACACATTACGCGACCAATTCGATAATCAAGTAACCAACTTCGGACTTAGTTTTTTTAACAGGCAGTATCGAAAAATGTGGAATTCTCGCCTTGGGAGAATATGGGAAAAAAATGATCTTGGCTCTTGGGCACTACCCGTATCTGGTCTGGCTATCGCATCAGCCGCTTGCCTATATGGAGTTGCAGAGTTAGCAAAAACACATATAAATACAAACATTCCTACAGAAAAAGCTAGTTATGATACTTCTACAAAAACGCTTAAGCTTGGTGCCGGACTATTGCTCGCAACGGGAAGCACCGCACTGGTTAACGAATTAGTTCGAAGCTTATTTGACAACATGAAAGAGCCTATCAAATATAAATACTATGACCTCAAAGATATGTTTTCTAAATTTAAAAAATCATTGCATAAAAAATGGCAAGGGGGCATACATGCCCAATATGCTGCTGAAGAAAACGAAGGGCCAAAAGTAAATCTTGAAGATATCATAGGGCTTAATCCAACAGCACAACAAGAATTACAGATGCTTATAGCATATCTAAAAAATCCTGAACAATACTGCTTAATGAACATGCAGATACAGACAGGTATTCTTCTTATTGGGCCACCAAGAACAGGAAAAACTCTTTTTGGAGCTGTTCTCGCTTCTTTGATAAAAGAGATATCTCCGGATACTAAACTACACATTATTGCTGCTGATACTATCGATCATTGGGGTATATCAAGAATATTTGCTGCCGCTCGTGCATCAGCTCCATGTATCATCTTTATTGATGAAATTCATCTCATTGCCGCACAAAGTGGTATGAATAATAGTCGTCTGAGCGCTCTCCTTTCTGAAATGGATGGCATTAATTCAAAAAACAAAGATCCTAAAAAACAGGTCATTGTTATTGGTGCAACAAACCAACCTGAAGTTCTTGATCCAGCACTTAGAAAACCGGGAAGATTTGGAACTATTATACCTTTTGAATTACCTTCTTATGAACTCAGAAAAGAGACCATTAGACGTAAAATGGATAAACTGATGGTACAATGCGAACACCAACAGGATGCTATTGATACCATAGCTCGAAACACAGCTGGTGCTAACTTTGAAGATTTAAATCAATTGGTAACCAATGCATTTATGGAAGCTCGTGTCAAAAACGAAATATTTACGAATAAACATCTTAATCAAGCGCTCTATAGCTCATTTTATCGAATTGCAGTCGATAATCCTAACATGAGTATTCCGGCAGAAGAACTGAAACTTCTTGCTATACACTTTGCCGGCAAAGCTCTCTTTGCTACAATGTCAGATTCGCTTCTTAATCTCGGAATCGTAACTATATTGCCTTATTTACGTGAAATAGAGTTAAAACCTATGGCAAAAGTCGATATTGGCATCAAACAAGATAATGATAGCGTAAATAAAGAAAAAGAACGTCTTGTCTGGGGAAATATATACACGTATATCAATGGTGACTCTATCGGTTGCAAATCACAAAAAGAGCTCATTCATCAAGCTAAACTCTATCTTGCTGGCGTGGTTGCAGAAGAATTTATATTAGGATCTGCAAGCTTTAGCTGCCATCCTGACGACATACAAAAAGCTGTTGCTATCGCTATGCAGCTCACCTGTAGCGGCGTTAACATACAAAACATGCCTAAACCTGAATATGCTGCACGGTATGCGAGTGCGTTAGCTCTTATCGAAGGATGGAAAAAAGAAATTCGTACACTTCTTGGTGCTCATCGCGATAAGTTAGATAGACTTGTCTCTGCTCTAGAAACAAACAAAATACTTAACCAAGAAGAAGTACTGGCTATCGTTAAATAATACCAGCTTCTCTAAATAATCGAGTCTAAAATAAAAAAGCGATAACTCTAGAAACTATGCTATACCCCCCTCCGGGGGTATAGCTTTTCAGTCCAATCACCTAAAACAATCACCTGAAAACTCGTATAACAATCTATAATCTTATAAAAAATAATTATAAAATTATGCGCCTATACCGCAGATATTAAATACTAAAGAGAGCTGTGGCGCATTAAAAATCTACTGCTCTCTTTTTATATACTTACTCTACTTTTACTCTAACTTTACTCTATCGACTATCTCACCATTCTATCTTGCTTACGCCTATGTCAAATCGGGCATTTCTTCATCTGCTGGCGATAACGTTTCTGTTTCACGACGTCTGACTTTCGGTGCTTCAGCTTTCTCTCGCCGCCGTGGCCTTGACTGCTCGCGTGGCAACAGAGCGGCTGCCTGTCCTGTTCTGACAACACCCTTAAGAGCTCTTTGTGTTCGGTCTGAACCTCCAATTTGCTCAGCGAGTAAGTCTCCGGCTAAACCAATCACCGTTGCTCCCAGCACCTGTCCAGGAGTTACTCCTGCCTGAAATCTTTGCTGCCCACCATAGCCACTGCCATCTCGTCCACCAGTATAGCCACCTCGTCCACCATAGCCTCCCTGTTGCCCACTATAACCACCTGGTCTACGTGTAGGTGTAGGTGCGTCAACGCTTTCTTCGCCTTCTTGTCCAGTTTCAGCACTAGTTTCAGCACCAGTTTCAGCACTAGTTTCTCCACTACCTTCTACTCCAGCGTCTGGTGCAACATTATCTGGACTAGCTCCAAGCGCACCCAAATCAAGCCCTGCAGACTGAACATCTTTAGCCGTCTGAATCGTTTTATCCATAGATTCAAGCACTTTACCAATCTTACTATCCAATAATTTTTTACCTTTTTGTTTTGCTCTATTTTTAATATCAGCAACATCAAAGTTAACTAAGAAGCTGCCTATTCCTTTACCAGCCATAGGATTAGTAACCATTTCAGAGAAGAAATTAAATACTTCGGTTTTTTGAGCTCCATAATTACCTTCTTGTAATCCCGTAGACTGAGCAAAGCTTGCATTATTTTTTACATACATTCTAATACCACCCGGTAAAAACTTTTGTTGCTTATTAGCCACATTAACCTGCTGTATGGTATTTCCTATTATTTCTACCCCAAGTTCTTGAGATTTTTTATTATTAGGAACACAATAACGCACCCCTATCTGATTAGTCTGTCTCGCTCCCAAATAATATATAATAAAGAATTCCCATGGGCCCTTTCCATATGACCCACAAGATTTACCTGGTTCAGCTGCACTTGCCATAATTGCAATTCGATACGGAGAATACAATTTTGCAAATGCATTCTCTTCTTTGTTTTTTTCAAGCAATTTAGGCATAACTTCGTCTCTATTATACGCTCGCAACTTCTCCCATTCACTTTGTTTTTTGCCTGCAGGATCAAAAGCCGTTAATTTTTTATGCCATTGCGTATAGACATGTTCTACTTTTCGATATTGCTCAAAAGCCTCTAAATACGTCGTCATCTGATTATTATAGGGTTCAATCTCATTATCAAACTCAGCTGTCGGCTCAATAGCTTGCGTATTCATATTAATACGATAATAACGTGTAGGAATAATCTCTAAAACAACAATTTTAAAATTTTGATTCTCATATAACTTATTTAACTCATTTTCAGCAACAATCAACCCTAAGTCAGCAAGATCAGAAAGTCCTGATATAAGAACTCCTGCCTTACCATATTTTGGCCCACCGACAGCACCAACCATATCACCAATCTTATGCCCTACCTGGGCTGCACCATAAGATTCAATCGATGTCGGTGGCATTGGAGTTTCTAATTTTACATCAAGTACCTTGGAACTTTGCTTGTTCGGACCAATCAAATCTAACTGCGCCCTAATAATCTTAGGCGCACCTGGTTGCGACTTGAGTTCTTCAAGATTATCCAGGTCTATTTCAAGACTCTCTTCTACTATGGCTCCTGATGTAGAAACATCTCTATAGATAGTTGTTTGCACCAGTGAATAACCATGATTTACCGCACCACTCACATAAGAAATACGTGCTGGCACCTTACCAAGATCTGCACCAGAAAAAATCGACGCACCTGCCAATAATAGATTCAACACCACTGCTTTTTTTTTGAACAGATACATGACTCTCTCCTATTTACGCTATACTACTTTTTTTATTATCTCTTTTTACTTTGCTCTCTCTTTGGGAGACCTAATAGCCGTCTGATACATACTTACATCAAAAGATGATGTATCATTACTTTTTATTACCAAGTTATAATAGATCGGATTTCCATGCATATCGTACGCTGCGGGATCAGCTATCTTGCTCACTTCACTACACCTATTATCAGTTATCGAACATTTTTGCATATACGTTGCTTTATCTTCTTGATCAGTAGCAATAATATAATAGTAATTAGCAGCATCAAAATCAGCATATGCTGATTTAATCTCTTTATTCCAAAACGAGACACCTAGAATATCAGCCGCGTCATCTGACATCGGCAATGTTGACTGAGCAATCAATGCCTCAAGCTCTTTTAACCCTCCTGGTATTTCAATGGCACTACTCGGGCCAAACTCACGAATTTCTGAATGGCTTATGGTATCTGGATCACGAGCTGTTTGACCTTTTTTTAGCGCAGCTATACGAATACCAGCATGGCCAGGAAATGATAATTCATCTCTATTCTTAACTCTCGGTATCCACAAAAGAACATAGGGCATAACGGTATGCGGTGGTATAGCCTGAGAATGATTGAAAGGCGCTAACTCTTTATTTTTTGATTCACGAGAAAGAAGAATTATATTGTCTGTATCGTTAAAAATATGAGCTATTGATGCATGATAAGGACGAGGAATAAGGCCACCACCCAATGCAGCAAAACCTTGCAGCACCTCTAATGGCTTGGCAAACGAAACATTCCGACTATCAAAAGTAGAACTTATTTTTGCATTATTCCAAGGAGGCATCAATGATGTCCAGCTCATTAACCCAAATCTAAACGGTAATGACTTAACATCATCAGGATCATACACGTCATTAACCCCTAACGGTCCAATAAAGAAAGCAATTGTATTAAAATCTCCTGAATAAATAGGTGACCCAGAGGGCAACCCATGGCTTCCCCGAGATAAAAGAGGACTTGAAGACATAGGTACACATATTCTTTGGGAACTTCCCGCTCTGCCTTTAATACTTGCCTTCACGGTGGCCATAGAAACACCCTGACACGCTAATTCTCCTTGCCCTTTTTCTAATTTTTCAAGAACTATAACAAATGGTTGCCCACCATTATACGTGTCAAACCGTACCTCTATTTCAACAGGAAGCGGTATGTCAACCACTTGCAACTGGCCACGGTATGATTGTGGATTAATAAAAACATTAGCAATTTTATTACCTATTTTTACAATACGAATAGAAGGACGCTCAGTAGCAGCAGTACGTAATAATTCAAAATAATTACCAATACCACTCAATCGGATCTGGCCACCTTCTGCAATAAAAGAGAAAAGAATGCTCAACAATATAAAACTATATATTCCTCTATTTTGTCTATTTTTTTCTTTTGTTAACATATCCTACTCCGTTATTGCCAAATTATTACCAACTATTTTGTGTTTATTGCTAACCTTAAATTCGTATTTTTATTAAAAAGTCTCTATTTACTCGATATCTCACACTACTAATATCTCACATTTCATATTATTACCCACGTTTCACATTACCAATATCTCACCTTATCCCTATTTCAAACTAAATTTCACTCTAAGTACCACCAGTAACCGATAGTTGTGGCATTACGTCCCCTGTTTCTGTGTTTAAAACAGGAAAAACACTAATAGTCTGTTTTGCTGTCCACCAAGGAAACCCCTTTTTAAGGGTTGCTACAAGCTTCCATTCAACATCTTTATTAAAATGTTTTTTCCCTTTAGCATCTTGCGTAAATGCATTAGGGTCCGTCGAATATTCTGCCGATACCCTGTCTAATGAATACCCGTGCTTATATGTTTGTTTTTCTCCTGGGGCTAAATATCGCGGCTTTACCGAGGTTCCCCCCGCACGACCAAAACTGATTCTAACAGGATATGAAAGAAGACCATTCTGCATTTCCGTATCTGCATATACATAACTATTAAAGCAACAAGCAAACAATATAAGTATTACCCCGTTATTCCATAATTTATTAACTATTTTTTTTTTCATAACAAATCCTTTTTTACCCGTTTTTTATAAGCAGACCGGCGTATACTATTCGCGTCTATACTATTTGTTTGCATAACACAAGGCGCTTTACCCCTTCTGCTCGATAAGTTTATATATATTTAGCAACTATTTAATATGCTCCATTACTAAATCTCTTTTTTTACTAAACCCCTTTTTTAACTTGAATACCAAAATCCGCCGCCCATTTCATTGCAATAGGCACAAGATCTTGAATAGAAACATTAATACGCTTAACATTCATATTCGTATCTTTTAATTGTCCTTTTCTCATAGCATCTCCAAGCACTGCTGCCCATCGATGATGCCCATCAAGAATATAATTATCTTTCGATATAAAAATATAACCATCGTTAATCTCACGCGCAGCATCACTATTCGGATCTTGTATAGCAACCCACATACTAGCAACCTTTGGACCAACAAGTTCATTCTGCGTTGCTTTCAGTGTTGCGACCGGGACCTTTTCTTCAACAACACTATAACCAAGATCATTAATTAAATATTTCGCAAAATCTTCTTTAGCATCAACCTCTCCATTTCTATCTTTTTTCAATTGATCAGCACGTGAGCCTGGAACGGGAATGCCCCCAAGCTGTGGCATATCTATACGGCTAATTCCTTTATTATCACGACACATCATCGGCAGTTTGCACAAATTATAATTAGGAGCTTCAGTTCCCTTAAGAACCGCATCTTTAACCATAAGATCTAACAATAGCAAAGCGCTCGTAAGATCTTCATGTTTTTCAGCGCTTTCAAATCTAGACTTAATAACATCTTCAAGACTTTGTTGCTGCATTTTTTGCTGTTGTCCTGCATGTAATTGATAAATCAGACCCATACTTCCCAAAAAGGTAACTGCTAATACTCCGAGACCTATTTTTTTATACCTCATGCTCATCCTCTACAAAATTTAAATAAAATTTAAACTCGACTAAAATCTAAACTCAACCGTACAAAAACCGCAAAATTGCTCGAAAAGTCAAAAAAAATATCAAACTATTATTTTTTATATGTAGCTATCTTACTATGCCTATAGTATATATTATTACAAATAGAAACCATGCAAGTCAATGGTTAAAAATTTCACTATTTTTTCTTTTTCAACATACAATTTTATATATCCCAACTTCGGTATATGCTAAATTCAGATCAACCATGCATATTTTATTGCCCTGAATTTACTCTCAAAAAAGGAGATTTTATGAAAAAAGCCAATAAAAAAAAAGTCTTTCTCGCTCTCTTATTTTTACTCTGTCAATCAGCACGAGCAGGCCAAAACAATAATACAGCAGATTCTCTTTTCAACTCTTTTGCCACCATGCGTGCCCTTGCTGGCTATACTTTATGCTTTATTGGCTCCATCGCCCTCTTTAAACATTACACGGTAATAACAAACGGCGGATACCAAGCATTATCAATAGATAACGAAATAACTAAAAGGGAAAATAGTCTTCATTACTCTAAAGAGGTTACTAATCACAAAAAAGCTATTGATCTTCAAGAAATAGCGAGAAATAGAAAAAAAGAGATAGCAATCAGATTGCAAATAGAACAAGAAACAAATAAAGAAAAAAAAGAAAAAATGAAAGAAGAAATGGAGAAAAAAATAGAACAAGAGACAAAACAGAGTAAAAAAAGAAAAGAAGAAATAAAGTGTATGAATACAATAATAACTGATCAAGAAAAAGCGTTGAAAGAAGAAATAAGACAAGCTAACAGTCTCGCCAGAGAATTTGAAAAAAAAGAATGCTGGAAAGAGATGGATAGCCATATACATGAGACACCCTTGGTCGGTATTGCCTGCATCATGGCTGCTGTCTTTTTAATGCGACAAAAAAATTAAAAAACTATTTGAAAACTACTTAATACTATCTATCATAGCAATTCGTTTTTGATGGCGGCCGCCGAGAAACTGAGTAGTAAGCCAGGCGTCTACAATCATGACCATCTCTTCTTGAGATACAAAGTCAGCAGGAATAGAAAGCAGATTAACGTTATCATGTTCTTTTGCAAAACAAGCTATTATAGCATTCCATGCTACTCCGGCATATATTCCCGGATAACGGTTCGCAGCGATTGCCATACCAATACCACTACCACATAGCATAATACCCTGCTTTGCAACACCCGACTTTAGCATCTCAACTACCCGTTCTGCATATGCGGGATAGTCAGAACGTTCGTCATTTTCTGCGCCTACATCATGCCAGACAATAGAATAATTTTTTAGACTCAGATGTTCTTTCAGATACTCTTTATGCAAAAAACCACGATGATCAGCGCCAATTGCTATATGCATATCCATAACCCCCTCCTACAAATCTCTTTTTCATGACCTACTAAAATTGTTTTTATATAGCACGTTAATTTTTAAAATATTGTTAGGTTAAAGTCAAGAATAGGTTACAGTCTGGTGATCTGGCGATCTGTGTTCTGGTGCTAGCATATATAACGAAACCAGCTTTTTTAGCCCATCGGATCGAGCTCACGTTACATAAATATTCTGTCTAAATAAAGCCCTCTATTTTTTTTCAGTACCGATCTTATCTTCCAAACCATTCTTATTGTCTCTGCTATCTTTACTATTCTTATTATCTTTACCATTTTTATTATCCCAACATAAAAGTACTTCTTTATCTAAAGACCTAAAAACCAATACTATTTTATCAGGGCCCGAAACAGTCTGTTTCTCGTAATTATCATCACCAAAATCAGCAAGATCAGTTCTATTAAATTTAAGACTATACGCTACCTTAAATCGATTAAATTTAGTACCAAACAGTAGGCGATATTCTGCTGATAGATCCACCGATTTTACTTCGATAGGCGCTACTTCTCTATCCCCAACCTTTAGGAAAGCTACCCATTCAGAATGCTGATCTCCCAGGGGTTGCCCATACGAAGTTAACACATAGAAAGAGATATAATGTTTATTTTCTTCCCACTGGCGACGTAAAAATGAGATATATTGATCATGGCTCTTGCCCTGCTTATGAGCAAAAATATGAGCATACAATTTACGAACTTCATCAGAAAGTAAAAGAGCATCAAAGTGCCCTCGCGTTGTCAATTGATCGTAGACAGAAATAGACCGTATAGCCTTATCGGCGATTGTTGTATCAACGATAATATCACATCCCTGATAAAAGGTTGCCCTACCCCAATTCATTACCCGGCTGCCACAACCAGGCAAGCCAAATAAACATAATACTATAATAAAAAAAGAACTTGTTGCCGAAAAAAACTTCATATAATAGTTCATATCATTACCTCTCATTACCTCGTTACGCAACTACTCCATTACGACAAATTAACTCTATTTAGTTAACGTCTATTTAACTTCTTATATCTATAGTAGTAGACTAGAAAAAAGAACTATATATTACAAGAACAATAAATAGAAATTATACCCATGAATTATTTAATACGATTACTCGCCTGGCGCTATGTGAGCACATCATCTACCGAATCTAATACCATTTCCACTATGACTGCTATCTGTTTCTTAAGTATGCTCATTGGTGCATTTGCTCTTACCCTTGTAAGTGCAATAATGAATGGATTTGAACATTCAATGCAAGCTAAAATGCAGGGCATTCATGCAAACATTATCGTTAGTGGGGCTGGCCAACATCTCAATGTTGCAGCAATACAACAACTCGCTCCTCAGCTATGTCCTGAAATAAAAGCTTCAACACCAAGCACACTTGAACACGCTATCATACAATCGCCCACGTCTAACACGCCACAAGCAGCTATTCTTAAAGCTATTGATCCCTTACAAGAAGAGACTGTAACCGAACTTAACAATACAATCATTGAAAGCTTAAATAATACAAAAAAACTTTCAACACTACTCGCAAATAATCAAATAATTATGGGTAGTGAACTAGCAAAACAACTCGACGTTAACATCGGGGATACCATAGAACTACTCTATGCCGATAGCACCATAGCCCCCCAAGGTCGCACCATAAAGTTAAACACCGATACTGCCACCGTTAGTGCTCTTTTTAAAAGCGGTATAGATGAATGTGATAGCGCTTTTATTATTACTTCTTTTGATTTTCTAGAACGACTTTTTCCCGAAAGTGGCCCTACTCAACTCAATATAAAACTTCACCATTCCGGCAACGAAAAAAAAATAATCGAAATCTTAAAAAAAGAGCTCGCTCTTGATGTCTTTTCATGGCAGCAGCTGTATCCTGCTATAATGTCAGCTCTTACTCTAGAAAAATACGCTATGCTCTTTATTCTCATCCTTATTATACTTGTGGCAAGCATGAATATTATTTCTCTTCTTTTTATACAGATTACTCAAAAGCGAGCTAACATAGCTCTTTTAAAAACAATGGGTGCTTCAGATAGAGATATAGAAAAAATTTTTATCATCATGGGTATGGGAATTACCCTGGCAGCAACACTGACCGGAATTTCTCTTGCTGCCATTACCAGCTATTTATTAAACCATTATCAGCTAATTAAACTACCCGACGCTTACTATATCACTTATCTGCCCGCACATTTAGATTGGCACCTGATTATGATCATTTTTATAATAATAATGACCGTAAGCTTTATCTCAATAAAAATCGCAACCTATAAAACGCGGTCTATTAACATAGCACACGTACTCAGATTTGAAGGGTAGGTTTTAAAATTTGTTAGACAATATTTCTTTTGAGGCGTACGAAATATCAAACTCTTTTGGCTTTTGATTAAAATTTAACCCAAGTAAAATTATTGGCTTATTTTGATACTGCAACACTTCATAATATTTGCGATCTTCAATTTGTGCTAATGCTTTTTCTGCTGATTCATTAAATTTTAATTCGATAACATAATTAATTTTTGGCAGTTCAACAACCATATCAATGCGAGCATGACTTGTCATCTGTTCAGAATAGATTTTCAAGCCAGCAGCACTCAATAAAACGTGCAGTAATCCATGGTAAAATTTTTCTTTTGGAATATGTGTTAAATATGGCACACGAACAAATGTCAACTTAATTAATGTAACTATTTCAGATATTTTTTTTTCTCTAAAAGCTTTTCGCAATTCTGAAACAAAAACTCCTGCTTCATTAACATCTGTTTGGGTAAAAACACTCAAAAAATATTGTTCCATAGCAGTACGTACTTCATAATTGGGATAATCAAGAGTATATCCTTTTTCTTCTTCATCAACATGTACTATAGTCAAGTATCCTGACTGAAACAATAAAGAAACAAGAGGAGTTGAACCTATTTCAAAGGCATCAAGAAAATCTTCAGTTGCATAAAATGTCTTTAAATGAAGCATTTCTAATTCTACCATACGATAATTTTTTTTCATTTCTTTTATCAAAAAAGAAGGGGTGCCGGTGCTAAGCCAAAAATTTTTATATTTTTGTTCATCAAAAGCATTCATCACAGAAAATGGATTATAAACTGCAGTCACATCTGCTCCAAATCGATAGCCATTATACCAATACTTAATTTGACGACGTAGTTCCTCATAAGAAATATTTTTTTTGTTTGCCCACGCTTGAATATGTGAGACGAAATAATGATCTATCTCTTGATCTGTATAGCCACAAATAGTAGCCCATTGTTCGTGTAACGTTATAGTTTTTAAATTATTAAGACCTGAAAATATTCCTGCTTTAGCAAATGCACTAACACCAGTAATAAAAGTAAAATTAACATATTCATCTAAGCTTTTAATGACTGCAAAAAAATATTGAAAAAAATCACGGAATTTTTCTACTTTCGCAGGGTCATCAAGAATTTTTAGGATTGGAGAATCATATTCATCTATAAGAATTGCTACTTTGCCAAAGCGACCATAAAGCTGTTTTGCTAAACCCAATAAAGCAAATCCTAAATCGGTAATTTGCGTTACTTCAGTAATTCCGTAATTTTGAGCAATGTCAGATAACGTTAAAAACAATCCTCTTTTAAGGCCGTCGATATTTTCTATATCAAGCCTAGAAAAGTCAAAAATAATAACGCCATGTGGTTGCCATGTATAGTCACTTTTTTCAATCCAAAGATTTTTAAATAATGATTTATTGCCGGATAAAATTTCTTTTAGTGTTGAAATTAAAAGAGATTTTCCAAATCTTCGTGGACGAGAAAGAAAGTATCTTTCCCCTTGAGTAATTAAATTATAAGCCTCCTTAGTTTTATCAACATAAAGATAGCCGTCATTACGAATTTTTGAAAAAGTGCTTATACCAAGAGGTAATTTTTGTAAGATAGGTGTTTTCATGATAAAGCCAGATTTATAGGGTTAATCCATACTATAAAGTATATAAATATTATAGATTAGTAGGCAAGTGCTATTTAATCAGCTAAACGAGTGAGCTTTTTTTGTTTGTATGTTTCTTAACTATCTATATCTGTATATTTTGAAAAAAATTATAACGATCATATGATCATTGCATAGTTTCCAATACTTTTCTTATGCTGAGAAAAATTATATTTTTGCGTATAATTTTCCGGAATAGAGCCAAAAGTCCTAAAATAAAAACGTCTACAAAAAAACTAGTCTAAAACAATTATTGAAAAGTGATAATCTATGCAATTACATGAAAAAAAATATCAATCTGATCTGCCTAATTGGAATGTGCAGGGTAAAATCATACTCTTACGTGCTGACCTTAATATTCCCATAACCAAAAACAATAAATCGCACCATAACTCACAAAATAAAACCCTAGATAAATCTCCGATAATCGATGACTTTAAGCTAGAAGCATTAAGGCCAACGCTCGATATAATAGTTCAAAAAGGTGGCCGCATCATACTCATAACCCATATTGGACGACCAAAAGAACCTACACCCGATCTTTCTACGAATAATTTAATTCCTTGGTTTACCCATCATAACTATGCAATAGAATGTGCCGCAACAATTGAAGAAGCTCATAATCTTATTCTATCAACAACAATCCCCTTAATTCTACTCGAAAATATCCGTTTTTTTACGGGAGAGAAAAAAAAAGACCTACCAGCCGATCAAAAACTATTAGCCCAAAAACTAGCTTCACTCGGTGATTATTATGTTAACGATGCTTTTGGCTCTCTACATAGAACAGATACTTCGCTCGTAGGCCTTCCTCAACTGTTTGATAGTAATCACAAAACATACGGATTATTGGTGGAAAAAGAATTAAACAACCTCAATTCTTTATTAAAAAATCCCAAACGACCTTTAGTATGTATATTCGGGGGTAATAAAATAAAAGACAAAATACCTCTTATTGAAAAAATGATGGATAGCATGTCATCAGCTGCTTGCGATGCAATACTCTTATGTCCGGCGCTCGCATTTACTTTTAGCAAAGCTATTGGCAAAAAAGTAGGCTTATCGCTTATCGATACTGAAAGTATAGAAACAAGTAAGCATATTTTTGAAAAAGCGCAAAAACAACATATTTCTCTTGTGTTTCCTCTCGATTATCAGATAGCAGATGGTACTCTCAAAGGGCCCCTATCGATTACAAAAAATGACAGTATCCCCGAAAATGCTTTTGGCATAGCGATTGGCGAAAAAACCATAGAGCTTTTTTCAGATTATATCAAAAAAGCGGGTACTATTTTTATAAATGGATCAATGGGATTTATGGATAGACCGGATACGCTTAAGAGCATGTCACAACTACTGACAATGATAGCTTCTTCTTCTGGTACAAGTATTGTTGCTGGTGGTGATACCACCGCGCTTGTACATAAAAACGGCTTGGAAAAGCAGATTGATTACCTTTCAACGGGCGGCGGATCAACCATTACCTATCTAACCGGTCAGCAATTGCCAGGATTAGAGGCGCTTAAAAAAAAGGATGAAAATGGTGCTCCATTTTCAAAAAACCAATATTGAAAATAGCTAAAAAAGAGGACAAAAGCTCAAAAGCGTTGCTCCATTTTTTAGATACCCATCTACCAGGCAAGAATCTTGTGGTGGCTCAAACAAAAAAATACCATGATTATCATGCTTCATATCCCAAGAATAAAAATTATAATTTTTAAAGGAAAATTGATGTGCCATCTCTTTAACCAAGACTGCATCATCAATCGCATCTTTACGGACACTGCTTCTATTAAAATTTTTAATCTGCCGATTAAACGATGCTTTACCCATATGATCACTAAATTGCTCTGGTTTTTCCCAAATAGAATGAGTACCAGAGTATCCCTCATTACGAGAATAGCCTGCAATGCCTTTTAAGCAATCAAAATCAGGGTTATCAACGAAATAAGCTGCTTTTTCTAACTTAAAGCAGCTATCACCACACAATTCGTGCAGTACAAATTCTGACAAATGATTTTGATTTTTCAATTGTAACATTTTAGGAACTATATGACTTAAATGATGCAAAAGAAAGTGCTCATTCTTCATTTTTTCACTCATTTTCAGCTCCTTTTTAAAGTTTGCATACTCGATGCAACTTCATCTTTTTTTTAAAAACTACTCCTACCTTTCTGACATCATCGTACCAGATTTATAAAAAAAAAATCAACTCCATTACAGATGCATTCTTTGATGCATATCTTTTTTTTTGTTATCATGCAGATATACTTATAAATTTCTTAAAAAATAAAAACTACCTGTATAAAAATTACTTGTATAAAAAAATAGATCGGACACTTGATGAGTTATAAAAAGTTTAATTATAAATCTATTTTATTCTGCATACTCCTATCCATAACAAATTTTTCGCTTATTCATAGTCGTCGCAGTATTCATCGTCCCGATCAGCATTTTCCTGAGATTACCTCTTGTTACGCAAACAACAAACGCTATCTCTTAAAAAGTCGCTATATTGATCCCTATCCACTCTTTGTCATAAATGCTAAAGAATCGATGAACTATATGTTACCCGATACTTCTTTGGGAATAGAGCTTAAAAAAAATCTGGAGCACTTTCTTACAGAAATTAAAAATGGAAAAAAAATATTTACCTATTTTGATATACTCTGCGACAAAGATTTTAGTTTTAAAAATAGATGTGGGTTTATTGTAGTCAAATTTAAAAACTACCCTTTTGTCGCCAAATTATCAATAGAAAGACCAGAGACATTTATCGATCCTTTTTGTAAAGGAATAATTCCTATGTCGTTTTTCTTTATGGCTGGTGGAGCAAATCGTCACATAACAGGGTTAACGAGGATTCCGAATCTTCATGAAGTCAAAAAAATTATTGCCAATCACCCTAAATGGCATCAACGGGTCAAAATACCACGAAAATGGTTTTGGCTTCCTGAGCAGGCTAACGATATTAAACTAGAAGGTAAAAATTTGGATAGTCAAAAAAAAATTATCACCAACTCATTACCTGATACCTATGCCGTTATCGCAGATGCCATAGAGATATCGAACAATCTATTAATATCGAATAAAATAAAAAATAAAATAATAATCAGACTCTGTAATGACCTTAATTTAATCGTTGACCCACATGAAAATAATTTTATTTTTCAGCAAGATCCTATAACAAAAAAACTAGTCATTATTATTATTGATACAGAGCATTTCCCAACAATGGTCGGTCTTTCGGGAAAAAATACCTTTAAAAACCATATCGATTTTTATGCTTCTTTGGTAGCCCATTGCGCTCAGCGGATGTTTTTTTGTGGAAAAAACAGATATCAAAGAGATGTATCGCGAGAAGTGCTCTTGTGTTAGCCTGCGGTGACTTTATAGCAAATGATATTTGGAAAGCAACTTGTAAAATATTTAAAAAAAATTTTAAGACGCCCGCTATACCGTCCTCTATAGCTATCTTAATATCTCATGCTCAAGATGACGTAGTTCAAGATTAAATTGCGTATTCTCATTTTTATACCGTTCAACTTTTTCCAACGCATACACAACAGAGGTATGATCTCGACTTCCAAAAAACAACCCAATATCCCGTAAAGATTTATCGGTTAAATGCTTTATTAAATACATGGCAATATGACGAACAAGCGCAATAGTCTTATTTCTATTTTTTGAACATAATTCTTTTTTAGACGAATTATAATATTTGTTTACGATTTTAACGACAGTATCCATATCAACTAACTTTTTTTTATGAATAACAGGAACACGCAATAAAACTTTGTGCGCTAATTCTAAAGTAATTGACTGCTTGGTCAACGACGCAAAAGCAAGCACTCGAACAAAAGCTCCTTCTAAATCTCTAATGTTTGAATTAGATTGTTGAGCAATGAAAAGAGTAACATCATCATCAAGCTTTTCATTACTTAATTCTGCCTTTTTTTTAAGAATTGCTACTTTTGTCTCAAGGCTTGGTTCATAAATATTGGTAACCAATCCTGATGCAAAGCGAGATCGTAATCGCTCGGCTATGCCATTCATATTTTCTGGAAACGTATCTCCTGAAAAAACAATCTGTTTATGAGCTCCATGAAGGAGATTAAAAATATGAAAAAAAGCTTCTTGTGTTTGACCTTTATTAGCAATTAATTGAATATCATCAAACAAAAGGACATCGGCACTCTGATACCTTTCTTCAAACTGATGCACTTTATTTAATCGAATAGCGTTAATAAATTCACTCACAAATCTATCTGTTGCTTGATACAAAACAGTGGCCTTGTGATTCTGCTTTGTAATACCAGTACCGATAGCATGCAATAAATGCGTTTTACCTAGACCTGATTCTCCATAAATAAAAAGAGGGTTATAGAGCTTGCCCGGTTTTTCCGTAATCGCTTCTGCCGCTGCGTATGCTAAAAAATTATGTGGTGCTTTTATAAAATTATCAAAAGAATAACCGGTATTCACCTGAGCGCGTTTAAAATTTATCACCTTTGCGGGTTTATAAAGTTGGGGTTCACTTTTATTGCCATCTGGACCAATAACTGCGACTGCTGGCTCCTTTTTACTCACTTCATTCGCTGCATAAATAATTACTTTAATGACAGGAACTTTAAAAAGCCGCGCTAAATGAGTCTGGCACAAAATAAGATAGTTTTTATGTATCCAATCTTTTACAAAAGTATTTGGAGTCTCCAAATAAACCTCTTGCAAAATAATATCCCATCGCTTAAGCAACACTACCTTAAACCAAGTGTCAACAACTCGACTGCCGACTTCTTGGCGTATAATAGTCAAAAACTGATCCCAAACAATATCCATTAAAAAAATCTCACTTCAACAAAACACTCAAAATAATTAACACACAAAAAATATAGTATACCCGGTAAATATAACTACCGATACATCTTAGATATAACTATCTTAACATATATCTTAACACATCAAATACTCTTTTAAAAACTTAATACTACACCAATTTTTACTATTTTTAAACCCATAAGCTTGTTTGCACGATCTTCTCTCTTATTTTTATATTTTTATTTGTATCGCCCACGAGCGTAAACTAATTGGCTCATAAAAATCTGAGGCCTTTATCTCAAGTCATTAATTGTGGCGCAGGAAACGGTCGATACATAAAAAAAGAATGTGCTTTTTTCGAAAACTCATTCAGCTCTCCATTTATCTTATCAATTAAAACAGCATGTGTCTTTTTGCCTTCCAACAATTCTCGCAAAGCTCTTGTACCAATAGCCAAATCAGCTGTCTTTGCATATGATATCTTAATTCCTTTTTGAGCAAAAAATACGAGTATGGTATAAAGAGCTGCAAAGGACTGTACTTTATTAATATCCTTTATTATTAATTTTAGCCCTTTAAAATCAGTCCCTGATTTAGGATCTTTATATTCATGTTTAACGCTATCAAGGCCATACTTTTTTAATTGTGCCTGTAGTTGGCTCCAACTGCTATCGGCTATTTCCATTTTTTTAGGCAACGTAATGCACTGATACCGACCCTCTGTTCTCAATCCTATACCAAAAGGAGAAAATTCACCGAGCAATCCCAAAAAACTATAGCCATGACAAGCCCTTATCGTACGCAATCCGGGAGATAGAGGAGTTTGAACATCTTTAAATGGCCACACACGTCGATTATAATTACGCATTTTCACCACAGAAAGATTAAGCGGCGTTTTCAGTTCATACGTATTAAAAAAACCTGCAAGCTCTCCGATAGTCATACCATGGCGTACGGGAATGGGCGCTATCGATATAAACGATCGCAAACCATCATCAACCAATGGACCATCCATAACAATACCTAAAGGATTCGGTCGATCAAATACTACAAAATGCTTATTATTTTGCTGAGCTGCACGCATAGCATGCAATAATGTTGATATATAGGTGAAAGGTCGCATGCCAGAATCTTGTATGTCAAACATAAGAATATCAATTTCATCTATTATTTTTTTGGGAATCATAGTACCAGAACCATTACCGTACAAACTTATAATAGGTATTTTGGTCTGTGCATCAATGACATTTACAACACGCTCTTCTGCCCCTATAATACCATCATATCCATGTTCAGGCGCAAATAAATAAGAGATAGCAAATCCCTTTTTCACCAGTAAAACAGCTGCTCTTTGTCCCGTCTGATCTACTCCTGATTGATTAGTAATCAGACCAATTTTTTTACCCGCACACTGTTTAACAAAATGAGCGGATATATTTTCTATCCCGAGTTTAAACTTTTTAGAATTAGCTATTTTAGAATTAGTCGGCTTAGAACCAGCCAATACTATACCTGAACTAGTACCGGCTAAACTACTAGCACCTAAATTACGAACAATTTTAGGCGATTTTCCTCTTTTTAAAACTAGTTTTGCGTTACTTGTTTTTGCGCTACCATAGAGAGAAACGGGTATAATGAGTAAAAACATGCCCAAAATCTGTCTTTTTATATAAAACATCATTACAGAGTCCCCCTTGTTATTCATAAAACTTGTCTATAAACTTGTCTATGAAATTTTGAGAATGCCTTTATCGTAACCCTGTAGCTTTTGCATAAGATTTTTATTATAAAAATTGAAATGTATTTCTGATTTTCCCAAAGAGGATATCTGCACTCTTTTTTCTACCTCTATCCGACCAGCATCTAATGAAATTATAAAAGCAAGACCTTCTATTGGCTTTTTAATCTTTTCTAACCTAAACGACAAAAAAGGTGTTTTAAGTTTGCTACAAAGTTCATCTAAATACGCATGTAACTTCAAAGAAATTGTTGCCTGTGGCAAAAAAAAGACACTTGTATGAGTATTATTTTTATCCGAAGTATTCGTACCATTTATATCGGGAAGCTCCGGAAGCTTATTAATTATTGGCTCATGGTCAAAAAACAACGCTATTTCTCCTAACTGCATCGCCGAAGAAAATATATCACCGTTAAAAAAATCACCATTAACAAAATCACCTCTTATATCGATAACTTTATTAGAACAATCGATAGTAATAAAAAAACCAAAAAACAATATGCTCAATAAAAAACGGAGTACATAAAAGTTACGTATATCCATAACCATACACATCCTTAACGTTATGAAAATGATAATAGCTCTGATCTATAAAAATTTTCAAACAAGATAAACATTCACAAGAACATGCTACTATAATTTCAATCTGAAAATCAACCAAAAAACAAAAAAGCTTTCTTAGCGTAATAAAAAAAAGTTTAACTTCTTCTATAACAAAGCGCTGATCAATAACAGGGTCCCCGCCGAGTAGGTGGGGTAAAAATAACGGGGTCCCCACCGAGTAGGTGGGGTAAAAATAACGGGGTCCCCGCCGAGTAGGTGGGGTAAAAATAACGGGGTCCCCACCGAGTAGGTGGGGTAAAAATAATGGGGTCCCCGCCGAGTAGGTGGGGTAAAAATAATGGGGTCCCCACCGAGTAGGTGGGGTAAAATAACCCTAAACAGACTGAAAAGTATACAACTGTAGTGCCCCTGTGGAAGCTAGCACAAGCTTTTTCAATAATAAGTAAGTTTGAAAAAATTAGCGCTCCCAGTCGCCCGATGGATAAAAAAAATAGGGAATCCTTAATACACTCTGCTATACATACATTTTTTAGAAGCAATAAAAAAAACTTGTTATATTGTATTTCTAAAGATACTCTTGCTTTAGACGTACCATAATCAAAAAAAACTATGCAAAATTACAAAAAAACTTAATCAAATGCCTGCCAAAAATGACAACAATTAAATGGATACTATTACTCATATTTTTTTTATATGTGTACTCTGCTTTTTTAACCATATCTAAAATAAATTATTATAACCCAACAACAAAAGTTATCATTATCGGAGCAACTTCAGGAATAGGGCAAGCTACCGCAAAAGAATTTGCACAACGAGGGTACACAGTCGGAATCACCGGAAGACGTACTGAAAAATTGGATGTCATAGAAAAATCGTATCCTTCTCACATCCATACACAATATATGGATATTGCAAAACCAGAAGAAGCACAAAACAATCTACAAAAATTAATACAAAAAATGGATGGTGTCGACATAATAATCCTCAATGCTGCAACTGGTAGCAGAGAGTTATCATGGGAAGAACAGAAAAGAGTCATGGATACTAATATAGTAGGTTTTGTTGCTATGGCAAGCGTAGCAACACATTATTTTTTATCCAAAGGCAAAGGACATATTGTAGGCGTCTCTTCTATCGCTGGACTGCGAGGTTCAAATGCATCCCCTATTTATAGCGCTTCAAAAGCCTTTGTATCTAATTATTTAGATGGTCTTGCCCTTCGCTTTAAAAGTTTAAATGCTTCAATTGCCATTACAGAAATACAGCCTGGATTAGTAGGTTCTAATATTATGGATCAAGAATCTACTTGGAGCGTCGTTGATCCCACATGGAAAAATATTGTCAGCTACTTACGAATAAGTCCAGAAAAAGCCGCGATTGAAATCTGTAATGCTATAGAAAATCAAGAAAACCATATCTATGTTCCAAATTTTTGGCGACCTATTGCATGGATCTTAAAAATAGTTCCAAAATCTTTTTCAATAACGTAATGCCAGTTTTACTAAATAACGTGAGCTCGATCTAACAACTTAGATTTCTACGATATTTTTTCTATAGCGGGCTTAATGGGCCTGCAGGGCCCACTCAATTTCTTAACCCAGCTGCCAAAGGGGGCGAATTTAGGGGTCCCCGTGACAATAGAGCGGGGTAAAATTTAGGGAGCCCCGTGACAATAGACCGGGGTAAAATTTACAGCATTTTTAAGTCGAGCTCTCGTTAAATAATGCTATGCCTATAGCAAACTTATCAACAATAATAAGTTTAAAAAAACGGGAAATTCTTAACGCGCTCAGCCATACACAATCCCTTTTTTAAAAAATAATATATTAATTATTTTTCAAGTAATTCTGTAATCTCTTTTTCTGTTAATCCCATGAAACGAGAAATTTCTACAACAGAAAGTCCTGATTGTAGCATTTGCTGAACCAGCATTCGCTTAGTGTTCTCTTCACCTTCCCGAAGTCCTTCTTGTTTGCCTTTAATTTCACCCCGCTTTTCGCCGAGCTCTTGCCCTTCTTTATTTGCCAATTTCAATGCACTTTCTTGATAGCTTTCGCGAATAAATGCGTCATCATATTTATACAATGCTGCTTCTGACCAGCTCATTCGATCTGCTATGCTACAAGCCTCTATCAATTCATCTTGATCTAAAATTGCAGGAATATGATTTTGTTTTTTAATTTCTTTCACAAAATAGAGCCATTTGTCTTCAGTTGTCACCAACTCATGCTCTTTTTTGCGAAATTTCGGCAATTCTACAAAAGCAAAGGCTAGCCCTGGAAGATTATGTTCATGTGTTTTTCTATCCAAAATTTCATGAATTGATTTATAATCTTTTTTTTCTGGAAACAGAACAAAATTGACAATAGAAACGACCACAACCGGCATGAGCTCAAGATATGGTTTTCCCTTGCCAAGCTGCATGCTATAGGTTTTAGCGCCATAATAGATTATTCGTTTGCCAAATTCTTCTGCTCTGGCTACTTGCATCTCAACAATATATTTAGTACCTGATTGATCAAGACAAAAAACATCAAGAATATTATCTTTTTTGTCTTGAGTTTGCGGTAATTGTTCAGTATTTAAAAAGGTAATCGAAATAATAGTTTTATCGCCCGTAAGTTCTAAAATGGAATTTAAAAAAGAGATGGTAATTGATTTATGCTCTTCTGATCCAAAGATTTTTTTGAACGCAATATCGTTGCAAGGATTTAAAAACACCATAGTTAATTTTTCCTATTTAAACTAAAAAATAAAAACGCCAATCCAGCCTAAAAGAATATAAGCAACAATATAAGACAGAATTAAGGGGGATTTATAATACAAAAATAAAAGAGTTAAACAGAGAGCAAAAAAAAGAACATAGGTAAGCGACTGAAAAGACATACGTTTAAAAGTAGGATACCGTACCGTTGATATCATCAACAGCGCTATACCTATAACAATCCCTATAATACCAGTAGATAAAGAAATCCCGCATACTCTCATAAAAAATTGGGATAACCATGCCTCTTGCAATACACATTGTACAATACAGATAGCAGCTACGGGTACTGGTAACCCTTTAGAAAATAAATAATCAGGTTCAATAACATTAAATCGCGCAAGACGAGAAAGGCCTGAGCACATATAAAGACTCAATATAATAAGACTTGTCATACCTGCATCTGCAAAATAGAGAGTATATAATAAAAAAACCGGTGCTACGCAAAAAGAAATCGCATCAGCCAGCGAATCGAGCTCCATTCCTATTGCACTCGTAGACTTTAAAGCCCGGGCAACTCTTCCATCAAGCATATCAAAACAAGCTGCCACTATAATGAAATAGACAGCGCTATTAAAATCATATTGTAATGTTTTTATAAGTGAAAAAAAACCAGCACAGGCGTTAAACAAAGTAAAAATACAAGGAATAAAAAATTTTTTCTGCTTTCCCATTTTTTTTAAATACTGAAAAGCTATTAATTTCATGACTACACCTATAACTTATACTATTATTGCCATATCGCTAATACTGTCTTGCCGCCATATACTCTTTGCCCAAGCATCACTTCTATAATAACATTTTCTGGTAACAGTATATCAACGCGAGAACCAAACCTAATCATACCAAACGTGTCTCCTACTTTAACCGATTCACCAACATTAACCCACCAACAAATGCGTCTGGCAACGGTGCCTGCTATCTGACGAACAACCAATTGCCGACCTAAGGCATTACTAAAAACAAAGCTATTTGACTCATTAAAATCAGAACTTTTCGGTAAAAAAGCAAATTGAAAATTACCTTTTTTATAGATCATATTTTTAACTTTGCCGGTAAATGGTACCCAATTAACATGCACATCCAATGGCGATAGAAAAATAGAAACTTTATGCGCATATCCTTCAAAGCCATTATCGCTATCATGCTGGATTGCAACAACTTTTCCATCCGCAGGACATACTATAATATTACTATTGCCTAGCGCTTGGTTGCAAACACGATCTGGGTAGCGAAAAAAGATAAAGCTAAAAATAAAAAAAGCTAATAATAGATAGAGTAAAACAGGAAGTAAAAAGAAAGAAATGCAAGTTAGACCAGCTAACACATAAAGAATTTGACGCCCTTGTGACCACAAAAGATTTTTTTTAAAAGAAGCATATAAAATATGTATCATACAGCGTATCCCGTATAAAAATTAAGAATCTTGGTGCGCCTGGCAGGACTCGAACCTGCAACCAACGGTTTCGAAGACCGCTACTCTATCCAGTTGAGCTACAGGCGCTTACTTAACTTCTCTATTTATAGCATGAAAATAAAATTTAATCGAGATTTTTATTTTGTATAAATTAACTTTTTCTATTATATTATTATACAAATACTTAATTGACGAGTATAACTGATAAGCATAGCTAAAAAAAGGCGTCCGTAGCTCAGTAGGATAGAGCGACAGATTCCTAATCTGTAGGCCACAGGTTCGATTCCTGTCGGACGCACCAATTAAACGCTCAATCAATTTCTCAAATTCAGTTCAAATTTTTACCAAAATAGCCAAAAATATATTTTTGTTGGTGTAAAAATTTAAATAGAATAGTATATCTATATGCGTACAATAACTCATTATTTATATATTATTTGCTCAGCCTTACTCTACACCATACCCTTTATTTTTCCCTCATATACCTGGTTTTTACTTTTTTTTTACTTAGCACCCATTATCTCTATCTCTCTAAATAATCGCCAACATAACATAACAGAGTGTATTAAAAATTTTTCTATAGAAACCCCCGGCAGGGGAATTTCACGAGCTTTTAACACTTTACCTACGTGGGGATTTTTATCTAAATCTTGCTATACTCGTTATTATCGTTCAAGCTTTTATGATGGCTTTTTTTGGGGTCTTCTCGTTTTTACTATTCACCCAATAGGTATATGGTTCGGTATTACCAATATGGCGGCCACAAATTCCTACCAACTCTGTCTTCTGTTACTTGCTATTATTATCTATTATGCTCTATGTACAGGAATATGGTTTGCTCTCACTGATTACATAATTCGCTCTTTCATAAAAGCAAAAAATAGTACACCGCTATCACCAGAACTTACAAAAGACAATGCTGTAGAAAAAACAATATTTGTCTGGCTTATTACCACAACCCTCTATATTCGATGGGTTGAAAGCTATAGCCTCTCTCTTTTTACTAATCTATCGGGTTACTCGCTTTTTTCTCCACTGCTCCCCTTAACTACGTATCCAAAACTACTATACACACCTTACTGCTTTATACACCATTTTTTTTCTAAAACTATATTTTTCTCTTTTTTTACCAAAATTATATCTCCTAAAACTATAGCTCTTTTTTTACTACACCTACCAATGGTACTTATTATGCTCTGGCATTATACAAAATCGTCTTTTTCAAAATCATATCTATATCTTGCCCTTTTTTTTTGTTCAATATTCACCTGGCTCTCCGGATTAATAGTCCCAAAACAGATACAGGCTCGACCGGAAATTCTTAATGCCATTGCGTGGCTACCCTTCCAAGGTACTGGTTCAGAAACCCTTGCTCTTATTGTTAAACAAAAATATAAAAATATTTTGGCACAAAAACCAGAAACAAAACTTATTATATTGCCAGAATCTGCTTTTTACACCGAATCACTTTGTTCCACGCCAAAAAATACAGCACTCTGGAATAGCACACACATAACACAAAAACCCTATATTATCTGTGGTTCTTTTAGTCGGGAAAAACGTAACATATGCTTAAAAAGCTATATCGAAAAAAATAGTACAAATAAAAATAGTACAGATAAAAATAAGGCCGATAACGATCTTTTTTTTAATACCTGCTATCTCATACATGACGGTTCAATAATACAAAAATTTCACAAAAAAGAACGAGTACCTCTTATCGAATATATCCCAAAATGGCTCGAATATATTCCAAAATTGCTTACAAAAAACTCCCTATCTCAACTCTTTTTTCAAAAACTACCCGCGATAGATGCTTGCGACAATACACGAGAGCCTCTTATTATTGGTAACTTGTGGCGCTGTATACCCTACATCTGCTCCGAACTGTTATTACAAGAATATCCTGACGACCAATACCCAGAATTACCTATTCTTGCCCTCGTCAATGACGCATGGGTTAGCTCTTCTTATATAAAAAATAGTATGAAAAAATTAGCTCAATTAAAAGCTATCGAATGGCAACGTAATATTTTGTATATTAGCTATTCTTATGCTATCTATATCCGCAAAGACGGATCTTATTATATTCTATAGCAAAGCATATTATTCAGCCTGTTTGGCATTATTTATCAGCATTTTACTCTATAATTTTTTTTATATGCTCGTTTTTTTTAACTCTAAAGATAATAGTTCTCGTTGCAAGCGTATCACGGTCTGAGAAATAGGATACATAAAATCCTTGCTCAATCGATCTTCATCACTCACGAGCGTTTTAAGGGAAAAAACCACTAATGCCTTAGCCTCTGTCTTTATAGATATTAGGCCAGTATCAAGACTCAAAGCAAGAGCATTCCTAAAAGACTCAAGATCATGTATTCGCCTATTATTCACATACTGGATTATGTCTCCCTGCACAAGCGAATATGTCTGATAGGCACAAGAACCGGGTAACACATACGTAATAACCACCGCTCCTTCTACACGATTCTTTGGCCATCGATATTGAAGTATATCAATAGCCAATTCACCAAAAGCTTCCATATGATTATCAGTCAACGGCATCAAAACAAGCCCACCCATCACCTCATAATCAACCGGTTCATACCCAGGAAAAAATGATCGTATAGCTAATGGTTTTTGCACTTCATATAAAAAAGAAAACTCAATGCGATTTCCTTGTCTGTATATCACCATTGATACTTTTTGACCAGTCTTTAAACCTACAATAATATCAAAAATAGTCGCTCTTCCAAAACTCCATTCCAAATTAGATTCACCATATGCATTAATCGAATCACCATTTAATGCGTAGAGCATATCACCTTCATGGATGCCTGCAATATCACATAAAGATCCATGTAATACATTAACTATATAAAGACCGGCTGGCTCAGGATTATTAAAAAAAGCCGCTTTTTCATCATTAGCATAACCCAACATAATTCCCAATCGTGGTCGATACACCAGGCCACCCTTGATGAGCTCATCAAAAATGAGAATGAATTCATTAATAGGAATAGCATATCCTACTCCTTGTGCTGCCAATACACCTGACACCAAAATACCTAATACTTTGCCATCTATCCCAACCAAAGGACCGCCTGAATTACCAGGATTAAGTGGAGCAGTTGTTTGCAATAATGGCCTACCTTCAAAAAATTCTCTCCCACTAATAACCCCTGTCATACTTTTAATATGATTTTGTCCCAGTGGATATCCTAATCCCAGTACTCTTGTAGTCGGTTTGATAGCATGAGAATCGCCAAGTTCAAAAAAAACAATGTTGCCCTGGTTTTTACGAACAAATGCTAAAGCTTCTTCTTGCAAACGCAACAACGCTATATCAACTTCTGGACATATTCCTATAACCTTGGCTGCCAACGACACTTTACCCAAATTTGGTATATGAATCCAAACAGAACGTGCATCCATTACTACATGTGCATTGGTAACAAAATACCCCTCATCATTAATAAAAAAACCGGTCCCTCGGCTTTCATATTGGGATTCTATTCTATATGGCTGCTCCCAATCAAATGATGAAACCTGAGCAAAAACCTGCACCACGGCGTTATGCGCTAAAGAATCTAAATCTTCCCATGACCAGTGTTTTGCCTGTATATCTTCTTGATTTAACTGTGTATCTCGATGCGTATCTGCTTTTTTATTCATGCTCTTCCCCTTTTTTAAAAAGCAACCATTTTAGATAACTATCTTAGATAACTATTTTATATAAAAAATATCTGTTCAAAAAAAGCGTCTGTGTGATATCAGAATAAAAAAAGACTATCATAGAAAGCATACAAAAAAACAGAAAGCTATTGCCTACTTGACTAGCT
Source organism: uncultured bacterium (assembly GCA_963719415.1). Lineage (GTDB taxonomy): Bacteria > Babelota > Babeliae > Babelales > Vermiphilaceae > JAPLIS01. Next base: position 25,297 of record OY970383.1, on the reverse strand, counting down.
ACCTAGACGGCAATAACATTTCTGTTAATTATTGTTTATTTTCTTATAATTGCCCTGATTTTTTTATCTCTGACAGTTCTAACTAATCGATCAAAGGATAACGACACCCTCTAATGTCTTTTAAAATTTTATTTTCTTGTATTTGTGGTGAAACTAAAAAATCCTGACTTGTTTCTACTTCTAGCAACTGTTTTTTTGCCGCAGCTACTTCTTGTTCCCGTTTTTCATCTTTATTACAACGTTTAATTAAAGCTACAGATGCTAATAAGCTAGCTGAAGAACGTCCGAGTAGCCTTCTTTCTTCAACTCCATTCTCTGCCCGACAAACCGACCTAATATTCGAATCAATAGCACTTTTATTTACTAAAAACTCCGCAATCTCTAAAACTATAGAGCCTGACAATCCGGTAAAACCATAACTTCCGCCCATAAGTGCAAGCATAGCTTTATAATCATCATCGAAAAAAATATACGGCTTCAAAACCAATTGCTCCTCTTGTTCAAGACACTTAAAAACATCTATTGCCTTATCTCTTGTATCTCTATCTTTTCCTCTCATTAACATATCAAAACCAAGCCCACAATATTCATCTGATAGGCTTCTTTCTTGAGGAAATTTACCTCCTACAATCTCATTAAGAGACGAACAGCCTCGCCATAGATAAACCAGTTTATCTGCAAAATCTTTTCCTGGACGCAGTCCTGACTTCAAAAAAAATTCTATTATTTCAAGTCTCTCAATACCCCCAGGCATACCATCAAATATAAACTTCGCCTTAGATAAAAACAAACAACAATCCAATAAATCACATCCTTCTCTCTCATTGACATATTTATCTTTCGTACCCCTCTCATATAATTCTTGAAATACATCAAGACTATACTCTTCCAATAGCGCATATTTAATAAGCCGTATAATTTCGCTTTCTTCTATCGTTTTTGTTTCTTCTTCAACTTCTTCTAATGCTTCAAAATCAACGACTGATTCCATTGCTTGCAATGGAATAGTAGCCCCAACCAATAGAATTACAAAAAAAATATAAAATCCATAAAACTTATTTAATCTATTGATAACCACGTCTCCTCCCAAATCCCCAAAACTGAATTTATATCTATACTATTAATTTTTAAATTTTATTTATTTATCTTGCATAAGTATAATCTTGGCTATTTATAAACACAATCAAAACAAATGGTTTTATTGTTGCAATATTCTATTTGTATCATAGAAATCGCTCATAAAAATATAAAAAAACAGAAAGCTCTGCTATCTAGAAAATCTAAACGACAATAACTTTCTGCTAATTAATTATCAAAAAAACAAGAACAACTCTATTTTTATCAAATATATTTAATCTTTTAAGCTCATTAGTGATAGAATATGACTCGGCAGAAAACCGCTTCTTCCTACTGGCAGACATGATCCTAACCCTTGATACGCAGCCGACATACTGCGTTCTGTAAGTCTTGATTCTAACCCTTGATTTGGCATTAAAAAATTATAACTTGTTTCTACTTCTAGCAACTGCTCATTTTCTGCAGCTTCTTTCTCTTCTCCATCTACCGATTGATCACATTCAAAATCTATAAAACTACTTCCTAATACCTGTTTTACTATTTCTTTGGCCGCTACTTCTTCTTGTCCCCGTTTTTCATCTTTCTCACAACGTTTAATTAAAGCTACAGATGCTAGTAGACTAGCCGAAGGACGTCCCAGTAGCCTTCTTTCTTCAACTCGATTCTCTACCCGGCAAACGGGCAAAATATGCGGATCAGCAACGCATTCACCTACTAAAAACTTCGCTATCTCTAAAACTATAGAGCGATATAATCCCGTAACGCTACTTCCAGCAACAAATGCCAACATATCCCTATAATCATTATCGAAAGAAATATACGGTTTTAAAAGGCGCTGTTCCTCTTGTTTAAGGTGCTTAAAAAGATCTATTGCTTTATCCCTTACACCTCTGTTTCGTCCTCTCATTAGCATCTCAAAAACAGCCGCACAATTTTGATTAGCTAACTGTTTTTGAACTAATCCATAAGCTGATTCCCCCAAGTAAAGTCTCCATTTGCTAATTAGGTTACCGGCAAAATCCTCTTTTGGAAGCATTCCTGACCTCAAAAGAAATTCTATTGTGTCAACAAAATTGCCTGTATCAACACCACAAAATAGAGAACCCAATCTACCCTCCATACTAGCATAACTCAAACACCAATCTAACAAATCATATTCTTCGTTTTTATTGACAAATTCATCTTCCACGCCACTCTCATATAATAGTTGAATTATATCAAGACCACATCCTTGTCTTATCGCGAACCCAATAGGAGTGAACGATAAATACCGCATTGAAAATTTTCTATCTCCTCTGGCAATAGCTTTCTTCAATGCAATGAAATCACGATCAAAAATCGCGCCATGTATTCCTATAGGTGTCCGTTCTGCTATAGTTTCTGAAATTGTCGATTGCAATGGAGTAATAGCATTAAGTAACTTTTGTTCTTCTGGTTTAAGACGCTCAAAAGCATCTATCGCCTTATCCCTTGTGCCTTTATCTTGAGATTTCATAAGCATTTCAAATATAGTAGCATAATTTTTAGCAGCTACTTTTTTTTGAACTTCTCCAAGATCATCATTCTGTAAAGAATATTGACATCGCTTAACCAATGAATCCACAAATCCTTCCTCTGGCTGTACTCCTGACTTCAAAAAAAATTCAATTTTTTCTACACAACCAGCTCTTTCAACAGGACAAGATATTTTAATTTTACCTCTTTCACCTGATTTATCGCTCTTTATAGGAAACCTCAAGCACCAATCTAACAAATCATATTCTGGATATTTCTCGATATGTGCATTATCTATACCACTCTCATGCAATGCTTGAAGTATATTCAGATCACACCCTCGTTGTACCGCTAACCCGATAGGAGTGCAAATCCAATGACCATACCTTCTTCGAAATGTTTTAGCTCCGTTCTTAATTGCTTTTTGCACAACCTCTAAATTTCGGCTCATGATTGCTTCTTCTAGTCCTATAATGTCGCTTTCTTCTATCGTTTTTGTTTCTTCTTCAACTTCTTCTAACGCTTCAAGATCAACACCTGATGCCATTACGTGCAATGGAACAATAACTCCAAACAGTAGCTGAATTAGAAAAAAAATATAAAACGCATAAAATTTATTTAATCTTTTGATAACCATATCTTCCCCCAAAACTGAATCTATTTCTATACTGTTAATTTTTAAATTTTCTTTATTTATATTACACAAGTATAATCTTGGTTATTTATAAATACAAGCAAAACAAATAGCTTTACCGTTACAATATTCTATCTGTATCGCAAAAACCAGTCAAAAAAATACAAGAAAAAGCTATTGCCTACTTGCCTAGCTTCCTAGACGGCAATAACGTTTCTGTTAATTATTGTTTATTTTCTTATAATTGCCCTGATTTTTTTATCTCTGACAGTTCTAACTAATCGATCAAAGGATAACGGCATCCACTGGAGTTTGGTAAAATTTTATTTTCTTGAATGTATAATGAAACTAAAAAATCCTGACTTGTTTCTACTTCTAGCAACTGTTTTTTTGCCGCAGCTACTTCTTGTTCCCGTTTTTCATCTTTATTACAACGTTTAATTAAAGCTACAGATGCTAATAAGCTAGCTGAAGGACGTCCCAACAACCTTCTTTCTTCAACTCCATTCTCTGCCCGGCAAACCGGCAAAACACCTCGATTAATAACGTATTCACCTACTAAAAAATCTGCAACTATTGAAACTATAGGGCGTGAAAATCCTGTAAAAGCATAACTTCCGCCAATACCGCCAAAAAGAGCTAGCACAGCTTTATAATCCTTGGCAAAAGAAATATACGGCTTTAAAGCACACTGTTCTTCTTGTTTAAGTCGCTTAAAAACACCTGTTGCCCTATCTCTTATATCTCTATCTTTTCCTCTCATTAACATATCAAAAACAACTCCACAATTCTGATTTGCAAAGCGTTTTTGAATTACCCCAGAAACAGATTCAGTATCTATATGTATCAAAGAAGGCTGCCATAGCCAAACCAGTGTATCTGCAAAGTCCTTCGGTGGAATCACCCCTAACTTCAAAAGCAATGCTATTCTTTCAGCACAATCCTCTTTTTCAATAGTGCGAAATAAACAAAAAGCTAACAAATTCTCATCAATTATTAAATTTTGATACTCTTTGGGTACATTTTTGATACGATTTTCATATAATAGTTGAATTATATCATGACTACAATTGCAGTATATGGCAAACCGAGTAGGAGTAAAATGACTATCCTTATACCATGAGCGAAATAGTTCATCTCCTCCAGCAATCGCTTTCTTCACAGCAGTTAAGTCATCACTCATTATTGCTTTTCCTAGCCTCACAAATCCGTCTTGGGCTATAGTTTTTGTTTCTTCTTCAACTTCTTCTAACGCTTCAAGATCAACACCTGATGCTATTACGTGCAATGGAACAATAACTCCCAAAAAAAGTTGAATTACAAAAAAAATATAAAACGCATAAAATTTATATAATCTTTTGATAACCATACCTTTTCCAAAACCCTCAAAATTGAATTTTTACCTATACTGTTAATGTTACATAAGTATAATCTTAGCTATTTATAAACACAATCAAAATAAAGCATTTTTATAGTTTAACATTCTATTTGTACAATAAAAAGCTAACCCTAAAAGAATAAAAAAAACAGAAAGCTCTATTATCTAGATCGTCTAGAAAACAGAACTTTCTGTTAATTAATTATCAAGAATGTTAAACATACCCTTATCTGGCCATAACAGACCATAAAATAACTAGCAACAGGTATGTGGCTTTGTTAACTCTTGAACAAGCTGAAACGTATTATTATCAAGATCTAAGAAAGTGGCCATTTTAACAACACCCGGCACTTCTCGAATTTCCCCAATAAACTTAACTCCTTTTTTTTCCATGCTCGCTTTTTCAGCCACAATATCATCAACACTCATGGTAACTACTGCGTTTACCCCTGTCTGATCTTTGATACTTTTACTCGCTTGACTATCATCAAGTTGAGCAACACCTAACACCAATCCACCATGCTCTTTTCCCGCAAATTCAAGCCATCGATGCTCAGCCGAAGATCCTTCTAAAAGATCAAGACCACACGTGTCTTTAAAAAACAGTTTTGATTTTTCAATATCCGATACCGTAATCCAACAAAGAGATAATTTTTTAATCGCCATTTTTTAATCCTGGTTTTTACTATTTATACTTATACTTACACTACAATTAAAGATACACGCTCATATCTTTTTCGCAAACGCCCGACTACTAATCGCCAATAATTAAACATGTTATCGAAGGCCCTTTGAGCTCTCGATAACATGTTTACATTTCATCCTAAAACAACTAGCTTTTTGCAAGAGCTTTCTGCGCTTGCGCTATTTTTAATAATTCTTTAGTATGCTCAGTTATCGGATAGATATAATTTTTAGCAAGCAACGGCTCTTCAGCAAGTACTTTCTCTAGAGGCAATGCTACAAAAATATTATCTGTCGATCTAGTCACATTATCAGTAGCTCGAATAGTTAAAAACTTACTACTCATGCCTTTTTTGAAGGCTTTTCTTAAATCTTCCAGTGTAGAAACAGCGAAGCCATTTACCTCTCTTAAGGTACTTCCAACATTAATGGTACGCGCTCGATACAACTGTGAGTTTCTAAATACATGAGTGACAACTAATACCGGCTCAGCAGAACGACGCATTTCAGCAAAAATAGCAAGACCTGGTGCTTGTGGCCCTATTAATTGTATATGATTGAGTGTTAATTGCATCACTACCATACCTGCAAAAATCTCATAATCAATATCATCGTATCCTGGATAAACTTTACGAATAGCTGGCAATTCTGCATAGCCAAACGTAAGTGAAAATTCTTTACGCTCTCCTTTACGGTAAACCACTATCTTAATTATTTCACCAATAGACAGCCGTGATACATATTCTAAAAGAGTAATTTTATCTTCACACCATGGCACACACATTTCACCAAAAACATCTACTCGATACCCATTAATTTCATATATCATGTCACCAGACTCGACACCTATTTTTTGTAACGGACTTCCCTTGACCACTTCAACCACATAGCAACCACCTGGCTGTGGATTGTTCAAAAATTCTGTCAACGTATCGCTCGCATTATTGAAAACAACTCCCAAAAATGGCTTACGAACCATACGTACTTTTTTTAAATCGGGCAAAACAATTTTTAAATCATTAATTGGTCTGGCATACCCAACATTTTGAGCTTCAACAACACCGGATGAATTAATACCAACAACCTGACCTTTTGAGTTTACCAGCGGACCGCCCGAACTCCCTGGGTTAATCGGAGCAGACATCTGGATCATACCCTGTTCTCGTCCGCTCACAATACCATTGGTACTTTTTAATGATTGCTGACCAAGAGGATATCCCAATGCTAATACCTCATCAGATCTAAATACCGCATCAGAATCACCTAATGGTAAAAAAGAGACCTGTCCTAACTCAGATCTGAGTAAAGCTAATGATTCTGGCGTAAGTTTTAATAAAGCTATATCGCGATCTGGACTCATGCCAACTATGTCAACATCAATAATTCGCTTACCAAATGAAGGTATCTGAATATAGACTGACTTAGCCTCATTAATAACATGAGCGTTGGTAACAATATGGCCCTCAGCATCAATAAAAAAACCTGATCCCCATCCAGAACCCTCTGTTGGAGAACGATATGGCCTTAATAAATCCATCACTGCAACATGAGAAAAAATTTGTACCACTGTGTCTTTAGCCTTTTCTTGAATCGGTCGCCATAATTGGGCGCTTGATATAACTTTTCCAACAACCTGAACCTGATTTGCATTAACTTGATCTACTGCTGAATCTAACTCAGGCTTTGAACAGCTAGTCGGTATATGATCACTATTACTTTCTCCACTATTATCTTTATTTTCGCTATTTTTGTTGCCTAATCTCTTAGATCCAGGTCCAAAACTTATCATATAACTGAGCTTATGACGTAACCAAGGGTAACCTACATAACACCCAACGCCTATCAAACCAATCACACATATCAGTAGTATCTTTTTTGTCATTGAACTCATACTATAGTTTCCCTTACCTGCTTATATTTTATATTATTTTTTTCACCTTATCTCTTTATCAATATCGCCATATTATTATAGACAGCATATTCTGTCTATATTTAATAGAGACTTTGCTATATACTTTAATAAATATATTCGGTAATAATTATATAATAATAATACAATCACTAGTATACAAACACCCATAAAAGGTCCTCGAACATGATTACGCAAAATAACCAAACTACACCAGTAACTCTTGATACCATCATATCTCTATGCAAGCGTCGCGGCTTCGTTTATCAATCAGCAGACATCTATGGAGGCCTCAATGGAGTATATGACTTTGGACATCTTGGTGTTTTAATGAAAGAAAACATACGAGCAGTATGGAAAAAATCAATTCAACAGATAGATGGTCCTATCCTTTTTTTTGAAGGTTCTTTACTTGGACCTCAATCTGTCTGGGAAGCCTCTGGGCATATAGAAAATTTTCACGATCCGATGGTTGATTGTACTGCTTGTAAAAAAAGATACCGCGCTGACGAGATAAATCTAGAAAAAGCATGTCCTCATTGCGGAAAGAGAGCATGGACAGCTATTCGCCAATTTAATATGATGTTTCAAACTCATGTTGGCGCAACTAGCGACAGCGGAGCGGTAGCTTATTTGAGACCAGAAACAGCACAATCAATTTTTGTTAACTTTAAAAATATCATGTCGAGCAATCGAATCAAATTGCCTTTTGGTGTGGCGCAAATAGGTAAAGCATTCAGAAACGAAATAACTCCTAAACAGTTTTTATTTCGCATGCGAGAATTCGAACAGATGGAAATTGAATGGTTCTGCTTAGCCGATCAGGCTGATGCGTTCTTTCAAGAATGGCTTTCTCTTCGTCGTAATTTTTATACCGCTATTGGTCTTTCAGATAATCATATTAGATTTCATGCTCATGCGCCTGAAGAACTTGCCCATTATTCTAAAGCATGTACCGATGTTGAATATCAGTTCCCTTTTGGTTGGAAAGAACTAGAAGGAATTGCTAATCGTGGCGCATTTGATTTAACTCAACACTCAAAACATTCTGGCAAAGATCTTAGTCAATTTGATACGGGAACAGAAACTTCTTCCATGCCCCATGTTATCGAATGCTCAGTCGGCGTAGATCGTCTTTTTATCACTCTCTTATGCGATGCATATACGCAAGATACTATTGAAGGGGAAGTTCGCACATTCCTTAAGTTAGCTCCTTCAATTGCACCAATTAAAGCTGCATTTTTGCCGTTAACTCAAAAGCTCAGCGATTCCATGAAAAGTATATATAACAATATTAGAAAAAATACAGGACTACAGGTCGAATTCGATGAAACCGGCTCTATCGGAAAGCGATACAGACGCTATGATGAGATAGGAACGCCCTTATGTTTTACCTATGATTTTGAAAGCGAACAAGATGGCAAGGTTACGGTACGAGACAGAGACACGCTCAAGCAGACCCGCATTTCTATTGAAGATATTGCTCAGTATATACAAAATCTAGTAACTAAATAACGAGCTAACTATAATTATCATAAAATCACGCTTACTATAAAAACATATATAAAAAATTAAAGCATGACTAAAACATTATTACATTATTTTTCTCCTGCAAGAACACTCCTGCTCTCTCTTTTTTTAACTATTGTTGCGGGTGCACTTCTTCTTGCACTCCCCATAGCACAAAAAACAACAATACCTGCCATACCTTTTATCGATCTTTTTTTTACTGCTACATCTGCAATCTGCGTTACCGGCCTTTTTACCATACCTCTTGATCATTTTACCCCGTTTGGTATGGGTATTATTCTTCTTCTTATTCAAATTGGTGGTATTGGCATTATTACTATGAGTCTTTTTGTTATGGCTCTTTTTATGAATTTTGGCATCTCTACTGAAATTATGGCAAGCCATATTCTTGAACTTGAATCATGGAAAAACAGTAAAAAACTGGTGATTTTTATTATTGTTTTTACCCTTATCGTAGAACTCTTAGGGGCTTTTTATATCACTTCTATTCTTATAGACAAAATACCTACCATACAACCAAAATATGCGTTTTTTTTATCACTTTTTCACGCCATATCTTCATACTGTAATGCAGGAATCACCATATCGCCCAATCTTCTCTTGCTTCCTGCTATACAATCACCACTTCTTATTATAACAACAGTTCTTATGTTTATTGGTGGATTTGGTTTTGTCACCTGGTTAGAACTATTACGTTACGTACAAAAAAAAATAATCGACAAAAAACCTTATCGGTTCTCTCTGCAGACAAAAATTATTATGCGGGCAACGCTTGGTCTTTTTATCATATCAACTCTTCTTTTTTGGCTTTTGGAAAGAAATCATCTTTTTACGCACATGAGTTATACACAAACATTTTTAGAAACAATATTTCATGTAATAGCATTTCGGGGAACCGGTTTTTTACTTTTTAATATAACGTTATTGCAACCAGCAACCCTTCTTCTTATTCTTATTTTAGGATTTATAGGAGCATCTCCCGAATCGACCGGTAGTGGTATAAGAATAACAACAATAGCCATTATCTTTGCAACTATACGTTCTGTTTTTTTAGGAAAAAAATCAGTTAATATTCTTGAGCGACAAATTCCTTATGATCAAGTATTCAAAGCAATTGCCATTGTAAGTTGTGCCCTTTGCTGGATCACCTTTACCCTTTTTTGCCTTACTCTTACAGAAAAAAACCAGTCTCTTTTTGCTCTTTTTTATGAAGCTACTAGTGCATTTACCAATCTTGGTATATCAACAGGAATTACTCATCAATTATCATTTTGGGGCAAACTATTAATTATGTTGAGTATGTTTATTGGCCGTATAGGATCAGTCGGCTTTATTCTTGCCCTCAAATTCAGAAAAACAGATAGAAGTAATGCTTTTTTATACCCAGAAGAACGAATTATGTTAGGATAAATAATGAAATTTTGTGTTATTGGTTTAGGACGACTTGGCTATCATGTTGCAACTCGATTAGCGCTGAACAACGCACAAGTCCTTGCTATTGATAGCAATCCATCTATTGTTTCATCGATTAAAGATCTCGTAACTCATGCAATATGTCTACGAGTTACTGACGAAGAATCACTCCGCAATGTTGGCATACAGACATTCGATACCGTTATTGTCTCTGTTGGTGAAAATATGGCTCAATCTATTCTCATTAACGTATTACTTAAAAAAAAATTAGGGATTAAAAAAGTTATTACACGAGCAGTTAACGAGATCCACAAAGAAATCTTAGATCTTGTCGGCGCTGATCACGTCATCATTCCAGAGAAAGAAGCTGGTCTCCATCTTGCGGATACCATAACATCCCCCTTTGCTGATGTTATTAAACTTTCACCCGAGTTTGCTATCAGCAAATTAATCACACCAAAATCATTTATTGGTAAAAAAATAGAAATCCTTAACCTATATATGATCTATCATATTCATTGCTTTGGCATTGAAAAAGAATCAAAAATACTCGTTGCTGATCCTGATTATATTATTCAAACTGGAGACAAACTTATTTGTGGCGGGCTCCAAGCAAATCTCGAAAAACTCGCACTTTTATAAAACCCATACATATTTTTATATTCTTTATCTGTGTACTTTATCTCCATATCTTTGCATAATATTCTTGCGCACATCAACAATTGACTTTGCTATAAAAACAGAATAATATACGACCCAGTATAATCCACCAGTATAATTCAGTAGATATAATAACTTTTTTACTCTGTGAAAGCCTTTTTATGAAATTACGTTTAATTATTACAGTATTCAGCATCATCTTATCAATATCTCGTAATTCATATGCTGCTCTTTTGAGAGCTCCAGCTCGTGCTGTATCATATCCTGCTAACTCTCTTATTATTCGTACTCTTAGTCGTACCTTTACTCATAATATTCGTGCTCTTGCCGACAATCCTCTCTTTCATGAAGCTGCTCTCAATTATTGTAATGCTGCCCGTGAACTTATTAAAGTTTGTTCCCGCGATGCCGCATTGATTAATGCAAGCGAAAATCAACAGGCACCTTTTATTCATAATGGTAGCCTTGAACATCTTTTGCAAGACAGTAAAAATGTTCAAAAAACTATCAAAGATTTAATCGAAACTTATAATTCCAAAATTCAACAATCAGAAGATAAGGCTCAATTACTTTTGCCATTCAAAGCCGATCCTGCACGACCTTGTAAAAATAAATAGACCCAATCAGCCTCAATAACCTTTTTACCTGCAAGTCTTTTCATGAAATTACCTTTAATTATGACACTCAGCATTTGCTTTATTTTTAATAATGTGTCTGCTGCCAGCGTAAGAATTTTCGTTCGTTCTTGTACTACCCGCGCTCAACCTATTGCTAATAGTAAGCTCAGAGCTATTGAAGCAAGAGATCGCATGGCAAGCGCTGCTAAAGATCTTGCCGCTCATTATCGTGCCGCTGCGACAGTACTTGATATTATGGTCCACGATCTTTGTGATCCTACTAAACCTATCCCCGGCAATTATCATAAAACTGCTCGTGAACTTAATCTTGCGGCTACTAAGTTTGATGCTAAATATAGTGCTGCTGAAATAGCTGCTAAAATTCCTGGCTATATAGAAAAACTACCATAAACTTAAAACAATAAGCAAAAACCGTAATATCAAACAATCGATTTGAAAAACTAAAAATATTTATAAATTTGCACAAACGTATAAATATAAAATAAAAGCAAAAAAAGAGAGCTCTTATTTTAAGAGCTCTCCCTGAAATCTAACTAATAGCGCACTAGATTAAAACTATCTAATATGCTCGTATATTTTCTTAAAGCCTAGATAGATTCAATACGAATAACAGTAATAGGCTGTCTGTGACCTTTTTTAACTCGAACTTTTTTACGTCGTTTAAATTTAAATACGATTAACTTAGGACCCTTCATCTGTTTTACAATAGAAGCACTTACTGTTGATGACAGATATGGTTGTCCAACCTGAAAATCACCTTCGCCATTCTTTTTAAAGAGCACTTCAGTAAATTCAATAACCGAACCTGGCTCACCTTCTATTTTTTCAATAGCTACTGTTTTACCTTCAATACCCTGAACTTGCTTTCCACCTGTTTGAAAAATTACAAACCGAGAAGCTGTTTCGGCTACACTGTCATTTTCTAAATGCTCATTGACATTTTCTAGACGCTTGTTTTTCATAATCGCATAACCCTATTATAATAAGATGCGTCAATATCCCCGCCTGCTATAACTTTAAACAGGATCTCGATTGCTCTTTAATTGCTCTCAAAGGGACAGACTAATATTTTAACTCTATTTATATTACCACGACCTAAAAAATTGGTCCAGCAGAAAATCTAGAAATTCCCGCTTATTTTTACTCTTTATTTGTTATTCAAATCCCATACTATATCAAAGGCTTTTTTGGGCGTTAACTGATCAAAATCTATATCGATAATAGTGTTATATTTTTGCAATAATAGATTCAGGCGAATAATTTCTTGCTGTAATATAACGTTTTCTTGATATAAAACACTGTTCTCAACATTATTTCCCGTACCATGTCCAACAGCTAGCCCAACAGTGCTGCCAAGCTTACGGTCCTTATTTTTAGCAGTATGTCCTACCGTTTGCTCAGAGTAGTATCCTGTGCTATGATCCTGACTTACGCCCCCCCAGTAGAGACCTGAATAGGTCTCTCTCTTTTTTTCCTCTTGTATAGTCAAATCATGCAGCAATACCTTAGCGCGAGAAATAATCGATTCCGGCAATTCTGCCAGCTTGGCAACCTCAATCCCGAAGCTCCCATCTGCTATGCCCGCTGCAATTTTATAAAGAAAAACAATACCCAGAGGCGTTTTTTTACTCATGGCATAATAACTTGCAACCGCAGATATACTCTTTTCTAGTAAAGCCAACTCATGATAGTGCGTAGCAAAAAAGCAACGCGCTTTCACCGAATCCACCATATATTCTACCAGCGCTTGAGCAATAGCCAACCCATCAAACGTCGAAGTGCCGCGACCAACCTCATCTAAAATAACCAGACTTTTAGCCGTAGCATCCCGACAGATCACCGCTGTCTCTTCCATCTCAACCAGAAAAGTAGATTTGCCCCCAGCTACATTATCTCCTGCTCCTATTCGCGTAAATATACGGTCAACCAAACCTATCCGTGCATACGAAGCGGGCACAAAAGATCCTGCTTGCGCCAAAATATGTATCAATGCTATTTGCCGCAAATAAGTTGATTTGCCCCCCATGTTAGGGCCTGTAATAACCCAGAGCCTACGATTATCATCCATGCACGTATCATTTGCTATGAACGCCTGCAATGAACCACGCTCAACCACCGGATGACGACCATCTCTTATATCAATACTACTACTGCTCTGGCCATCTATAATTGGCCGAACATAATTATAGAGATAAGCGTTATACGAAAAGCTTAATAATGCATCAAGATGAGCCAACGCATGTGCACATTTTCTTAAACTATGAATATGAGTAGTTATTTCAATCTTTACCGCATCAAACAATTCTTTCTCAATCAATTGAATATCAGTATGAGCACCCACAATATCCTGTTGCAACGCTTGCAAATCACCGGTCATGTAACGTTCTCTGCCAACTAATGTCTGTTGCCGTACATAATGAGCAGGAATATCATTGCTATGAGTCTTAGTTACCTCAATATAATAACCATATAGTTGGTTATATCTAATTTTTAAAGAATTAATACCCGTAGCCTCTTGCTCATACCGTTCCATTTCAGAAACTTTCTGATGTCCCGTTGCAACCAGCTCTCGTACCTGATCAAGACGATAATTAAAGCCAGACTTAATAATACAGTCTTTTGAAAAATCGTCGTTAAGAGCAGACGCTAATAAATGGTTAAGAGCAGAAAAATCAGATAAATGTTCATAAATAAGCGCAAAAAGAATAGCCTTTGTATGAGGATAAAGAATAATTTTAATCTCTGGTATAAGCGCAAGCGCATTTTTTAAAACAAGATAATCAGATACCGATGCTTTACGCAATGCAATACGACCAATAACGCGCTCAACATCGCCGAGTCGTGCAAGAAGATGTGCTAATTGCTGCATAAAAATCAGTTGTTGCATGCATACTTCAATCGCCTCAAAACGCTGTTCAATAGGCTTAGCCTTGACTAAGGGCCGCAACAACCATTTTTTGATCATCCGAGATCCCATAGCAGTTTTGGCGGTATCAATACAGGTAAAAAGACTATTTTTAGCTGAACCATTAGTATCTTTTATTATTTCTAAATTACGCTGCGTTGCCTGATCTAACAATAAAAAATCATCTACACTATAAAAGTTAATCGATTTAAATTGATCAAGTGCATTCGGTTGATTTCGTTGCACATAAAAATAAAAATAATAGAGTGCCATCTGCAACGATTCTTGTTTTTCAATCGTATCAACTAAAGCTTTTTCAAATTGTCGGCCTACCCATTGGTCCATGGCATGCCGCATCCCCCCATTATGATTCGCTTGAAGATCAACGCACAAATCAAGTGGTGTTACCAGATATCCTGCTTTCGAAAAAAATTGCCTATACGTATCTGCAACTGGCCCATGGGGAATAAGAATTTCGTCGGGTAAAAAACGAGAAAGTTGTGCATCAAGCAACCGGTTATCTCCAGCCTTAATCACTGTTGCATATAGTTGAGCGGTAAGAAGTTCTCCAAATAGCAAACCCCATTGGTCTGCAAGCGGAAAAAATGAAAAAAGATAAGAAGCTGATTTTGCATCTAATAACTGACTATCTAACAAGGTACCCGGTGTAAAAACCTGAGTCACTCCCCGCTTTACCAAAACCCCTGGTCTTGGCGGCTCCAACTGATCACAAAGAGCGACATTAAAACCACCTTTTACTAATTTAGCAATATAATGATCTTTTGTATGCACAGGAAAACCACAGAGCGGAATTGATCCACTTTCAGACTTACCTCGTGACGTTAAAGTAATTCCTAAAAAAAGCGCTGCTCTTTGTGCGTCTTCAAAAAATAGTTCGTAAAAATCACCTACCTGAAAAAGCAACAAGGTATCTGGATATGCTGCCCTAATCTCATGATATTGTTCCATTAAAGGCGTATGTTTTGTTTTTTCTGTTGCTACACTCATTTGCTGCCACACTTATATTGATGAATTATTTTATTTGTAAATCTAAAATCTCTTCTTCTGTTAAGCCAGTAAGACGTACAATATCGGCAACAGTAAGAGCAAGCGGCGATTGCAACAATTGTTGAGCAAAGCCTTGCCTTGCTTTTTTTTCACCTTCTTTTAGCCCCTCTTGCCTGCCTTCTTTTACCCCTTCTTGCTTACCCTTAATTTTTCCACGCTCTTCTCCTTCTTTATCTGCCAATTTCAATGCACTTTGTCGCGTAGTTTCGCGAATAAATGCATCATCGTACTTATACAAATCTGCTTCTGACCAACTCATTCGATCTGCAATTTCACACGCTTCTACAAATTCATCTTGATCTAAAACTGCTGGAATATGATTTTGTTTTTTAATTTCTTTAACAAAATATAGCCATTTATCTTCAGTCGTCACCAATTGATGTTCTTTTTTGCGAAACTTTGGTAATTCTACAAAAGCAAAAGCAAGCTCTGGCAAATCATGCTCATGTGTTTTTCTATCCAAAATCTCATGTATCGATTTATAATCTTTTTTTTGTGGAAACAAAATAAAATTGACAATAGACAGCACCACAACAGGCATAAGCTCAAGATACGGCCTGCCTTTACCTAACTGCATGCTATAGGCTTTAGCACCATAATAGACTATTCGTTTACCAAATTCTTCTGCACGAGCTACTTGCATCTCAACAATATATTTAGTACCAGCCTGATCAACACAAAAAACATCAATAATATTGTCTTTTTTATCTGGAGTTTGCGGTAATTGTTCAGTATTTAAAAAAGTAATCGAAACAATAGCTCTATTTCCAGTAAGCTCTAAAATTGAATTTAAAAAAGATATAGTAATCGATTTATGCTCTTCTGATCCGAAAATTCTTTTAAACGCAACGTCATTACAAGGATTTAAAAATATCACAATTTTTCCTCTTTTATAAGCTATAAACAGAATATTCTTCTAAGTAGGCACTTTCTAAGTTCTAACACACTGCTACGACACTATTTGTTTTTAAACATGTGTTTTTAAGCATGACTGAGAATTTACAAAATATTTAAGTATCTATTTAACTTAATTTTGTTTATAAAATTTTATAAATGAGCGCGTTAAGAGTCCCCGTTTTTTTTAAACGTGCTATTGTTGATAAGTTTGCTAGTATGGCCCCCTGCGGGGGGCCATACTAATTAGGGTTATTTTTACCCCACCTGCTCGGCGGGAGCCCCGTTATTTATCAGCGCTTTACTATATATATTCAAAACATGCATATCTATTCTATTAATTTTCTACCTTGGTGTCCACATCTACCTCTACAATAGCTCCATCTGCGAGAGCGGCACCAGCCTTCTTGCTCTTTTTTAATGCTAACGTATGTACTCCATCAAGTGTATCTAAACGAGCGAAATCATGTATTATTTTTCTACTTTTTCTATAAAAATCTTCTATACTTTGAGTAAGTTTTGTAGTATCAAGAACAATCGACGATTCGCTTGCCGGTAACATACCCGAGGATGCTTCTACCGATACCAATACCTGATTACATTCACGAGCAAACTGATTAGTTGCCTCTATCAAATAAGCTACTGCTTTCTCTGCTGGTTGCTGATAGGTGACGCTATCTTTAAGGCCTTTATATTTTATATAACCTACTATCTTTTCCATCTGATAGACTAAGCTTTGAGCAAGATCAATAAAAGAAGATTCTCTATATTCCCGTTCTCGACTATCAATATCCTGTTGCGCGAGTTTTGCAATATCGGACAATAACTCTTTTTCAACTGAATTAAACGTTGTTTGCTTATCTTTATACCAAGAAAGCGTATCATCATGACTAACCTTTTTAACCATTGAATGGACCAAATGACTCATAACAGCCTGTCCACCAATCTGTACACCAATTTTACCCGCTGCTTGTAGACAATTCCACCAAGCCATAGGACTTATAAGACCCTGGCCAAAACCATATAACCCATTAGCTATACCACGCCAAAATCCTATCGATTCTTTTATCTCAACCTTTTCACCAGAAGCGGTAGTTAAGTGATATACAAAATAACTTAACTGCATGGCAGTACTCAAAGCCACCATACCCATTCCTATGTTTCTTATTCTTTCATGAGTAGAAATAAGAGCGGGAATAGATAATGCTACCAAGGTAACTTTATCTTCGTTAATATTCTTAATCAGGCTTTTAATCTCATAATTCTTGTTAATCACATAATTCTTATTAATCTGATTACTAGACAAAATTTGATCAGTCTGGCCAACTCCTATCCCTGAATACGGATAAGCATAACCAACCTCTGACATACCCATGCCAGCAAAAATTAGTGAAAAAAAGCAAAAAAGACGATACTTACTCATATGTTTCTGAGATATTTTATTATTCATGGATAAACCCCCATCCAGTTTTTCTGCCTATATCATCCATAACTCTCTCCCCTTTAGCCTCTCAAATATTACACTAACTGTCAATTTATTGCCAATCGGGCTATTAATCAGCCTGAATCAAATATTCTTTAAGATAATGACCTGTGTAACTCTCTTTAACCCCGGCGACTTCTAATGGCATACCAGCCGCAACAATAGAACCTCCTTCATTGCCCCCTTCTGGACCCAAATCTATCAAATAATCGACTGTTTTAAGGAGATCAAGGTTATGTTCAATGATAATCATCGAGTTGCCTTTATCAACAAGCCGATTAAGCACCAGAAGTAATTTTTCAATGTCACTGCTATGCAATCCTGTCGTTGGTTCATCGAGAATATAGAGCGTAGCATTGCCCCTTTTTGCCAATTCATCAACCAATTTTATCCGCTGAGCTTCGCCGCCTGATAATGTTGTTGAAGGTTGGCCTAACTGTATATAATCTAATCCAACATCTGCCATCAACTGTAACCGTTTAACCAGAAGAGGATGCGCTTGAAAAAATTCAATTGCCTCATAAACAGACATCTGTAAAACATCTGCTATAGATTTACCTTTATATTTAATAGAAAGTGTCTCTGAATTATAACGACTTCCCTTACACGCCTTACATTGCATAACAAGAGCAGGTAGAAAATGCATCTCTATGGTCATCTGACCTTCGCCTCTACATGTCCCACAGCGACCTTCAGCCACATTAAAACTAAATCGACCTTCTTTATAACCCCTTGCTTTGCTTTCTGGCAAAAGAGCGTACAGCTTTCTTATATCATCAAAAATACCTAAATAGGTAGCTGGATTTGATCGTGGCGTTCTTCCGATAGGAGTCTGATCAATAACAACTTGATGGTTTATAGATTCTGCTCCTGAAAGCTTTTCTTTAGTTTGCATAAGCTTTTTGCTAAAAGAACGGGTATAGCCCCTTCCTCCCAACTCTTTTTTCATTGCTGGAACCAATTCTTGCATAATCAAGGTAGATTTACCAGAACCAGAAACACCGGATATACCACATATAACACCAAGAGGAAAGGCAACATCCATATTTTTCAGGTTATTTGTATCCACCGCATGAAGAGTCATAAAACTTTTTGGCAGCCGCAACTGTTTCGGCAGAGAAATAGAACGTCTACCGCTTAAAAAATCACCCGTCAACGAATTCTTATTTTTAGATAATTCTGATGGAGTGCCAACAGCGGTAACAGTCCCTCCGTGTATACCCGCAGCAGGCCCCATATCGATAATATAATCAGATTGTCGCATTGTATCTGTATCATGCTCAACAACTAACACAGTATTACCCAAATCTCGTAACATATGTAACGTTGCAATAAGCCTATCATTATCTCGCTGATGAAGACCAATACTCGGCTCATCTAACACATACAGCACCCCACTTAATGGGGACCCTATCTGTGTTGCCAACCGAATACGTTGCCCTTCACCACCCGACAATGAACTGGCTGAACGATTAAGTGTTAAATAACCGAGTCCTACATTGTCTAAAAAAGATAATCTACTCATAATTTCTTGTATAAGAACCTGGCCTATTGCAGAATCCGTAGCATCAAGAACAATCTGTTTAAAAAAAGATAGCAGTGATCGAATGGACATATCTGAGAGTTGATAAATACTCTGACCAGCAACAGTAACGGCACGGGCAAGAGCATTAAGCCTCATACCTTTACAAAATTGACAAGGAACAGTGTATGCGCCTTCCAAAGTGGATGCGTAGGCATAAGAAAAACCGAGCCCATGACATGAAGTACATGCTCCAATAGGAGAATTAAAAGAAAAAAGACGTGGCTCTAATTCCGGAATAGATGCAGTACACGATACACAAAAACGATCTGAAGAATAAATATGATTTTTCCCATCAACCGTTATTTTACACATACCATTGGCATATTTAAAAGACTTTTCAATCGCTTCATACACGCGTGATCGCTCATCTAAACTTATATCTATAACGTCTATACAGGCATCAATAGTATGCTGATACTGTTTTAATAATTGAAGATTTTTAATATCTTCTAAAGATCTAAGTTTACGCAAAGTTCCATTAATAATAAAACGTGATACGCCCGCATTAACCAGCTGTAACAACTCTGATACAAATTCCCCCTTTTTATTACGTACAATAGGAGACAAAACTTCTATCTGTTTTCCGGTAAACACTTCTAACAGAGTGGAAGTAATGGCATCAGTTGTTTGTACTGAAATAGGAATTTTACAGGTAGGACAATGTGCTTTACCGATACGAGCAAATAAAATACGCATATAATCATATACTTCAGTGATGGTGCCCACGGTAGAGCGAGGATTGGAGCTCATTGTTTTTTGTTCAATAGCAATAGAAGGACAAAGGCCTTCTATTCTATCAAAAGCTGGTTTTTTAGGAATACCAACAAATTGACGAGCATAAGAGGATAATGACTCCATATACCGTCGCTGACCTTCGGTATAGAGAAGATCCAGGGCCAAAGAGCTCTTTCCTGACCCTGAAGGGCCGGTAATAACAGTCAATGCCTCTTTGGGTATAGCAACGTCTATATTTTTAAGATTGTGTTCTCGAGCACCAAAAATCTTAATCCAGTCATGTATCTTGCTTTTTGTCTCTGTTTTATTCTTGATATGAGATAATTTCATAACTAACCCCCCCTTAGCTTTCTATTACTTGCACGCTTATCTATATGAATACTTCTTATATATTAGTATAAAAAAAAGCCCATAATAAGCAAATGGGTCCTATTTTTCAAAAAATATATAGTTTTCTTTGATTTTTACTCAAAAATACCTATACTTATCATTGTCATTGGTGAGCGTAGCTCAGTCGGTAGAGCACCAGGTTGTGGTTCTGGTGGTCGTGGGTTCGATCCCCACCGCTCACCCCATTGATAATTTTTACAGAATTTACTCATTAAAAGCATTTAAAAAACGCTAATGGGCTCCTTAAACTTAGCCAATCTCTTTAGTTTTTTACTCCTCGTATCCATACCTCCTCTATTTTACTCATATATAAAAATAGCCTATCCTATAAATAGGCTTATTATTTTTGCAATCTTAACTATTGGAAAAAAATTCATGATAATCTTTCAAAACATAGCCCCTAAAAGCATCATTGTTATAGCTTTATTCATAGGCATAAGTATCCCTTCTTTAACTGAATGCGTTATTTTTGGCCCAAGATCTCTTATAGGCAAAGAAGCTCCAAATTTTTGCTATGTTGATCAAAATGGCAATCCAACAACGTTATCTAAATCTATCGGCACAAAAAAAGCACTCATTTTTTATACAGAAAAAGAACAATTACGCACAATAGAAAAAAACAAAGTAAATCTAACAAACGGCGGTCTTGAAATTATCTGCGTAGGTCCCGATCTTCACTCATTCAATAAAAAATTTAAAAAAAAAAGAAAGCCCTCTTTTGCAATAGTCAATGATCACCACCAAAAGATTGCTAAAAAATATCGCTTAAACGATAGCATGATTAGTTCTAGCTGGCCATTAACACTACTCAGGGACGCAATCAGCTGGTTTAGCCCTCAAAAATCAGCAACAGTACTCATTGATGAAAACAATGTTGTTATCGATAGTTTTATAAATGAATATTAATCCTACGTGAGCTCGACTTAAAAATGCTGTAAATTTTACCCCATTAAGCCCGCTATACAAAAAATATCGTAGAAAGCTAAGTTGTTAGATCGAGCTCACGTTAATCCTGCAAATCATGCGTAACCGATACTCAATAGTTTTATAAACCAAAAGCAGTTCTAAAAAACAAGCAGGAACTTGTCGTTTTAGTCTACATATAAAAACAGGAAGGCCTAAAACAACAAGTTCCTGTTACTCCTACGAAGATACTGTTCCGATTCTTGCATCTCCATCTCATTCACGCGTAACCGCGCTGCCGATAGCCAATCACCTGCTTCTGCTGCATACTCAACGGCTGATGGACCATTAAACGATTGGTAATGAGCTGCCCCTCCCATTTGAAGTAACTTTTTCACTATACCACCTTCACCCAAACTAGCAGCGATAACCATAGCCGGAATTCCTTCTACTTGATGATGGTGATCAACCAAGCCAGTCTTCAAACAAGCTCCCACAACCCGCCTTGCTTGTTTATAACGAACAAAACTTTTTCGCGTTGTCTTATCGCTCAGCATCATCATTCTTGCTAAAGATTGACCAAACTTCTCAGTTTCGTCGCTACGATATCTTGTCCGCTCCACCCTTTGATCAGCAGTACGCTCTCTGAGCGGTATAGCACGCAACCGCGCTATATCCTGTAAGCGTTCATCAGCGACTTGTCTTTCTACTGCATCTTGTGTCGCAAGCAATGCTCTATGCTCTCTAGCAAGCCTCACCGGATCCTGTTGAGCCGCCAGTGCCTGGCGTTCCTGCCTTGCTTGTCGTGCAGCGTTTCTTCCATGTGGTGCAGCTGGCCTCTGCCTCAGCCATTCTTCAGGCCTAGGCGCAAGCCCCGGTATCAACATATCTTGTGCCCGTCCTCCACGTTGTCCTACAAACGGCCTAGGTTGTTCTGCCGCTGGCCTACCTCTTACCCCTCTTGCTATAGGCCTCGTCGACTCCATAGCATGCAATAACGTACCGGGAGACATAAAAAAAACCGTCCACAAAAAAGTTACAAACAATTTATTTTTCACAAAAAACCCTTCATTTAAAACGATTAAAAAATATTACTTTTAATTTTATGTTTTTTTAAAAGCATCGTCAATTTTAAAACCATTCAGATTCATGCTTTTTTTCTTACGCTTTCTTCTTTACTTATTATTTATTTTTTTTTAATGTTAAGACATACTCTTTTATTATTATTTTTATAGTTTCAATACTTTAGGAATATACATGATACTCTCTAAAAATAAACTTATTATATCGCTACTCATGGCTATAATTACCCCGTCCTTATCTCTATGCAAAAGCTCAAAATGTAAAAACTCAAACTCTCTCATTGGTCAAAAAGCTCCAGACTTTGCTTTTATGGATAAAGAAAATAATCCAACAACACTCTATGCTTTTACCGGCACCAAAAGAGCGCTCATTTTCTATCCACAAGACGAAAGTTATGTATGCACCCAACAACTATGTAGTATTAGAGACAACAAAGCTATTTTAGAAGAAAATAAAATTATGGCTATCGGCATAAGTCCTGACTCACAAAAATCACACGAATCTTTTAAAGAGAATAAACAATTGCCTTTTTTACTCGTCAGCGACCCTAAAAAAGAAATTGCCAAGCTTTATCACGCTACTGGCGGATGGTTTGGTTACAACAAAAGAATTACCGTACTTATAGATGAAAACAATAAAGTCATTGGCGTTATTGATAATGTTAAAACTTCTCATCATACGAAACAGATTCTAGATGGTTTTCATGAAAATAAGTAGACCTCCAATGAGACCTATAGCGCTTTTTGCGCTATTATTCATACTACTCCTTAATTCATTCGTTACTAGTTCTTGCAACAAGCCTCTTCAGGTGCTAGACGATCAGCATTCAAACATTAAAAGCACATTAGCAACATGTCAATTCGATGGCGCACTAGGAGGAGCTGCTGGAAGCATAATCTTGCCGATATTGGCATCGATATGCCTACGCTTGACTAAAGGCCAAAGCACCTTTTTTACTCTAGCAAGCGCTGCAATTGGAAGCCTAATCGGCTACAACGCAGGTTACGCTTCCGCCCATAAAACAGTAACAAAATCTAAACCTGAGGGTAGTCTTAAAAAAGCCAGACATGAAGCATTCAAAACAGGCCTTAAAAACGGCTTTTTAACTTCTGTTATTATTGCAACATTAGTTATACCTAAAGATTATGAGCTGAAACGACTCGACAATGAACAGACGCTGCTTACACAACAGTTTCGTGCAAAAAATCAAGAAATAAAAGAATTACGCAGGCCACTTGAACAAAAAAACTCATATACTGATTTTGACACCTATTCACCGCGCACTTCCAATTAATAAAAAAAAACAAAAAAAAGTTGCAGCGTTTGAAAAAAAGCGCTACATTACTATCATACTTGATTTTATGAAATTATCTGTCGGGACGTGGCGCAATCGGTAGCGCACTCGCTTTGGGAGCGAGGGGTTGCCAGTTCGAGTCTGGCCGTCCCGACCATTTTTTTTATTAAAGTTTTTGCACCCGTTTATCATTTAGCTATTCGCTCTTATCTTATTCTGCTTTGACCCACTAGTTCACACATTTTACCCTACTCACTATTTTTTTATACGCTTACACGCGTACGCATTTATTTCCACATCCGCTTATCTGAAAGTACCACACAACAACGCTCATTTTATATTTCCCTTGACTATTTTTCTTTCTATTTGTCACAATAGATTTCAATAAAATATTTTTAACCATTATTACGATTAAAGGAATTTATTTAATGAATTTTGTCAAAAACGCTCAATCATTACTTTTACTTATTTTTGTAACTACTGCTGACAATACTATGCAAGGAGCACACAATCCCCAAAATTATTTTTTACCTGGCAACAAAAATGTTCAAGAACACTCAGAAGAATTTTTTGCTAGCTTTGCTGATACTAAAGACTCAAGAAACAAATTCGGCGCAAAAGAACATCCCAAACGAGGTCCAAAAAAAGATCGTCCAGATCGGGGCACTAACAGAAAGAAAAACAAAGGCTACTAAACAGAGTCAAACAAAAAATAAAACCAACAATAAAAACAATCCAAAAGATCATCCAAGCTCTCATTTTTTTAACCCTAACGAAATCGAAAATCACCACTTCACGTTCCGGTTATTTTCACCCCACAGCCACACCCCACCTGCAGTGGGGAGCCGTATCTTTATACCCACCGATTATAAAAACTTGTTCAAGATGCAAGTTTTAAAAAAAGCTATTCATAAGCTTTTCTTGCAATAATTTCTATATCTGTCATTCTTGTCAAGAATAAAAAATTGATAAAAAAACGAAATACTATACGCAGAAAGATTACTATGAAATTATGCAATCGCTATACCCTTTTTTGTATTTCTCTGACAATTATTGCAACACACCAGATAAACGCAATGGACTCTCAAAAAGGTTTCCGACCAAGCCCCCCTATAAAGGTAATCCCCGGCAGCCCAGCCGATATTCAACAATGCCAAGGAGGTATGGATGTGGCAAACTGGTTTATTATTAGCCCTGTAACCAAAGCTCAAAAGGCAGCTCATGATGCGGCCCAGGAGCAAGCGCAATCGGAAAGGGAAAACGCTCGAAGACAAACTCAACAAAAACAAGCTGCTCCAAAACCATCATATATTCCTAGAGCATCCTGCGAACCGCAATTCACTCTTAATTCCTATAATAAAGGAGCAGCGCTAAGCAGCCAAGCAAGACCGCCAATATTCATAGATTTGACACAAGAGCAAGCAAGGGCAAATCAAACAAGACGGTCGATGTTTGGAATAGAACATAGAAATGAAAATCTAACCCTTTTACCACAATTACAATCACAACCACAATTACAAACACAGCCACAATTACAAAC